>NZ_CP113529.1:2426326-3639489 GCF_026723865.1 Mycobacterium sp. Aquia_216 | reverse complement strand
GCATGTCCTGCCGCTATCCGGGCGGGGTGACTTCTCCGGAGGATCTGTGGGAGATGCTGACCGCCGGCCGTGACGTGCTGTCGGAGTTCCCGAGTGACCGCGGTTGGGATTTGGCCGGCGTGTACAACCCGGATCCCGATGTCCCGGGCACCTGCTACACCCGGACCGGCGGCTTCGTGGACGGCGTCGCGGACTTCGACCCCGCCTTCTTCGGCATCACGCCGAGCGAGGCGCTCGCGATGGACCCGCAGCAGCGAATGTTCCTCGAACTGTCCTGGGAAGCCTTGGAGCGAGCAGGGATCGAACCCGGCGCGTTGCGTGGCAGTGCGACGGGCATGTTCGCCGGGGTGTACACCCAGGGGTACGGCATGGGCGCCGCACCGACCGCCGAGGGTTTCCGGCTGACCGGCCAATCCTCGAGTGTGGCGTCGGGCCGGGTGTCCTATGTGCTGGGGCTGGAGGGTCCGGCGGTGTCGGTGGACACGGCGTGCTCCTCGTCGTTGGTCGCGTTGCACATGGCGGCGCAGTCGCTGCGTTCGGGCGAGTGCGACCTGGCCCTGTCCGGCGGCGTCACGGTCAACGCCACACCGGACATCTTCGTCGAGTTCAGCCGGATGCGGGGCTTGTCAGTGGATGGCCGGTGCAAGGCGTACGCAGGAGCGGCGGACGGCACCGGGTTCTCCGAGGGCGGCGGCATGCTCGTCGTCGAACGGCTCTCGGATGCACGTCGGTTGGGTCATCCGGTGCTGGCGGTGGTGCGGGGTTCGGCGGTCAATCAGGATGGCGCCTCCAACGGGTTGACCGCGCCCAACGGTCCGTCCCAGCAGCGGGTGGTGCGCGCCGCATTGGCCAGCGCCGGGTTGTCGGCGGCCGAGGTCGACGTGGTGGAAGGACACGGCACCGGCACCACATTGGGTGATCCGATTGAGGCGCAGGCGTTGTTGGCGACCTACGGCCAGGATCGCACCGAGCCGCTGTGGTTGGGGTCGATCAAGTCGAATATGGGTCACACGCAGGCCGCCGCCGGGGTGGCCGGTGTGATCAAGATGGTGCTTGCGATGCGTCACGAGCTGCTGCCGGCGACGTTGCATGTGGATCAGCCCAGCCCGCATGTGGATTGGTCGGCGGGTGCGGTGTCGTTGCTGACCGAGGCGCGGCGGTGGCCGGCGGATCACCCACGCCGGGCGGGGGTTTCGTCGTTCGGCATCTCCGGCACCAACGCCCACGTGATCATCGAGGCCATCCCGGTCGAGCAGCCCGTCGAAGCCGGCCACGTCGTCGACCGTCCCACGGCGCCGGTACTGCCGTGGGTGGTGTCGGCAAAGTCTCTGTCGGCATTGGGTTCTCACGCGTCCAGGCTGGCCGCACATCTTCGCGCGGCCGGCGAGCTCGACCTCGCCGATGTGGCATGGTCCCTGGCTGGCCGGTCGAACTTCGAGCATCGCGCCGTCATCACCGGTATCGACCGCGACCGGTTGCTGACCGGCCTCGACGAATTGGCCGGCGGTGAGGCCGTCACGGTCATCCGCGGCGCCGTGACACCAGGCGGCAAGACCGTCTTTGTCTTCCCGGGCCAGGGCTCCCAGATTCTGGGCATGGGGATGGGACTGCACGCCGGTTATCCGGTATTCGCCGAGGCGTTCAACGCCGCTGTCGCGGAACTGGACCGGCACCTGCTGCGCCCTTTGCGCGAAGTCATCTGGGGTCACGACGAAGACTTGTTGAACACCACCGAATTCGCCCAACCGGCATTGTTCGCGGTGGAAGTCGCCCTGTTCCGGCTGCTCGAATCTTGGGGTGTGCGACCAGACTTCGTGATGGGTCACTCGATCGGCGAGTTGGCTGCCGCGCACGTCGCCGGTGTCTTGTCGCTGGAGAATGCCGCGGTACTGGTGGCCGCCCGGGGCCGCTTCATGCAGGCGCTGCCGGCGGGCGGGGCGATGATCGCGGTGCAGGCCACCGAATCCGAGGTGCGCCCGCTCCTGGTCCCCGAGGTCGGCATCGCGGCGGTCAACGGGCCGGGCTCGGTGGTGATTTCGGGCGATGAAGACAAGGTGACCACAATCGCCGACCGGCTGCGTGCCGACGGCCGACGCGTACACCGACTGGCCGTCTCGCATGCCTTCCACTCTCCGTTGATGGATCCGATGATTGACGAATTCGGAACGGTCGCTGCCGGACTCGCCATCGGCAAGCCCACCATCCCGATCGTGTCGAACGTGACCGGGCAGCTGGCCGGGGACGACTACGCCACGGCGGCCTATTGGAAGCGGCATGTGCGCGAGGCGGTGAGATTCGCCGACAGTGTCCGTTTCGTGCACTCCGCCGGCGCAACCCGCTTCCTCGAGGTCGGGCCCAGCAGTGGGCTGGCGGCAGCTATCGAGGAATCGCTCGCCGATGCACCGGTCATCACGATGTCCGCGTTGCGCAAGGACCGTCCGGAGCCGGAAACCCTGATCAACGCGATCGCGCACGGGTTTGTTGCCGGGATGGACGTGGACTGGCGCGGCGCGGTCGGGCGAGCCAATTTCGTCGAGCTGCCCACCTATGCCTTTGAGCGGCGGCGGTTTTGGCTCGCCGGCGACGGCGCCCCGGCCGATGCGGCCGGTCTGGGCCTGGCGGCCACCGAACACCCGTTGGTGGGCGCGGTGGTCGAGCTGCCGGCGTCGGGTGGAGTGGTGCTGACGGGCCGGTTGTCGCCCAGCGTGCAGACCTGGTTGTCCGATCACGCCGTGGGCGGAGTCGTGCTGTTTCCCGGAGCGGGGTTCGTCGAACTGGCGATCCGCGCCGGAGACGAGGTGGGCTGCGGAGTCGTCGACGAGCTGAATCTTGCGACGCCCCTGGTGCTTCCGGCCGGTGGGTCGGTCGCGGTCCAGGTGGTGGTCGGCGGTGCTGATGAAACGGGTGCCCGTAACGTGTCGGTCTTCTCCCGGGCCGAGGCCGGGTCCGGCTGGTCGTTGCACGCCGAGGGCATGTTGCGAGTGGGGTCGGCCGAGCCGAGCGCGGACCTGTCGGCATGGCCGCCGGTCGGTGCGGTCCCGGTCGACGTCGGCGATGGCTATGAGCGGCTGGCCGAGCGCGGTTACGGCTACGGCCCCGCGTTTCGCGGCCTGACCTCGATGTGGCGTCGCGGCGACGAAGTCTTCGCCGAAGTCACGCTGCCCGCGGATGCCGGGGTGTCCGTGGCCGGGTTCGGTGTCCATCCGGTGATGCTCGACGCCGCACTACACGCGGTGATCCTGGCATCCGAGGGCGACGAGATTGCCAAAGGCTCGATGATGGTGCCGTTCTCCTGGCAGCGGGTGTCTCTGCATGCCGCGGGCGCGGCGGCGGTGCGGGCGCGGATCGTCCCGGTGGGCGATCAGGCGGTGTCGATCGAGCTCGCCGATGGCCTTGGGCTGCCGGTTCTTTCGGTGGCGTCGATGGTGGCCCGCCCCGTGACCGATCAGCAATTGTTGGCCGCGGTGTCGAACTCCGGACCGGACCGGCTCTTCGAAGTCGTCTGGTCCGCGCAGCCGTCGTCTTCGGTGCAGCCGGTATCGGTGTCCCCCTGGGGGGCAACGGAATTGGACGTCGACGAGGGCCGGCGATCGGCGGTGGTATTCGAGTCTGCGCCGGTCGCCGACGACGTCCTGGCGGGAGTGTATGCGGCCACCCGTGCGGTGCTGCCGGTACTGCAGTCGTGGCTGGCCCGCGAGGGCGCAGGGACTTTGGTGGTGGCGACCCGGGGTGCAATGACGCTGCCGGGGGAGGACATCACCGATCTGGCCGGCGCCGCGGTGTGGGGTTTGGTGCGTTCGGCGCAGACCGAGCATCCCGGCCGGATTGTGCTGGTCGATACCGACGGGCCGCTTGACGACGACGCAGTGGCGGCGATTCTGGCGGCCGCCGAGCCGCAGGTGTTGGTCCGTGGTGCAAAGGTATACCTCGCGCGCGTGCACGGCAGTCGCGCCGTCGGCGGTCTGTTGGTGCCGCCGGGTGATGGTCCGTGGCGGCTCGGCATGAGCAGTCGCGGCACCTTCGAGAACCTGCGACTGGAGCGAATCCCCGACGTCGACGCGCCCTTGGGTCCCGGTCAGGTTCGGGTAGCCCTGTCGGCCATCGCGGCCAACTTCCGCGACGTGATGATCGCGCTGGGTCTCTACCCCGACCCGGATGCGGTGATGGGTATCGAGGCGTCCGGTGTCGTCTTAGAGACGGGGCCGGAAAGTGCTTCGCAGGATTGCCGTTTCGCGATCGGCGACCGCGTCATGGGCCTGTTCCCCGACGGAACCGGAACGGTCGCCACCACCGACCAGCGACTGCTGGCCAAGCTGCCGGCCGGGTGGTCGCATACCGCCGCCGCGACCACCACCGTGGTGTTCGCCACCGCGTACTACGCACTGACGGATCTGGCCGCGGCAAAGCCCGGTCAGCGAGTTCTGGTGCACGCCGCTGCCGGCGGCGTCGGGATGGCCGCGGTGCAGCTGGCCCGGCACCTGGGCCTGGAGGTTTTCGCAACAGCCAGCCGCGGTAAGTGGGACACGTTGCGGGCCATGGGCTTTGACGACGATCACATTTCCGATTCGCGCAGCCTGGAATTCGAGGACAGGTTCCGGGCGGTCACCGCTGGACGCGGCATGGATGTGGTGCTGGATTCGCTGGCCGGTGATTTCGTCGACGCTTCGCTGCGACTGGTCGCCCCCGGCGGGATCTTCCTGGAGATGGGCAAGACCGACATCCGCGAGCCCGCAGAGATCGCCCGGCAACACCCGGGTGTGCGGTACCGAGCTTTTGATCTCTTCGAAGCGGGGCCGGAG
Organism: Mycobacterium sp. Aquia_216; assembly: GCF_026723865.1. Lineage (NCBI taxonomy): Bacteria > Bacillati > Actinomycetota > Actinomycetes > Mycobacteriales > Mycobacteriaceae > Mycobacterium > Mycobacterium sp. Aquia_216. The sequence goes on along the minus strand of NZ_CP113529.1, from coordinate 3,634,690 downwards.
CGCATTCAGCAGATCCTCGACGAGCTGGCCGCGCTGTTCGGCGACGACGTGCTACGCCCGTTGCCGGTGACCAGATTTGACGTTCGCCGCGCACCCGCGGCGTTGCGGTACTTGAGTCAGGCCCGTCATGTGGGCAAGGTCGTGATGACTCTGCCTTCTGGCCCGGGTAGCGGGCTGGCTGCCGGCACCGTGCTGATCACCGGCGGGACCGGGATGGCCGGTTCGGCGCTGGCCCGCCATGTGGTGTCGCGCCACGATGCGCGCAACGTCGTGCTGGTGAGCCGGCGCGGCCTGGATGCGCCGGGTGCCGCGGAGCTGGTGACCGAGCTCAGTGCGAACGGGGCCCAGGTTCAGGTGGTGGCCTGCGATGTCGCTGATCGCGAGGCATTGGCCAAGGTGATCGCCGATATCCCGGTGCAACGCCCCCTTTCCGGCGTCATACACGCCGCCGGGATGCTCGACGACGCCGTGATTTCCTCGTTGACCCCGGAACGGGTTGATGCGGTGCTGCGGGCCAAGGTCGATGGGGCCTGGAACCTGCACGAGTTGACCCGCGACCTCGATGTGTCTGCCTTCGTCCTGTTTTCGTCGATGGCCGGGCTGGCGGGCGCCTCGGGTCAGGCGAACTACGCGGCCGCCAACTCGTTCCTGGACGGGTTGGCCGTGCACCGGCGTTCCTCCGGGTTGCCTGCGATGTCGCTGGGCTGGGGATTATGGGACCAGGCCAGTGCCATGACCGGTGCGCTGGGCGCCGCCGATCGTGCCCGGTTCGGCCGGGACGGCATTGTGGCGATGTCCTCCGATCAGGCACTGGACTTGATGGACACCGCGCTGATTGTCGACGAACCGTTCCTCTTGCCTGCCCACATCGACCTTGCGGCGCTGCGGGTCAAGTTCGACGGGGGGACCTTGCCGCCGATGTTCGTTGATCTCATCAACGCGCCGACCCGTCGCCAGGTTGACGATTCGCTGGCCGCGGCGAAGTCGAAATCAGCTCTGCTGCAACGCCTCGAGGGCCTGCCCGAGGACGAGCAACACGCTGTGCTGCTGGACCTGGTCCGCTCCAACATCGCCACGGTGCTGGGCAACGCGAGTCCGGAGTCCATCGATCCGGATCGGGCGTTCCAGGAGCTCGGCTTCGACTCGTTGACCGCGGTCGAGATGCGCAACAGGTTGAAGTCCGCCACGGGTCTTGCACTATCGCCCACGCTGATCTTCGATTACCCGAACTGCGCCGCCCTGGCCGGCTACATGCACTCCGAGCTCATCGGGACTTCCGAGCAAAGCACTCCGACGGCCGCGCCCGGAGAAGCGGACATCCAGCGTGTGGTGGGCTCGATACCGGTCAAGCGACTCCGGCAGGCGGGGGTGCTCGAGTTGTTGCTCGCATTGGCAACCGAGGACGGCACCGCGCAGGCGGCGACCGCGGGGGTGAGCACGGAAAAGGACATCGCGGACATGGACCTCGAGGCTTTGGTCAACGCCGCGCTGATGGACGACGACGAATGACCCTGTGGGACGGCACTCCGTGAGAATCGCGGTTACCGGGGCCAGCGGTGTGCTCGGCCGCGGTCTTACCGCCCGATTGCTCAGCCAGGGCCACGAGGTGGTAGGGATCGCCCGGCACCGCCCGCAAAGCTGGTCGAGTGCTGCCGATTTCATCGAGGCGGACATCCGGGACGCGGCCGCGGTCAAACGTGGCATCGCCGGTGCGGATGTCGTCGCGCACTTCGCGTGGGCACGAAGCACCGACGAGCGTATCGGCCACGAGGTCAACGTCGGTGGCACGGTGAACGTTTTGGACGCGATGGCCGAGAACGGTTCCAAGCGCATAGTTTTCGCGTCGTCGGCCCACGTCTACGGCCCCGCAGGCAGGCCGAAAGCCGAACACGAGCCGATGACCCCTGTGCTGGCCGACGGCCTGTACCGGGCCCGCGTCGAAGACCTGCTCGGCGCATCGAACCCCGAATGGATCGCGATCCGCTGCGCGCTCATCGTCGGTCGCAACGTCGACAATTGGGTGCGCCGCCTGCTGGCATCGCCGGCGTTCCCGGACCTGTCCGCCGATGCGCGCATGCAAGTCGTCCACCTCGACGATGCGCTTCGGCTATTCGGCCGCGCCGTCGTGGATGCCGAAATCAGCAGCGGCCCAATTAATCTCGCAGCTCCGGGGGCGCGGACGTTTCGTCAGATCGCGGCCGGGCTCGGTCGGCGGGTCATGCGGTTCAGCGGCCCGCTAACCGGTTCGCGGCGACGCGGTGAGCTGGAGCTGCTGCAACACGCGCCGCTGATGGATACGTCACGGCTGCGTGAGCAGTGGGAATTTCAGCCGGCATGGGACTGCGACGAATGTATCGAAGACTTCGCGCTGGCGGTGCGCGGCCGCATCGCGCTGGGCAACCGGGTCCTGTCGTTGCCGTGGCGGCTGGCCCATATCACGGATCTTCCTGCCGTCGATGCGGCGGCAGATGATGGGGTAGTCCCTAGATTAGCTGGCCCACAAGGAGTTAACGGCGAGTTCGACACGCCGATCGACCCGCGTTTTCCCACCTTCCTGGCCACCAACCTGTCCGAGGCGCTGCCGGGCCCGTTCTCGCCCTCGTCTGCGTCGGCGACCGTTCGCGGGTTGCGCGCCGGCGGCGTCACCATTGCGGAGCGGCTGCGGCCGGGCGGAATGGTCCAGCGCGAAATCGCCATGCGGACCGTCGCGGTATTCGCCCATCGGCTGTACGGCGCCATCACATCCGCGCACTTCATGGCCGAGACCGTGCCGTTCGCCAAGCCGTCGATGATCGTCAGCAACAGCGGTTTCTTCGGCCCCAGCATGGCTTCGCTCCCGATCTTCGGTGAGCAGCGTCCTACCGAAATCAGCTGGACTCGAAGGCAGCTGCGCAACGGCCGCAATATCGGGGTGTTTGGCGGCAATCTGGTGGGGCTGAGTTCTGGCGCGTCGCGTGACACCCGCGACTTCATCGCCGATGTCGATCGCCTGGAGCGGCTGGCCGACGATGCGACCCAACTCGACGATCGCCGGCTTGGGAGCCTGATCGTGTTGGCACGTGACCACGTGGTGCACGGCTGGGTGCTGGCCTCGGCGTCGTTCATGCTGTGTGCTGCGTTCAATGTGTTGCTGCGCGGCTTGTGCGGGCGAGACACCTTCGGGCCGGCGGGGCCGGAACTGGTCAGTGCGCGTTCGGTCGAGGCCATGCAGCGTTTGGTGGTTGCGGCACAGCGTGATCCGAACGTGGCTCGGCTGCTGACCGAACCGGGCGAGCGGCTGGACAAGCTAGCTGCCGACGCGCCGGCGTTTCACGCCGCGGTGCTGGCCGAGCTGGCGTTGATTGGTCACCGTGGCCCGGCGGAGCTCGAGATGTTGTCCACCAGCTACGCCGACGACCCCGAGCTCCTGGTCCGGATGGTCGCCAGAGCAATGAGCGCACCCTCATCGTCACAGCCGCTTTATCCTCGAATTCCGTTGCGGGCCAGGCCTATAGCGCTACTGGCAGCGAGTCAGCTCCGCGACCGAGAAGCGCGTCGCGACAAAGTGGTGCGGGCCAACTGGGTGCTGCGCGGTCTGCTGCGCGAGTATGGGCGCAGGCTTGTCGACGCCGGGATCTTTCACACTGCCGACGATGTGTTCTATCTGCTGGTTGACGAACTCGACGCCCTGCCCGACGACGTTGCGGGCTTGGTGGCGCGCCGCCGGGCCGAACAGCGCAGGCTGGCGACCATCGCCCCGCCGACGGTATTCAGTGGCAACTGGGAGCCGTCGATCACCTCGTCGCCGGTTCTTTCCAGCGGAGACACCCTGCGCGGTGTCGGCGTGTGCGGGGGCCGGGTGCGCGGCCGGGTGCGGATCGTGCGGCCCGAGACCATCGACGACCTGCAGCCCGGCGAGATCCTTGTCGCGGAGGTCACCGATGTCGGGTACACCGCGGCTTTCTGCTACGCCGCGGCCGTGGTGACAGAACTCGGCGGCCCGATGTCACACGCCGCCGTTGTCGCGCGTGAATTTGGCTTCCCGTGTGTGGTCGACGTCCACGGAGCAACCAAGTCGTTGCCGCCGGGCGCTCTGATCGAGGTCGACGGCACGTCGGGCGAAATCCATTTGCTCTAGCTTGCTCTTGGAGAGGACACAGCGCACTAGGTTAGCTCCGCCGCAGCGCCATATCGGAATCCCGTTTTCGAAAACCAGCGACCATGCGCGGTGCGATGTGCAGCCAGCGCGGTAGAGCCTACAGCGGCCAGTTGTCCGGCTCGGGTGCGTGGAAAGCGGCGGCCGGCGGCAGAGGTCGTCGTTCGCCCGTCGATATCGCATCGAGAATCAGGGCCACGTAGCGTCGCCAGCCGTCGCTGCCCGGTGCCATCGTGGACAGCACGCTGTAAAGCATGCCGATCAGACGAAGTAAGTCCTCGGCGACAAGGTCAGCGCGGATGACACCGGCGTGCTGACCTCGACGGACAAGCTCGGTGAGCGCGTCAATCAGCGAGTCGGAGATATCGGAGGTCAACGACCCAGCCCGTTGTGCGGCGATCAAGAGGTTCTGTTCACGCGAGCCGAGCGATATCGCTGCTTCGATCAACTGGGTGAGGCCGCGCAGCGGGTCTTTATGCTGGCGGGCTTTCCCGATCGCCGGCGTGAGTTGTTCGGCGATGCCCTGATCCAGCGCCGCCCGAACCAGGTCGGCCTTGGCGGGGAAGCGGCGATAGAGGGTTCGTTCGCCGACTCCGGCGCGCCGTGCGACCGCCTCTGCGGGGGCATCGGGTCCCAACTCGCCGTAGACATCCCGTGCGGCGCGAAGAATGCGCTCGACGTTGCGGGCCGCGTCCGCCCGCAACTGCTGCCGGTCTTCAACAGCTGTCATGGTGACAGCGTAACTGACAGTTGACTGCCAACGGCGCGCCCTTTAGGCTCGTGTAAATGGCAGCCAGCTGACACTTGTAGGGAAACATCGCTTATGTCAACAACTTCCGAAGTCCGTTCTGACGCCGATCTTCCCGCGTTGCCGCTCCCGCGAGCGGCGCACTGCCCGCTTGCACCCCCGGCCGTGTTCGCGGAATGGCGCGATGAGCCCGGGTTACGCCAAGCGATGTTCCAGGGCAACCCGGTCTGGGTGATCAGTCGCTACCAGGACATCAGGACCGCGCTGGTCGATCCGCGCTTGTCCGCGAAGACCATTCCGGATTCGATCATGCCCAAGGACGCCGACAACAAAGTCCCGGTGATGTTCGCGCGGACCGATGATCCCGAGCATCAACGATTGCGGCGGATGATGACCAGCAACTTCACCTTCCGACGTTGTGAATCGATGCGACCGCAGATCCAGGAAACGGTCGACCATTATCTCGGCCAGATGATCGGCAATGGTGCGCCCGCCGATCTGGTGCTTGAATTCGCCTTACCGGTGCCATCATTGGTGATCGCGCTGCTGCTCGGGGTGCCGCCCGAAGATCTCGGGCTCTTCCAGCACTACACCACGCTGGGGTTGGACCAGAGCTCCTCCGACGAGGTGAAGGGCCAAGCCTTCGGGGCGATGTATGCCTATATCGAAGAGTTGGTCCAGCGCAAGACACGCGAACCCGGCGATGATCTGATCAGCCGCCTCGTCACCGAATACGTGGCGACGGGCCAACTCGACCACGCCACCACGGCCATGAACGGTGTGATCATGATGCAGGCCGGCCACGAAACCACCGCCAACATGGTCTCGCTGGGAACGGTTGCGCTGCTGGAACATCGCGACGTATTCGAGCGTCTCGGACAAACCGACGATCCCGCTGTCATTGCGAATATCGTCGAAGAGCTGATGCGCTACCTGACCATCGTGCACAGCCAGGTCGATCGCGTGGCGACCGAAGATCTCGTGATCGGTGGTCAGCTGATTCGCGCCGGGGAGTTCGTCATCATGAATCTGCCCGCCGGGAACTGGGACGCCGAATACGCACACAATCCCGAAAGCTTCGACGTCGACCGAAACACTCGCGGGCACTTGGGATTCGGATACGGCGCGCACCAATGCATCGGAGCGAACCTGGCCCGCGTCGAGATGCAGGTCGCTTTCGCTACGCTGGCGCGGCGGCTGCCCGGGCTCAAATTGGCGGTGTCGCCCGAGGAGCTGAAATTCAAGGAAGCCAATATCTATGGCATGAAAGAACTTCCAGTGAGTTGGTGACGATGTCGCCTAGCGAGCGGCGCTACGACGACCAGCTCGACGCGATCCACGACGAGCCGGGCTATACCTAGCCCGGAGTCGGAGCCCTGCCGACGAGATGAGCGAGCTGTCGGCGACGATCCTGTCTTCCTGAGCTTGAGATCAGCAGCCGAACGCTACCCCCACGCCGTCGGGCGGCGGCACCGAACGCAGGCAGCCGAACTGTTGGATTCCGGCTCCGCTGAACCCTGCGGCCGATTGGTGCGCGTAGTTCACGCAGAACAGGCCAGCCGGGTCGGCGCGACAGCGGTAGTCGTCATAGGACAACGTGTCCCCGCCCACCAGCTCGGCCCCATTTCCATTGACGAACGGGCCCGGATCCGCGCGGGCGGCCCCGACTTGCAGGTTCGCTCCGTCGAAGGTGACCCAACCGCCTTTCCATTCGCCGTAGGCCGTGTCCGGCCGGGGCGGGGGACCGGCCAGATCGACCAGACAGGTCAGCGCGCCGCCGGTGTGCGCGGAGTCCGTCGTACATGCGACTTTTGCGGCCGGGACGCTGAAGGCGATGTCGTTGCCGAGCTGCGTGGTCACGCCGTCGCGCGTGACGGCGTGATAGCGGACCGGATCGGCAGGATGACCTGCTTCGATCCACGCAATGACGTCCGAGATCGGCGCACCCGCCGCTGGTAGGGCCGACGGTTTGCTCGCCGGCGAGACCGTGGTGGCCGGGGAAGAGCCAGGGACCGCTGTCGTGTTCGGGCCCTGGCTCTGCGCCGACTGGCCGCCGCCGCTGTGCGAGCATCCGGCCAGCAGCACCGAGACTGTGACCAACGCGGCCATTCGCATCCCGACAGGCTAACCGTCACACCGTGGATTTAGGCGCTCCGCGCGCCCTACATACGTAGTGTCGGCTACCGTCGGCGTATGCACGAGCGCACTATCCGCGCACGCACCGCCAACGGCATCGTCGAAGGCTTCAGCCGCGATGGCGTCAACCGCTGGCGATCCATCCCGTATGCCCGGCCGCCGGTCGGGCGGCTGCGCTTCAGGGCGCCGCAGCCCGCCCAGCCCTGGTCGGGCGTGCGTCATTGTCACGGCTTCACCAACTGCGCGCCCCAGCAGCGTCGGTACACGTTGCTCGGTGTCGGCAAATACCAGCCCATGAGTGAGGACTGTCTCACCCTCAATGTCGTCGCGCCGGAATCCGGCCATGACGGACCGCTGCCCGTCATGGTGTTCGTTCACGGCGGCGGATACATCCTGGGCAGCTCGGCGGTCCCGCTCTACGACGGCGCGGCGCTGGCCCGCCGCGGTTGTGTGTACGTATCGGTGAACTACCGGCTGGGTGCGCTGGGATGTCTTGACTTATCGTCACTGTCCACCCCGGACAACGCCATCGACAGCAACCTGTACCTGCGCGACTTGGTGCTCGCATTGCAATGGGTGCGCGACAACATCGCGGGATTCGGTGGGGATCCGGGCAATGTCACCATCTTCGGCGAAAGCGCGGGCGCGTGCATCACCGCCACATTGTTGGCCGTGCCCGCCGCCGAAGGCCTGTTTGCTCAGGCGATCTCGGAAAGTCCGGCCTCCGGCCTGGTGCGGTCGAAGGAGATTTCGGCCCAGTTCGCGACGCGGTTCGCCAACCTGCTGGGCGCGCGCCCCGAGGATGCCGCCAGCGCGCTGATGCAAGCACCCGCGGCCCAGCTCGTGGAACTACAACAGCAACTGATCGATCAAGGCATGGAGAACAGGCTGGGCGCATTCCCGATCGGCCCGGTGATCGGCGACGACATGCTGCCCATCGACCCCGTTGAAGCGATGCAATGCGGTCGGGCGCATCGCGTCCCGCTCATCGTCGGCACCAACGCCGAAGAAGGCCGGCTGTTCACCCGCTTCCTGCGCATGCTGCCCACCAACCAAACGATGATCGAAGAGATGCTGGCCGACGCGGAACCGGCTGCCCGCGAACGCATTACCGCCGCCTACCCGGACTATCCGTCGTCCTCGGCATGCATCCAGCTCGGCGGTGACTTCGCCTTCAGCTCGGCGGCCTGGCAGATCGCCGAGGCGCACAGCAGCCACGCGCCCACCTACCTGTATCGGTACGACTACGCACCGCGGATGCTGCGCTGGTCGGGTCTGGGAGCTACCCACGCGACCGAGTTGCTAGCCGTCTTCGATTTCTACCGCACCCGGCTCGGTGCGTTCTTGACCGCCGCGGCCGACCAGCGCGCCGCGCTCCGGGTCAGTAACGAGGTGCAACGTCGTTGGCGGGCGTTCAGTCGCAGCGGGGTGCCGGGTGACGACTGGCCGGCCTACACCGTCGACGACCGCGCCGTGATGGTCTTCGACCGCAAGTGGCGTATCGAGTTCGATCCGCACCCGCATCGCAGGATGGCGTGGGCCGGCTTCTCATTGGCGCAGTGACCTGGCACGCTGACGGGGCACGCTAAACCGTCAGTAATTCGGCAGAGGACGTCAATGAAGACCCAGCCAGTCGAACGACCCGGTGACCTCACGGCTTCGTGGTTGACCGCCGTGATCGGCGCCGGAGAGGTCGCCGGCTTCCAAGTGGAGCGCATCGGCACCGGCCAGATGAGTGAGTGCTACCGCGTCAGGCTCGGCTACTCCAATGGCGCCGCGGGACCCGAGTCGGTGGTGTTGAAGGTCGCGGCCAGCGATGCGGTGAGCCGGCAAACCGGATCGGCGCTGGGCCTCTACGAGCGCGAAGTTCGTTTTTACACGGACATCGCCCCGCGCCTGGGTGGACCGATAGCACCCTGCTATCACGCGGCGATCGACACTTCGACGGGGGTTTTCGACCTACTGCTCGGCGATGCCGGTCCGGCGGTCGTCGGCGACGAAATCGCCGGCGCCACAATCGAACAGGCCACACTCGGTGTAGTTGAGTTGGGTCGGCTGCACGGCCCGCTGCTCGGCGACACGGCACTGGCCGACGCGCCGTGGCTGAACCGCGAGGCTCCGCTCAACCAGGCAATGATCACGCCGCTGTACGCCGGCTTCCTCGACCGTTATGGCGACCAGATCGCGCCGGCGCACCGGCTGGTGTGCGAACGCCTGGTCGGCGCGTTCGACGCCTACCTGGCTGCTGAAGGGGAGCGCAACGCGATCCAGGGCCTGGTGCATGGCGACTATCGCCTGGACAACATGTTGTTCGGCCTTGACGGAGCTGACCGCCCGCTGACCGTCGTCGATTGGCAAACCGTCTCCTGGGGCCCGGCGCTGACCGACCTGGCCTACTACCTGGGGTGCGCACTGCCGACGGAAGATCGCCGGGCGCACTATGACGAGTTGCTGCGGGCCTACCACGAGGCGCTCGGCCCGCAAGCGCCGATCACGCTTGCCGAGATCGCCGAAGGTGTTCGGCGGCAAGGCTTTTTCGGTGTGATGATGGCGATCGTTTCGTCGATGCTGGTGGAACGCACCGAGCGCGGCGACCGAATGTTCATGACGATGCTGCAACGGCACTGCGATCATGTGCTCGACACCGACGCCTTGGCGACACTGCCGGATGCGGCAGCGCCGGAGCCGTTGCGGCCATCGGACGACGACGAACTCGCACACAGCCCGAGCGACGAACCGCTCTGGAGCGAGAGCTGGTATGCCGACTTCGTCGATCCGGCACAGGGATTCGGTGGCTGGTTTCGCATCGGTCTGGTCGCAAACCAACGGGCGGCGTGGGTCCAGGTGCTGCTGTGCGGACCTGACCTACCGACCGTCGCCGTTCTCGATTACGAGGTTCCGTTGCCCGCAAACCCGTGGGTGTTGCGCACCGACGCCTTCGAAATCAGCCACTCCGCCGGCACGCCGCTACAAACCTATCGGGTCGACGTGCGGGCGCGGGGTCAGTCCTATTCGGACCCGTCGGCGTTATTGCGCGGCGAACCGGGAACTCCCGTGGACATGACGATGAGTTTGGCGTGGACCACGGACGGCGCTCCTTACAAGTACCGGGTGACGACACGCTACGAAATCCCTTGCACGGTAACGGGAACCGTCACCGTCAATGACAGTAGCTATCGCATGGATTCCGTTGCGGGACAACGTGACCACTCGTGGGGCGTCCGCGACTGGTGGGGCATGGACTGGATGTGGAGCGCGCTGCACCTGGGCGACGGCACCCACTTGCACGGTTTGGAGCTCAACATTCCGAACCTGCCCCCGGTGGGTATCGGCTACATCCAAGACGCCGACCGAAACGTCACCGAGCTCCACACTGTGACCAACCCGCGGGCCTTCGGCGCCGACGGGCTACCCACCAAGATGAGCCTGAGCCTCGATCCCGGTGGGATCAGCGGCGACGTCGACATCCGTGGCCACGCGCCGGTGCGGCTGACCGGCCCCGACGGACAAGTAAGCGAGTTCGCGCGCGCCTGGGTCAGCATCGACACCGCGGACGGTCGTGCCGGCGTCGGCTGGATGGAATGGAACCGTAACCTCGCGCGTCAGGCATAGCCGCGGTGCCAACCGCGGCGGCATCGCCCATCGTGGTGATGGGGGTCTCCGGATCGGGCAAGTCGACGGTGGGTTCCGCACTCGCACAACGATTGCGAGTGCCCTTCGTGGACGCCGACAGTCTCCATCCAGCGGCCAATGTCGCCAAGATGAGCGCCGGTCATCCGCTCGACGACGACGATCGTTCTCCGTGGCTGGACAGGGTCGGGGCGTGGCTGGCGGACCATCGTGACGGCGGGGTCGCGAGTTGTTCGGCGCTCAAACGCGCATACCGGGACCAACTGCGCGCACACTGCTCGCGCCTCGAATTCTTATATCTGCGCGGCTCTCCGGACACGATCCGCGCGCGATTGGCAGCCAGGTCAGACCATTTCATGCCAACCGCACTGTCGCAATCGCAATTCGACGCATTGCAGCCCCTGGGGGCCGACGAGCCTGGAGTCACCGTCGATATCGATCACGACGTCGACACCATCATCGACATATTCTTGGCCGGCCTGAACGCGAGGGCGCGGCGGCAGCGTTGAGGCGCGGCGGCTACCAGGGCAGCCTGCGGCGACGGGTCTTGACCGGCGCACCGACTCGTTCGCGTGCGGCATCGGCAAACTGGCTACCGTGCGCACGGGCGGTGTCGGCCAGCTCCTCGCCGCGCTTGCGTGCCTTTTTCGCCAGTGGAGCGGCTTTCTCCGCCGCCTCATCCGCTAGCTTTTCGCTGCGTTTGCGTGCCTTTTCGGCTTTTTCGGCCAGCTCGTCGGCCAGCTTCTCACCGCGCTTGCGTGCCTTTTTCGCCAGTGGCGCGCTGCGTTCGGCGGCGGCGCTGGCGAGCTCTCGGCCCCGGTCCAGCGCGATCTCCGCGTACGGCGCGCCCCGTTCGGCCGCCGTGCTGGCCAATTCGCGGCCCCGGTCCAGGGCGGCTTCCGCATACGGGGCGCCTCGTTCGGCTGCGGTGCTGGCCAATTCGCGGCCGCGTTCGGCGCTGACCTGCAGGCCGTGAGCGATCTTTTCGCCGAGCTCACCGAAATCGGTGTCGTCGGATCCGGGTAGCGCCGAGGACACCCGCTCGGAAAGACGCTCGGCTGCCCGGCGGCCGCGCCATCCGAGCGACGGCTTGCCCGCGGTATCGGCGGACGCGATCAGCAATCCGCCCACCAGGCTCAGGTCTTTGAGGAACCCGCGACGCAGCTCGGCTTTGCGCTCCGGATCCGTCTCGTTCCAGAACGAGTAGGTGCCGAAGTTCGCCGGTAGCACCGTCAGCGCCAGTACGGCCGAGGCGACGCGGGGCAGTTTGCCGGTCGCGAGCAACAGCCCGCCTCCGATCTGAACACCCGCGGTTATCTGGGCGAACGTCTGGGGATCGGTCGGAATGTTGCGGGAAACCTGATCCGGTAACGCCTGCAGACCGTCGACTGCAGGCGCTGCGGCTTCCGCGGCGCTCTTGGGATTGAGCAGCGATTCGACTCCTTGCCCGATAAAGGCAACCGACAACAAGGGACGCGCGATTTTCCGGATGACCATGGCAGGGGGATTACCCGGGGAGTCGGCAAACAAACCGACCTCTCCATCGCCGCAGCTGACGGCGATATGGTGGAGCGCGTGCGAGCGCTGATCATCGTCGACGTGCAAAACGACTTTTGCGCGGGCGGCTCGCTGCCCGTCTCCGGCGGGGCCGCTCTGGCCGGCGCCATCAACGACTACCTGGCCCGCGAGCCCGGCTACGAACACGTCGTGGCGACCAAGGACTTCCATATCGACCCGGGCGACCATTTCTCCGATCACCCGGACTATTCGTCGTCCTGGCCGCCGCACTGTCTTGCCGGAAGTTCCGGCGCGGATTTTCGGCCCGACCTCGACAACGGTCCGATCGAGGCGGTATTCCGCAAGGGTGCCCACGCCGCGGCGTACAGCGGCTTCGAGGGCGCCGACGAGAACGGGACGTCGCTACTCGAGTGGTTGCGGCGGCGCGGCGTCGACGAGGTCGACATCGTGGGCATTGCCACCGACCAGTGCGTCCGCAGGACGGCCGAGGACGCGGTACGCAACGGTTTGAGCACCCGGGTGCTGGTCGACCTCACGGCGGCGGTCGCGCCACGTTCGGTCGCGCGAGTCCTGGCCGAGATGCGAAGTGCTGGAGTCGAATTGATTGAGACCGTCTGATGGTGGTGCCGCTGGATCGAGAGTCCCTGCTGGCCGCGGTGGAACGGTCACCACGGGCGGCCGCCGCGCACGACCGCGCCGGATGGGTGGGGTTGTTCACCGACGACGCCCGCATCGAAGACCCGGTCGGCGCGCGACCGCACGTGGGCCATCTACAGATCGGGAACTTCTACGACACCTTCATCGGTCCGCGCGAGATCACCTTCCATCGCGACCTCGACATCGTCTTCGGCACTGCCGTACTGCGCGATCTCGAGCTCGAAGTGACGATGGGTTCGTCGCTCACGATGTACATCCCCGCGTTCCTGCGCTACGACCTCCGAGAAGCCAACGGACAGTGGCAGATTGCTCATCTGCGCGCGTACTGGGAGCTACCCGCGATGATGCTGCAGTTCCTGCGAACCGGGTCGCGAGCGGTGTCGCCTGCCGTGGCCCTGTCGCGCGATCTGCTGGGCAATCAAAGGCTAGCGGGAACCGTGGGCTTCATGCGCGGGTTCCGCCGGGCGGGTGCGCGGCACCAGCAGCTGGTACAGACATTTCTGGGCGCCGTTTCGCGCGGCGATACGTTTGCCGCCGCGCGTGCGCTGTCACCGTCGGCCGCAATCACGTTAGGCGACAAGGACCCGCTCGACATCGCCGAACTCGCCGACGAGCTCGGTGGGGCGAACTGGACCAAGATGAATGGTGCGGGGTCCACGGTCACCGTCTCTATCAATTCCAGTCACGGGCGTGGCATTTTGTTCGTCGACGTGGGCTGGCGAGGCAAAGTCATCAATAAGATCAGTTACTTTCCTGCCTGACCACGAGTCCTGATTCGGTCTCCACCAGCACCCGCCGCGGCGACACCCGAGCCTGCAGGTCACCGCCGCTTCGCCCGGCACCGCGTATCGCATGGTCGCATGTATTGCCGAGGACGTGATGGGTGCCGTAGAAATAGCTGTCATGAAACGGAGGCAAACGATGAGTGTGATACGAACCGTCGGTGTTGGGGTGGCGATCACCGCTCTGCTGACCGTCACAACAGGCTGTGGCAAAGACGAAAAACCATCTTCCTCCTCGTCCTCGTCCTCGTCGACATCCGCGGCGTCGTCGAGCTCGGCAGCATCGTCGTCCGCGTCAAGCGCGGCTCCGTCGGGGACCGCGCCACTGGGCGACTACTCCAACTTGCTGATCACGGCCGCGGATATCGGCGCCGACACGACATTGGGTCCGCCGCAACAGAACCCGGGTGGCGTGGCCGGGGTGGCGGTGACATTCAGCAACACCTCCAAAACTCATACCATCGACGACCTCCTCGTGGTCTTCACCGATGCGGCTTCCGCGAACCAGGGCGCCAAAGACCGCCCGGCCTCGCTGGCTAAGTACGTCACCGGTGAACCCCAGCCGTTCTCGGTCGGGACGAACGGGATCATCGTCGTCGGCCCATCGCCCGACAACACCAAATCGGTGACCTACGTCGTGTTCGCCGAGGGCAAGGTCGTCGTCGACCTGGAGTTCGACAGCGGGCCCAACGACGCCGCTCCGCAGGACTTCGTGCTTGATGTCGCCAAGAAGCAGGATGACGCCGTCAAGACTCGCGTGACCAGCTAGTAGCGCTCACCGATCAGCAGCGCCAACGACGCTGCCGACAGGCACAGGAACGCGCCGGGAAAAGCGATGTTGTACAGCACATGTGCCCGCAGGTGCGTCAGCACCGCACCGGCGAAGTAGAGGACCAGGCCGGTCGCGGCCGCGATAGCCAAAGCCGGTAGGCCCACGAGCCCGGCGAGCAGTCCAACGGCCCCGGCTAGCTTGGTCGCTCCCAGCGCCGGTAACCACGAACGGGGTACTCCGACCTCGGCCGAGTTTGCCAGGACGAATTTCGCGGGAACGAAATCGGGTACGGCGATCCCGGCGGTGATGATCGCCGTGAGCAGCGTGATCACGAGGCTTGCGGTATGCATTCGATCGGGTCCTTTTTCGTCGTTCAATCCGTTTTCGTCGTTCAATCCGTTTTCGTCGTTCAATCCGTTGTGGTGCAGCTATTTCCGCACGGGCGAGCCGCGTGGCTGCTGCGCGCGCTGCGGCGCACAATCGGTAGGGTCATGGTGGTCTCCTTGCGGCACAGAGTCGATCGATGTGGTCATCGTCTTGACGACTCCCGTGCCGAAAAGGTGACCTCATGAGCGCGACCAAAAATCTGATGAACCTGGCGGATCTGGCACAACGCTTCGACGCCGACCGTCAGCACCTGCGGGCGGTGGCGTTTCGCCTGCTCGGCTCGATGGCCGATGCCGACGACGCGGTGCAGTCGGCATGGCTGAAAGCCAGCCGTGCAGACGGCATCGGCGACGTCGCCAACCTGACCGGCTGGTTCACGACAATTACCGCGCACACGGCGTTCGACCAGCTTCGGGCCCGCACGCGCCGTGCCGAGCAACCGCTGGCCGACGCGGGAGAATTCGACCGGTTGGCCTCCGGCGCGGGTGGCCCTGCGGACGAGAATGTGCTGCTGGCCGAATCGGTCGGCAGCGCGATGCTGGTGGTGCTGGATCGCCTGTCGCCCGCGCAGCGCGTCGCGTTCGTCCTGCACGACGTGTTCGCGGTGCCCTTCGAGACGATTGCCGCCGTGTTGGACCGGTCGCCGGCGGCCGCGAAGAAGCTGGCGAGCCGAGCGCGTGCGCGTCTGCACGACGACTCGTCCGCCCAACCCGGTCGGGTGGCCCAGCACCTCGAGGTCGTGGACGCGTTTTTGGCGGCGTCCCGCGGCGGTGACATCGCCACCTTGCTCGAGCTGCTGGCTCCTGACGTGGTGCGCAGGGTCGATCGGGTGCTGGTTCCCGAGGACGTGCCGGCCGAGTTGCACGGGGCCCGCGAGATCGCCGAGGAAACCCGTCGATTCGCCCAGCGCGCGCGGGCCGGTGTCGTCATGCTGATCGACGGTGTTCCCGGCATCGTGATCGCCCCGCAGGGGCGCGCGCGGATCCTGTTGCGGCTCGGCATCGGCGCGGACAACCGCATCCACGCGATCGACATCGCCGAGGCCGACCGCCCGCGCCGGGCCGTGCTCGCGCTGCCGCGACGGCCGTCTCAGGCAGATTCCAGCCTCATCGGGTACCAAGGACATGGGAATCGGCCGGCGCGGTCGCCGGCCATGGGGCGAGAACGGGAGCAGGATGCTCGGTAAGCCGTTCGGACGGCGGAGCTTGATGCGCGGCGCCGGTGTACTCGCCGCCGCGGCGGTGGCCCCGTGGGCCGGTGGGTGTGCGTCCGACGACGACGCGTTGACGTTCTTTTTCGCGGCCAACCCGGATGAGGCGGCGGCCAGGGTGCGCGTCGTCAACGAATTCCGGCGCCGACATCCCGACATCAAGGTTCGGGCGGTGTTGTCCGGGCCGGGTGTGATGCAGCAGCTGTCGACCTTCTGCGCGGGCGGCAAATGCCCAGATGTACTGCAGACCTGGGATTTAAGTTACGCCGAACTGGCCGAGCGGGGGGTGTTGCTGGACCTCAACGACGCGTTGGCCCGCGACCCCGGATTCGGTGCGCAGTTGAAAGCGGACAGTGTCGGGCCCCTATACGACACGTTCGCCTACAACGGGGGGCAATACGCCTTTCCGGAGCAATGGTCCGGAAACTTCTTGTTCTACAACAGGCGGCTTTTTGCCGACGCCAAGGTGCCGGCTCCGCCGACGGCCTGGGACAAGACGTGGACTTTCGCCGAATTCTTGGAAGCGGCCAAGGCGTTGACCAAGCGCGACGGTTCGGGACGAGTCTCGCAGTGGGGCTTCGTCAACACGTTTGTTTCCTACTACTCGGCCGGGTTGTTCGCCTTGAACAACGGCGTGTCGTGGTCTTCGCCGAGGAGGAATCCGACCCATTTCAATTTCGATGATCCCGCGTTCATGGAGGCGGTGCAGTTCTATGCCGACCTGTCTAACAAGCACAAGGTAGCGCCCAATGCATCCGAGGTGCAGTCGATGTCCACGCCTGATCTGTTCGCATCGGGCAAAGCAGCGATGGCGCTTGGTGGCCACTGGCGGTACCAGACCTTTATACAAGCGCCGGGTTTAGATTTCGACGTCACGACTTTGCCGGTGGGGCCGTCGCTGCCCAGGGGGCGGGGCGCCTGTTCCAATATCGGCACCACCGGACTGTCGATCTCGGCGAGCAGCCAGCGTAAGGACCAGGCATGGCAGTTCGTCAAGTTCGCCACCGGTCCCGTCGGTCAGGCGATCATCGCCGAATCCTGCCTCTTTGTGCCGGTGTTACGGTCCGTGCTGGACTCGGACGGATTTGCCAAGTCCCACCGCAGGATTCGCAATCTAGCCGTGCTCACCGAAGGACCGTCCCACTCCGAAGGCCTGCCCGTCACGCCGGCGTGGGAGAAGATCGTTGCCCTGATGGACCGCAACATGGGACCCGTATTGCGGGGGTCACGCCCAGCGACGTCGCTGACCGGACTGTCACATGCCGTCGACGAGGTGCTAAATAACCCATGACGTTGGTGAAGGAATCCGGCGGACTCACACCGGCCACCGCGAAACGCCGCCCGAAGGGACCGTATCCGTCGCGGCGGCGGGCGTGGGCGGGACGCATGTTCGTCGCACCGAACGTGGCCGCGGTCGCGGTCTTCATGCTCTTTCCGCTCGGGTTTTCGCTGTACATGAGCTTCCAGCAGTGGGACGTGTTCCGACCGCCGAAGTTCGTGGGCCTGAAAAACTTCGAAGACCTCTTCACCTCTGACCCGTTGTTCCTGATCGCCATCCGCAATACCGTGGTCTTCACTCTCGGAACGGTCATACCCACCGTCGTCGTCAGCCTCGTCGTCGCTGCGGTACTGAACCGGAAAGCCAAGGGCATCACCATCGTTCGGACGATCATTTTTATGCCGCTGGCCATCTCGTCGGTGGTGCTGGCCGTCGTCTGGCAGTTTGTCTTCAATACCGACAACGGGCTGCTCAACATCATGCTCGCATGGGTCGGGATCGGCCCGATCCCATGGCTGGTCGACCCCAATTGGGCGATGGCCTCGCTCTGCGTGGTCGCCGTGTGGCGGAGTGTGCCGTTCGCAACCATCATCTTGCTGGCTGCGATGCAAGGAGTGCCGGAAACCGTCTACGAGGCAGCCAAAATCGACGGTGCCGGCGAGGTGCGGCAGTTCCTGTCCATTACGGTCCCGCTGATCCGCGGCTCGGTGTCGTTTGTCGTCGTCATTTCAATCATCCACGCGTTCCAGGCGTTTGACATCGTCTATGTTCTCAACGGTTCGAACGGCGGTCCGGAGACGTCGACATATGTGCTGGGCATCATGCTGTTCCAACACGCCTTCTCTTTCCTGGAGTTTGGGTACGCATCGGCGCTGGCGTGGGTGATGTTCGCGATTCTGCTGGTATTGACCCTGGTGCAGTTGCGCCTTACGCATCGGCGATCTTGGGAGGCTTCCCGTGGCCTTAGCTGAAGGAGTGTTCAAGCGCAGTGCTTTTCGTGCCGTTGTGGTCTACACCGCGCTGATCGCGATCGCCTGGTGCTGGCTCTTCCCGGTCGCCTGGGCGGTGTTGGGCTCCCTGAAGCGAGAAGGCGAGATCAGCGAGCCGAAGCTACTGCCGGCCCACCCGCGGTGGTCGAACTACACCGAGGTGTTCACGTTGATGCCCTTCTGGCGAATGTTTTTCAACACCGTGCTGTATGCCGGATGCGTTACCGCCGGGCAGGTCTTCTTCTGCTCGCTGGCCGGGTATGCCTTCGCGCGACTGCAATTCCGCGGCCGCGACACTTTGTTCGTGTTGTACCTGGGGACGCTGATGGTGCCGCTGACCGTAACGGTGATCCCGCAGTTCATTCTGATGCGTACGGTGGGTTGGGTGGACACGCCGTGGGCGATGATCGTGCCCGGCTTGTTCGGCAGTGCGTTCGGCACCTACCTGATGCGGCAGTTCTTCCAAACGCTGCCAAGCGATCTCGAGGAAGCCGCGATTCTCGACGGTTGTTCGCCGTGGCAGATCTATTGGAGGGTTCTACTTCCTCATGCCAGGCCCGCCGTGATGGTGCTTGCCGTACTCACCTGGGTCAACGTCTGGAACGACTTTCTGTGGCCGTTGCTGATGCTGCAACGCAATAGCCTGGCCACCCTGACTCTCGGCCTGGTCCGGCTACGGGGGGAGTACGTCGCACGCTGGCCGATCATCATGGCGGCCTCGATCCTCATCATGATCCCGTTGGTCATGATCTATGCGGTTGCGCAACGCTCCTTTGTGCGGGGTATCGCCGTGACCGGGCTTGGTGGGTGAGGCGTGGCTTCGGTGAGTTTCGAGCAAGCGACGCGCCACTTCCCGGGCACGGACCGCCCGGCCTTAGATGGCCTCGACTTGTTCGTGGGTGATGGTGAGTTCGTCGTCCTGGTCGGACCATCGGGATGCGGCAAGACGACCTCGTTGCGGATGGTGGCCGGATTGGAGACGCTGGATGCGGGATGCGTCCGCATTGGCGAGCGCGACGTGACCAACGTCGATCCCAAAGACCGCGACGTCGCGATGGTCTTCCAGAACTACGCCCTCTACCCGCATATGACGGTCGCGCAGAACATGGGTTTTGCGTTGAAGATCGCGAAAATACCCAAGGTTGAGATCAGCGAGCGGATTCTCGCCGCGGCGAAATTGCTCGATCTGGAACCATATCTGGATCGCAAACCCAAAGACCTCTCCGGTGGACAACGCCAGCGGGTGGCGATGGGACGCGCGATCGTGCGGCGCCCGCAGGTGTTCCTGATGGACGAACCGCTGTCCAATCTGGATGCCAAACTGCGTGTGCAAACGCGCAATCAGATCGCCGCGTTGCAGCGACGGCTCGCGACGACAACCGTTTATGTCACCCACGATCAGGTCGAGGCCATGACCATGGGCGACCGTGTCGCAGTCCTGCGCGACGGCGTGCTGCAACAATTCGCGGCGCCACGCGAGCTCTACCGCAACCCCGCCAACGTCTTTGTGGCCGGATTCATCGGGTCTCCGGCGATGAACCTTTTCACTTTGCCGATCGTCGATTCCACTGTTTCGCTGGGGGATTGGCCGATCCAGATACCGCGTGAGATCGCTGACAGCGCGGGCGAGATCGTGGTAGGGGTCCGTCCGGAGCACTTCGAGCTGGGCGGTCTGGGCGTCGAGATGGAGGTCGACGTCGTCGAAGAACTCGGGGCCGACGCGTACCTGTATGGCCGGATCACCGACTCGGCCAAGGCCATCGATCAAGACGTCGTCGCGCGCGCCGACGGCCACAATCCGCCCCAGAAGGGCAGCCGAGTGCGATTACATCCAGAACTTGGGCACTTGCATTTCTTTGGAGTCGACGGCGAGCGGGTCGGATGAGCGGCTGCCCCGGACTAACGCCGCGCGCACCCGATGGCATCAAGTCGATGTTCGACGCGCTTGATGTCGTCCAGTGAGGGCATCGCGTTGATGGCCCGAAAAATCGCGACTCCGATATCGACGGGACTTAGGGGAGCCGCTCTGCGGGCCGTGAATTCGCCTGCGATAGCGACGACTTCGTCATCGGTTACCCGCCGGGGCACCAGCGCCGCCAGCGGCAGATAGCCGGTCGCCGGCATTCCGGTCGGGTAGCCGGCGCGCAGAAACGCGACAGCCTTCGACACCAGATCGGCGATCCCCATGACTCCACCTCGTTTACCACCGCGCGTTAGGCGCTCTACGTAAGGTAGCAGTGACCTCGGGGTTTGTCGGTAAGACAACGCAATCCTTGCACGTATCGCGTTGATCTTTTCTCGTTATTAACGCCCGGCCGGCGGGGCCCGCGGGCGCGCCGATCACGAGTTTTCGCCGTGCGCGTTCCTAGTATTGCCGAGTGACGGATCGCTACGGAACCGATGTTCTGGCTGCCGGTCGGCGTAAGCCGCGCTCGACCGAACATCCCGCTGAGCTGGGACTCGTCGTCGAAGACGTCGAGACCGGCTACGTCGGTGCGGTGGTCCGGGTCGAGTACGGACGTATCGACCTGGAAGACCGGCACGGCCACGTCCGTGGCTTCCCGTTGGGGCCGGGCTACCTACTGGACGGTCGCCCGGTGATCCTCACCGAGCCGCGCCGGGCGGCGCCCCCCGCTGCGAGCCGCACGGCGTCGGGTTCCGTCGCGGTACCGGGCGCTCGTGCCCGGGTCGCGCGGGCCAGCCGTATCTATGTCGAGGGCCGCCACGACGCGGAACTCATCGCGCAGGTCTGGGGCGAGGATCTGCGCATCGAGGGCGTCGTCGTCGAGCATCTCGGTGGCGTCGACGATCTGGTCGGCATCGTGGCGGAGTTCGCGCCGGGGCCCGGGCGCCGGCTCGGCGTTCTCGTCGATCACCTCGTCGCGGGCTCGAAAGAGGCGCGGATCGCCGAGGCCGTGCGCCGAGGTCCGGGTGGTCCCGACACACTGGTCGTCGGCCATCCCTATGTCGACATCTGGCAGGCGGTGAAGCCCGAGCGGCTTGGTCTGGCGGCCTGGCCCGACGTGCCGCGACACATCGAGTGGAAACACGGCGCGTGCGCGGCGCTCGGTGTGCCGCACGCCAACCAGGCCGACATCGCCCGAGCGTGGCGGCGCATCCGCTCGCGGGTGCGCGACTGGAGCGATCTCGAACCCGCGCTGATCAGCAAAGTCGAAGAACTCATCGACTTCGTGACCGAGCCTGGGCGCTGACCCGTCCGGTCGCTCTCGGCTTACTTCGAGCGGGCGGGCACACCCAGCGCCGCGGAGCAAAGCAGCACCCCGCCCAGGGCGATCACGTTGAGGACGGCGTCGCGAGCGCCGTACATGCGCAGCATCTGCAGGTGATAGATCAGATGCAACAGATTGAACGTCGTCCAGCTCACCGCGGTGACAATCCGGAGCGGCCGATTTGAGAGGTAGACGAGAGTCGAAGCGCTCAACGCGGTCAGGGCGAGGTACATGCCGCCGACGTCCTTGACGAGATGTTCGTTGTACGGGCCGAGGACGGGAAGCCACCTCATGCCCATGCCGGGAAAGGTGTTGTACCAACTCAGCGGAGCGAAATACGCCCAGCAGCCGACGAACGCGCCGCTGAGCGTCAGCACGAAGAGACACAGACGGCAGAGGATGGGATTCATGACATGTATGACGGCGCAACGTCGGAAACTGTGACAGCGGGCCCGTTCCAAAGTTAGGGTAGGCTAAGTCGGAGGTCTCGATCCACGGGACGGGAGTCGGGTGCATGCAGGGCGTATTCGGCATTTTCCTCGGCACGTTCCTGATCGGACTGCGCGAGGGCCTGGAGGCGGCGCTCATCGTGAGCATCGTCGCCGCCTTCCTCAAGCGAAATGGTCAATCGACCCGCCCGATGTTCCTCGGCGTGACATTGGCCGTCTTGATCAGCGTTGCGGTTGGCGTCGGTCTGGATCTGTTCTCCGCCACGCTGCCGCAAGCCCAGCAGGAAATGCTGGAGACCGTCATCAACGCCATTGCCGTGGTGTTTGTGACTTCGATGATCATCTGGATGAACCGCAACGCCATGGGGCTCAAGGGCGAACTTGAACGAGAAGCCCAACAGGCACTGAACCGTGGCGGCACGTTGGCACTCGTCGTGATGGCGTTTCTGGCCGTCCTCAAGGAGGGCTTCGAGACGTCGGTGTTTCTGCTGGCGGCCGCGCAGACGTCGCACGGCAACCGGTGGTTCGCGGTGCTGGGGGGCGCTTCGGGCATCGCGGCGGCGATCTTGCTGGGCATCGGTCTCTACTTCGGTGGGCTGAAGCTCAACCTGGGCCGCTTCTTCCGCGTCACCGGAGTGTTTTTGGTGCTGATCGCCGCCGGGCTGGTGCTGGGTGCGCTGCGCACCGCACACGAGGCGGGCTGGGTGACGATCGGCCAGCAACAGGTGCTCGACCTCTCGGCCTGGATACCCAGCCAGTCCGTGCTGAGTGCACTGCTCGCCGGGGTGTTCGGCATCCCCACCGATCCACGCTTGATCGAGCTGCTGGGCTGGCTGCTGTATGCGGTTCCGGTGCTCGTCGTCTTCCTGTGGCCCCCGCGCCTTGCCGCCGCGCCGCGAACGCGGTGCCGATTGCTGGCGGCGACGTCCGCGGTGCTGATCATCGTCGCGGCTGGGCTGGCGATCACGGCACCGGCCCCAACCCGCGCGTCCGACGTGCGGGCCCGCACCGTCACCGACCGCGCCGGGCACACCGCTGCGGTGTCGCTGACCGGCGGGCCACAAGGCCAAACGCTGGTCGTCGCCGACGGCACCGCGACCGCACACAGCATCCCGCTCGCCCCGGCGGGCGAGGAAACCCTGGATGGCTTGCTGGTACAGGTATTGCAGGGTTCCGAGGCTCTCGGAGCCGACGGTGCGACGGCCGTCACGCTGGATCAGTTGCTCACCATGACGGGGGGCCGGTTGCCGGTCGGTCTCAGCGTTGGCCGTACTCCGGGGCCGTTTCAGGGGCAATGGTCAACGACCACTGTGTATACCGTGCTCGCGCAAGGTAACTCAGTGGTGAGTGCGCAAGCGACGAGCAACCGCACGGCGATCCTGACCGGTGGTGGGCTGGCCGGGGCCAAGACCGTCAGTCTTGGCGGGCTACCGACCGACTGGTCGACGTCGGTTGCCGAAGACCACTCGACGGTCGCCGGGATCGTCGCCGGCGACCGCAATCGTGGAGAGAGCCAACTATGGCGTGTCTGGCTTCCGTTGGTACTAGCCTGCTTTGCGCTGGCTTGTGCGCTGTCAGCGATAGCCTCGGTGCGCGTAGGCCGCAGGCAACAGGATGAGAGGAAATCGATCAATGGTGAGTCGCACCGCCCCGGTAACGTGCCGGTCTCGTAAATTCTGGCTGACTGCAACGGTTCTCGCCGTGATGAGCGCCTTTCCGGTGGTCGCATGCAGCCACTCGGGCGGGCAGTCGAGCCCTTCCGGGCCGGGGCAGGCCGGTCAACCCGGCGGGACCAAGGCCGTCAAGGTGACGATGGCTAACACCGGCGGAAAAGACGGTTGCGCCCTGGACACCACCAGCGTGCCGGCCGGACCGGTGACCTTCACCGTGGTCAACACCAGCGCACCGGGCATCACCGAAATGGAGTTGCTCCGGGATCAGCGCATTGTGGGGGAAAAGGAGAATCTGGCACCCGGCCTGGATCCGGTCTCGTTCACGGTCTCGCTGGAGGGCGGTTCGTACCAGGTGTATTGCCCCGGCGCGAGCGCCGAGTACCAGAACCTGACGGTGACAGGTCAGGCGCCGGCGGGACCGACGGGCACGGTGGCGAGCATCCTCAGTCAGGGCACCAAGGACTACGCGGCGTACATCGTCAATCAGATCGCGCAGCTCGGTGACGGCGTGAAGGCGCTCGATGCGGCGATACAGTCGGGCAACCTCGACGCTTCCAAGGTGGCCTACGCGAAGGCCCGACTGTTCTACGAGCGTGCGGAATCCAGTGTGGAAGGCTTCGTCCTGCCGGGCTTCGCGGTCGGGGACAACGCGGGCAGCCTGGACTACCTGATCGACATGCGTGCGTCGACTCCCGTGGATGCCAAAGTCGGATGGAAGGGTTTCCATGCGATCGAACGCGACCTCTGGCAGGGCGGCGCGATCACCCCGGGCACCAAGGCCCTGAGCACCGAATTGGTGGGCAATGTCGGCAAATTGAACAACGTGGTCGCCAGCCTGCAATACAAGCCCGAGGATTTGGCCAACGGTGCAAGCGATTTGATCGAAGAGGTACAAAACACCAAGATCACCGGCGAGGAAGAGGCCTTCAGTCATATCGACCTGGTCGACTTCTCCGGCAATGTCGAAGGCGCGCAACAGGCTTACGCGTCGCTGCGGCCCGGACTGGAGAAGATCGACGCCAATCTGGTCAATCAGATTGATCAGCAGTTCCGGGCGGTACTGAATGTGCTGGACGGCTATCGCGACCCGACCGCGCTGGGCGGCTACCGTGCGTACACTCCCGCGCTGCAGGCCAGCGATGCGCCCAAGTTGACCGCGGTGATCCAGCCGCTGCACCAGAGCCTGTCCACGGTCGCTCAAAAAGTGGTCTCGGCGAACTGACGATGGCCGACGACGCGCTGGCCGAACACGCCGACAATGCCGAGACGCCGGCTGAGGCCGCATCGGTATCGCGGCGGCGGATGCTCGGCGGCGCGATGCTGGCCGGGCTCACCGGGACCGCCGTCGGTGCCGTCGGTGGCGGCTTCGCCGGCTATGCGTCCGCGACCGCGCATCGCGATGGCTCGGATGCTGGGGACGACACCGTAGACCTGCGCCGTAGTTACCCTTTCTACGGCCAGGTTCACCAGGGTGGAATCGCGACGCTCCCACAGCGTTACGCCGTCTTCATGTCATTCTCGTTGGCCTCTGGCGCCGGTCGCGCGGATCTACAAGCGCTGCTGGCGCGCTGGTCGGCCGCGGTCGCGGTCCTGCAGCAGGGCAAGCCCGTCGGCACGGTCCAGCCGCAGGTCGAGGTGCAGCCGCCCACCGATACCGGTGAGGCCTACGGGCTGAGCCCGGCCAGTCTCACCGTGACGATCGGGTTGGGCCCGGCGCTTTTCGGAGATCGGTTCGGGCTTGCGGCGCGGCGTCCGGCGGTGTTCACCGACCTGCCGCCACTCAACGGGGACAACCTGGATGCGCGGCTGCACGGTGGCGACCTGTCGGTGCAAGCCTGCGCGGACGACCCGCAGGTCTGTTACCACGCGGTGCGCAATCTGGCCCGTCTCGGCCGCAATATCGTGTCGCCGTTCTGGGCGGTGCTGGGGTTTGGACGAGCGTCGGCCGGCCCCGGTCAGCAGACCCCGCGAAACCTGTTGGGATTCAAGGACGGCACCCGCAACGTCACCACCGAGGCGGAATACGGGCGTTTCGTCTGGGTCGACAACAGTGACCAGCCGTGGATGAACGGTGGTACCTACCAGGTCGTGCGCAAGATCCGGATGCTGCTGGAGACCTGGGACGTCGACCGGGTCGGCAACCAGCAGAAGATCTTCGGCCGTACCAAGCAGGAAGGGGCGCCGCTGAGCGGCAAGGCCGAATTCGACACGCCCAACTTCGCCGCCACCGGCGCCGACGGTACGCCGCTCATCGATCCGTTGTCACACGTCGGCTTGGCCGCCCGGGAAAACAACGACGGCATCATGATCCGTCGACGCTCCTACAACTACACCGACGGCCTCGACCCGAATGGCCAACTCAATGCCGGGTTGCTGTTCCTCTCGTATCAAAAAGATCCGCAAGATTTTATTCGTCTGCAGAACCGGCTCGGCGCCAACGATCTGCTCAACGAGTACATCCGTCACATCGGATCAGCTATCTTCGCGGTACCCCCCGCGCCCGCGGAAGGCCACTACATCGCGCAAAGCCTGTTCAGCTGAGCAAATCTCACCCGCGCCGCGCAGCGACCGGCGGCCGCGGCGTCTTGGGTGGGTCATGTTCGTTTCGTCGCGGTAAATAAATCCGACCGACCGTCACGCACCGGCGTTCGCCGAGCACTAACGACGTGAAGACCAAAATCAGCGAGAAAACGGAGGAACTCCATGACCGACGCGCTCATCATCGACGCGGAAGGGCTCGACCGGCTGTCCTGTAACGCCAAGTCCGACCCCACGACCGGCAAGAAGACCCTGAAAGCCAGAACGGTTTGCGAGGCTGGGTTTCGCAATATGACCTACGTGCGCGACCTCACGCCGATGCTCGTCGGGGAACCGCCCGCGCTGCTCGGTGACGACTCCGCGCCCAATCCGTCGGAGACCGCCCTGGCCGCCTTGGGATCCTGCATCTCGGTCGGTTTGTTGGCCAACGCCACGCACCGTGGCGTGACACTCACCAAGATCGAGGTCGAGATGGAAGGCGACATCGACATCTCCGCGGTGTGGGGCGTCGGCGACACCCCGGACGGCAAGGTCCTGGGCTTCACCGCGGTGCGCTGCAAGGTGGCGCTGGCCGGAGACACCGACGACGAGACGCTCAAGCAGATCCACGACAACGCCATCGCCTGGTCGCCCGTGGTCAATACGTTCCGGCGCCCGGCCAGCGTCGACTCGACTCTCATCGTCGACTAGGAGGCAATGCAGTGACCGCAACCGTGGATTCCGCAGTCGAGCGGCTCGACCCGGAGCTGCTGGCAGACATTCGTGCCCATGCCGGCACGTTGGACAGCGGTGAGGAAACCTCCCGCCGCAGTTTCACTCGGCTCGGCGCAGCCGGCCTACTTGGCCTGGGTGCGCCGGGAAACACCGACGGACGGCTCCCGCGGATGGCCGATGTCATCGGGCAGATATCCGGAGAGTGCATGAGTACGGGATTCTCGGTGTGGGCCAACCGAATGACGATCGAGTATTTGCTCACGGCCGCAACGCCATTCAGCCTTGCGGCGGCTCAGCCACTGCTGTCCGGTGCCGCCCTGGGAGTGACCGGGATGGCGTCGGCGTTCAAGGAGGCGGCCGGCTGCGGCAGTCTGGACCTGACTGCCGCGCCGGTCGACGGCGGCTACCTGCTGAGCGGTTCAATCAGGTGGGCCAGCAACCTCTATCCCGATTCGACGATGGTTACCGCGGCCAGCACCGATGCCGGCGAGAAGTTGATCGTGGCTCTCCCGCTGGGGACCCCGGGCGTCGTCATCGGTGATCACTTCGACCTGCTGGCCATGGGTAGCACCGCGTCGTCGTATCTGAAGCTGGAAAATGCGCAGATCGGCTCAGAACAGGTGCTGTCCACGGAATTTGACGAGTTCCTGCAGACGGTGCGACCGACGTTCCTCGTCTTGCAGTCGGCCATGTGCCTGGGGCTGACCCGGACCACGGTCGAACAGAGCAAGCTCGGGCTCTCGGGGGTCAACTCGGTGTTCACTGCCGAGGTCGACGCGATCGCCGAGAAGCTCGCCGCGGCGGAGGCGACGCTGGCCGACGTGGCCGCCGCCGTTGGCGGGGCGAAGTCGCCGACGAAGAAAGAGCTCTTGTCACTGCGCCTTGCTGCTGCCGAATTATCCAGTGCCAGTGCAGATTTAGAGATTCGAACCGCCGGCGGCAAGGGGTACGCGAGCCGTACTGCGGCCAGCCGGCGTTACCGGGAAGCGGCGTTTATCCCCGTGCAGTCGCCGTCGGAAGCGCAACTGCGCTGGGAACTAGGAAGATGCGCTTGAGTTCGGGTCGATGGTGACCCCGGTGGCGGTGCCACCGGAGGGGACTCAGCACCTGGTCGGCGGGATTCCGCTCGCCAACTTGGTTCGCGACTTTCACCGGCCGATGGTGAATTTCGCGCGCACGATGGTGGATTCGGCGACAGTGGCTGAAGAAGCGGTGCAGGAGGCGTGGGTGCAGGTTTTGCAATCCTCGGCGTCGTTCGAGGGCCGCTCGTCCGTGGGCACCTGGCTGTTCGCAATCGTCAAGAACACCGCTTCGCGGCACCGGCGCCGCGAGTCCCGGATCCGAGACCACGAGGTCCTGGCCGCTGCCGATACCGAGCCACTGTCGGGCCGCATGCATCCCGCCGGCCACCCCGACGCCGGGCATTGGAGCGTCCCGCCCTCGCGGCGCTTTCTGCCGGAGGACCGCACCGTGGCGCAAGAGCTCATCGGCTACGTGCGGGTAGCCCTGGATGCGCTGCCCGAACGGCAGCGGCAGCTGGTGATCCTGCGTGATCTCGTCGGCACCTCCGCCGACGAGGCAGCCGAGATTCTTGAACTATCCGCTGAGGGACAACGTGCACTTCTCTACCGCGCCCGGGGCAACCTCAGAAACGAATTAGAAAAGCGGTACCACCAATGACCGTCTACGACAACACAGTTCCCGCGATCGACTGCGTCGATTTCGTTCGGCTGGTCGACGATCTGGTCGATTCGAATCCGGACCAATGGGGTCCGATCGTGGCCAAGCATCTTGAAGACTGCCCGCCATGTCTGGTCTATCTGCAGCAAATGCTCGACCTCAAGATTCTTCTCAACCATGTCTTTGACGGGGAGAAACTCAGCGAAGAGCACATTGCGGGGGTCGTGCATGCCATCAACCACTTCAGGGAAGGTCAACACGGCTAGCTGACGCGAAGGTCCTCTGTCCCCGTGGTTGGGGACTAAAGGCTCACGACCGGGGGCATGCCGGTCAATACCGTTACTCCTGACAAAAGGAGTACGAAATGTCGGCACCTGCCAAGCAACTCGGTATCGTCGTCGCGGTCGACGGCTCACCCGCATCGGACGCCGCCGTCGTCTGGGCGGCCCGCGATGCGGCGCTGCAAAGCATTCCGCTCACCCTGTTCCACGCGGTAGTGACTCCCACGACGACGTGGCCCCCCGTTCCCTACCCCGACTCGCTGTTGGTAAAGCTGGAAGACGACTGCCGCAAGGAACTTGCGCACGCGCTCAAGCTGGCCGAGGATGCCATGCCGGCAGACCACAAGGTACCGATTAAGAAGGAGTTCGTTTATTCGACTCCGGCGCTGGCCCTGAGCAAGATGTCCGACGACGCAGAGATGATCGTCGTGGGCAGCTCGGGGCGTGGGCTGCTGGCGCGGGGTCTGCTCGGTTCGGTCAGCTCGAGCGTGGTGTCGCACGCCAACTGCCCGGTCGCGGTCATCCGTGACGAAGACCTGCCGAACCCGCAGCACGGCCCCGTACTGGTCGGCATCGACGGCTCACCGGCTTCCGAACTCGCGACGGAGATCGCGTTCGACCAAGCCTCTCGTCGCGGCGTCGAATTGATTGCCTTGCACGCGTGGAGTGACGTCCCTTTGAGCGAACTTCCGGATTTGAGCTGGGCGGCAGTGGAAGACGAAGCGGAGCGCAGGCTCGCCGAAAGTGTGGCGGGCTGGCACGAACGCTATCCGAACGTAACAGTGCGTCGACTACTCGTCCGCGACCTGCCGGCCCATCAGCTTGTCCAACAGTCAAAATCGAGGGAGGCGCAGCTGGTGGTGGTCGGCAGCCACGGCCGGGGCGGTCTCACCGGCCTGATCTTGGGCTCGGTCAGCAACGCCGTCCTGCACTCGGTCCGGATACCTGTCATCGTCGCTCGGCCGCCGCAAGGGACCGCCCACTAACTACGTTGGATGCCCACGCGCATAACACGGAGACATCGCGCCCGGCGCGCATGACCGTCCGATCGGGGCGGACCAGCGCGGCCGTGGCACGGCCCGTGCGCAACCAGTGCGCGAGTGCGTCGCCCGGCTGGGTAACCAGCACGACGAAGCCGCGCTGCCGCAGCGCGGCTTCGTCGGCAACGTCCGGGCCGCGGGTGGTGATCAGCGCGAAACCGGTTCCTACCACGTCGTCGAGCCGCTGACCATCGCGTAGCTGCGGGTTGGGGCATAGCGTGCCGGCGAGTTGGCGGGGCCGGCGCGATTTGCACACCAGCGCGGAATTGGACAGCGCCGGTGTGGTGGAGTCGACCACCTTGTCGCGCAGACCAGGGATCAGCCGCAGCCGCGGCAGCACCACGCGGCGCAACGTATTGCCCACGCGGGCGCCCCCGGTCATCGCGCGACCGACGTTGAGCGCCAAGCGGATCATCTGCCGGGTGTGCGGTTTGCGTTCCTGCTCATAGGTATCCAGCACAGCCGGGGCGAGGGTGCCGTGGTGAACACCGGCGAGCTTCCACGCGAGATTCATCGCGTCGCGCATGCCTGCCCCCATTCCCTGGCCGATGAATGGGGGAGTGAGGTGCGCCGCGTCGCCGAGGATGAAGACCTTGTCGCGGCGCCACCGCTGGGCGATCTGGGCGCGGAACGTGTACTCGGTGACGCGCAACAGCGTCAATTCGGCATCGCCAGTCCAGCGCCTGATCAGTGGCCGCAACGCGGTCAGGGTGGCGAAGTCATCGGCGCATTCGCCGGCCAGCAACTGAAACTCCCAGCGGTAACGCGACGCCCCGATGCGCATGTAGGTTCCCGCGCGGACCGGATTGCATACTTGGTGCACGCCTTCCCACTGGCCTAAGTCGGCGCCGGTTGCCACGTCGACGACCAGCCAGCGCTGATTGAAATTCAAATCGGTGATTGCTGCACCTATTTGGCTGCGTACCAGGCTATTAGCGCCGTCGCAACCCAGCAGGTATTCGGTATCGACCTGATGCACCGAGCCGTCGACACGGTCGGTGAAGGTGACGCGTAGATCGGTTCCGGTGTCGGTTACCGCCGTGACTTCGGCGTTGCCGCGGAGCCGTGCCTGCGGGTAGCGCAGCAGGTTTACCCGCAGCACGGCCTCCAACTCCGGCTGATCGAACATGTTGGCCTGTGGGAAGCCGTTTCGGCTGCGGGAGGTATCTCGGGTGAACTCGGCGAGAACCCGGAATCGATCATCGAGCAATCGCAAACCCAACGTCGGCCGCGAAATCGCCGCGAACTCTTCGGCAATGCCGAGCCGGGCGATGACCCGGTAAATCTCGTCGTCGAGATGCACGGCGCGTGGCTGTGGGTACACGCCCGGCCAGCGATCGAGCACCAGAGTGTGCACGCCGTATTGCGCCAACAGGGTGGCGGCGGTGACGCCGGTGGGCCCGGCACCGACGATGACGATGGTGACGCGCTGAATATCCTTGGCGCTCACGAGAATCGGACGGCGTTGCGCTGCGTTCCGAGATCGATGGTGCCGTCGTCGGTGGCCACCGACGCCTCCACGATGTCACCGTGTTTTAGATACTTCGGGTTGCGGGCCTGGCCCTTGAAGAACACCTTCCATTTGAGGGACGTCGGCAACAGGTTGCCGATCATCGCCAGCGGCTTGGGTGGGGCGCTCAGCGCGGTACCGGCCGGGGTGCCGGTGAGCACCAAGTCGCCCGGGGCGAGTTCCTGGAACTGGGTGAGGGATTGCAGCGCCTGCAGTGGCCGGTACAACATGTCCCCGTCGACGAGCGCATTCTGCCGTTCGATGCCACTGACTCTCAGGCGCAGCCGCAGATCGCCGAACCGGGTGAGTTCTTCGGGCGTCAGCAATACCAGCTCCGGTCCCACCGGGGTGAACGTCGGATACGACTTGGCTTCGTAGAACTGGGTTTGCGGAAGCTGGACATCGCGGGCAGAAACGTCGTTGGTAATGACCAGTCCCGCGATGAACTCGCCCAGGTTCTGATCGGAAATGGGTGTGCCGACTGGGATTACACGCCCGATCACCAATCCGATTTCCACCTCGTAGTCGAGCAGCTGGACGTGGGACGGTTTGACGATGTCGTCGAACGGGCCGTTGATCGATGCCGATGCTTTGCGGAAGAACGTCAGCGGGACCGACGCCGGGTCCATGCCCGCATCCCTGACATGCGACTCGAAGTTGGTCATTTGAGCCACCACTCGGCACGGCCGGGTCACCGGCGACAGCAAGGTGAGTTGGTCGACGGCGACGGTGTCCGCAGTTCCGGCGGTCTCGATTGCCGCCCGATCCGACAGCAGCGCGGCGGTTGTGGTGGCGGTGGTGTCGATCTTCGCGGCCCCGGTCTCGGTCTTCAGCCACCAGGCGTCGGCGGTACGCAGTACGGAAATGGTCATGAAATGGGTACTTTCAGTAGGCCGATGAAGCGGCTGATATCGAACTCGTTGCGGTCGCGAAGTGCGGTGAGCATCGAAACCAGTTCGTGGCGAGCCGATTTCAGATCGGTACCAAGGAAGTCCTTGGTCGCCGGTGGCCCCCACTGGGCAAGCCCGGACGCGCTGAACGGCGCCCAGCCGGGTTCGACGGTGTTGTCGAATCGATCGCCGTCGGCGAAATGCTCGACCAAGAAGCCGTCGGGATCGCGCCAGTAGTCGAAGATCTGACTGCCCTGGATGTGCCTGCCGATTCCCCACGACCGAAAGTAGCCACGCTCCCGCAGGTATTCGCCGCCTGCGGCCAGCGCATCGAGATCGCTGACCTGGTAGGCCGAATGGACGTAACGGTTCGCCGGTCCCAGCGCAACGGCCAGCGTGTGGTGATCGGCGGGCGCCGACCCTCGATCACAGCGGATGAAGCTCATGGTCGGCCCACGATCGCGCTGCCCGGGGAAAAACAAGAAGTCGCTGACGACCATCCCCAGGTTGTCCAGATACCAATTCAGCGTTTCGGAGTATTTCGTCGTCTGCACCACCAGGTGGCCCAGGCGCTGAACCCGAGCGGGGACGCGTTGGGGACGCTGGCCGGTGTTGACGCGCTGCGTGTTGTCTCCGAAGTTGAACGTGTGGGGGTGCTGACTCGGCAGTTCCGGCAGCTCGTGCATACCGGCGACGACGCGTACCGGCATTCCGCCGGGGTCGGACAGGTCGACCGACAGGCCGCCCAGGCTCTGCGGCAGCGGCCGCGCCAGGACGCCGGTTTTGTCGGCGAGGCGCAGCAGGTCGGCCTCGTCGCCGGCGCGAAACGCCGCGCGGGCGAATCGACTTCGCGGTCCTCGCCGCACGATCACGCATGGCGCACCCGCTTGGGTGCCACGCAGCTGAATTTCTTCCGGACCGCTTTGCGCTGCCTGAAACCCGAACGCCCGCGCGAACGCCCCGGCGCGCGTCAGGTCCGGCTTCTCGAACTCCAGCCACGCGATGTCGACGACTTTGATCACCGGGTTCGGTGACCGGCCGGTGTGTTCGCGGGGGAGTGCTCCCTGCTCGCTGTGCAGGTCCCGGTGCGGGTGTCCGATCTGAGGCAACATAACTGACGAAATCGTCACATACCGGTGAACGCTCGGTCAAGGGTTCTGACGAAATCATCAGACGTGATGCATACTCGTTGAGATGAGCGAAATGCCCGACCACGCCGACCCACCCAATCGCTTGGAGCTGCGCAAGCAGCGCACCCGTGCGGCGCTGATCAAGGCCGCGCAACGGTTGATCGCCGAGGGGAAAATCAACGTGCCGGTGCTGGAGATCACCCGGATCGCCGACGTCGGGATGGGTTCCTTCTACAACCACTTCGATAGCAAGGAGCAGTTGTTCGAGGCCGCGGTGGCCGACGTGCTCGATGCCCACGGGGCGATGCTGGACCGGATCACCACATCGATCCGAGATCCGGCCGAAACGTTCGCCGCGAGTTTCCGGCTGACCGGCCGGTTGTTTCGTCAGCGCCCGCAGGAGAGCGAGATTCTATTGGCGCACGGACCGGCACTGCTTTCGTCCGAACGCGGCCTGGCTCCCCGCGCGCTGCGTGATATCAAGGCCGGAGTTGACGCCGGCAGGTTCCACCTCGATGACCCGGAGCTGGCCCTGGCCATGGCCGGCGGCGCGCTGTTGGGACTTGGGAAGCTGCTGCGTGATGACCCGGTTCGCGACGACGCACACGCCGCCGACATCGTCACCGAAAACGTGCTGCGTCTGTTCGGGCTCGACGCGGACGAGGCGCATGCGATCTGCCGGCGTCCGCTACCCGAAGCTGCGTTCGCCGCGATTTAAGGCGATGCGTCACACGTAAATCGGTGTCACGTCGAGGAATACGCGATAGTCGTCGATTTTCCCGGCACCGTCGGCGTGGGCGATGGTGTCGTCGCCGTTTCGCCAGGCGCGGGCGAGAGTGTGTTGAATTCTCGCGATGGTGGCGAGCTTGTCAAGTTCCATCGCGTCGACGATCTCGAAAACATGTTGTGGCTGCGGGTGATTCAGCTCAGGCATGCGTCAACGCCAGTCCTGGTTGGGCGAGTCGCGGCCCGACCGACCCGTCAGCGGTTACGGGTGTCGATCGACCACAACGTCGCACAGCCCGGGCATTGAAGGTGGACCCGCGTCGCGTGATTGCTCAACAGGTACTGCCAGTGCGAACCGCAATTGCGGCTGCTGCGGCACTCCACGCACTTGTCGCGGCCCCAGTCGCAGGTGGGGCAGGGTAGCCAAGCACGCCGAGAACTATCGGCATGCGGATCAATCGGCAACGCAAGTGTCACGGGCAAGCCTTTCCATCCAACCCGGATTAGGTTAGGCTACCCATACTGATAATGCAAAACGCGTGGCCAATGGGCCCCAAGTGCCGGAGCCATTCAACCGGACGGTCGTGCGGGATCGGCGAGCCGTGGGCTCAGCTGTTTTGGGCGAAGCGCGACCAGTGTCACCCCGACAGCGAATACCAGCACGTTCACCCACGGAAGGTGCCCGTTCGGCGCGAAGCCCGCATAGGCGAAAATGTGCAAGCTGAAGGAGGCCATCACGGCACCGGCCAACATGACCACTTCGCCCCAGCGCGCTGTGAGCGGTACTCCGAGCATGGGCAGCGGCACCGCGAAAAGCCTTCGTTGCCACCACAGCAGCGCAATTTCGACCGCAGTCACCAGACTGAGGATGACGATCCACTCCAACCGGACCAGCCACCACGCCCCCGTCCCCTCGAGTGGTTGCGGCAAGAGCCCTGCAGGGTAGGCGATGATCGCGACGATCACGACCGGCACCATGTGCCAGAGGTAAAGGGCCATCACATTGTTGTTCGCTATGGAAAGCACCCGCTTGACGAACCCGGCACGCAGGGCGCGGTTGAGCGCGGGCGCGAGTGTCACCACCAACCCGGCCTGCGCGCACGCGAAGGCCAGCATCGCCACGGTGGGTGGCGTCGTATTCTGCACCGCTTGACCGGGGACGCCGATCATGCTGACGGGGTAGTGTCCCAGCCAGATCAGCAGCGCGAGCGCGACCGCCGAGGCGGCCGCGAGCAGCACCGATCTGCGAACAGTCAATAACCCACAGCGCCAAGCGATTCCGAGCTGGTAGAGCGCCCCCCAGCACAGAAAGTAATTCAGCCAGCCGATGTAAGCCACGTGGCCGACGATCGTGGCGAAGTCGAATACGGCGACCGCGACCGCCAAGACGCCCGGCACCCAAAGGCCCCAACGGCTTTGTGCGGCAATCGCAATCGGCGTCAGCGACACCACCACTACGTAGACGGCGAGGAACCACAAGTGCATCGCCACCGCCCAACCCGCGTATTCCAGCACCGAGCCGGGAATGCCATAGGCTACGAGAACCACCACAACGATCGACACCAGGGCGACGTAGACCGCCGTCGGTCCCAGTACCCGGGCCAGTCGATGCCGGAGCCAGACCTCTCGCGAGAAACCGCCGGTGCCGCGCCGATGCGTCCATGACACTGCGCCGGCGTAGCCGGCCGCCAGGAAGAACACCGGAACCGCCTGGAAAATCCAGGTCAGCCACTGTGTCCAGGGCAGGTCGACCAGCGGGTTCTCCCGCCCGAAATGTCCGTCTTGATAGGTGACCGATCCGGCTAGCCAATGACCCAGCACAATGAGGATTACGCCCGATACGCGGTAGAAGTCCACCGCCAGATTGCGGGTAGGTCGTGCGGTGTTTGTGTCGGCCATCAGATCGGGGGAAGCTCGAGGCGGTGCACAGAGCCACGGTACCGGCTGAGGAGATGCTCAGCATTGTCACGGGCGGAAAGGCGGACAATGTGCACGCGCCGAGCGCTGTCGGCGTCAACGCTCAGTGGTCGGCCGAACCGGCCGGAAATGTAGTCCTCGGTGGCCTTTTGGTCAGGCTTGGCACCGGGCTCAAGTAACTGCCGACCGAGGGCGCCGACTGACGCGAGGCGTCGAACAATGCTTCGCATGGGCAACCCAGTTTGTGGAATTCTGAGAATGGATCCCGCGCAAAGCCCCACCACGACAGGAGAACGTGCCATGAAGCAGGCTAACCTCGGCGACCTGCGGGTCGGCCGGATCGGCTTGGGCGCGATGGGCATGTCCGCCGCCTACGCCATTGGTGGCTTTGACGATGCAGAGTCCGTCCGCACGGTTCATCGCGCGATCGAGCTCGGCGTCACGTTGATCGACACCGCCGAGGTCTACGGCCCCTACGTCAACGAGGAGTTGCTGGCCCGAGCGCTGCAGGGCCGGCGAGACCGCGTGGTGCTGGCTACCAAATTCGGCTTGATCTCGCATACCGGACGCGACGGCCTCGACAGCAGCCCCGCCAGCATCCGTGTCGCGGTCGACGGATCGCTGAAAAGGCTGGCGACCGATCACATTGACCTCTACTACCAACATCGTCTCGATCGCGGCACCCCGATCGAGGACACCATCGGAGCGCTCGCCGAACTGGTCGCCGCCGGCAAGATTCGGCACATCGGTCTTTCCGAAGTCGGCGTGAACACCATCCGCCGCGCGCATGCTGTACATCCCATTACCGCCGTGCAATCGGAATACTCGCTATGGACCCGCGACCCCGAAGACGGGATATTGGCGGTACTGCGCGAACTGGGAATCGGATTTGTCCCGTACTCGCCGCTTGGCCGTGGCTTCCTCACGGGCGCAATCCGAACCACCACGGAGCTTCCCGACGACGACTACCGCAAGACCAATCCGCGCTTCCTCGACGAGAACTTCCGACACAACCTCAACAGCGCGGACGAGCTGCGCGAAATCAGTGCTGACGTCGGTGCGACCCCCGCTCAGGTCGCATTGGCCTGGCTGTTGGCCAAGGGACCTGACATCGTGCCTATTCCGGGCACGAAAAAGGTTGTGCGCCTTGAGGAAAACGTTGGCGCCGACAGTGTCGAACTCACCCGTGAGCAACTGGGCAGGCTCGATCGACTCACTCCGGCCGTAGGCGGCCATCACGCCGAAGCGCAAATGGGATGGATCGACCGCTAAGCAATTCCTATAGCGAACCCTTGAGCGCGGCAACGGTTTCCAAGTCGTCGAGGGCGGCGACGCCGCGCCGCAGACCTTCCATGGCGATGTCTTCGACCTGCATTCCGCCCATTCCCGCGGTGATCAGCGGGGCGACATACGCATAGAGCGAGCCTTGGCGGTAGCGCAGCCAGAGGTCCTCGCGGTCCAGTTCGGGGCCGCCGGCCGCGGCCAGTGCCTGCCGGTAGACATCGAGCAGCTCGCGCTGGGTGCTACGGCGGTCTTCCGGTGTCAGACTGGTGATCAGGGTGTAAGCCAGTTCGCGCGACGGATGTCCGCGTCGCACGGCCTGCCAATCCAACAGTCCCGCCTCGCCGTCGCGGAAATACATGTTGCCCGGATGGGCGTCGCCGTGCATGACCGTATGCGGGGGAGTGTCGATCAACGCGGCGACCGCGCGGTAGTTCTCGGCGATGAATCGGCCCCTGTCAATGGGGAAGTCCACCTCATTGGTGGTCTGCTCACCGAGTCGCTTCATCGAGGTCGTCATCAATGGCCCGGTCAGCAGAGACGTGACGTCACCCGACGGCGTGTAGAGCCACCCCAGCGGTCCGCCTCCGTTGTGGCGCATGCGGTCCCAGAAGGTTCCGTGCAGGGTGGCCAGCAGCTCGACGATGAGACCGGCCTGGTCGGTGGTCAGCGGGTGCAGCGTGTCGGGAAACACGCACGACTCCGGAAGGTCTTCCAGCACAAGTAGGTACCGACCGGTCCAGGTGTCGAACGCCGTGCCGTAGGTGACCGGGACTCCGGAGAGTTCGGGGGCGAGCTGACTGTAGAAGCGCACCTCGGTATTGCCCAGCCGGCCCAGCTCGCCCATCAACCGGGTCGCCGCGGTCTGCGCCGCAATCTTGACGAATACCGATTCGGGTACGTCATCCCCGGTCAGCACCAGCCGTGCCCGTGACGATGTGCCCGCGTCGCTGGCCAGGACGCGGATCGACCCGACGTTTCGGCCCATCACAGTGGACAGCGCCGCGGTGTTGAGATCGCCGACCGTTCGGGGTAGTCCCGCCCGACTGCCCACGATGGCGTCGGCCGTCACCCGGCCGACGCCCCGGCCGAGATGAGTCGCCAGGCCGGCAACGGATAGCGCCTTTTCAAAGGGGTTTGCCATCACTGTCCATCCTGTTTGCGCCGGCACGGCCGCTCGATGCGGGGGCACGAAGAAAGCTATCAGGACAAAAATATATTAATGTCTGGACATCAGACAAAGTAAGACTAATGTCTGATCCGTGGCACCAGGGCCCGCACCAGAAACTGCTCGACGAATTCGCGTTTGTCGGCGACGGAGCGACGCCGCCACGCCGGTGTCAGCAGGAACAACGTCGTCGCGTTCAGCCACTGGACGATCGAGCGGGGGTCGAGGTCGGCGTAGAGCCTGCCCGCCTCCTTCCATCGCTGCAACAGCGGCCCATAGTGTGCCAATAACAACTCGACCGTCGGTTCCGACCCCAGCTGTAGCGCCGCGGGTACCGCGGTGCTCTCGGCGGCGAACAGCGCCTCGTTCAAGGCGTTGCCCGCCACCGACTCCACCCGGGCCAGCACCATCTCGGGCAACGAGCGCACCGGGTCGTCGGGGTGACGCAGCGAGGCGACCAACTCGCCCAGCGCCGTGTCGACCCGGGCCAACATCAGACCCAGTAGGACCTCGTCGCGATTGGGGAAGTAGCGGTACAGCGTCGAGCGGGAGACACCGGCCTCGTCGGCGACTTCGGCCATGCGAATCTGGGCGTTGCCGCGACGCACGATGCAGCGGCCCGCAGCCTCCAGGAGGCGCCTGCGTGCCTCTTCGTCGTCGAGGATCGCGCGGTCGTCGCCCCACCACCGGCTCGGCTCCATGCAGCGATATTAGGGGATGTGTTGTGCCATTGGGTATCTGACGCGCAAGGTCGGCCAAAGAATTTCTTCGACGTGACGTGATCGCTGAAAGCACTCTGTAGCAATGTATTTCACTGTCCAGCAGAAAGGAATTCATGGGTTACAGCGCCGCCGACGAGGCATTCACCCATCAGCTGCCAACGACGTTCGATCAAGTGCACGATCCGGATCCGACGTGGTCGGATCGCTGCTACTTTTTCGCCGCCTCGCCGGACGGCGCCCTGCTGCTGGCCAGCGGCTACGGCAACAACCCGAACACCGGCACCGGGTTGGGATACGTCAAGGTCAGCCTTGCCGACGGACGCCACTGGGATCTGCTGGCCGGCCGGCCGATTAGCGGCTCAGGTCGTGACGACCTGAGCGCCGGGCCGATGCGCTGGACCTGTGTCGAACCCTTGAAGAAGTGGCGTCTCGACGTGCAGCCCAACGATTCAGGCATCACGTGGGAGCTCTACTACGAGCCGACCGCCCCGATGTGGGAGCTGTTGCCGATGAAGGTGCGCGACAAGGACGGCCGGATGCTGGCCGACATGTATCACATGAAGGAGCCGGGCCGGTGGACCGGTTGGGTGCAGATCGACGGCGAACGGACCAGCGTCGATGGGTTCCGCGGCGGCCGAGACCGCACCTTCGGTGTACGGGTATCCGACAAGATCGACTTCTGGCTCTGGTTAGACGCCGGCTTCGAAAACCGCGCGATCGAAGCCTGGATCATCGAATCATCGGATGGCACCGTCAATTACGTAGACGGTGGCATCACCCACAATGACGGCACGCTGTCGAAGCGTTTTGTGAAGATCGAGCACGACGTCGAATTCGACGGCGATAACAAACGGCCTGCCCGGGCGCTCCTGGTCTTCACCGACGAGGACGGCAAGACCTACCGGGTCGCCGCCGATACTGTCCACCAGGACGTCAACGCCTATTACGGACTACCGATGGCGCACTGTCAGTATCAGGACCTGGGCGGTGGCGGCTACTTCATCCACTTCGAGTGGAACAGCAACGATTCCGCGCAACTCAGCGAGACCGAGGGCAAATCCATGGCGCTGGATCAGTTGATGCGCTTCGAACTCGACGGCGACACTGGTTGGGGCATCTTCGAGTTACTGATGGGTGGTCAGGGCTATGCCCGCTACCCGAACTGGGCCGCGATGGACATGTCGGCCTTCACGCAGGACCGGACGCCGGTTGAACGGCTGTCGGAGGACGGGGTTCGCCAATGACGCCGGATGGCAATGTCGCTGAGCGTTTGACCACCTGGCTGCGTACTCAACTGCCCGATGCCGGCGACGTCCGTGTCGAGGGCCTCGACCGGGTGAACTTCGGGCATTCCGCCGAGATGATGGTGTTGACCATCGTGACACGAAACCGAGCCCAAGATGTGGTGCTGCGGCTGCGGCCAAAACCGCCGGCGCTGCTGGAACCCTACGACCTCACGCGCCAATTCGCGATCCTGCGGGCGTTGCAGGACACCGAGGTTCGTGTTCCGGACGCGCTGTGGATCGAGGACAGCGGCAATGTGCTGGGACGGCCGTTCTTCGTGATGGAGCGGGTCGGCGGTGACGTCTACGAAATGGAAGCCCCCGACGCTGCCGGGGAGACGGTGGTGCGGATGTGTGAAAGCCTGGCCGAACAAATCGCGGCCATCCATTCCGTCGACCTCCAGCAGACCGGGCTTTATGCGCTCGATGACGGCGACAACCACCTGCAACGCGAACTCAACCATTGGGCAACCGAAATGGACCGGGTCAAGCGGGGTTCACTACCCGCGCTGGACCGGCTGTGTGAGGCGCTAAGCAAGAGCGCACCCCCGCCGTGCCCGAGAGTCACGTTGGTGCACGGCGACGCCAAACCGGGCAACTTCGCGTTCACCGGCGGCGAGGTCAGCGCGGTCTTCGACTGGGAGATGACGACCGTGGGCGACCCGCTCACCGACATCGGCTGGCTCGAATTGCTCTGGATGCAGCCCGTCGGCATTACCAGTCACCCCGGCGCGCTGGACATCGACGCCCTGCTTGCGCACTACGAAACGGTCAGTGGGATCACGCTGCAGAACCGCTCCTGGTATCGCGCGTTCAACGCGTACAAGATGGCGGTCATCTGTCTGATCGGCGCGATGCTCGTCGACGGCGGCCACAGCGACGATCAAAAACTCGTGCTTGCCGCGTACGGTACCTCGATGCTGACCCAGATCGGACTGTCCGAGTTGGGCATCCACGAGCACCTCGACGACGGTCCGGTTCTCCCGCGTGAGGAACGCATCCAGCAACTCCAGGCAACCGCCCGCTAGGTCGGGCGCGCAGCGTTCCGGCTATTGTCCACCCGGAGCAATGATGGGAGATCAGCCATTACTGGCGAGAAGAAACTGGTGATCGGAGCCAGCGGATTTCTGGGATCCCATGTCACACGTCAGCTCGTCGCTTCGGCTGCCGACGTGCGAGTGATGTTGCGCCGCACCAGTTCTACCAAGGGCATCGACGACCTCGAGGCTCAGCGCTGCTACGGGGATGTCTTCGATGACGATGCGTTACGCGCGGCGATGGCCGGCTGCGACGTCGTCTATTACTGCGTTGTCGATGCCCGGATGTGGCTGCGTGACCCGGCACCGTTGTTCCGGACGAATGTGGAAGGTCTGCGCCACGTACTGGACGCGGCTCTTGAGGCCAACCTGACGAAGTTTGTGTTCACCAGCACCGCTGGCACTTTAGCGATCAGCGACAGCCGTGCGGTCACCGAGGAAGATCCGCACAACTGGGACCAGGGCGGTGCTTACATCGAGGCGCGGGTCGCGGCCGAGAACATGGTGCTGTCGTACGCGCGGCACAAAGGGCTGCCGGCGGTCGCGATGTGCATACCCACGACTTACGGTCCGGGCGATTGGGCGCCCACTCCGCACGGCTTGATGCTTTCACTTGTCGCCAACGGCAAGTTCCCGTTCTATCTGGACTATTCGTCCGAGGTGGTGGGCATCGAAGACGCCGCCAAGGCGATGCTGCTGGGCGCTGAACACGGGCGAAGCGGCGAACGCTACATCGTCTCGGATAGGTACATGAGCGTCCGCGAGTTGCACGAGATCGCCGCTACCGCCGTCGGCAGGCGGCCACCGCGCATCGGCATCCCGATGTCGGTGCTGCGCTGGAGTTCGTGGGTCAACGACGTGTTGGCGCGGCTGTTGG
This sequence comes from Mycobacterium sp. Aquia_216, assembly GCF_026723865.1. Taxonomy (NCBI): domain Bacteria; kingdom Bacillati; phylum Actinomycetota; class Actinomycetes; order Mycobacteriales; family Mycobacteriaceae; genus Mycobacterium; species Mycobacterium sp. Aquia_216. Next base: position 3,592,301 of record NZ_CP113529.1, on the reverse strand, counting down.
GCCGCGACCTGCCTTTCGCTTACGCCGGAATGCGGATGGCGGAGCTGATGTCGCGCCTGGACCACAGCAAGGCCGAGCGTGAACTCGGATGGACACCCGAACCTGTCGAGGACTCGATCCGCAAAGCCGCGGTCTTCTTCGCTTCGCGGAACTAGTCCGCTTGCCTGGGTGCCAGGTGAGCGTGTGGGCGCAGGTGCAGGACGGACTGATCGTCCGGGTGTGGAGATGCCGCGACGTTGCCCATGCGGCAGCCCAATTTGGCTCCTGACCATTGCCGGAGCAGGGGGATTGCGCTGACGTATAACACCATGATTACACTGTGATTTCAGCGCTGGAAAATTGACGAAGTCGCGACGAGGCGACCGACGGTGAGGAACACGATGGCGTGGGATTTCGAGACGGATCCAGAGTTCGCGGAAAAGCTTTCGTGGATGCGCGATTTCATCGACTCCGAGGTCATCCCGCTGGAACCCATCCTGGCGGAGATCTCGGCCGAGCAGTGGCAGCCGGTCAAGCGCCACCTGCAGGACAAGGTCAAGGCCCAAGGGTTGTGGGGCTTGTTCCTCGATCCCGGCCTGGGCGGTGCGGGGCTGGGCCAGCTCAAACTCGCGCTGATGTCGGAGATCATCGGTCGGTGCATGGTGTCGATGGAGCTGTTCGGGGTTCAGGCGCCCGACAGCGGCAACATGGAGTTGCTCGCGCACGGCGCGACCGAGGCACAGAAGCAGCGCTGGTTATATCCCAACCTCAAGGGGGAGATATCCAGCGCGTTCGCACTGACCGAACCGTTCCTGGCCGGCGCCGACCCGACCGTCATCGGCACCACCGCCACACTCGACGGCGACGACTGGATCATCAACGGCCACAAGTGGTTTACCACCAATGCGTCCTGCGCTGACATCATCTTGGTGGTCGCGGAGACCGACCCTGCGGGCCGGCCACACCGGCACGCGTCGATATTCGCCGTTCCGGCGGGAACGCCGGGGCTGAATATCGTGCGCGATATCCCGACCATGGCTCATCCTGCCCCGGAGTTCGGCCGGCGTGGCAACCACGCCGAGGTGGTCTTTACCGACTGTCGTGTGCCCGCAGATCACCTGATCGGCGCGCGGGGCGGCGGTTTCGTGCTGGCACAACAACGACTTGGCGGCGGGCGTATCCATCACTCGATGCGCTGGCTCGGGCAGGCGCAGCGGGCCCTGGACATCATGGGTGAGCGCGCGGTCTCGCGACGTTCACACGGCCGACTGCTGGGCGAGCATCAGATGGTGCAAGATTATATTGCGCTGTCGCACACCGAGATTCAGGCAGCTCGGCTGCTGACATTCCAGACCGCCTGGAAAATGGACCGCTTGGGCGCGGGCGAAGTCCGCGCCGAACTGGGAATGATCAAGGCACACGTATCGAAGGTGGTGCTGGCCGTCCTCGACCGCACCATCCAAGTGTGTGGCGCGTTGGGATATTCCGGGGACCTGCCCGTCGAATCCTGGTATCGGATGACGCGGTTCGGATCGATCGGCGACGGGCCCGACGAACTGCACAAGTCGGTGCTGGCCCGGCACGTGCTCAAGAAGTACCGTCCGGTGCAGGGCTGGCCTACCGACCACCTTCCGTCACGCCGGCCGGCAGCGGAACAGAAGTGGCAGGCACTACGCGAGGAGGCGGGCGTCGCATGAGTATTCCGGACCGTCAGCGGGCCATCATCATGACCGGGCCCGGAGAACCCGTGCAGACCGTGGAGAAACCGGTGGCCGATCCCGGATCAGGGCAAGTGCTGGTCAAGGTCAATGCGTCGAGCCTCAACTTCCACGACAACGTGAATCTGATGGGCCTGCTGCCCGGGCCGTGGCCGCGAGTGCCGATGACCGACGGTGCCGGAGAAGTGGTGGCGATCGGGGCGCAAGTCGACGAGCTGCGGTTGGGTGACCGCGTCATGGGGGCGTTTCATCCGGGCTGGCACGACGGCCTGCCCAACCCGGAAGCCAAGCATGAAGTGCCCGGGGACAACTGCGACGGATGGCTTCAGCAATACCGTGTCGCCGATGTCGCAGGCCTGGTCCGCACGCCTGCGCACCTCAGCGATGTCGAAGCCGCGACCATTCCCTGTGCGGGCGTGACGGCGTGGAGCGCGTTGGTGGAAGCCAACATTGGCGAAGGCGACGTCGTGGTGACCCAGGGGACCGGAGGGGTGTCGCTGTTCGCCGTACAACTCGCCCAAACACGGGGCGCAACCGTGATCTTGACCTCTTCGTCCGACGACAAACTCAAGGTCGGATCGGATTTGGGGGCAACGCATCTCGTCAACTACCGAACCACTCCGGACTGGGAGACCGAGGTCAAGCGACTCACCGCCGGGCGCGGCGCCAAGCTGGTCGTCGATCTCGGTGGACCCGCGACGCTCGCGCAGTCGTTGCATGCGGCGGCGATGGGCGGCACGATCGCGGTGATCGGTGTGCTCACCGGATTCGACATGGCGTCCATCGCGGTCGCCGAGGTGATGCTGAATAATCTGCGCGTCATCGGGATCACGGTGGGCAGTGTGCGCGCTCACCGCGAGATGTGCGAGGTGGTGTCCAAGGCCGGCATCAGGCCGCAGATCAGCCACGTCTTCGGCTGGGAGCAGCTCGATGAGGCGCTTCGGGTGATGCGGGCCGGTGAGCATGTCGGCAAGATCGCGCTGACCATCCCGTGATGCGGAAAGCAGGATAGCCGTGCCCGGCGAACTGGAGCTCGACGCGGGCCAGATCGTCGCTGCCGCAGTCGAAATCATGCGCGAAAGTGGTTTAGACGCGATCAGCATGCGCAGCGTGGCCAGTCGCTTGGGTGTCACGCCGCCACCGGTCTACTCCCGGATTGGCAACAAGGACGCGTTGATCGATGCCGTCGCCGAGCACCTACTCGACGATCTCGCGCCCATCCTGGAACGCGACGAGACATGGCCGGACTACGCGCGCCGCTGGACCCACCAACTTCGCGCACGACTGACCGATGCCGCCGACAGCCGGCTATTCCTGCAGGCGAAGCGTCCGGCCTATCTGAAAGCCTCCCGGCCACTGCTGAAAAGCATGCGCCGCGATGGTATGTCGACCGACATGTCGGTCCGTGCCTGCCGGCTGTTGACGTGGGCGACCGTCGGTTTCGTCGCCATGGATCATCCGCCGAGCACCAACTCGACGCGCCGAAGGGGCCGGCTGGCCGGCAGTGACCCGGCCGGGGCGACTCGCGAGGAGGTCGACGAGCTGTTCGCCACGCACATCGACTATCTGATCGAAGGTATCCGCCGCGACGGCGCTTAACCTGCGGCGCTGACACGGTCAGGGCTTGTACGATTCAGCGATGGCCAAGCCGCTGATCCCGGCCGACGACATTCTCACGCACGCCCTGGAACTGCTGGATTCCGAAGGGATCGAGGCTCTCAGCGTTCGTCGACTATCGGCAGCGCTGAAGATCTCGCCGCGGACGCTGTATCAACAAGTCGGCAACCGCGAAGCCTTGATCAGGGCGTTGGTGGCCCGCCACTTCGCGCAGCTGAAACTTGACTTCAAGGAATACGACACCTGGGAGTCGACGGCGCTGCACTGGTGCCTGGCATTGCGCAACACCCTTCGCTCCCATCCCTTTCTGACCGAGCTGATGACCATCGACGACCGCAGCGCCGTCACCGACTATGTCAATGCCCTACTCAAAGCTACGCTGCAAGAAGGTATCCCACGCCCGTTGGCCACCGAGTGCTGCCGGGGCCTGGCGCACATGACGATCAACCATTCCATCGTCGAGGTGCGCGGGCTGCGTGAACCGGAGCGCTCCGCAGCGGAGACGGCCAATATCGAACAGAATTTCCCCCGACTGGTCGAATGGGTGATCACCGGGGTGCGGGCAGCGGCGGGCGACGTCGATCCCAAAGCGATCCGGCCGCGGCGGGCCCGCCGATCATCCGGAGACGCCGCCGTCAATGGTCATGAGTGACCCGGTGGTATAGCTCGACGCCTCGGAGAGCAAATAGACCACGGCACCGACGATCTCGTCAGGTCGGCCCACCCGTCCGAGCGCGATGCGACGCACCAGCGCCGGCAGCAGCTCGGGGTTGCGAACGAAGCCGGATGCCGCATCGGTGTCGAAGGTGCCGCAGATGATCGCGTTAACCCGCACGCCGGCGCCGGCGTATTCGATGGCCGACGCAGTGGTCAACGCGTTCAGGCCGGCTTTGGCCGCCGCGTAGACCGTGGTGACCGGAGTTGGTTTCACCGATGCCAGCGAACTGATGTTGATGATCGATCCGCCACCGGTCGCGGCCATCGCCGTGGCAGCCAGCGCCGTCAACCGGGTCGGGCCTTTCAGGTTGACGCCGATCACCTTGTCGAACAACACCTCTGAGGTATCCAGCAGTGAGGGGGCAAGCGGGCTCATCCCGGCGTTGTTGACCAACCCGTCCAGCCGGCCCCATCGGGAGACAGCGGCCTCGACCACGCCGGGGAGCGCTTCCCAATCGCCGACATGGCACGCCAGCGGGTACGCCTGTCCGCCCGACTCGATGATCATGGCGGCCAGTGCCTCGCACGTATCGAGCTTTCGGCTTGCGATCACCACTCGTGCGCCACGCCCGGCAAGACCGATGCTCATCGCGGCACCCAGGCCGCGGCTGCCGCCCGTGACGAGGATGACCCGGTCCGCCACGTCGAACAACTGATCGGTCATCGCGCGAACCTCCTTGCCCGGCTGAGCAGTTCATCGATCACCGGGCCGAAGAACTCGTGGATCGGGTTGCGGGACTCGCCGCGCAGAAATTTTGCATACGACGCCTCCAGCACGATCGCCAGCTTCCACGCGCTGAACACCTGATACCAGTCGAATTGTGACAGATCGCGACCGGTGGCCACGGCGTACCGCGCAATCAGTTGATCCGGCGTCTGGCAGTGCTCGCGGTCCATGCCGTGCGGCACGTCGGGCGATCCCAGTGCGATGGGATTTCCGGCCACCGGCCAGAAGATCATCGCCCAGGCCAGGTCGATCAGGGGATCGCCCACCGTCGTCATCTCGAAGTCGACGACGCAGACGATCCGCGGTGGCGGTGCCGGCGCCCAGATGACATTGTCCAGCTTGTAGTCGCCGTGCATGACGGTGAGATCGCCATCGGCGGGCAGGCTATCGCGCAGCCAGTCGGCAAGTTCATCCACCCCGGCCAAGTCACGGGCCCGGTACCGCGCCAGCTGCGTGAGCCACCGATCGACCTGGCGAGGCAGAAACCCCTGTGGGTGGGATAGTTCGGCCAGCTCGGTGCCCGTCCAGTCGACCGAGTGCAGCTGCACCAGGGTGTCGATCAGCTGCTCGCCGATCAACCCGTGTGACGACGGATCGGCAAGCAGCGCTTCGGGGAGTCCGTCGCGACGGATCACACCGCCGTCGACGTAGGACATCACGAAGAACGGCGCGCCCAGGATCGCGGGGTCGTCGGTACGAGCCAGTACGGTGGGCACCGGTATTCCCGCCGCGCCCAGCGTCTCCATGATCCGCGCCTCGCGGATGACCTGATGAGCGGTGTCGGAAACCGTGGCCAGGGGAGCGCGACGCACCACCCACGCCTGGCCCAAGCGGTCGACGCGGAACATCTCGCAGCTGCCGCCCCCTCGAATGGGGGTCACCGACACCTGCGCGGTCTCACCCGTCGCGTCGGCGAGCCATTCGCGAAACCGCGCGACGTCGAAACTCGTTGCGGCAGTGCTCATGCGCCGATTCTCCGATCGCGGTTAAGATAACGCGGATTCCGTAAAACATAGCAGCCCGGTGGCCGATCCAGGGATGGTTCGTACTGCGTCCCGGGAATTCGATCTGTACAGTCATTCAGCGGTGTTGTACAGTCGCCCAGCACTAGCTGAACGCTCGGACACGACAACGGGGTCGGGAGGTCATCGGCGATGACGCACAGACGAATTCGGTACCCACGGTGAGTGCCGAGGCCGCTGAAACCGTCTCGCAGTTTCGAGGGCGGGCCAGGGCCTGGTTGGCCGCCAATATGCCGCCGTTCGATCGCGACAAGGCCGCGCTGCTGGAGCGCGACGAACTGGTCTCCTGGAAGCGCGCCCGGGAACTGCAAAAGACACTCTACGACGGCGGATTCGCCGGTATCTGCTTTCCGCGGGAGTACGGCGGGCTCGGACTGGGCTACGAGTACAAAAAGGCTTTCGACGGCGAGGCGCTCAACTACGAAACGCCGTTGCTTCTCAACGTGCCATCCTTCGCTATCTGCTGCGCGACCATCCTCGACATGGGCAGCGAGGAGCAGAAACGTACCCACATCCAAGCGGCCCTGCGCGGCGAAGAAGTACTGGTACAGCTGCTGTCCGAGCCCAGCGGTGGTTCGGACCTCGCGGGCGTCATCACCCGGGCCGACCGCCGGGACGGACGCTGGATCATCAACGGCGCCAAGACCTGGAGCACTTGGGCGTTCGCCGCGGACTACGGGCTGTGCCTGGCCCGGACCGATTGGGACGCACCGAAACACGAGGGGCTGACAATGTTCCTGGTGCCCCTTGCGCATCCCGGAATAACGATCAACCGCGTCCAGCAGATCAATGGCTCCATCGAATTCTGCGAAGAGTTCTTCGACGACGCCGACGTGGGAGATGACGCCGTTGTCGGTGAACCGGGCAAGGGGTGGGAAGTCGCGTCGCGGCAGCTCTACCACGAACGCCGCAGCATGGGCGACGGCTCGGAATACACCAGTGGGCCGGGAATCTCTGAGGCCGAGGATGTTTCGATCGACCTGCTGTCGCTGGTCGACAAGACGAACCAGCAAGAAAGCGAACGCGTCCGGGAGATGATCGGGCGCGCCCTGGTCCACCGCACGGTTGCCCGTCAGCTCAGCGAGCACGTTTTCCATGCGGTGGCCAGCGGAGCCCTGCCACCGACCGCGGGTTCGATCGTCCGCCTATCGATGGCGGCGGTGCACGACGTCGAGACGGACACCGCAGTCGCCGTCACGGGTACTGCGGCCGTCGTCGAGGACGACGCGCAACTGGTCGATATCGGCATCCGCTACCTGGGTCGCCAGATAGCCAGCATCGGTGGCGGCACCACCGAAATGGCACGGAACGTGATCGGCGAGCGAGTGTTGAACTTCCCCCGTGAGTACGCGGCCGATCGTGGCGTGCCGTTCAACCAGGTACGCCGAAACAGACTGCCCTGACGGATAGGCCGGAGACACGGCGGTGAAAGGTGGACGACAGATGAGCGATCAACTACGAGACATCCGAGAGTTTGCCGGCGACGCCGGCGCCTATCGAGATGAGCTGCTCCGTCGCTGGACGGGTCTGCTCAGCTACCGCTACATCGGGCGTAAGCACGCATCCATGGATGTTGGCGACGTCGACGACACCGTGGTTATTCGCCGGGACATGCGCAATGCGGCGGGCGGAATCATGGTTGCGCCGCTGGCCATTTCGTCGCCCGAGGGTTGTCAGCCCGATATGGTCGCGGTGCCCAACCCGGTCATCGCCTCGGTGCAGATCATCGACCCCGGCTACGACGTCGCCCGGGTTGAGATCGTAGGATCCGGCGTGATGCACCAGGGGCGGACCATGGGCTACGGGCGTTGCAAGATCGTCGACGCCGACAACCCGGACCGGATAATCGCCTTCAACGAAGGCCAGGGCGCGATCATCGGTATCCCGCCGGAAGGCCTTGACAAGATGGATGTTTCGGGCACCGAGCTGGTAATCGAGGACTCGCCTGACCTGCCGCCGTTGTGGGCGGCCTTCGGCGCTGACAAGCGCGACGACGGCCACTGGGTGCTGCCGGCACTCAGCGTCGAACTCGCCTCGCCGGATGCGGCATTGCACATCGGACCCCAGCACGTCGTGTTGGAGACCGCGGCGACCGACCTGGCCGCGGATCTGGCCCGGACCCGGATGGTGCAGGTCGTCAGCTGGCACGTCATGTTCATGTCCCGCGGGAAGGTCGGGCCCTTCCGGGTGGAGGGCACCGCGCATGCCGGCGGCCCGGGACGCATCGGCGTGCGCATGCTGTTGCACGACGAAGGCAATGCCGACAAGGCCGTCAGCTCTGCCGCGGCGATCTTCGAGGTCGTCGGCTGACCCGCTCCGGATTAGCAACGACGACCTCTAGATCATTGACTGATAGAGGACAATTGGCGGCTTAGGTCCGAAAAGGCCTGAGCCAGCGCAAGTTGCTCGCCAATGTTGTCGATTTCAACATGGGACAGCCCAAAGCCAATCAGGGTGTGACCCCGCCACCGCAGGCGGGCCATGGCGCAGCTCCGGCGGTCGTGTTCGTCGCACGTAATGGTGACTTCCACTGTCTGGCTGCTCTGGGAGGTGTTGTGGTGCATGAAGTTTCCTTGCAGATGATAGCCCCCGACCGGGGTGCGGATTGGCCGCCGAATGCTAGAGGTTCACGGTCAACACATCGTCTAGCGGCCTCCGCGGGGTCGGTGGAGGGTAGTGCTCATTGCGGGGGGCGCGGCCGATGCGGACCAGCACCTGGGGCAGTGGGTGCCCGGTCAGCTCCTCGACGAGGTGTCGGCTGGGAGCGAGCTCGGTGAGATGGGTGAGGGTGCAGGTGGCCAGGCCAGCGACGGTAGCTTCCAGCAATATTGTCGACAGCGTTTCTCCGCACCCGAGCACATCGCGGCGGGTGTCATGATGTGCCGAGATCACCAAGATTGTGGACAGGTCAATCGGTGTCTGGGCGCGCCGTTCAGGGTTATGGCTGAACGGGAAGGTGCGTGCTACGTCGACACGATCCCCTTCGTCCGCTGAGACCAAAGAGTCGTATGGAATGCCTTCGCTTGCCTCGAACGGCGCCGTCCACCGCTGGAGCGTCGCGAAATAGGGGGAGTCGTAGAAGCGCAAGCTATCCGTCAGCTCGGTTGCGTAAGCCAGCTCGTGGCGATCAGCGTCGTTGATGACGTCTAGCAGCGCAACCGTGTCGTCGAGCTGGCTTCGCAGTGCAGTTTCGAAGTCGGCCCACCCCGGGATCGGGTCGAACGGGAGGCGGTCGGTGCGGCGCATGGCGATGGCGTCGGCGCGGCGTTGTTGTTCCTCGGTGACATCGGTCATCTCCGTGAACGTGATTGAAGCCAGATGTTTGAGGTTGTTGGGGTCAGGACAGCGACCAACAGTGGCTTTCCACCCGGCGGCTGCCATTGCGACGCGTAGGTGGTCGAGAGCCGCCCCGCAACTGATCAGCGCTTGCCGCTGCGTGGGATCGGTTTGCACCACGCGTGCCGGATCCAAGTACAAGTGCAGTCCGTCGCGGTCGACAACCCAGAGCCAAGGCTGGCTGTTGTGGTAAGAGGGGGCCCGGCAAGCCAGTGCCACCGCGCCTTTGAGCGCGTCCGTTGCAACAGTTGTCATCGACGTCACCTGGATCTCCCGTCATGTGCTGAATCGATATCGACACTGCTCGAAACAGCTGGGACCGGGCAGAGTCCTTGGTCCCTAATCGCAACATTGGGGGCTTTAGACCCTCCGCGGAAGCGACTTTGTGTGGTGGACCCATGCTGGGCAAGCGGCCTCACACTCACCCAGCCAGTCTTCACACGCTTCATGCAATTCGCAGGCGCTGCAGTAGCTTTGGTTGCGTCGTCATGAATTACTGCGACCGGGCAGTGCGCGTGGTGGGCCAACCCGGTACTGACGGAGCCGAGGAGAATCCGACGCAAAGCGTGCTGCCCGCGACAGCCCACCACGACCATGTGCGCCTGCTTCGAAAGCTCGACAAGCGGAGCCAGGGGCACCGAAAAATAAAGCTCCGTGTTAATTTCCGGCGGACCCAAGCCCGCACTGCTGCTTTCGACGATTTTGACCGCATCGGCGAGGAGCTTGCGGCCGGACTGCGGTGCAAGCGAGCGACGCGAACAACGCTAACCGCTCCCGCGGCTGCGGGTCAGGAAAAATTGGTCCCAGCCGTATGGGGCATCAGGCCCCCATGCGACACGTGCTCAAGCAAGGTTTAGTCGCCGGTTAGGGCACGGCAAATACGATTACCGGATGACGGTGCTTCTCGCTCGGGTGAATGGTCGCTGACGTGCAGGGGTTCGGTTTTGAAACACTGGCGCTGTTGACCGCAATAGGTTTCGCCGGCCCGTTGCTTGCGGCGTTGCCGCGCTTGCGGATTCCGGTGATTGTCGGTGAGTTGATCGCGGGGCTCGTCGTCGGCAAGACCGGCTTCGGCATCGTCGATGCCGCCAATCCAACGTTTCAGTTGCTCGCGAATATCGGCTTCGCACTGGTGATGTTCGTGGTCGGCACCCATGTACCGGTCCGCGGTCGCGAGATGCGCTCGGCGGTGCCGTTGGCATTGGCGCGGGTGCTTTTGGGCGGCACCTTCGCTCTCATTCTTGCTCTTGGGCTGGCCGCGGAGTTCGGCACCGGCCACGCGGCGCTTTACGCGGTGCTGATGGCCTCTTCGTCCGCGGCGATGGCATTGCCGGTGATCGATTCGTTGCGGTTGCAGGGACCACAGGTGCTGTCCGTGACTGCGCAGATCGCTGTTGCTGATGCTGCGTGTATTGTGTTGCTGCCGTTGGTGATCGATATTCGAAGTGCACCAGCGGCAGCGCTCGGTGGGTTGGCGGTCGCGGGCTGCGCGGCGGTGCTCTTTGTGCTGCTGAGTGCGATCGACCGCAGGGGCTGGCGTGGGCGGCTTCACGTCTATTCCGAAAATCATCGGTTTGCGCTGGAATTGCGGACCAGCTTGATCGTGCTGTTCGCGCTGGCAGCGCTGGCCGTCAGCACCCACGTGTCGATCATGCTAGCGGGCTTCGCGGTGGGCTCGGTGATCGCGGCGGTCGGCGAACCGCGACGGCTGGCGCGTCAGCTATTCGGCATCACCGAGGGGTTCTTCAGCCCGCTGTTCTTCGTCTGGCTGGGCGCCTCGCTGCAGGTACGCGAGTTGGGTTCGCACCCGAAACTCATTCTGCTAGGTCTAAGCCTGGGGCTGGGCGCTGTGCTGGTGCATAGCGCGGGAAGGCTGCTCGGTCAGCCGCTGCCGCTTGCGGTGCTGTCGGCCGCGCAGCTCGGTGTGCCGGTGGCCGCGGCCACGATCGGTACCGAGGAGCACCTCCTCGTCGCAGGGGAAGCATCGGCGTTAATGTTCGGCGCATTGCTGACGATCGCGTGCGCATCGATCGCGGGTGCCCTGGCAGCGCGTGACGCGGCTTGAGATGACGTATTGCGTTACCGACCGCTTGGCGAGCTCGGCGCACACAGTCCGCTGGTCGAGGACCTTGCCGAGCGGCTGGCATCGGTGATTGGACGGCTGCCGCGTAGCTTGCAGCGAGTACGCGTTTCTTGCCCCTGCCGGTCGTGGCACAAAGTCCTTTCGGACTGGGGACGTCATACTCTCCCGCGGCCGCCGCAAATTCACGATCGTTGACAAAACAAGCTTTACGGAAGGGACGATAGCCATGAACGTGCACTTTCCCGATGCGGGCACAATCCGGACGGTGCTGGCTCTGGCGTCTCGAGCTCCCTCCGTCCACAACACTCAACCGTGGCGGTGGCTGGTGGGTGGCCAGAGCCTGCATCTCTACTCCGACGCGGAGCGGCAGCTGCCCAACATCGATCCCGATGGCCGAGATTTGATCTTGAGTTGTGGCGCGGCACTCAATCATTGCGCGGTTGCTTTCGCAGCGGTTGGATGGCGAGCGAAGGTGAATCGCCTCCCTAATCCCGCCGACCCCACACACCTTGCGGCGATCGAATTATCTCGCTCAACCGCTGATCCCGTCGATATAGCGCTGGCCGCGGCGATCCCGCGGCGGCGGACCGACCGGCGCCATTACAGTTCCTGGCCGGTGCCGGTAGGGGATATTGGTGTGATGGCCGCGCGAGCTGCTCGAAACGGTATAACGCTGTGCGAAGTCGAAGACACCGACAAGTTGCACAAGATTGTGACTCAATCAGTTTGGGATCACATGACCCATGACTATCTTGTCGAGCTCACCGAGTGGAGTGGACGCTATGCGTCGGTGGCCGGCGTCCCGGCCCGCAATACACCGAAATCCGACCCAAAGGCGAAGATTCCGAGTCGGCTCTTTGCCGGGCCGGCGCTGGCCATGCCATCGGACTCGTCGCCCGCTGAAGACAATGCCGTGGTGCTTGCATTGGGAACTCGTGACGATGACAGCTTGGCTCAGTTACGTGCCGGCGAGGCCACTAGCATCGTGCTGCTGACCGCCACATCGATGGGCTTGGCGAGTTGCCCGGTCACCGAACCGCTGGAGATCGCCGAAACACGCGAGGCCGTGCACGCCGAAATCTTCGGGAGTAGCAACTACCCGCAGATGCTGTTGCGGGTGGGTTGGGCGCCGATCAACGCGGACCCGTTGCCGTCGACACCGCGACGCGAACTCTCCGAATTCGTCGAGTGGGTGGCGGACCGCGAACAAAACATCGGCGGATAGAACCGATTTCCAAGGGCTTTCACCTGGCTTGCGGGCCGACTCCGCGCTGCGCTACAGCTTCGGCTCAGGCGGAACCCGATCCCGGCCTTCGACGGGCGCGACCACCAAGTCCTGGCGTGCGGTCGGTGACTCCGGTCCTTGGCGACGGGGACCAAGGACTCTGGATGCTGGAACCGCACGGGACGGACGATTGAGCTGACAAATAAAACCATTGGCGCTCAATGGAGTTGTGATGGAAACGTTTACGTTAGACCCCAATTGCTGGGGGCTTGCTCACATCTTTGGCCGCAATCAGTTGCTTCGGCGCGCCGATCGCATTGAAGCGTTGGTGAAGTTGGCGGTGTTGGTTGCGTCTCTGCTGGCGATTCCCTTAGCCGGGGTGGCGGGCGGCATCACCTATAGCGTGCGCGATCGGGTGTACGTCGAGGAGGCGCGTGAACGCCATGCGGTCGTCGCAACAGTTATTGAGACGGCACCTGACGGCTCGGGAATGAATGTCGTACAGGCGATGTGGGCGGCCACGACGGGCGAACACACGGGTCCGGTTGAACTCACCCATGCAGCCAAGGTGGGTGATCGCATCGAAATCTGGGTAGACAACGACGGCCATCCGGTGGCCCCGCCAACCCCGACATGGCAAGCCGTCGGCGACGCGTTCGCCACCGCCATGGCGGCATTGCTACTTGTAGGTATCGGCATGACGTCACTGCTCACCAGCGTGCGCTCGCGGCTAGACAGAGCGCGTGACGCTCAGTGGGAGCGTGAGATCACATGCATGCAGGAAAACGGCGGCCGGACGAACCAACGTTGACGAATGATATGTCGATGGCTCGACACGGCAAAGACTCCGACCTCGCTTCGTTCGACGCGGCTGCGCTTCATTGCCTTGTCGAGGTGCTGATTGAGCGGGGCTATCGCGTGGTCGGTCCGACCTTGCGGGACAACGCGATTGTGCTGGCAGAACTGGAGTCGGCGGCCGACCTGCCGCGCGGCTGGGGTGTCGATGTGGGTCCAGGCCACTATCGGGTGCGCAGCCGCGAGGATGAGGCGGCATTCGGGCATTCAGCCGGGCCGCAGTCCTGGAAAAAGTTCTTGCACCCACCACGGCAGCGACTGTGGGCTGGTACTCGGGACGGGACGACCGATCAGCAATCCGAAGAGGAGGCCCCGCGGTACGCATTCTTCGGTGTGCGGGGATGCGACCTGGCCGCCATTGCCACCCTCGACCGGGTGCTCGGTCGTTCTGAGTACCCTGACAGCTTTTTCGTCGGTCGCCGGCGGAAGGCCTTCGTGGTCGCCGTGAACTGTACGGAACCGGGCGGCCTTTGCTTCTGCGCGTCGATGGGCACCGGTCCAGCGGTTGGACCGGACTACGATCTCGCTTTGACCGAGCGCCTCGAAGGTGATGCGCCGTCGTACCTTGTCGACATCGGTAGTCAGGAAGGCGCCGATGTGCTCGCGGCGGTGCCGCACCGGACGGCCGATAGCGAGGAAATCCATTGCGCGCGTGCCGATGTCGAGGCCGCTGGCGACCGGATGGGCCGCCAGATGCCGGACGTGGACCTGCGAAATCTGTTGATTGATTCACGCGAGTCGCCACAGTGGGACGAGGTTGCCGGTCGCTGTTTGACCTGCGGCAACTGCACGATGGTGTGCCCGACGTGCTTTTGCACCAGCACTGAAGACGTCAGCGATCTCACCGGTGACCACGCCGAGCGCTGGCGACACTGGGCGTCGTGTTTTGAGTTCGACTTCACCTTCGTCCACGGCGGCGGCAGCGTCCGCCAATCTGGCCGGTCGCGTTACCGGCATTGGTTGACCCACAAGCTAGGCACTTGGCATGACCAGTTCGACATGTCGGGTTGCGTCGGCTGCGGGCGATGTATCGCTTGGTGTCCCACCGGTATTGACATCACCGCAGAAATGAACAAGATGGCCGGCGATGGTTGACGGGGCGACCAGGGAAGCGCCGACGACGTCGGCGATGGCGCCGGTCCCGTATCGGGTGCGCAGTCGCGTTGTGGAAAGCCCGGATTCGGCGACGTTATGCCTGGAACCGGTCGGCGAGGCACTGCGGTCACCGGAGCCGGGAGAATTCATGATGCTCTACGCATTCGGCGTTGGCGAGGCGGCGATCTCGATCAGCGGCGATCCCACCGTCACCGACGGCTCAATCACCCACACAATCCGCGCGGTCGGCGCGGTCAGCCGAGCTTTACACGATGCCCAACTGGGCACGGTGGTCGGGGTGCGGGGTCCATTCGGCACCGCCTGGGGTTTGGCTGAGGCCGCCGGCCGGGATTTGGTCCTGGTTGCCGGTGGGGTGGGGCTGTGCCCGCTCCGTCCGGCGATCCTTGGCGCGTTGGCCCAGCGGTCACAATACGGCAAGGTGATGCTCGTCGTGGGTGCCCGATCACGGGCTGACTTCGTATTCGCGGCCCAACTCGAGAAGTGGGCCGAAGACCCGCGGATCGAACTACACGTCACCGTCGACATCCCGGTTCAAGGGTGGCACGGTGAAGTTGGATTGGTCACCGAGCCGCTGCGCCGCCTGACGCTGGACCCCGACCGCACCACCGCGTTCCTGTGCGGCCCGGAGCCGATGCTGCGCTTCGGGGCTGAGGTTCTGGTGGCGAAAGGCGTAGCCGCCCATGATATTCGGGTGTCACTGGAACGGAATATGCAGTGCGGGATCGGCTGGTGCGGTCATTGCCAGCTGGGTCCGCTGCTGCTCTGCCGCGACGGGCCCGTCGTCGGTTATGACGTAGCGGGACCACTGCTTCAGATCAAGGAGCTCTAGATGAGTCCACCCACGCTGGCCGTGTGGAAATTCGCCTCGTGCGACGGATGCCAGCTGACGCTGTTGGACTGCGAGGACGAGTTACTCATCCTCGCCAACCAGGTGCAGATCGCCACCTTTGCCGAGGCATCCAGCGCAATGGTCGGCGGGCCATACGACGTGTCATTGGTCGAGGGCTCGATCACCACCCGGCGCGACGAGGAACGCATCCGCGAAATCCGGAACCAGTCGAAATTGCTTGTCGCCATCGGCGCCTGCGCGACGGCCGGGGGAGTGCAGGCGCTGCGCAATTTCGCCGACATCGCCGAGTTCACCTCGGTGGTCTATGCCGATCCGGAGTACATCGATACGCTCGCTACCTCCACGCCGGCGTCGGCCCACGTCCAGGTTGACTACCAACTGCAGGGCTGCCCGATCGACCGCGGACAGCTGCTCGACACTCTCGCGGCGCTGCTGGTCGGGCGCAAACCGCGGTTGCCGGCCAAGACTGTGTGTACCGAGTGCAAACTCCGCGGGGTGACGTGCGTCATCGTCGCCGACGGCACCCCGTGTCTGGGCCCGGTCACCCACGCCGGCTGCGGAGCATTGTGTCCCAGGCATCGTCGTGGCTGCTACGGCTGTTTCGGACCGTCCGCGGCGCCGCAAACCGCGACGTTGATCCCGCTGCTGCGCCGCGACGGGATGTCCGTCGGTGACGTTGACCGAGTGTTCTCGACGGTCAACGTCACCAGCTTTACCGCCGAGCGGAGCAAGCAGTGACTCCGTCCACCCGAACGCTGAGCGTCGGCACGCTGACACGGGTGGAAGGTGAAGGCGCGCTGCACGTCACGCTGAAGGACGGCGCACTGGAAAGCGTTGAGCTCAATATCTATGAGCCGCCAAGGTTTTTCGAAGCTTTCCTGCGCGGGCGCAAGTACACCGAGCCGCCGGACCTGACAGCGCGGGTCTGCGGAATCTGTCCGGTCGCCTACCAGGTCAGTGCTTGCAACGCGATCGAAGATGTCTGTGGCATCGACGTGGACGAGGATCTCACCGCACTGCGGCGGCTGTTGTACTGCGGCGAATGGATTAACAGCCACGTTCTGCACATCTACCTGCTGCACGCGCCGGACTTCCTCGGCTACACGGACATAGTCGGCATGAGCCGCGACCATGCTCAGGTCGTCGAGCGCGGGCTCTCGCTAAAGAAGGCGGGAAACCAGTTGATAGAGTTCGTTGGCGGGCGGGCCATACATCCCGTCAATGTGAGGCTGGGCGGATTCTATTCCGTGCCAACACGGTTGGAGTTCAAGCCGATTGCCGAGCAGTTGCGTCGGGCGCTGGACAGCGCGCTGGCTACGGTCGAGTGGGTATCCGGGTTCGACTTCCCCGATGTCGAATTCGACCACGAGTTTTTGGCACTGACGGCATCCGACCGGTACCCGATCGAGAATGGCACCATCGCGCGCAGTGCCGGCCCATCGTTTGCGGTGGCCGATTTCGCCAACCACGTCGTCGAGTCGCAGGTGCCCCATTCCACTGCCCTACACGCGACACTCGACGGTGGCCGCCATCTGACCGGACCGCTGGCGCGGTATTCGCTGAACTCGTCGGCGCTGTCACCGGTGGCGGCGCAGGCCGCCGCTCGTGCCGGGCTATCGGCGCAATGCCGAAATCCCTTCCGCAGCATCATTGTCCGTGCTGTCGAAGTGGTCTACGCCGTCGAAGAGGCGCTGCGAATCATCGCCGACTACCAGCGGCCCTCGCGCCCATTCGTCGACGTTCCGGCCCGTGCCGGCGTCGGACACGGTGTCAGTGAGGCGCCCCGCGGCCTGCTATATCACCGATACCAGCTCGACCAGAACGGGCTGGTATCCGCGGCGACCATCATCCCGCCGACTTCGCAGAACCAGGCCGCCATCGAAGCCGACCTAGCGCGGATCGTCTCCGACAATCTGTCTCTCGATGACGCCGCGCTGACCACACTGTGCGAGAAATTGATTCGTAGTTACGACCCATGCATCTCATGCTCGACACACTTTTTGACGCTGACGGTGCAGCGTAGGTGACCGCGGATGCGCGCGAGCTCCGCAGCGGCGTGGTCGTGGTTGGGCTCGGCAATCGCTACCGCAAGGACGACGGCGTGGGCGTCGTCGCCGCCACGGTGCTAGATGAACTCGCGTTGCCGCATGTTGGCGTGGTGACAGGCCTAGCGGATCCAATGAGTCTGGTAGACGCGTGGTCGGGTGCGCGACTGGCCGTGGTGATCGATGCCGCGGTCGTGACTTCCCCAATCCCCGGCCGCGTCAGTCGCTGCACCCTGAGTGACATGGGTACCGGATCGGATCGATTGAGCTCGCACAGTGTCGATATCGGCCGCAGTTATGCTCTCGGTCAGGCGCTTGGACGAGTACCCAACGCGCTTGTGGTGTTCACCATCGAAGTGGCAGACACCGGTCATGGCATTGGCTTGACCCCACAGGTCGAAGGTGCCGTGTCCGAAGTGGTCGGCAGGGCAGTGGCCGAAATCAAGCGCAATTCGCGGGCGGTGAGGGGATCGCGGCGCTCAGCCCGGCGCTTACTTCATCGGCGATCGCAATGAGGTAACGGCGGCAAAGACCGCCCCGGCCATGGCTGCCGGCGTCACCAACCACGTGTGGACGTGACCGCGACATCGCCGCGCTAATCGACTAGACCTGGGTCCGCGGCCTGCTGTCGTCATCCAGACGTGGGGCCATATGGCCCTAGGTGCGGACGACTATTCGGCAGATGCTTGAGCTTATGAGCGACCGAGACTATGACGGTGGACTGGGCTTAAGGCAGCCCGCCGCAGGCGCTCAACGGTTGGACAGTAGTGAGGCGCTACGGTTGCTGGCCAGCATCAGCTACGGGCGGGTCGTCTTCACGCTCGACGCGCTTCCGGCGATCCGCCCAGTCAATCATCTGCTGGACGAAGGCCGGATAATCATTCGCACCCGTCTGACAGCGTCGATCTCTGCCGCCGTGCGATCCCGCGAAGGCATCGTCGTCGCCTATGAAACCGACAGCATTGACCCCCAGACTCGGACGGGCTGGAGCGTCGTCGTCACCGGGCATGCACACACCATCACCGATCCCGACCAAGTTTCGCGCTACGAGCAACTACTCCATCCATGGATCAACCACGCTGACACGGTCGTAGCCATCGAACCCGCCATCATCACCGGCTTTCGCATCGTCGTGACGGAGGCGTAAAGCCCAGCGCACCGTGACGGCGGGCGCACCGCACCGGGGTGCCCACGGCCTGACCCCGACACGGGGTCGACTGGATGGACGTCGAGATCTATTCCCGGGGCGCTAATCGTGTTGTTGTCGCTGGAGTTCATGCCTCGCCCGCGGCATCTGCCCTCGGCTCAGGCGGCACTACGTAGCGAGCCTTGTCAGTCAGAGCACTCAGCCGAAACGCAAGGGGGAGATGTCGCGAAGCGGTGGGAGTTTTCGGTCAGGCGTGAATGGACTTCTCCATTCGTGATGAGCCGAATTGGAACCGGCGGCCCGTGACCGTCTCGGGAATTACCCGCACATAGTGCGACTTCTCAGAATTTGTCCAGGGCAATACCTGCGCACGCTCGGCATCCTCGATCTCCTCGTTGGTATGAAGGGAGCGTGCGGTGCCCTTCACGATCACACTCCAGCCCTCCGCGACAGTGTGGTCATCGACCTCGAACACCACATGATTGTTTATCGCGGTGCTGACCAACTTGGTGCCCTCCGCGGTGCGAAACAGGATCGATCGGCGCTGAACGACGTAGTTCACCGGGAAGATCTCGGGCTGGCCGTCCACGCTGGTGACCAGCCGCCCCAGTGTCACAGCTGCCAGCAGATCCCAACATTCGTGCACCGGCAGGATGGTGCCCCAGTCATCGCTCCGGATTTGGTCTGTCATAGCGATGACGCTATCGGAGAACCTCGAGCAATTGCGGGTGGCGAAAGTCCTGACTTGCGTGGACCAAAAGTCGTTCAGCCGTCGAGCGGCCTTCCGTGCGACTTGCCCTTCAGGCGATGTTGGTGACCTGCTTTGGGGAAGTAAGAAGCCCGGGAACTGGTCCGGGCTGGCCGCTGCGCGCTGTGGCAGCTAGCGAATCTGAAAAACGTCTGCCAACGGAGTCCGCGGCGTAGGCGCCGGAAGATCTTCCATTGGCGGTGCAATCCCGGCGCGGATCAATACCTGCGGCCAGCCGCTCTGCTCGATTAGGCCACGCACGATATCGCGGCATTCATCGACCTCAATCAGATGGGTCAGTGTGCAGGTCGCCATGCCGGCCATGGTGCATTCCAGCAACACTGCAGACAGCACTTCGCCACATCTCAAGGCGTCCGCCTTGGTGTCTTCCGGGGTAGACAACACCAGGATCTTCGACCAGTCCACCGCGACCTCGGGACGCCGATTCATGTGGCTTCTGACTGGAAACCGGCGTCCGACGTCAACGCGGCGGTCTTCCTTGTCGGACGCCAATGCGCTCGGGGGCACACCCTCGCTCACTTCGAACGGCGAAGTCCACCAATCTAATTCGAGGTGATACGACAAATCGTCGCGGCGAACTTCTTCGGCGAGCTCAGCGGCTTCGACCAGCAGTGGTCGCACGTCATCGGAGAGCACGTCAAGTTTCGCCCGGTTGTCATCAATCGTGCCGCGAAGGACAGGCTCGAAGAAATCCCAATATGTTGGTCGACCCAGCGGAAGCCGATCGGTTCTGCGTTGCAGAATCGCTTCTGCGCGGCCTCGTTCGGTATCGCTGAGGTGGTTGACGGGGTCGAAGGCAACCGACGCCAGTAGGTCGGGGTCGCCCGGAGTGGGAAACCGTTCGATCGTCGAGTGCCAGCCCGCGGCCAGCATGGCGACACGAAGATGATCGAGCGCTGCGCCGCAACTGATGATCACTTCTCTACCCGAATGGTCCGTACCCGGAACTGTCCGGTGACGATCGACGAACAGTCGCAAAATCCCGTCCTCGGCCACCCACCGCCACGGCTGGCTGTTGTGCACCGACGGGGCCCGGCACGCCAGTAACACGGCATTCTTGAGGACTTCGGCGTCCGGCGTCGCGCGCATCAGTCATCCCCTTCGCCGAGTTTACGGTTCCCGATTGACGCTAGAAGGCAACCACATTGGTGACTAGAGTCATACGTCCCGGTCGCCGAGGTCAAGCGTCGCCAAGAACGGCCAGCCCCAACCGTCGTCGACAACTCGCCCGCCATTTCGTCAACGAACAGAGCCCCGGACTGCCGCCGAGGCCCAACGACCCAACGCTGGGGACGAAGGACTCTGGCGGCAGATTCTCGTAGGCCAGAGGATCGTGCCACGCCGGAGGAAGGTTGGGGACGATGACCGAAATGATGGCGGACGTCAAGGAGGTGACGACGGCAATCGAGCTGGCCTGTCGCGCGCCCTCGTTGCACAACAGCCAGCCTTGGCGGTGGGTTGCCAGCAGTTCGAACGTCGAGCTCTTCGTTGACCCAGACCGAACGGTGACCTCGACCGATCCGTCAGGTCGCGAGGCGATCATCAGCTGCGGTGCCGCGCTCGATCACTTTCGAATCGCGATGGCCGCTGTGGGTTGGGACACCAAGGTCGAAAGGTTTCCCAACCCGAGCAATCTTGACCACCTCGCCTCAATCGACTTCACCTCGGTCGAGTACGTCGCGCCGGCCCGGCGCCCCCGCGCCGACGCGATACTGCGTCGCCGGACCAGTCGACTGCCGTTCCGTGCGCCGAAGCGCTGGGCGTCGTTCGAACCGGTGTTGCGCAGCTCGTTCGATAATGATTCGGTGATCCTTGACGTACTGGCCGACGGCGCGCGGCCGCGGTTGGCGGAAGCGGCTCGGCTTACCGAAGCCTTGCGCCGTTATGACGATGTTTATCACAATGAATTGCTTTGGTGGACTTCACCATCGAGACGGCTCGAAGGAATACCCAGTAGTGCGCTGGTGTCGGAGTCCGATAACCGCAGAGTCGACGTGAACCGTCGATTCCCCATCGATCCATTCGATGAGCGGAGTTCTGCTGGCACCTACGACGAAGCCAAAATCCTGGTGCTGTCCACTCCCCGGGACGCGCGCGCCGATGCGCTCAATTGCGGCGAGGTGCTTTCGGCGATCCTGCTGGAGTGCACGATGGTCGGACTGGCAACTTGTCCGGTAACGCATGTCACGGAGTTGGAAGCCAGCCGGCTCATAATCGGAGATCTCACCAGCGGTTCGGCAGTGGTACCTCAGGTTTTGATTCGAGTTGGGATCGAACCCGACGGTGAGTTGCCCCCCAAGCCGACGCCGCGGCGACCGTTGAGCGACGTATTGGACATCCGTCGCTAGCGCTTGTCACGGTGCCGTCCGGCGACACAGCATGCGGTCCAGCCATTTTCGGTGATTCCGGTTGGTCGCCACCGGCATAGGTACACCGAAGCTCGGTATGGAGTTGCGGGGCGCCGGAGCGGCGCCAGGTACCAATTGCGATCGGAGTCAACCAATATGGAGGTGCCGGCAGGGCCGGATCCGAGCCGAGCGCACATTGTCACGTTGACCATGAACCCGGCACTGGACATTACGACAAGCGTTGACACTGTACGGCCGACCGGTTGACCCTTCATCGGTGCCGAACCCGATCTGGGACCAACGACGGCCAATGTGGGGCCGAATGGCCCCTCCATAAACCGTCGCGCCTCAATAGCCTGAAATCAGGCCAGTCAAATAGGGGCGGCCAACCGATCCGCGAATCCGAAAGCGTTGCGATGAACGAGCTACCTACCCCTCGGCCAGTCGTAGTCGGTATAGACGGCTCGAAGGCGTCAATACATGCGGCGCTCTGGGCGGTCGACGAAGCGGTGAGCCGCGATGTCCCCTTGCGTCTCCTGTACGCGGTTGACGATTGTGACTCCCAGAGCGCAGAAGTGAATGCTATGGCCGGCAGGCGGGCGGTCGCGGAGACTGCGGTCCGGCACGCAGTCACGTCGATCGACGCCACGGGCCATCCGGTGAAGATCGAGACCGAGATCGCCCAAGGAGCACCAATCGGATCGTTGATCCGCGCGTCGGCATCGGCGTCGATGGTGTGTGTGGGGGCGATCGGGCTACGCCATTTTCAAGTGGGCCGGATGGGTTCCACCGCTGCAGCTCTGGCGATTTCGGCGCGGTGCCCCGTGGCGATTATTCGCGGCCATCACGACCGGCCCGGACAACCGCGGCAGGAAGTCGTCGTCGAAGTGGACTGTTCTGCCGAGAACGGTGTATTGCTGGGCGCCGCAATGGACGAAGCGCAGCTACGCAACTCGTCTGTGCACGCAGTGGTCTGCGCGCAGACGACATTGGGTGATGACGAAACATCGCGCGACAGCGATCGGCGAACGCACGCTGACCTTGATCGCCGGCTGGCTCGGTGGCGGCGACGCTATCCGAGCCTCGCAGTAGAAGAGGCGGTCATGCATGGCGGCCTTCTGGATTATCTGGCGCACAATCGCCGAATGCCGAAGCTGGTTGTCGTCAGCGCTCGGAACCATGAGCATCTCAACGAACTTTTCGGACCGGTCGGCAGTTCCATACTGCAGGATGCCGAATGCTCGCTGCTCATCGCCAATCACCAACATTTGTGAAAATTGGCCGACTATGCAGGGTATGGGATATTGAAGCGGGGTTCCACAATTCTTGCCTCGAACGGTCAGCAGGAAGGACTCGCAATGGTCAGGGTTTTCTTGGTCGATGACCATGAAGTCGTGCGTCGCGGCCTTGCCGATCTGCTCACATCAGACCCTGAGCTCGAGGTTGTTGGCGATGCGGGGTCGGTGTCCGAAGCGAAGGTGAGAATACCGGCATCGAATCCCGACGTCGCGGTGCTCGACGTGCGTCTTCCCGACGGCAATGGAATCGAGTTGTGCCGTGATCTGCTGTCCGAACTCCCAGAGCTGCGGTGTCTGATGTTGACGTCATTCACGTCCGATGAAGCGATGCTCGAGGCGATTTTGGCCGGCGCCAGCGGCTACGTCGTCAAAGACATCAGGGGTATGGAGCTGGCGCAGGCGATCAAGGACGTCGGTGCCGGCAAATCGTTGCTGGATAATCGGGCGGCCGCAGCCTTGATGACAAAACTTCGCGGCACCGCCGAGCATAACGACCCCTTGTCCGGACTGACCGAGCGTGAGCGAACGCTGCTGGGGCTCCTCAGCGAGGGATTGACCAACCGCCAGATCGCCGCCCGGATGTTCCTGGCCGAGAAAACGGTGAAGAACTATGTGTCGCGTTTGCTGGCCAAACTGGGGATGGAACGGCGCACACAAGCAGCGGTGTTTGCAACGAAGTTGGACCGGCGCTCCAACCCGCCGGCGGTGGGAGACGACGAGGGATGACCAGCTGAGGCTAGATTGATCGCCTCTCAGTGACGCTTTGCTGATGACCTCGGCAGCCGAGTTCCTTATAGAACGCCGGCCCGTGGTGGTTGGGGGTCCAGCCGAACAGGGACTACGCTGGCGACACGCCCCTCCGTGTTGCTTCCGTACTCAGTGCTTTCGGTAACACATGGGCTGCCAGGGGGCCGAGGCGTCGTGGAGGTATCGGGTCTAGTGGCCAGCGACGACAGCGGCTCGGCATTTGCCGGGTTGGGCCAGCGTGGGTTGGTAAGCAGGATGCACGAGCAACTCGATGAGTTGCTCGCGGCGCGCGACCAAATGGAGCAATTGCTGCACGTGATCCTCGAGATCGGTTCAGATCTCGATCTGGATGCGACGCTGCGTCGGATCGCTCTCGCGGCCAGGAAATTGACCTCCGCCCCCTACGGCGCACTGGCGGTACGTGATCCCGACGGGGGATTGGTCGCATTTGTCCACGAAGGAATCGATGCGGACGCTGCGCAGCAAATCGGCCCCTTGCCGGTTGGCAAAGGAGTGCTGAGTCTGTCGCTGCTCGATACGCCGGCGTTGCGTTTAGAGGATTTGACCAAGCACCCGGCTTCGGTCGGGTTCCCGGAGCACCATCCGCCGATGCGGGCATTTCTTGGTGTGCCGATCTCCATTCGGGGGAGGGTATTCGGCAACCTGTATCTGACCCATGATGAGCCGGGTCGGCTGTTCTCTGAATCCGACGAAGTTGCCGCTCGCGCGTTGGCGCTAGCGGCGGCGGTCGCTATCGACAATGCGCAACTATTCGAACGCGAGCGCACCTCGGTGAAGTGGATGGACGCGAGCCGGGAAATCACGACCGCGCTACTGTCTGTGGTGGAACCGAACCGGGCCCCCCTGCGTTTGATCGCCGAACGCGCGTGCGTGCTAACCGAAGCCGAACAGGCCATTGTGCTCGTTCCGCTGGATGCTGACCTACCCTTTGACGAGATCGACACGCTGGTTGTGTCGGCGGCTGTGGGGCTGAATGCCTCCGAGGTTATCGGCCAACGGATCCCGGTGGATAGCTCTAGCAGCGGCGGAGTTTTCCGTTCTGGCGTGCCGCTGATCACGGAGACATTGAGTTACCCGATTCAGGCGTTCACCGATGTCGGGCAACGTAGCGCGATCTTGATGCCGTTGCGGGCCCACGATGAAGTCGCTGGAGTGATCGTCGTCGCCCGCGGCGCGGACCGGCCGCCATTCGACGACGGCTATCTCGATCTGGTGAGCGATTTCGCCACCCACGCTGCGATAGCACTCATGCTCGCGTCGGGCCGCGAGCATGCGCGGCAGCTGACGCTTGTGGCCGAGCGCGAGCGCATCGCGCACGATTTGCACGACCACGTCATTCAAAGGCTATTCGCCGCAGGCATGGATCTGCAGGGCACGGTTGCCCGGGTCCGCTCGCCGGAAGTTGCCGACCGGCTGAACCGCACGCTGGATGATCTTCAAACCATCATCGAGGAGATCCGCACCACCATTTTCCAGCTGAGATCTCCGTCAGAAAATGGCGGCGGCTTCCGGAATCGGATTCAACGGGCTGTCGCCGACCTGACCGACAATCGCGACATTGTCACCACCGTGCGCATGCGGGGACCGATGAGCGCAATTAGCGGCGAACTTGCCGAGCACGCCGAAGCGGTTGCCGCGGAAGCCATCAGTAACGCCGTTCGCCATTCCGGTGCGTCGCGACTGACCGTCGAGGTCAGCGTTGCCGACATGTTGACTGTCGACATTATCGATAACGGCTGCGGCATGCCCATCGACAACCCGCGACGAAGCGGCTTAGCCAATATGGTCTACCGCGCTGAACAGGTCGGCGGCCGGTGTGAGGTCACCAATCCGCCGGAGGGTGGCACCCGGGTTCACTGGACCGCTCCGCTGGTCGATCGCTGACAATGGAGTTTCACGGCACTACGGCGCAGGCTCGCGGATCGCCAAACCTGTTGCTCCGCTTATGGAGCGACGCTTGAGACACACCCGCGGCCGGTCTACGGGACCAATGGCGCCGGGTCGGGAGTCTAACGGCCCTGCCAGGCCTGGCCGGCCGGCAATAACGTCATCTGCATGTTGATAGATGCGGCCGCAGCAGCTCGCACAGCAGGGCAAGATGACCGCGCCCGCATCAGGGCAGTACGCCTTGGGCGCATTCGATGTTGTGCGGCTGATTGGTGTCCCAAATTCTAGGTGGAAATCGAGCTGCCCGTTGGCCTCGCCGACACGTCGGCGGTTCACCGATCCGATACCTAGCTAGGAGTGTGAGATGTCAGAGAGCGCAAAACGACACGGAATATTGGTTTGCGTCGACGGATCGGCGGCATCTGACGCTGCGGTAGCTTGGGCAGGCCGCGAGGCCGGCATGCGTCACGTGCCCATCACACTGATGCACGCTGTTTCTCCCATCGTTGTCGGGTGGCCGGTGGGTCAACTGTATAAGGACATGCCCGAGTGGCAGAGGGGAAGCGGACAGCACGTCGTCGATCAGGCCCGCAAGACGTTGAGCGCCAGCCTGGGTAACTCCGAGCTACCTGAAATACGCACCGAGATGGTGTATTCCAACACTGTGCCGGCACTGATTGAGGCTTCAAAGGATGCTTGGATGCTCGTGGCGGGAAGTCAGGGCCTGGGTGCGTTGGGCCGGCTGCTGGTGGGTTCGGTCACTTCGGCACTGATTCACCACGCCCACTGCCCGGTCGCGGTTATTCACTCCGATGACGGCGCGCTTCCTGACTCCGGTGCGCCTGTGCTAGTGGGGATCGATGGATCGCCTGCGTCGGAAGCGGCGACCGCCTTGGCTTTTGATGAAGCGTCTCATCGGGGGGTTGAGCTGTTGGCATTGCACGCATGGAGTGATGTAGGCGTATTCCCAATGCTCGGGATGGACTGGCGGGACAGCGAGGCTAGGGGGCAGGAGTTCCTCGCCGAGCGTCTGGCCGGTTGGCACGAACAGTATCCGGATGTGCGCGTGAAGCGAGTGGTCTTCTGTGACAAGCCGTCCCGATGGTTGCTTCAAGAGTCTGAACACGCTCAGCTGGTGGTTGTCGGTAGCCGCGGCCGCGGGGGCTTTACCGGCATGTTTCTGGGTTCGGTCAGCTCCGCTGTGGCTCAATCGGCAGGAATCCCGGTGATTGTCGTCCGTTGAAGCTAGCGCGCCAGGATCGGCGCCGTCCGCGGAAAGGGACTTTGGTCCTTCCCTTTGAGGGCGTTAGGCCGACGTTGTCGCCGCCTTGTCTTGGCTAGCCTCATGATTTATGACCTACGTGATCGGCGCGGCTTGTGTAGACGTCAAGGACAAGTCCTGTGTTCAGGAGTGTCCTGTCGACTGCATCTACGAGGGTGCGCGAACGATGTATATCAACCCCGATGAGTGCGTGGACTGCGGCGCATGCAAGTCGATTTGCCGCCTCGATGCGATTTACTGGGAGGGCGATCTGCCCGATGACCAGGCTCAGCACTTGGACGACAACGTTGCCTTTTTCAGCCAGGTACTCCCAGGCCGGAATTGCCCACTGGGCTCGCCGGGCGGCGCCGCGGAATTAGGTCCGGTGGATGCCGACACACCGTTGGTCGCTGCCTTGCCTGCATCGACGCTCGGTAAGCACCCATAACGACTACTTGCCTAGCGCACGACGAGAACCGAGCGTCCGGCGTGCCCGAAATGGGAAGTGATTGGACCGACCATGCGGGCTATTTTGTCGGAATCCGAGCTGTCGACTATCGCGAGCTGAACCGATTCCTGCGTGTTTGTCAGGAATTCGGCGGCTCCGCCTCGTGCTGCAGCCGGACGGACATGCACCTCGCGATACTCAGATACCCAGGGGCCAAGGCGATGTTCCAACTGTTGATACGGAATTTCGCCCAGGCCCCAACGCCAAACACCCATCGCCAAGATCGGGGCTTCGCGGAGCCGGGCTTCCCTGAATCCGTGCTCGAGGACGGCGTCGTTATCGGGTGACTCGTCGACGACGACAGCGATCGACCCGGAACCGGACTCGTCGGTGTCACGGTTGTGGCGGATGATCGCCACCGGGCAGTGGGCCTTCTGCGCGACGGCTTCGGCGGTCGAGCCGATAACCCTGCGGGCGATCTGCCCGATCCCTATGGACCCTATGCAAATCATTGCGGCGTGGCGTGATTCGCCGATCAGAGCGTCTGCGGGCGATCCATGCACGAGGCCGGTTTCAATTTTGGCCTGCTCACCGATGGCATGCAGCGCAGCACAGGCGGCGCGAAGCGCTGTTTCGCCGTACTCGATATCCAGACTTTCATCACCTGCGGCTCCATCTGCCTGTCGTTCGGGGATTGCATGGATCAGACGCAGCGGTACATCGCGGCTAATCGCTTCGGCAACTGCCCATTTGGCAGCGTTGATCGCTGCGTCGGAGCCGTCGATACCCACAACGACCCGTTGTGGCGATTGCGGATGGTTCATTGCATCCCCCGATTGAGAGCCGTGGCTACGGGGTATCCCGCGCTCGATTGGAAACGCTATTCGGCGGGGGAGTCCATCAGCAGGGTCGTTCGACCCCCGTTTCGCGACAATGGTCCCAGCCGGCTGCGTCACTGCACCTCGATCGTGTGTCCCGGCAGGAGAGGCTGCACGCAACCACGGCATTCCACGTCGATCGGTGCCGTGTTGCCGGCCTCCGCTGTCACTGCGGCGGCCCGTCCGCTGACACTCAGATGAACACGTTGACCGCGATAAATCAGGGGAAACTCGATGGTGCCGAGCGTTTCCGGCCATTGCGGGCCGAGTATCAATCGGCCGTCACGTATTTGCGGCCAGTGCGCGCAATGCGTCGGCGGCACCGTCGACCAGCGTTGCCGAGTCGGGATCCTCGACGATGTCGGACAGGGTCCCGTCGAAGTCGAGGAGCACCGCCGGTCGTCTCGACGTTATGAGCTCTTGGAGCTGGCTGTAAACCTGCAAGGCATCGGCGATGGTCGACGTGGCGGGGTCACCGGTGCGCACCGAGATTTCAGCGAGGTCGGCGATCACAGTGTCGGCGCCGCTGGACAGCAGGCGTTCAGCACCTCCGTCACGGTCGAGACCAATGACGAGGCTGAAACCTCCGTCCCTGCCGGCTCGTACACCGGCTTGATCGTCCGCGATGATCACGCAGCGACCGGGGCTAACTCCCAGCTGGGTTGCAGTTCGGGCCAGGGCCGAGACACCGCCCTCATCGCCGACATCGACGATATCTACGCCGACGTCTCGCAGCCTTCGCGGCAACGGGACAGCCGAATCGACGATACAAGCGTCGGTCTGCTCCGGAATCGGGCTGCCCAAGTCGACGATCACCGCATCGTGGTAACGCCTGTCTACAGTGACGGGTCATTCGGTCACCCTTGTGACGATGTCACAGTCTCAGTGCCGATCAAGGGCCTCATATCCATGTGGTTGGGGACTAAAGCCTCCTGATCGACGACCGTTCGGACAGTAGCGTTTTCGGTGAGTGAGGGAGAACGGCACCCATGAAGCGTTACGGCATCGTCGTCGGGGTCGACGGATCGGCCGCGTCGAACTTCGCTGTCTGCTGGGCCGCGCGCGACGCTGCGATGCGTGGTATTTCACTGACCTTGGTCCACATGGTCAATCCGGATGCGCCGGTGTGGCCTCCGATGGTGCTTACCGCAGATACTGCGCTATGGCAGGAAGATTATGGCCGTCGCGTCCTCGAAGAAGCGATCAAGATCGCCGAAGATGCCACGAAGATATACCGCGGAGTCGCTGTCGCGACTGAGCTGAGGCTTGCACCGTCGGTACCGTTTTTGGTCGAGCTGTCCGAAGACGCGGAGATGGTCGTCGTCGGCAACAGTGGGCGCGGCGCGATCGCCCGGGCATTGCTGGGTTCGGTCAGCTCTGGTGTGGTGCGCGGGGCGCGGTGTCCGGTCGCGGTCGTCCGCGACGAAGACCCGTTGATGCCGAACCCTCTTCACGCTCCTGTGTTAGTGGGAATCGACGGGTCGTCAGCCTCCGAGCTTGCAACGGCGATTGCCTTCGACGAAGCCGCACGGCGTGGAGTCGAACTGACGGCGTTGCACGCGTGGAGCGACATCGGATTGTGGGAACTCCCGAAGCCGGAGTGGCCGTCGGTGCGGTCGGAAGCAGAGCGGATCCTGGACGAACGGCTGGCGGGCTGGCGGGAACGCTACCCGGATGTCACGGTGCACCGGCTCATCGTGCGTGACGAGCCGGCTCGACAGTTGATCGAACAATCGGAGTCGGCCCAGCTCGTTGTGGTGGGCAGCCATGGCCGGGGCGGTGTGAGCGGCATGTTGCTGGGGTCGGTAAGCAACGCCGTCGTTCACGCGGTACGCATGCCGGTGATCGTCGCACGACCGTCCTAGCACCCCGCTGAGATTGCTTGTCTAGCGACGCGGGAATGCCCATGGTCCTCGCTGCCCGGGTGGCTCGGAGGTCTCAGGGCCATCTGGTTGGGGACTAAAGCCTCATGATCGACGGCTGTTCTGGCAATAGCGTTTTCATCGACTGAAGGAGAACGAAATGACTGCATCCGAGAAGCGTTACAGGATCGTCGTCGGAGTCGACGGATCGCCCGCGTCCAATGCCGCCGTCGCTTGGGCGGCATGTGACGCCGCCATGCGAAATGTCTCGCTGACCCTAGTCCACACGTTGAACACGTTCGTGCCCACCTTTCCGCAGATCCCGATGCCGAACGGAGTTGGGCTATGGCAGCAAGACAACGGTCGTCAAGCCCTCGAGCAGGCGGCCAAGATGGCCCAGGACGCCGTAAAAGCTGACCAAAAGCTGTTAATAGCAAGCGAAGTGAGGCCTTCACCTCCGGTGTCGACGCTAATCGAAATATCGGAAGCGGCCGATATGGTCGTCGTCGGTTCCAACGGGCGCGGCGCCGTGGACCGCGTCTTGCTCGGTTCGGTCAGTTCAGGTTTGGTGCACGGCGCGCAGTGCCCGGTTGCGGTCATTCACGCTGAAGCTTCGGTCCTTCCACATTCCGATCACGCTCCGGTGCTGGTGGGAATCGACGGGTCACCGGCCTCGGAGCGGGCAACGGCGATTGCGTTCGACGAAGCGTCACGGCGCGGGGTCGTGCTCAAAGCCCTGCACGCGTGGAGCGACGTCGAGTATTTCGAGCTCCCTGGGCACGACTGGACCGCGGTCGAGGCGGAAGCGGAGCGAAATCTGGCCGAATGCCTGGCGGGCTGGCAAGAACGCTACCCCGACGTCACGGTGCAGCGGCTTGTCGTCCGCGACCGGCCCGCCCGGCAATTGGTCGAGCAGTCGAAATCTGCCCAGCTGGTCGTTTTGGGCAGTCACGGCCGAGGTCACTTGGCGGGCGCGATGCTGGGTTCGGTCAGCAATGCGGTAGTTCAAGCCGTTCATGTGCCCGTGATCGTTGCGCGGCCAGCCTAGGTTGCTGCGCGAAATCTCCTTGGAGAGAGCAAAACACGATTATGACGGCTGCGATCAGGGCCAACGGGTTCACCGGGTCGGGCACGGCTGAGATGCCTTATGTGGATGTGCACGAAACACACACGGGTGTGGTGGTACTGGTCGGCGACCGAGCGTTCAAGGCAAAGAAGCCGGTATTGACCGACTTTCTCGATTTCCGGACAGTTCAGCAGCGTGATCGCGCATGCGTCCGCGAAGTTGAGTTGAACAGCCGCCTGTCGCCCGATAGCTATTTTGGCGTCGCGCATCTCAGCGATCCGGGCGGAGGGCCGGCCGAACCGATCGTCGTCATGCGGCGTTATGACGACGACGACCGGTTGGCGTCCGTGGTGGCCCGCGGCCCCGACGAATACGTTCGCGACGTACTCGACACCATCGCCGCTGTGCTCGCCAGGTTTCACGAGAAGGCCGAGCGAAGTCGGGTGATCGACGCCCAGGCGAAGGCGGCCGCGGTGGCCGGACGCTGGCGCGGGAACCTGCTGGAACTGAATAACTATGCGGACAAGTCAAACTCGATGGTTTCTTACGAGACTCTATCGCGGATTCAGCGCCTTGCAGCCGAATTCAGCTCTGGCCGCGGACCATTGTTCAGGCGACGGATCGAAGAAGGGTGCATTGTTGACGGCCACGCCGATCTGCTCGCCGACGATATTTTTTGCCCCGACGGCGAGCCGGCACTGCTCGATTGCCTGGAATTCGACGACGAACTCCGTTACGTCGACCGCATCGACGATGCCGCATTCCTAGCCATGGACTTAGAGTTCTTGGGCCGCAAAGACCTTGGAGACTACTTCCTCGAGCGTTACGGCGTGCACTCGGCCGATACGGCGCCACCGTCGCTGCTGGACTTTTACATCGCCTATCGCGCGGTGGTAAGGGCGAAGGTCGACTGTGTGCGATTGTCACAGGGGAAATTGGATGCCGCCGTAGACGCATCCCGGCACCTAGCCATTGCGATCCAACACCTAGAACACGGCTGCGTTCGGCTGGCGCTGGTCGGTGGGAATCCAGGCTCCGGTAAGTCGACCATTGCCCATGCACTGGCTGAAAAAGCTGGGGCACAGGTAATTTCAACCGATGACATCCGCCGGGAGCTGCGGGAAACGAGCGTCATAGCCGGAGACTCAGGTGCTCTTGATGCGGGGCTGTATAGCGCCAATAACGTCAGAACGGTCTACGACGTAGCCCTGGACCGGGCTCGGGAGTTGTTAGGCAACGGGCATTCAGTCATTCTCGACGCCACCTGGTTGGATCCGCATATTCGTGCTCACGCCCATCAGCTCGCTACCGAAACACTCTCGTCGATGGTGGAACTCATGTGTGTGACAACGGCGGACATGGCAGCCGAGAGAATAACGACTCGGCGGCCGGGAAACTCCGACGCGACTCCGGAGATTGCAACAGCGTTAGCGTCTCGTAACAACGGCTGGGACACCGCGTACCAAGTGGACACCTCCGGACCGCTTGAGGATTCTGTCGAGGCAGCGCGAGACATCTGGTGTCAAGCGATCTATGGGCCGGGTCTGCGGATGATCACCGCCCGATCGAGTAATGAGAAGGAGTAGACATGTCAACGAAAGCCGTCGTCAGCGAGTATGTCGTGAACGGAATCACCTCGTCGTTGTGCGGTCAGGCGCCGTCGACCGATCCCGCGTTCGCCGAGCATCTGGTCCGCATGGGAATCACCTCGGTCTCGGTCAACCCCGACGCCGTCGCAGCTACCCGCCGTACGGTCGCCGCCGCCGAGTGCCGGCTGCTACTGGAAATCTGCGCGTGGTCGCGAATGACTGAGGGCATGCGACTAGCCGCAGGGTAGATGGCAGATGGCGTCTTCACCCTTCGGGGCTGGCGCATACTCGACTACTGGTACTGAACCGGCTGTCCGATCCCGAGACGCACCGATACGACAGGAGAATATGCAGTGGCAGAGCGATTGGCGGGCAAGGTTGCGCTGATTAGTGGGGGTGCGCGGGGGATGGGTGCCTCGCACGTGCGGATGCTCGTGGCCGAAGGGGCCAAGGTCGTGTTCGGCGACATCCTCGACGAGGAAGGCAAGGCAGTAGCGGCCGAAGTCGGCGATGCCGCTCGCTATCTGCACCTGGATGTGACCAAGCCCGAGGATTGGGACGCGGCGGTGGCCACCGCGCTAAGCGAGTTCGGCCGCATCGACGTGCTGGTGAACAACGCGGGCATCATCAACATCGGCACATTGGAGGACTATGAGCTCTCGGAGTGGCATCGGATCCTCGACATCAATCTGACGGGCGTGTTCCTCGGTATCCGTGCCGTGGTGAAACCGATGAAGGAAGCCGGACGCGGCTCGATCATCAACATCTCGTCGATCGAAGGCATGGCCGGCACCATCGCCTGCCACGGTTACACCGCAACCAAATTCGCTGTCCGCGGGCTGACCAAGTCGGCCGCACTGGAACTGGGTCCCTGCGGAATCCGGGTGAACTCAATCCATCCCGGTCTGATCAAGACCCCGATGACCGATTGGGTTCCCGACGACATCTTCCAGACGGCACTGGGCCGGGCGGCCGAACCCAAGGAAGTCTCCAGCCTCGTGATCTATCTGGCCAGCGACGAGTCCAGCTACTCCACCGGTTCGGAGTTCGTGGTCGACGGCGGCACCACCGCGGGTCTCGGGCACAAGGACTTCTCCGCGGTCGAAACCGATGAGCAGCCGGACTGGGTTACGTAGCGGCAGCTACGGATTCGTGCTCCTTGTCGACCTTCTCATTCGGGTTGGGCCAGGGTGAGGGGACTGGGCGTTGGCGGACTCGTTGCGGCCACCAGAACCACTTGCCCAACAGCGCGGCAATGGATGGCGTCATCAGTGACCGGACGATGAGCGTATCGAAGAGCAGGCCCAGCCCGATCGTGGTCCCGACCTGGCCGATGACGGTCAGCTCACTGACCGCCATGGTCATCATCGTGAAGGCGAAGACCAACCCCGCCGAGGTGACCACCGAGCCGGTGCCGCCCATCGACCGGATGATGCCGGTGTTGAGGCCGGCATGGATCTCTTCCTTGAACCGCGCGACCAGCAGCAAGTTGTAGTCGGCACCGACGGCCAGCAGGATGATGACCGACATCGCGAGCACCATCCAATGCAACTCAATGCCGATGATGTGCTGCCAGATCAGCACCGACAGCCCGAACGACGCGCCCAATGAGAGCAAGACGGTTCCCACGATGACCGCCGACGCCACCACACCTCGGGTGATGATCAACATGATGATGAAAATCAGGCATAGCGAAGCGATTCCGGCGATCAACAGGTCGTAGGTGTTGCCGTCACTGAGGTCCTTGTAGATCGCTGCGGTGCCGCCGAGGTAAATCCTCGAGCCCTCCAGCGGAGTGCCCTTGATCGATTCGTACGCGGCCTTTTTGATGGCCGCGATGTGCGAAATGCCTTCTTGAGACATCGGATCGCCGTCGTGGCTGATAATGAAGCGTACGGCATGACCGTCGGGGGAGATGAAGTTCTTCATTCCCTTCTTGAATTCGGCATTGTTGAAGGTCTCCGGCGGCAGATAGAAAGAGTCGTCGTTCTTGGATGCGTCGAACGCCTTACCCATGGCATTCGAGTTCTTCTGTGCCTCGCTCTGCTGATCCTGCAGACCCTTTTGAGTTGAATACATGGTCAGCATCGTCGTTTTCATGGCCTTCATGTTTTCGATCATGCTGGGCATCAGCGCCACCATCTGAGGCATCAGGGTGTCGAGATGATCCATGATCGGAAGGAGGCTCTCGATGTCATCGGTCATCGTGTCGATGCCGTCCAGGCCGTCGAAGACCGAGCGTAGCGACCAGCACACCGGGATGTCGAAGCAGTGCTTCTCCCAGTAGAGGTAGCTGCGAATTGGCCGGAAGAAGTCTTCGAAATCGGCCATGTGGTCGCGTAATTCGTTGATGTCGATAGTCATGTCGTGCATCTTTTTGACCATCTGATGCATGTCGTTCGACATCTGCGCGGTGATGCTCGACATCTTTTCCATGCTGTCGATAGTCGTCTGCATCATGTCGGCCTGTTTGAGCATGTCGGCCATCTGGTCTTCTTGGTACTTCTGGTTCATCTGCTGGGTGACGCCCTGCATGCTGATCTGGAACGGGATGGAGGTGTGCTCGATCGGCGTGCCCTCCGGCCGGGTGATGGCTTGCACGCGGCCGATCCCCGGCACGCGGAAGATCGTCTTGGCGATCTTGTCGATGACCAGGAAGTCCGCGGAGTTGCGCAGATCGTGGTCGCTTTCGATCATCAGCACTTCGGGGTTCATCCGCGCATGCGAAAAGTGCCGGTCGGCGGCTTCGTATCCCTCGTTGGCGGGTAGGTCGGCGGGCAGATAGTTACGGTCGTTGTAGTTGGTGCGGTAACCCGGCAACGTCAGCAAGCCGACCAGCGCCACACCGATCGTCATGACCAGGATCGGACCGGGCCAGCGCACCACGACTGCCCCCACCTTGCGCCAGAAGCGAATGCGTTGTGTCCGCTTGGGTTCCAGCGTCTTGCCGAAACGCGTTGCCACCGAGATCACGGCGGCCCCCAGCGTCAGCGCCGCCAGCACCACGACCACCATGCCGATGGCCAACGGGATACCGAGGGTCTGGAAATAGGGCAGGTTGGTGAAGTGCAGGCAGAACGTCGCGCCGGCAATGGTCATCCCAGACCCGAGCACCACGTGCGCGGTGCCCTGGTACATCGTGTAGTAGGCGTCTTCGCGGGACTCGCCGATGGCCCGAGCTTCCTGATATCGGCCGATCAAGAAGATCGCGTAGTCGGTGGCGGCCGCGATCGCCAACGTCACCAACAGGTTAGTCGCGAACGTCGAGAGCCCAATGATGTTGTAGTAGCCCAGAAACGCGACCGTTCCGCGCGCAGCCGACAGCTCGAACACCACCATCGCCAGCGTCAGCAGCAGCGTGACGATCGAGCGGTAAACCAACAACAGCATCGCGATGATCACGGTGAAGGTGCACATCGTGATGACCTGCACGCTGCGGTCACCGGCCATGTGCTGATCTGCCGACAGCGCCGCGGGCCCGGTGACGTAGGTCTTCACCCCCTTGGGCGGGGGCACACTCTTGACGATGCTTTGGACGGACTCGACGGATTCGTTGGCTAAGGCTTCGCCCTGGTTACCAGCAAGATAGACCTGCACATAGGCGGCCTTGCCGTCGTTGCTCTGTGCGCCGGCACCGGTCAGTGGGTCGCTCCACATATCCTGAACGTGCTCAACATGTTTGGTGTCGGCGTCGAGCTTCTTGACGAGCTCGTCGTAGTAGGCGTGGGCATCGGCGCCCAGCGGCTGTTGGCCCTCCAGAACGATCATCGCCGAGCTGTTGGACTTGTACTCGTTGAACACCGCACCCATACGCTTCGTCGCGATCACCGATTGCGCGTCGTCGGGAGCCATCGACACCGAACGCATCTTCCCGACCTCGTCTAAGTCGGGGACGCTTACGCTGAGCACCGCGATGAGCGCGATCCAGCCAAGGATGATCGGTATGGCGAACTTGCGGACGAAGCGCGGGATCGATTGCCGCTCTTTTGATTTAGCGACAGGGCTGGCGTCGGTCTTGGTGTCGTTGAACGTTGTACTCATGCGGATTTCACCAAGCAGAATGTCAGGGCATGCACGCCGTTGGTAATTTTCTCATCCTTGACTTCGTCATCGATGGTGATGCGGCAACCGAGGTAGTCGCCGTCGCTTTGCGCCGAGAGGTTGGGGAAGACCGACGGGGCGGTCGTACTGAGGACCAACGTCCACGGCAACGACGCACCATCGATCCGCTTCGGGTCGGCGGACAGATCCAAGTAGTTCACGTTGGCGTGGCTTGCCGAGCCGAAGACCTCGTATTTGACGACCTTGGGCTTGAACGGCTTGGAGTCTTCCAGTCGCGGGGTCGTCAGGACGCCGGTGTCGTTGGCGCCGAAGAAGGACTTGACCCGGACCACGGCAAAGCCGCCGACCACCACAACCGCCACGATCAACAGCGGCAACCATGCGTTCCGCACAATTCTCGTTAGCAGCAACTACGTGAGTCCTTTTCTCATCGCCGTGGTGTGGCCAACGCCCGCGTGACCCGCAGGCTTTCGGGCGCACGAGGCAGCAGCGAATTTCGCTCGTTGCTGCGAGTTGCGCGCCCGATCGTTCCTTGTGCAGATACCTGACGGCGCGCGCCGGCGGGTGCTCCCGTTGCGACACGTGCCTCGCATCGCGGAAACTCCCCCGACCACCGCCACCAGCGCATACTACATAATGTGCATATCTTGCACACCATGCAACATTTGCTAGCGGTGTTTCAGATCACTTTGTAAAGATGCTGTTGACCAGCGCGGCGGCCCGCTCGACATACGGCATCGGCGTGTCGTCACCGTCGTCCGGCTCGCCACCTGCCCACCTTTCGAGGCCCGAGCGCACCGCGGTCAACGCGAGCGCGGAGATCAACGCGGCCATCTCGTCGTCCGGTTTCATATCCTGGCGCCGGAGGATGATGTCGGTCAGCTGAAGTTGAAAGCGCTCCAGGTCGGCGAGAAATGCGGCCAGCACCGCGGGGGAGGTCTTCGCGAGTTCCAACATGTGGGCTGCGTGTTCGCGCTTCGGGGGCACGTCGCGCAGGTGGTGTGCGGCGAGAGTGATCAGCTCCGCCAGCACTTCGGAGTACGGGGCGGGCCCGGCCGCGACAAAATCCGCTACCAGCTCCGGAGGGATGTCTGAGGGGCCGTAAGCGATGGCGGACTCTTTGTTCGGGAAGT
Organism: Mycobacterium sp. Aquia_216; assembly: GCF_026723865.1. NCBI lineage: Bacteria > Bacillati > Actinomycetota > Actinomycetes > Mycobacteriales > Mycobacteriaceae > Mycobacterium > Mycobacterium sp. Aquia_216. The sequence goes on along the minus strand of NZ_CP113529.1, from coordinate 3,554,495 downwards.
AGTTGAAGAAAGTGCGTGTCGAGATTCCGGCTTCGGCACAGATTTCATCGATGGTCACCTTGTCGAATCCGCGTTCCAGTGTCAGGCGCACGGCGGCGTCGCGGATGTCTGCGCTCGTCTCGCGGCGGCGACGCTCGCGCAGTCCCAGCGGGTTGCCCATACCCCCCATAGTTGCACGAAGTGCAAACTTTGCGGTACAAATCGGAACCCTGATGGTCGAATCCGCTGCTGAGCGGTATGCCGGCGAGGCCTTTCCCGCGGTCAGTGCTGGGTGAAAACTGTTCGTGTCGAACGTGATTCGACCATCACGCAGAGCGAATCCCGGCGTCCGACGGCGGTGGTGAGCTGAGCGCGGCCCACAAGTGATCGCGCTGGCTGGCGAAGAAACGCCGGGATACCGGTGCGTTCTCCACCACGCGGTCGAACGCGTGAAACGCCCCAGGAACGATCTCCTCGTGCACCGGGACACCCGCCCCCCGCAGACGCCGTCCGTAGTCCAAGCACTCCTGGAGATACAAGTCCAACGTCCCGACGCCGATCCACGCAGGCGGTAGGCCGGACAGATCCGGTCGGCGCGCCGGCGCGGCCTCTACGGGGTCCGCGCCGTTCAGGTACCACTGCCAGGCGAGTTGGTTATCGCTCTCGGTCCACATCAGGCGTTTGGCGCCAGACGCATCGGCGCCCGTGCGGTCGTCGAGCATCGGGTACGCCAACATCTGAAAGGCGAGGCGGACGTCTTTGCGATCGCGTGCGCGCTGCGCCACGGCTGCCGCGAAATGTCCACCGGCACTTGCACCGCCGATGGCGACCCGATCCGGGTCCACCCACGGCTGCCGCGCGAGCCACCGCAACGCCGCATAGCAATCTTCGAGCGGTGCTGGGTAGGGGTGTTCGGGCGCCAGTCGATGTTCGACCGCTGCCACCGCGACGCCGGTGAGATGGGAGAGCTTCCGGCAGAACTTGTCGTCCTGCACGGCGGTGCCCATCAGGGTGCCCCCGCCATGAATCCACAGCATCGCGGGCGCACGGTCGGAGATGCCGGCCGGGCGATGCAGGCGGACCGTGACGTGCTCGTTGACCGCGACGGTCGGGATGTGGCGGAGCCGGCCCGCACTGCCCATCAGCTGCATCAGGGCACGCGGGACCTTGTACCCGCGGTGCAACGCGTATCCGCGGGGCAGGAAGCGGGCCACGTTGCGCAGCCCCGGATCCACTGCGTTCCGCGAAACGAATGCGTTCCTGCGCGAGGTGTCTGCCATTGCTGCTCTATCGTGCCAAATCGTCTATCTGAACGGGGTACCCGGCGCGCAAAATCCGCACGGTGGTCGGCGGGGTGAGTACGGTCGCCGCGCCGGTCCGTAGACGGGGCAGCTTGCGTCCGTAGGAGTTGTCGCGGTCCCAGACCGCGAGATGGTCACCGACGATGACGGCCGGACCAAGGGAGGTCGCCACAAATACTCCGTCGGGAAGACCCCCCCAGGGCGCGCGATGGCCGGTTCTGCCGATTCGCTCGCGGTGTAGCTGAGCATCCAACTCTTTCGCACAAACCGGTGTCCCACAACATTTTTCGGTCCACAGCATTTTGTAGGCCTGGTAGGCGCGATGTCGGCATTCAGCGCAGGGGCGATGCCCGGCGGCCAGGGCTACTGCCTCGTCGAGGAAGAACAGCGGCGTGTATCGCCTGGGTTCCCACTGCGCCACCCGTCGGCCCCGGAATGACAGCACACACGTGATCCAGGTCTTGTGCTGATGGTTGCGAACGATGTCGCGTGCGCCGCAGCCTTCGTGCAGACGGCCGCGGTTGCCCATCCAGGCGCCCCGGCCCGAAACGGAGATGATCTCGCCGAGCGGCGAGACGCGGTTGCGCGCCGGGCCTTCCGCAGTCATCTCTTGCGCTCTAGGTCGAGCAACACGCGCTTGGCGCCGGGTCCGCCGCGATAGGCGCCGACGGCTCCATCGGATCGGATCACCCGATGGCAGGGCACGACGATCGGGATCGGGTTGGTCGCACACGCGGTGCCGACGGCGCGGACCGCCTTGGGGGAGCCGGACAGTCGCGCCAGCGCCGCATAGCTCGCCGTGGCGCCGTAGCTGATGTCGGTATTGAGGTGTTCCAGCACCGTGCGCCGAAACCCCCGCGACAGCGACCAGTCCAGCGCAACATCGAAGCTGTGCCGCCGGCCGGCAAAGTATTCGTCGAGCTGTCGCGCGATCGGATCCAGCCGCACGGGCGCCTCGAGCATCCGGGGGCTGATCTGCGTGGAGAGAGCAAGCAGTACGCCGTCCCGGTCCTCGTTGGCGAAAGCCACCCGAACCAGCCCGCGCGGGGTCGCGGCCAGCAGCAGCGGTCCAACCGCGGAATCCACAGTGCGATAAGCGATGTCGAGCAGATTGTCGGCCTGTGCGTCGCTTTCCAGGCGGGCGTGCAGGCGTCGCAGATGTTCCGGGTCGACGGGGTAGTGGTGGGCGAGGTCAGGCGAGGTCATGGTCATTCCTTGCTGTGTTGATTCGGGGATATGTGCGCCGCAGGTTGGCGATGCCGTCAGCCGCGGCACGGCGGGCAGCGGCGACGCTGCTGTCGAGGATCGTCGCGATGTCGGCATAGGGCAGGCCGGCCAGGTAGTGGTAGGCCACGGCCTGACGTTGCTTGGGGGGCAGCGCACCCACGGCCGCATCCAGGTCGAGATCGTGGTCATCGGCTCGTTCCCCGGCGGGGGAGTCGGGGGTATCGGCGACCGGGACGGCCCGCCGTGACGCCGCGCGGGTGATGTCGATGGCCTTGCGGTGAGCGATCGTGACCAGCCACGCCTCGACGTTGGCGTTGGCCGGCAATTGTGGATACGCCTTCAATGCCGCCAGAAACGTGTCCGACCAGGCGTCATCGGCGTCGCTGTGGCCGACCACGGCGCGCACAACCCGGAACACCGTCGCACCGTGCTGTGCCACCACAGCCTCGAATGGCACCTTCACGTCCTGGTCGGCCCGCACCGTTCTCCTCCTGCTCCTGATGTGAAGACGTCGGCGCACTGTGGAATGTGAGAAAACAAATCGAATCCCATCTCACGCTTCCCGACCGGTCGTCGTCTACCGATAAAGGAGGTTGAACGATGACAGCACGACACACGGTGATCAATAGCCCACTGGGCGAGCTGACCCTGGTTGCCGATGGCGATGCTCTTAGGGGTGTGTACTTCCGGCATCATTGGTACCCGCCCACAGCAGACGCTCTCGGTGAATATGTCGAACCGGCTGGCGATGAACTGTTTCGTCGCACCGGCGAGCAGCTGGACGAGTACCTCGCCGGCGAGCGCACACAATTCGATCTTCCGATCGCATTGGTGGGCGACCCAACCCGGCGGCGAATCTGGGATCTGCTCGCCTACATCGGCTACGGCCAGACGAAGACGTACGGCGAGCTGGCCGCCGAATTGGCTGACGGCACCACCGCCTACGAGGTGGGGCAGGCTGTCGGGCGAAATCCGCTCTGCATCGTCGTTCCATGCCATCGGGTCGTTGGAAAGGACGGTGCGCTAACCGGTTACGCGGGCGGCCTGAAGCGCAAACGATTCCTGTTGGAGTTGGAAGAGCCGGCGCCCGCAGTGGCTGGCAAACTGTTCTGATGCCATCGACATGGCGTAAGCGCGTCGATTCCGCGGACTGGGAAGCGGTCGCCGCCGACATGAACGACGTCGGCGGTGCACTGCTCCCGGAGCTGATCACTCCCGCCGAGTGTGCCTCGCTCGTGGATCTGTACCCCGATGACAACTTGTTTCGCGCCATCGTCGACATGGGCCGCCACCGCTACGGGCAAGGCGAGTACCGCTATTTCAAGCGGCCCTACCCGCAGCCGATCGAGGACTTGAAACAGGCGCTCTACCCACGGTTGTTGCCGATAGCTCGGGACTGGTGGACAAAGCTCGGCCGCGAAGCCCTGTGGCCCGACACGCTCGACGATTGGCTGGAAATGTGCCATCGTGCCGACCAGACCAAGCCCACCGCACTGATGCTCAAGTACGGACCGGGTGACTGGAACGCTCTGCACCGAGACCTGTACGGAGACCTCATCTTTCCGCTGCAGGTCGTCATCAATCTCAACGAGCCGGGGGTGGCGCACACAGGAGGCGAATTCCTGCTCGTCGAGCAGCGAGCCCGGGCGCAGTCACGGGGAACGGTCACGGCGTTGCCGCAAGGACACGGCTATGTGTTCACCACCCGCGAACGGCCCGTCCGCTCGACCCGAGGATGGTCGGCGGCGCCGGTGCGCCACGGCGTGTCCGTCGTTCGATCCGGCCATCGCTACACGCTGGGACTGATTTTCCACGATGCGGCCTGAGCGCCGCTATCGCCCGTTCGGGCACGATGGTGGTCATGGAGTTGTACGACGTCATGCGATCCACCCCCGCAGTCCGCGAATTCACCGACGACCCGCTTCCCGATGACGTTCTCGAGCGCATCCTCGATAACGCCCGTTTCGCACCGACCGGCGGCAACCGGCAAGGCGTGCGCGCCATCGTGCTACGCGATCAGGACACTCGAGCCGCGTTGGCAGACCTTGGGCTTACCGCTGCGCGACGCTATACGGCACAGCTCGCCAATGGTGAGTCGCCGTGGAATCCATTGCAGCCGACCAGCGTAGACGCGTCCGCGATCGAGCAGGCGCAGGTACCCACGCAGATGACGGCCCCGTTTCGTGAGGCGCCGGTCGTGCTGGTGATCTGCCTGAACCTCGCCGTCGTCGCCGCTACCGATCAGGATCTCGACCGCATCGCGGTGGTACCTGGAGCTTCGGTGTATCCGTTCGTGTGGAATGTGTTGCTAGCCGCGCGCAACGAAGGCTACGGCGGAGTACTCACCACGATGGTGGTCGCCGAGGAGCAGTTGGCAAAAGATCTGCTCGGCATACCCGACTCATACGCCATCGCCGCGCTGGTGCCGCTGGGCAAGCCCGTGCGGCAAGTGACGAAATTGCGACGACGGCCGGTGTCCGAGTTCGTCACCTCGGAGCGGTTCGACGGAGCACCCTTTGCTGGCTAACCGATAGGATCTTCAAGAGAACGGGCAGCCGGGGTTCGGGGCATCCTCCGCGAGTGGTTTTCCCACCGGCATCATATAAATGACTTCAAGGGTCAGCGGCGTGGCGCCGAGGTTGCGGCCGAGATGGACGTGTTCGGGACCAGCGGGTTCTATGATCGGATCGCCCGGGTTGTAGACGCCTTCAATCGAGCAGTTTGCGGAGTAATGCGTGAGGGTGCCGCGCTTGACCGCTCCGACGATGGTGCCGTCGTGCCAGTGCCAGCCGGTACTGCCGCCCGGGTCGATGGTGATGTCACGCACGATGAAGTCTCGTCCTTCTTGCGACGACCGGGCCAGTTGATCGCCATTCATTCCGCTCGCGGGCGTCGCAGCGCTGTGCGCGGGCGGTGCCGCCAGCGAAAGTGAAAGCAGTACGCAGAGTTGCCCTGTCCGGCGTGAACGCATTGCTGTGATCCTCACCCTGAGGCTGTTGCTAGGCTGCAACTACCACGTCGTGGGGTTCTCGGATGTATCGTTGCTCAATAGCGAAGTTCATCAGCAACTTTCGCATGTTTCGTCGGCCGCGATGGATACGTGACATGACTGAACCCAATGGTATGTCCAGGATTTCGCCAATTTCCTTGTATCGAAAGCCTTCAACGTCGGCGTAGTAAACAGCCAGCTGCTGCGACTCGGGGAGTTGCTGGAGCGCCTCGCGAACTTCTGGGGCGCCAATCGAATCGAGCGCTTCGGCCTCAGCGGACAGTCGTCCTGTGGACGAGTGTCCGGGCCCGGAGGGAATCAGAAAGTCGGTGACGTCGCCGGCTAACCATTCCGTCGGGCGACGTTTGGCGGTGCGGTAGTGATTGATTCGCGTGTGGTTCATGATCGTGAAGAGCCAGGCGCGCAGGTTTGTACCTTCCTTGAAAGACCGGAACCCAACATAGGCTTTGATCATGGTTTCCTGGACGAGGTCTTCGGCGTCCGCGTGGCTTTGCGTATACCTGCGTGCCGCGCGGTACAGCTGATCGCGCAGTGGTAGGACGTCGCGTTCGAATCGCGTTGCGAGATCGTCGGGACTCGGGCTCGTAGACTCTTTCAGTGCGGAGTTGGGCTGGGACACCGACATGATCGTCAACCTCGTAATCGTTGAGCTCGGTTGTGTCCCTTCATCAGAACAACGAAAGATCATCATGTCCAATGAATGGTTCTGATCCGAGTCATCAAATTTAGAGATGAGCATTGTGTGAGAGGGACTAATCGCGGTTCTGCCGGGCATCGCGTAGCTGGGTCGCGAAAGATGCTGCCGGCTATGACGATTGGTTGCTAAATCGTCCTCGGCCGCGGCGCCGACGAAAGTAGCAACTCGGCGAGCCTAGCGGCAGCAGGCGCGATCTGCGCCGGTCCACCCATGGCGAGGTAGATCGGCCACACGATCTCGGGCTGCAATGGCACTGCGCGAAGGTCCGGAAAGCGGTTGGCGTCGCTCGCCGGCATGAATATGGTGCCCAACCCGTGTCGTACCAGGCTGGACGCGACCCAGTAGTTCACCGCCACTTCGTACGGCGTTTGCGATGTGACGCCGGCCGCGGTGAAAGCATTCTCGATTATCCGGCGCAAGCCGAAGTCGGCGGGGAAGCCGATCAGATCCTCGTGGGCGAGTTCAGCCATGCCAATGTGGTCGCGCTGCGCTAGGGGATGATCGGGCCTGCAGACAAAGAGCATCGGCTCTTCAGTCAGGAGTCGCATCTCGATCCCTGTCGGGAAGCGATCCGGCGCCGACACGAAAGCAAGGTCGAGCGTCTCGTCGGCAATCGCCGAGAGATGCTGCATCGAACCCGTCGGACTCAGCCGCAAAACGATCTGAACGAATGGATGAGTACGGTGAAACTCGCCCAATATCTTCGGGACGTCCAGCGCCCCAAAGGATACGAGTGAACCCACCGCGACGGTCCCGGTGAGCTCGCCGAGGTAGTCGTTGATCGAATCCTTGGCGCGTCGAGCGCTGTGGATGATGCGGCGCGCATGCTCTTGGAACAATTCGCCCGCCGTAGTCATCTTGATCTGCTGCCTGGATCGATCGAACAGCTCTACGCCGAGTTCGCGTTCCAGCTTGCTGATCGATGTGGACAGGGCGGACTGAACGACGTGGACACGTTGCGCCGCGCGCGAAAAGTTCATTTCGGTGGCCACGGCGATGAAGTACTCGAGCTGTCGTAGTTCCATTCCCGCACCCCCTATCAACAGAATCGAAGGACGATAGATGTAACACCGTCGTCGCGGGTTATGCGTGCGGCCTGCGCGCAGAATTAACGCGGACTTTCTGTGTCATCACTGGGACCGCGACGATTGCCACTGGCCGCCGCAGTGGCGATACTTCAGGGGCCCAGACAGCTGCACACAGGAGACGATGAAGTGACACGAATCGCGCCATCCACGGCCTTCGCGGCGATACCGACCGAAGACCTCGGACAAGGGGATCGGATCAACCTCGGCGTAGCTTCCATCGTGAGTCGCCTTCCCGCGGCGGCCGAGGCCTTGGGCGGTTTGACCGCGGCGCTGCGCGCCAACGGGAGTTTGTCGCCCCGGCTGCTCGAGCTGGTGCGGCTGCGCATTGCCTTCTTCAACCAGTGCCGAAGCTGCATTGCGGTCCGCTACCAAAGTGCCATCGACGACGGTCTCGACGAGGATGCGGTCTGCTCGCTGGAACGACCGACCGAAGCGGGTAACCTTTCGGACGCCGAGCGGTCGGCGCTTCGCTTCGCGGAGTTGTTCGCGACCAACCATCTCGCCATCGACGACGCGGTCTACGACGAGTTGCGCGCCCATTTCACCGAAGACCAGCTGGTGGAACTGGGCCTGCACTGCGCAATCGCGCTGGGGGTCGGGCGGCTCTCAGCGACGTGGGACGTCAGTGATGATCTGCCCGAATCGAACGGCTCAGTCGAGCGCCTGGCGCCCTGGAACTCCGCGTCGGTGGTTGCGACCGGTTAGGGCATCGCGCCCACACGGCGCGTAACGGAACGAACTTGCGTCCTCATCAAATTCGATGCAACTGGGCCAGAATGGCCGCGGCGCGTTCGCCGATGATGACGCACGGCGCCATCGTGTTGCCGGTCGTGATGCGGGGCATGATGGAGCCGTCCGCGATGCGAAGACGTTGAATCCCGTGCACGGCGAGCTTGTTGTCGACGACAGACATGCTGTCGTAACCCATTTTTGCGGTGCAGGTCTGATGCCAATAGCTTGACGCCGCGTCGCGGACAAACCGTCGAAGATCCGGGCCCTTGAGGTTGCCGGGCATCACTTCACGTTTACTGAACTTACTGAGCGGTGCGGCGTTACCAATCTCGCGGCACAGCTGCACGGCGGCAATCGCGGCCGTCATGTCGTCGGGGTGCGAGAGGGTTTCGGCTTCGATGCGCAGCGGGTCGTCTGGATGGGGGCCGGTAATGCGGATTCGGCCACGGCTTTTCGGCCGTACCACCCCGGCAATTAAGGCCCAGCCAAACGCCGGCAAGCCGAACCTGCCGGCGTTTTCGGCGCTGGACAAGGGAACTTCGACCTGACACGTCTGCAGGTCTGGTGTCTCCAGACCGGGATCGCTCTTCCAGAAGTAGGTCGCCTCCCCGCCGTTGTTGCGCGGCTCGAGTGGCTGGTCGTACTCCCAGACACAGTCGAACCGCGGATGATCCTGATAGTTGCGGCCTACTCCGGGCAGGTGCTGTGCCACCGCGATGCCCAATGGCCGCAGCTCGTCGGCGTCGCCAATGCCGGACTGCATCAATACCTTTGGAGTGTTGATCGCCCCCAGCGACAACACCACTTCCGAGTTCGCACCTATCCGCAGAACCTTGCCGTTGCGCACCAACTCCACGCCCGTCACCCGGGTATTTTCCAGTAGCAACCGGGTGACGAGCGCGCCCGTGAGAACAGTGAGGTTGGTCCGTTCGGCGACCGGACGGACGTAGGCAGCGAACACAGACTGGCGTTTGCCTGCTCTAGTGCGCAGGTCAACGATCGACGCGCCGCCGCCTCCCTCCATCATTCGACCGTTATTGCTCGCGAACGTCGGGATTCCAACCGAGCGGGCAGCCTCAACCATCGCGGGAGCAATGGGGTTGGGATCTGGCGCGGATTCGACGTAGACGGGACCACCAGTTCCGCGGTAGTCAGGGTCGGGTACGCCGTGCCAATCTTCGATGCGACGGTAAATGTCGAGGACGGCCTCGTGGCCCCAATCCTTATCGTTGGCTTCAGCGGCAAAGAAATCCCAATCGTTTTTGTGACCTCGCGCCCACGCCATCACATTGATGCTCGAACCGCCCCCCAACACTTTGCCCATCGACAGCGGGATCGACCGGCCGTTGACGTGCGGGCTCGGCTGCGACGCAAACTGCCAATCCCGTTCACTACCGAGATTTCTCGGCCATTGGTCCGCACGGACGACGGCGTCCACGTCATCGCGACCGCCAGCCTCCAACAGCAGCACGCTGACGTCTGGGTTCTGCGCAAGCCGGCCGGCCACCACCGATCCCGATGACCCCGACCCGCACACGATGAAGTCGTATCGACCGTTGAGTTCGCCCTGGCTCATTGCACTCATACCTCGAGCCTGCGGTGCGCCGTCGACGACTACCAGGCATCGATGAACGGGGGATTGGCGGTCCTAGGCTGGCAACTCCCCCTGCGGAGGACAATTGGGGAATGGACTACGACTCGATGGCCGACTTTCTCTGTGCCCGTCGCAGAGCGCTGACACCACAGGACGTCGGGCTTCCCGGCGGCCCAAGGCGCAGGGTGCGGGGCCTGCGCCGCGAAGAGGTCGCACACCTGAGTCACATGTCGGTGGACTACTACACGCGACTAGAACAAAGTCGGGCCTCTGCGCCGTCGGGGCAGATGCTGGCGGCGCTGGCGCGGGCCCTACGGCTCGACCCGGAAGAACGTGACCATCTGTACCGTCTCGCCGGTGCAAGTCCCATTCCCGACCGCATTGACACGTCCGACGTCATCCGGCCCGCGCTGATCAACCTGCTCGACCAACTCGACGACTCCGCCGCATTCATTACTTCTGACCTCCTAACCATCTTGGCTCAGAACCGGCTGTCGGCGCTCTTAATGGGAGACCACGTTCGCGGCGGAGGAATTGAAGACAGTGTGATCTGGCGATGGTTCACCGAACCGGAATACCGCACGTTGTTCGCGCCGGAGGATCATGAGTATCAGGCGGGTCTCCATGTCGCGGATCTGCGGGTGACCTCGTCGCGGCGCCGAGGGGACCCCGACGTGGAGGCGCTTGTCGACGGATTGTCGAGCCGCAGCGAGGAATTCCGGCGATTATGGAAGCGCCACGAAGTTGGCCGGCCTCTCAAGGAGGTCCGCAAAACCATCGTGAATCCGCGGGTGGGCCCGGTGCCGGTCGACGTCGAGATTCTTTCCACCGCCGACGAGGGTCGGCGGCTGGTTGTCCTCAGTGCGCCAGCGGGCACGGACTCCCGTCGCAAATTCCAACTGCTTGACAAGCTCGATAAGCTCGGCGATCAGGCAATCGGGGCTTGACACTCCCGCCCGCCGCCCGCCGAGGACAAACGTCACAGTGACGAATTATGCTGTGGCGCAGTGCTTTTCGGTGTTCGACCTCAGAGGCTGCGCCGCCGATAGCGTCGCAGGCGGTGAGCATTGGCGAGGGTCGCCGGGCCGGTGAATGGACGCAGCGCGATATTGAGTCGGGCGCGCACGGCGTCGGTGTCGAGGCCCATTCCGATCGCAACCAGGCAGTTGGGTGACACGCCGGGCGGCGCGGTCGCGACGTGAATCGCGGTACCGACCAGATTGACGGCAAAGGTCGGTGCGGCCCTTCCGTATCTCATGACCACAGCTCCCTTGAGCCGGTACACCCCGGCGGGAGGGTCCTCGAGCAAGTCGAACAGTGCGCCCGGATCGACTTCGCCCTCGCTCGTCACCGTGACCGAGTCGGCGTGCGCGTTGTGATGGTCGTGGTCGTGGTCGTGGTCGATCGGGTCGGACGCGGCCTCCACGAGTAGTTCGCGCAAGGAGAGTTGGCCCGGTTCGTCGCGCATTCCCGCGACGTCGTAAAGCAGTGCAGGGTCGATTTGCCCGCCGATCGCTCCGACGACGGACACGCGTGGATTGCGTTCTCGCACGCGTCGTTCCACCCGCTCGACGATCACGGCGCGATCGCCGCGGGGGAGTTGGTCAAGTTTGTTGACGACGACGAGCGAGGCCGCACCGTAGCGTGCCGGCGGCATGTGGCCGACATCGACGGTGTCGAAGTGTGTGGCGGCGTCGACGACATCGACCAGCCCGCCGAACCGTACCCCGGGAACCCCGCTGAACCCGATGATCCGGCCCACAGCGACAGGCTCGGCCAGGCCGCTGGCTTCGACAATGACGGCATCGAGATTGAGCTTGGGATCGGCAAGCTTGGTCAACGCCTCGTCGATACCGCCATCGTCAGGCAGGCAGCAGATGCAGCCGCCGGCGATGGAGGCAGGCTCGTCGACCTGACCGGTCACCAGCATGGCATCGACATTGAGTTCACCGAAGTCGTTGATGATGACGCCGATGCGCGCTCCCGGACTGCGAAGCACGTGGTTGAGCAGACTTGTCTTGCCCGCACCGAGATAGCCCGTCAAGCCAATCACAGGGATCGCCCGCACACTTGTCCTTCCCGTCGCACCGGTTCCCGCCATGCTAATGAATCCCAAAAGGCCACACCGAGCCTGGCGAATAGCCCCGCGCCGCAGTGCAATTCGTCACAGTGACGTATTTGGGCGATATCGCGGTGGGACAAATGGGCGGGCCAGTGCCGAACAGAGGCGCCGAGCGAGTCGCTCAATGATCCCGCTGGTCGAACGGGGCTGTCCGGCCCGCTGCCGCCCGCCGATCCGCCGCCCGTCGATCCGGCCGCAACGGCCGGTGTACAGGCGTGCGGTCGGTCCGCGGGAGGGCGTCAGATGTCGGCCGGGTTGGGTGGCATTCACACGGAAGGTGTCCGATCCGGAACTAATTGAGACCGGGGGGAGTGCGCTTACCTGGGCACTCTCAAGTTGTTCTGGACGGAATCGTGGCCGTCTGTCCAGAACCAACCGAGAGTGCCGGACGGAATCCAGAAAGACACGATAGTGCCGGACAACATCGATTCGCCGACGCTGTGCGACCACGCTGATCAAGTCGTGGGGCCCGCTGGACGATTAGGCGATTGCGGTCTGCGCCCACACCGCGGCCGTTCTGATGACGCTCGCCGACATCTACGGCCCGACCCGGCCCGATACGGGTCAGATGGCTGCAGCGAGCGGCCACCGCCAATAATCTGGTAAATCGCAAGTCTTGAGTTTGGCTGGTGGCTGCTGGCGGATCTTGAGTCGGTTAGCACGGAGAGGCCCAGGAATATGCAGTAATCGGATACACCGGGCTACCAGTAAAAAAGCTGTGGCACAGTATCTTTCAAGTACAAACCAGGTTGTTAAGGTTATCGACCCATTCGCTCGTTGGCTCCGTAGAGAAAGTAGAACTGGGCCTTCGTCGCATCGTGCAAATCGTCACTCTGCGTCAAAAAGCTCCTCGCGGCGGCGACTGAGAGGCCGACCGCGAAACCAGCGATGGCCGAGGCGCTCACAAGCGGACCGGCCGCAATAGCCAGGCTGGCAGGCAACGCCGACGCACTCGCTAAGGCTCCGAGGCCAGCTGGGTCTCGTAGGCCCCGCTTGAGCAAATCGCGGATACTTGTGTTCGTTCGAATTTCGTCTTCGATCTCGTCCAACGCTGGAGCCACACGTACGTGCCAAGCGTCTTCGATCTCTGCGCCGAAATGTAGATCCTCGGGAGCGAGGTCGATTTCTTCGGTTAGCTCGCGCACACCAGCCCGGAAGTTGTTTAACGGAATCGTCAGTGCGTCACGTATGTCGAGGATTTCTGCCATCGTCGCGAGAGGAAAGTTCGGCAGCCTGTCGAAAAGACCATCGGCCATAGCCGCATCAGCGCCAAGCCTGCGAGCTGTCGGCACTGGCTTTAGATAACCTTCTTTGACGCCATCGCGGACCATCCGATTAACACGAGCATCGAATAGTGGATAGATCCGACCCGAATGCAATAGATCATGAATTTCGCTTACCACTGACACGATCTCGCCTTCTGTCACGATCTCGTCCGGCGGTTGATCAATAAGCCTAGCGAAACCGGCAGTGGGATCTATCGTGAGCAACCCGCGATCGACCGCACACTTTAGCTCTCCAAAGCCCATTCTTTCTGTCTTTTCCCTGTGCAACCGTCTGAATTGCGCCACTGCCGCTTTCACGCGCTGGTCGATTTCAGCTTCAGCGATTCCCAGCTGTGCCCGGAACAGTTCGAGCACCTCCTGGATGCCGGGCTCATCGGCAGTAGACTTTTCGATCGAGTCGATCAGCGATTCAATTATTGTTTCAGCACTGCTATCCGCGTCGCGGTCCGCACCAAAAACGATCGATGCGAATGGGCTGATAAGCCTGACGTGATCTGCGTAGAGCAAGCCACTTCGGCACATTCTTACTTCATGGCTCAGGACAGGCGAATCTCTTGGGCGGGGCGTCTCCCCCATGCTGATAATCGTCATCCGCAGGTGCTGGGCCTGGTACCGCGCTCCGTCTGCTGTTGGCGTGACTGGCCGCAATATTTCCTCCGAGTGGGCGAACGCTGCACCAATCCCGTCTAGTTTACTCGGCAGACCACAATGATCCGCCGACGAATTGTGGTCCCGTTAGCTCCACTCTGAGCCGGCGCTATCAGGTTTCTTCGGACGGGGCGCCCCGACCAAGAGAGAAATCGACAATGCGGACCCGTACATCCGTCGCGCGCGTTCACTGTGGGTTCGCCGTTACCGTCGCGCGTTGGTGCCATCATTATCGCAGCCTGTCGGCGCACGGTCTTATCGTGAGTTTCGCGTGCTTGTAAGCCGATGCGGAGGGGAGACAATGGGCAAGGGAAAGAGGAACAGGCAGACGACGGAACAGAGGCGAGAGCGGGAGGCTCGGCGCCGTCAGGAGAGCGACGCTCGAAACGAACGAGAGGCAGCCGAATTCGGCGTTAAGTTGCCGCCTAAGCCGCCGCGAGGGGCACCGGCTCCACGGCCGGATTTCTCCGAGGTTGACTGGGCCAAGCTCAAAGCGAAGTATCCCGAGGACGCGCGGAAACTGCTCCGGTCCATGTTCATCGCGTTGATCGGCGAACGCGCCGCACACGCAAAAGGGTTCCTGTCGTGGGGATTACGGCCCAACCGGCCGCATCCGCAGAGTCGACTCGCCCAAGACGACGCTGCGGTCACGCTTGAGGGCGAGAAGACTCTTGTCAGTTCAACCGCGTTATATCCAACGATGAACGCGAGCGAGAGCCTCACGGCGGCAGCCGAGGTGATCGCGTTCGCTCTGACTCAGGGACAGATGCGCACATCAGCGACGGCGGCCCTGTGCCGCATTGCGATGGAATCGTCAGCCAAGACCATTTGGCTTATCAGCGAGACGGATACCGAAGAACGGATTCGCCGCTGTTATGGGTTCCTCAAGGGGGAGCGTGGCCAGCAGGAGGGGTTTGAGAAGCTGGAGGCCGCAGCTCTGGAGGCGCGCAGCGATCCGATGGCCGAGGCTGACCTGGCCGAGTTTGAGAAGCGCCGCGCTCGTGAGGTTAAACGTCACGCCGAGATAGCGGCGCTGCCTGCGGATGCGATCATCGGGCCTACTGGAGGACCGATGAAATTTGTTGAGAATGCCGAAGATTGGATGGACAAGCGCCTGCCGCGCAAAGCAGACCCCGACCTCGACAGGGTGATGCATCCGCGCAGCGCCAAGGCCTTCTATTCGCTCGGATCGGGATTCGTGCACGGCTTTAAGTGGCTGGCGGGGTACGTGTTTGACAATCGCGAGCTAGACGACTCGGGCCTATTGGCGGTCACGCTCGACGCGTTCGGAAACGCTCTGCGCATGACGGAGGCGGCAGTGTCTCTCTTCGAGGCGCAGTCCATCGGTCCGCAGCCGGACCCGAAGCGGTTGCGCAACTATCCGAAGGGCCTCGCGGACATTGTCTCCGACCTGGCGGCCGACTACCGGCTACCGGCTGACTAGAACCGCGCGAGCATGCGCTCAGCGCGAGCCTTAGCCGCCGTCACGCCTGCTCGGTGTCACACCGTGCCGCTGCGGCACCGGGCGGGCGGCCGTGCTGGCTCGGGTGGCTGCGGCATCAGCGGCTCGGGCGGTGGCCCGTCGACCGGCCAGACGTTGCCGTCCGAGAGCCCAGCTGTCGGGGCAGCGCATTGACGCCATACCAGCGGTTATCCATGAAGAACTCCCCCATTTTCATCAAATGAATCACAGGTCCGAGGCCGGCATCGATTGTCGTCGCTGTGGCGTGATGGTCAAAGCCAATGTCAGACTGCGGTTTTAGGATCAGTGGTCTTAGGTGGGGGAGTGCTTGTCTGCGGGATGGGGGCGACCTACCGGTAGCCTGCGTGGGCTGTCCTCGGCGTAGGCGTCTTCTATTAGTCCGCGGATGATCACCGCAGCGGGCCGTGTAGTCGCCGAACGCTCCGGAAGCGGCGCAACCCCAGCTGTCACCGCGTGTAGAGACAGCAACGATGGAGCCGGTGCTGAGGCGTGCAGTACACCGACTGTGGCGCGTCGTCTAGCCGGCACCTGGATCGAGCCGGTTGGCGCGGTCCCGCCACAAAGCGGTGGCGGCGTTGGTTGGGGAGCAGGCGGGGCAGCCGGGTTCCGCATGCAGCCGCCTTGCCTCGTTGACGGTTGACTGTGGTTTCAGGAACTGGAAGGTGACGTTGTTGCACCGCCGATCGCTCGGCTGCATGGGTGCTTTCATCTGGGTCTTGACCGTCTCGGCTGCCAGCAGGGTGCCCGCCAGCGCGGAGGCGAATCCGACGGCGAACCTGGGCTCGGCCAGGGGGTGATCTCGGCGCAGCACCGTGAGCAGGCGATCGCCGACTTCACTGCATCGACTGCGGTTTAGTTCCCGTTCGATGTCGGTTCGGTCGACGCCGACCTCGGCGGCAAGCGCGTCGAGAGCAGCGGGACCTGCGGCGAGGGCGCGCCGGCGCAGATCGTCGTCGGCGATGAGGGCTTCGGGCGGGTTGTAACAGCGCAGGCAAGCTCCGATTCCCGGAGGCCCGATGCGCAACACCTCGGCTCGCACGTCGCTGGTGCTGGCGCTCAGGATGCGCGGCACGTACTGCTGTTGCAGCGCCTCGCGGGCCCGGTTGGTGTCGACAGCCGAGATCAGCAGTGTGGGGTGTCCGGGCGAGTCCTGGAAGCGGCCGCGCCGGGGTTTCCAGGTGATCGTGCCGTCGGCGCAGATGCGCGCGGCCTCTCCAGCTTTCGGCCTGCCCAGGCTGTCGGCCCCGAACAGCGGGCAGCGGTTCAGGTTGGTGGTGGCCACGCCCTCCCGATCGTCATCAACGAGCTCGACCGTGCCGCGCAGTCCGGGCACGGCCCACAGCGCGTGTACCCAAGTGGTGCCGACGGCGCCGACACCCGCGAGCACTGTGCCGGTCAGGTCGAGGTCAGGTTCGAGGTCGGGTGCTGCGGTGTCGGGTGCCGTGGTGGCCTGCTCGGACCAGGCGTCCCACCCGTATCGCCCTGACGGCGGCGTCACGTGATGCGGTAGCCGGGCGAGGAGGAAGGTTTCACCGACTGCAAGGCAGGCGCCGATGTAGGGGCCGAACGGCAGCGGGCTCACCCCGGCGATAGTCATCGGCGCATCGTCGACACCACCCCACCACCCGTCGGCACAGACATACCTCACTCGTTCCGGTCCCGATGATCCGGTGCTCGCGGTGGCGGGCGATGCGCCGCTGCCGATCACAAGGGTGATGTCCGCTTGCTGGCCCGCTTCGATCAGGGCGACGGGTACCACTCCGACGCTCCGGGCGCCGGTGAGAAGCGCGTCGCCGAGCCAGGAGCCGGGGCACGCTCCTGGGACGACCCGATCTGTCAGGGCGACGCCGTCCGGGCATGCGATCTGGACGGCGGCGATCACGCCCTCGCAGCGGGCCAGCAGGTTCACCGTCATCCACGCGGTGTGCTGAGTGGCGGTTAGCGCCGCCGACTCGGGCGCCACGGCCACGGCCACCGTGACTGCACGGGCAGATGAGAGGGGGGTGAGGCGGCCGGCGAGATCTCCGGTGTGGCGGTCGGATACGCGTTCCATGACTTTCTCCTGTAGTCGAGGACCGTGGGTACGATGCGCAGCACGTCGTTGATCTCGTCGCCGTGCAGTCGGCGCCAACCGGCCGGTTCACGGACGTGGACACCGGTCTGCCACGGCCACGGACGACCAGCTCCGTGGTGCGGGAGCACGATCGACAAGGCACCGTCGCGCTGGCTGTAGGCGCGCCGGTCGTCGGTCGAGGAGTGGTCGGTGTCATCGTCGCCGTGAGTGTGCACCTGCGCGAGACGTACCTGATTCAGGGCGTCGAAGTGTCCGCCGGCGCGCTCCATCGCCTCGGCGCTGACGGTGAAGTTCCGCGGACTGGTCGCGGCGTCGGGCACCGTCACCGTCGTCGCCACCGAGCGCTGCCGCCCGCGGGGGTCGGGGAGGCGCAAGCCGTCGAAATAAGCGACGCGCTCATGGTTCGGCGGGAAGGTGGTGAAGACGTCGAGCATGGCCAGCCACTGCGACTCAGGAATCGTCAGCACCGGCCGGTCCCTGATACTGGGGGCTGAGCAGAGCCTCCTGGATTCGTGCCAGCGTGCCGCCGAGGGTGTGGCGCCCCTGCCGCCATCGCTGACCGTCAGTTGGGGCGTGTCCGGAGATGTAGTACTCCAGCGTCATCGAGCAGCAGACCAGTTGGCGCGGGCGGCGGTAGGAGGCACAGTATTCAGGCGGTGGTTCGGCGTAGCCGTAGGTGGCGTGAACGTGGAACCAGTCGAGCCCGGCAAGTGCGGGTAGCCAGCGGCTGGTAGCACCGGCCTCCGGCCAACCGGTGCAACCGGGTTCCGGGACGACGAACTTCACCGTCGGGGGATGCACGTCGTAGAACTCCGCGCCGAGCGCGACGTGGTACGGATCAGTGGCGCCGTCGGGACGCGTGGCAGTCAGCCCGACCACGGCGTGCAACGGGTCCACGACGGTGAACTTCCATCCGTGATCGCGCGCCTGCGGCCCAGCCAGCACTCGGCCCAGATGATCGGCGAACACCGCTGCCGCGATCTCCGGATCAGCGACGTGTGGAACGTCCGAGGTCACCGCCGCGCTCCACCGGTGCCTCCGGCGAACGCCCACCGAAGCTTGGGACAGTGGCCATCTCGCAGGTAGTGCCGCAGCGTCAGGTGCGCGTACTGGAAGACGTCGGCGCCGTCGCCGCGACACGTCAGTCGGTCCTCAACGTTGCGGGTGGCCCGGAACTCGGCGTAGATCCTGGTCACGATCTCGTCGACCGTCTTCGACAGGGGGACGCGCAAGTGCACGGTCTCGCCGTTGTCCTTGTTGTCCACGCGGATGACGACTCGCTCCCGCGGGCGCTTGTCGTTCTCCACGATCTCGGTGAACTCGACGACGTCGCCGTCGGGCGCCACCTCGATGATTTCGATGACCTCTACTTCGACCGGCATCGCCGCCTCCTGTTCGCTGTTGAAACATGGCGTTCTCTATAGAGAACACGGCCTACCGTACACGCACTTGTTCCCTTTCGCGAACCAGATATCATTGATCGAGAACGGAGGTGGCAATGCGGTCCGAATTCGAGGAGGCCCGGCTGGCGTCACCGGGCACACCGGCCGGCGAGCTCGTAGTGGGCCTGATGCGGGACACCCTGGCCGATCTGGGGGTGACGACGCCGGTCGATCACCACATGGTGGCGTCCTATCGCGGCGTGATCCGCATTGAGGAGCTCGACATTCCGTGGTCTGGTCAGATCGTGCCCGCGGCCGACGGTCTGGTGATCGGATTGCGGGCTGGCCAGTCGTGGGGCCGGCAGCGGTTCTCGGCCTTCCACGAGGTCAGCCATACGTTCATGCCCGGTTTCCTTTTGCAGCCGCAGTACCGTTGCGACCCCGAGATCGCGCCACCCGCCGGTGTGTGGTGTGATCCAGCGGTGGAGGCACTGTGCGATCAGGGTGCTGCGGAGCTGCTGTTTCCGCGCGACGCGTTCCGCGCCGATCTGGATGGCAACCGGATAGATCTGAGCTTGGTGGAAGCCCTGGCCGACCATTACGAGGCGAGTCTGACTGCCACTGCTGCACGGGTGTGCGCGCTGGCCTCCGTACCGACGCTGTTCCTGACTCTCGAGCCGGCCGTCAAGCCGAGTGAACCGAACGGTGAGCCGAAACTGCGCGTTCAGTCGTGCATCCCTGGCGGTGCCCGGTGGCGGTTCGTTCCCCGGCATAAGTCAGCGGCCGAAGGAGGGGTCTTCCACCGCGCCCTCGAAGGCGAAGTCGTCGACGAGGTAGTCGAACTCGACGAACTGACCACTCCCGGCCTGGGTCGAGTGCGCGTGAGCGCCCGGCTGTTTCCGTACACCGACGATCACGGAGTGAGACACATGCGAGTTCTGGCACTGGTCAGCGACGGCAATCGGACCGGACTCCAACGTGCAAGCTGACCCCGCGAACGAGGACCGACCCGAGCAGGCCGGACTCGGCGCGCGGATTGCCAAGTTCCGAAAAGACAAGGGACTTAATCTAAGTCAGCTAGCCGATCAGTCCGGGGTCAGCAAGAGCTACCTCTCGACATTGGAGAACTCCGACGCGTCGACGCAGGCGGTGCGACGGCCTTCAGCGAAAACGCTGTACGCGATCGCGCAAGCGCTCGGGGTGACGATGGCGGATCTGCTGGGCCGACGAGTGTTGGCACAACCGGACGGTCCGCCGCCACCGAGCCTGATGGACTTCGCCGAGGACAAGCAACTGCCCGCCGCCGATGTGCAGATGCTCAGCACGATCAAGTTTCGCGGCGAGCCCCCACGGACCGCCCAGCGCTGGCAGCACATCTACAACGCCATCAGGCTTAGCGAACCGATGGACGACGACGGCTGAACACATTGTTGTCGATGGGGGGCGCATCTAAACCAGCCCTAGGCGCGCAGCCGCACGCGGTTGGGGACGCGGAGTTGCTGCCGGAGAATCTCATGGAGGTCGGCGGTCGCAAGATCGCGATCCTCCAGAGTTGCCGCCAACGCGTATGCCTGACTTTCATACGCCGAATCGTTTCGTGCCCAGGTTTGCGCTTTATGGGTGACGGCGACGAGGAAAGTCTCGTCGTCGTTGACGAATGAGTTGCGTCCGACCCACGTCCGGAGGTGAAGCGTGCCGTGGGTGAAGGTGTTGACCCCGGGCTGGAAGTCCAACTTGCGCCGATCACTGATGAGTTCGGCGCGGTCGTCGGGGTCTTGTCGCTGGAGTATCTCGGCAAGTTCATCTGCACCGATGTCTCGGTATACCTCGAACTTGATTGTGCCAGCCAGGTATTCACGACGCTGCCGGCGCACTGGCGGGTCGAATGCCAGCGCGACGCTGATGACGCGGTCTCGCCGACTCCCTCGTCGGAACTGCTCGGGGACGGGCATCGGGTGGATCTGGACGGTGTCGACCGGCAGGGCGCCGTCGTAGGTCATCGTGACCCGGTGGCCGTCGCTTGATATTGCCCTGTCCGCGTCGGGGAGCCCGAGCCCGTACAGACGGTTCCGTCGGTGTGGCTCGGTAATCCTGGCTGCCATTGGGGTCTGTGATGCCCCCGTCGCAACGAGGGCGCGGATCAAGTTCGCGGAGGCGTCAGGGTATGCGTAGGCGATGTCGGCTGCAACGCGCGCCACAGCGGGTGCGGCGTAGCTGGTCCCGTTGACGGCTGCGAACATCTGGCCGTCGGCACTTCGGGTTGACGTGCTGATCAATGACGCACCGGGCTCATTGGGCACGGTGTTGCCCGTGTCGTTGACGACGACGTTTCCGCCGAAGTGAGCGACGTCGGGCTTGTTGGCCCGCCGCGAGTTCGTCCCCAGTCCCGGCCCGCTACGGCTGAATGGCGACACTTCTTGGGCGTCGGCGGCGGCTCGCCACCCGAAACGGCCAGGTAGCTCCGCTGGCGCTCCACTGAGCGCCAGCGCTCCGACCGTGATTGCCAGTGCGGCCGGGCCGGGCTCCGCTAGCCGGTGTTCTGGTGAGAAGAAGAATTCCGGCTTGTCGTCAATGATGTGATGACCACTTGGACTACGAGCTGTTCTGTCCGCCGCCGCGTTTCCGGTTGGCACGACCACGACAATGTTGAGTTCGCGTACGAGGTCGTCGATTGTCTCGGTGAGCGGTCCTAGGTGAAGGTCGTTGAAGGGCTCTGAATAGCCAATCGAGAGATTGAAGATCCGAACGCCGTGTGCGGCATGCAAGTGGCGGATCGCAGCTTCCACCAAGTCGTGGGGCGCGGCGTACGTCGCGAAACGCGGGGGACGATCGGGCCGGGACGGATCGGGTTCGAGAACTCGCACGACTCGAACGCTGCCCACGGCAGTCAGAGGCAGTCCGTCACGGAGCTCTTCGTGAAGAGAAGGGAAGAGGAGGCGTCCGACCACCTCGGTGCCATGAGTCCCGCGCCGCTGCCATTGGTAGGTCGGTGGTGACAGCGATTCGTCGGAGGCGACGAGTCCGGTGAGCAACGGATGCGACGACGCCGGAGAATCGTCGAGAACGCCGACCACTTCGCTGGCACGATCAGTTCGACTCACGGACGAGATGTCAATGTTACGCCAGTCACGAAAGTCGAGGAACGGAACCGGCGGCGTGCGAACCATTTCGACGACACTGGTGTCGAGGACATCGGACAATCCGACGCCGGTCACCTCTACCCGCAGGTAGCTTCGGCGTGCAGAGACCGACCTCAGCAATACCTGCCCACCGTTCTGCGTGACGATCGTCTCAACCATGGTTGATCGCCTGACGGCTTCGTTGTGGGCTCCGGAGGGCCAGATGATGACGTCGACAACCGCCGTGCCAGCGGAGTTCGCTGCGATATCACCGATGCCCGGGCCGGTACGATCTTCCGGACCGTAAGGCTCGATGTCGTCGATCTGATCGAAGAAGCTTCGTAGTTCGCCGGTGCGGACGTAGCGCTGGATCGCGCCGTCGAGTGATGCGCCCTGATCGCTTGACAACACGAAATAGGTGTAGTCGACGGTCTCGCCTAAAATTTGGAGACCTCGGCCCTCAAACGACGAGTCCTCCGGTCGCGCTCCCGCCGTAATCTTGAACACCAGGTCTGGATCCACCCCAGCGTTGAGTTGGCGAGGCGCCCTGGCAACTGCCAGTTGCTGACGCAGATGTCTGCCGTGTTCCCCGCGCTGACGCTGCGGTGAGCCACCTCCCGCAGGGCTGGAACGCCGAGACTGAACTGGTCGCGGATTGGGAAGCAGTAAGTGTTCGGGCATCGCTTCACCACGGCCGAGACGTGATGCCGGGAAGGACCTCTCGAACGTGGCTGTCGTCCACGACATCAGCGTGGCGCAGGATGGCTGTGCGGCGTGCGTCGATGACGAGCTTCTCGGCGGCGGCGTGTGGCAGCCCCTTTAGCGCACTCGCGTAGCTGTCGATTTCCAAGCTCGAATGAGCAACGCTTTTGAACCGGAGCCGTATTAGTTGCCGAAGCTGATGCACAGTCGGGAGGTCGAAAGTCAGTACCTCGTCAAAGCGGCGCCACAGCGCCTCGTCGAGAAGGGATGGATGGTTCGTCGCAGCCAACAGCAGGCTCGGGCCACGATAACGGTCTGTCATCTGGAGGAAAGCGGTGACGACACGCTTCATCTCTCCGTGCTCGGAACTGTCGTCACGTGAGCGGCCCAATGAATCGAATTCGTCGAAGAGGACGACGAACGGGGCCTGGTCGGCATAGTCCAAGATGCGACGGAGGTTGCTTGCGGTCTCACCGAGGTACGAGGAGACGACCGCATCCAGCCTAACGATGAGAAGTGGACGTCCCAGCTCGGCGGCCATGGCCTCCGCCGCGGTCGTCTTTCCACAACCGGGCGGACCCTGCAGGAGGAGGCGTTGCCGCCGAGGTAGGCCGGCCGCATCCAGCAATGACCATTGCCGTACTTCCTTGACGACGCCCTCGAGTGCCGCTGACACATTCTTACGTAAAACCAGATCCTCCAGCAGACGCTCCGGCTCTCGGACCTCTCCAAGGTCCCACTCGCCTTCGCGATCCTTTGGTGGCGCAGGCAATAGAACTGTCGTGCCAGAGTCGACGGTCCCGCTACCCGCAACGAGCAGCTTCTGAAGATCACGGGCCAACGCATTGTGGTGCTTTGCCTGCTCTTCCTCAATGATCTCCGTAGCTGCGCGGCGGAACGCCAACTCATCCCGCGCGTGGAACGCACGGAAAATCTCCTTGAGCTGTCGTCCGGCCACGGCTTCATCCTAGGGGCGGCGATCAGCAGATCCGGGCTATCTAGCCCTTGCCGCTGGGGTGTCGCAGATGCCAGGAAGCGACGGCAGGCTTCGGCCAACGCAGTGGCGTCGTGGCGACAACCGCCGCCGCCGGCGACAAAGGCCTACACCCGGGTTGTTCGACATCGCGTTTCCTTGGATGATTTGTAGCGGTCGTGCGTGCTAGGGCCACGATGGCACATCGCTCTGACACGTCGACGTGCTCAGTCTTCGGTCCTGGTGACGCCGTGCCGGTCAAACAGCGTTTGAAAGAAGTCAGTGAGCATCGGCGTGGCGCGGACGGGGTCGCGCAAGTCCTCGGCGCCGAAGCGGAACACCTCGTATCCGCTGAGACGCAGATCGCGGTCGGCGCTCATCATGGCCGCATACCGGACGGGGTCGCGGCGGCCGTCCGGGTGAGCGTAATGGTGTGCGCCGTCGACCTCGATGACGATGCGCTCGGGGCCGGCGAGCATTAGGAAGTCCATCCGGAAGCGCAGTAGCGCATCGGCGCCGCGTTGTTGGATGGTCTTGGGGTCCCAGTGCAGCCACACTTCGGGTAGCAGCGCCGGCAGGGCGGGGATGGCTTCGCCGAAGATCTTGTGATAGGCGGTGAAGAGCAGTTGCTGTGGCGGGGATTCCCTCGGGATGGCACGCAGAAGCCGTTGATAAAGCATGCTTTTGGCTTGCTTCGGGGTGTTTTCGGGGTGCGCGTCTTGCCACCAGGCTTGCAGGTCGCGCCACCGAAGTCCGCCCGGTCCGATCGGGCGGTCATAGACAAGGACGTCGTCGGCGCCGGTGAGGATCTCGATGTCGTTGTCGAGGGCGTCGGTGAGCCGCAGGTCGGGCTTGCGCGGGGAGGCGAAGATCAAGTTCTTGGGACGGCGCATCCCTCCGGCTGCGTGCCGGGCCACGGTGAAGACGGGGTAGCCGTCGCGGATGTCAGTTTCGGCCAAATGGAGTCCACATTGGCGCAGGGAGGGGTTGATCGTGTCGACGATTGCGCGTTGGTTGGGTTCGTGGAGAACCACGTCGGCTGAGGTGATCGCTTCGAGGAACAGGCCGAAACGACGGTCGGCGGCCTCGAACGCTCCCAGATGCTCGAAGAGGTCCTCTGTCGACCAGTCGCCGGGGTTTCGATAGACGTGTTGATAGATCAGGGCGCGCAGATCGGGTGGACCCCACAGCGCTGGACGGGGTGGGCCGGTCCCGAGCAGGGCGTCGAACGGGTTGGGCGGTTCCAGCGGCCACAGCGATTCCAACATTGTGGTGAAGCGGCGCTCGTCGACGACCAAGTCCTCGAGCGCCAGTGCAGCAGCGATCTCGCGGCGGGTGCGTTTCGGAATTCGTGGCGCGCCCGACGGCGCCCACAGGATGTCTTCGATGGCGACACGCTCGACCGGCCGTGCCGCGGCGGTGCTCAGGACTCGCCCGGCCACGCTGGGGAGATCACTGTCAGGCAGTCCTGCCGCAACCGCCTGCACACGTTGGGCGCGGCTGCGCGACGAACCCTGCGTCTGAGGCGGCTCCACCAGGCCGAGCTCGGCGAACCGGATGTCGAGTTCTCGATGAGTGCACGAGCATAAGCCTTCGATCAGCGGGATCAGCAATCCACGCAATGCGGCGAAATCGACGTCAGCCATGGCCCTTCATCGTCGCAGAACAGACCGACAACTCGGCGTTGCCGCCGCCGTTTCCCGCCAACGCCACGGCCGCGCCCAGCCGCGCTGGCCGTCGTCAATGCCGGCGCAGTGAACCGCTGGGTGATGTCTCGCGAGTATGCATCGACCCGCAGCCACCTACCCCGGCGGCGATGCTTCGTCATCGACAACACCCAACGGCGAGAGACTGCGCCAGTGGCTGAGCGTCGGTTGAGCTCGCAGCCAGGTGCGGCCGACCTGACTCACTGACCCATTGATCCGTGAGCCGCCAGTTTGGCGGTGCCCGGGGTGGTGCGGCTTCGTCGCGGCACTGCGGACAAGACCGGCTGGGGATGGACCGCGAAAGAACACAATCGGGGTTGCTTTGCTCAGGATCGAACTACGATGGCCCGTCGTCCAGATCGTTCATGGGGGGAACTTCGCATGACATCACGACCTCCGTTGAAGAAGCTTCGCTACCGCGAACGCTTCCGCCCCTATCAGATGGCGGCCGTCACGATGGCACGCCGCTATCGCCAAGACTTCTACGCCGTGCCCGCAGAGGAGAGGGCCCTGCTCGGGGCTGCGCTCGTGTGCCATCCAACCGGCACAGGCAAGACCGCGGTGATCGCGGGCCTAGCCCAGTGTGCGCCCGAAGTGGGCAATGTCCTTGTGCTGACGACTCGAGATCCTATTCGCGACCAACTGGTGCGCGAGGTCGGGGCGAACCTGTTCATCAACCCGGAAAAGTTCGATCTCGGACTCGACATACGGTTGCCCAAGATGTGTTACGCCGTTCGAAAGAGTGCGGATCTGAGCTCGATGGGCGCGTTGTACCGCTCCACGCGGACGATCCTCAGCGACGAGCTGGCAACCTTCGTCGAACGTCAATCCGGTCGCCTTGCGCAGCATCCACCCGAGACCGATCTGGGGAAGATTCTGTCTGAGACCGATTCGGTACTGGTGATGACCGTGCAGATGCTGGTGGAGTTGCAGCGTGGTCGGGGACCGGTTCAGCAATCAGCCTACGCGGCACTGTGTTCCAGCATCGATCTGGTTCTGTTCGACGAAGGACATTATGAGCCGGCGGCTAAGTGGAGCGAGGCCGTGCGCAACCTCGCCAAGCCGGTCGTGCTGCTCTCCGCTACCCCATTTCGCAACGACCTTAAAGCATTTCGGATCAGCGCCGGCAATATTCATCTCTTCAAGTTGCATGAGGCGGTCGCCGAGGAGGTTATCCGCGACGTGCACGTGCAGCGACGTGAGTCGGCGCTGACCGAGGCGCTGTTCTGTGACGACGTCATCGACTACTGCACAGGGTTGTGGGGCTCTGACACGTCACGATGGACGCAGCGGATCATCATCCACTGCGACGACATGGCCAGAATCACCCGCCTGGGCGATGCGTTCATCGCCCGCGGATTCTCGGGCAGGGTAGTCGGGATCCATGACCGTTATCCGTCGGGCCCCCCGACCGATGGATGGAAGCGCCGTTCGGTGCCCGCACCCGGGCAGTGTGACGCGGTGATTTGGATTCACCAGTACAAACTGCTGGAAGGAATCGACGACCACCGATTCCAGGTGTTGGCGTTCTTCGACATGCTCGGCAATGTCCGCTCGATCGTCCAACAAATTGGGCGGGTTATTCGAAAGGGTGACAACGACACCGGCCAGGCCTGGGTGCTCGACCATTTCCGCGGCCGAATCGATAAGTACTGGCAGCTGTACAGGGATTTCGACCAGACGGTGACCGCCGAGGATCTCGCCCGCGCCATGTCAAAGGTGCTTGTCACAGACTTCACCAAGGTGCAGCCACCGGTGCTCTACATCGACAAGAAGTTCCGCAGTGTGCTGCACATCCAAGCCGAGGACGGCGGGCAGCCACCGATGACACCCGAAGAGGTGGCCGACGAAGTGCTCTTCGAGCGTCGGGTCACGCTCCGGCGGGTCACCCGATCCGCCACGTTGGACCAGTTGACAAATCTCGTCGAAGCAGACCTTGTCGCCAACGATTTCGAGTTCACCCGCTACGACGTGTCGGCCTTCTCGCCGAACACCGTGGTCTATATCTGCGCGAAGGTCGACAACGTCGGCTTTCTGAACAATCGTTACTTCGCGCTGCCGGTGGTCGAGGCGCGGATGGTGATGCTCTTGCCCACCCGTGGTGTGGTGGCGACGGCAAGTACGGGGTCGGGCAGCGGGACCGATGCGTTGTCCCATCTACCGCCCGTGGGCACCGGCGAGTTGGAGCGCGTCGTCATGCCAGGCGCCCAGGGCCGCATCTCGCTGATCGGATCGCGCAACACCAATCTCAGTAACCGGGTGGTGCGCCGGCGGACGATCTCGGCGCCGTCGATCGCCGATGTTCCACCCATCCTCGACGAGTACGGACACGTGGTGTCCACCGTCACCGGCTACAACGGAACGACTCCCCAAATCCTCGACGACATCGACTACCAGGAGATGATCGACGAGAACTTCGACATCACCGTCCGGCCGGCGATGCCGTCGTCCAACGCAACCGGGGTGCATCTGTTGCGCCGCTACGTCGGGCTGAGCACCGGCCGGGTCTCCGAACAAGGTCCGCCACTGCGGGTGCGCGCCTACCGGCGTTGGGTGGAATCCCTTCTACGGCAGATGCGTTCGCAACAACGATATCCCGAGGTCTACGGGCGCTATGCCGCGCCGGCGCGCAAGGGCGTCACAGAGTATGCGCCAGCCAACCTGTTGCTGGACTTGACCGAGTTGTCCCGCGACTACGTGCTGCGCAACAGCGATGACGACTATCTGCGCAGCGACGAGCTGTGTGTCGATCGATCAACCACATCGGTGACCGGCTCGGGCGCGACGTCGGGCTTCAAGGTCACCCTCAACGACAAGGTCTATGACCTCGATGTGACATTCCATGCCGCCAAGGGCAGGTACAAAATTGAATCACGGCTTCTTGACGAGGATTTCGTCCCGGTGGGGGACCGCAGGGTGCCGCTGACCAGGGCGCTCAACGAGCGGCAGGCGTTCAACATCATCCCCGACGACCCCGAAGTCATCTACGTGCACGGTGCGTTTTACGCGCCGGGACTGAAGTTCGGGCAGCGCTTCACCGCTGAAGAGTTCTTCGTCGGGTACTGCCTGTATCCCTCGACCCAGTTCGAGGCGAGAAAGATGGAAAAAGGTGCGCTGGCAGTTGGCAACGGCGACGGCTACGACCCCGCCAGCCTGTTTGGGCTCATTGACAGCTGGGCCCAAACCGGATTCAACACAGACTCACTCGCGCTCGACCAAGGATGGACGCAGCGATACCAGCCAGAGGCAGTGACCTTCACTCCGACGTTGGGTATCTGCGGCGACATGGGCCAGGAAACCGCCGACTTCATCCTCGCCGACGAGGGCGAGAATCGGCGCGTGGTTCTGGTCCACGCCAAGGCGTCAGACAGCTACAAGAAGTTCTCGGCATCGGCGGTTCAGGAGGTGTGCGCGCAGGCGCAGAAGAACACCGGTCTGTTTTCCACCTATTCACTTCGTGAGCCGAACTTGGCCCAGTGGGATCAACCGCACACCTTCACCGGTAAGGGCAAAATCGCGTTGACAGTCAACAACCGATTTCGGGTCTCGAAGTGGCCCGACGCGCGGTCGGCATGGGAGGGCGGCTTGTCCCCGCTGCTTCGTAATCCGCTGACCTCCAAAGAAATCTGGCTGGTGTTGGGCAACATGCTCTCGGCCAACGCCCTCTACAACGAGTTGACCAAGCCCGAACCGCGGCGAGAGTCCCTCCAACTCAACCATCTGCTGCAGACCACGATCGCCGCCGCGGCCAGTGTGTCGGCAAAGACCCGGATCTTCTGCGCACCATAAGGGATGGGCGCTGTGTCACGACGAATGCGGCGGAGGACCAAACGGCCCGATCGTGGCCAGTGGTCGCCACGAGTGTGGGAGATCAGGTGAGAGGCGCTATACATCGATAGGACGGTCGATTTCGGTTTATCGTCGCCTCGCCGCCGGACTGTGTCATGCCCGCGGCCACGATCCGCCCCGTGGGCGTGGGCCAGGCACGGGTTCGCGCCCAGGCAGGTGGTTCCGGATCCAGGGGCGTAGTGCCAGGTCAGGACATGCCGGACTGGGGTCCGCCACGTCTTGTCGCTCTTGGGGTGTCGGGTCTGACGCTGGCGTAGTCGGCTTGTTGGTCGAGGCGGTGCACGTACTTCTGGAAGTCGAACACTACCGCTGTGCGGGCAGTGAGGTTGGCCAGCTGCTCCAAGCAGGCGCGGGGGAGGCCGTGTCGTCGACTGCGAATCGCCGAACGACCGCCCCCTGCCTCGCGCTACTTCTCAAACAGCTGCCATACGTCTACGGCAGTGCGCACGACCGCGACGACGAACGCGAGTGCGGGCCAGATAGACGGGCGCGTGTCGCGGGCGGGGTGCTGCGGGTGGTCCATAGCGTTTCTCCTTTCGTGAGAGTTCCTGCAGTTGATGACCCCGGGCCCGAGGTTGGTCGTCGCCCGTTGTCCCCGATACGCGGAGACGTTGAGCAACAACAACCAGACAAGCGTGGCTTTGGCCGGCTGTCGAGTACACTCGGTCACGATGGCGCGACGGATTGTCACGCCTATTGGACATTGACCATTTCAGAGAACTAAGAGAGTCACATAGGCGTGACAATCCGTTTTCTGTGAAAAGTAAATATTTGCGTACAGTGGAGGAGTGGAATCCACTGATCAGCCCCCCGATCCGAAGCCGCGGCGCGATGTGTTGCAGCAACGGATCAACAGACTGGAGACGCTGCGCGCGGGGCGGCACCCGGTTGACGCCGGGGTACGCGCCAATCTCACGAGGTGGGCCAAAGAGTCGGCTACACAGCTGACTGACATCCCAATCCGGGTCGGGTTCGTACGACGTGTCCCATCTCTTGTCGAAGAGGAGTACGACACGGCAAAGCTGGTCGACCGGCCAAAACCAGCCCTGCCACGTCAGCCACCGCTGGCGGCGTTAGCCTCGCTAACCAAAGGGGTGGGTTTGCCACTAGGACTCACGCTCATGTACCTGGCACAGACCGGTGACGCTTTGGGGAGAGACGCCCGCCTGAAACTCACGATCGACGGCGACGATGACGCGCTCGGGCTGATCGACCTGATCGCCATTGCGGCCTCTCACAATCCATCGCCGAACGCTGCGTTCGCGAGCAATTCCCGGAACAACCGTAAGCGGCAGATTCGCGATGCCCTCGTCCAGCTGAGCAAGCTCGGACTCGCCGAGGTGCCCCCTGGTGGCAGAAAGGGCGAACCGAGATTTGATGACCAGGTGCATCTCAACCGGGAGAACGGGCCCACCGCGGCCGGCACCAAGCGTTACCAACGGCCGGGCGCGAAAGTCAAGACCCTCGATATCCCGGCCACGTTCTTCACCAACGGATGGGTTCATGCCCTCAGTAAGTCCGAGACCGCGATGTGGTTGATGTTGCGCGACCTGAAGCACCTCGGCAACGCTCCTGTGGACCGCCTAACCATTCGCGGCCGCGACCGACTCCTCGAGTACGACCTGTCACGAGCGATGTGGGACACCCACGCCACGCTGGAGGCCTACGGGCTCATCGTGGTTCACCGAGATCCAAACCGCCGACGCAACGGCACCACCGCCGCCGGTGAAAGAGCGGAACCGCACCGCTTTGAACTACGCGATGAAGGTTTGCACGAAGACGGCCTTTCGACGGTGATCTCGATGCTCACCGAGATTCGTTCCCGCAAAGGCGGTTAACGTGCCGAATTGCTCGACCTCGCGCCCGCCTATGACGGTTCCAGTGCGCCCTCCCGCTGAGGAAGGCAACATGGTGAGCGACTTGTGGGCAGCGAGTTCTCAAACCGAGGACCAAGTCCGGGTTGGCCAACCCCGTCCGAGTCCTTCGAACAGTCGATGTGTTCGGCACGCCTGCTGGTCAGGCGACAGTGCCTCCGTCCACAACCCACCGGTGCTCGAAGGGAATCATCGCTGCGGCGCCGACGGTCACCCGCCCGACAGGATCCGACCGAACGCGACCGCGAACTCCTTCTGTCGCCCAGACGAAGGGAAGGGGATCCGCATCTGGCTGACCGGAAGGCCTGCGGCGGCCAACGCGGGATATGCCACGCGGAACACGTCGGCCTTGATCAGGATGATGCGTTCGGGTTCCAGCTCGGCAATCCGGTCAAGGCGCGCGGGCACGTAGGGCGATAGGTCGGACCCGTCGACGGGATCAGGCTTGAGGTCGATCAGGAAGATGCCGCGGTCGCGCAGCTGCGCCAGCAGGGATGCCTTGTTGGTCCGGGTCGGCTCTACATGGGGCAGGATTGCCCGCGCGACCGCCCGAAACAGCCAGTCGTGCTGCGCCACGTCGAGAAAGTAGAAGTAGCGGTCGCCGGCGTCAGGTGGCGCTTGGGCCACCAGCAGAAGCCGAACCCTGCTGGGCTGGTACTGCTTGGCGGCCACTGCACGGCGTCGGCGCACCTCGGCGGGACCGGTGTCGTCCTGCTGGGTCTGCGGCGGTGACGCCACGGCGACGGCTTGGCCATACCCTCGCGAGCGACTGGCCGGACCATGAGTGCGGCACCACTGGCGCCGGGCTTCGTAGGCGGGTGCAGACCGTCGCGGTAGCAGGGACTGTGGTCGAAGTTCGTTCGGGATGCTGCATGTTGCATGACTCCAATAGTGCTCGCGGTCCCGTTCTTGGTCGGCGAGCGCTCTATCGGACGTGCGACGGCTACGTCATTGATGCAGATCTTCGTCGGCGAAGCGCCCGGCCGGGACGAGCACGGCAACGTCGCGGCCACGCCGGGTGATGACGAAAATCCGCCCTTGTTGGGCTTCGCCGATGAACCGGCTGAAATGTCGGCGTAGTTCGGTGATGCTGATGCGCGGCACTGAAGGATCGATCATCGGTCGTCACCTGGATCGCTAGCGGCGCCGAACATCTCGATCCAGCTCTCGAGCTGAGCGGCGGACTCGGTGAGGATCACCGCGAGAGCACGCGCGTTTGTAATCGATAGTCCGGAGTCAGGGTGGCAATCGAGGTAAATGTGTGGAACTTCGGCAGCAGTCTCAAAGCTGCCGTCCTCAAACTGAATCGCGCTGATGTGAACTCCAGCCGTGCATCCGGCGGGGAACCGGTCGGGTGTGTAGACGACGCGGTATGCGATGCCTTGGTCGAACTCCCATTCAGTGCAGATCGATCCGATTGGGTTGGCGGGCTCCTCACAGCTTCGGCCTGACATTGCCACCATTGTCCTTTCTGTACTGCTGAAACTCGTGTGATCGGTTGTGCGATAAAACTTCAACTTCATCTGGGGGAGTGTGCAATTCACCCAGTATTGCTTGCCGGAAGGGATCCGACGCACCGCTCGATGACAGGCCGGGAACGATGCCTTGTAGTTGAATGAGGCCCTTTTCAACGACTTTCGCGGCGGAGGATCTTCGCCCCTTCGCCGCTTCGTGCCGTAGGGAGATAATGACGTCGGTCAGCTCCACCGCGCAGGGGTACCAGGTGGCGGCGTGTCGAGGAGTCGTCGGTGGTGCTTCATCGCGGACATCCAGCCGTTCCCTGCGCCGCTGGATATCAGGTGCGCGGTAGACGGCAGGCCAACTTGACCAGAGAGAGAAGCAGGTGACTGCGGCGGTGAAGCACGAGTACGTGGAGCCGCGGCCCCACCTTCGGATGAGACCACGGTGCTGGCGGTTCGCGCCTGCGATGTCAGGACACTGTCGGACTGAAAATTGTTGCTGAGCGTCGCATCTCAGTGCAGAACTTCCTGTCCATTGCTGGTGTGCGGCGCAGAGCACCTGTTCATGACTTGCGAAGACAGTCACCGGTTGGCTTCGACTTTGAGTTTGCGCGGCGGCGCAGTGTCTGCATGCGGATCGGATCCCCGCCTGCTTCGAGACGTGGCCGACCAGGTGTGGCCAGCGCTTGATCGCATGCGGACTGCGGAGTTCTGGAAGCGCCGCTACTAACCCTCGCTCCGTCAAACCGGTGAGCTCGACGAGGTTCGCAACGAAGTGGGGCTGTCGGGAGAGCTGGGACAGCCAGCCGGGCCGCAAGAGGTTCTGATCCGTTACCCGGCGGAGATAGCTGTTCAACGTCTCCGAACACATCGGAGAGACGGGCACGGGAAGTCGTTGACGGCCGCGGCGGACACCCTCCGGGACTGTCGACGACCGTTCGGCACGAAGCGACATCAGCGGGCGACCCCCGGGTCTACGTCGTCGATGGCAATCGAGTCGAGGAGGTCTAGGGTGATGGCTTCGGTGCCGAAGTCAATGGCGTCGGTGGCCGCGTCGATGATCAGATCGCTCAGGGATGCGATCGAGCCGCCGGTGCGGTGGTAGAGGTAGTCCGCATGGCGTTCGAGCATTCCATGCTCATGCAGGGGGAGAGGAAGAATGCGTTCGATGGAAGCGACGAGCTGCACCCACTCCTTGTGGTCGGCGTCGTTCGAGAGTGAGTAGTTGCTCAGGTTGATGGGCCGGGTGCGCTTTCGCCACTGCTCTCCGTTCTCGCCGCTGAACAGGGGAGCGGTCTCCAGCGAAATTCCTGCGAAGAGCATCGTTGCATCAAGGTTCTCGGCGAAAGTCTTGATGTTGTCGGCGACTTCGGCTCCTGCGGCGCGATCGGTGTTAAGGCGTTGGACGTCATCGAGGATGACGAACTTGGTGCCGAGGCTCTTCAGCAGTCGCGCCAGGTCCACGAGTCGCTCGTCGGCATTGCTACCTCGCAGCTCGCGTGCACCGACGAAGTCGGCGAGGCGCACCCAGAGTTTGTTCGTCGTTGTCGCGGTAGCGATGGTGGTGTACACGACGGGCAGGAAGGAGAGGTCGTTCTCCCTGCCGCAGGTTCGCCGTATCTCTGCGTCCAGCCGCTTTCCGGCGGCCATCACATCGGTGGTTTTGCCGGTCCTGGGTTCCCCGGATACTCGGATACCGGGCCTGGCCACGAACTTCTTGGCCCGTGATCGGCGAAGCAGTCGCCGTGCATGGTTGAGGATGCGGGTGAGATCCCGGGTGGGAAAAACGCGTTCCTCGTTCAGGTAGTCGATGCGTCGCTCGTTGTACGCCGACCGCTCGACGGTGCCGAGAGCCTTGATCTCGTCCGCACTCAACGAGGGTCGCTGCGAGTCCGGGGTGGGCTCGTAAGTGCAGTATTCACGCCACTCTTCGCGGGTTGTCGGTGATGCCAAGGTTCACCACCCTTCCGACAGACGCATCGGACGCATGGGCTCAACTGGTCCGACCGTGGGCTGAGCAACCGGCGCGACCGGAGTGTCGTCGCTTCGTCCGGACGCAACGACCTCAGCGGGAGGGCCGCTGAGCTCTTGTCGCGCGAGGTTGGCGCGCCCGGCCGACGCTTCGGCACGGGAAAGCGGTCGAGGTTTCGGTTCCGATGGTCCGCCGAGCAATTGACGATGAATCTGCTCCGCGCGCCTGAGCACTTCTTTGTCGGTTGGTTTCTTACTCATGTCCCGACGGATCGCTTTCACCATGTCGATCCCGAATGGGATCGTCGCATAGTCGGCCAGAACCCAGCGGCACTCGATCCAGCCATTGTCTTCGACTTTGCGCTGACCCTGTGAGTCGAAGACTAGGGATTCGTCTCGCACCCAGACTTGCATGAGGTTGCTGGGGTCGTAGCGCACCTCCCACTTGCCATTCTGTTTGGAATTTAATGATTTCGTTCGTCGCATCTGGTGGAAACGTGGCGAGTCGGAGTTGTATACGAGATTCTCCAAGTTGACGCCATAGCGGTTGATACGACGAAATTCGTGTGGTTTCAGGGAGATCCAATCGTCGCGTGTCATCGTCCGCACTGGAGTTGGTGCCATCTCCGACATCGCTCGATACATGGCGTTGGGAGAGAGCCGCATCCGAGGGGCCGCCGTCAGGTGAAGCCCTGAGTGGGGACGGTTCTGATACACCGTGATGACCCATTCGTCGAGTAGCGCCTGAAGTACAAACAGCGGCCACACAAGGTCCTTCTCGGGGTTTCGGCCCCGGTGGCTGACCGAGCGTCCCTTGTATCCCGGGATCCATCGGACAAAGTCGTCGCCGATGGTCTTGAGCAATCGTTCGATATGCGGCTTGGCCGTGGGCTGGTGCGGAGGTGCGACGCGAGGGTGAACTCCCCGGAGTTCGGTTGCTTGGTCGAAGGCTTTCGAGACGAAGATCTTGCCGCGGTCAACGACGAGACCACGGACGTCGATGATGGGCTTGCTTTCGAGTGCCCTGTCGATGTCGATCTGAGGGGATAGCTTGTCCGACAGATAGCTTCGTGCGACGGTCATGTTTTCAATCCAGCCTGGCAACATCTGTTGCGGGATACAGGAGTTGGCCCAGAGTTCGATAGCATCCACGGTTTTGCAGGCGTTCGGGCGGAGAATTGCCGCGGTGATGCTCAGTGTCGCGACGTCGATGCCGGCCGCCAAATCGATTCGGCACGGTTGGCCATCGGGCAGTAAGGCCATTGCGTCAAGTGGTGTCGAGTCGAGCTGCACTTCTTCGCCTGGATACAAGGCGACGATCTTCGAGAACGCTCGGTCGGGGCTGTTCGCGTGACTGCGGCGCGACGTCGCATCGCCGGTGGTGTGCTCACCGCGATCAAGTGCAGCCAGTAAGGCGTACATCGACGACCTGCACGGCACCGGTACGTTGTCGTCACGAAGGCGACGTTCTGCGATTTCGAGGATCTGCTTCTTGGTAGGCGTCGACTTGTCTACGTAGTGCGCCTTCACCATCTCCAGAGCGACGATCACACGCTCGTGCACCCCGGACAGACGGACGTGACCCGGCATGCCGCGCTGATCGATACATCCGAGCAGGCCGGCAGTGTTGAAGCGTTGCCACTTACGCCACATAGTGGTCATGGAGACCTGCCGCCCCAGGCTTCGTAGCTCGGCACGTTTCTCCGACAGTCGTTCTTGTACAGTCCCGATCGGGATACCCGAAGAGACTTGTTCTTTAGCCGCCTGTTCCATGGCGTGTTTGATGTCGGACAAGTGCTCATACCAGAACTGAGCATCTCGTCGCTGATCTTCGGTGGCGAGGCCGAGCAGTCTCTGATCGGCGATACTTGGTCCGGAGGCGTCGGGACCGACGAAGGAATCGTCACAGAGCAACATCGCTACCGGCAAGGTGAGGTCGCTGCCGTCATCGAGACATTTGAGTCGGAGGGCGATGCCGTCGCTATCACGGATATGCCAGCTCTGGCCGCGGAGTTTGAGGATATCGCCGGGCGGGCCGGGCGGGCCACACCACGGGTGTAACGTCACAGTGACGAATTGGGCGAGAGGCGCAGGCGCCGAGCGTCCGCCGGTGTCAGGTAGTTCTGGACCGTCAATCGTCCGGTCCGGCGCTGTCAGGTAGTCGTGGATTCAGGCCCGGCGCCATGTGTTCGCCGGCCGGCCATCCGCAGGTGCATGGGCGGAGACCTGGGCGAGTGGCACTGTCAGATAGTTCTGGAACGCAGGGCGAGAAGTCGGATAGCTCTCGGGTTTTCCCGGATTACTCTCAACTAGTTCCGGATCGGACAGAAGGATGTCGAGCTGGCTGTCCGGTCCGCTCAACTCGTCATATCAGTTATGCCGATAAGCGACATTATGTCAACTCAACCGGATGGCCTGACCTGGTGTTCATCTGGTGAATCACGCGCGTTCTGGTGAATCACGCGCGTGATGAGCGGCCCTCCCCGCATCGACGCTGACGAAAGGCCGGCATCGTCCTCAACGAGACCGTGAGTCGTCGCCAAAACTTTCACCAAAAGTTCAGGTGTGGGTGGAAGGACTACTACAACTATGACCGACCGCACGGAGGTCAGCCTGTCACCGGCCACCGTCAGTCACACAACTAGGACAGCGCGTCCAGCAGCTCGTCGACATTGAGTTGGGGTTGGATTCCTGAGGTCCCCGACAACCCCGGTGCAGCCAACAGACTGCTCAGCCACGAGGGCGCGGCCGGTGTCGGAGGCGGGATGACGCCGGCCGGCTCGGTGACCGGGCCGATGTAGCCGCCATGCCCCGCAGACCCACCCGGACCCACCGTGACGATATCGCCAGGACCCACGACAATGGTGCCGCCGTTGACCGGCACCGTGCTACCCGCGTTCACCGTCAGATACCCGCCGCCGTTGACAGTCAACGGCGCATCGGCGTTCACGGTCAACGTCGCCCCACCATCGACCGGAACAGTGCCACTCGAGCCCAAAGTGATCGTCCCACCCCGAATTGACGCTCAACGAACCCCCATCACCAAGGGTCACCGTGCCACCGTCATTCAGCGTCAAGCTCGCACCAGGATCAACCGTCAAATCACCACTATTTGTCAAAACCCCACCGTCACTAATTGTGAACGAGCCGGCATCAGTCAGGGTGCCCGTATTGGTGACGGTCAAGCTGCCGGAGTCGGTGAGAGTTGCACCGGGGTCGACCGTCAGGCCACCGGAGTCGATGAGCGAACCACCAGGACCGACTTTGACGGTGCCGGTGTCGGTGAACGTCACCCGGGGGCTCACGGTGAAGGTGTTTCCGGTATCACCGAGGGTCGCGGTGCCGACGTTGAGGACACCGCCGGTGTTGGTGATGGTGCCCCCATCGGTCAAGGTGTCCCCACTCGGTCCCATCGATGCCCGATCGGCAAAGTGTTGAGTGGCCTCAACAACCGGCATGGTGTCTGCGTTGGTGATCAGCGCAGTGAGTGCGGACGTCGTCGGTGGCCGCCGTCAGCAGATCGTTCTTGTTGGCGATGTGCCACTAGATCGCTCCGCCTGGCTGTCGCTTGAGCTGACTCCAACCACACCCATCTGGCGATTGTTGTTGCCGTTTCTCGCCGCTGGCGTGGGCGTGGCATTCCTCGGCGCCCCGCTGGCGGTCACCGCGATCCGCAATCTGACACCCGAGTTGGCTGGCGCGGGCTCCGGCGTTTTCACCGCAATTCGTCAGGTGGGCACGGTGTTGGGCAGCGCCAGCATGGCCGGATTTATGCATTGGCTGGTGATTCGCCAGCTACCGCCGGTCATCACCGCCCATGAACGTGGGTGGTCAGGGGACTGAAATCCTCCCGAAATACCGCAACGAATTCGCAACGGCGATGTCTCAGTCCCTGTTGCTGCCGGCGGCCGTCGCGCTGCTGGGCGTGGCCTGCGCACTGCTGCTGGTTGGAGGGCAACGGCCACAGGAGAATTCAGCTTCATCCGAGTCTGAATCGGTTTCCTGACTTCACCGAGTACAGCTCCCGTGACGCACCGGTACGATCAGCCAACGCGTCAAGTCAAGTAGAGAAGCGTCAGGATTTTCGGCTGCCGACTGATCTCCAGAACCGCCGTACGCCCAGGACAGACCGTGCGGCCGGGTGAAACCGGCGGCCCAGCAACCTTATTAGCTGGAAGCGAGCACCCCATCCGTCTCATCTGTTGGTGTATTCTCTCGCGCGGCGCGGCGGGCGCGGTTTTCCCGGAGCGCTTGCTGTGCGGACTCCAGGGTGATGTTGCGTGGATCGACCCCTTCCCGCTCAAAGCCTCTCACCGCAATCGGCAAGTAGAGAAACTTCAGCGGGAGAATGCGCTCAAGAACTGCGTAGAACCTCCGATACATACGCATAAAGCGGCGCGAAATCTCCTCGTCCTCCGGGGTCCACTCTAAATTGAACAGCTCCTGCACATGGGGCGGAAAACTATTGACAACGACTTGCCGCCGCGCCGCCCACCAGGGCCACACAAATTTTTTCATGACTGGAGGCCACCACCGCGGCGCCAGGCGGCGCTCCATGAATTGTTCCAGCATGACCTGAGATACCTGTGAATTCACTAAATGATTGCGCTCGATGTTTTCCAGATACCGCTCGAAATCGTCGTAGGTATCCGGCTGGGGGCTATCGTCCACTCCCCACATGCTGTACCACTCCTTGGATTCCTCGAACATCTGCTCCTTCATCGCCCGTGGCATGGACCCGTCGAAATACAGCTGCTCGGTGATTATTATCAGAAGATGGTAAAAGAAGGTGACATGCGCAAAATAGAAGGTTTCCGCATTCAAAGAATGATACGTGCCGTCATGCAGGGTGCCTTTGACGGACTTGTGCATATTACGAGTCTTCAGTCCGTATTTCTTCGCATCTTCCGGAGCGTCGTACACAGTGCCATAAATGTACTCACGAGATCTCTGACGCCGTATCTTATAAATTTTAGCGCGTGCACCGAAAGAACTGTCACCAGTGAAAAGAACAGAATTCGTGGTCGCCTTCGCCATCTGCGGCCACGCCCCCGCAATGGTGCCCACTACCCCGCTGCCGAAAAATATCACATCAAGACGGCCCCAATACTTCCATATCAGGGAACCTGCGGGAATCGGATGCTGAAAAAGATCTTTCCGTGACAAACTGTTATCACCGGTGAATTCTGTCACCCTAGCTTCTTGCGGAATGACGAGCTCTGGATCAAATGTTGTCTGCATGATTTTCTTAAGTGCCTTAATGCCCCGGTCCGCCACCCTCAAACTCCTTGCGTTGCCGATACCTGTTACGCGGTTAACCTCAGTACCCGGCCCTTCACACCCCCAGCCACGGGCAGCTGATCGACCATCCTAACTAGCGCTATGTCGACTGTGTCGAATTTCGCATCAGAAATGATGATGCTCGGTGATCCAATATCAAGGCGATGGTCGCGTACAGGGTGTCTTCGTCCGGCTCGCCGCTAACTGCACGCTGGACATCCTAAAACCGGTCTCCCTGCGCGGCAGGGAATGTCAGCTGATCGGCCGTGGGGCTGGTATGCCCACCTACCCGGCTTGGCTGACCAACCGCCACGTCAAGTCCAAGGACCCCCGCTGACAGCGGGCATCGACCGTCGACTGGACCGCCCGTCCGCCATGCACGACGTCCGGATCGTGTTCGCCGGGCTAGGCGACATGGACGTCGAACCGACCGTACTGGGCCGCTACCTGCTCACCGTCATCGACCAGGCAACCCGAACTGCTTAAGATCGCCGCCCGCCCCCCACAGGCCCCCTAGCGCCTCGACGCCACCGACGCCGCACTTGTCGACGGTCACATCGATGAGTTGCACGGCTGATCACCGCGTGGGCACCCTTGGCGCCCACCCTGGACGTCAAAGCCCTTGCTGCGCAAGGCATCTACAGCCAGCTAGGCAGGTCGACTACCAAGTCCGACTGGGCGAGCCGTCCGTGCCGTATCCGCTGCTAACCCATTGTCAAGATCGCGCCCGCGGCGACGGCAATCACCGTTATAAGGGCCACCAAAATCACCACGATCGCCGCGCGCACGATCTCTTCTTCCGTGAGTCGCGAGCGCGGCTTCGATCCGACGAGAACGGTATCCCCTCGGCCGGCAAATGCGTTCATTTTTGCGACCGCCAACCGGAGATCGTCATGCCCGTCGGCCGCGTCTTGGTCGACGGGGTTGTGCGCGGCGATTGCGATGGTCATGTCAGCCCCCAGGCTTGCGGACGCCGATAGGCGTTATTGGGAGGTCGGAAACTGCGGCCTTCTGGTATGTCCAAAGATACGAGTGCGAGATCACGATTGCGGTAACGATGCTTAACGGTCACGGCACACAATCGTGCTTCCCGTACTGCGCGGCGAGCTGTGCGAGCCGCCATCGGGCTGCCATCATGACGGAAGGCCTCTCTCACTTCAGTACGCGAGAGGAATTTGCACGCAAAAGATTCCGTTTAGTTTGTGCCACAAAAATTTTCAGACATCGAAGACACGCGTAGGTTCAAGGCCAATCCTTCCTCGACGAGGGGTGGTGGTCATCGCGCACACTAGGACCCGCATCCGACGCTATGGAGGGCCGATACCGGAATGAGCCCGGTCGCCGAATTCGACTTCATCATCGTGGGAGCAGGCAGCGCAGGCTGCCTGCTCGCCAACCGGCTCAGCGCCAACCCTGATCGCCGTGTGCTGCTGATTGAGGCCGGCGGCGAAGACGACTGGTTCTGGATCAAGGTGCCGGTGGGCTATCTGTACACAATCGCCAACCCCCGCACCGACTGGTGCTTCACGACCGAGGCCGACCCCGGCCTGGCCGGCCGCAGGATTCACTACGCGCGGGGCCGTGTGATCGGCGGCTGCTCGTCGATCAACGCCATGATCCACATGCGTGGTCAGGCCAGCGATTACGACCTGTGGGCGCAGGCCACCGGTGACGAGCGATGGCGTTGGGGCGGCCCGGACCGCCCCGGCGAGACGCTGGCGATCTACAAAAAGCTGGAGGACTACTTCGGCGGAGCCGACGACTATCACGGCGCCGGTGGTGAGATCCGCGTCGAGCGGCCACGTGTGCGCTGGAAGATCTTGGACGCCTGGCAGGCCGCTGCTGCCGAGATGGGCATCTATCCAATCGACGAATTCAACCGGGGTGTCAACGCCGGCTCTGCGTACTTTCACGTGAACCAACGGCGTGGCCGTCGCTGGTCGATGGCCGACGCCTTCCTGCATCCCATCGCCCACCGGCCGAACCTCACGATTTATACGCAGACCCAGGCCTTGCAGCTTTTGATGGACGACCACGTCCCGGAGGATCAGCGGCGCGGCGCCTGGACCACGGCCCAGCGCCGTGTCATCGGCCTGCGGCTTCTCAGAGGCGGCCAAGCCATCGACGTCCGAGCCCGGCACGAGGTGATCTTGAGTGCCGGAGCTATTGGCTCGCCGCATCTGATGCAGGTTTCGGGTCTGGGCCCAGCCGGGCTGCTCGCCCGCCATCAAGTGCCAGTAGCCGTCGATTTGCCGGGCGTGGGCGAAAACCTCCAGGACCACCTGCAGATTCGAACGATCTACCGGATCCGGGGTGCCCCGACCGTCAACACGCTGTACCGGAACTGGATCAGCCGCGCGGGCATGGGACTTCAGTACCTGTTCTTGCGATCGGGGCCCATGACAATGCCGCCTTCCACGCTTGGGGCTTTCGCCAAGAGCGACCTCGCGCTGGAAAGCGCCGATCTCGAGTGGCATGTGCAGCCCTTGTCGTTGCCGAAGTTCGGCGAACCGCTGCACCCCTTCGGAGCGATCACACCTTCGGTCTGCAATCTGCGACCCAGCTCGCGAGGCCATGTGCGCATCGCCAGTGCAGATCCGCTGACTTACCCGAAGATTTTGTGCAATTACCTGTCGACTGACGCCGACCGTCACATCGCCGTGAAGGGCCTCCGGATGACCCGGCAGATCATGGCGGCGCCAGCCCTGGCCCGCTTCGGCCCGCAGGAGTTGTTCCCCGGCCCGCAACTGGTGAGCGATGAAGAGCTGCAGAAGGCGGCCGGTGAACTCGGTACGACCATTTTCCATCCGGTGGGTACCTGCGCGATGGGAGCCTTTGACGGCCACGGGCGACCGCGTTCGGCCGCCACGGTACTCGACACCGACTGCCGCGTGTATCGCGTCGCCGGCCTTCGAGTGGTCGATGCGTCGGCTATGCCGACCATCATTTCCGGCAACACGAACGCGCCGGTGATGCTCATCGCTGAGCGCGCAGCGCGGGCGATTGTGGGATAAGTCGGTCAACACCGAGACATCAATCTGGTTTCCCCGGCAGCGGCGAAGCCCAAGCCGCTCCCCTGCTCGCGCGACGCGCGTGTGCGCCTTCCCGAGGGGAATACGGCGGGATCGAATTCAAGGGTTACCGGTGAACGAAACGGCCTATTGCAGCCAGCCCCAGGACCGGCAAGGGCTCGCAGACAACTGGTTTGAAGTCCCGGGCTTTGGATAAACCTCACCTGTGAATCAGCTGCCCTCGACAGCTGACATCTCGCGAAGGGAGCCCAACGTGGCGTTCTCACACATTGCATCGAAGATATCGGCAGTAACGGCCGTATTGGCTGCGGCCGGAGTTGTCGCGGCGACACCGGCATTCGCCGATCCCCAATTGCTGCCATTCGGCCAGACGGCGGAGATTTCCAGTATGGGCGGCACCATCGACTACACCGTGAGTAGCCTGCAGCCCAGCGGCCATAACGACGGAGTGTGGTACTCCGACGTGACGGCCAAAGGAGTGAGCGGTAACGCGACTCCGAACATTGGTGACTTCAACGCGCGAGCCGCCAACAGTTCAACGTTCGCGGTGATGAAGGGCAATCAGACCGACGGCCTCCCCGAGGGGCCGCTCCCCTTGGGCACCCCGGTCACGGGGCGGCTTTACTTCAACGTTCGCAATGGCACGAACCCCGACAGCGTTGTGTACCGGGACGCCGGAGGCACCGACAAGGTCGTCTGGAAGAGCTAGCAACTCAGCGGGGCAACCCGGGCGTCATCCTTCGGGTCGATTGCACGCCAAGTCCTTTCACGCGGCGCGTCCGCGGTCATAGCCGAACGGTCACCTCTTGGTATCCGTTTGGGAACGCTCCCGCGTTTCGGCTGGCGCAGCTCTATCGGCAACAACAGTCACATCGTTAACATCGCGCGATGCACATTCTGCCTGTGGAGGCCAGTAGCGCGCGACCGCGTGTCGTTTCCCGGCGCGATGCGCTGCGCTACGCCACGGCGTTGGCTGGCCTGGGTGCTGCATCAGTAGCCTGCGGCATGCCTATGGCGGCCGCCGCAGCTGCACCCCAATTGATCGACTTCGCCGCACGCCAGATTCCTGCGCAGCAGATTCGAGCCGCCGGCTATAGCGGGGTGGTCAACTACGTTTCGGAGTCGCGTCCTGGCTCATCGTTTGGCGCCAAGCCGATCACTCGGCCCTACGCCGACTCATTGAAAGCCGCGGGCTTGGTGATCGTCAGTAACTACCAATACGGCAAACCGGGTAGCTCGGCACCGTCGGACTTCACGCGCGGCTACGCCGGCGGCATCGCGGACGCGCGCACCGCCTGGCAGCTG
Source organism: Mycobacterium sp. Aquia_216 (assembly GCF_026723865.1). Lineage (NCBI taxonomy): Bacteria > Bacillati > Actinomycetota > Actinomycetes > Mycobacteriales > Mycobacteriaceae > Mycobacterium > Mycobacterium sp. Aquia_216. Next base: position 3,510,601 of record NZ_CP113529.1, on the reverse strand, counting down.
CACACCGCCGCGGGCGGCAGCCAGGGTGCACCGATTTTCTTCACCATCGACGAGGACATCAATCGCGACACCTGGAATCGCACCGCGCTGCAGTGGTTTCGCGGAATCAACTCGGTTCTTGGGGTTCAACGCACAGGGGTCTACGGAGGCATCAGGGTGTGTCAGTGGGCGGCGGCCGATGGCGTTGTTGGGTCTTCGAGCACACCTGGCCGTCGCTGGATCTGGCAAACTCGAGCTTGGTCCGGCAATCAGGTCCACCCCGCCGCTGTTCTCTACCAGCGAGTCGTGAGCACCTCGTCCAATCCCGGGCCGAAGGTCGGCGGACTCGAAGTCGACGTCAACGACGTGCTCGCTTCCGACTGCGGCCAGTGGAACCTCCATGCGAGCCATCCAAGTGGCGACGTGCGGTAGTGGCGAGATCGCTGCCCGCAGTTCGGGTTACAGCCCGGGCGGTACGACATTGCCGTTGTCCGTCACCTCGACCTGCCGTTGTTGCGGAGCCGCTTCCCTCATTTCGCCTAGATCGAGTGACTTCGCCTCTTCAGCAATCTTCCAGGTGGCCTGACACCGATCTGTTGATCCGTGGCTTATGAGAGTCTTGCGGCCCACGTTGTGGGCAGGAAGGCTCGACACCATCATGACCAGGAAACGGCATAGCCCCGAGCAGATTGTGCGAAAACTGATGGCGGCCGATCGGCTGTTGGCCGAGGGCAAGGACACCGCGGCGGTGTGCCGCGAGCTCGGGGTTTCCGAGGCTACCTATCACCGGTGGCGTAACCAGTTCGGTGGCCTGAAGGCCGAGGACGCCAAACGCCTTAAGGACCTCGAACGTGAAAACGCCACCCTCAAGCGGTTATTGGCCGATGCGGAGTTGGAGAAGGTCGCGCGCAAGGAGATCGCGAAGGGAAACTTCTAAGCCCGGAACGCCGGCGGGCGGCCGTTCGTCACCTCCAACGCGTGCTTGGGGTCAGTGAACGGTTCGCCAGCCGCATGACCGGGCAACACCGCGCCACCAAGCGCCATGAAGCCACCGCGGCGACACCGGCCGTCCGGATGCCGCACTGCGCGACTGGCTTGCGGACCTACGCCAAGAATCATCCCCGCCGTGGCTTCCGGCCGGCTTACCACGACGCCAGAGGTGACGGCTGGGCAGTGAATCACAAGAAGATCCAACGCCTTTGGCGTGAGGAAGGACCGCGGGTGCCGCAGCGTCGAAAGCGTAAACGCCACGGTACCTGCACCGCGCCGCCCGACGTGGCCGCTGATGCGCCTGATCGGGTGTGGGCGGTGGACTTCCAGTTCGACGTCACCACCGACGGGCGACCGGCCAAGATCGCCTCGATCATCGACGAGCACACCCGAGAATGCCTCGGCGGGATGGTCGAACGCAGCATCACCGGCGATCACCTCATCGACGAACTCGACCGCATAGCCGCACACCGCGGCGCCCATCCCCGGGTCCTGCGTTGCGACAACGGACCCGAATTAGCATGCAGCGCAATGGCTGACTGGGCCACCGGGCACGTCGGGTTGCACTTCATCCCACCCGGCGAGCCCTGGTGCAACGGCTACGTCGAATCGTTCAACTCCCGCATCCGCGACGAATGCCTCAACATCAACAGCTTCTGGTCGCTAGCTCAAGCTCGCATCATCATCAGCGACTGGAAACACGACTACAACCACTGCCGTCGCCACTCATCCTGGGCTACCAACCCCAGCCCGCATGCTGCCGCCTGTACCCACCGATGAACGACTCTCGTCAGCCGTGGACCAGTTCACGGAGTCCGGACACCACCTCATCGTCGGGGGCACTCTTATCTGTAACGGTGTGTATGGCCAGCCTCGGTGGATCGAGGCTCAGTGTGATTCGAACACTAGCCAGCGAAGTACTGCCGCAGAACACTAGTCCTGAAAGATCCGAAGGAGAAGATCATGACAGTCAACGTTGAGACGGTCGACGCGGTCGTAGTCGGTGGCGGTTTTGGTGGAATTCGAACCGTCGACCTGTTCAAGAATCGACTCGGCCTCGATAAGGTCGTTGGCGTCGAGAAAGGCGGAGCCCTGGGCGGGGCCTGGTACTGGAACCAGTACCCGGGCGCCCAAACCGACACCGAGACTTGGGTATATCGCTTCTCCGATGATCGCAGCGAGCCGAACTGGAATTCGCGCTACCTCAAGGCCGAGCAACTCCAGGAGCAGATCCACGACACAGCCACGAAAAGCGGTGTTGCAGAACAGTATATCTTTAACAACGCCGTAGTCTCGGCTCACTACGATGAGGACACCAAGCGGTGGAACATCCTCACAGACCAAGGTCGGCAGTTCTCCGCAACCTACTTCGTAACCGCGCTCGGCATCCTCACCAACCCCTACGTACCCAATTGGCCAGGTAAGGAGTCTTACCAAGGCATCGCCTTCCATTCGGCACGGTGGCCGAAAGAGCTCGACGTGACCGGTAAGCGTGTAGCCGTCGTCGGCACCGGACCCTCTGGCAGCCAGATTGTGGCCAACATCCACCCTCTCGCAAAAGAGGTCACGGTCTTCCAACGCCGGGCACAGTACGTCGTCCCGATTAACAACCGCGAGGTGGACGAGGCAGAGAAGCAGGAGATCTTGGCCAACTATGATGCTGTCTGGGACACAGTCTTCAATTCCTTATTCGCGATGGGGTTCGTCGAGGGCAGTCAATCCGCCCTAGAGGTCTCCGAAGCAGAACGCCAGGAAGTGTATGAGCGAGTCTGGAATAAGGGTGGCGGCTTCCGCTTCTTCTTCGAGACATTCTCCGACATTGCCACCAATGAGGAGGCCAATGAGACCGCGGCAGCTTTCGTGCGCAGCAAAATAGCATCGATCGTCGAAGACCCCAAGACCGCCGCCCTGCTCCAACCGACCGGTCTCTACGGAGGCAGGCCACTGTCCGCCGATGGCTACTACGAAGCTTTCAACGAGCCGCATGTATCCCTAGTCGACATCAGCGAGAACGAGATCGCAGAGATCACGCCGACCGGTGTGAAATTGCAAGACGGGCAGACGTTCGATGCCGACGTCATCGTCTACGCGACTGGTTTTGATGGCGTCGACGGAGCCTACCGAAACATCGACATCACCGGCCGACACGGAGTGAAATTGTTCGATGCCTGGAAAGACGAGTCGAACGCTCTCTATGGAGTCAGCGTTTCCGGATTCCCCAACTTCTTCACTGTGACCGGACCGGGAGGTCCTTTCGCGAACATGCTGCCGTCGATCGAGCTGCAAGTTGGTTTTATCGCCCAATTGGTCGAGGAGGCTCGCGCACGACAACAGCAGTCGGTCGAAGCGAATGCCGAGGCGCAGGTCCGCTGGGCCGAGACCGTCCAGGAGATCTCGAAGCTGACGGTCTTCGACAAGGTCAAGTCGTGGATCCAAAACGACAACATCGAAGGGAAGAAGAAGTACAGCGCCTTCTTCCTGGGAGGGCTACAGACCTACGACAGTAAGCTGAGCGACGAAGCCAACGCGAAGTACGCCTCCTTCGAGTTCAGTTCCTGAACCGGGGCAGGGAAGCCACGCCCGCCGCAACGGCGGATCCGTCGGCCATCGAGTGGATATGGCAGTTGAAGCAGTGCAATTCGACCGTCGGCACAAGAGGTGTAAATCGGTGTCAAGTCGGCAGTTCCGGCTTTCAGCGGTCGGGGCGGGCCTGCTCCGCTCCGATGTTCAGTCATCACGTCCCGCCTCGATGATCCTGTCGGCCAACCCGATGGGATTGGTAAAGAGCAGCTCGTGTCCTCCAGACATCTCAATGAAACGATGCTCACCCAGTCGTGCAGCCATTCGGCGATGCCAGTGCGGGTCGCCGGGCGGAATCATGTCTTCGGTTCCGACTAGATAGCTCCGCGGTGTGGGTAATGCGTGAAATTTCTTGAGATCTAGTCGTTCGAATAGTTGACCGAACGGTTCTGGTGACAGCTGCTCATATGAACGGCGTGCCAATTGCTCATCGGCATCGTTCAATAGGACGTCGCGCCAGACCTCGAAGGGCAGTGTGACCGTGTTGTCTGGCGAACGGGCCGCCAGTTGAGTCAACATCTCGCGCATGGGCGGCGGAAACGCGTCCATCATCGACTCGCCGTCATCGAGGACAAATGCACTCCAAAACACCAGCCGTCGCACTCGTTCGGGAATCGCTTCGACGACTTTGCTTATGATGGTGCCGCCGTAGCTATGACCGACCAGCACCACATCGCTGAGGTCATGGCCGACAGTGAAATCCACTATCGACTTGGTGGATTGAGCATGAGTCACGTGCGGGTCCGCGCCCCTGCCGTGGCCAGCCACAGTAGGTCCGAACGCGGTGTGGCCGAAATCCTCGAGTCGAGCGATGACCTGGTCCCAGGCGCGCCCGTCGTGACACGCGCCATGAATGAGAACAAAGGTAGACATTACGTCGATGCTTTCTGTGCCTTGATGTGGTTTCGTGGGCGGAAGACTGCCAGCCGGCATTAGCTTCGGCAGCTCCGGCGAGGAACCGACCCGCCCACCCATCGCCAGCACGGCGCCAACGACCTCGCGTTCGCGTGCCTGACGATCGACTTGAGGATGTCAAGCCGCTACAGCCTCGATGACACTCAGTGGACTACCGGTCGTCGCGACGGCTGTGCGTCGCAGACCAGCCGCACCCAGGAGAGCGTCGTACTCCTGCAGTGAGCGTTCGCGCCCGCCGTGAGCCACCAGCATTCGTAAATCCATCAGTGCCGCGACACCAGGCTCACTCAGGCTGCCCACGATCAGCTCGGCGATCGCGATCCGACCACCGGGAATCATCGCTTCGCGGCAGCAGGACAGTATTTGGACGCACCTGTCGTCGTCCCAGTTGTGCAGAATGTGCTTGAGCAAGTACAGATCGCCGACGGGTAGTGATTTGAAAAAGTCGCCGCCCACTACCTCGGTACGCTGTCCAACCTCGCTGTGTGCGATCCGCATCGCCACCTCAGCCGCAACGTTGGGTCGGTCGAAGACTATCCCTCGAAGCGTTGGATTACTCTCTTGGAGCATCCGCAGAAACGCGCCGGTCGAACCACCAACGTCGACTGCCAATTTCACGTTCGTGGTGTCGATCGCGGTGCCAACACCGCCCGCCCACAACGACGTCAAAGCCGCCATCGCAGAGGCCGATTGGTGTGCCTGATCGGGATGCTGCTCGAGGTAGTCAAACCAGTCCATCCCCAGCACCTCGCGCACGTCGGCGTGACCGGTGCGCACGGCGGTTACGAATCCAAGCCAACTCTTCCAATGGCCAACATCTGTGAACGACAGCGCCATACTCCGCAACGACCGTGGCGCATCCCGGCGCAACGTCTCAAGCAATGGCGTGCTGAAAAATCGGCCATCGCGGTCGGCTCTCAATAGTCCGCACGCGATTCCAGCGCGTAAAAGCCGAAAAGTGCTGTCCTGCGCGCTATCCGCCCGTGTGGCAATCTCAGCCGCCGTCAAGCCGCCGCCGACCAGATGATCGGCAATCGACAGCTCGGCGATCGCCCGAATCGCTTGACTCCTCCAGTGGCCGAGCAATAGCTGCGCCATCTCTTCATGCGGATCGACCTGGTCGCCCGCATCGGATTCCCGCGGTGTCATGGGTATCCCCTTGTATCAGTTGGTTATACGATTTGCGCGTTACCTGCAGCGCTGCAGGCAAAGGCCCCGACGCAACACGTTTCGTCGCCTTCGACTGGCCGGCATCGCCGCGGGGCGAGTGGGCCGTTTCCCGCCTCCAGGCTTCCTATGTCCCCCATGCAAGCAACCAGCGCAACGTCGTCTGCCATGCCGGGGCGTCGTTGATCGGAATGACCGCCGCCGCAAGGGTGCGTGTCGGGTGGTTGGCCATGGATGAAGTCGGCCTTTCGGTATGTTCGGTGTCACCGTTTATATCACGACTAAGTGATCGGTATAGCCGAACACTAGTTGGGAATTTCCCCGCCGTCAAGCGAGCTCGGAGCAGATTCGGAGGCTTTCGATATCGCTCACGCCTGCGTGTGCAATGTGCAAACTGCGCGCTCTGTGCCGCGACCGCTGCATTGCGTCGCAAATCGTGCGGAACTTAGCCCACGCTGGGGAAGGCCACTAGAAACGAAAGGGCCTTACCAGGCCGGAGTTCCGGCACCGACGAAGCCGGCGACGTTTGTCTGCGATGCGTTTGAAAACGCGTGGGGAATGTCGCTGTCGAAGCGCGCGAAGCTTCCCGCAGTCACCAGGTACTGATTGTCTCCCAGGTGCAGATACACCTCTCCGAAGAGCACGTAACAGAATTCTTGTCCGGCATGGCGGATCGGTTCAGGGGCACTGGCGCCAGCGTCGAAGGTGACCCGGTAGGGCTGCAGTCTGTGCTGACCACCGGACCCTACGAGCGCGTAGTGCAGGCCAGGGCCGGGATGGACGGTGGCGGAGCCGAGGTCAGCGGGAGTGATGATTTCTAGAGGATGTCCACTGGCAGAAGAAGCACCGTTGGGTGTAAGAAGGTCGGCCATGCTGACCCCCAAACTCTGCGCAACGGCTTGCAGACGCTGCAACGAAATGCCGGCGATTCCCCGTTCCAGCTCGGAAAGCGTTGAGGGACTTACCTTTAGGATCCGAGCTTGTTCGCGAACGGAGCGACCACGCAGCTTGCGCATCTCACGCAGCCGTTGACCGAGCTCGGGAATCAGCTCAGTTTCCACCTGTCTCCTATGGGGGCCAAGCCGCTTGATCGGCATTCGCGCCCCAGCATAGCGTTCGATTGCAGCGAACGGATCGTACTATTCTGATCGGCGTTTCGACCACAGGCGTCAGGGCACCCGCGGCCCGAACGACCACGGATACAGGCGTGCACCAGTGGTAACCGACAACCTCGACTGCTTAGCTCCAACCGTGCCTCCCCCGTGTTCGCCACGGGCGAATCGATCGATCCGAAACCCGGTGCCGATTCGGTCACGTCCGGCCCATTTACGGTTGATGAACGCCTGATTCGGGCTACAGCCCGGACGGTACGACCTTGCCGTTGACCGTCACCTCGACCTGGCTGGTCTTCGTGTTGTACGCGATCGTGCCGTGCTCGAACGTCTCCACGAGCTGATCGCCGACGGTGTTCGCATCGCTGATGGGTAGGCCCAGCGGACCTGCCGAACCGTTATTGCCAGTGACCGCGGGCGCGCCGTCCGGGCCGCGTGGGATATTCCAGGCTTCCCGAATCTTCCCAAGGGTGATGTATGCGGGCGTGCCAGGCTCACCGTTTTTGGCGGTGATTACGCCGCCCTGGAACTGCTGGAACACCACGCCGCTGTCCCGTGTCCCCGCGTTGCGGTCACCCGTCAGTGGCTTGCCGAGAGCCTGCTTCTGACTCTCGGTTGCCGACGAGTACTTGGCCGCGATCGGGCCGGTCAGAGTCACCTCGACGTTGTCGACCCCGACGAGCTTCACCTCGGCCGGCTGCGCTGGGGCTTTAGACGTGGAGGTGGCGTTCACCCCGCCTTGGGGCGGTGCCGTTGCGTCGACGCTCTTGCCATTGCTGCAGCCCACGGTGATCAGCGCGACGACGGCCAGGCCGACGACAGCCGCGTGGCGGTATGCGATCGATCTCATGGGCGTCCTCTCGCGTCTTCCTGTGGCGTGGGTCAACTTGCGGCTGAGCTGCTCGCCGGCGGGGACCATAACCGAATTACTTGAGTGCGCCGGCGATCGCGGTCTTCGTAGCTCCGAACGAACTTACAACGCGGTCATCGACGGCGAGCCAGAGCACCTGAGTAAGGATCACCGGTGCTCGATGAGATTTTCCCGGCTCACTATTACCGGTAGTGCAAACGCTGTCCGGCGACCAGCGGACATCGCGAACCGCGCTTCGACGGTTACGGTTCACCGACACCGCGCAACCGGCTGAGCCCGTCAACCCGTGAACGTCACGCGGTGTATCCGCCGTCGACGTTCCAATTGGCTCCCGTCACGAATCCCGACTCCGGGCCGGCCAGGAAACTCACTACCGCCGCGGTGTCACTGGGGTGTCCGTAGTGGTCCAACGCCATGACTTGCCGCATGGCGTTGGCGAATTCGCCCGTGGCGGGATTCAAGTCGGTGTCGATCGGGCCCGGCTGTACGTTGTTCACGGTGATTCCGCGCGGCCCGAGTTCGCGGGCCAGACCACGGGTCAGGGATGCGACCGCGCCCTTGGTCATCGCGTACACGGCCAACCCGGCCACCGGGACGCGGTCGGCGTTGATGCTGCCGATGTTGATGATTCGCGACCCTCGGCCGAGGTGACCGATCGCGCTGCGGATCGCCGAGTACACGCCGCCAATGTTGATCGCCACGACGCGGTCGAACTGCTCCTGTGGATATTCGTCGATCGGCGCCATGTGCGCGGTGCCGGCGTTGTTGACCAGGATGTCCAATCCGCCGAGGTCGGCGACGGCCTGCTCGACCGCTGCGTCCACCTGTGCCGGATCGGCGCTGTCGGCCTGGATGGCCCCTGCCTTGGCCCCGTCGGCGGTCACCTCGGCGACGAGCTTGTCGGCCTCGACGGCCGATGACGCGTAGGTGAACGCCACCGCGGCGCCGTCGGCGGCGAGACGGCGCACGATTCCCGCGCCGATTCCGCGCGAGCCTCCCGTTACCAGTGCTCGGCGTCCGGCTAGGGGTGCTGTGCTCATGTCGCGTACCTCTCAAAGTCGTTTCGAACCGATTGGTTACAAAGTATGATCAGGTCAAGTCCATTGTCGAGCGGGAGATTCCTCCTGTGACCGAGATCACGGAAGGCCGAACATGGCGGTAGGGCGACCCCGGGAGTTCGATCCCGACATGGTCGAAGACATCGCGATGAAGCTGTTCTGGGACCGTGGCTTCGACGGTGTGTCGATCAGTGATCTGACCGACGCAACCGGGGTGAACCGCCGCGGTATCTATGCCGAGTTCGGCTCGAAAGAAGGAGTCTTCGAGCGGGCAAAGCACCGGTACATCAATGGCCCGGGCAGCTACATGGCAGTGGCGCTCACTCGTACGACCGCGCGCGAGGTTGCCGAAGCCATGGTGCACGGGGCGGCCGACGCGACCTCCGGCGACCCAGATGGCTGCCTGCTGGTCGGAAATGCGGCCGGACTGGCCGAGTTTCGTGATGCGGCGGCGCGGGAGCTGGCACGCCGGTTCGACCAAGCGGTGGCCGCAGGCGAACTGTCCGACGTAGACACCCTGTTGCTGGCTCGCTGGATTAGCGCTGTCTGCCAAGGGATTGCGATCCAGGCCCGCAGCGGTGCCGACCGTGAGGAACTGCACGCGATCGCCGATCTGGCCTTGGTGGGCTGGCCGAAGTCGTAAGGTGCACGCCGTGACCAGCACGTGGGACACGTGGGTCACCCACCGACGACCCTGACCCGCCAAGGGCAAACGGAGGATCCCCGCCTAGATCACAGCAAACGATCTCGCCACTTCACAGTGACTTCTTCACCTCAGCGGATCTGACCCGCAGCCGGAGCCTCTCCCCCGGTGGCCTGCTCGAAGCAGTTGTCCTGCAATGTGTTACGGCGGCAGACATGCTTACCCCTGCGACCACCGCCACTCGGCGCACCCAACCGGTCGGTATCCGTGTGTCGCACGTCGTGAAGCGTCTGGGGGCTCACAACGCGGCGGTGAGCCTCCATAGCGCCTCGCGGTCGACGGACGCGGAGCGGTCCAGCGGGCTGATCACCACGTCCGTGGCACCCGCATCCCGGTAGCGGCGCAATTGACGCACGACGGATTCCTCGGATCCGACTGCGGCGAGGTCCGCAATATTTGCCACATCCTCTCGAGCTATCACCTTGCGATACGACGGGATGGTCTCGTAGAAACTCAACTGCTGCGCGGCGACGGTGCGAGCGCTTTCGACATCCTCGGACAACAACACCGGCACCGCGGCGATGATGCGCGGCGCCTGGCGGCCCACTTCGGCTGCCGCTTTGGTGATCGTCGGCACGATGAATTCACCGATCGTCCGGGGTCCGGCCAGATAAGGGAGTGTGCCGTCAGCCAGTTCTCCGGTGACTCGTAACGCCTTGGGGCCCATCGCTGCTACGTACACAGGGATCGGGGTGCCGCCCGCGACCTGTACCGGCCAGGTGGGGCTGGCGCTGAGTTCGCTGCCGCGGAAGTCGACGGCGGCGGTATTGAACACCGACGCCAGGATCGTCAGATGCTCGCGTAAGCGGGTAATTGTGTTGGGCCAGTCGGTGCCGAAGGCTTGGCGTTCGATCTGGCGCGCACCCAGTCCGAGGCCGAGGCTGAAGTGGCCGCGCGCGGCGGCCTGCGCTGTCTGCGCCAACGAGGCGATGATCAGCGGGTGGCGGGGGTTGATCGGCACCACCGACGTCCCGACTCCGAGTCCGGGCACGGCCGCTCCGACGAGCGCTGCCAGCGCTATCGCGTCGTAGTTCTGCTGCTGGGGCAGCCATACCTGTGCGACACCAAGCTCGTGAGCTTGTGCGGCTTGGGCGGTCACGTCATCGACGAGATTAGGCACGTTAGGACGGGCCATCAGAATAATTCCGGTCGGCATGCCCAGTACCAGCACGCCAGACCTGTTGGTCTATTCCTCACGAATCTCCGTGATCGAAAACCACACCGCGTCAAGGTGATTCGCGAGCCAAAGTTGTGTTCGAATCCGGCTGTGCCAACTTGACTTTGAAGCTGCTCTTGATATTGGTTCCAATCAACCGCGCCGCCTGATCACGCGGGCCGTTGAACTGCTCGCCGAGGACGCTGCCGATTTGGCAAAAGCGCCACGGCGGGTCCCCGCGAGGTTTTGCGCGTGACGAACCGATTGGTTGCCGATATTGGCGGCCCATGACAATTTGTCTCCAAGCAGGCCGTACGACCGGGTTGCGGTGTGATGCATGCGTATCCGGTGGAGGCGGTCATGGCGGATTCAGACATCGTGGCCGACGTCGAGTTGGCCAAAGGTCTGCGACGCCGGCACATGAACCTGATTGCCCTGGGCGGGGTGATCGGCGCGGGATTGTTCGTCGGTAGCGGCGTGGTGATCGCCGATGCCGGGCCGGCCGCAGTGGTGTCGTTCTTGATCGGTGGTCTCATCACGATGCTGATCATGCGGATGCTCGCTGAGATGGCGGTCGCCCAACCGGTAGTCGGGTCGTTCTACGTCTACGCCCGCCAGGCGTTAGGTCGCCGCGGAGGATTCGTGACCGGTTGGATGTACTGGTACTTCTTCGTCGTCGTGGTGGCGGTCGAAGCCGTGGCCGGCGGGCGCATCCTGCGACTGTGGTTACCCGCGATTCCGTTGTGGTTGCTCAGTCTTGTTTTGATGCTGGCGCTGACGGCCACCAATCTCATGTCGGCCCGCATGTTCGGCGAATTCGAGTATTGGTTCTCGTCGATCAAGGTCATCGCCATCGTCGTCTTTCTCGGTCTGGGCGCACTGTGGATCACCGGCCTGTGGCCACACTCGACACCGGGGCTAGCCCATCTCTTCGACCACGGCGGGTTCGCACCGATGGGGTGGTACGCAGTGCTCGCCGCGGTGCTGCCCTGCGTTGCCTTTTACACGGGCGCGGAGATCGTCACCATTGCCGCCGCAGAGTCCGATGAACCGGAGCGCGCGGTCTCGCGCGCAATGAAATCGATCGTTGCTCGGATCATGGCGTTCTACGTCGGGTCGATCCTGGTCGTGGTCATCATCCAGCCGTGGAATACCAAGAGTGTCGGCGTCAGCCCCTACGCGTCAGTACTGTCGGTCTTGGGCATTCCCGCGGTGGCGACGATCATGAACGTCATTGTCCTCACTGCGGTCTTGTCCTGTCTTAACTCGGCGCTCTACACCACCTCACGCATGGTGTTTGCACTGACCACCCACGGTGACGGACCCCGCTTCTTCACGAAACTGTCCCGCGGCGGGGTACCGCGACGAGCCATCATGCTGGGCACCACCGTCGGCTACCTATCAGTCGCCGCGACCTACGTCTGGGGCGACGTGGTGTTCAACTTTCTGGTCAACTCCTATGGCGCTGTCGCGCTGTTCGTCTATCTGATCATCGCGATCTCACAAGTAGTGCTGCGGGGCCGCGCCGAACGCGAGGACCCCGGCGCGTTGCGACTCAAGATGTGGTTATTTCCATGGTTGAGCTACGCCACCATCGTGCTGATGGCGGTGGTCATTCTCTCGATGGCATTCCTTTCCAACACACGATCGCAATTCGTCATGAGTGGACTTACGCTTCTCACCGTTCTCGCCGCATACGAACTCCGCCGCTGGCGCAGCCGCCGCACCACTACCGCCCCCGAGGTCGCCGGCGCCATTGGTACGAGCACCTGGCAATCGCGGTGAATCTGAGGTTCAGCGGGCGATGGTAGCTAGTTAAGGAGAGCTGTAGCAATGTATTTCAGCTTCTACGCCCCGAGATCAACTCGGCCAGAATGTGTTCCGGCCCGGGCTCGAGACCGATGACGGCGGCCGCCCCGGTTTGTGACGTGCCAGCCGCAAAACGCTGTCGAAGCTGCAGAGCGAATTGGCATACGGTGCCTGGATCGCGATGGCTGGACAAGTCCAATGGGTTGGTTGAACGACGACGATTGGACGCCGATGGCCGCCTTGCCCGACACCCCTGAATCGAATCCAGAAGCGCCGACACTTGGATTCTCCGGTGAAGAAGCCGGCTACAACAAGGGGCTTAAGCCCCGCCAGCTCCAGATGATCGCGATTGGCGGCGCGATCGGAACCGGCCTGTTCCTCGGTGCTGGAGGCCGCCTCGCGAAGGCGGGGCCAGGGCTGTTCCTGGTGTACGCGATATGCGGCGTCTTCGTCTTTCTGATGCTTAGAGCACTGGGCGAGCTAGTGCTGCATCGGCCGTCATCGGGTTCGTTCGTATCGTATGCTCGGGAATTCTTCAGCGAGAAGGCCGCCTACGCGGTCGGCTGGCTGTACTTCATGCACTGGTCAATGACATCGATCGTGGATACCACCGCGGTCGCCACCTACTTCCGTTATTGGACCGCGTTCCAGGCGGTCCCCCAGTGGCTCCTCGCTCTGATCGCCTTGATGGTGGTGTTGGCGATGAACCTGATCTCCGTCGCGTGGTTCGGCGAGCTCGAATTCTGGGCGGCGCTAATCAAGGTTTCCGCGCTGGTCGCCTTTGTCGCCGTAGGAACAGTCTTCCTGGGCGGTCGATTTCAGATTGACGGCCGAGAAACTGGCGTGAGTTTATGGACTAGCCATGGCGGGCTGTTCCCGACCGGCTTGGTGCCGCTGCTGGTGGTGACGTCCGGTGTGGTGTTCGCGTACGCGTCCGTCGAACTGGTCGGCACGGCGGCCGGTGAAACCGCCGAGCCGGAGAAGATCATGCCGCGCGCCGTCAATTCGGTGATCGCGCGCATCGCGATCTTCTACGTCGGTTCACTTGTCCTGCTGTCGCTGTTGTTGCCCTACACCGCCTACAAAGCCGGCGAGAGCCCATTTGTGACGTTCTTTACCAAAATCGGCTTTTCCGGTGCCGGCAACGTGATGAATGTCGTAGTAATCACAGCAGCACTCTCGAGTCTGAACGCGGGACTGTACTCGACGGGCCGTATTCAGCACTCAATGGCGGTCAGCGGCAGCAGTCCGAAGTTCGCAGCACGAATGACGAAAAGCGGAGTGCCATATGGCGGGATCCTTATGACCGCCGTCATATGCCTTTGCGGAGTCGCACTCAACGCCTTCAACCCAGGCGAAGCGTTCGAAATCGTCCTCAACGTATCTGCACTAGGAATCCTCGCGAGCTGGGGCACCATCGTGCTGTGCCAACTTCGCCTGTACAAACTGGCTAAAGGTGGCGTAATGCAACGGCCACGGTTTCGCGTGCCGTTTGCTCCCTACAGCGGGTACCTCACTTTGCTTTTCTTAGGCGCCGTGCTGGCTTTGATGGCCTCAGATTGGCCGCTCGGCACCTGGACCGTCGGAGCGCTCATCGTCATCGTCCCCGGGTTGATCACCGGTTGGTACCTGGTGCGCAGGCGAGTGCTGGCCGTGGCGCACGAGCGGCCGGGATACACCGGCCCTTTTCCGGTCATTGCCAACCTGCCGGTGAAATCATCGGATCAACTTCCACCCCCGAAGGGGTGACACGGGCACAGGTGGGCGTTTCGATCGACAAGATGGTCGTGGCCCATTACAGGAAGCCTCGGAAACCGTATCGGGATAATCCAGAACTGCTCAAGCTTCTTCGACACTGCCAAGCCGGCGACCCGGCGCCTCATCCGTGAAGGTGGCGCACTCGAGGATGTGAGTGTGTCCTAACGAATGCCGTCTGGCCGGCGCTCACCTGTCGGGATGTTTTGAGGGCTCGCCAAAACCGCGCGCCGCGTCGCGGCTAGCGGACTTTATGGAGGTCCAGAGTCAAGGCGCGGCCCCCGACCCCCAGTGCGCACGTCCTGCCGAGAATTCAAATCATCATGACGCGACCGGGACGCCCGATAATCCGTCGGGTGCTTACTTCCCCTGAGATTTTTGGTCCCAATCGATAAACTCCAACGCACCGACCGGACTTTTATCCGCCCCGCCCGTCGTGCCGCAGTCGATGAGGGGTGTCGGCCGACTACGGGGCTTATCAGTCAACGCAATTAAGGAGATGTTAACAATGGATTTCGTCTTTTTGCCGCCGGAGATCAACTCGACCCGAATGTACAGCGGCCCGGGCTCGGGCTCGCTGCTGGCAGCCGCCAGTGGCTGGGATTCGCTAGCCGCTGTATTGGAGTCTGCGGCCGAGGGCTACGAGTCGGTGCTATCGCCCCTTACCAGCTGGCAATGGCGCGGTGCGGCATCCGAGGCGATGGCGGCCACCGCTGCGCAGTACGCGGGCTGGCTGCACACGATCGCCCAACAAACAAAGCAGACGGCCAGGCAAGCTAGCGCGGCCGCGGCGGCCTATGAGCACGCCTATGCGATGACGGTGCCGCCAACGTCGATCACGGCTAATCGCATCCGACTGAAATCGCTGATAGCAACAAACGTCGTGGGCCAGAACACCGCGGCGATCGCGGCCACCGAGGCGCAGTACGCCGAATATTGGGCCCAGGACACTGCCGCGATGTCCGGCTATGCCTCCTCGGCGGAGGCCGCGACACAGTTCAGTCCGTTCTCTTCCCCGAACCAGACCACCAACAGCGACGCGCAGACCGTTCAAAACACCGCAGTTGCCCACGCTGCCAACAGCGCGGGCTCAAGACGGGTTTCCCAGGCGGTTTCGCCGCCGGCCTCGACCCTGCCGTCGAACCCTATCGTCCCTGACGACTTCACCGCCCTCGACGGCATCTTGGCCGCCTATTCTTCGGTAAACGCCACTTACAACATGGAGGCGTTCACTTCCGGAATCATTGGGGCCGAAAGCAATTTGGGCATGCTGCCGAAGGCGGGGGCTGCGGCGGCCGCTCCGGCCTTGGTCCCGTCGGGACTCGGCGTGATACCCGGACTAGCCAGCGCTACGTCGAGCCTTGGCGGTGGTGGTGCGGGCCTAGGCAACGTCACCGGGGCTTTTGCGCGCGCCGGTTCGATCGGGTCGATGTCCGTGCCGGCGAGCTGGTCTGCCCCAACGACCAGCCGTATCACGGCATTCGAGCCTGCCGGCATGACCACTATTCCCGGAACTGACGAGGCAATCACGTCCGGTTATCCGGGCTACCCAGGAATACCGGCGGGGACAACCTCCCGCATTTTGGGAGCGCCTCCCCGCTATGGGGCCCGGCTCACGGTGATGCCACGGCCGCCAGCGGCCGGGTGACAAAGACCCTCATACACAATGTATTTCGTGCTTCTGCCGCCAGAGATCAACTCTGGCCGAATGTATAGCGGCCCGGGCTCGGGCCCGCTTTTGGCCGCCGCGGGCAGCTGGGAGTCCCTGGCTGCCGAGTTGGAAATCGCAGCTACGACAACCACATCGGTGCTTTCGGACCTGACCAGCCTGCACTGGCGCGGGCCCGCCGCGGAGTCGATGGTGGCGGCGGCCGCACCCTATGTAAGGTGGCTAGCCACGGTCGCCGAGCAGACCAAGCAAACAGCCATGCAGGCCAGGGCGGCCGCCGCAGCCTATGAGCAGGCACATGCGATGACCGTGCCCCCCATCGCGGTGGCGGCCAACCGAACCCGGCTAGCCACATTGATTGCGACAAACTTCTTCGGCCAGAACACCCCGGCGATCGCCGCGACCGAAGCGCAATACGCCGAGTATTGGGCCCAGGACGCCGCGGCGATGTACGGCTACGCCATCAACGGCGCGATGGCGACGCGGTTGCCCCAGTTGTCCTCCCCGCACCAAACCACCAAACCCGACGGACGAGCCGCTCAAAACGCTGCCGTCACTAAAGCAGTCAGCGACGCCGTCACCACAAACGCACCGCCGCAACCGATTTCGGCGACGCCAAGCACGGCGGTAACCCTGCCGTCGAACCCGTTGGTCCCTGACGACTTCAGTGTCCTTGACGCGTTGTTGACTTTTCCTCCGACGATCGGTGAGATGGCGGACGTCGAGTCGATTCCCCAGGACATCATCGGCGTCGCGAACAACTTGGGCCTCTTGTCAGGGCTAGGTATGGCGGCCGCACCGACGGAGGTCATCCCAGCGCTGAGCGCCGCGTCCCAACTAATCAGTGCCACGTCCAGCGTCGGCGCCAGCCTAGGCTCGGGCAACCTGACCGTAACCCTTAGCCGTGCCGTTTCGATCGGATCGATGTCGGTGCCCGCGAGCTGGACGACATCGCCAACCAGCCTCACTTCGGTAGTGCCGGACGCCGGCGTGTGTGCCCTGACGGGGACCGGCGAACCTGGCGCGTCCGGGTCCAGCGTGCCGGGAATACCCGGGATGCGGCCGCCCTCGCGAGCCACGCTCGTCGTCCCGCGCTACGGCGTTCGAATCACAGTGATGACGCGCCCACTATCGGGTGGATGACGACGACCGCCGCTCTCGACGGGACGAGAGGGAGATCAAGACGAGGCCAAAACGACGAGAAGCTCTCTGGCATCAGCGTCGAGCGAACCTTCTCCGCAGCCTCCTCGCTGCTCAGCCACGTGGAATCATGCGGCACTAGCCAGTCGGTGACCCGTGTCGCCGCAGAGATTTCGGCTGAACCACTTCAAGGAGCGGGCCCGGCCATTGCTCTGGAGCGCCACGCCCCAAGATTTCCGTGTTCCCGGCGTGCTACCTCGCAGCGACGCTGGCGATACATCGCGAACTAGCCCGGCGGCGGTATCGCCGGCGGACGACATACGTTGGCGCCCGGATCCCACCACCAGCCGTTGTCGCATCCCAGCGGTTGCGGCCCGACACCGAGCGGCCGGCATACATTGGCCGTCGGGTCCCACCATTGGCCCGCCTCGCATGCCAGCGGTTGTGGGCCGACACCGAGTGGCCGACAGACCTTACCCGTGGGGTCCCACCACTCGCCGTTTCCGCAGTCGGCCGAACTCACCGCCGGCGTCGTGATTGTCACGGCTGCCATCGAGGCCAACGCCATCACGACGACGGCGACAAGACGGCGCACGTATGTCCTCAACACGGCCCTCCCCTGTGGTCCATGCCTTGTGGCGCACTTCTCATCGAACCGCGCCCGCGGCATGGCGGTCAAGCCTGGCAAACCATTTGCGGTTGCCAGTGGCCACCGATCATCGGCACGTCTGATTCGTCGATTTAATCGATCGACCGCAGACCGTGGCGGCCTGCTCATCGTTTGGTAGAACCGTTGCCGCCCTTGCCCATAGGGGCGATATCGCCGATACCCCGTCCCTCCCCTGGCGGTCAGGTGCACAGCGACGGGGCATCGCACACATTGCCCGGGCAATACGTCGAGTGCGCCGCGTTGACCATGGTTCCGACATCCGGCAACGTCACGCTCCTCTTGTCCAAGTGCTGGTGAACTTCGTCGGCAATCTGCTGCGGCGTCCAACCCCACGTGAGGTCGTAACAGATGAGGTGCGCCTCCCCGATGAGCGCCTCTTCCGTCTGGGGCGGCCAGGTGAGGCCGACGGCGCGCAGTTGTGCCAGGTATGCCTCGTCTTGGGGTGTCGTGGCAGTCGCTGTCGCGGCGCTACTCAACAGCGCAGCGCCAGCCATCATGGGGATGGTCAGTCTGGCGAGCCGGCGAAGTGAACGCATTCGATTCCCTTCCATTCTTTTTGGTGTTAGCAAGGCCGCCAGTGGGGCTACAGCAGCACAAATCAGAAGAATAGCGAACACTCGCGACGGCGGCTGGCAATTCCGGGTCTGCTGACGAGTATGTGGAGTGCGAACCGCTTCGGGACTGACAACGTCGATAGCCAGCTGACGAACCGCTCGTCTAGCTGTAATTCCTTGTGGTGAGGCCTATCTCACACTCGAGATCGAGAAAGTGAGCGCAGTAATGCGGGCGCAGCCGTCGTTGTGGAAGCAGAGATGTTCACACTTCTACCGCGATCGGAATCCTCAGGTGAATGCTGTGCATGCTTTCCGCGACGACGCACTGGGCGACCTCGACGCGGTCGGTCTCGTTGCCGCATTGCGAGTCCGTCGAGTGTCGGTACCCGAGGTCGTTGAGGCCGCCATCGCGCGCACCGAAGCGGTCAATCCTGTCCTCAACGGGCTGGCATTTCAGGCGTTCGACCGAGCGCGGGCAAGGGCCAAGGCGCAAACGGGCGACGAATTCTTCGGCGGGGTGCCCACCTTTATCAAAGACTGCGAAGCGGTGGCGGGAATGTCGTCAATGGCGGGTAGCGACGCATGGAAACCCCAACTCGCCACGGCGGATGGTGAATTCGCCCGCGCATACCTGGCAACGGGAATGGTGCCACTCGGCTTGACGCGCATGTCGGAGTTCGGATTCAACGCCGCGACCGAGCATCCGAGGCTGGGCGCGGTGTGCAGTCCCTGGAATCCCGATCGCACCGCGGGCGGCTCGTCCTCGGGTTCCGCGGCCTTCGTCGCGGCGGGCGTGGTGCCGATCGCGCACGGCAATGATGCCGGCGGATCGATCCGAATTCCTGCGTCGTGCAACGGGTTGGTCGGTCTCAAACCGTCGCGCGGGCGGCTGCCGATGGACAAGCAGATGCGCCGGTTGCCGATCCCCCTCATCGAGAACGGGGTGCTGACCCGATCGGTGCGCGACACCGCGGCGTTTTACCGTGAGGCCGAGCGGCTCCACCAGAATCGGAAGCTGCCGCCCATCGGTGACGTCATCGGGCCGGGGCGCGCCCGCCTGCGGATCGCGGTGTGCACGCAACCGGGGGTGGGCACCTGCAGCAGGAGGATTTCCGAGTTGGCGCTCAAGACCGCAGCTCTCCTCGAAGAGCTCGGGCATCGGGTCGAGCACGTCGATGAGCCACTAGTGCCGCCGTCGTTCGCCGAAGACTACTTGTTGTTCTGTTCGTATTGCTCGTATTTCGTGATGGGACAGGTGCGAGTGAGCCGCTATGTGGGTGGCCCCACCGTCGACCGCGGCAGGCTGGACAACCTCACGCGTGGTCTGGCTCGCCGGGGTAGCCGCAATCTGCACCGGATGCCGACGGTCATCAATCGGTTGAAACGTATGCGACGCCGAAGCGCTAGCTTCTTCTGTGAATACGACGCGGTGCTGACGCCGACGCTGAGTCAGGAGACCCCACGAATCGGGCACTTTGATCCCACCGCGGACTGTCAGCAGGTCATCGATCGACTCACTGACTGGGTGGCATTCCTGCCGCAATACAACATCACCGGTGAACCCGCGATCTCGCTGCCCCTCACTGAGTCCGTGGACGGCATGCCGGTCGGGATGATGTTGGCCGCCGACATGGGGCAGGAAGCTCGGCTGCTGGAATTGGCTTACGAACTCGAAGAGGCGCAACCATGGCGACAAATCCAGTCCGCGTAGCCCCGCAAAGCCCGGACGGGCTGCGCACGGAACTGGCGGCGGTCGACTACCTGATGCTTCGGGGTGACGCCAACCCGCGGTTCCGGTCGGGGTTCATATCGGTGGAAATCCTTGATGCTACGCCGGATTGGGAACGGTTCCGGACGCGCGCCGACGATGTCTCCCGCCGGGTGTTGCGGCTGCGGCAAAAGGTGGTCGCGCCGACCTTGCCCACGGCGGCCCCGCGCTGGGTGATCGATCCCGACTTCAACCTCGACTTCCACGTGCGACGAGTGCGCGCCCCGGAACCCGGCACCTTGCGCGAAGTGTTCGACCTGGCCGAGGTGATGCTGCAGTCACCGCTCGACCTCGCTCGGCCATTGTGGACCGCCACCCTTGTCGAGGGTCTGGTCGACGGGAGGGCCGCGGCTCTGTTGCACATGAGCCATGCTGTCACCGACGGTGTCGGCAGCATGAGGATGTTCAAGTCCATCTACGACTGGGAACCCGATCCCCCCGCGGAACCGCTTCCCCCGCAACCGGTCCCGCAGGAACTATCGGCCAACGAATTGACGCGACAAAGCGTCCGCCGGCTGCCGGGAGCGCTCGTCTCCGGAGTCCGCGGGGTGCTGTCAGCGGTCACCCGGGCGGCCCGCGACCCTGCGGCGACCGCGACGGGCGTCCTCGGCTACGCTCGCTCGAGCGCGCGAATCCTCCAGCCGGCCGCCGAGCCTTCTCCGCTGCTGCGCCGCCGGGGCGTTGCCACCCGCAGCGAAGCACTCGACCTGAAGCTCTCCGAGCTAGACGCGGCGGCCAAAGCGTGCGGCGGATCGATCAATGATGTCTACCTGGCCGGACTGTGCGGGGCGCTGGGGCGCTATCACAGCGCGCTCGGCACGCCGATCGACACCCTGCCGATGGTGGTGCCGGTCAACCTGCGCACCGACGACGATCCCGCTGGCGGCAACAAGTTCGCCACCGTCGCCTTGGCGGCTCCGGTCGGTACGGCCGACCCGGTGGAGCGCATACAACAAATTCGCGCCCAGATGACGCGGCGCCGCGAAGAGCCGGCCAAGAACGTGGTCGGCGCCGTTGCACCGGTACTGAGCATGCTGCCCGCTCCGATTTTGGTGCAGATGATGCTCCGATCGGCTGCTGGCTCCGACGTGCTGGCCACCAACCTGGCCCTCTATCCGCAGGAAACCTACCTTTGCGGCGCAAAGATATTGCGGCAGTATGGCCTTGGCCCGTTGAACGGCACGGCGCTCGAAGTGGCGCTGGTGTCGCGGGGCGGGCTCTGCACCATCACCGCACGTTATGACCGGACCGCCGTGCAGCGAGAAGGATTGTTCGCCCAATGCATGATCGAGGGCTTCGATGAAATCCTCGCGTTAGCCGGCGAACCCGCATTTCGTGCCATCCCTGCATCGTTTGGGGGGCGGAAGCCGAGCACCTCGTCTCGGTTGGTCGTGAACCGAGAGTGCCACCAGGGAATTGCAGTGCGGCAGTCATAGCGAACTGTGGGCTCCGTGTCGGGCAAACCGACGCCCTCTGGGCCCGTGGCGTTTCAGAAAGCAACGTGGCTGTAGCGTGACGGCCGTGAAATCTTCCCGGGTGTACTCCTCCGTCGTGCTCGCGGCCTGTGTCGCGGCAACCGTTCTGATGCTGGCGGGATCGGGTACGGCAACCGCGGCCGGCTCGTGCCCGACGGCAGCACCGCCGGCTGGTGGGACACCGGACTGGACGCTGGCCGGGACCACCGGCAGCATCGCTGTCATCGGTCCTACGGACACGACAGCTCCGCGCGTGACCGTGACGGGCCCCTTCAGCGTCAACCAGACCCAGGTGCATACGCTGCACGCCGGAGATGGACCGGTGGTCTCGAGCACTGCCAAGGTTTCCGTCTGCTACATGGGCGTCAACGGACGTGACGGATCCGTGTTCGACAGCAGCTACGACCGCGGCGCCCCGGTTGACTTCCCGCTTACCGGAGTCGTGACCGGCTTCCAGAAGGCCATCGCCGGACAAAAGGTCGGTTCGACGGTCGCCGTCGCGATGGTCCCCGCGGATGGCTACCCCGAAGGTCAGCCCAGTGCTGGAATCCGGCCAGGCGACTCGCTCATCTTCGCGATCAAGATCCTCAGCGCCTCGGGCTAGCAGACCTGACCCGCACCAGGGTGGCCATTCGCTCACCGCGGGAAGAGATAGGCAATCAGGCTGAGAAAGAGTGCTGCGATCCCTGAGATCCCAGCCACTGCGGTCCAGGTGTCCCTGCGGGGGCGGCGGGCGAGGACGACCAATTTAGAAAATCCGTGGGTGGCGCGGGTGGATCGTACAAACAAGTACGAGCACAATGCGATTAGCAGAAATCCTATCCGAAGTGCCCAGGGCGCCATCGAATGTCGTCCACCGTGAAAAAAGAAGCCGGCAACAAAAAACGTACATGCCCCGCCGAGCAGTGCAATCGGCAGAGAACGGAGCCAGTTCGCCGCAAGATAGGTCAGCGAGCTGCGGTCCGGCAAGGTGGCCCAGTACTGAACTATTGACGATTGTCGCTGAAGCGATATCGTTCCGACGGCCTCGAGTATGTGGCGGTAGTACCGGCTTAGCCAAATGGTCAAGGTTGAACCGTCGTTGTAGTGAAATTTTGCAAACACCGATTTGACGTCTTCGGCGTCTTCAATCGGCTCGATGTCATTGAGGTCGGTTGTTGAGGCCTGACTACTGTCGGACCAAACCATCGTCATGAGTATGCAATTTGCCTCTTGCGCACCCATCTCTAGCATGTGTTTAAGCTCGGAGGGAAGGACCGACCCCCGCGTTAATTCGACTTCCAACGGCTTAGCTTGTTTGTTCAATCCCCTGCCTTCTCCCGATGATCAACATCTGCCCGACTGCTTGGCGGTTCAGGTATGTGCCGCAGTAGCCACGCGCGAAGTGCCATGATGACGGCAAACGGTTCAGTGACCGATGCTCATTTTGGTTGCCACGGTGGATTTTCCACCAGGACGCGTCACCTATTAGGTACAAGTCTGTGGCTCCTGGGGCCGATACCGCTGCGGGAAACGTCAGATGTCACTACGCCGTAATGCCTTGTCACTCAGTCGTATACACGCGTACAGCGCATAAGGTCATGACTGCGCAGACACGGCTCATCCAACTCATCGGCGGGGGCGAGCTCGCCTGGGCGGAGATGGGTGACCCTGACGGCGAGGCAGCGATCCCGGGCGCCGTGCTACACCTCGTGCGAGGGCCGCCTGATGTTCACCGACTACTTCGAGAAGATCCCGCGCGAGTTGCGGAGCTCGACACGTTGCGACCGCGCTACCGCAGGCTGACGAGATCCTCGACCGAGTCCCTAGGCAGCTCACCGTCGGCCACCGCCGTGACCATCATGTTCTGCAATGCGATGGCGCCCTTGTGGTTGTCCAGGAACGCGGTGTCGGCGGCATCGCGTCCGGTGGCGATCCGCACCATCGACTGGCGTGGCGCGAGGCACGTCGCATCGACGGCCCGCCAGGCACCGTCGACGAATGCCTCGGCGACCGCGTGAAAATCCATTGGCTGGCAGCCCGGCGCGTACACCGCCACCAAGCGGGCCGGACATAGAGCGCGCGCAGCAGCGCGATAACCAGGTGCGCGTAGTCGCGACACACTCCTTCGCCGGCGAGCAAGGTGTCGGCAGCTCCATCGATCGGATCGCTGGATCCCGGGACGTATCTCAGCCGGGTGCCGACCCAGGACGAGACCTTTTCGAGCAAGGTGACTGAGCTGGCGTACTGCTCGAATTCAGTGGTGGCAAAGCCGAAGAACTTGTCGGACTCCGCGTATCGGCTTGGCCGCAGATAGGTGATCAGGTCGATATCACTGACCGGCGGGACATCGGCTTGGCCGATGACCGTCGCCGAGTACGACGCGGTGACCGTTCCCCTGCCGGCCTGCACGACATGAATTCTCGTCTGATGCTCGCCGACTATTTCGCTCGGCTCAATTACCTTGCCGTTCAGCGTGATTGCCAACGACTCGTCGAGCGTAACGCCAGATTGACGGCTGACTGCGATCTGGAAGTCCAGCGTCGTCGGCTCGGTCACTTCGACTTCAATCTCTGCGCCGACTTTACGGACAAGGCCAGCGGGGCTGGTATTGGTGTCCGCGGCGCGGCGTCTGGATGCGGGCATACGGTGCAGCCCTCTCTACTCAGGCAGTTGAAATCCCGCTCGCTGCTTGGCAGGGCCATTTGTACTCGCTTTCCGCAAATGCTAGTCGGTGTGTCGCCTCGTGGCAGTGCGAACCGTCAGCACCGGCGGGCGGTCACACGGACGACCCCTTCAGGACCGGCTCCGAAGTCAACTGCCGGCTTGGTGATGCCAGCAGCGGTAAACAGTTCATCATCGGCACGCGATGCCGGTTCGCCGGAGCGCTGCCGGACGCTCTAGTGCCCAACGCCGTCGGCACGTCGTTCGTGCGCCCGCGGCCTGAAACTCGCCAATCGCGACGTTATAGCGAAGGGCCACAATGGCTTTCAGTTGCCGCAAGGAACGCGTGGGCGTACCGTGCCCCCAATGACGAATACCTCTCGCTTCAAGGCGTGTACCGCTCTATCGGCCGCTCTGTTGATCATCGGTGGGAGTCTGGCCATCGAGACGGCGCCCTCTGGTCGCGCCGACGGGTGCGGCGACGGCTCCCCTGCCCGCGTGTCAGCGAGTGGGTGTGCCGATCCCGCGCCGGCTTCGCAAGCAGACAACCCTCCGTGGCTCGCGGCGGTGGAACAGCGTGACCCACAATTCGCCGGCGCCTACCAGGGGATGCGCGAGCGAATCCTCAAAGACGGAGCCATTCCAGCCAAGTACAAGCTGCTGATGGGAATGATCACCGACACGATCGCCGCGCATCCCGATGGTGTCAGGTCGCTCGCCGATAACGCGCGTGCCGCGGGCGCATCGGAGGCCGAAATCACCGAGGCGGTCGAGGTCGCATACCTGTACGGCGGTACCGCCGCGCTCGTCATGGGCGTCAACGCCTTCCCAGGCAGCTGATCGTCACCCGTCTGTAGGCCTTGTCGTCGTTCGAAGCATGTTGCGCCAGCACGACGGGCGTGTCCGCGATGCCGTTGAATCTCGACGCCGAGATCATCGTGTATGCGGCATCATCGGGATTGGGAACGAAAGGCGTGCTCCGCGCCTTTATTCTGAGCACGTGCAATGGCGCGTGGACCCTCAGCCGTCCGTTGCGCATTTGCATGCGATCGGCTTGACGGCATTGCTATTGCTGATCGCGCTCTACGGCGCGTTCGGTGCGCACGTTCGGGGTGCCGCAGCCGAGGCTGAGTTGTTCTGGTTCCTCGGCGGTGCGGCTTTCGTGGCGGCGATCGCCGCGTTTGTCGGTTGGCTGCGCGGTTGGCATTTACGGCGGGACCTGCTCGTCGGGTGGGCCGTAGCGGCGCTCGTCGTCACCGCCCTCGCGGGGGCCATTGATCCGGCCGCTACTCGAGATCTGCCCGGCACGGTCACGGTTTCGTTCGCCTACATCGGGCTGACTTGCCCGCGCTGGCGCTCGCTCGCCATCGTCCCGCTCGGGGTTGTAGCGTTCGTCGTGGGCGGCGCCAAGCCCCTCCCCGGCGCGCTACTGACGGTGGTGTTGGCCGCGACCATGTGGGTCATGATTGCCGAAGTCCCGGCCTGGCTCGTTGCCCGGTTGGAGGCGCAGAGCGCGCTGCTCCGCAAGATCGCGCAAACCGACGCGCTCACCCAACTGTTCGATCGGAGCACGCTCGGACCGCAGCTGTCGACGCACGCCAGTGGGTCGGCCGTGGTGCTCATCGATCTCGATAATTTCAAGCTCTACAACGACGGTCACGGTCACGAGGCCGGCGACGACGTCTTGGTCGCCTTCGCCGAGGCGATCCGAACGACGGTCCGCGAGGAAGACGTCTCCTTTCGTATCGGTGGTGACGAGTTCCTGCTCATGCTCGTCGGTGCCGACCGCACCGAGGCCGAACAGGTCCTCGACCGGCTCCGGCGTCGCTGGGCCGACGTCGGCGAGCCAGTGAGTTTCAGCGCCGGGATCGCGTGTGGGGAGCAGGATCTCATGCGTCTCGCGGATGAGCACATGTACGCCAACAAGCGCTCTCGCGACTTGCCCGCCAACTAGGCGAGCGCGTCGAACATGTGGGACGCCTCGATGCCGATCTGCTTTGCGACGTGGCTGGTGTCCCAATATTCACGCCAGTTGCTGATCGCGCCGTCGCGTACTTCGAACACCGCGATGACATTGAACGTGACCGGCAGGCCACCCAGTGCTTCAGCTCCGCGCGTGCGGCGTGTACGCATAAATAAACTGATTGATTTAACACATCTCCAAATCTGGTGCGTACATTCGTTGTTGTCAGCAGATATATCCGAGACATAGGCGCGTTGGCGTTCCATATGGTGCCAAATATGTATCGTCAGATCCTCGACCCCGTCGCTCACTCTTTGGGTCTGAGTTCAGTCGCGGCGGCCTTACCGCTGGCGATGCTCTTTGTGCTGCTTGGCGTATTGCGTATGCGGGCGTGGATGGCTTCGCTGCTATCGCTGGGCGTGGCGATCGCGATCGCAGTTGCCTTGTACCGGATGCCAATTGGGCAGGCGTTGCTGGCGGGTAGTGAGGGCGCCGTCTTCGGGTTCTTCCCGATCCTCTGGATCGTGATCAACGCGATCTGGGTCTACCAGATGACAGTGCAGACGGGACACTTCGATGTGCTGCGGCGCAGTTTTGCGAGCGTCAGCGACGATCACCGCATCCAGGCGATCATCATCGCGTTTTCCTTCGGCGCGCTGCTCGAAGCCTTGGCCGGATTCGGCGCGCCCGTGGCGGTCACTTCGGTGATGCTGTTGGCCCTGGGCTTCAAGCCGCTCAAAGCCGCCGTCCTCGCGCTGGTCGCCAACACCGCACCGGTCGCCTTCGGGGCGATGGCAACACCCATCATCACGCTGGGCAAGGTATCCGGGCTGTCTAGCGACGCGCTCGGCGCGATGGTCGGGCGTCAAACCCCCATCATGGCCGTCTTCGTCCCATTCACCCTGGTGGCCATCGCCGACGGCCGGCGCGGGGTTCGGGAGACCTGGCCTGCGGCCCTGACGGCCGGCGTGGTTTTCGGACTCGGCCAGTACGCCACCTCGAACTACGTGTCGGTGCCGCTGGCCGATGTGGTGGCCTCGCTGCTCTCCGCCGGCGCCGTCGTGTTACTGCTGCGCGTCAAGCGTCCGCAGCCGGCACCCCGTGCCGCGGTGGTCGCGGGCGGCGCCGCCGACACGTCGTCACCGGAATTCGCTGCAAGCCTTGGGCGCCCGGAGTCACGCGCCGAGGCGCTCCGCGCATACGCGCCTTACGCGATCATCATCGCCATCTTCGTGCTTTGCCAGATCCCGGCAGTGAAGCAGCTTCTCGAAACCGCGACCTACACCGTGCATTGGCCGGGGCTGCACTTGTACACCGCCAAGGGCAGCCCATCGGCGCTTCCGATCTTCACCTTCAATCTGCTGACTACGCCGGGTACTCAGATGCTCGTGGCGGGCATCGTCTCGATGTTGGTGCTGCGTCTGTCGGGTGCAGGAGCGATCAAGGCTTACGGGGCGACGCTGCACCAGCTCCGATGGGCCATCGTCACCGTAATGGCAGTGTTGGCACTGGCTTTCGTGATGAACGCCTCCGGTCAGACCATCACCTTAGGCACCTGGATGGCCGGGGCGGGGGGCGCCTTCGCGCTGCTCTCCCCCATTCTGGGCTGGCTCGGTGTGGCGGTAACCGGTTCCGACACCTCGTCAAACTCCCTATTTGGCGCCCTTCAGGTGACCGCGGCGGCCAAGGCGGGGCTCTCCCCGCTGTTGATGGCCGCGGGCAACAGCTCCGGCGGTGTGCTTGGCAAGATGATCTCGCCGCAGAACCTCGCGATCGCGGCCGCGGCGGTCGACCTGCACGGAAAAGAAGGCGATATTTTTCGCCGAGTGATGTTGTGGAGCGTGGTGTTCCTGGTCTTCATCTGTGTCCTGTCAGGACTCCAAGCCTCGGTGCTGTCGTGGATGGTGTTCTGACTCGTGCCCGCGTGACTAGGCCCGGTTTTCGCGCCATCCCCGCTCGAACGGCAGCCGCCACGCATTGGGCGCGATCAATTGGTGAATGGCGTTGGGGCCCCAGGTGCCGGCCGGATAGATCTTGGCCGGCGGCGGATCGTCGAGCAGCGCCTGCGAACGCTCCCATAGCGATTCGATGCCCTCGGCGGTGGTGAACAGCGTGTGATCGCCGCGCATCGCATCGAGAATGAGCCGCTCGTAGGCCTCGAGTGTCTGGTCTGCGGTGTCGATCTCCTGTGAAGAGAACTGCATCGACAATTTGTCGAGCTTCATCCCGGGGCCGGGCCGCTTGCCATAGAAGGACAGCGAGACCTTCGAGTTGTCAGCGAGATCGAACGTGAGGTGATCAGGGCCCTGGGTCCCTACGCCCGACCCGGGCGGGAACATGCTGCGCGGAGCCTCTTTGAAGGCGATCGAGATGATGCGGATGCCCTGGGCCATCTTCTTGCCGGTGCGCAGGTAGATCGGGACGCCCGCCCAACGCCAGTTGTCGATCCCGACCTTGAGCGCGATGAACGTCTCGGTGTCGGAATCTCTTGCCACTCCGACCTCCCCGCGGTACCCGTCGTACTGGCCGCGCACCACATCGGCGCATTTCACCGGGAGCATCGAGCGGAACACCTTGTTCTTCTCTTCGCTGATGGCATACGGCTCGAGGGCGGTCGGCGGCTCCATCACGACGAACGCCATCACCTGGAACAGGTGGGTCACCACCATATCCTTGTAGGCGCCGGTGCTTTCGTAGAAGTTCGCCCGCTGATCCAGACCCAGGGTTTCGGGAATGTCGATCTGGATGTGGTCGATGAAGTTGCGGTTCCAGATCGGCTCGAACAGACCGTTGGCGAAGCGGAACGCCAGAATGTTCTGGGCGGCTTCCTTGCCCAAGAAGTGGTCGATGCGGAAGATCTGGGCTTCGTCGAACGTTTCGTGCAAGAAGTCGTTGAGGGCCACAGCGCTGGCCAAGTTCGTGCCGAACGGCTTTTCCATCACCACTCGGGAGCGCTCGACAAGGTTCGCGTCGCGCAGCGTGGTGATGACGTCGCGCGCCGCTTTGGGCGGGACCGACAGGTAGTGCAGTCGGCGCACTTTCGGCCCGAGGTTGGCTTCGGCCTCGGCGACCGCGTTGGCAAGGGCTTGCGGTCCGGCGCCCTGCGGGACATAGGTGACAATTTTCGAGAAGTCGGCCCACTGTTCGGGCGTGAGCTTGTGGGTGCCGTACGAATCGATCGCGTTCTTGGCGATATCCCGGAACTCGTCGTTGCTGAGTTCTTCCAGCGACGTTGCGACGACCTGGATATCGGGTGCGAGCTCGGACTGATCCAGGTAGGCCAAGCCGGAAATCAGCTTGCGTTTCGCCAGGTCCCCCGTTGCCCCGAAAAGGACGATGACGTGGGGGTCAAGTGGGGCGTAGTCGTGGCGGCGCGGACGTGAGTCTGGCGCCGGGTAAGAGATCGTCTGCGGTTCCTTCTCGGCCACGTCCGTGATACTTCCACACTGTCGCGCCGTGTGCGCATCGCTCGCGTCGTTATTGGTTGCGCCAGGCGAGCATCGTCTCCAGCTCGGAGAAGTCGTACCCGTTGGTGTCGGGGTGGATTTCGGTGGTGAACAGGGTCACGCCCTCGTCGATGAAGGCGTCGGCCGTCTTGGCGTCGGTCCACGCCATCGCGCGTTCGATGTCGGCCTCGTCGCGTCCGGCGGCAGTGGCCATGCGTTTGAGGAGTTCATTCTTGCGCCGGAATTCCTCGATGGGTTCGAAGCTGTGCCAAATGTGGGCGTGCCGTGCGGCGGCGGGAATGGTGCGCCGCTCCCCGCCTCCCCCGATCAGAATCGGGATTCGGCGCAACGGGCTGGGGGTCAGATGGTTGAGGCGATATTCGATGCGCTCCAGGCCTTCGTCGAATTGGTCCATCCTCGACCTCACCGTGCCGTATTCGTATCCGTAGGCGATGAAGTCGTGCGGATACCAGCCGGCTCCGAGCCCGAGGATCAATCGCCCCCCGCTGATGTGGTCGACCGTGCGTGCCATGTCCGCAACCAGGTCGGGGTTGCGGTACGGCATACCACTCACGAGCAGTCCGATCTCGGCTCGACTGGTGATCTCGCCCCACGACGCCAGCGCCGTCCAGGCTTCGAAGTTGTTGACCTCCGGCTGCTCATCCTGGAGCTGCGGCGTGCCGTTGACGATGTCGACGAAGGGCTTGTGAAAGTGGTCGTAGCCGAAGATCGCGTCAACGCCGAGCTCTTCGGCGTGCAGCACCGCCTGCCGCCACGTCCGGTAGTCCGGCGTCCCACCCGCCCACAGTTGGACGCCGATTCGCACCGGCCGCGACGGGTCTGCGGACACCGCGGCGATCTTGCTCCCGCTCGTCGAGTCGGTCACGCTTCCTTCTCTTTCAGAATCGGAGGACGGATCTTTACGGCGTCGCCGGGTTACCTAGCTCAAACTGCGCGAACTTGCAGTTCCTTCCCGTCGGCAAGTACCTCATTCTGATCGATGCCGGTTCGGCCGGATAAAGCTAGCCGCCGGTACAGGGGTCTCGGTCGGTATGTCAGCATTTGAGAATGAGTGCACTCAGGCTGGTTCGTATTGTTGGCGTCGCGGCAGCGATGATGTGGGCGCTGGTTGGCGCGCCGATCTCGCCCGTCGCGTCCGCTGACCCCTGCTCCGACGTCGAGGTGGTATTCGCGCGCGGTACCCACCAGGAGCCCGGCCTCGGCAACATCGGTCAAGCGTTCGTCGACTCGCTTACGTCGCAGGTCGGCGGGAAGTCCGTCGGGGTGTACGCGGTCAACTACCCGGCCAACGACGACTACCACAACAGCGCATCAGCCGGCTCCGACGACGCGAGCAGCCACATCCAGGGCACCGTCGCCAACTGCCCCAACACGAAGCTCGTGCTCGGCGGGTACTCCCAGGGCTCCACGGTCATCGATCTGGCCACCGCAGCGATGCCGGCTCCGGTTGCTGACCATGTCGCGGCTGTCGCGCTCTTCGGCGAACCGACCAGTCAATTCTCGAGCACGCTGTGGGGCGGCCAGCCGCTGCCGACGATCAACCCGATCTACACCGCCAAGACCATCAGCTTGTGCGCTCCCGACGACCCGATCTGCTCCTCGGGCGGCAACATCATGGCGCACGTTTCGTATATTCAGGCCGGGATGACGAATCAGGCCGCCACGTTCGTGGCCAACCGGCTCCACTAACGGCGCGTCGCGCAGCGCCGCGCGGCGGATCGCAATCAACAGACCATATTTGGTGTTCGGGA
The DNA here is from genome assembly GCF_026723865.1 of Mycobacterium sp. Aquia_216. NCBI lineage: Bacteria > Bacillati > Actinomycetota > Actinomycetes > Mycobacteriales > Mycobacteriaceae > Mycobacterium > Mycobacterium sp. Aquia_216. The sequence continues at coordinate 3,479,406 of NZ_CP113529.1, read as the reverse complement.
CAGGCAGGTTCCGCCGATGAAATGCGTGCTGGCCGGCTATGGAAGTCGTGGCGATGTCGAGCCCCTGGCCGCCGTCGGCCGGGAGCTGATGCGACGCGGCCACGACGTGCAGATGGCCGTCGCACCCAACATGGTGGCGTTCGTCGAATCCGCGGGGCTGGCTGCCGTCGCGTATGGCCGGGACTCGCGGGAGCAGATGGACTTCGCCGCGGATTTCGTCGCAAAGATCTCGAATCCGGTCACCATGTGGGCCGAGATCGCCGCACATGTCAACGAGGTCAAGTCGGAGAAGAGCGCGGTGCTGACCTCGCTGGCGGACGGGGCCGACCTGCTGGTGGCAGCGTTCAACGAGCAGGGCCTGGCCGCCAATGTCGCGGAGTACTACGGCATTCCGCTCGGTACGCTGCACTACTTCCCGGAGCGGATTTTGGCGTCGGGCGCGTTCGGGCCGCAAATCACCAAGGAGACCGACGATGCTCAACGCCGTGCGCTCGGCTTGCCGGACGCCGCTGGGGATTCGGCCGGACCGACGGTAGAGATTCAGGCCTATGACGAGATCTGCCTGCCCGGATCGGCCGCCGAATGGCTGCAAACGGATGCTGCGCCGCTGTTCGTCGGCGCGCTCACGCTGGGTTTGCCCAGCAATGCCGACGACGAGGTCTTGTCCTGGATCGCTGAGGGCACCCCGCCGATCTACTTCGGCTTCGGTAGTACGCCGCTGGCCTCCCCCGTCGAAACCATCGCGGTGATCCGCGCGGCCTGCGCGCGGTTGGGCGAGCGGGCGCTGATTTGTACCGGCCCGAACGAGGTCGCCGATGTTCCAGACGCCGACCAGGTGAAGATCGTGGCCGAGGTGAACCACGCGGCCGTCTTCCCGGCTTGCCGCGCGGTCGTCCACCACGGGGGCGCCGGCGTGACGGCCGCGGGCATGCGGGCCGGAATCCCCACGTTGATCCTTTGGTTCTGGCTTGATCAGCCGGTCTGGGCAGCCGGGGTCACACAGCTCAACGTTGGCTCTGGACGCGGGTTTATGGAAAGCACGCTGGACTCAGTGGTCGCGGACCTGCAGAGCATCCTCACTGCGGAACGCATCGCTCGGGCCCGCGAGGTTGCCGCGTTGCTGACCAAACCTGCCGAAAGTCTCGCGCGCGCCGTGGATCTCCTGGAAGAGGTCGCCCTCAAGCAGCCGCGATGAGCGCGAACCTCACGCTGAGGCCATGCCCGATGGCGTCCAGGTCGAGCGGGTAGCCGTGCTGCTGCTCGAGGCGCTGCGCGACGTCATCGGCGCCGACGTCGACATGTACCGACCACGCGGTGCCAGCGGAGCGCTCTGCGACGACGGCGATGCGCCAACCGCCCGGCGTGTGATAGGCGCGGGCTCGGGTGGGCAGCACACCGTGCGGTCTCAGCGTGTTGCGTACCTCCTCGTGACGCAGCGCCGGGAAGAACATGCTGCCATCGCCAACGCGGGGCTCGACAATCACGGCGAAACAACGCTTTTCGTCACGCTGGTAGGTCGTCAAGTCCACCACGGCGCGATCGCCGTCGAGCAGGGCGGTGACGTCGTCGGCGCTGAGATCGGTGCGCAGCACGCGGGCCGGATGCGGGTGGGTGTCGAGGAGCAGCGTGAAGCGAACCTCGCCGCTGTTCGGAATGACGTCAACGCTGACCGCCGCGGCTTGTTGGCCGTGCGCACCGGCAGTCGCGGCATCGGCGTCGATGAGCCAGGTCCGCGACGGCGTGGTGGCGCCCTCGTCGTCGTAGTAGAACGCGGCGAACCGCCGCTCAGCCTGAGCCCCCCGGCGATAGCTCACCAGCCGCTGCAACCGCATGCCGGGCATGGCCAGTCCCGCTACCTGGTCGGGTTGGATGTCGTGCGACCAGAACCACGAGCGGGGCTTGGAACGGATGACGGCCATTTCGGGACAGTAGCCCAGCGGCGGCACACCTACTTGTAGACCACACCGTCTTCGTTACTGCGGGGTGTGTCAACATCTTTCGCGGCCTCATGGCTGGCGACGGGCGCCTGGTCGCGGCCCAGCGCGATCGTGGATGCCACCATCGCGACGACGGCGACGAGCAGGCCCAGCGCCGCCGAGCCGCGCACCGCGAGGTGTTCGCCGAGCACGACAATGCCGAGCACCACCGCGACGACGGGTTCACCCACCAGCATGATCGGCACCGAGGCTTGCAACGCGCCCGCGTGAAAGGCGGAACTCTGCACCACGGTGACCGCCACCGCCAGCACGACCAACAGGTACGGGGCGGGGACCGTCAGAAGCCCGTGCCATCCGCCGACTGCGTAGCGGTGCGTGCAGATCTTCGTCAAGACGGCGACCATGCCGAGCAGGACCGCGACCGCGACCGCGAGCAGCATGGCGCGCGTTCGGCCGACGGCGCGCCTGGCCGCGAGGAGACAGACGATGACCAGCGGCGCGGTGAGCACCAACGCGAGGGTCCACGACGGTATCGGCGGACGGTTATGGCCCTCGCGGGGCTGGCCGACCAGCACGAATGCCGCCAGGGCGGCGGTCAACACGATCGCCCAAATCCACTCGGCTCCGGTGATCCGTTGATGGCACAGCCTCGCGCTCAACGGCAGCGCAAATAGCAGCGACGAAACCAGTAGCGGCTGTACCAGCAGCAGGGAGCCGTGCGCCAGCGCCAGGGCCTGAAACACGAAACCGGCGACGGCGGCGAGAGTCCCGGCCCACCACAACGGTTGGCGCAGCACGCTCGTCACGGTCGGTCCAGAGGCGTCGTTGTCAGCCGGAACGCCTTGCGCGACTCGTTGGCGAATGACGATGCCGACCGCTGCCCAGAACGCGGCAAGTAACCCCGAGACGATCGCGACGGCGTGCGATATCACCCACCCCATGTTTGGGACGGGTACCCCGGATGACAACCCGGCTAACTCTGGCCACACGAGATGCAGCCTTCCGCATCCGTGATCGCCGGTGGTGCCCGGGTCGCTGCGGACTAGTCTGGCGAGCATGGCTATCGAGTCAACGATGCTCGCCCTCGGCACGCCCGCCCCGGCCTTCACGTTGCCCAACCCGGCAACCGGTGTTCTGGTCAGCCTCGACGAGCTCACCGGCCCCGCGCTGGTCGTCACTTTCATCTGCAATCACTGCCCCTATGTCCAGCATGTCGCGCCCGGCCTGGCCGCCCTGGGCAGAGACCTCGCCGCGCAAGGTGTCGCAATGGTGGGGATCTCCAGCAATGACGTCGTCACTTACCCACAGGACGGTCCCGACCAGATGGTCGCCGAGGCCGACCGCCAGGGCTGGACGTTTCCGTATCTGTATGACGAGACGCAGGATGTTGCCCGGTCCTACTCGGCGGCGTGCACGCCAGACACTTTTGTGTTCGACGGCGAGCGTCGGCTGGTCTACCGCGGCCAGCTCGACGGCTCGCGCCCCAAGAACGACCTGCCGGTGACGGGGGCCGACGTCCGGGCGGCGGTGGATGCCGTGTTGGCCGGGCAGCCGGTCGACGCCGACCAACGGCCGTCGATCGGGTGCGGCATCAAATGGCGTTGAGCCGGCCGCACGCCATCCACACGCGGCTCTGACAACCAGCTGGCTTCGCGGCCGCGTGAAATCGACTGTGGCCGTGCATCGTCGATGACCTCGTACGCCGCCCCATCCGCAGTTGCTGCGTTCATTACGAACGCGTGTGGAATATCACCCGTTTGGCGGCCGGCCGCGATGGGCATGTAAATGGGCATGATCGCCGGTTTCATCATTCGTTTTGTGGGTCCCGCGGCCGCGGCAACGTTGAGCCTCGGTGCCTCCGTCCTCTTCTCCCCCGTCCCGTGGGCGTCGGCCGAACCGTGCCCCGATGTTCAGGTGGTGTTCGCCCGGGGTACCGGTGAGGCTCCGGGGGTCGGGCCGACCGGACAGGCCTTCATCGACAACCTGCGCGGGCGCGAGGGTGGCAAGTCCGTCGACGTCTACGCGGTCAACTACCCCGCCAGCGACGAGTGGTCCACCGGCCTCGACGGCATCAGGGACGCCGGAGCCCATGTCGTATCGATGGCCGGCAGCTGCCCCAAAACCAAGATGGTGCTCGGCGGCTTCTCCCAGGGCGCGGCCGTGATGGGCTTCGTCACCTCGGCCGCAGTCCCCGACGGCGTGGATCCCGCGACCGTGCCCAAACCACTGGCACCCGAGATCGCCGACCACGTCGCCGCGGTGGTGCTCTTCGGCATGCCCAACGTGCGGGCAATGAACTTCCTGGGCCAGCCCCCGGTCGTCATCGGACCGACCTACGTGGCCAAGACCATCAAGGTCTGCGCCACCGACGACCCGGTCTGCTCGGACGGCATGAACTTCGCCGCCCACAACACCTACGCCGACGACGGCGCCTGGATCGACAAAGGCGCCTCCTTTGCCGCCAGCCACCTCGATGGAGGCCCAGGCCCCGCCGGACCGGCCACAGTGGTACAAACTCCCAGCGGCTTCGGCGACTAGCGGCTGACCGGCTACGGGTCGAGGGTGACCCGGTCGCCGACGCGGATGACGCCCTGCGTCGTTGCATTGAAATAGATGCCCGCGCACGCTGCCACTCCGCAACTGCCCGCTTCCAAACGATTCTCGGCGGCAAGTATGCGTAGGGCCTGTGGCGCCTTCGGCAGCCGCCCGTGCTCGAGCGTCGGCACCACACAGCGCGGGGTAAGGTCGAGGCCGCGCAGCCGAACTTCGCCGATGCCCAATTCCCGGTCAACCCAATCGTTTTCGACGTATGGGGGGCAGCCGTCGGGCGTGGAGATGACAACATTCGGTCGGTAGCGCAGGGCCGCGACACCAATGTGGTCCAAAGTCGCGGTGGTGATCGCGTGCAGCGGAGCATCGTCGGTGAACGAATCTCCCGGCGTGCCCAGGCCGATCTCCAGGATGCGGCCGGCGACTTCCGCGTCCAACCCCAGATCGAGCAACTTCTCCGGGTCCGGGCGTTCCACCGTCGCACCAGTCGGGCGTTCGCTGACCAGTCGGACCGCGCGCCCCAACAGGCGCGAGAGCAGCTCATTGGCGTCAGGGTCGTCGGCGGCGACCTTTGTACCGTCGGGCAGTGCGATGCTGACGCGCCCGGCATCTGCGTTGGCGGTGCACTTCAGTAGTCCACGCCATAGCCGCGCCTGTTTGGCGCTGGCCACATGTCCGGTCACGGTGTCGACAAGCGCGAGCCGCCGGTCTCCTTCGGCGCCGCGTTCGTCGACGAACAGGCGCTCGACGGCTTCTCCGAGCATGGATTTCACCGGATAGCGGCGCAAACTCTCGACCCGCATATCAACATCCCTATCAAGCGACATTGCACAACCCGTTGCAGACCATCTTGCGCCTGATGAGTCCGGGGTGTGAGGTAGCTCAGTGCCGAAGGTGGCTGAAGAAGCCGCGAACCAATCCGGCGAATTCGCCAGCACACTCCAACGGCGTGAAATGACCTGCGCTGTCATGGAAATGAATCGAGATGTCGGCGAAATACCGATCCAGGCGGTCGGCCCATTCGGGGGGAAATAGCGGATCCTTCTTCGGCCAGAGCACCTGGGTCGGCACGGCGATGCGCTCGACCGGTGCGGCCGTTTGCTCGTGGAGTGAGTGCGCAACCGTGCCCGCGCCAGCCCGATACCACGCGATCGACGCGCTGAACGCCCCCGGAGCTTCGTATTCGGCGGCCAGTCCTTCGAAATGCTCCTCGGAAATGCGAAAACCGGGGCCGGACCAGTGATCCCAAAAGTGACGTAGGTAGGCGCGGACGGCGTTGGGCTTGCCGTCGATCAGGTCATCTGCCAGACCGAGCTGGTGAAATGCCTGGTACCAGAATTCTCGTTGAGCCTGTTCCCCGAGGACACGGTCGCCGATGCCGGGCAGAGGCGGGGAAACCACAAGACCGAGGACTCGCTGGGGAAGGCGGCGTGCCAGAGTCTGCGCGATCCGGCTGCCGATGTCATAGCCGCCCACCACGACACGATCGAGGCTCAACTCGTCGATCAGCGCGGCGACACTTCGGGCTTGGGCATCCGCGCTGTAGAACTGACTCGGATCGGCGAGGTGCTTGGTCGACTCGCCAAAGCCCCGCAGGTCGGGAACCACGACGTCGGCCACCTGCGCAAGGTCGGCCGCGACCAAGCGGTAGTCGCGACGATGGCCCGGCCAGCCATGCAACAGCACCACCGATGCCCGGCCAGGCGAGCCGAAGCGGTCGAACGCTAATCGAAATCCCTCGACGGCCGCGCTGAAGGCCGGCATTACCCGTCGGCTTTCGCATTCGTCAGCGTGATGCGCAGGACGAACCGTGGTTTTCGGCCTCGGGCCGCGATGGTTTCGATAAGAGTCACCACCCGAAACTCCAAGCCGTACTTGCGCTTGACGAGCGATTCGACGCGCGCGACCTCGCCCGCGTCGGTGATCACCTCGGCGGTTCCCGCGAAGACGGGCTGACCGGCGGGCACCTTCCCGGTTCGGCCGCACGCCGCGAGCGTGACGCGGGGATCGCGTCGAACGCGCTTGACCTTCCACGAGTCGGCCGGTGTCCACACCGACAGCCGCGCCCCGTCGCCGACGATCCACATCGGCGCGGCGACCGCATCACCGTTGCGCTTGAAAGTCGTCAAGGACACGAACTTCTCAGCACCCAACTGGGCGGTCACGTCGCCGCTCATGGTCTCCCCTCTCGGCAGCGGATGGCTCGGGAACCCTCCCGCCCCGTCGTGCGGTCGGCAGCTGGGTCGTGTACAAGAGTCTGATGGAGGATCGCCGCAGATCTTTCGATCCGTCGACGCTGCGCGAAGCGATGGCCCGGCGGTTGTATCGGCGATCGATGGCCGAGGGTCAGCTTCATCTACCCGCCGTTCCGAGCATGCTCGATGAATACGTCACGATGTGTACAAGCATCTTTGCCAGCTTGGGCATACGGTACACAGACGAGGAAACCGCTCAGCTCAAAGCGGTGCTGCAAGGTGAATTGGCGAAAGCCTTCAAAGCCTCATCGCGCTCGAACATTGTCATACAGTTCAATTCACCATTCGGCACGATGCTGAACTACCGCGTCAAACCGCAGTGGGCAACAATCGGGGCCGATTACGACAACTGGGTCGACACTCGCGAGGGGCCGCTGTTCGGCACCGCGCCCGACGCGCGGGTATGGGCGCTCGCCAACGAAGCCGTTGATCCGAGCACGTATCGGGTACTCGACGTCGGCGCTGGGACGGGACGCAACGCCCTGGCTCTGGCCCAACGTGGTCACCCGGTCGACGCGGTCGAGATGGCCGGAAAGTTCGCCGACATCATTCGTGGGGAAGCCAAACGGAATTCACTCGACGTCCACGTCATCCAAAGCGACGTTTTTGTGGCGATGGAAGGTGTGCGCGGCGACTACCAGCTGGTGGTGTTCTCCGAAGTGGTGCCCGACTTCCGGACCACGCGGGACTTGCGCGGCATGTTCGAACTCGCCGCGCAGTGTTTGGCCCTCGACGGCCGCTTGGTGTTCAACACCTTCTTGCCGCGCGAGGGCTATACCCCCGACGACGCCGCGCGAGAACTCGGGCAGCAGTGCAACACCACGATCTTCACCCGCGACGAGGTCAACGAGGCGGCCGCCGGATTGTCGCTAGAACTCATTTCCGACGATTCGGCCTACGAGTACGAGAAGGCCCACTTGCCCGAAGGCGCCTGGCCGCCCACCACCTGGTTCGACGGATGGGCCAGTGGCCTCGACGTTTTCGACGTCGCGCGTGAGGATTCCCCCATCGAGTTGCGCTGGCTCGTCTATCGGAAGGAGGGTTGAGTCAGGCGACTAGTGGGGAGGCATCTGATGGGCGATATGGAAGCGAACCGGCGTTCGCTATTGCTGGCGGCACCGCTGTTGTTGGCGGCGATGGCGGCCGGCGACAAGACAGGGGACATCAAATTGGCGCCGGTGCCCGAGACGGGCCCGGATCCGCGGCAGACCTTCATCGAGCCATTCGACCAAATCGGGTTCCAGTCCTGGGGCAATCTGCCGCCCCGTAGCGGCGAAATGGCGATGCTGTATGGCGACTTCAACAAGCCAGGACCATATCTGGTCCTGATGAGATGGAACCCGGGATGGTTCAGCGCGCCGCACACCTATGCGACCGACCGGATTCAGGTCGTGGTGTTCGGCACCTGGTTTGTCAACAGCGGGAATGACTTTACGCCCCAAGACGCAACTCCCGTGGGCCCCGGCGGCTACGTGAAGCGGACCGCGCGCACCCCGCACTACGACGGTGTGCCGGCAAATCAATCCGACCCGGCCGTGATCGCCATCTTCGGCGAGGGCCCCGTCGATCAGCAGCTCGTCGATCCCGCGCAGCCTTCATGGCGTCGGGTGTAACCGCCGAGTGATCGGGGTTTCAGAACTTCCGCCCCGGGCTACTTGATATCTCAATGTCCTTTTCGCGCGGGTTCAGCTTCGAGCCGGCAACTGAGCAGCACGAGGATCCGCGAAGTCATCATGCAATCGAAGAACACCGCTGAGTTGGTGCGCCGCTGGCTTCGCTGGCCGCACCGGCTGTTGCTGTGCGTGTTTGTCGTTGTCGGAGTCTGCGCCGCGATCCAGGTTGCGTCATCGCCGGGATGCGCACCTGGAACGTGCCCTTCTCCGAAAGCGTCTGGGGCTCCGACGATTTTGTTCAAGCCAGGCATTAATGCCCGCGATGTCGACCCGGTCACCCCGGTAGAGGTGAAGGCTGATGCCGGCACCCTCACCGATGTCCGCATGGTCAACGACGATGGCAGATCCGTCCAGGGGGTCATGACGCCGGACAACACCGTCTGGAAGCCGACGACTCCCCTCGGCTACGGGCGCACCTACACGCTGAACGTCAGCGGCCGAAGCGCCAATGGCGGGCTAGTCAACCAGGTGTCGTCCTTCTCCACACTGCGGCCGTCGAACCAGACCAAAGTCTCGTTCACCACCACCTCGCAGGCCGCGTTGCGCGACGGCGGCACCTACGGCATCGGAACAGTGGTCGTGGCCCGCTTCGATGAGCAGATTGCGGATCGCGCCGCCGCCGAGCGGCAGCTGAAAGTAACCACCAATCCTGTGGTGCAGGGATCGTGGTATTGGGTTGACAACCAGACGGTGCATTGGCGACCGGAGCACTACTACGCACCCGGCACGACAGTTACCGCCGAAGCCAAGATTTACGGAATTTCTTTGGGCGACGGCCTATTCGGGCAAGAAGACAGCCGCGTGTCGTTCCGCATCGGGGATGCCCACGTGTCGATCGCCGATGACGCCACCAAGGTGGTGAGCGTCTTCAGCAACGGGGCCCTGGTCCGCTCGATGCCCACCTCCATGGGAATGGGTGGCGTCGAGACGGTCGGCGCGCAGACCATATCGTTGTGGACTCCTCCCGGGATTTACACCGTGCTCGATAGGGGCAATCCCGTGGTGATGGACTCCTCCACGTTCGGGCTGCCCAAGAATTCTCGGCTCGGATACCGGGAAACCATCAATTACGCGACCCGAATCAGCATTGACGGCATATATCTGCACCAACTCGACGCCACGGTGTGGGCTCAGGGGCACACCGACACCTCGCACGGATGCTTGAACCTCAACGGCGACAACGCGAAATGGTTCTACGACTTTTCCGTGCCGGGCGACGTGGTCGAAATCCGCAACAGTGGCGGACCGCCGTTGCGACTGGGCCAAAACGGCGACTGGACGCTCAGCTGGGACCAGTGGCGCGCCGGCAGCGCCGTGAAGCCGGGTTCGTGACGCCAAATCTTTACGGGGTGTTGCCTCGAGAAAGTCTTGACTGATTCCAGATAAGTGGGCCATATTGGCCTTGTGTCGTCAACGTCGGACTACGCGGAGCGGTTGCGTCTGGCCGACCTGCGTGTGACCCGGCCCAGGATTGCCGTCCTGGAGGCAGTACACGCCCATCCACATGCCGACACCGAGACGATCTTTTCCTCGGTGCGGATCGGTCTGCCCGAGGTCTCCCGCCAGGCGGTCTACGACGTGCTCAATGCCCTGACGGCCGTGGGCCTGGTCCGGCGCATCCAGCCCTCGGGGCTGGTTGCGCGCTACGAGTCCCGGGTCGGCGACAACCACCACCATGTCGTATGCCGGTCCTGCGGCGTGATCGCCGACGTCGACTGCGCGGTCGGCGATGCCCCGTGCCTTACCCCGTCCGACGACAACAACATGCTCGACGGCTACGTCCTCGATGAGGCAGAAGTCATCTACTGGGGCATTTGCCCCGACTGTTCGACCGCAGACTCCTGATCACAGCCCGTGATCACAGCCCGATCACCCACCACCGGAAAGGAAAGTTGTGTCATCAGATACATCCCATAAGAGCGAGAGCGAAAACCCGGCTATTTCACCGCCCGAGCCAAAGGGCGGCGCTCCCCGGACCAACCAGGACTGGTGGCCGAACCAGATCGACGTATCGAGGCTGCACCCACACTCCCCCCAGGCCAATCCGCTCGGCGACGACTTCGATTACGCCGAAGAGTTCGCCAAACTCGACGTCGAGGCCGTCAAGGCCGACCTGGTCTCGGTGCTGACCACCTCCCAGGACTGGTGGCCGGCCGACTATGGCCACTACGGCGGCTTCTTCATCCGGATGAGCTGGCACGCCGCCGGCACCTACCGCATCTTCGACGGCCGCGGTGGTGGCGGTCAGGGCCTGCAGCGCTTCGCCCCGCTCAACAGCTGGCCGGACAACGCCAGCCTGGACAAGGCGCGCAGGTTGCTGTGGCCGGTCAAGAAAAAGCACGGGAACAAGATCTCCTGGGCCGACCTGCTACTGCTCGCCGGCAACGTCGCCCTGGAGTCGATGGGCTTCAAGACCTTTGGGTTCGCCTTCGGCCGCGAAGACGTGTGGGAGCCCGAAGAGGTCATCTTCGGTGAAGAGGACGAATGGTTGGGCACCAACAAGCGCTACTCCGGCAAGCGCGATCTCGCGCAACCGTACGGCGCCACCACCATGGGTCTGATCTACGTGAATCCCGAAGGCCCCGAAGGCAAGCCGGATCCCGTCGCCGCGGCGATCGATATCCGGGAAACCTTCGGCCGGATGGCGATGAACGACGAGGAAACCGCCGCGCTGATCGTTGGTGGCCACAGCTTCGGCAAGACCCACGGCGCCGGCGACGCCGACCTGGTCGGCCCCGAGCCGGAGGCCGCGCCGATCGAGCAACAGGGGCTGGGCTGGAAGAGCTCCTACGGCACCGGCTCGGGCAAGGACGCGATTACCAGCGGCCTCGAGGTCGTGTGGACGCCCACCCCGACGAAGTGGGACAACACCTTCCTGGAGACCCTGTACGGCTACGAGTGGGAGCTGGTGAAGAGCCCGGCCGGAGCCTGGCAGTTCACCGCGAAGGACGGCGCGGGTGCGGGAACCATTCCCGACCCGTTCGGCGGACCGGGTCGCGCCCCGACGATGCTGGTCACCGACGTCTCGCTGCGGGAGGACCCGATCTACCGTGAGATCACCCAGCGTTGGCTGAAAAACCCCGACGAGCTGGCCGTCGCGTTCGCCAAGGCGTGGTACAAGCTGCTGCACCGTGATCTGGGACCGATTTCGCGTTACCTCGGGCCCTGGGTTCCCGAGCCACAGCTGTGGCAGGACCCGGTTCCGGCGGTCGACCACAAGTTGGTCGACGACAAGGACGTGGCGGCCCTGAAGAAGAAGGTGCTGGAGTCCGGCCTGACCGTTCCCCAACTGGTCAAGACCGCCTGGGCGGCGGCGGGCAGCTACCGCAACACCGACAAGCGCGGTGGTGCCAACGGGGCGCGGATTCGTCTTGAGCCGCAAAGGAATTGGGAGGTCAACGAGCCCTCCGAGCTGGACAAGGTGTTGCCGGCGCTGGAAAAGATCCAGCAGGACTTCAACGCCTCGGCCTCGGGCGGCAAGAAGATCTCGCTGGCTGACCTGATCGTGCTGGCGGGTTCCGCGGCGGTCGAGAAGGCGGCCAAGGAGGCCGGCTATGACATCTCGGTGCACTTCGCACCGGGCCGCACCGACACCTCGCAAGAGAACACCGACGTGGAATCGTTCGCGGTGCTCGAACCGCGCGCCGACGGATTCCGCAACTACGCCCGGGCGGGCGAGAAGGCCCCGCTGGAGCAACTCCTGCTGGAGCGGGCCTATCTCCTCGGTGTGACCGGACCGGAGCTGACGGTGCTCGTAGGAGGGCTGCGTGCCCTCGGCGCCAACCACGGCGGCAACAAGCACGGCGTGTTCACCGACAGGCCGGGCGCGTTGACCAACGATTTCTTCGTCAACCTGCTCGATATGGGCACGGAGTGGAAGCCGTCGGAGACTACGGAGAACGTCTACGAGGGCCGGGATCGTGCTTCGGGAGCTCTCAAGTGGACCGCGACCGCCAACGACCTCGTATTCGGGTCGAACTCGGTGTTGCGCGCTCTGGTCGAGGTTTACGCGCAGGACGACAACGCGGGCAAGTTCGTCGAGGACTTCGTCGCGGCGTGGGTCAAAGTCATGAACAACGATCGGTACGACCTGAAGTGACGTCGGTCTGATCGTCAGCACTAGCCGACATCCCGCGGGCAGCCTGCTCGCGGGGTGTCGCTCGTTTGGGGTCGGTGTGTCGCCTCGCGTGAGGCCCGCCACACTATTACCCGCCAGTAACCTACGAAGGCGTAAGTTGCGTATTCTTTGGTAAGCGCCCGATGCGTTCAACTACCAAGGCTTGGGTAAACGGTTTGATCATGAGCGAATTGACCTATCTCGACCTGCACGGCGACCGGATCGCATACCGGGAGGCCGGTCGTGGCCACGCCCTCTTGCTGATCCACGGGATGGCGGGCAGTTCGGCCACCTGGCGGGCGATCATCCCGCAGTTGTCGAAGAACTATCGCGTCATTGCCCCCGATCTGCTCGGTCACGGGATGTCGGCAAAGCCGCGCGGCGATTACTCGCTGGGAGCATTCGCGGTCTCCCTTCGCGATCTGCTTGACGAACTCGGGGTGGCTCGCGCGACCGTGGTCGGGCAGTCGCTGGGCGGCGGCATCGCGATGCAGTTCACCCACCAGCACCGGGACTACTGCGAGCGGCTGGCCCTGATCGGCAGCGGCGGCCTCGGCCCGGAGCTCAGCCCGGTGTTGCGGATGCTGTCCGCGCCCGGCGCCGAGTTGGTGTTGCCCGTGGTCGCACCACAACCGGTGCTCAAACTCGGCAACAAGTTGGGTTCGTGGTTGACATCGGCGGGGATCCAGGCGCCGCGAGCCGGCGAGATGTGGCAGGCGTACTGCTCGCTGTCGGATGCGCGCACCCGCCAGGCGTTCCTCCGGACGTTGCGTTCGGTCGTGGACTACCGTGGCCAGGCCGTCAGCGCGCTCAACAAGCTGCATGTCGCGGCCGGATTGCCGACGGTGCTGATCTGGGGCGATCAGGATCGGATCATTCCTGTCGCGCACGCCTACGCCGCCCACGACGCGCTCGAGGGCAGCCGGCTCGAGGTACTCCAAGGCGTCGGGCACTTCCCCCATGTGGAGGCGCCGACGGCCGTGGCGGACATCCTCGAGAACTTCATCACCTCCACGACCCCCCAGGAGACCGGCAACTCGGTGCCCCTGGGCATGTAGGGCGGCCTCAGCGGTTCAGATCCCACTGTCCGTAATCGGCCGCGAGTACGTCGTCCACATCCACATTGATGCCGCCGAGCAGCGGGCCGGGATTCGACGGGCTGTTGACGATCGCTTGGTACAGCACCGCCATCGGCTCGCGCTGACCGTGTGACCATGACCTCGTTTGCCACGCCCAGCGGTGCCCGGCGCTGCTCGAGTTGCCGATCACTCCGTCCCTGATCGCCCACCCGCACGCGTTGTAGTGGCCGTAGATGCCGGTGCGGCTCACGCCGAGTACCGAGTTGATTCCCCGAAACCATTCGACGGCAACGGTATTCCAGGTGTTCTGGTCGATATCGTCGTCGACGCTGAAGAAGATCGGCGCCGTGTTCGGGCCGCCTGCCGCGGCATGCAGCTGCAGAGCCGTTTGGGCGTCGGCGACGCCGCCGTCGTGCCCGCGGGTGAGGTCCGACGGGGTAGCGGGCCATCCGGGCTTGCCGTACTGGAAGTTGCTGACGATCTGCAGACCCGCCGCGCGCAACGAGTCCGCGTACTCGCGGGTGATGGGCTTCGCCTCGAAATGCGCTCCCGGCCGCTCCGCCGAGACGTAGTTGATCACCCCGGAGTAGCCGGCCGATTTGATCTCGTCCGGCGAAATCCGCTTCTCGGCGAAGTCGATCAGCTGGATATCGGCGGCCGACGAAGTGGGCGCCTCGATGGTCGCGGCCAGGCTGAGCAGGGCCGGTGCGAAGGCATACTTGAGGACTTCGCGTCGCGGAACGGTCCGCTGCCCATCGCGTGGTGCAGCAATATCGTGCACCGCGCGATGGTAGCAAGAGCGCTCGCGCGCAACGATGTCTAGAGTCCTCGCTGGCTCAGCCACGACGCGATGCGCTCGGCGACCGTTTCCCATCTCGGCTCCACGCTCATCGAGTGCCCTATCTCCGGGATGAATGTCGCTTGGGTGGCGTAGGCCCGAGCCGTCGCGCGCACATCGGAAGGGTGATAGGTAGCGTCGTGTTCTCCTCCGAGGACCAGCAGCGGTGTGTTAACACGCGCGGTCTTGACGAGGTCGAGCGCCACCATGTCCAACAAGATGGCGCGCGTGCTGTCCGGTTGAAGCCGTGCGGTGGTCGCGCTGATCAGCTCGTCCGACGCCTTGTCGCCGAAGAACAACTCGCGAGCTCCGGCCGTCGTCGTCCCCACGAGATGGTCTACTCGTCCGCTTACGGCGAACTTCGAACACCGCCACGGGTGTCGACGCAATATGCGCAGCATCGGCCGTAGATGACCGCGTGGCGGCGCTGATGCGAGCAACACCCCGGCCGGCGCATCGTTGGTTTCGAGGTATTTTTGCACCACAAATCCGCCCATGGAGTGCCCGATCGGGATCGGCTGTGGTGCAAGCGTATTGGCGATCGAGGAAACGTCGTCGACGAAGTCCGAAATTGAGCACAGGCGAAGGGCTTTGTCCGCCGGGCTTGAGCCGTGACCGCGAAGGCTGGGTGCCAAGACGCGAAACCCGCGCTCGGCGAAGAAGTCCAGAAAGTGCACGTCCCAGCACCAAGCGCCTTGGAAGGCGCCGTGCACAAAGAGCAGCGGGTGTGGGTGCTCGTTGCTGGGTTGGCCTTTGTCGATTAATTCCAGCATGATCGAATTCCCATCGAGGCGTTGGTGATTGGTTACTACGGATTCGTCGCCGGCAGCCCAGCGGATCGGTCCGCGGGTCAGATCCGGTGCCCCGTCTTGATGAAGTGCGCGGCGCGCTCGCCGATGACCACGCAAGGCGCCATGGTGTTGCCACTGGTAATGCGGGGCATGATCGACGCATCAGCGACACGCAGATTCTCGATGCCGTAGACCTTGAGGTGTCCATCGACCACCGACATGGAGTCGCGGCCCATCTTCGCCGTCCCCGATTCGTGCCAATAGGTGGTCACCGCATTGCGTAAGTAGGTTTCCAGTTCGTCGCCGGTGAGGTCGCCTGGCATCACCTCGCGCGCGACAAATGGGCGGAGCTCCGCCGAATTGCCGATCGCACGAAGGGTTTCGATGCAGGCGATTCCCGTCTTGATATCGTGCGGATCGGACAGCGCGTTGGCTTCGATCTGAATGGGGTCGCCCGGCTCTGGGCCCGCCAACCGCAACCGTCCGCGGCTTTTAGGATGCGTCGGAGAGCCGAACAGGACCCAGCCGTTTTGTGGCAGACCGTATTTCGCGACATTCTCCGGAGTCGACTTGCTAAGTGGTGCAAAACAGGCGAACAGGTCCGGCCCTTGGATGTCGGCGGCCCCGGAGTCCCAGAAGAAAGTCGCTCCCGCCTGGGTTCCGCCCTGAACTTCCTCGGGAAATTCCCACACGCAGTCAAACCCGTAGTGGTCTTGAAAATTGCGTCCGACCCCGGGTAGATGTTGGCGAACTGTGACTCCGACGCGGCGCAGTTCGTCTTCGTCCCCGATGCCGGACTGCATCAGCAGCTTGGGCGTGTGAATTGCACCGAGCGACAACACCACCTCGGTGTCAGCGGCCACCTGATGGACCGCGCCGTCATGGAGGACCTCGACCCCGGTGACCCGGTTGCCCTGGAATGTCAACCGCGTCACCAGTGCATGTGGCACAACCGTGAGGTTCCGCTTCTGCAGCTGCGGAGCGGTGTAGGTGCGGAACACCGACTGGCGCTTGCCGTTACGGACGCGCAGGTCGGAGATGGCGGCGCCTCGATTGCCCTCCATCAGGGGGCCGTTGGGACTCTGATACGTCGGGATCCCAATTGCCCTGGCCGCTTTCACCAACGCCGGGGCGAGCGGATGCACGTCGGGCGCCGGCTGCACAAAGACCGGTCCTCCCCTGCCGCGATGGTCCGGCTCGCCCACCCCGTGCCAGTCCTCGATCTGCCGGTACAGATCCAACACCCGCTCGTAACCCCAGGCCGGTTCACCGGATTCGGAGGCGAAGTGATCCCAGTCGCTGCGGTGCCCGCGCGCCCACAGCATTACGTTGATGCTCGACCCGCCGCCCAGCACTTTGCCCATTGAGAACGGGATCGAGCGGCCGTGCAGCCGTGGATCGGGCTCGGACTCGAAACCCCAGTCGCGTTCGCTCCCCAGGTTCAGCGGCCATCGGCTCGCCTCGGATACGCTTGGGAGGTCATCGGTTCCACCGGCCTCCAGCAGTAGGACGTCCAGGTCAGGGTTCTCCGCTAACCGTCCAGCGATGACTGAGCCCGACGACCCGGCCCCACACACGATGACGTCGTAGCGTGGCTCTAATACAGCCTTCACGATGACTCCTTCTCGTCGCTAGGTATAGCGCTATATAGTTAGCCACGCGCGATGGAGCGGTAAGGTTCACTCGACTTGCGAATTCCCGCGCGACTGATAGCAATTCGGAGTCGATGGCGGGAAGGTTGTTCGGTGTGACGCGGGTTACTGGCGTTCCGCGGCTCTCACGAGACGCCCGGCGAGAAATCCGACCACGGTACGCAGAAAGATCAGCATGATCGGGCCGCTGCCACGCGGGCCCTCCGTGAAGGAGCCCGTCCAGCTAATGTCGGTGCCACCCGCCGCGTTGGGCGTCAACAGCATTTCGGCCTGATAATCGCGCGCCGGCAGCGGCGGCCCGATCTGCAGGTAGACGTGCCGGCGGTCCTGTTCATAGGCGATGGTCTTTTCCCGCATCAGGATCGGCCACATTCCCACCTTGCGTACCGCGCCGACGCCGGCGGGCGCCGGGTCGCCCTGCCGCTCCCAACTCGACTGGACGATAAGTGGTTTCGCCCATTCGGACCAATGAGCGCCATCGGTCTCCAGGCCGAACAGGGTGGCGGCCGATGCGCTTGTCGTTCGGTTGATCTCGAACCGGAAGACGTTGCCTGACATGTCATCGGCTCCCAGCGGTCGTCGTATCGGCGGGCCGCAGCAACCGTCTGCCGATCAACGACGAGAGCCAACCGGGAGTGAGGCGGCCGCCGGCGGCCATCACTCGAAGTCGCCACCCGGGAACGACCACGGCCCGGCCTTTGTCCATCCCGCGCAGCCCCGCGGCCACTACTGGTTCGGGCGCGGCCAGGTGTCGGTAGATCGCGGTGTGTGAGACGTCCGATCCAAGAGCGTCGACGAATCCGGTCCGCGTGGGCCCCGGGCACAACACGGTCACGCTGACACCGGTTCCGCGGGTTTCTGCCCACAACGCCTGGCTGAGCGAGAGCACGAACGCTTTCGATGCCCCGTAGGTGGCCTGATACGGCCCGGGCTGAAACGCGATCGTGGACGCGACGTTGAGGATGCCGCCGTGACCGCGGGCCAGCATTCCGGGAAGCACCGCGTGGGTGAGACGGACCACCGCGTCGACGTTGACCGCCACGAGCTCGTGTTCCCGGACGGCATCCAGTTCCGAAAATCGGCCGTAGGTGCCGAACCCGGCATTGTTGACCAGCACCTCGACGGTCCTGCCTTCGAGACGTTCCGCCAGGGTATCGACGCCGGCCTCGGTGCCGAGGTCGCCCACGACCAGTTCGACGTGGATGCCGGGGGCAGTTTGACGGACCCGTTGTGCCACCGCGTTGAGCCGAGGCTCGTCGCGTCCGGCCAGCAGCAGCGACAAGCCCCGCTTGGCCAGCAGGTCGGCAAAAATCGCGCCGAAACCAGAGCTAGCGCCCGTGATCACCGCCCAGGTGGTGTCGTTGTCGCGTCGAGATGACATTGCGGTCCCTTTCAATGATGTGAATGTTATTAACATAGATCAGCATGTTAATCTCGTCAACATGTCTGGCAAGAAGTCACCCGTGGCAACGAAGACCCGCCGGGATAGTTACCACCACGGCGACCTCAAGCGTGCGCTGACCAGCGCCGCGCTGTCGCTAGTGGCCGAGCGGGGACCGAAGGGTTTCACCTTGACCGAGGCGGCGCGGCGAGCAGGCGTCAGCGCCGCGGCGCCGTATCGTCACTTCACCGACAAGGCGCACCTGCTCGCTACCGTCGCGGAGCAGGGATTTCTCGACCTCCGCACCGCGTTGGCCGCCAGCGCGGATGTCGCGCCGGAGCCGGCCGACAAGCTGATCGGAATCGGTCGCGCATATGTGTGTTGGGCCGTCGGCCATCCGGACCAGTACCGCGTCATGTTCGGCGCGGATACCGACAAAACCCAGCACCCGAGCCTCGCCGTCGCTGCAGGTCAAGCCTTCGGGCAACTGCTTGACGCGATAGCCGGGTGTCAGGCTGCCGGGCTACTGCGCGGCGAACAACCGAGCGAGTTAGCCGGACCGCTCTGGTCGCTCGTGCACGGCATCGCGTCCCTGGCTATTGACGGTGAGCTACGAAATGTCGGGATCGACCAAGACCCCGAGGACATGGTCTCCGACGCCTTGTCCAACGTGTTCGATCGGTGAAGCGGCTCCGCCTTCGGCACAGTCCAGCAAACGAATGCTGCCCCGCATCGATCAGTCGTCAGCTCATTGGCTCACAACATGTTCCGTCGTCCGATCGCCCATCCGCGGCCCGGAGCAGTTATCCGGCGGACCTCGCTGTCGGATGAAGTATGACCGAAACCTACTATTGAAGGGCGCCGATGCCGCGTTGCGTCGATTAGCTGATCGAACTATAGTCTGGACACATGTCCAGTTTGCTGTCAGGGAGTTCGGGAGCCCGTTGATCGCAATGGATTCGGCGCACTTCCGCGTTCGTTAACCAGCAAAGAAGAGTTGAGTATGCGAATTGCCTTGCTGTCCTACCGTAGTAAGACCCACTGCGGCGGACAGGGCGTCTACATACGACATCTCAGCCACGGTCTGGTGGAACTCGGTCACGATGTCGAGGTGTTTTCCGGGCAGCCGTATCCGGAACTGCTCGATCCTCGGGTGCGGTTGACCGAGGTCCCAAGCCTCGATATGTACCGCGAGCCCGACCCATTCCGGATCCCCCGCCCCAGCGAGATCCACGACTCGATCGACCTCCGCGAACTCCTGACGGTGTGGACCGCGGGTTTTCCCGAGCCACGGACCTTCACGCTGCGCGTCGCCCGGCTGTTGGCCGAACGCGCATCCGACTTCGACGTCGTCCACGACAACCAGAGCCTGGGAACCGGACTGTTGAGCATTGCCGCCACCGGGATGCCGGTGGTGGCCACCGTCCACCACCCCATCACCCGCGACCGGATACTCGATGTCGCCGCGGCCAAGTGGTGGCGAAAGCCGTTGGTGCGCCGCTGGTATGGCTTCCTGGACATGCAGCAACAAGTGGCACGTCGGATCCCGGAGCTGTTGACGGTCTCGTCGTCGTCGGCTGCCGACATCATCTCCGATTTCGGCGTCTCGCCGGATCAGCTCCACGTTGTGCCGCTGGGAGTGAACACCGAGCTGTTCAAACCGGGTTCGGGTCCACGGCAGCCTGGCCGCGTGATCGCGATCGCCAGCGCCGATACCCCGCTGAAGGGCGTCAGCACCTTGTTGCACGCGGTCGCCAAAGCGCGCGTGAACCGGGATCTCGAGTTGCGGCTCGTCGCCAAAGTGGAACCCAACGGCCCCACCCACAAACTCATCGCCGAACTGGGGATCTCCGACATCGTCCACATCACCAGTGGGCTTACCGATGCCGAACTGGCCGCCTTGTTCGCCTCGGCCGAGGTTGCCTGCATACCGTCGCTCTACGAGGGATTTTCGCTGCCTGCCGTGGAGGCGATGTCGAGTGGTACCCCGATCGTCGCGAGCCGGGTGGGGGCATTGCCCGAAGTCCTCGGGACCGACGGCGCCTGCGCCGAGCTGGTGCCGCCCGCCGACGTCGACGCGCTAACCCTCGCGCTCGGCGAGCTCCTCGACTCACCGGAAAAGCGCCGCAGCCTTGGGAAGGCCGGACGGGCGCGCGCCGTCAGCGTGTTCAGCTGGGAAGCCGTGGCCGCCCAAACCGTGCGGATTTACCAGCGGGCGATCGCACGAAGTGCCGCCACCGAAGGCGAACTGCAATGCTGACAGTCGATTTCGATCGGCTCGGCATCGGGCCGTCGAGCAAGGTGATCGACGTGGGCTGCGGAGCGGGCCGGCACGCGTTCGAGGCGTACCGCCGTGGTGCCGACATCATCGCGTTCGACCGTGACGAAGCCGAATTGCGGTCCGTGGACACCGTTCTGCGCGCGATGGCTGAAAGCGGCGAGGCGCCCGCCGCGGCATCCGCGGAGGTGGTTGTCGGTGATGCGTTGAACTTGCCGTACCCGGACCAGACATTCGACTGCGTCATCGCATCCGAGATCCTGGAACACGTCACGCTAGACGACGCGGCGATCGCGGAGCTGATCCGGGTCCTCAAAGTCGGTGGCACACTGGCGGTCTCCGTGCCACGATGGCTCCCCGAACAGGTGTGCTGGCTACTGTCTGACGAGTATCACGCCAACCCCGGCGGCCACATTCGCATCTACCGGGCCAGCGAATTGCGGGACAAGATCACCGGCAGCGGGCTGGAATTCGTGCATGCGCATCATGCGCATGCACTGCATGCGCCATTCTGGTGGTTGAAATGTGCTGTCGGAGTTGAAAATACGGATCACCCTGCGGTGACCGCTTACCACAAACTCCTGGTGTGGGACCTGATGCAACGGCCGAAGGTCACTCGGATCGCGGAGTCAGTGCTCAATCCTGTGGTGGGCAAGAGCGTGGCGATGTATTTCACCAAACCGCAACAGGCAGCGGCCGAAGCGTCTCTCGGGTATTCAGTTGCGTCGATCTAACGCGCCGGCAGTCCCGGGTGTCTTCAGTCCGGAGCAATGTCGCCAGACAGCGCTGTCCATTGCCGCCGAGCAGGAATCTTCCGGTGCCATTCCGTGGTTCGAGGGTGGTCACACCGACCCGTGGGATCACGTGGAATCGGCCATGGCGCTCACCGCCGCCGGATTGCTGGAGCCGGCCCGGGCGGCGTATGACTGGAGTCGTCGTACTCAGCGCTCCGATGGCTCCTGGCCCCTCCAATTTCGAGCGGGGACGATCGAAGACGCTAACAGCGACAGCAATTTCTGCGCCTATATCGCCACGGGCGTCTGGCATTACGTGCTGGTCACCGGTGACAAATCATTCGCGGCATCGATGTGGCCGGTGGTGCACAAGGCCATCGACTTCGTCATCGATCTGCAGGTCGGGTACGGCGAGATCTGTTGGGCGCGAAGCGAAACCGGCCCAGTGCGCGAAGCCCTGCTGACCGGTTGCGCCAGCGTCTATCACAGCATCCGATGTGCACTGGCACTGGCCGCCCTGGTGGGCGACCCGCAACCGGAATGGGAGCTGGCCTTGGGCCGGTTGGGCCATGCGCTGGTCGCGCATCCAGAGGCGTTCACCGAAAAAGACCGCTACTCGATGGATTGGTACTACCCCATCCTTGGTAGTGCGCTGCGGGGTCCGGCCGCCGCCACGCGAATCAAACAGCGCTGGGACGACTTTGTCGTCGACGGCCTGGGCATCCGCTGCGTGGACGACCGGCCCTGGGTGACCGGCGCCGAAACCTGCGAGCTCGTCATGGCGCTCGAGGCCATCGGTCAACGCTCTGTCGCGCATCGGCAATTTGACGCGATGCAGCACCTGCGTGAAAAAGACGGTTCGTATTGGACGGGTTTGGTATTCGCCGACGGGAAACGCTGGCCCGAAGAGCGCACGACGTGGACGGGCGCGGCGGTGATCCTGGCGGCAGACGCGCTGTCGGACACCACCGGGGGTGCGGCGATTTTCCGAAGCCACGACCTGCCGCTGGGTCTGCAGACCGACTGCGATTGCGAATGTGTCGTTACCGGCCCTGGCCGGTGACTTCGATCGGCTGGCCCGCCTGGCCGCCGATGCGCTCGAGCACCCGCAGTGACCCGATCGCGGAGATCTCCCGGAACTGACCGGAATCGATTGCACGGCGATAGATGTAATACGGCGGCCGCCCGCCGTCGGCCGGATCGGGAAACACGTCATGGATGACGAGTGCGCCGCCGACACTGACCCACTTCGCCCACCCGTTGAAGTCCTGGGTGGCCGCGGCCTCGGAGTGGCCACCGTCGATGAACAAGAACTGCAGCGGTGATCCCCACCCCCGAGCCACGACCGGTGACTTGCCGACGACTGCCACCACGTGGTCGTCCAGCTCGGCGGCATCGAGCGTGCGCCGAAACGTCGGCAGCGTGTCGAACAGCCCGGTGACCTCGTCGACCATCGTGGCGTCGTGGTATTCCCAGCCGGCCTGGTGTTCTTCGGAGCCGTGGTGGTGGTCGATCGTATACAGCACGCCGCCCGTTTGCTGTGCCGCGGCACCGAGCAGCAAGGTGGACTTGCCGCAATAGGTACCGATCTCGACACCGACACCGCCGCCCAGATACCGCAGCGCCGCGTCGTACAGCGCGCGTCCTTCGTTCTCCGGCATGAAGCCCTGCACCTGTTCGGCCAGGGCGAACAAGTGTTCCGGTGCTGTCGTGTTGGTGTGGCTCATCAGCCGAACCTAGCGCTCGGCGCGCTACCGCCGACGACGTGGTCGAGGTCTGCGGTGCCGGAGTTAACCCTGCCCAGCGGCAAAGGCGGGTTCGTTTTACGATCGTGCTGTGCGCGTTGTATTCATGTGTAAATCGGTGGGTGTGTGCCTGACGGCGGTTTTGATCGCAGCCGCGCTGATGTTGGCTCCCGCTGCGCTGCCGTATGGATCGCCGGGGGCGTTGCCATCGGCGGCGGCCAGCTGTCCCCAGGTTCAGGTGATCTTCGCCCGCGGTCGATATGAATCGCCGGGACCAGGCGCACTCGGCAACGCGTTCGAAAACGCGCTCGCATCCAGAGTCAACAAGAGCATCAGTAACTACGCAGTGAAGTACCCCGCCGATACCGAGGTCGACATCGGCGCCAACGACATGAGCCACCACATCCAGGACACGGCCAGCAATTGCCCGGACACCCGAATCGTGCTCGGCGGCTACTCACTCGGCGCGGCGGTTACTGACGTGGTGCTTGCGGCGCCCATCGGCGCGTTCGGTTTCGACAGCCCGCTGCCGCCGGGCATGGATCAGCACATCGCCGCCGTCGCGTTGTTTGGCAACGGGAGCGCCTGGGCCGGTCCGATCACGAACTTCAGCCCGGTCTACAACGACCGGACCATCGAGTTGTGCCATGGCGCTGATCCGATCTGCAACCCAGCCGACCCGAACACGTGGAAGGAGAACTGGCCACAGCACCTCGCCAGCGCGTACATCGACGCGGGCATGGCCAATCAGGCCGCCGACTACGTTGCGGGCAAGCTGTAGCTACAGTGGCGACCACTCGTTGCGGGCGATCAGCACATCACGAAGTAGGTCGGCGCGATCGGTGATGATGCCGTCGACGCCGATGTCGAGAAGCGCCCGCATCGCTGCCGGGTCGTCGACCGTCCAGGCGTGCACCTGACGACCGGAGGCGTGAGCGGCCCGCACCAGGGCCGGCGTGATCACCGGCAGACGACCCAACCGCGGCGGCAGTTGTAGGCAGTCACTGTCATGCAACATTCGCCACGCATACGCCCGGCTGGCCGGCGTCTTCGCCGCCGCGAGCGCCAGGAACGCGACCGTCCCGGCCGAACTGGCGACCCTTTCCGACAGCAGGCGCAACGCACGGCGGCGACGCCGGTCGGAGAACGAGGTGACCAGCACCCGGTCGTGCGCGTTCAACCGCTCAATGACATCAACGGTCGGTTCGATGGCCGACTCAGCCTTGATATCGACATTGATCCGCATCGCCGGCAGCGCGACCAGGAGCTCCTCCAACGTCGGGATGGACTCCCCCGCACCGATATCCGCGGTGCGGATATCGCGCCAAGAAAGCCGGTCGATCGCGCCCGGCAGCTCCGACTGGGGCGGGAGCCGACGATCGTGCAGGATGACGGCCACCCCGTCGCGGGTGGCCCGCACATCTGTCTCGATGTAGCGGAATCCGAGTCTGGCCGCCTCGTGAAACGCGCCCATGCTATTCATGGGAAGCCTGAACGACGTGAACCCCCTGTGCGCCATGGCAATTCGTCCGTTGCCCCGAAGAAACTCAAGGTTGGCCGCGCCGCCACCATTCATGGGGTCAACGCTACGGGGCACGGGTTTGCCGTAGTCACTCGCCCAGGGCGCACTGCGCGGCGATGTCCAGAGAGGAATTGACGGGTGTCGATAGCCTTCTTGAGGCACTATCCGGCCGGACGTATGCGATCGCCTCGGGGCGGACCTCAGGCTTCGTAGGTGACTTGGTACCAGTGCCGGACCGGCTTATGACTCTTGTCGGCTTGACCCGTGTCCGTCGCGCTCACCACGTTGACGTCGGTCGCGTCCGGGTTGTGGGCTTCGATGTAGCGCTCCAGCTCATGAACAAGCGCGCTGTGGGGCTGATCTGGGTTGGCGAGGGCTTTCGCTCGGTGTGTTTGCGGCACACCGAGAATTATGCCGACGCACTCTTCGATGTACAGCATTGCCTAATGCCTTGTCCCGCAACCTGGTTGGTTGCCCGTCGCTGCGCCCGCCAAGCGACGCAGCCAAGGGCCAGCCCGGCTCCGATCTCGCCGGCGGCCGTGAGCCACGAAAACCATGTGACGTTGACGCGCGGTCCATAGCTGAAGCTGTCTTGATAGCCGGGTACAAAAGTGGGCAGCACATGCGCGTAGGTGAAAAGAACGGCACTGCCGAAACCCACGACGGACGCGGCCTGTGCGGCCCATGGGTGTTGTCGCAGCACCAGCACCAAGGCAACAACCACGAAAACGCCCTGGATCATCCCGCCGACCATGATTGACGGCGGAGATGCCGTCATCCCCCGCCGAAAGTGATCGATCCCGTGCAGTCCGAACGCCGCGGCGAAGGCGATCATCGCCACAGTCAGGGATCGCTGCGCTGGCGGCGGATTCGAGTTGTTGGACATCTGCCTCTCCCAACCTCGTCTACTACGCATCGTAGTAAGATAGGGCGCGGATGTAAACGGCTCTGGCTCGAATGAAATGCGACCGTGTCGGGAAAAGGTGTGGAGTTACGGGTGGAGGTTGGACCGCTCAGCAAACCTCATTCGACGGAGGGCACGGCCTGCTTGGGTCGGCCAATTAGGCGTGGCCGGCAAGGGTCCGATTTCCGCGACAGTAGCGGTTATCGGATGGTGATAGCGCTGCGGCGCGGCCCGATGCGCTGCGAATCGAGCCCGAAAAGTGCTTACGCCGGTGTGTCGGTGCTGGAGTAGACCTTGAAGTGACGGCTACCTGCGCCGACCGCACGACCTAGCTCGCCAGCGCCGCGCTGGCCTCGGGATGACGGGTGACGGTGCATCGATTCCGTACGTTCGCGTTCACGCCGCTGGGCTGCAATCCAAGCCGGATGTGACTGAAGGAAAATCACCGTGGACTCCGGTGCATTCGCCATGATTGTCAACTCCTCTCAGAGCAACCGACTAAACCGCAATGCTAAGGATGTGTTATCTGTTCGTGTCCAGGATGCCCAGGCAATCCTGAGACCAAACCAAGCATGATCATGAGAATTGACCGTGAATTCATCCCAAATCCCGAGCTAGTACCGTGCCGCCGTCGGATTCGGACCGACAGCGATCCAAATGCTAACGACGGCCTCCGACACAATTTCCGTTTCGACCCCGTACGACCCGGACTGCTATCGTCGCTTGCTTATGCCAGACATGGACCGTCGCCGGATGCTGCTGACGACAGGGATCGGCGTGCTGGCGGCCGCGCTCCCCCTCCCTGAGGCCCGGGCTTACCCAGGGCGGATGCCACCGCCCAGCGCGCCCAGCGGCCAAGCCGGCAGCTACATCTTTTCCGACGAGTTCGACGGCCCGGCCGGTTCGGCCCCCGACCCGTCGAAGTGGACCGTGGCCAGGGCGCGGGAGGTCATCAAAGACCCGACGTACTGGGAGCTGCCGGAGCACATCGGGCAGTATCGCGACGACCGCCGCAATGTGTTCGTCGACGGCAATTCCAACCTCGTTCTCCGTGCCGCGAAAGACGGCCCCACCTACTTCAGCGGCAAAGTGCAAAGCAATTGGCGCGGCGGCGTCGGGCACACCTGGGAAACTCGGGTCAAGCTGAACTGCCTGACACCCGGTGCCTGGCCGGCCTATTGGCTCGGCAACGACGATCAGGGCGAGATCGACGTGATGGAGTGGTACGGCAACGGTAGCTGGCCGTCCGCGACCACCGTCCACGCCAAAGCGAACGGTGGCGAGTGGAAGACCCACAACATCGCGGTCGACAGCGCTTGGCACACCTGGCGATGCCAGTGGGACGAGGCCGGGATCAGGTTCTGGAAGGACTACGCCGACGGCGCCGCTCCCTACTTCGACGTGCCGGCGAGCTCCCTGCCGGATTGGCCGTTCAACGGCCCCGGTTACACGGTGTATCCGGTGTTCAACCTCGCGGTGGCCGGTTCGGGCGGTGGCGATCCCGGGTCGGGCAGCTATCCCGCCGACATGCTGGTGGACTGGATACGGGTCTGGTAGCAGGCCGAGTCAGCCTGGTATGCGACCCCCGCGAGCCACGCGTTCGTTACCGCGTGCACTTCGGTGGCGGAAAGTGGGCGTCCGGCGCACCCAGTCGACCGGCTTTGACGCTGCACACGGGTCCGAGCTAACAATCCGCCGCGTCGGGGGCATTGTGAATCGCCGCGTGAATGGCCGCTCGGGCAAAGTGCCGGCTCAGTGCGTGAGGAGGGCGACCGCACTCGTGGGCCTGTTGCCCGGACGACGCGGATCCGGTTGGGGCAGCCAGGCGAGTGGGCGCATCCAGATCGGTAGGCGGCGTAACCGGTGGGCGGCCGCGAGCACCGGCTCCACTGCTACCGTCCGCCAGCCGAGGTCTTCGAAGAAGGCCAGCCCGTTCTCGGGTGCGAATTTGAACGGCGCGTTTTGCGCAATCCCGGCGACGTTCTTGTTGATCTGCTTCTTCAGTCCGGGAAAGGCGAAGTCGAGCATCCACCACGCGACCTCGGGTCGCTTGATCGCGTCCGAAAGCGAGGCTATGTCGGTGGCCTCGAGGTACATCGACAGGCCCTCGGTGAGCACGAAGGCCTTCGTCGCGCCCTGCAGTGCGTCGTTGAAGAAGGCGTCTCGGGCGGGCGGGTCGGCGAGGTCGACCGCAGTGCGGGTCAGGCCGCATCGCGGGGTCTCGTCGGCAAGCACTCGTGTCTTTTCCGCGAGCAACTGTGGCAGGTCGGCTTCGATCCAGGTGAGCTCGGCCGGGAGGTCCAAGCGATAGGGCCGGGTATCCAGGCCGGCGGCCAGATTCAGGACGCGGTCGCAGCCGTTGGCGAGGGCGTCGGTGATGGCATCGTCGATGAGCTTGGTGCGCGCGACCAGCCACCAACCGCTGCGATTGGTCCACGGAACTCCTGCGACGATCGCGCGGCCCTGGTCACCGGCGAGACGTTCGGCGAGCGGGTCGGTGAACAGCGCATCGGGGCGCGCCGACTCGGTTGCCCGATGCAAGGCGGTCCACCGGGCCGTATCGGAAACGTGGGTAATGGTGTGTTCGGCCATACGCTGCGTTATAGCACCCGCCTTCGCTGGCGTAGCGTGCGCTCATGCCCGATCGAAATCGCCGCTTCCTTCTGCGTGATCGCCCTACCGGCCGCATCGGCCCCGACACTTTCGAGCTCAGCGAGGAGGCGGTCCCTCAGATCACGGACGGCGAGGCGCTGGTGCGCGTCGAATGGATCTCGCTCGATCCGACCAACCGGACCTGGATCAACGACACGCCGACCTACCTGCCCCCGGTCGGTATCGGCGAGGTTATGCGGGCGGGCGGCCTCGGGCGGGTGGTGGAATCGAAGAATCCCAACTATTCGGTCGGTCAGATCGTGCAGGGTCTCGTCGGTTGGCAGGAGTACGTCATTGCCTCCGACACGATGCCGCTGTTTCCGGTCGATGTCGCCGACGGAATCTCCCCGAGCGCCTATATGGGCGTGCTCGGGACGACCGGGCTGACCGCGTGGGTCGGAATCCGCGACATCGGCAAGCCGCAGCCGGGCGAGACCGTCGTGGTGTCGGCGGCGGCGGGCGCGGTGGGTTCCATCGCCGGCCAGCTTGCCAAGGCCGACGGCGCACGCGTTGTCGGGATCGCCGGCGGCCCGGAGAAATGCCGGCTACTCACCGAGCAGCTGGGCTTCGACGCGGCCGTCGACTACCGCGCCGATGACTGGTTCGCCCAGCTCGCGGCGGCGACGCCCAACGGCATCGACGTCGACTTCGAGAACGTCGGCGGTGTCATCATGGACGCGGTCTTCGCGCGGCTCAACATTCGCGCGCGCGTCGCGCTGTGCGGCCTGATCTCCGGCTACAACTCGGCCGACCCGCCGCCGGGGCCCCGCGCGTTCGGCAACCTGCTGATCCAGCGTGCGACCGTGGCGGGCTTCATCGTGCTCGACCACTTGGGCCGCGCACCCGAGGCGGTACGCGAGATCTCCGGCCTGATCGCCGCGGGCAAGCTCACACCGCTCGAGACCGTTGTCGAGGGTTTCGAACAGTTGCCGACCGCGATCAACATGCTGTTCGATGGCAAAAACGTCGGCAAGCTCATGGTCAAGACGTCGAGCTAAGGCTCAAAGCGTCACGACGACAAGGACTTTCGAAAGTCCCTGCAGGGCAGTCGACAGCGTGAGTGAAATGTGCCGTGCGATGCCGTCGTGAAAGTCTTCGTAGCGGGCCACGATCGTTGCGACATCCCGCTTGCCCACCCTGGATTCCTTTGCTCGCTCGAGCCAGCCGATGGAGGCGGCCGTACGTGAATTGACAATAGGCATGGTCAGCCATGGGCCGTGAGGATAGGAATTATCGTGTTTGGCTACAGCAGGAGTTAGCTGTGTAGGTCAACATCTCGGAAGCCGCGAGGACGTGACACATGAGCGAGGATGTCGGCGATCCCAATCCTGCCGTCGCGCAGCTCCACCGGGGCCTGGCGAACCGCCACATTCAGTTGATTGCGCTCGGAGGCGCGATCGGGACCGGTCTCTTCATGGGCGCCGGCCGAACGATCTCCCGCAGCGGCCCCTCGGTGGTGCTGGTGTACGGGATCATCGGGTTCTTCTTGTTTTTCGTACTGCGCGCGATGGGCGAACTGCTGTTGTCGAACCTGAACTACAAGTCGTTCGTCGACTTCGCGGCCGACCTGTTGGGACCCGCGGCAGGCTTTTTCGTCGGGTGGTCGTATTGGTTCGCGTGGATCGTCACCGGCATCGCGGAACTCGTCGCGATCTCGGGCTACGTGCAGTTCTGGTGGCCTGGCCTACCGGCATGGGTGCCGGCACTGGGTGCGTGTGGTCTGATCCTGCTGTTCAACGTGTTCAGCGTCCGTAACTTCGGCGAGATCGAATTCTGGTTCGCCCTGGTCAAAGTCGTTGCGATCATCGGCTTGATTGTCGTCGGCGCCATCCTGGTGGCCACCGATTTCGTTTCGCCGCAAGGCAATCCGGCGACAATCGAAAACCTTTGGGACAACGGCGGATTCTTCGCTACGGGTTTCATGGGCATGGTCGGTGGATTCCAGATCGCGTTCTTCGCATTCGTGGGTGTGGAACTCGTCGGCACCGCGGCGGCCGAGACCGCGAACCCCCGCCGCACTCTTCCTCGTGCGATCAATGCCGTGCCGCTGCGGGTGTCGATCTTCTACGTCGGCGCGCTTCTGGTGATCCTCTCGGTCGTCCCGTGGCGGCGGTTCGGCGGCAACGAGTCCCCGTTCGTCACGATGTTCACCCTCGCGGGACTCGCCGGTGCGGCATCGATCGTCAACTTCGTCGTGACCACCGCGGCCGCCTCGGCGGCCAATTCCGGGATGTACTCCACCGGCCGGATGCTTTACGGTCTGGCCGACGAGGGCAGCGCTCCGGCAATTTTCCGCCGGCTGAACCGGGGTGGCGTGCCGGCGCCCGCACTGTTTGTCACGGCCGCACTCCTGCTGACTGCGATCCCCTTGCTGCACATCGGCGGTTCGGTGATCGAGGCTTTCACGCTGGTGACCACCGTTGCGTCGCTGTTGTTCATGTACGTCTGGGCGATGATCATCGTCAGCTACCTCGTCTATCGCCGCCGGCACGCACAGCGCCACGCGAACTCGACCTTCAAGATGCCCGGCGGCCGGGTGATGTGCTGGGTCGTCTTTGCCTTCTTTGCATTCGTCGCGTGGACGCTGGGTACGGAAAAAGATACCGCGATTGCGATGGCGTGGTTCCCCGTGTGGTTCGTCCTCCTGGGTGCCGGCTGGCTGATCGTGCGACGTCGCCCTGGTCGTACCGAGCGGTATCGCCAGTTCCGGGCCGAGATGAACAACCCGGTCGACGACAGCGCAGCAGCAACAGCGCCGGCACCTTGACCCGCGGGGCTCGAACGCGTGGCGTGCATCGGGTTCCTGAGTCGGTGCAACAAAGCCTCTTGAGGCGCAGCGGCAGATAGCTCCGAACCGGTTCGGAGCTATCTTGTTGCGGCAGCGGGGTTTACAGTTGGATCCAGGCTGATTTCGTCTTCATGTACATGTCGATGCCCTCTTTGCCGAACTCATGTCCCCACCCGGATTGCTTGTGGCCGCCGAACGGCACGTCGTGGTCAAAGACCAACTGGCAGTTGACCTGAACGCTGCCGGCATGCAGGCGCTTGAGCATCCGGTGGGCCCGGCCGACATTCTGCGTCCACGCCGTGGCGGCCAGGCCGTAGGTGGTGTCGTTGGCCAAGGCCAACGCTTCGTCCTCGTCGTCGAACGGCAGAATCGTGACGACGGGTCCGAAGATCTCCTGCTGGTAGAGGCGCATGCCGGTGTCGACGTTGGTGAGCACCGTCGGGTGCACGAAATAGCCCTTGCGATCCAGTCGGTGGCCGCCGGTGACAACCTCGACGCCGTCTTTCTTGCCCTCTTCGATGAAACCCATAACGCGGGTCAGTTGCTTCTGGCTGATCAGCGGGCCGCTGACGCAGCCCTCCTCGCTGGGAGCGCCCAGCTTGAACGTATTCGCCATCATCGAGATGCCTTCCACCACCCGGTCGTACACACCGCGCTGGGCGAAGATCCGGGATCCGCAGACGCAGCCTTGGCCGGAATGCACAAAGATGCCCAGCGACGCCATCAGGATGGCCTTGTCCATGTCGGCGTCGTCGAAGATCAGCACCGGCGACTTCCCGCCGAGTTCGAGCGTGACCTTCTTCAGGTTGTCGGCCGAAGCCCGCACGATCTCCTTGCCGACCTCGGTGGAACCGGTGAAGGCGACCTTCTGGACGTCGGGATGCGCGGTGATCGCCGCGCCCGCGGTATGGCCATAGCCCGTCAGCAAATTGACGACACCCTCGGGCACCCCCGCCTCGTGGACGAGCCGGTCGAGCAGCAGCGCCGAAAGTGGGGTCTCCTCAGCGGGTTTGACGAGCATGCTGCAGCCCGCGGCCAGCGCCGGCGCAAGCTTGGCGCTGGCGTTGAAGATCGGGCCGTTCCACGGGAAGATCAGGCCGACAACGCCGTAGGGCTCTTTCAACGTGTAGGCGTGCATGTCGACGTAGGCGTCGGTCGCGATGCCGTCCGTTTTCACGTCGTAGGCGACGCCGTTGATCTTCGAACACCAACCGGCGTAGTAGCGGAAGAACTCCGAAACGGTGGACATCTGCAGCGTTGCCTGCATCAGCGGCATGCCGGTGTTGAGCGAGTCGAGTTGGGCGAACTCGTCGGCGTGCTCGTCGATCAAGTCCGCGATGCGCCAGATGATCTTGGCCCGTTCGCGGCCTGGCAACTGGGACCAAACGCCTGCTTCGAACGAAGCCTTCGCCCGCGCCGTGGCCTCGTCGACCGCCTCGGGACCGCAGTCGGTGAATTCGGCGATGGTCTCTTCGGTCGCGGGATTGATGATCGGGATGACCTCGCCCGATCCGGGGCGCTTACTGATCTCGTCCAATACCGTCTGCAGCGTCATCTGTTCCCTTCCCGATCAACACTGATCGAGCCCGGCGCTCCCGTGCCCGTAGATGCTGAGCATCTGCTTAGCATTGTGGGCGTAGCGCGGTCAAGATTGCGTCGTGCCGGGTGTGTGTCGCGGTGGCTCGATGTCTAGCGCTTGGCCGCGCTGATCGCCTCGCGCACTGCCGAAACGCAGTCGGCCGCGTCGGGTTCGGGTCCGAGCCCGACGTAGTAGCTGCCGGATTGCTCGCCGGGCAAGCCGGTGATCGTGAATCCGGCCGGATCGCCGTAGCCGGCTTCCGCGGTGATGGACGCCTGCGCCAACGGCACGGATATCACCGCGGTCCCGCGCTTTGCGCCGTCGGAGGCCACGAGTAGTTGCGTGGGATGCAGCACCAACGCGGTCCAGTGCTCGTCGTCGGGATCGACCGGATTTGCCCGGCGGCGTAACAACTTGCCGAATATCGAACTGGCCGGCGGGTTTTCGCTATGCGTGAGCCACACCTGGACATCGTTGAGGTCGATCTGGTGAGACGCGGCATGTTCGGCCAATTTGCCGCAGATCCGGCGCGGCAGCTCGACGATGCGCGACGAGCGGGTGTGACGCACGTAGAGCGGCATGGGTGCATCTTGCCCGCGGACCAACCCGACCGCCATTGCTGCGTGCGAGTGTTTTATAGAGGGATGGCGTGCTGCGATTTCCCAGCTGTGGCTGATGGCTGCGACGGAGCCTTCACCGTCGACTCCTCTCGAATCACCTTCGGGCGCGGGTGTCTCGCGGAGTTGGGCGAGCGCGCCGGCGCGCTAGGCCTGCGGCGGGTGGCCTTGTTCTCCGATGCCAGCGTCGCCGGCCTGCCCATCTTCGCCACGGCACGCGACTCGCTGGTCGCGGCCGGGCTGGACGTCGTCAGCTATACCGAGGTTCACGTCGAACCGACGGACGCGTCTTTCGCCGAAGCGACGCGCTTCGCCCAGGAGGTGAAGCCCGACGGCTACGTTTCGCTGGGTGGTGGTTCGGTCATCGACACCTGCAAGGCCGCCAATCTGTACGCCACCTATCCGGCAGACTTCCTGGCCTACGTCAATGCGCCGATCGGCGACGGCAAACCGGTACCCGGACCGCTCAAGCCGCACATCGCCTGCCCCAGCACTGCCGGTACCGGCAGCGAGGTAACCGGTATCGCGATTTTCGACCTGCTGTCACTGACGGTGAAGACCGGGATCGCGTCGCCCGCATTGCGGCCCACCGAAGCGCTCGTCGACCCGGATTGCACCGCCAGCCTGCCCGGCGGAGTCGTGGCCGCGGCGGGCCTGGACGTGCTGTCGCACGCCCTGGAGTCCTACACCGCGCGGCCCTACGTTCACCGGCCCGCTCCCCCGCGGCCCAGCCTGCGGCCGATGAGTCAGGGCGCCAATCCGTGGAGCGACCTGGGCTGCAGTGAGGCGCTGCGGGTGCTGGGCCGCAACTTGGAGCGGGCGGTGCGGGACGCCGCCGACAGCGAGGCGCGCGAGCAGATGATGTGGGCCGCGACGCTTGCGGGTATTGCGTTCGGCAACGCGGGCGTTCACGCGCCGCACGGCATGGCTTACGCGGTGGCGGGACTGGTGCGTGATTTCCGACCCTCGGGTTACCCGCCCGACGAGCCGATCGTGCCGCACGGCATGTCGGTCATTGTCAACGCGCCCGCGGTATTTCGTTTCACGGCCCAGGCCAGCCCGCAGCGGCACACCGAGGCGGCCCGACTGCTCGGCGCCGACACCCGAGGCGCCGGTCCAGATGATGCGGGCGAAGTGCTCGCCACGGAGATCATCCGCATCATGCGTGCGGTGGGCATGCCCAACGGGTTGAGCGGGGTGGGCTACACCGACGACGACATCGAAGCTCTCACCGAAGGCGCCTTCCCTCAGCAGCGCCTGTTACAGAACGCTCCGCGAGAGATGAGTAAGCCGGTTCTGGCCGACTTGTTCGGCCGCGCGATGCGCTATTGGTAGCGCTACGCGCTGACCAGCTCGGGGTGGAACTTGGTCGCCATCCGGCGCATACCGTCGCGCCAGTCGACTGTCGCGGTACCGACCAGCTCTCGCATCCGGCTCGCGTCGGTGGGATTGCCACGCAGCGCCTGCGGGCTCTCCTCGAACACCGGCTCCTTGCCGACCAGCGATCCGAGGTAGGTACACCACTCCTGCAGGCTGACCGTCTGCTCGCCGCACCAGTTAAGGGTGGTGGCCGGGACCGACGCCACCTCGAACAGTTTGGGGATGGTGGCGATGATGTCGTCCTCGTGGATCGGGGTGTAGCGGGCCGGGCCGCCGGCCGGAACGGGAATCGGGATGCCGCCCAGCATCATCTCCATGTGGTAGAACGGCCAGCCGCCGTTGTCGCCGTAGGGAACGTTGAGGCGGGCGATGGTAGTGGGTACGCCCAGGGCGCGCGCCATCGTGCGGGCGACGACCTCGCCGGCGATTTTGGAGATGGAGTAGGTGGGGAACAACGGTTTGTGGTTGTCGCCCAACGCGGCGTCCTCGGTTCGGACTTCGTCGCCCGGCGGGTCGTAAACCGCCCCAGATGAGCAGTGCACGAACGCTTTTGCGGTACGGCAATGCGCCATCAGGAGTCCGACGGATTCGGCGTTGGCTGCCAGATCCTTGTCCCAGTGGCCACTCTTGGCGACCGCAAGATTGAGGACGTAGTCGAAGTCGTTTGGCAGATCGGCGAAGTCGCCCGCGGCGAGGTTAACCGTCTGGCACCGCACACCCGCATTCTCGAGGTCCTCTCGAACCGTGGAATTGGTGAACCGGGCGATGCCCCACACTTCGTTGTCGGCTGCCAGCGCCTTGGCGACGGGGGTGGCAACTTGTCCGGTCGGACCGGTGATCAGGATCTTTGAGCCGCGCATGCGCTGATGGTAGCGACGCGCGGGATACCGTCGGCCGGTGGGAGCCGACGAGGTCGTGCAGCGGCGTTCGCCGGTCTCGCCACGCCCCGGCGACAGGCGTAACGTCGCGCGCGTCATGGCTGATTCGGTGCAGTTCGTCGACGCGAACGGACTCAGATTCGCCTACCTCGAGGAGGGCTCGGGGCCCCTCGTGCTGATGCTGCACGGCTTCCCCGACACCGCGCATTCCTGGGACCAACTGCGGGGGCGAATCGCCGCGAAGGGCTATCGCGCGGTGAGCCCGTACATGCGGGGGTATGACCCCAGCGGAATCCCAGATCGCGATCCGGATCAGGAGACCTTGGCGCGCGATCCGCTGGCGTTGATCGAGGCGCTCGGGGCGCGCGACGCCATCGCGATCGGCCACGATTGGGGAGCGTTGGCCGCGTACGGCGCAGCCGCGCTCGGCCCGGACCGCGTGAAAAAGCTTATCGTGATTGGGATTCCACACCCGGGAACCCTCCGACCAACGCTGCGGAAGGCTTGGGGGGTACGCCATTTCGTCGCGTACAAGCTGCCGGGGGCGGCGAAGCGCTTCGCGCGCAACGACTTCGCGGCGCTGCCCGCCATCTGCCGGCGGTGGTCCCCGGCGTGGGAGCCCGATCCGAGTGAATTCGACGCCGTGCGCACATGCTTTGCGAATCCGGCAAGCCTGAATGCCGCGTTCGGCTACTACCGCAAACTCTCCCCCATACCGAGCGCGTCCCTGAAGGCGCGAATCAAGGTGCCCACGATCGCCTTTGCCGGACTCGATGATCCAGTCGCCGAGCCCTCGGACTACCGGGGCGCCGCGCGGATGTTCGAGGACGACTACATCGTCGAAGAAGTTTGCGGCGGACATTTCATGCACCGAGAACATCCCGAAGAATTCACCGATCGGTTGTTGACCCACCTCTGAGGGGATTCCGATCGCTGGGCGGCCGAGATTTGTGCCTCCGGCACCCGGGGGCCTCGGTAGAATCAATGCATTCCGCCACGGTGTCCGCGCACATAAACCAAGGAGCAGGACGCACATGACATCCATGTCGCACGATCCGGCCGTTGCCGTCATCGGTGGGCGATTGACGGAAATGGGCCTCACCGCCATCGCCACCGGCGCCGCCGCCGCGCCGACGATGACCGCGCTGGTGCCCGCGGGCGCCGAGGAGATCTCGATGCAGGCCGCCATGGCGTTTGCCGCCGAAGCCGGCAAGACGCTGGCCGCCCATGCCGCGGCACACCAAGAGATTTCGCGCACGGGCGCGGCGCTGGTGAACATCACCCGGATGTACGCGCAGACCGACGCGGCCGCCGCGGGCACCCTGGAAACCAACGCGGCGCGCAGTGGCGCCGTCGAATTCGGCTACGCCGCCGCCCCCGTGTCCCGCCGGTTGGCGAACCCCGGCGCGGCTGCCGGGCTGTTGCGCGCGGAAGCGGTGCCCGGTGCGGCCGGGACGCCGGCCCGCACACCGGCGTTGGCCAACTTGGTCGAAGGGGCCATCGCGCCCACCCCGGCGGCCGGCGCGGCGGCCACACCCTCGGCGATGAGCGCGGCTTCAACGCTGCTCAGCGCGGGCAGCGCGCCGTTGAGCACCCTGAGTTCGCTCGGCTCGTCGCTGGGCTCGGTCGGTCAGGGCGGCATGGGCGGAGCCGCTGCGGGGGGAGCCGGGCCGGCCCTGGCGTCCTCGCTCACCGACGACGACGGCACCCACGACTCCAAAGAGTCCGACGCCAAGCCGGGTGAGCAGGTGCTCTGACCGGGCTTACCGGTTTACAGCCCCGGCTGATCGTCGATGATGCCCAGCCAGATCTGCGCCACGTCGATGGCGACTTTCTCGCTGATGAAGGCGTGTTGGGTGCCGGTATAGATATCGCGGAAGGCGCGCTCGAGCCGGGTGCCTTCGCGGATCGAGCTTGTCCCCGCGACCAGGTGGGCCCATTCGGCGCAGCTGCGGGCCGTATCGGTGGCGTAGACGGCGGCTACCCGCATGTCCGCGCGCAGGGCCGGCGTGAGGTCGTCACCCGCGGCCACCGCGGCCTCGGCCGTGGTGAAGGC
This sequence comes from Mycobacterium sp. Aquia_216, assembly GCF_026723865.1. Classification (NCBI taxonomy): domain Bacteria; kingdom Bacillati; phylum Actinomycetota; class Actinomycetes; order Mycobacteriales; family Mycobacteriaceae; genus Mycobacterium; species Mycobacterium sp. Aquia_216. The sequence goes on along the minus strand of NZ_CP113529.1, from coordinate 3,442,000 downwards.
GTCGAGCACCAGAAGACGCGCGGCGCGCCAGGCCGCGCGATGGTGTGCCAGCCCCTTCTGGAAGGTGGGGCGGCTGGCCAGTGACGCCATGTCGCTCATCCGGAATTTGGTGGCGGCCAGTTCTTGAACGTCGTCGAGCATGCTCTTGGCGACGCCCAGTGCCCACGATGCGTGGCCGGCCGCGGTGACGGGCATCAGTCCCATCCGGGTGGCCGGCGATGTTCCGCGATGAGGTTGACGGGCGAACAATTCGAACGTGCGGCTCTGCGGGACGAACACATCGGAGACGCTGTAGTCGTAGGAGCCGGTTCCCTTGAGGCCCTGAACGTGCCATCCGTCGTTGAAGCTGACCTGGTCGCGCGGCAGCACAGCCACGTGCATCTCGGGCAGGCCTTCGCTGACCCAGCGCATCTCCCCGTTGTCCACCGGCAGGAATCCGGCGGCAACATATTCGGAGTGGCCGATGCCGGAACCGAAGCTCCACGCTCCGTTCAGCAGATAGCCGCCCTCGACAGCCGTACCCTGTCCGTTGGGAAAGAACTGTCCACCCATGGTCACGTGGTTATCGTGAGCGGTGAACACCTCGGTGAAACCCTCGTCGGGCAGGTAGGCTGCCGCGGCGAACGACGATGGTAGGTTAGCGATGCCGACCCAGCCGAATGATCCATCCTGCCAAGCCATTTCGATCCAGGTTTCGATCATCTCGGTAAAGGACGGCTCGATACCACCGGCCTCGGCGGGGTTGAACGACGACATCAGTCCGCTGGCCCACATCTCGTCGACGATCGGCGCCGAAAGCGTACGGATCCGCTCGGACTCCGCGGCTTGCTCTTGCACGAGGTCCCGCATGCCACGAGCCAGCGAGACCACGCGGTCGCTCGTGTCGGCTAACGACGTCATCGGCGCTCCTCATCGAATTCGGGATACTGATACCGGTGACCGTACCAATTACTCAAAGTGTCTAGCCATCAAAATCGCGGGTTACTAAAGTCAAGGGGACACTTGATGCTCGACACCATTGCCACTGTCGTCGTCGTAGTGCTGGGCATTCACATCATCGTCAAGTTCGCGTTTTTCGCGCTGCCTTACCGCCGGCGCCGCCCGCTGCTCGACCAGCAATACGGTGACAAACCGTCGGCCACCACCACGTCCGACCTCGCGACGATGGCGTTCACCGTACTGGTGGAAATACAACTGAATCAGCGTCGCACCAATCCACAGTCCACCCAGGAAGCTGACCGCCTCGATACCGCGCCACAACAACACCGCGGCGACCAGTTCCACCGTCCGGTCTCGGCAGCGCGCGCCGCTGCGCCGCCGAGCTCGCCGCTCAAAGAGATGTCGTATGCGATTCAAGATGGGCCCTGGCGCCCCTGGCCTCAGTTGCTGGCACTGACCGGACTAGTCGTGTTCCGCTTTGTGCTGATGTGGTGAAAATTATTGCGGCGCAGCGCGTCGGCCCTACTGTGGGCTGGTGCGGTGGATCGTCGACGGAATGAACGTCATCGGCAGTCGGCCGGACGGTTGGTGGAAGGACCGCGAGCGTGCCATGGTCGCTTTGGTAGACAAGTTGGACAGCTGGGCCTGCACGCAAGGAGACGCGGTGACAGTGGTATTCGAGCGGCCGCCGAAGACGGCGATGACGTCGACGGTGATCGAGGTCGCGCATGCGCCCAAGGCGGCGGCGAACTCGGCCGACGACGAGATCGTCCGGCTGGTTCACGCCGCCGCCCGGGCGGACGAGATCCGAGTCGTGACGTCCGATCGGGCGCTCGCCGATCGGGTACGACGCCTGGGTGCCTCCGTCTTCGGAGCGGAGTGTTTCCGTGAACTCGTCGATCCGCGGGAGCGATGACCGCCGGCCGGGCCGAGCCCGCGATCAATCGGGTTTGCGAAATCGCACAGATCGACATCCCGATCATCCAAGCGCCGATGACCTACATCGCCGGCGCCCAGCTCGCCGCCGCGGTGTCGAACGCGGGCGCGTTGGGCATCATCGAGACGACGTCCGATCAGGGGCGGGCCGACGTGCGACGCGTGCGGGGCCTCACCAGGGGGTCGGTGGGCGCGAACATCGCACTGCTGTTCAACCGGGATCCGACGGTCGTAGACCTGCTCGTCGCCAACGGCATTCGCTTCGTGACCACCTCGGCCGGGAGCCCCTCGCTGTTCACCGATCGGCTCCACGATGCCGGGATCACCGTGTTCCACGTGGTGGGCACCCTGGCCGCGGCCAAGAAGGCCGTCGACGCCGGAGTCGACGGGCTCGTCGTCGAGGGAGTCGAGGGCGGCGGGTTCAAGAACCGGTTCGGGGCCTCGACCATGGTGCTGCTGCCATTGGTGGCCGCTCACGTCGACGTCCCGATTGTGGCGGCGGGAGGAATCTGCGACGCCCGATCAATGGCCGCCGCGTTCGTGCTCGGCGCCGAGGCCGTCCAGATGGGCACCCGGTTGCTGGCCTCGGCGGACTCGCCGGTGCACGGCAACCTCAAACAAGCGGTCGTGGCGGCCGATGAGACCGGCACCGTGCTGCTCCCCCTCGACGGCAACCGGATGATGCGCGTCATCCGGACTGCGGCCGCCGAAAAGCTGGACAGGTCAGCGTCTTTCGAGGAGGGTGGCGCGGCTCTGCAACGCGTGCAGCGTCTCTATTTCCAGGGTGACATGGACGCCAGCGTCGCCAATACCGGCCAGGTCGCCGGCCGGATCGACGACCTCCCGCCGGCTGCCGAGATCATCAAGCAAATGTGGACCGGCTGCCGCGAGGTGCTGGCCGCCACCGCGGATCGGTTCCGGGCCTAGCTCGGGTGGGTGTTGACGGCGAAGTCGACCTGTCCGCCGTCGACCTTGGTGATCTTCATGTTGGCGACGTACTCCTTGTCCTCCGGGCCGGTGAAGTGACAGTCGAACTGCACACCGACCTTGGCCTCGACGCCGGATGGGCAGTGCACATCGTTGGGATGAAAACCGGTCTGCTTGGCGACGACGTCGACGACCGACTGTGCTGCCCCGTCGGGCCTGACGGTCGGCTTGCTACTGCAGCCGGCCGCCAGCACGCTCATCAGGCTGACAGCTACGGCCGCCGCCACGGCGCCGGTCCTCATATTCATGCCGGTTGCTCCTTGGTCTGCGGAGCCCGAGGCTGGCGCGACGGGAATCGACAGGCTAACACGGGCCGGCGCTGACGCTACAGCTCAGAAGCGGCGAAAGTTCGGTGCCGCAAACGAATGCCCGCGTTCCGGGGAACCCGGCGTGGGGTCGGGCTACAGTGACCGCCGATGGTCCTTCGATGTCTCGCACGAGCCGCGTGGCCCGCCGCAGTCGTCACCGCTGTCGTCGCGGCGCCGGTCGCTGGTGCGGACTGGTCCCCACCCGTCCCCCTCAACGGTGCCTACGACACTTTCCTCGATCATTCGAAGGAGACATTCAATGGCCAACCGCGGCCGTCGGAACCGTCGATACAGCCCGCCAACTTCACCACCACTTGCGACGCCTCCGGTTGCGTCGCGCACTGGCTGCTGGTCGACAGGTTGGCGGACAACCCGAATGCGCCTACCTTCTTCGACTACCAGTGGGCCAACGACAGCTGGGTCTCGCACTCGGACTATCCGTTCCACTGCGACGACGGCAGCACGGTAGACACCAAGCGGTCCGACTTCCTGATGCCCAACGGTGACGGAAGTTTCCGCGGGGAAAGGACTTTCACCGTCGGCGCACCCGGATGCCCCGGAGCTGGTCCGGGCGTCTACTGGCTGCCGTTCACGCTGACGCCCACTTGAGCGGCAGCGCGTCCGGTAGGCCGAAGGTCAGCCCAGCGCTGCCAGCGCCGCCTCGTAATCCGGCTCCTCGGCGATCTCGGGAACCAGTTGCGCGTAGGCGACGTTGCCGTCGGCGCCGATCACCACGACGGCCCGGCCCAGCAGCCCGGCCATCGGGCCGTCGGTGATCGTGATGCCGTAGTCCTCGCCGAAGCTGTCGCGGAATGCCGACGCCGTGGTGACGTTTTCGATGCCCTCCGCACCGCAGAAGCGCTTCTGCGCGAACGGCAGATCCTTCGACACGTTCACCACGGTCGCACCACCCCCGGCGGCACGCTCGTTGAATTTCCGCACGCTCGTCGCGCACACCGGGGTGTCCACGGACGGAAAGATGTTCAACAGCACGGACTTACCGCTGAACTGGTCGCTGCTGACCGTGCCCAGGTCGGAGCCGGTCAAATTGAAGGCTGGGGCTTTCGAGCCGACGGCAGGAAGCTCGCCGATGGTGTTGATCGGGTTTCCACGCAAGGTTATCTGTGCCATGGGCACAGTCTGCCAAGGCCGACCGCGCGGGCTGGGGCCAGGTCCGATGTCCTGATTCGTGGGGTACTAGGCCTAGACGACATGCCCTGGTCCGGCGAACACTGAATCCATGGTTCGCAAGGTCGTTATCGTCGGCTTTCCGGGTGTGCAGGCACTCGATGTGGTCGGGCCACACGACGTGTTCACCGGCGCATCGCTGCTGACCAACGGCGGCTACGACGTCGTCATGGCCTCGGTCGACGGACAGCCGATCAGCACCGGGACCGGCCTCGCGTTCGTGGGCACCCCGCTGCCGGATCCGGACGAGCAGATCGACACGGTCGTATTGCCCGGCGGCGGTGGCATCGATGCCGCTCGCCAAGATGCGGACCTGATGGCCTGGATCAAGGCGGTCGCGGGCAACGCCCGCCGCGTCGTCACCGTCTGCACGGGCGCCTTCCTCGCCGCCGAGGCAGGGCTACTGGACGGCCATCGCGCGACCACCCACTGGGCCTTCGCCGAGCGTCTGGCCAACGAGTTTCCCGCCATCGAGGTCGATGCCGATCCGATCTTCGTCCGGACTTCGGACACGGTGTGGACGGCCGCCGGTGTCACCGCGGGCATCGACCTCACGCTGTCCCTCGTCGAGGACGACTACGGAACCGAGACCGCGCAGACGGTCGCCCGCTGGATGGTGTTGTATTTGCGCCGCCCCGGCGGGCAGACGCAATTCGCGGCTCCGGTGTGGATGCCGCGCGCCAAACGCACCTGCATCCGCGAGGTGCAGGAGGCCATCGAGGCGCAACCGGGCGACGCGCACAGCATCGGTGATCTGGCCCGCCGGGCGACGATGAGCCCGCGTCATTTCACCCGGGTGTTCACCGACGAGGTCGGTGAGGCGCCGGGCCACTACGTCGAACGCGTCCGCACCGAAGCCGCGCGCCGGCAGTTGGAAGAGACCGACGACACGGTCGTCGCGATCGCGGCCCGGTGTGGCTTCGGCACCGCGGAAACCATGCGGCGCAACTTCATTCGGCGTATCGGCGTTTCGCCGGACCAGTACCGCAAGGCCTTTGCTTAGTTATTGATGCCTTAGTCAGACAGGACCGCACCGATGATCCAGATCGCATTCGTGGCCTACCCCGGATTCACCGCGCTGGACATGATCGGACCCTACGAGGTGCTGCGTACTTTGCCCGGGGCCGAGGTGCGGTTCGTCTGGCATGAATCCGGGCCGATCACGGCCGACTCCGGGGTGCTGGTCATCGGCGCCACGCATTCGCTGGCCGAAACCCCTTCGCCCGACATCATTCTCGTGCCGGGCGGCCCGTCGACCCCGGTGCACGCACGGGACGAGGTGCTGCTGGACTGGCTGCGCGGGGCGCATCGCACCGCTCGCTGGACGGCGTCGGTGTGCTCGGGCTCGGTGATCCTGGCCGCGGCCGGCCTGCTCGAGGGCCGGCGGGCGACGTCGCATTGGCTGGCGCTACCCCTGCTGAAGGGATTCGGCGTCACTCCGGTCAGCGACGAGCGGGTGGTGCGTGCCGACGACGTCATCACCAGTGCGGGGGTATCCGCCGGACTTGACCTGGCCTTCTGGCTGGCCGGCGAGGTCGGCGGCGAAGGCCGTGCCAAGGCGATCCAGCTCGCAATCGAATACGACCCGCAGCCACCGTTCGACTCCGGTCACATGTCGAAGGCGTCCGCGGCCACCAAAGCCGCTGCCACTGCACTGCTTTCGAAGGACAGCGCCAAGCCGGCCAACCTCAAGGCGACGACGATGATCGCCTGGGAGCAGGCGCTGTCGGCGGTCCGGTCACGTCGACGCAAGCGGCAGCCGGACCTCGCTGCGGTTTCTCCGAAGGCCTAGCTCGGGTTGGGCTGCAGGAACTCGGTTGACGCGAACTGCCCGCCGGCCTGCATCCATGCCGCGACAGCGCCCGGCGCATCGCGGTTCGGGTTGTAGATGTCCTCCTCGCTGGAGAACAGGCCGTTGCCGGCGTAGACCAGGCGGGTCCAGTTCGGGAACCAGAACGGCTCCCCGTTCGGGTCGGTCGGGTGGTCGAGCAGATTCTTGATCATGATGACGACCGCGTCATTGTCGTCGTCGTAGGCAATCCAGTCGCTGGGAAAGCGCATGTGCGGAAACGGGGCCATCACGGCAACGATCCATTCCCGCACCGCCTCGCGGCCGTGAAAGACGCCGTAATGGTGCTCGATGTAGACAACGTCCTCCGTGAATAAATCCGCAAACGGTGCCCAATCGCCGGAGGCACTGCACCCTTCCGCCACAGTTGTGTAGTGCTCGACGGCTCGTTCGATTTCGGCTCTGCTGAAGTTGCCCATAGCGGACACACTAGAACGTGTTCTGGTTTTGCGTTGCTCGTCTGGATAGGGATATCGAATGAGCGTGTTGGACCTGTTTGATCTGCACGGTAGGACCGCTTTGGTGACCGGGGCGTCCAGCGGCATCGGCAAAAAGGTGGCGCAGGCGTACCTGCAGGCCGGTGCACAAGTCGCCATCGCCGCGCGGCATTCCGAAGTGCTGGAAATGGTCGCCGCGGAGCTCGCCCCGGTCGGTGGCAGGGTCATGCCAATCAGCTGCGACGTGACCCAACCCGATCAGGTGAACCGAATGGTCGACCAGGTGACCGCCGAGTTGGGTGGCATCGACATCGCCGTCTGCAACGCCGGCATCATCAATCTGAAAGCGATGCTGGACATGTCGCCGGAAGAATTCCAGGCCATCCAGGACACGAATGTGACCGGCGTATTCCTCACCGCGCAGGCAGCCGCGCGGGCGATGGTCAGCCAAGGCCGCGGTGGGGTCATCATCAACACCGCCTCGATGTCCGGCCACATCATCAACATCCCGCAGCAGGTGGGCCACTACTGCACCTCGAAGGCCGCGGTCATCCAGCTGACCAAGGCGCTGGCAGTGGAGCTTGCGCCGCACAACATCCGGGTGAACAGCGTTAGCCCGGGCTACATTCGCACCGAACTCGTCGAACCGATGGCGGAGTACCACCGGCAGTGGGAGCCGAAAATTCCGCTCGGCCGCATCGGCCGGCCGGAGGAACTCACGGGCCTCTACGTCTACCTGGCGAGCGACGCGTCGAGCTACATGACGGGTTCCGACGTCGTGATCGACGGCGGCTACAGCATCCCGTGAGATCGCGTCACTGAACCAGCCACGGGCGGCCGAAGCGGGTTCGTACACCCGGTGAAAAGAGAGCGCGCAGGCGATCGCCCGTCGGCCGCACCGCAGCTGCGTCGACCAGTTCGTCGCTCAACTCGACGATGTGCGCCGCGCGAAACGGCCACGGTCCGTGCTCGTTCGGCACCCACCAGGTCCGGCCGCCCGATCGAGTGTGCGCCCCCCAGCGAGCGGTCAGCCAGACCTCGAGCGGTGTCGGCTGCACCGCGTCACCGATGGCGACGGTCAGCCGGCTGCATAGGCCGCGGCGCGGCCACCGGCGCACGCTGCAATACGAGAGATGGTCGCCGTCGCGGATCATCCGCATCTTCGCCCACGTGTAGGGGACGCCGAGGCCGATCCGGGTCACCGGTACCACGGCCAGGCGGGCCGTTTCCAGGGATCGGAAGAGGACGCCGTGCCGGCCGGCGTCATCGATCGAATACAGCCGGACATTGGTCTCCAGGAAGCCGCCGAAATACGGAAGCGGAAGCGCGGTACCGACTTTGGTGCTTCTCATCATGAATGGGACCAAGGCCACGTAGGTCAGTCCGTCGTCGAAAACGTCGGGGCGCGTCCCGGGCGGGTACAGGTGCGCGACGCTGTCGGGTTTCACCGGCCAGTGAACGAACGTCAGGTCGCTCCACTGCTGGTCGAAGGTGACCGGGCCGGGCAGGGGCGGCGCGGTGACGGGGTAGCCGACGAGCGCCCCATCAGGTCGGTCCGGCTGCCCGGGCGTGGTCATTTGGTCATCGTGGCACGTCCGCGCGGCCTATCCCGCAATCTCACCGGAGATCCCGTGCTCGATGCTGGACTGTGTACTGGCGGGCAACACGATCAGGCCTTCGAGTTCTCTACGTGCCGACTGGTAGGCATGCTGGCGTTCTTGCGGCGCCGCGGCCGAGTTCGACGCCATCCTCAACAGGCTCTGGGCGCGAGCGATCCGCTGTTGTTCGTCCCGGGAAAAGCCGTTGCGGCGCCGGCGTATTGCCTCCGCCTCCGCGACGTTGAACGCGGTCACGTAATCCTCGACGGCAGCTTGATAGCGCGCCACGGCCTCGCGGTCGTCGAGGAGATCTTCGGCTTGGACCGGCCGCAGCAGGTCCGCCCGAAGCTTGGCTTTGTGAAAGGCGACGGTCAGCGGATCGCGCAGATTCGTCATCAGCGGGAAGTCGAGCAGCTTGACGAAGTCAAGCTCGTAGTCCAGCCATCGTGTGTCGGTCCGGCTGTGTTCCTCCACGATTCGTCGCAGCGATCGCCACTGGGCGGCTGAGGCGTTGGCGGTGGGTTCGGGCAGGACGGGCGCCGGCTCAGTCGGGGTCTGGGCCCGACGCTTGGTGGCGTTGAACGCGCGAACGGCACCGATGGCCAGGCCTACCAGGGGCAGCAGCAGAATCAAGAACTCCGCCAGCCGGATGAGCAGACCCATACGGCCAGAATGCCACTCCGGACGAGTTGCTAATGCGCGCCCAGTGTGCCGCCGAGGTACTGGTCGCGACAGGCCAGCCGCGCCAGCTTCCCGCTGGTGGTGCGCGGAATGGCGCCCGCCGGCAGCAAGCGCACGTCGGAAACCGTCAGACCATGGCGGTGCGACACCGCGGTTTTGATCGCCTCGATCGCCGGCTGCGGGTCGTCGCGACTGGTGCCCGCCGCGCGCTCGGCGATGATCACCAGCCGGTTCGCGGTGTCGGCTGCCGGCACGTCGGTGGCCGGAACCGAGAATGCCGTCACATACCCGCGGCGCACCATCGGTGCTGCCTCGGCGGCGGTGGCCTCGATGTCCTGCGGATAGTGGTTGCGGCCGTCGACGATCAGCAGATCCGCGATTCGGCCGGTGACGTAGAGCTCGCCGTCCAGAAACACGCCCAAGTCGCCGGTTCGCAGCCAGGAACCTTCGGCCGCCGGGCCTTCGGCACGGCTGCCGTCAGCCAGCCGCGAGCGCAGCCGCGCGTGGAATGCCCGTTCGGTTTCTTCGGGGCGTCCCCAGTAGCCGCGGCCGACGTTGTCGCCCTGCAACCAGATTTCGCCGACCATGCCGTCGGGTAGCTCGGCGGCCGTGTCGGGGTTGACGATCAGCGCGCGCAGGCTGCGGGCGACCTGGCCACACGACACCTGTGCCACGGCATTGGGGGCATCCGCGCCGACGCGCACCGCGTGGCCCGCTCCCAGCCGTTCTCGGTCGAGGTAGACAACCGCCGCCTCGGCGCTGGGTTCGATCGTGGCGATCATCAGCGTCGCCTCGGCAATGCCGTAAGAGGGCTTGAATGCCGTGCGCGGCAACCCGTACGGAGCGAACGCCTTGTTGAACTTTTCGATCGCCTCGATGCTGACCGGCTCCGACCCGATGATCAGCACGACATTGCCCAGGTCGATGTCGTCGCCCGCGGCGGGCAGGCCGCGCTGCGCTGCCCACTCGTAGGCGAAGTTCGGCGCGGCGGTGACCACGTTGCCTTCCCTCGACCCCGCCGCCAACGCCTGGATCCAGCGCTGCGGCCGACGCACAAACGCGGTGGGCGACATCAGGGTGGAATGCCCGCCGTACACCGCCGGGAAGCCGATCATCGACAGCCCCATGTCGTGATACAGGGGCAACCAACTCACGCCGTGGGTGTTCCGGTTCAGCAGATCGATCGACAGGATCATCTGCGTCAGGTTGGTGCCCACCGCGCGGTGCGTAATCTCCACGCCGACCGGGGGCCGGGTCGCACCCGAGGTGTACTGCAAGTGCGAAACCTGGTCGATGTCCACCTGCACCGGAACGAACGACTCCCCCGCCGCGTCGGGAATCTCGTCGATGACGACGATGTGCGGCTGCCGTAGCCGTGCGCATGTGGCCAAAAAGCCTTGCACCGCATCTTTGGCCGCCGCGGTCGTGAGCACCACGGTCGGCTCGGAATCGCGGAGCGCCGTCTCCAGCCGCTCGGCGTGGCCCGGCAGTTCGGGCGCGAACAACGGCACCGCGATGGTTCCCGCCTTGATCGCGGCGTAGAAGCCGGCGACGTAATCGATGCCTTGGGGGGCGAGAATAGCCACCCGGTCACCGTCGCCCGCGACCCGCTGGACGCACGCGGCGATGGCTTCCAATCGGACACCCAACTGGGCCCAGGTCACCTCGAGGGCATGTCCTTCGGAGCGGGCATAGTCCAGGTAGCGGTACGCGATGGAATCGCCGACGTTGTTGACGTTGCGCTCGATCAGAGACGTCAACGTGGTTCCCGGCGGCAGCGAGATGTCGCCGTCGGCGTCCAGGCAATCCTCTATTCGTAGCAGGCCTTTTGGAGCGACGGAGTCCTGTCGGGAACCGCTATCCATATTCGCAGTCTAGGTCCGTCGCGGTGCTGCCCTGCGGTTCCATCAGTCGGCCAGAGTCCGGGTCGATGCCTTCGGGGGCCTGACGGAGCAACGATGGACGCTCGCGACCAGCAACCCGAGACCCGGGCCCGGCCGTGCTGGGCGGCGTGTTGCTCATCGCCTCCATTCCGCTCATCGTGGTGCTCCCCGAGTTCGGCATCCCGGCGCTGCTGGTCGCCTTCCGCTTGCCGGCGGTCGAAGCCATGCGGGCGGCGCGTGCCCATGCCTGGACCGATTGGTGCTGCGCGCAGATTCGCCAGTGGTTCCGTCGCCAGTCCCCCGTCGTTCGCGCGGTCATCGTCGCGGGCCTGATGTTCGCGGTGGCAATCGTCGTTGTCTTTGTCTACGAGTTCATCTAAAGCCACTCGCCGGCAACCAATCTGGAGTTACCTGAGCGTTTCCACTGTTCAACGGGCGCACAAAGCGGGCGCAGCATTGCGGTAAAGGCAGGCCATGACGATCACACAAAGCCGACATGTCGAGCGGCGCGGCGTCATGCAGCGCCTGACCATGCTGTGCGTCCGGTATGTCGAACGCTTGATGCCAGACCCGTATTTGTTTGCGGTCATCCTGACCCTGATCGTGGTCGCACTCGTTGCGTTGCTGGTCCGGGGTGCGACGCCGTCCGGCGTGCTCAAAGCCTGGTACGGCGGAGTGTGGGGGTCGCAGAACATCTTCACTTTCGCGTTTCAGATGGTGCTAGTTCTGGTCACCGGCTACACGCTGGCCGAGGCGCCGGTCGTGAAGCGGGCCATCATCCGGGCCGCTAGTAAGCCGAGCAACCAGGTGCAGGGAGCCCTGCTGTGCTTCGGCGTCAGCACCGTCTTCTCGTTGCTGAACTGGGGACTGGGCCTGGTGGCCGGCGCGCTCGTCGCGCGCCAGGTCGCAAAGCGGCTGTCCGGCGTGCATTTCGGCTACCTGATCGCGACCGGGTTCATGGGCTACCTCGTCTGGACGCAGGGCCTGTCGTCGTCGATCGCACTGGCCAACACCGATACGACCAGTCCGATCAACGTGATTCACAAAATGACCGGAACGATCGTGCCGTTGCGGTTGACGATCTTCCAGCCCTACAGCTGGCTCGCCGTTCTCGCCGTGGTCGCCCTGCTCGCCATCACGATCTGGCGGATGGCGCCCAGTGAAAGTCTCGAGCCCGATCCTGCGGTGTTCGACGAAGAGCCCGTCCCCGACAAGCCGCAGGGACGCCGGACGTTCGCCGAACGGCTGGAGAGCCTGTGGATCCTCAACGTCCTCGTCTTCGCCGCCGGCATAACGTATTTCGTGCTGAGCGGCTTTGCGCTCAACATCTCCTCGATGATCATGTTGTTCACCGTCACCAGCGCGCTGCTGCACGGCACACCGATTCGCTTTATCCGCGCGTTTTCCGGCGCGGCAAAGGTGTCCGGCCCGCTACTGCTGCAATATCCGTTGTACGGCGGAATCGCAGGCCTGCTCGGTTATCTGCCGGCGGGCTCCGGCACAGCGCTGCAGTCAGTGCTCGCCGAGGCCCTGGTGCGGGGCGCGGATCAGTTCACGCTCCCGTTCCTGACGTTCATCGGCTCCGTTCTCATTTCGCTGTTCGTCCCGTCCGGCGGTGGGCACTGGGCGGTGCAGGGTCCAATCGCAGTGGGCTCGGCGCTGGCGATCGGCCAACACTCGCCGGCGTACCTTGGGTTGATCTCGATGTCGGTGGCCGTCGGTGAGGGTGTCGCGAATATGGTTCAGCCGTTTTGGTTGTTGCCGGTGCTCGCGATCGCGAAGCTCAATGTGCGTCAGGTGATGGGCTTTACGGTGATCGCGTTCCTGATCGGCTTCGTGGTGGCCGGCGCCGCGGTCCTGATCGCGCCGCACGTCTTGTGACGTCGGCCGAAACGGTGGGTGGGCGCGGTTTGAATGCCGCCGTCACCGACCTGTTCCCAGCCGGATTCGACCGGCCGCGTACCGAGCCCGCACTGCTGGACCGGGTCCCGGTAGGGTACGCGGCTATGTCTGGTCGCAAGTTTTCGTTCGAGATCAACCGGACCAGTAGCGCGCCTGCTGCCACGGTATTCGCGCTCCTGGCCGACGGCGCCAACTGGTCGACCTGGGCCGGACCGATGGTCGTTCAGTCGAGCTGGGCGCGCCAAGGTGACCCGGCGCCGGGCGGCGTCGGGGCGATTCGCAAGATCGGGGCGTGGCCCATCCTCGCGCAGGAAGAGATCCTCGAGTTCGAACAGGACCGCCGGCAGGTCTACAAGGTGATTTCGCCTCCGTCCCCGGCAAAGAACTACGTCGGCGAGGTGGTCTTGACCCCGAATCAGGCGGGCGGCACCGATATCCACTGGTCGGGATCGTTCGTCGAGGGGGTTCGCGGCTCCGGGCCGCTGATGCGTGCCGCACTGGGCGGCGCGGTCAAGCTTATTGCGAGTCGACTCGTGCAGACGGCCGACCGCGAATCGGGCGGCGGCCGCTAACGCTCCCCTTTGGGACGCAACGGTTTCACGAAGGGCGCATGACGGCCGCACCGAGCGGCCGCCATGCTGGTATCGGGTCTAGGGGTTGTTGGCCTGCTGTTCGGTTTGCTGACCCTGTAGCTCGTCTTGAAGGGCCTGCTGCTGGGCAGCCTCGTTTTGTTGTTCGGCCTGCAACATCTCCTGCTGCGCCAATTGCTGTTGCAGTTGGGCCTCGTCGTCACCGGCATCGGCGGCGAAGGAACCACCGCCGAGGTTCGCCGGCGCCTGCGGGGCCGGCGAGTCAATCGCCGTCAGGCGTACTTGGCCGAACATGGCCGCCGCGGCATCGGGATGCGCCGCGTGGACAAACGCCAGCGTGGCAATGCCCACGACCCCGGCGAACAGAACGTGCATGGTTCGCGGCTGGCGCCGGGGCGTGGTGTTCATATATCAGGTATGCGCCCCGTGCTTGGCTCTGCGCTGGGAAGCGGCTAGCGCCGAATTATGAAAACAAGCGCTGTCAGTTGGCTGGACGTTTGTCGGACTCCCCACCAACTATTAAGCTTGACTAAGTGATTGACGTCGTCATCGCGGGTGGCGGCCCCAACGGGCTGATGCTGGCCAGCGAACTTGGATTGAACGGGATCCGGCCGGTCGTGCTGGACCCGATGGCCGGCCCTAACCCCCAACGGCGGGCCAACGGCGTTATCGGCCAAGGGGTTCGAATCCTGGACCACCGCGGCCTTTACGGCATCCTGGCGGGAACGACGGAACCGCCTCGGCTCAACCCCCGCCCGATGTTCGCCGCCTTCCCGCTGGATCTCACGTCGATCCCCGACTCGCAGGGCTTCCTGCTGCCCGTTCAGCAACCCAAGCTTGTTCAAGTGCTTGCCGACCGGGCCATCGAACACGATGTGGACCTTCGATGGGGCCACGCGCTCACCGGTTTCGATCAGGACGCGGCCGGAGTCACGGTCGACGTCGCCGGCCCGGACGGCACCTATGCGCTGCGGGCCAAGTACCTGATCGGCGCCGATGGCGGCACCAGCATGACGCGCAAGCTGGCGGGCATCGAATTCCCGGGGATGTCGTCGAATGACGCGGTAGTCCGTCTCGGATTCGATGTGTTGCCGCCGGACGAATGGGTCGATCCGGCCAGCGGCGGCTTGGACATACCGGGGTTCGGTCGTGTCCCCCATCTCCAGTTCAATCGGGTCGAGGGAGGCGTCTTCGCGTGCGGTGTGCTGGGGGGACGCGCGGCGGTCCTGATCTTTGAACTGGACAGTTCGCCGCGCGATGAACGCCGCGAAGAAGGTGTCGAACCGCCGATGAGCCTGGCCGAGCTGGAGGCCAGCGCTAAGCGGGTGCTCGGCGCTGACGTGCCGCTACGGCCCGCATCACCCGATGCGCCGCTGGATCTGCGCAGATTCTGCGGCATCAATTCCAGGATCGCGTCGCGGTACCAGGTGGGACGGGTGATTCTGGTTGGCGATGCCGCCCACGTCCACTCCCCGATGGGTGGACCGGGCCTCAACCTCGGCCTGCAGGATGCGGTGAACCTCGGCTGGAAGCTCGCCGCGGTCCTGCACGGGCGCGTCGAGCCGGCGTTGCTTGCTACCTACGAGACAGAGCGGCGGGCCGCTGCCGAACGGGTCATCATGCACAGCCGGGCGCAACTGGCACTCGTCCGGCCCGGGCCCGAGGTCACCGCGCTGCGCCAGCTCTTTTCGGAGCTGTTGACGGATTCCGATATCGCCCGTCGTCTCAGCGACCTGATATCGGGGGCCGAAAACCGTTACAGCACCGACCCTGACGCGCATCCGCTGACCGGGCACTGGGTGCCCGACTTCGGTGTGACGTCCGGCGGCGACACCAGACGCGTTGCGGAGCTGGCCCGCACCGGGCGGCCCCTACTTCTCGATCTCACCGACTCCGGCGACGTGGCTGCCGCCGTTGCGGATGCTGCGGACGAACTCACGATCACCGCCGGACAGCCGGTCGGCGACGTGCCGGCCACCGCATTGCTGGTGCGGCCCGACGGCTATGTCGCATGGGCGACGTCGGCTGCCAGGCCCGGCGCGGACGACTTGGGCGAGCTGCGCCGCGTCCTCGCGCAGTGGTTCGGAATGTGAGCCGCGACTCTGCGTTGAGTTCGTCGCGGTACTACTTCGTTGCCTGGAAAACGGTCAATCCGCGTCCAGCCCTCTGAACAGTGCAAACGCTGTGCAGAAGGTTCAAGGAAGAAACGCTGACGTCTATAAGGTTGGGACCGGTCAATTCGGGTATTTAGTTAGTGTGGTTAAAAATAATTTGCGTTTGGCGGCAATGACTGTCGCATTGGCCGCTGGCTTGGGGTTGGCGGGGCTGGGCGTCGCAGCGGATGCTCAGGCCCAGCCAGGGCCCTTCCCGCAGTGGTGTCCGGGCGATTTCTGGGACCCGGGCTGGGGCCCCAATTGGGATGGCGGGGGTTGCCACGACAACTGGCGCGGGTATGGACCCAACCCTTATTCCGGGCACTTCGGTGGTCCGGGGGATCATGGTGGGTATGGCGACCACGGCGATCACGGTGGTCCTGGCGATCACGGTGGGTATGGCGGTCCTGGTGGGCCGGGTGGTCATGGCGGTCACCGCTGACCGGTGTAGTCACCAACTGACCGAGTTGATTTGAGTCAGGCACCCTGCCGACGATGTTTCGGCAGGGTGCAGTCATGTCGGGCCTGTTCGTCGCCATCTTCGAGTCAGATTCACCCGCGACGCTCGGCGAAAGTCAGCCGCTACTTCGCGTTGAGCTCGTCCTGGTACTTCTTGGTCATGTGCTCGACGGCCTGATTCTGCGACTCCGCGAGCCCTTCGCGCGCCTCGCTGGCCCGCGCGGCGGCGTCCAGCGTCGGCTGCGCCTGGCCCTGGAAATGCGGCATGACTTCGGCGGCGAACAGTTCGGCCGACCGTTTGGTGGCGGCTGGATTCGCCCACTCGTGGCCCATCTGCAGCATGCAACCGAAGCCGCCGGACTGATCCCACATTCGTTGCACCTGCGCCCGCGCCCGCTCCGGGGTGCCGATCACGCCGGCGCCGTTCTCGTTGATGACGTCGATCATCTCGTCGATCTGTTCGCCCGGCATGGTCATCTGCGGGAAGGCGGCCACCTTCTGGAAGTACCGGAACCAGGGCTCGAGGCCGAATTTGACATCCTCGCGCGCCTGCTTGTCGGTTTCGGCGATGTGGAACGGCCCGACCAAGCTCCAGTTCCTGCGATCGACTTTGGTGCCGAACACCGCGGCGCGTTCTTCGACGATGTCCCAGTGATATTGCAGTGCGTTGAAGCCCTCGACGGTCAGCGTCGCCCCGATGGAGAGCAGGCCGATGCCGTGCTTGCCGGCCAGCCGCGCACCCGTCGGCGATGCGACCGCCGCCACCGCGAGAGGAACCCCGCCGTCGGAATAGGGGGCGAGCTGTAGCTTGGCGTTGTGCAGCTCGTGCGTCGGCGTCTTGGCGCTCACCGTCTCGCCCCGCAGCAGCCGGACCACGATGTCGAGGTTGGTGTCTAGCAACTCGCGGGTGTCGGTGGGTGTCAGCCCGATCATCGACGAGTCGCTGGGCAGCGAGCCGGGTCCCACGCCGCCGATCACGCGGCCGTGAGTGAGGTGGTCCAGCATCATCAACCGGTCGGCGACCCAGAGGGGGTTGTGGTACGAGAGCGAAATGACGCCGGTGCACAGCTTGATCCACTTGGTGCGCTCCGCGGCCGCCGCAATGAAGATTTCCGGCGACGCGATGAGTTCGCTTCCCGCGGAGTGATGTTCGCCGATCCACGCTTCGTCGAAGCCCAGGGCGTCGAGGTGTTGGACGAACTCGAGGTCGCGCTGCAACGCCAGCGTGGGGTTGGTCCCCGCGCGGTGGAAGGGCGCGATGAAATATCCAAACCTGAGCTTCGCCATCGAAGGTCCCCTTGCAGTCGCGTTGCGGAGAACCATAACTCAAGCTGACGGGCCCCAGGCCGGATCAACGGGCCTGACGTCGTCGATTGTCGTAACCGCGACGCAAGGGCGAGATTAGCTGCCGCCGCAGATGTTGCCGACGCAGCCACCGCCGCCGCCGGGTCCGCCGCCGCCGCCGCCGACGCCGGGGATGCTGCCGCTGCCGCCGCCCGGGCCGCCACCGCCGGTGGGGCCGCCGGGGATACTGCCACCGCCGCCGCCGGGTCCGCCCCCACCGGTCGGGCCGCCGGGCACGCTACCGCCGCCGCCCCCCGGTCCGCCCCCACCGGTCGGGCCACCGGTTCCCGGTGCGGTCGTCGGCGCGACGCTGGACGAACTGGTGGGCGTGGTGGTGGTCGTAGTGGTGCTGCTAGGTGCTTTGTTGCCGCCTCCGCCGCAGCCCACCGTCAAAACGAGCATGGCCGCACCACCGAAAACCGCAACCGCCGTCCGAGCTTCCGATCTCATCAGATTCTCCTCACGACACTGCTGCAAACTCCTCCGTTGGTACCCGCTCGGGTCTCTCGCAAACGGCGCGAATTGAGACCGCTGCATAACGAGCTGGGCGCCTAGCCGCAGTTGAGTCCGATGATGCAGGCGGTGAGGACGGCCTTGTGGACACTGCCCGGGGCCTCCGCGTTCGGAGCGGCAGGCGCGACACTAGACGAACTGTGAGTCACCGGGGCGGGCGCGGGAGCGGCGGCAACCGCAGGGGCGCCGAGTCCGACGATCAAGGCGAGCGCACCTGCCGCGCCGAAAGTCATCGCCGCCATCTTGGTTTGAGACTTCATCAGAATTTCCTTTCGCCGTTCGCTTTGGTCTGCTGCACGCCTGTTCAATACATAATGAACACCTATGCAACTATTTCTGAAAGAAAGAATTACCAGTCTGACCGCTTTCCTGCTTTGGTCAGGTGCAGGCCGATTGGTGCGCTGCGGCACGCTGGTAGCGCCCTGCGAGCGGCGGGTTGAACGACTCGCGGCACGCTGAACCGCGATGTCGCGAAAGATGAAGCCCGCCAACCAATTCCGTGAACCGGGGGGCCCGAATGGCTAGCCTTCCTTGGTGATCAGCTTGCGCAGCGCGACCCGGTCGGGCTTGAGCAGTTCGGCGATGCGCGGCTTGTTCACCTCGGCGACGATGATCTCGCCAACCTCCGGATAGACCTCGGTGAAGATGCCGTGAGACTTCATCTTCTCGGTCTGATAGAGGTTGTCCTCGGTCGGTGTCACGTAGTACACCGCGTCGGCCTTGAAGCGGTTCACCAGCCACAGGTGGATCAGAGTCATCAGCCGCTTCTGGCGAAGCTTCTCGGCGAACGTGTTCTGGTCGCGCACCTGCAGGATGCTGCGGCCGTGCCGGTCCTTGATTGGATCCACGATCACGTTCGCCAGCTGTTCGCCGTCCTCGCCGAGGATCCCGAGTTCGAGCACGTCCGAGCCCGCCCGCCGGGGTCGCAGCGTCACCCGAAGCTTCTCCCCCAGCTGGTAGTGCTCGCTCCACAGCGTCAGCCACTCCTCCAGCAGCTTCTTGGGCACCTCGGTCTGCACCAGGTGCTGGTGCTGGGTCGAGCCCTTGCCCATGGCCTTGGTCGTCGCGGTGCGGCCCGACGAGGCGGCCAGGGCGGCGTCGCTGCGCGGGCCGCCGACCAGGGTCTGCGGCGTCCGGTAGGGCGACTCGACCAGGCGCATCTTGCGCTGCAACCGCGCCAGCGCCAGCATCCCGTCCTGCTGCAGCGAGGTGGCGAATTCCTCGGCGGCGACGCCGTCGATTTGGTGCCCGCCGTAGGTGATGAAGTTGAAGACGAAGCCCATCTTCCCGAGCTCGACGGGGAACTGTTTCATCTCCTCGTCGGTCATGCCGGTGGTGTCCCAGTTGAACGACGGCGACAGGTTGTACGCCAGCATCTGGTCGGGGAACTCGGCGTGGATCGCCTCGGCGAACTGTCGCGCGTCGGCCAGATCCGCGGTCTTGGTCTCCATCCAGAGGATGTCGGCGAAGGGGGCCGCTGCCAGCGACTTGGCGATCGCATACGGAATCCCGCCGCGGACCTGGTAATAGCCCTCGGGGGTCCGCGCCAGCTCGGGGCTCCAGTCTGGGGCTGCGCCCAGCTCCCGTGCCTTCTCCCGGGCTGCGTAGTGCGATGTCCGCGCGGCGAATTGGCGCCATTCGGCGGGGCTCATGCTCGCCGGCTCGTCCTCACTTTCGCCGAACGACAGCACCTCCGCGACGGCATCGCTGTAGGTCATCAGCCCCGCGTCGTCCTCCCAGGCCGCGATGAACTGCGACTCGACCTGGTCGAAGAGATCATCGATGGACTTCTGCCCGTCCTCCCGCCAGGTGTTGACGGCCTCGGAAACCAGGCCCAGGATGCCTTGGCGCTCAAGCCAGGCATTGGCGATGCCGTACTCGCCGTCGGCCAGGGCATACAGCAGGTGACCGTTCAGATCCTTGACGCCCAGCTCATAGAAGCGCCGTACCAGTGCCAGGAAACAGGCCTTGTACGAAGGAATGGCCAGGTTGGTCGCACCCAGCAGGAACGCCTGGTCGCGCTCGTCGGAATTGCTGTCGATCAGGTTGGCCGCCTCGGCGTCGGTGCGCGCGACGATGATGCCGGGAACCCGCATGACGTCCAGCTGGAAGCGGGCGGCGTTGAGACGCTTGATCTGTTCGTCGGACGGCACCAGAACCTTGCCGCCCTGGTGACCACACTTCTTGGTACCCGGACGCTGGTCTTCGATGTGGTAGCCGGGCACCCCGACCTCCACGAAGCGCCTTACCAGGTTGCGGACGTGCGGGTCACCGCCGTGACCGGTGTCGGCGTCGGCGATGATGAACGGGCGGTAGTCGTACTCCTTGGCTGCCGCGCGTTGCTGCTCGCTCATCTGAAGCCGCTGGTACTGCTGGTTGCGGTCCGCGGTCAGCAGCGCGCGCACCAGCACCGCGGCATCTTCAGGCACCTGGCTCAGCGGGTAGCTCGCCAGGTCGGGCCCCGGGTCTTCGGTGGTGGACCCCTTGGCGGAGGTTGCCCAGCCACCGAGGTAGATACCCTCGATGCCCATCCGCTTCATGCTCACTGCCTGGCCGGGAGAGTACGGCCCGAAGGTGGTGATGCTCTTCTTCGCCGCGAAAAGCTCGCGCAGGCGGGGATAGAAGGCCGTCGCCGCTTCCCGGGCCACGGTGTAGTCGGTCGGTATCGTGCCGCGTTGTTCGACTACTTGGCGGGCCGAATAGAGGCGAATAATCCCGGCGAAGCGTGGGTCGTCGAAGTATCGTTGCGTGGCGGCTGTTTGTTTTTCCAAGTCTTGTTCGAACGGTGCGGGGACTTCAGTGTCCGCGTCGATGATGGCCATGGCCGTACGCTCCTCTTCCAGCGCGATTCCGCTGAACGTGAGTCTATCCCCGTCCCCGACATTTCAATCACGAGTAATCGACCGATCGTGCCGCCGGGCCAAAACTGTTGTCACACGGCGCACTCCGGGCGTAGTGGAGCACTGTTTTGCGGGCGGCGAGCGGCGGGGCACCTAACGAACTGGCGTGCAATGCCTTTCGGCGGACTGTCGTCGCCGTGTCCGGGCGAACTGGCGCTTGCGAAGCCGGCCAGCAAACCTCTCAGGCCAGTAAACGGGTGAAAACTTACCCCCGCCAGCAAACTGCTAGTAAAGTCAGTGCCGTGCGGACGGAATTGCGTTACGAGCGTTGGTACCTTCCGTTGTCCGTGCCGCTGGGCCTCGGGCCCAAACACAGCGAGGTGCGGATCGAAGACGGGATTCTCCACGTGAAGATGGGCTGGGCGTTTGACGCCCATATCCCGGTTGCGTCGATCACCCAGGCCGAAGCGACCGAGGACCGCGCGTTCGCCGCGGGTGTGCACTACTCGAGTGGTCGCTGGCTGGTCAATGGTTCGGGCAAAGGACTGGTGACCCTGACGATAGAGCCGCCGGTGCGGGCAAAGGTCCCGTTGAGATCGGTCCCGCTGCGCAAGCTGGTGGTCAGTGTGACCGATCCAGGCGCGCTGATCGCCGCGTGCACGGTCGCGACCGCCTAGCCCGGCGCTGAACCCGAACGTCGTCGGAGCCAATCCTGTTGGCGGCGGATGAACTCTGCATCGACCACGCTGCCGTGACCAGGGACGTAGATTGCGCCGGGCCCGCCGATCGCCAGCACCCGATCCAGCGTGGCGGGCCACGCCGCCAGATCGGAATCCGCGTCGATAAAGGGGTCGGCGGATTCTTCGACGAGGTCGCCGGTGAACACCACGACGCGCTCGTCGTCGCGGCCGAGCCCGGGCACCACCACGACCAAATCCGACGCGGTGTGACCACGGCCCGGGTGAACGATCGTGACCGTGCGGTCGCCGAGGTCGATAGCGGCGTCGTAGATTCCACGCCGCGGCGGCCGCAACGCGGCGATCGCCCGGTCGATCTCGTCGGCGTCCGCGCCATAGCTCAGCGCGTGATCGCGGATCTGATCGTGGGCCGACGACAGATAGTCGGCAACCGCCGGCGCACAGTAGACCTCCGCGCCGGTGAACTGCGCGGAACCCAGGACATGGTCGAAATGCTTGTGCGTCAACACAATATGGGTGACCGGGTTTCCGGCAAGCTGCCGGACATCGGCGTCGATGGCTGCCGCTTCGGTCAGCGTGGTGCCTGTGTCGACCAGTAGGGCTCCCGCACGGCCGCAGACCAACCCGATGGTGACATCGCAGAACGCAAGCCGGCAGCGATGCACGCTCGGAGTCAGCTGCTCCCAGGTGAAGCGCATACCGACGAACGTAGCGCGGTGATGTCGCGGATAGTTGACGTGTCGGGAATTTCGGACATAACGTGCCGACGTGGCGACTTCGGACCGCGTCTTTCTCGCCCTGGCGAAACCGGTCCGGCGCGAGCTGTTGGAGATCCCGGCGCGGCAGCAACTGTCCGCGGGCGACCTCGGCGACCGGTTCGAACTCAGTCGACCCGCCGTCGCCGAGCATCTCAAGGCGCTGCGGGACGCCGCCCGCGCGGGCGCAGCAGACGAGCTGGCATGAACCAGACGTCATCACCCGCGACGATCGGGGTCGACCAATTCGTGGCCGCGGCGCCGGACAACGTTTGGTGGTTGTTGACCGTGGCGTGTGTACCGGCGTAGTGGAAGGATCGCGATGCGCTCAGTCGTCATCACCAAGCACGGGGATCCGTCGGTCTTGCAGGTGCAGCAGCGCCCGGACCCGCCTCCGCCGGGGCCCGGCCAGCTCCAGGTTGCGGTCCGTGCCGCAGGAGTGAATTTCGCCGATCACCTCGCCCGCGTCGGGCTGTATCCTGACGCGCCGAAACTTCCGGCGGTGGTTGGTTACGAAGTCGCCGGGACCGTCGCGGCCGTCGGCGGCGGTATAGATCCCGGCCGCGTCGGCGAACGGGTGTTGGCCGGAACGCGATTCGGCGGCTACGCCGAAACCGTCAACGTTGCCGCCACCGATTCGGTGGCACTCCCCGACGCGCTCAGCTTCGAACAGGGTGCTGCCGTCCCGGTCAATTACGCGACGGCCTGGGCTGCGCTGCACGGCTACGGCTCGCTGCGTCGCGGCGAGCGGGTGTTGATTCACGCCGCGGCCGGCGGCGTGGGCATCGCGGCCATCCAGTTTGCGAAGGCCGCCGGGGCCGAAGTACACGGCACCGCGTCGCCGGCCAAACACCAGAAGCTCGCCGAGTTCGGCGTGGACCGTGCGATCGACTACCGCCGAGACGGGTGGTGGAAGGACGTCGGCCCCTATGACCTGATCCTCGATGCCCTCGGCGGAACGTCACTGCGGCGGTCGTATGAGCTGTTGCGCCCCGGCGGACGGCTGGTGGGATACGGGGTTTCGTCGCTGCAGCAGGGTGAGAAGCGCTCGCTGCGCCGCGCGGTGCCGCAGGTGTTGTCGATGCTGCGTGGTTTCAACCTGATGGACCAGCTCTCGGCGTCGAAGGCCGTGATCGGGTTGAATATGCTGCGCTTGTGGGATGACCGCGGCACGCTGGAGACATGGATTACTCCGCTGACGCAGGCATTGCGGGATGGGACCATCGCACCGATCGTGCACGCGGCCGTTCCATTCGACGAAGCGGCGGCCGCCCACCGGATCCTGGCGGCGCGCGAGAACATCGGAAAGGTAGTGCTGGTCCCGTGAACCTCCGGGCTATGCGGCTGGCACTTCGGCGAACGGCATTGGCGATCGGCGGGCTGGCCTTGATGCTCGCGGCCGTCGGCACCGGCACCGGCAGCGGTCGAGCCGCACCCGCCGACGGCCCATTGACGATCAGCAGTCCGGCTTTTGCCAACGGCGCGCCGATACCGGCGCAATACACCTGCAAAGGAGCCGGCGATGCGCCGCCGCTGACGTGGTCGGCGCCGTTGGGAGCGGCCCTCGTCGTCGACGATCCCGACGCCGTCAACGGCGTCTACGTCCACTGGATCGTGACCGGAATTCCGTTCGGTTCCGGCAGCACCGCAGCTGGTCAAACGCCTGGCGGCGGGACCACGCTGCCGAATACGTCGGGCCAGGCGGCCTACAAGGGGCCCTGTCCGCCGGCCGGCACCGGCACACACCACTATCGGTTTACGCTCTACCAGCTTCCCAACGACTACCAGCTGCCCGGCGGACTGGCGGGCGTGCAGGCCGCACAGACCATTGCCGGCGCCGCCAGCGCGCAGGCACAGCTGACCGGAACGTTCGCCGCCTGATCGGCTATCGGTCGTCGAGAATCTGATAGGCCGCGTTGTAGCCGGGGATAAACGTAATACCCGGGCCGCCATGGCATCCCGCGCCGCCCAGGTACAGGCCATCGATCGGGATCGGCATGTCGAGAAAGCCTTTCGGACCGGGACGATTGGGCCCCATCAAGTCCGGGTGCAACAGGCCGTGGCAGAAGTCGCCCGCGGGTGCGCCGAACATCGTATTCATGTGGTACGGCGCGAACGTGATGTGACGGATCACTATGTCTTTGAAGTTCGGCGCGAATTTGCAGATCTTGTCGATAACACGTTGCGCCATCTCGTTTTTCAGGTGCCCATGCTGGTCGCGGTCGGCTTCGACCGGGAAAGCATAGGCGAACGCGCTCGCCGCGTGCTTGCCCGGCGGCGCCATGCGGGGATCGTGTACCGAGGGAATCTGCATTCCCATCGACGGGTTGTCCGGAACGATGCCTTGCCGGCAGATCTCCCATTGCCGCTGCTGCTCTTCCGGTGATCCGAAGATGCCGACCGACTGCTGCATGCCCTCTTCGTTGAGGAACTCATACGGTGGTGCGAATTCCGGCAGCCCGTCCAGCGCGAAATGAAGCTGGACGAACGAGGCGCGGTGATCGCGACCGGAGACGCGGGAGACCAGTTCCGCGGGAACGTGTTCGGGGGCGACGAGCTCGGTGAGGGTGACGTCGGGAGACAAGTTGGACACCACGATCGGCGCCGCGATCGTCGCGCCGTCCCGCAATCGCACACCGGTCACCTTCCCGTTCTCGACCAGGATCTCCTCGGCCTTGGTGCGGAAGCGGATCTCGCCGCCGTGGGAAACGAAAAGCTCGCGCAGGTGTTCGGTGAGCGCGCCGATGCCGCCCTTGAGCTTGGTCATCATCGCGGTGCTGGCTGAGTCGTTCTGGGGCACCGCCAGTGCGAACGCCAAACACGCGGCGCTACCCGGCGTGTAGGGGCCGCGGTAGGTGGAGTTGACAGCCAGGAACGCCAACATGCCGCGCATTACCGCGTGCTTGTCCTTGTCCGGCAGGTAGCGGTCGATCACGTCCATCGCCGAGCCGAACAGCATCTCGTGGATCGCCCGGCGTTCGGCGTCGGTGGTGGCGCAGGCATACATCTCGTCGAGCGTCTTGGGTGGCTGGCACACGTCGAAGCGGCCGAGTGCCCTCGCGGGCGCCTGGCTCCAGCCGATCAACTCGGCCATACCCATGACGGCCTCGATGCCGTGCTTCTCGCTCAAGTGGGTCATCAGCCGCATCGGGTCGCGATAGAAAACCATTGGCTCTTCACCGTTTTCGCCGATATTGATCGACATCACGTCGGGCTCGATCGCGGGCAGCGTGTCGAGTCCGAGGTCTTTGGTGAGTTGGCTGACCATCGGGAACTGCACCGAGCCCGCGATCTCATAGCGGAAGCCGTCGATCAATTCGACGGTTGCGGCCATGCCGCCCGCGTAGGTGTTGGCTTCCAGGCACACGGTCCGCAGGCCGGCGCGCTGCAGGATGGCCGCGGCGGTCAGCCCGTTGTGCCCGGCGCCCACCACGATCGCGTCGTATTCCGTCTTGCTCATTGTCCTGGCCCAGCCCTTCGCCGGTGATCTGCGCGTCACAACCATATGTCAGTACTGACATAATTGGAAGATGTCAGTTCTGACGAATGCGGTCGGATACGATCGGCGTGACATGACTGTGTTAGCCGGCAACCCGACGAACCGCCACGAACTGCGCCGACGATCGACGCACGAGGCGCTACGCCAAGCCGCGCTAAAAAGCTTCGCCCGCAAGGGGTTTGCCAAGGTGACGGTCACGGAGCTGGCGGCCGAGGCCGGCGTGACGGAACGCACCTTCTTCCGGCATTTCCCGACCAAGGAGTCGGTGCTGTTCCAGGACTACGAGACGCAGTTGGAATGGCTGGCCGAGGCCCTTGTGCAACGCCCGGATTCCGAGTCGCTCTTCGATGCGGTGTTGGCGAGCGTCGCGGCCTTCCCGCACGACCTGGAAGTGGTCCGGCAGGCCGCGACCGCACGCACCGAGTTGATCAGTGCGGAACGCATCGCCGGCCATTTGCGGGTGGTGCAATCGTCGTTCGCCGCGGTGCTGACCGACTTCATCAGGAGTCGGAATCCGGACACGCCGAACATCGAGCTGAGCGCCGAGGTAGCGGGCTCCGCTCTGGCTGCGGCTCTCGTTGTGGCAGTGGAGTATTGGGGGCGAAACGGCTGCACCGACGATCTCGGCGAGCTGGTGGCCGCGGGTCTGGATTTGCTCCGCTCCGGTTTAGCGCCGCTGGCCTAATCTGCCGTCGGCGTCCGAGTCGCGAGTCGCAGGAATCCTCGGCGTAGCTCGTCATCGCGTTGCCGGGCATCGAGTTCGACGAGCGCGATTTCGGCGACCGCCGCGACGAGCAGCGCCGCGATCGGTTCCGCCGACACCCATCCGAGCGCCTCCAGGTCGGGCATCATCAGCGTGGCCGCGCTGTGATTGCGGACCGCGACCAAATCGGTCAACCCGGCCTCGGTGCGTGATTGAACGAGCAGTGCTTTGGTAGCGGGCTCGGCCAAACAGCCGTCGAGGTACGCGTTCATCGCGGCCTCGAGCCGCTCGTGCCCGGGCGGCAGCTCGGCCCTGGCGGCAACGATCGATTCCAGGAGCTCGTCATGGAATCGGATGTGCAGTGCCCGCACGTATTCCGCGCGGCTGGGCCAGTGCTGGTAGAAGCTGCCCTTCGCCATGCCGGCCTCGGCAACGATCGCGTTCACCGAGATCCGGGCCAAGTCGGCCGTTCCTAACAGGCGCTGCCCCGCGTCCAGCAGGGCATCGCGTCCGGGCTCAGGCGGTCTCATCGCAATCCCGCCCTGCGCTGGGTTTTCGCATCTCGATTCCTCCTTGTCACGACGTTCCTACCGAGGTACCGTACGCGATGACCGACCAGTCGGTCAATCAGGTGAGAGGAACTTTCATGCCGACTATCCAAACTCGGGCGGGGCGCGTCTCTTATACCGAAAGTGGCAGCGGGCCAACGATTTTACTGCTACACGCGACCCTGCACGATGCCCGCGACTTCGACCCGATCCGCGCAACACTTGACCGCCGTTACCGCACCATCGCGGTGGACTGGCCGGGGCACGGAGACTCGGATCCGGTCGACTCCTCCGTCGAGCCCGGCGCCCCGCTCTTCGCCGATGTACTCGAAGACGTCGTCGACGGGCTCGGTCTGACGAGTGCTGTGCTGATCGGGAATTCGGTCGGCGGGTTTGCCGCCGCACGCTTGGCGATCAACCGGCCCGAGGGTGTCGCGGGACTGGTGCTGGTCAACTCCGGCGGGTTCATTCCGTTGGGCCCGCTGACGCGCGCCTTCTGCCGGGTCGTCGGCTCACCGGCGTTCGTCCGTCGCGGCGCTCCCCGGTTCATCCGGGGCTACATGAAGGCCAGGACCGACAGCGACCGGGAGATCATTGCGCGTGCGATCGTGGCGGTCAGAACGCCCGAAGGTGCCCGGACACTCACCGGGCTCTGGCGAAGCTTCGCGACGCCCGAGCACGATTTGCGAAGCCGCGCCACGGAACTGACCGCGCCCACGCTCATCGTGTGGGGCAAGAAGGACATCGCGATACCGGTGCGTGCCGCGCGTGCGACCCACGACGCCATCCGGGGCTCGCGGCTCGAGGTCCTGAGTACCGGGCACGTGGTGTTCTCGTCGGACCCGGCGGGCTTTTTGGCAATTGTCGAGCCGTTCCTGGAATCGGTCACCAGCCGATTGCGCGCCGGCAGCAACGCCACGCCGCCAGGGCCCGCCGTCGGTGCAGACCGAAACCCGGGATAGCACAACCCATGTCAAGTGCCGCACTCGGCCGCGCTTGTCACCGCGGCCTCGATGAAGCGGCGCAGCTCGGCATTGCGAGCGCGCGGCAGAAAAGCCAGGGACACCGCGCTCTGGGGTGCTCCCCGGAGCGCGATGAACCGCACACCGGGGTGAATGTTGCGCCGGACGGCGACATCTGGGATCACGCCGATGCCTCGATCCGCGGCTACGGATTCGATCCATTCGTCGAAATTCGACGTCTCCACGACCGTTTGCGGGCCCTGGCCCGCGGGCCACGACCACGGTCCGGTGGTGCCGCTGGCGACGTTGACCACCAGCGGCCACTTTGGGACCTCGGCCCAGTCCAACTCCCGCCTGGCCGCCACGCGCGAGTGAACAGAGCACACCGCCACGCGTGACTCGTTGAACAGGTGCACGACCCGCACGGTGGTCGAGGTCACCTGGCCACGCACCACGGCGACGTTGACCTTCCCCCGCTGCACCGCGGCAAGCGCATCGTCGGTGCGGATCAAATCGACCGTCGTTGCGCCGGCCCGCTCAAATCGGGCAACCGTGTCTTGCGCCCACGGGTCGGGCAACAACCAACTGAACCCGAGACGAATACTCGCCTGACGTCGCACGGCCCGCACGCCGCGCACCACTTCGGCGAGAACCCGTTCGACGTGTTCGAAGAACGTCCGCCCGGCGGGTGTCATCTCCACATGCCGCGAGCCGCGATCGAGCAGGGTGACGCCGAGTGCGTCTTCGAGCTGCTGGACAGTGCGGCTCAGCGCCGGCTGGGTGATCGCGAGCTCCTCGGCCGCACGGGTGAACGACTGCAATCGCGCCACCGCTTCGAACGCGCGCAGATGGCGCAACTCGACTCGGCCGCCGTCCAGCACACTCATGCCTGGAAAGCATAGATGCCGTGCGACAGGCATTTCACAGTCGCTTCCCGTAGCCCTAACCTCGTCATCGAGGCGCACGGACCCGAGGAGAGAAAATGCCGCTGCTGTACATCGACCTGATCGAGGGGCGCGCGCCGGAGGAGGTGCGAACGCTGCTCGACGCCGTTCACTATGCCGTCGTCGGAGCGTTTGCGGTGCCGCCGGGCGACCGCTACCAGGTGGTGCATACCCATCCCGCCCACGAGATCGTGGCCTGGGATACCGGTCTTGGCATCGACCGCTCAACACGGCTTGTGGTGGTGCACGTGGTGAGCAGGCCGCGCACCCGCGCCATGAAGGAACGGTTCTATGAGCTGCTGGCATCGAATCTTACCGAACTGTGCGGGGTCGACCCGGCCGACCTGATCGTGTCGATCACTGAAAACAGCGACGAGGACTGGTCTTTCGGTCACGGCCGGGCGCAGTTCCTCACCGGAGAACTGCAATGAACACTCGTCTCACCGAGTTCTTCGGCATCGAGCATCCGATCCTGCTCGCGCCGATGGCCATGGCTTCCGGCGGCCGGCTCGCGGCGGCGGTGACAGCGGGTGGCGGCCTTGGACTGATCGGAGGCGGCTACGGCAACGCCGAATGGCTGCGGCACGAATTCGAGCAGGCCGACGGCGCGAGGGTCGGATGCGGGTTCATCACCTGGAGCCTGGCGCACGAGCCCGAACTGCTCGATCATGCCCTCGAGCGGCAACCGGCCGCAATCATGTTGTCGTTCGGGGATCTTCGGCCGTTCGCCGAACGTATTCACGCGGCGGATGTGCCACTGATCGCCCAGGTGCAGAAGCTCGATCACGCGCGGCAGGCAGTGGACGCCGGCGCGGACATCGTCGTCGCGCAGGGCGGCGAGGCGGGTGGCCACGGAATGACCGTGCGGTCCACGTTCACGCTGGTGCCCGACGTGGTCGACCTCGTCGCCGCGCGCTCCCCCGAAACGCTGGTAGTCGCGGCCGGCGGCATCGCCGACGGCCGTGGATTGGCGGCAGCATTGGCACTGGGCGCCGACGGTGCGATAGTCGGTACTCGGCTTTGGGCCAGTGCCGAGGCATCGGTGTCGCCGCGGGCCCACCAGCGGGCGATCTCGGCCAGCGGAGACGACACCCTCAGAACCCGCGTGTACGACGTTGTGCGCCAACTTGATTGGCCCCCCGACTACAACGCGCGGGCGCTGCGCAACCGATTCCTCGACACCTGGCACGGCAACGAGAACCAACTATCGGCCGCGCTGCCCGAGGCGATGGAATCATTCGAAAATGCAGTGGCCGCAGAAGATTTCGAAGCTGCGGCCATACTTGTGGGCGAGGCCGTCGGACTCGTTCGCGACATCCGTCCGGCTGCCGGCATCGTGCACGACATGGCGCGCGACGCTGCCCGAATCCTGGGCCGTGCGGACGCATGACACTCAGTACAGGGGTGACCATTCGGAGGTGCGCAGCAACCGGCTGGTCCACTGATCGCGCAAGTCCAGGGCGTCGTACATCCACGTGCCGGGCGCGCGGTACTCGGCGGGGATGTGGCTGCGGAGCAGGTCGAGCAGCGCGTCGGGCCGGCTGATGCGCTGCATCAGAATCACCTCGCGCCGGACATGGCTGCCAAGGGCGGGCTGGAATGCGGCGTGCATCGTCAGCATCGAGGATGGCGCTTGGAGACTCCTGGCGTACACGTCGCCGCAGCGGTCGATGTATTCCTCGAACTTGTCCTCGTAGGGCCACATGGTGTCTTCCATGTACAGGGTCATCTCGTGCTGTCGCCCGTCGGCCGGCACCTCGTCGAACTGCACGTCGCCCAGCGGTGACCAAGGCAACGGCGTCAGCAGCTTCGCCTCGACCTCGTGGCGGAGCTCATCGAGGCCGCGCATCCACTTCTGCAGGTCGCCCTTCTGCACCCGTAAGGTCAGCCGCTCCCACGCCGCACCGTCGCGGACGGCCGTCACGGTGACGACTGTGTAGGCGGGGCCGCTGCCGTGTGCCTGGTTGGCGTACCACAACAACCGAGCGTCGTCGCCGCGCCCGAGCATCGGCATCCAACCGTCACGGAACGCCGCCTCGAATTCATCCTCCTTGCGGCCGCGCACCGTGTGTAGTTCGTGCATGAACAGCACGCACAGACCTCCCTATTCGCCGCCGGGCCCAATGCCGCTCAACGGACCGTAACCCGGACAGTCTTGCGGCTCCGCGCCGGGTTACTCACCTGCACAATTGCGCCTCGTCGCCGACCTAGACAGCCGAGTTGAGAATCTGGTTTGCTCAATTCGGTACCGTCCTTACCAGGCAGGAGGTCGGCGATGGCAAGGCTCACCGTGCCGGGGGGCCCTGGTGGCGAAGCCGCCGCGATCGAGTACGCCGAGCGCTTCGCCAACGACCACTCGTCGATGGATGATGGTTTCTTCCAACGACTTCGAGCGTCTTCCACCGACGAAGAGATCCTGGATCTCACACTGTGTGTCGCGGTATTTCTTGGCCTGGGACGTTCCCTGACCGTGCTGGGGGCCGACCAGTCTTGCGCGATCGATCTCTGACCATGCACCGGAAAGGAATCCATGGAAATCGCCACCGTCGACGAACTGCTCAGCACCACACGGTCGGTTCGTAAACGTCTCGACCTGACCCGGCCGGTCAGTCGCGAGGTGATCCTGGAATGCATCCAACTGGCGATGCAGGCGCCCACGGCCAGCAACACGCAGGACTGGCGTTGGCTGGTAATCACCGACGCGGACAAGCGCGCGGCCATCGCCGAGATCTACCGCAGCATCGGTTCGCAGTACCTGGCATACGCGGCGGATAACGCGACGGACCCGCAGACGCGGCGGGTGTACCAGAGTGCGACGAGCCTGACCGAAACGCTGGGACAGGTTCCGGTGCATGTCATTCCCTGCCTCAACCAGCGCATCGAGAGCGCGGAACCGGGTATCGCCGCGGCGGCCTGGGCGTCGATCATCCCGGCCGGCTGGAGCTTTCTGCTGGCGCTGCGTTCGCGGGGGCTGGGTTCGGTGTGGACGACGATGCATCTGTTCAAGGAACGGGAAGTCGCCGAGCTGCTCGGCATTCCGCCCACGGTGACGCAGGCCGCGCTGTTTCCCGTCGCCTACACGATCGGCACGGACTTCCGGCCGGCCAGGCGGCCGCCCGCGGAGACCATCACGTTCTGGAACAGTTGGATGACGGCTGATGGAGAGAGCTGATGCAGTCCTACACCGTGCGATTCCACGTCGATGCCCCGCCGAGAAAAGTCTGGCGAGTGTTACATCCCCCGGCGCCACCCAACGCCCCGCGGCCGCGGGTGCTCAAGTGGCCGACCGGCAGCATGGAAATCCTGAACGAGGGCAACGAAGCCGGTGAGGGCCTGGTCCGGACCTGCATCTTCGAAGTGCCCAAATACCTGCTGACCGGCGGTAGGGCGCGGTCGTGGGAGACGGTGACCGAAGCCGAGCTGAACAAGCTGTCGCGGTATGTGGCCGTCGGGGCGCCGCTGTGGTCGCGCGCGGAGGGATATCACCAACTCGAGGAGCAGCCCGACGGCACCACCGTGCTGACGTTCCACGAGACGTATCACGCCTACAACCCGGTGCTGCGGTTCTTCCTCGAACGCCCGGTGCACGCGAAGATATCCCGCGACAACCTCGAGACGTACGAGCATGCGCTTGGGTATGCCGGAAAGGTGCGACGACTTTAGGTGTGCTGAAGCTGCTCGGCTGATTTCACAACGGTATGAATTAGGTTCTTGACCCCGGTACCCTCGATGGCTATGGGAGTACCTATTGCGGCACGGTTGGCTGCTGCGAGTCTGATGGTCGCTGGCTGGGCAGCATCGGCTGCGATAGCCGGCGCGGATCCGGAGCCGACGCCCGGGCCGACGCCGGGGCAATCAGCATCGCCCTCGCCGGCGGCGTCGCCGGCTCCGGCAGCGTCGCCATCGGCATCGCCCGCACCCGCACCGCCCGGAGGCCCGCCGAAGACGGCGATGGACAAAGACGGCATCTATGCGGTGGGTACCGACATCGTGCCGGGCATCTACTCCAGCGGCGGCCCGATCGGCAACGGCACTTGCTACTGGAAGCGGACCTCCAATCCGGACGGCGCCCTGATCGACAACTCGCTCACCAAGCGGCCGCAGGTCGTCCGGATCGACCCGACCGACAAAGCGTTCAAGACCGACGGCTGCCAGCCCTGGCAGCTGACCCCGGACGCCAGTCCGCCGCCCGACGTCCCCGGGCCGATGGCCGGCGCCCAACTGCAAGGCACTCTCGGTGCGCTCAACGGCCTGCTTGCGCCGAACGGACAGCGAGTACCCGGTACCTGATCCTGGCCGCCGGCGAGCAGCCGTTATGCCTCGATTCCTTCGCTTTGGATAGCGTGGCGTGGTGGTCAATGCGCAGCAGATTGTCGTCGTCGGTGCCGGAGTCAGCGGACTGACCTCGGCCATTTGTCTGGCTGAAGCCGGCTGGCCGGTCCGGGTGTGGACCGCCGCCCTGCCACAGCAGACGACTTCAGTAGTTGCCGGTGCGGTGTGGGCCCCGCCGCGGCCGGCCGAACGCGCCACCAAAACATTGGCGTGGACCGAATATTCGCTGGGAGTGTTTCGTGACCTGGCCGCCAATCCCGACACCGGGGTACAACTGGCGCCCGCGCTCAGCGTCGGCGAATTGACCGCGACCGAGGCGATGTCGTCGGCGGCGCAGCTGATCCCTGAACTGCGGCCGGTCGAGCCTTCCGAGCTTCCGGAGGGCTTTCGGGCCGGTTTTCGCGCGACCATGCCGATGGTCGACATGCCGCACTACCTCGACTACCTGACGCGGCGACTTGCCGCGGCCGGCTGCGAGCTCGAGGAACACCCCGTGCAGTCATTGGCCGAGGCCACCGACGCGGCACCGATTGTGATCAACTGTTCGGGTCTCGGCGCCCGAACGCTGGTGGGCGACGACACGGTGCGGCCATTGTTCGGCCAGCATGTTGTGCTCGCCAATCCCGGTCTGCGGCAACTGTTTTTGGAGATCAACAACGGCCCGGAATGGGTCTGCTACTTCCCGCACCCACAGCGGGTGGTGTGTGGCGGGATCAGCATCCCGGATCGCTGGGACACCGCGGCCGAGCCCGACATCACCGAGCGCATCGTGGCGCGCTGCCGCCGGATCGAACCGAGGCTCGGCGACGCTGAGGTGATCGAAACGATTACCGGGCTGCGCCCCGATCGTCCCTCGGTGCGTTTGGAAGCCGAGCCGCTCGGGCGGGCACGCTGCATCCACAACTACGGCCACGGCGGTAACGGCGTGACCCTGTCCTGGGGTTGCGCGCGCGATGTAGTGCGCTTGGTCAGCCCTGATCGCTGACCGGCGCTAGCGCCGTCTCGACGGTCGCGTACGTCGGCAGCAGCGGACGCAGTCCGCACGCGGCAATGGTTCGGGCGACGATGGGTTGGCTGGTGACCAGCCGCAGCGTGACGCCGCGGTTGCGACACAGCGCTGCTTCGTGCGCCAGGGCGGCATAACCGCACGACCCCATGAAATCGAGGTCGCACACGTCGATGACGAACGGGCCGGGCGCGACCGTCTCGGCGGCGCCGCGGCTCAGCACGTCCTGCCAGGCGCCCTCGTTGCTGGCGTCGATGTCACCGCCGACGTGGACGACCACCGAGGAACCGGCCCGCTTGGTGACCGTGTGCAGTCCACTTGGCGGGTGACCAAGATACGACCCGTTGTTGGGCCCTGCGATTCCAATTTCGGCAGTGTCCATCTCTGCGACATCCCGTCGTCGTGGGCAGTATCGGGCGACGCCGTCCTGTCCCGAAAAGGCCGGCAGGGTTGTCGTAAACCGACCCTCTCGGTTTTCACGTCATTGCTAAGCATATGTGTAATTGAGATTTGCCGAGGTGAAATTGCGCAAACCGATCAGTTTCTGTGCGGCCGGCTGAAGGCCGAAGGTCACTGAAACCCTTACTATTTCAGTAACGGTAGCAATGATTCATTAACGGCAGCAACGACGAACCGAAACGGTGGAACATGCGTAAGCATTGATTACGCGCTTAACGCTCACATTGCCACTATTACGGTCAACCGCCTCGAAACGCGCAACTCGCTGGATATGGAACATTTCCGCGACTTGGCTCGGGCATGGGCCGACGCCCCACGCCGGTGACGCCGCCTGGATTGCCGTCGTCACCGGCGTGGGGCGGGATTTTTCCGGTGTATAGGCCGATCATCGCCGCGGTGGACGGCACCTGAGTCGCGGGCGGCCTTGAAATGTTGGGCTGCACCGACATCCGCGTCGCCATGCCCGAAGCGCGATTCGCGGTGATGGAACCCAAACGAGGGCTTTTCGCCGGCGGAGGCAGCGCATCGCGGCCAACGCGCCGCTTGCCGTCTTTGCGACCAAACAGTCGGCGGCCGAAGAGCCGACGCTCGACCCCGAGTCGGCCTACGACGACGAGACTCGGCACAGCTACCGGGTTTTCGCGACCCAGGATGCCGAAGAAGGGCCGCGCGCCTTTCCGCTGAGAAACGGCCTCCGCGATGCAGGCGCCCTGAGGTATCAGGATCGAGTGTGGCGGTCGACGTCGCGCACCACCAGCGACAGCAGCCAGCTGACGATCGACAACAGGATCGCGGCCCAGATCGCCGTCCACCAGAAGTGGTCGATCTGCAACCCCCAGTGCGTCGTGTGTTCGGTGATGCGTGCGGTGAGCCAGAGCATCAACGCGTTGACGACGATATGGAAGAGCCCAAGGGTCACGATGTACAGCGGGATCGACAAGAACTGAACGATCGGCTTGATGAACGCGTTGACCAGACCGAAGATGACGGCCACGACGAAGATGATGCCGACCCTCTCCAGTGGCGTTTTGCCGCCGACGAAGCTCAGCCCGTGAACGAAGTGGGTGACGATCCACATGGCAAGACCAGTCAGTGTGGCGCGAAGGAGAAAAGGACCCATGTCGGAAGATCCTGCCACCGGTAGTCGCCGACGGGACCGAATTATGTGCCCGGCGGCCGCATTCGCCTTCGCGCCGACGCGCGTGGCTCAGTTCAGCGCGTAGAAGCGCCCGAGATCCTTGGCCTCGGTCATGACGTCGACCGCCGCCTGCCCGTGCTCGATCGGCGTCACGCCCACGCCCCGCAACCGGCTGCCCGCCGCCGAGCAGTAGTCCGCGATCCATCGGCATCGATGATTCGCATCTATCGCGAACCCACTCCCGCGGCGTGGATGGTCAAACGGCCCGCGTTGCGCCACGATGCTCACGTGACAACTCAACGCCTCAGTGGCGATCAACGGAACTCGTTCATTGCGGCGATGTTGGGCTGGACGATGGATGCCTTCGATTACTTCATCGTGGTGTTCGTATATGCCGACATCGCAAAGACTTTTCACATCAGTAAGGCTGAGGTCGCCTTCGTCACGACCGCCACCCTGATCATGCGCCCGGTGGGCGCATTGCTATTCGGCCTGTGGGCCGACCGGGTTGGCCGGCGGACCCCGCTGATGGTGGACGTGATCTTTTACTCGGTGGTCGGCTTCCTCTGCGCTTTCGCGCCCAACTTCACTGTGCTGATGATTCTGCGGTTGCTCTACGGACTTGGCATGGGCGGTGAATGGGGGCTGGGAGCAGCACTCGCGATGGAGAAGGTTCCCGTCGAGCGACGCGGCTTTTTCTCCGGACTGTTGCAGGAGGGCTACGCATTCGGTTATCTGCTGGCGAGTGTGGGATCGCTGCTGGTGATGGATTGGCTGGGATTGTCCTGGCGCTGGTTGTTCGCCCTGTCCATCGTCCCGGCTTTGATCAGCCTGATCATCCGCTACCGGGTGCAGGAGTCCGAGGTGTGGGAGGCCGCCCAGGACCAGATGAAGCTCACCAACACCAAGCTGCGCGATGTGCTGCGCGACGGCAAGATCGTACGCCGGTTCTTCTACCTGGTGGCGCTGATGACGGCCTTCAACTGGATGAGCCACGGCACGCAGGACGTCTATCCGACATTCTTGGGGTCGACGGCCAACCACGGCGCCGGCCTGGACAGCGTGACGGTCAAGTGGATCGTGGTGGTCTACAACATCGGCGCCATCGTCGGCGGCTTGTTCTTCGGCACGCTGTCGCAGCGCTTCAGCCGCCGCTACACGGTGGTCTTCTGTGCGATTTTGGGACTACCGATCGTCCCGCTGTTCGCGTACTCGCGGACCGCGGCAATGCTGTGCCTCGGCTCGTTTTTGATGCAGGTCTGCGTGCAGGGAGCCTGGGGGGTGATTCCCGCGCATTTGACCGAGATGTCGCCGGACGCCATTCGCGGCCTCTACCCCGGCGTGACCTATCAGCTTGGCAATCTGCTCGCCGCGTTCAACCTGCCCATCCAGGAACACCTGGCGGAGACGCACGGCTATCCGTTCGCGTTGACCGTCACCATCGTGCCGGTGTTGCTCGCGGTGGCGTTCCTGACGCTGGTTGGAAAGGATGCGACCGGAATCCGGTTTGGTACCGCCGAAACTGCATTTCTACCAACAAAAGTGACGTGATCTAGTGGCGATCGCGAGTGCGGCGCAGCCGGGCGAAGCGGTTCGCTACCAGCGGGTTCAAAGGGGCGCCTGCTCGCTCAGCGCGCGTCGTAACATGTGCATCGCGACCGTCGCCGAGCGCTCACGGATATCGGACCGGTTCCCGGGCAGCCGCAGGGTCCGGGTGTCCGTGCGGCCTTCGGCAAGCCGCACGGTGAAGCAGACGGTTCCCACCGGCTTTTCCGGCGTTCCCCCGCCCGGGCCCGCGATGCCGGTGATCGCGACGGCGGTGTCGGCGCCGAACCGCTGCAATGCGCCCGCTGCCATCGCCTCGGCGACCGGTTCCGACACCGCGCCGTGCGTTTCGATCAGCTCGGCGTCAACGCCGAGCAGCTGCACCTTCGCATCGTTGGAATAGCTCACCACCCCGCCCGTCACATACTCGGACGAACCGGGCCGGTCGGTCAGCCGTGCGGCTAACAGCCCCGCGGTGCAGGATTCCGCGGTGGCGATCCGGCGGCCGGACAGCAACCGGGCAACCAGATCGTCCACCTGCGATCCGTCTTCGGAGTACAGCTGTTGTCCGTGCCGGTCGCGCAGCAGCTCGGCCAGTCGGCCGTAAGCCTGCGCCGCGTCCGGCTCGTAGCGGGTGACCATTTCGATCTCGCCCCGCCGCAGGCACGTGGTGATCTCCAGCGAGTCGAATCCGGCGACGGAATTCTGCGCGTCGCGCAGCGTTTCGGCCAGGCCCGACTCGGGCAGTCCGAACATCCGGATGGTCTCCTGACGGTAGATCGTCCGGCCGGCGATCGCCTGCCGCGCCGCGGGAGTTTCGATCGCCTTGTGCCACATCGGCTGAAGCTCACGCGGGGGCCCGGGCAGCACGATCACCGTGGGCTTTCCGGGCACTACGACGCCCGGGGCGGTACCCACCGGCTCGAGTACCTGCGCACCGCTGGGAACCATGGCCTGCTTGCGGTTGGCCGCGCGCACCGCGTCAAAACTCTTCGAATCGAAGTGCGCCATCAGCTTTTTGAGGATGTTGGCGATCTTGTCTTCGACTTCTTCGTCGAGCACCAGCTCGCGCTCGCAGAAGCGCGCCACCACCTCGACGGTCATGTCGTCGGCCGTGGGACCCAGCCCGCCGCTGGTGACGATCAAGTCAACGCCCTGCTCGGCCATGAAGCGCAGTTGCGCCTCGATGTCGGAGCGGCGATCGCCGCAAATGGTGATGTGGGCCAGCTCTACGCCTAGTTCGAGCAGCCGATCGGCGATCCACGGGCCGTTTCTGTCCTGGACGCGTCCGGTGAGGACTTCGGTTCCGGTGACGACGATGCCTGCGCGTGCGCTCACCGGCACGAGCCTACGCACCCGCGCTGCCCGGCCGGCCGGCCGGCGTCGACTGTGAAGCCTTGGCGTCGAGTGGGAGCCGACAGCGGTGACACGCCGGTCGAGGCGCCGTGGACGCACACGCGAAGCCGTCAGTGCACGCGCGACCGGCGCCGAGCAGGTTTTGGACAATGTGCTGCGGCGCTAGTCGTCGGCGAGATAGCGCTCGACCGTCGCGACTTTCTCCGTCATCGCGTCCTGGACGCCGGCCCGCCAGTCCGCCTTGATCACCGTGCTGACCCTGGGGGCCCGGGCGGCAACGGCCTCGACGGCGCGCTGCACGACCGCCATCACTTCCTCCCAGCTATCGCCTTCGATCACGGTGAACATCGAATCCGTCTTGTTGGGCAGCCCGGAGTCGCGCACCACCCGAACCGCTTCGGCAACGATTTCGCCAACGCCCTCGCCGACGCCGAGCGGGGTGACGGAAAACGCGACGAGTACGGACACCTGACGAGCCTACCTAGCCGGCCTGGCAGCATCGAGCCATGCGGGTTCTGGTGCAACGGGTCTCGTCGGCGGCGGT
This sequence comes from Mycobacterium sp. Aquia_216, assembly GCF_026723865.1. Classification (NCBI taxonomy): domain Bacteria; kingdom Bacillati; phylum Actinomycetota; class Actinomycetes; order Mycobacteriales; family Mycobacteriaceae; genus Mycobacterium; species Mycobacterium sp. Aquia_216. The sequence goes on along the minus strand of NZ_CP113529.1, from coordinate 3,402,904 downwards.
GTCTGTCGATGGCGAACTGGCGGGTGCCATCCGGCCCGAAAGCCAGGGATTGCTGGCGTTTGTCGGCGTCACCCACGGCGATGACCCCGACAAGGCACGCCGCCTCGCCGAAAAGCTGTGGAACCTACGCATTCTCGCCGACGAACGCTCCGCGGCCGATATCGCGGCGCCGATCCTGGTCGTCAGCCAGTTCACGCTCTACGCCGACACCGCGAAGGGCCGCCGGCCGTCCTGGAACGCTGCCGCTCCCGGGGCGGTCGCCGAACCCCTGGTTGCGGCGTTCGCGGAGGCGTTGCGCGGGTTGGGCGCACACGTCGAGACCGGCGTGTTCGGGGCGAACATGCAGGTCGAATTGGTCAACGACGGACCGGTGACGGTGTTTCTCGAGCTCTGAGGAAGTCTCCGCAGGTACCTTGGATACGTCGGCGCGCTGTGGCCGATCGACGTGGGAGGTGGCGACCATGAGCACCGCGCCTGAATCCGGGCCTGAATATGGCTCGCTCCGTTCAGATGACGACCAATGGGACATCGTCAGCAGCGTCGGCTATACCGCTCTCCTGGTGGCGGGCTGGCGCGCGCTGCATGCCGTGAGCTCGCAACCGCTGGTTCGAGATGAATACGCGAAAGTGTTCATCGCCGCTTCCCGGGACCCGTATTTGGCCGGAGTGCTTGCCAATCCGGGAAGCACCGACGACGAGACGGCGTTTCCTCGGCTCTACGGTGTGCAAACGCGATTCTTCGACGACTTCTTCGGCGCCGCGGGTGACGCGGACATACGACAAGCGGTGATCGTCGCCGCTGGATTGGACTCCCGGGCGTATCGCCTGGAATGGCCGAGCGGTACAATCGTTTTCGAAATCGACCTGCCGAAAGTCCTGGAGTTCAAGGCGCGGGTCCTGCGCGAGCACGGCGCGGCCCCCAAGGCAACTCGGGTTGAGGTCGCCGCCGACTTACGCACCGACTGGTCCCGACCGTTGGAAGCGGCCGGCTTCGACACCGAACGGCCCAGCGCCTGGTCGGTGGAGGGCATATTGCCGTATCTGACCGATGAAGCCCAGAACACACTTTTCACCCGGATCAGCGGACTCAGCGCACCCGGCAGCCGAATCGCTATCGGCGCACTGGGATCGCGACTGGACCATGACCAGCTCGAAGCGCTGGAAACCCACCACCCCGGGGTCAACGTGTCTGGCGATGTGGACTTCTCCGCCCTTACCTACGAGCCCAAGAGCGAGCCCGCCGAGTGGCTGGCCGCGCACGGGTGGAGCGTTGAGCCCGTCCGCAACACCCTCGAGTTGCAGGCCCGCTACGGCATGACGCCACCGGAGGTCGACGTGAAGATCGACAGCTTCATGCACTCGCAGTACATAACGGCGGCCCGGTAACGGATGGAGTCGACGCGGTGACGATGACGATGCTCTCCCCCGCCGACGCCATTGCCGAGATCGCTGCCAGTTCGCCAGGACCACGAGTCGGTGCATTCTTCGATCTGGACGGCACGTTGGTCGACGGCTTCACCGCCGCGGTTCACGTCGGCGACCGGATCCGGCGCCGGCAAGTCGGGATTGGCGAGCTCCTCGGTGTGTTCGACGCTGCGCTGCGTTATCGATTCGGTCGCCTTGAATTCGAGCACCTCATCGTCCGGGCCGCGGGCTATTTGCGGGGCGAATCCCTGGCCGACCTCGACGACTTGGGCGAGCGGTTGTTCGTCGAACGTGTTGCCTCACGGCTGTATTCGCACATGCGCGAAATCGTGCAAGCGCATCAGGAACGAGGGCATACCGTGGTGCTGAGTTCATCGGCGCTCTCTATTCAAGCGCTGCCGGTCGCGCGCTTTCTCGGCATCTCCAACGTGCAGTGCAATCGATTCGAACTCGACGAGCACGGACGCCTGACCGGCGGGATCGTCAAGCCGATCGTGTGGGGCACGACGAAAGCGGATGCGGTGCAACAGTTTTGCGTTGACCATGACGTTGCGGTGCAACGTAGTTACTTCTACGCCGATGGCGATGAGGATGCGGCGTCGATGTCAGTAGTCGGCTATCCGCGACCGGTGAATCCCCGCGCGGGCCTGGCCGCCGCCGCCGCGGCGCACGGATGGCCGGTGATGTGCCTCGCCTCGGTGCGGCGCCGGCCGATGCGGACCCTGCGGTACCTGGCGAACCATGTTCGCCGCGAAGCGCAGCGAGACGGGGGCTAAGGCTTCAGCAGGATTTTCACGTCGTCGCCCGAACGTGACTCGGCGGTCGCGTAACCCTTGGCCGCCTCGTCCAAAGGCATTGACGTGGTGAAGATGCCGTCCACATCGAGCCGCCCGGACTGCAGCAGCGGGATCAACTCCGGCCAGGTGCGTTGCACCGGCGCCGTGGTGAATCGCATGGTCGTGCTGCGAATCAGGCAGCCCAGGGCGTTGAGCGGAAACGGATTCATGTCATGCACCCCCACCACCGAGACGGTGCCGCCGGGCCGCACCGCGTTGATCGCGTCGGTCAGGGAGGCGTCGGTGGCGACGGCATCGATCACCGCGTCGGTGCCACGCCCGCCGGTGGCCGCCATGATCGCCTCGAGTGCTGGTGCTTTGACCGGTGTCGCACCCCACTGAGCCGCGCGGTTCAGGCGGCCGTCGACCACATCGATAGCGAAAACCGTTGCGGCACCCTGGAAAATAGCGCTGCGCAGCGCGCAGAGTCCGACCGCGCCCAGCCCGATGACCGCCACGGTACCGCCCAACGGAATGTCGGCCCGCTGCGCTGCCGCCCAGCCGGTGGCCAGGTTGTCGGTAAGGAGCAGAGCCTGTTCCGTGCTGATCCCCTCGGGCATCTTCAACAGCTGAAAATCGGCGGCGGGCACGGCGAGCAGATCGGCCTGCGCCCCACCGAGCAGCCCCCCGCCGAAGATCTGAAAACCGGAGTAACACATGACCGGATCGCGGGTGGCGCATCCCGGGCAGTTGCCGCATCCGGTCACCGACGAAACCATGACCTGATCCCCCGACTTGACGGTGCGCACGTCGGGACCGACTTCCACCACGGTGCCGACAGCTTCGTGGCCCAGCGCGATCGGGTCGGGCATCGGAAAATCGGCCTCGTAAAAATGCAGGTCGGACCCGCAGATGCCGGCGGCGGTGACTTCGACGATCGCTCCGTCCGGGCCGGGAAGGGTGGGATCGGGACGAGTGTCGACCCGGATGTTTCGGGGTCCATCGACGACCACCGTGCGCATAGCGGCGTGCTCACTTTCTGATGGAATTACGAACTGCGGCGTCGCACAACAAATTGGGACCAATCGGGCTCGCGCACCGCGGCCCAGTACTCGTTGAGGCGCCACGGACTGACGGTGTGGATCTCCCCGTCGGCGTTCTTGAAGTAGGAGTGTTTGACCGCGGGATGTGACCACACCATTTTCTTGATTTGGGTCTGCGTCCGTCGATGCCAGTCGGTGGCGGCTTCGGTCTCGGGTTCTATCGAATGTACGTCCGCGTCTGCGAGGCGCTCGAGGCACTGGTCGATGTAGCGCATCTGCAGTTCGGACTGGAAGATCAGGCTGCCGCCGTGGGCGAGGTGGGTGCCGGGCCCGTAGATAATGAAGAAGTTCGGGAAATCCGGAACCGTGATGCCCAGGTAGGCATACGGGCGGCTCCCCCACATCTCGTGCAGGTCGATTCCGTTGCGGCCCGTCACTTTTAGCGGCCACAACACGTCGGTGTGCCGGAACCCGGTGGCGTAGACGATGACGTCGACGTCGTGCTCCACACCGTCTTCGGTGACGACCCCGTGGGGCGTGATCTTCTGGATCGGGGTGCGGACCAGTTCGACGTCGTCGCGCTGCAGCGTCTGCAACCAGCTGCCGTTGTCCTGCAGGGTGCGTTTGCCGCAGGCGGGATAGTCGGGCATCACCTTGGCCAACAGCTCTTGGGCGTCCGGTCCGTCGCCGATCTGGCTGGTGATCCACTGGGAGAACATCATCGCGGCGGCGGCATTGATGTCGCTCACGGCCGCGTCTTGATCGGCGTAGTTCGGGTCGGCTTCCGCCGCGTCGAGGCCCTTGTCCGATCCGGGCCACAGGACCAGAAACCGATACCACCTGCCGTAGAACGGCAGGTGGCGCATCGCCCAGCGCACGCCGTCGCCGACTTCGTCGTGGTACATCGGGTTCGGAAACATCCACTGGGCGGTCCGCTGGAACACGGTGAGCTGTTCGACGTCGTCGGCGATGGCGGGCGCTATCTGGAAACCGCTGGCGCCGGCCCCGATCAATGCGACCCGCAAGCCGGCGACGTCAACCGAGTGGTCCCAGCCGGCGGAGTGAAAAGACGGCCCCTCGAAGCTTTCGGCGCCGTCGAATTCGGGGATCTGCGGCCGGTTGAGCTGACCGACCGCGGTGATCACGGCTCGCACCCGAAGCGTGCTGCTCTGTCCGTCGGCATCGCGCAGCGAAACGCGCCACATTCCCTCGTCGTCGTTCCATTCGGCGGCCAGAACCTCGGTGTTCCACCGTATTTGCTCGGACAGCTCGTGCTTTTTCATCACCTTGGCGAAGTAGTGCTGCAGCTCGTCCTGTTCGGCGAAGAAATGCGTCCAGTCATTGTTGGGTTCGAAGCTGTAGCAATAGAAGTGGTTCGCCACATCCACGCGAGCCCCGGGATAACTGTTCTCCCACCATGTTCCGCCGGGGCCGGCGTTCTTCTCAACGATCGTGAAGGGGATGTTGGCTTGTTTGAGCCGAACGCCGGCCAACAGGCCGGATTCCCCGCACCCGACGACGAGGACCGGCAGGTCGGCCGCGCGATCGGCCGGTATTGCCGCCGGCCGGCGTGGATCGGTCCCGGCGAGGTCCAGTTCTTCCGACACCAGCGCCAGGTAGTCGTCGGGAACGTGTTCGCAGGCCGCCCAGTCCAGCATTTCCCGGATGAGCTCCGGGTTCAGTGGCTCCGGTTCGGGACAGCCCCGCTCGCGATAGTCGGTGATCGCGGTCAGCGCCTCGGCGCGGGCACGCGCCTTGTCGTCCTCCGACATGAACCCCTGCACCTCGTTGAGAAAGATACCCATCTGCTTGAAATCGCGAATGAATCGCGGGTCGCCGGTGATGTGCACGAGCGACAGCAGCAGCGTGGGGATGCTGACATCCTCCAAGGCAGCCGCGATCTCCGGCGTTGACGTGGTGAAAGGGCGGCCGGAGTAGGGGCTGCGCATCGAGCCGATCCTTTCGGTGGAGGGGAATCCGATTACGCTACTCGCCGTTTCGTAATTGGCAGCACTACGCTACCTGTTGCCGATGGAGCCGATCAAGGGTCGTTGGCCGCGGGTGGCGACTGGGTCCCCGATCTCACGACATCCGTTGGTAAATCTCGAACCCTAAGCAGAGTTCAGCGAGCTCGCGTGGCTCTGACAAAGACCGGCCGGTGTGTTCCTCGATGCGTCGCAACCGGTAACGCACCGTGTTCGGATGGCAGATCAGCTGCTCGGCAGCCTTCGACACCGATCCCTTGTTGTCGAGCCAGGCGGCGAAAGTGTTGCCCAGGACGTCTTGCTCGGCGCTGGGCAGGTCGGTGAACGTGCCGAGCACGATGTGGGCGAGCTTGCCGTTCACCTCGGGTGCGCTGACGGCGGCCACGCCCAGCACAGAATCCTCGAACACCGTTACCTTGCCACCCGTGGTCGCGCGAGCGGTCAACGCTATCCGCGCATATCGCAGCGCCTGGGCGGTGTCGACGAGGTCGTCGAACAATGGACTGACGCCAACTCGCGTGGTGGCTACTCGCTTCAGTAGCTCCAACAACTTGTCGTGGGCGGCGGTCGACGGGATATAAGCGATTCCGGTCTGCAGATCGGGCAGCAGCCGCCAGGCCGAGAAGATATCGGCGCTGCGCAGTTTTTCGCTGATGCCGGGCAGTGCCTGCTTTCCCACGGTGGGTGTGGTGGCAGCCACCACCAGATACGGCCCGCGTGCTGGAATGCGCAGCAGCTGGGCAATTTCCCACAGGCTGTAGTCGCCCGTCGGGCGTCCGTCGAGCAGTGCCTCGGCCAGCGCGGCCCGTTCGGCCTCGTCCTCGACCACCTGATACGTCGCCTGCTGGCGATATGCGCGGGTCATCGCGTCGGTGTAGAGGTCTTGGCCATTCCAGAACCTGGAAGTGGCGACGATCAGCGCCCGGCCGCTGATGTCGGGATGGGCGCCCGCGAGCTCGATCATCACCTCCCACAATTGGTGCGACGCCACCCGGAACGCATCCATGACGGCCGGCAACGGCACCCCCGCTTCGGCCCGTTTGCCGCCGGTCACCACCGCGGGCGAGGTGTCAAACGGCGTGCCCACCTCGATCGCTTGGAACACGAATCGGAGGTTGTCGGAGGTGGCGCGCACCAACTCGTCGTCGGGCAGCACCGCGGTGTTCTTGTAGAAATCGACTTCCGAGCGGATCGCCGCCACCACCTTGCGCACCAGGTCGTCGACCTGAGAATTGAGGATGGACCCGATCTTGACAACCTGGGCGTCGACGTCGGCGGCGGCCATGAGCCCTGAGCGTAGACGAGTCGCTCAGCACCGCAGGCTTGTTCGCGCTGACAAACCGCGGCGCGCCACGTTTGGTACCGGGTCCATCGACGCCACGCTGCCACCGGTCGACGATCAAGTCGGGCACGGTGCCGCTCGCAACGACTGGGCCGCTGCGCTGCCCGCCATCAAAGCTGCGTTCTCGCAACGCAATTAACTCGGAAAGTCAGGCCATGATCACCCACCCATTGCAGAGATCGATATATGACGCCGTTGCGGCCGCCCTCCCGTTCCCGATCGACCCGGCGAAGATCACCGTCGAGCCGGGGCTTTCTTATTGCCGGAGCCCCATCAAAGTTCATGACTACGCGGTCGGCGTGATGGCCGCGTTTGGCTCGGTGGTCGAGCACATCGCCGCGCTACGCGGCATGCCCGAGCAGACGATGACGTTGAACCGCCGACATTGCGGGCTGGCGCTCAACTCGGGCCAACTGCACTTCCTCAACGGCTACGGCACCTTGATGGACACCTGGCCGATCGGCCCGGACAACGGCACCTACCGCAGCGCGGACAACCGTTACGTCACGATGATCGGGCTGCATCCGCACCTGCGGGACGCGCTGCTCGGCTACCTGGGGTGCGCGAACACCGCCGCGGCGATCCAGGCGGCGGTGGAAAAGAAACCCGCGCAACAACTTGAGGACGAGGCCGCCACGGCGAATCTGGCGCTGGGCGTCGTCCGCAGCCCGGACGAGTGGAACGCGCTGCCCCAGGGCGCAGCGACGGCCGAACATCCGATGGTCGACATCGCGGGTGACGGTCGCGGCGGTAACCGCCGGCTCGGCGCGGCGCTGCATCGGCCGTTGGAGGGGGTCCGCGTCATCGAGCTGACTCACCTCGTCGCCGGCCCCACCATCGGGCGCCTACTTGCCGAGCAGGGTGCCGAGGTCATCAAGGTCCAACCTCCGATCGGCGATTGGGTGCTTCCGCTATGGATGGACGTCAGCTGGGGCAAACGCAATATCGTGCTGGATATCAAGAGCCGTACTGGGCGTGGACGGTTAGCCGAGTTGCTTGCCGACGCGGATGTTCTGGTGTCCAGCCAGCGTCCGGGCGTCCTGGCGCGTCTGGGACTCGGCGACGCCGGCCTCAAACAGATCAACCCGAATCTGGTGTTGGCCGAGGCGTCGTGTTACGCGCCCTCGACCCCGTGGCATGCGCGGCCCGGATTCGAGCAGATCGGCCAAGCGGTCACAGGAATCATGCACGTGCACTCGGAGAACCTGCCGGCACCAACGGTGGTGTCGGTATTGATGAACGACTACCTCACCGGCTACCTGGGCGCAATCGGCACCGTCGCGGCCTTGGCCGAACGCGAAACCCGCGGCGGCTACTGGAAAGTGGCCGCCGCGCTGACCCGCTGCGCCATGGCGGCGCTGTCGGTCGTCGAGCCGCAAGATGCCGAGGAATACGCCCCGACGGGCAGCGCCGACCTCGTCGACTTCGCGGTCGATCAGATCGCGCCGTCGGGCACGTTCACCCGGCTGGCGCCAACTGTCGCCTTCAGTCATACGCCATCGTTCGCACTGCGCCCAACGAACTGGCCCGGTACGACGCCGGACACGGTTGGTTGGTCACCAACCCCCACGTCCACAGAGCCGCCTGAGGTGCCGCACTACCCGTCAAAAATGGTCCGCGACAATGCGATCCGCAACCTGGTTCCGTGCTTTGGCATCGAGGATCGCGGCGACGGTGGGGGCGGGCTGAGCCTCGCTTCACCCCTTCTGATGAAGCTCGTAGAACAGGCCCGTAAGTGATGTCGAACTACTCCTCATCGTCGTCGCCCAGCAACCTCTCGGGGTGGTGGAAGGTGTTGACCCGCGGTTGGCCTCGATCAAGATGTGGCGGTGGAATCCATTCCGTGTCGCCATTGGCGCGGTTGCGGGTCTTCCAGCCGCCGGGCTTGATCAACCGATGGTGCGGCCGGCAGGCGAACGTGAGGTTGTCCATATCCGTCGACCGGCATATCGCGTAGTCGTCGATGTGGTGGACTTCGCAGAGATAACCGGGTAAGTCGCAGCCGGGCGCCGAGCAGCCACGGTCCTTGGCGTAGAGCACAATTCGTTGCCCCGGAGAGGCCAATCTCTTGGCGTGATGAAGGGCTAGCGGGCGGCCGTTGTCGAAGATCGCCAGATAGTGGTGGGCATGGCGGGCCATGCGGATGACGTCACTCATGGGCAGCAGGGTGCCGCCGCCGGTGAGAGCGGTGCCCGCCGCGGCTTCCAATTCCTGCAGCGTGGTGGTCACGATGATTGTTGCCGGCAACCCGTTGTGCTGGCCCAATTCTCCACTCGCCAGTACGGCGCGCAGCGCGGCCTGCAGTCCGTCATGGTTGCGTTGGATCGCCGAGCGCGAATCTCGCTGGATTGCTTCCTCCCCCGGTGTGCCGTCGATGACCGGCGTGAGGTCGTCGGGGTTGCACATGCCGGGAGCGGCCAACTTCGCCAGCACGGCTTCGATGGTGGCGCGCGTCTCCGCAGTCAGCCAGCCGCTGAGCCGCGACATCCCATCGATTTCCTGCTTGCCGAGCAGCAGCCCCCGCCGTCGCGCGCGGTCGACGTCGCTGAAGTTGCCGTCGGGGTTGATGCAGTAGGCGAGCCGATCTGCCAGCTTGCGCACCTGCTCGGGGCGAAATTCGGTGGCCCGCCGAGCCAATTGTTGTTCGGCGAGTGCTTGGGTTTCCACGTCCACCCAGGCCGGCAAATCGTCGAAGAACTGGCGGATGACCCTTACGTGGCTGGCCCCGATGGCGCCGTCGCGCTGCGCCGCGGCCGTGGCCGGCAAGCGGGGTTCCAACTGCTCGCCGGTCAGCGCGCGACGTCGCCCCAGGTCGTCGGCCTCGGCTACCCGTCGCGCGGACTCGGCTCGGCTGATATGTAGGCGGTCGGACAACGCAAGCGAGAGTTTTCCGCCCAATTCGTCAGGGGTTGCTTGCTGGGCCAGCTGATTGACCAGCTGGTGACCGGGAACTTGAAGTCGGCGCGTCTCGCATTCGAGTACCTCCAACAGCCCCAGGCGCTCGGGGGTGGTCAGCGAATCGTAGGAGTGGCGTTGGATGCGGGAGATCACAGCGCGCAACGCGTCGTAGTCTGCCTGCACCTGTTCGCGACTACTCGAACCCATGTTCGAATCTTACGGCCGCCCACCGACAGAAAACGTCCCGGCGAAACCACTGAAACGTAAGTGGTGCAAGTGATTTCGCGGCGCGATGTCCGCATCTAGAGCTTGTTCCGGCCAGCGTCGCCCGGACGCGTAATGCGGCTTCGTTAGCCGCAGCCCGGTGCCTGTTCGGCCTGCTGCGAAACAATAAAGCAGGTCGTCGTTCGCGGATGGCGATGTGTTTGACCTCGTCGGCGGACGAGGCAAAGCGGTGAACCGGTGGTGGATGAGCATGGTCCCCTACTGCCCGAGTCCATGCTCGTTTCCATCGCGGGGTATTACCACCGGGCGACCACCACGTCGCGACCGATGAGCCGGATGATTGCTCTGGTGGTGTTGATCGTGTTGGGCGCGTTGGGGTTTCAGGCTGCCCTGGGGCGCGCGATCCCGGTTGGCTACTCGCCGTTTCGGCGGGCTTGCCGATATCCCGACGATGCTGGCGCTGACACAGACGGTTCCCGACGCAATTCGCTCGCGCACCGCACCGATAGCGTGGCCGGGCAAAGCCGCCTGGCGCGGTCGGTCTGCCTCGGCTGCGTCGGATGCATGCTCACGTTCCTGGTTCTGTGGGTGGTCCGCACGCTGTCGACCTGACGGGGCAGGGCAACGCGTCGTAGTTACCGGGCGCAGGCGAGGGGCCCCTGGCCACGTCATCGGCGTGGGTACTAAACTAGAACACGTTCCAATTCGGCCGGCATCCCAGGAGTTGTAATGCACACCCCTATTTGCGACGACCTCGGCATCGAGTTCCCGATCTTCGCCTTCACCCACTGTCGCGACGTCGTGGTGGCGGTCAGCAAGGCCGGGGGGTTCGGCGTACTCGGGGCGGTCGGCTTCACGCCCGAACAGCTGGAGATCGAGCTCAACTGGATTGACGAGAACATCGGCGACCACCCGTACGGCGTCGACATCGTGATACCGAACAAGTACGAGGGCATGGACTCGAACCTGTCGGCCGAAGAACTGACCAAACAGCTTCAGTCGATGGTGCCGCAGGAATACCTGGACTTCGGAAAGAAAATCCTCGCGGATCACGGCGTGCCGGTCGAGGACAGCGACGGCGACACCCTGCAGCTGCTCGGGTGGACCGAGGCGACAGCCACGCCGCAGGTCGAGGTGGCGCTCAAGCACCCCAAGGTGAAGATGATCGCCAACGCGCTCGGCACTCCGCCGGCCGACATGATCAAACACATCCACGAGGCCGGGCTCAAGGTGGCCGCGCTGTGCGGCTCCCCCTCGCAGGCCCGCAAGCACGCCGACGCGGGCATCGACATCATCATCGCGCAGGGCGGCGAGGCCGGCGGGCACTGCGGTGAGGTGGGCTCAATCGTGCTGTGGCCGCAGGTCGTCAAGGAGGTCGCCCCGGTCCCCGTCCTCGGCGCGGGCGGCATCGGCAGCGGCCAGCAGATCGCCGCGGCCCTGGCGCTGGGCTGCCAAGGCGCGTGGACCGGCTCCCAATGGTTGATGGTCGAGGAATCCTCGAACACCCCGGTACAGCAGGAGGCATACGTCAAGGCCGGCAGCCGCGACACGGTGCGCAGCCGCTCGTTCACCGGCAAGCCGGCCCGCATGCTGCGCAACGACTGGACCGAAGCGTGGGAGAAGCCGGACAACCCCAAGCCCCTTGGTATGCCGTTGCAGTACATGGTGTCCGGCATGGCCGTGCGGGCCACGAACAGGTACCCGAACGAATCCGTCGACGTGGCGTTCAACCCCGTCGGCCAGGTCGTCGGTCAGTTCAATAAGGTGGAGAAGACGTCGACCGTGATCGAGCGCTGGGTGCAGGAGTACCTGGAGGCGACGAACAGGCTCGACGAGCTGAACGAGGCCGCCACCGTCTAACGGGCGACTACTTGTCGGCTAGTCCTCGTCTACGTCGTACTTACCGCCGGTGAAGACCTCTTTGGTCCTTTCGACAGCGTGGGTCGCGATGTCGATCGAATTCTCGACGATGCCGCTGACACCACCCTTGAGATCGCCGCGGATGATGTCGCTGGCGTTTTCGACGATGTCCGAAGCCTTTTCGACGGCATTGGTCGCGATGTCCTTGACCGCGTCCACGGCGTCTCTGGGATTGACCGCCACCGGAGTCTCCTATCGTTGCCGGACTTTGATACGACTCTAGTAGGTCAGTAGTTGACCAGGCTTCGCCAATAGTCTTCCGGGATCTCGGCGCCGGAACGCAGAATCCGCGCCAGCCCAACGGCCATCGCGATGCCGAGCAGCCCCAGCGATAGGCCCGCCAGTCCGATCACCGCCCAGAGCGCGGCGGTGACCGCTGGCCACGGCGACAGGACCGCGAGCACCGGAGCGAAGAAGAAACCGGTCCCGATGTACCAGGCCGAGCCGGCACGGTCGGACGCCAACACGAAGCGCAGCCACCGGGGAATAGGACTCTGAGCCGGGCGACTTTCGCGCATGATCGTTATCCCGACGGGGGGAAGAACCCTGCGCCGGTGAACCAACCCTCTTGCCAGCCTTGAGCTCCCAGGCAGAGCATCGGAAGTCCGGCATCGGACTGCGCCGCGGCCTGCGGGCCCGGGCACTTGGCACCGGCCTGCTGGACGCCGTACAGCGGATACGAGATCACCCAGTAACCAATGGTCGCCGCCGGGAACTGGTTAGGCGGCGGAAAATGGCACGCTTCAGCCTGGCCGCTGGGGCCTCGGCCGAAAATGAAACGCTCGTAGTTGTCGCACGGTGCGCCCAACGAGGCCTGATAGTTCATGTTCGGCACGTCGCCCTCGTAACCGGCTGCCGCACCCGGCGCCGCCGCGACGGCGCCCGCCGTGACCGCAGCGGCGGCGAGTAGTTCGCGAATCATGCGCTCCACCCCTTCGCGTAAGCGTCACCTGGTCCGTCCGTGCCGGTGACCTGGACCAAAGCATATCGACTGTGGTCCAGGCCACAAGGCCCAGGCAGTTGCGCCCTGCCCGCAGGGACCCCGACGGCCCTGTCGAGACTGATGAACTCGCTTGACGCTGAACATGTTGCAATTTGGTCGGTCGAAGTTGGGTCAGTACTTCCCAACAGTGGTGTTGCGGTGGTTTATTTGGCACAAGACATACGACTAGAAGACTTCGTATCGAGGAGTGGGCCTTGTCAACTACCAAGACGACCACCAAGCCGACCCCAAACCTGCCTCCGGGATTCGACTTCACCGATCCAGACATTCACGCTGAGCGATTGCCGGTCGAAGAGCTGGCCGAGCTGAGACGGACCGCACCGATCTGGTGGAACGAGCAGCCGGACGGCTGCGGCGGGTTCGACGACGGCGGGTACTGGGTGGTGTCCAAGCACAAAGACGTGAAAGAGGTTTCGATACGAAGCGATGTGTTCTCCAGCCTCGAGAACACCGCCCTGCCCCGCTACAAAGACGGCACCGTCCAGCAGCAACGCGAAACGGGCAAATTCGTCCTGCTCAACATGGACGCTCCGCAGCACACCCGGCTGCGCAAGATCATCTCCCGGGGCTTCACTCCCCGCGCCGTCGAACGGTTGCGCGACGACCTCAACGAGCGTGCCCGGCAGATCGTGCAGAGGGCTGCCGCGGAGGGTTCCGGCGATTTCGTGGAGCAGGTGTCGTGCGAGCTTCCGCTGCAGGCCATCGCCGGACTGCTGGGTGTGCCGCAGGAAGAACGCATGAAGCTGTTCCACTGGTCCAATGAGATGGTGGGTGACCAGGATCCCGAGTTCGCCCGCAACGATGCGATGGGCGCTTCGATCGAACTGATCACCTACGCCATGCAGTTGGCCGCCGACCGGGCGCAAAACCCCGGGGAAGACATCGTCACCAAGCTGATCGAGGCCGACATCGACGGCCACAAGCTCTCCGACGACGAGTTCGGTTTCTTCGTCATTCTGCTGGCGGTGGCCGGCAACGAGACGACCCGAAACTCGATCACGCAAGGCATGATGGCCTTCACCGACTTCCCCGACCAGTGGGAGCTGTACAAGCGGGAGCGCCCCGCCACCACCGCCGACGAAATCGTCCGCTGGGCCACTCCGGTCACATCGTTCCAGCGCACCGCGCTCGAGGATTACGAGCTGTCGGGTGTGCAGATCAAGAAGGGGCAACGGGTGGTAATGGTTTACCGCTCGGCGAATTTCGACGAGGACGTCTTCAAGGACCCGTTCAGCTTCAACATCCTGCGTAATCCCAACCCGCACGTGGGATTCGGCGGCACCGGCGCCCACTACTGTGTCGGGGCCAACCTGGCGCGGATGACGATCGACCTGATGTTCAACGCGATCGCCGACGCCATGCCCGATATGAAATCCGCCGGCAAGCCGGAGCGGCTGCGTTCGGGATGGCTCAACGGCATCAAGCACTGGCAGGTGGACTACAACACCAACGGATGTCCCGTCGCGCACTGAAGCGGGATTCGAGGGGGTAGGTCGATGGCGACACATCAAGCGGTCCAAATACAGTCCCCCGGTGGGTCTTTGGAGCTGGCGGAGGTCGAATCTAAACGACCGGGCCGCGACGAGGTACGGCTGAAGGTCACGGCCTGCGGCGTATGCGGCACGGACCGCGCGTTCGCCAACGGCGGCTTCCCGAACATGACGTGGCCGCTCACCCTGGGGCACGAAATCGCTGGAACCATAGCCGAACTCGGCGAGGGTGTCGAAGGCTTCGCGGTGGATGACCGGGTCGCCGTCGGCTGGTTTGGTGGGAACTGCGCCCGCTGCGAGCCATGTCGTCGGGGCATTTTCATCCACTGCGCGAACATGAAGGTTCCGAGCTGGCAGTACCCCGGCGGCTACGCGCAATCGGTGACGGTGCCGGCCAACGCGCTGGCCCGAATTCCGTCCGAGCTGTCCGATGTGGAAGCCGCACCGATGGGCTGCGCCGGCGTCACGACGTACAACGCGTTGCGTCACACCAAGGCGTTGCCCGGTGATCGAGTCGCGATTCTCGGTGTCGGCGGACTCGGCCACCTCGCTGTGCAGTTCTCCCGGGCGATGGGTTTCGAGACCATCGCGATCGCACGCGGCGCCGGAAAAGAAGCCGACGCGCGAAAGCTGGGTGCCCACCACTACGTCGATTCCACCAGTGGTGACGTCGCTCAAGCACTGCAGGCCCTCGGCGGGGCAGCGGTTGTGTTGGGCACCGCCGGCAACTCCGCGGCGATGGCCGACACGGTCGGCGGGTTGCGGCCGCAAGGCGAGTTGATCACCATCGGCGTCACCACGGAACCGCTGCCGATCAGTCCAGTGCAGCTGATCACCCCCGGGGTGAGTATTGTCGGCCATCCCTCCGGCACATCGAGAGACGTCGAAGACACAATGCATTTCGCCGTGCTGTCGGGTGTGCGGCCATGGATCGAGGAGTTGCCGCTAGGGCAGGCCGCCGACGGCTACGCCGCCATGGAGCAAGGGCGAGCGCGCTACCGCACCATCTTGACGATGTGAATACAGTCGGCCTGTGACCGACTTGTGGACTCTCGACGCCGCTGACGGCGAACTGCTTCTTCGTACCGGCGTCAAGGGCCGGGCCGCGCGCATTGGCCATCGCCTGACGATCGCGATGACGCGTTGGCGGGCGACGGTGCGCTGGGCCGGCGCCGATCCCGTTACGGCCGAGCTCACGGTCGACACGGACTCGTTCGAGGTGGTCGACAGCCAGGGTGGCGTCAAGGGCCTCTCGAGCCCCGAGAAAGCGCTGGTGCGCTCGAACGCGTTGAGCTCATTGGAAGCCGACCGCTTCCCCGACATCCGCTTCACCGCCGACGATATCGACGAGACCGAAAAGGGTTACCGGCTCACCGGCACGCTTCAAATTCGCGGAAAACAGCGAGCGCACGTAATCGACTTGCGCACAGAAGATCTCGGCGATTCCTGGCAAATATCCACCGAATCCACGGTCCGCCAGTCCGACTACGGCATCAAGCCGTACTCGCTGCTGATGGGCTCGGTACAGGTCGCCGATGACGTGACGTTGTCTTTTACCGCGGTTCACGCCAAGGACGATTGAACTCCACTGGCCGTACTCGTCGGCGCGTGTATCCTCGGTCGAGGATTCATTAATTCCGCTAAGTATCTATTTTCTCGCCTTCTCGAAAGGGGTCGAAATGCCTCGTACAGACAACGATTCGTGGGACCTGGCGACCAGTGTCGGAGCGACCGCCACCATGGTGGCCGCTGCTCGGGCGGTCGCCACGAAGGCCGACAACCCGCTGATCGACGATCCCTTCGCCGAGCCCCTGGTGCGAGCCGTGGGAATCGAATTCCTCGCTCGATGGGCAAACGGCGATATTGCCGCGTCCGACGTCGACGCAGCCGACGAGCCCTGGGGTTTGCAGCGGATGGCCGATCTGATGGGTGCCCGGACGCGGTACTTCGACGCGTTTTTCCGGGACGCGATGGACGCCGGCATCCGCCAGGCCGTCATTCTGGCGTCGGGGCTCGATGCGCGTGCCTACCGGTTGTCTTGGCCGACTGGGGCCACCGTGTTCGAGATCGACCAGCCCGAAGTGATCCAGTTCAAAACCTCCACGTTGGCCGATTTGGGCGCACGGCCGACGGCCGAGCTGCGGGCGGTGCCGATCGATCTGCGGCACGATTGGCCAACAGCCCTGCGCGAAAACGGATTCGATGCCACTGCGCCCAGTGCATGGATCGCCGAGGGCCTACTTGCGTTCCTGCCGCCGGATGCCCAGGATCGTTTGCTGGACAACATCACCGGTCTCAGCACGCCCGAAAGTCGGCTGGCTGCCGAGATTTTCGGTACCCCGCCGGATGAAAACGGTGAGCAAGCGCCGGACATGGTTGCGGCCGCCGGGGAGCGCTGGCGCGCGCACGGGTTCGATGTGGAACTCGCCGACTTGCGCTATGACGTCGAGCGCAACGATGTCGCCACATATCTGAATCGTCACGGCTGGCAGACACAGGTCAGGACGCTGAACGAATTGTTCGCGGACCACGGGCTACCCGAAGTGCCCCCGGCCGCGGGCAACCCGGCCGCCGGTGCCTATTACTGCACCGCGATTCGGCAGCCCTAGGCTGCCGCTGCGGAGTGTTTGAACTTTAAGGCTGCGGCGGTTCGCTCGGCGTCGTTGGATCGCCGGCGCCGCCGGGTATGTGTTCGAGCACTCTCGTCAAATACGGCTGCGGCCCGTTCGGGTCGAGTTGCTGCTCTGTCGGGGTGCCTTGCTCCTCCGGTGTGCCGGGCCGCGAAACCGGCTCACCGGTAGCGGCCCAGCCCGGCGCGGATGGCTCGGCCGACAGTGGCGGTGCGACCGCGGGCGTGACGGCTTCGGCAACCTGCGGCGTCGGTCCGTGCGCCGCGTGCTTCGTCGGTGCGCGCCCCGCGTCGGGGGCGAGCTGAATACCGACGGCAACCGCAAGCGATGAGACGAAGGTGATCGCCCCGGCGGCCAACGCGGTCACGGCCCCGGCGTAGGACAAGTGCCCAGGCCGCTTCGGCGGCGCGGCGGGTGACGGTTCGCTGGTGTCCGCGATCAGTCGCTCGTCGGTGAACTCGGTGCTTCGGGCCGCCGCCAGCGCCGCACCGCGTGCGACCGTCACCTGTGCCATCGTCTGCGCGAAAACCGGTACTGGCAGGGCCTTTTCGAGTTGCCACGAGAAGCCGTCGATGTCGCTGTCCGCGCCGACGACAACCACGCCGCCCGGGCGCCATCCGTTGCGGTCAAACATTCCGGTCAACCAGGATCGCAGCCCGTCGAACCCGCCGCTGATGTGCTTGACGACCGTTTGGGTCTCGTCGTCATGGGTGTCGACCATGACGACGGTCGCCCACTCGTGTTCGAGAACGCACACCGCGGTCTGCGCGTACCCGATGACCGGGGCGATCGCCCGCGCCAGGGTCTCGACGGCTTCGAGCAACCGAACCGGCACCACATTGTCGAACCCGGCATCGGTCAATGCTTCCAACAGCAGTGCGGCCTGCGCGGCCGCCTCGTCGTTCCATGTCACCCCGACGACGCGCAGGTGATGCTCGCTCGCGCTGGCCTGCGCGTCCACCCGCAAGACCTGCTGTGCGACCTGCTCGGCGGTACTCACGGCGGGAACGCCGTCATCGGCGTAGAGCGCCGTTTCCTGGTGGTCCAGGATGGTGCCGTCTGCGCCGTGCCCCTCAGCGAGGACCCACCCGAAGGTGGTCGGCGTCAGTGATAGCCCTAGTACCGTGTCCAAAGTTTGCACCTCAATCGTCCCGGGCTCCGACGCCCCCTGCCGAACCGTCGCGCACCACAAATCGCTGGTGCGGCTATTCGTGAGGGCCGGTACGGACCGGGTTAGCGTTCGGTCTCCATCGGCTTGCTCCGTGAGAGCCTACGCGGTCGTGGCGGGTTCGGCTGCATCGATGTCAGATCGCGGGACAACCTGGGCGCACCCTCGATCGGCGACGGAATCGAACTATTTGTCGACCGCGTCAAGCACTGCGGCGCCGGGTCGCCGACGGTGGTCCGCCGGCGTACCACGCGTCAATGGAACTAACCGTTCGGGCGATTGGACGTCGCGTAGGGCGTGTCGAAATCGGCGGACGATCTTGATTAGACAACTTTTGTAGTCCCTGTTGTCGCACGCCACTCCCCGGTGTCTCAATTTTCGCAGTATGGCTTCTACCTGGTGTTTTGCTTGGCGGGTGCGGTAAATGACGGTGCGGATGCGGTCGCGAGCTTTCCCGATCAGTTATCGCACTCCGTATATTTTTGCCAGTAGTGGATACAAAACTGCGATGAGAACGCGTCCCAATCGACATTTGACCTATTCACACGGTAAATTCTGCCGAGGGCACCATGCCAGGACATACGACCGACAAGGGGCGCAGGTATGACAGACGTGAGCGAGAAGATCCGGGCCTGGGGGCGCCGGCTTTTGGTCGGTGCGGCAGCGGCTGTGGCCCTGCCGGGTCTGATCGGTCTTGCCGGCGGCGGGGCCACCGCGAGTGCATTCTCGCGACCTGGCCTGCCCGTCGAATACCTGCAGGTGCCGTCTGCAGGCATGGGCCGCAATATCAAGGTCCAATTCCAGAGCGGCGGCGACGGCTCGCCCGCGGTGTACCTGCTCGACGGGCTACGGGCCCAAGACGACTACAACGGCTGGGACATCAACACCCCCGCGTTCGAGTGGTATTACAAATCAGGCCTGTCAATAGTCATGCCGGTCGGTGGCCAGTCGAGCTTCTACACCGACTGGTACCGCCCAGCGTGTGGGAAGGCCGGCTGTTCGACGTACAAGTGGGAGACCTTCCTGACCAGCGAGCTGCCCGCGTACCTGTCGTCGCAAAGGAGCGTCAAGGCGAACGGCAGCGCCGCGGTCGGCATCTCGATGGCCGGTGCATCGTCAATGAATCTGGCGATTTACCACCCTGCTCAGTTCGTTTACGCCGGTTCGCTGTCCGGCTACCTCAGCCCGTCCACCGGGCAGAGCTGGATAGGTCTGGCGATGGGCGATGCCGGCGGCTACAAGAAGGAAGACATGTGGGGGCCGGACAGCGACCCCGCATGGCAACGCAACGACCCCTTGGTCAACGTCGGCCAACTCGTTGCCAATAACACCCGGCTCTGGGTTTACTGCGGCAACGGGACTCCGAACGAGCTGGGCGGTGGAAACTTGCCGGCCACGTTCCTGGAGAGCAACTTCATGATCGGTGTCAACAAGAAGTTCCAAGATGCCTACAACGCAGCGGGCGGCCACAACGCCGTGTTCAACTTCCCCAACTACGGAACCCACAGCTGGGAGTACTGGGGAGCCCAGCTCAACGCGATGAAGGGTGACCTGCAGACCACCTTGGGTGCTTCCCCCGGCGGCGGCGGATAATCGCCTGCCCCACCGGACTTCGCTACTGCGCCTGACGATCGTCGTCAGGCGCAGTAGCGCGTTAAGGGCCGTTCTGATCGCGGCGTTGGCGCTGCCGGCGGCCCTGTTGCCGGCAATGCCCGCGCGAGCCGACATCAGCGGGCTGACCGAGCTGGTCGACGCGGCCGCACAGCGGTTGCAAACTGCGGAGCCGGTGGCCGCCTTCAAATGGAACACGCATGCCGCCATTGAGGATCCGGGCCGCGTGGAAGAAGAACTGACGACGTTGGGTGCCGATGCCGTCGGCGAACACCTCGACCCGACCTACGTCACCCGAGTGTTCGGGGACCAGATCGACGCCACCGACGCCATCGAATACAGCCGCTTCGCGGAGTGGAAACTCAACCCGTCGAGCGCTCCCGCGGGTTCGCCCGACCTGTCGGTGTCACGATCGACGATCGACGGTCTCAACCAGACGATGCTGACCCAGATCGTGATCGACTGGGATCTCCTGCATGCACCGGCGTGCGGCTCGCAGCTCGACGCCGCCAGGGCCGTCGTTATCCGTGCCCGCCGGCTCGACAACCTCTATCAGCGCGCGTTATCGCTGGCCACACAGTCTTATTGCACTTAATCGTGCGGCTCCGAGAAGCCCTGGGTGCGTGTGACGGACTGATTTCATTGCCATAGAAATGCCATAAAAATCTTATCTCGTGAATCAATCAAATCGGTAACGCTTTCTACACACATGCCGAATTGCTTGACATGAGAAACTTGGGGAAGCCTCTCGTGAAGTACGCCGTCGTCGGTGGGTTCCTCGCGGCGACCCTGGGACCGGCGACCGCCGAAGCCGGTGCGGCGCCCACACCCAACTGGGACGCAATAGCGCAGTGCGAGTCCGGCGGTAACTGGCACGCCAACACCGGAAACGGTGAATACGGCGGGCTGCAGTTCAAGCCGGCCACCTGGGCCGCCTACGGCGGTGTCGGCAATCCTGCCGCAGCTTCTCGAGAGGAGCAAATCGCGGTTGCCAACCGGCTTTTCGCAGACCAGGGTGTCGAACCCTGGCCTAAGTGCGGCGCTCAGTCGGGCCTCCCGATCGGGTGGTACTCGCACCCCGCGCAGGGCATTAAGGAAATCATCAACGGCCTCATCCAGGCGGCCATTCCGCACGGATGATCAAATCGCGCGCAGCCTATGTTCACGCCCAGGCATGTGTTTGGATCGGGCAATGGAAGGTTCGGCGACAGTACATATGGCGGCACCCGCGAACAAGATCTGGAGTCTGATTTCGGATGTCCGCAAGACAGGACAGTTTTCCCCGGAGGTCTTTGAAGCGGAGTGGCTGGGTGGCGCGACCGGCCCGGCTGTCGGTGCCAAATTCCGCGGCCACGTTAAAAGAAACGAGATCGGACCGGTCTATTGGACGACCTGCGAAGTAACCGCATGCGAGCCCGGCCGCGAATTCGGCTTCTCCGTCTTTCTCGGCGACAAGCCGGTCAACAACTGGCACTACCGCTTGGCGCCGTCGGGGGCTGGCACGGATGTGACCGAGTCATTTCGGCTCAGCCCCGCGCCGTGGCTCGGGGTCTACTGGCTGTTTGGCGGCTTTCTGCGCCAACGCCGCAACGTCCGTGATATGACCAAGACGCTCAACCGGATCAAAGATGTGGTCGAGGCGGGCTGAGTAGGAAGGCTTGCATGTCGGGCTCCCGGAACAGGGATGTTAAATCGGTCTTCATCACAGGCGCGGGCAGTGGCATGGGCCGTGAAGGAGTCAGGCTCTTTCACGGCAACGGCTGGCGGGTCGGAGCCGTGGATCGCAATGCTGACGGTCTGACGGCGCTCGGCCGGGAGCTTGGCGACGAGCGCCTATGGACTCGCGCCGTCGACGTCACGGTCAAGGCGGATCTGGACGGCGCCCTGGCCGACTTTTGTGCCGGCAATGCCGGCGGCGGACTGGACATGATGTGGAACAACGCCGGGATCGGCGAATCCGGCTGGTTCGAAGACGTGCCTTACGAAGCCACGATGCGCGTCGTCGAGGTGAACTACAAGGCGGTGCTGACCGGCGCCTACGGCGCACTGCCCTATCTCAAGAACTCTCCCGGCAGCCTGATGTTCTCGACGTCGTCATCGTCGGCCACCTACGGGATGCCGCGGATCGCGGTCTATTCGTCGACCAAGCACGCGGTCAAAGGACTGACCGAGGCGCTGAGCGTGGAATGGCACCGCCACGGTGTGCGGGTCGCCGATGTGCTGCCCGGTCTGATCGACACCGCCATCCTGACGACGACGCCCAACCACTCCGCCGATGGCGGCGCACCGATGACCGCTGACGAGCTGCGCGCCACCGCGCCCAAGAAGGGCACGCTGCGGCTGATGCCGGCGAACAGCGTGGCCGAGGCCGCGTGGCAGGCTTACCACAATCCGAAGCGGCTGCATTGGTACGTGCCGAAGGCCATTCGCATCATCGACCTGCTCAAGGGCCTGAGCCCGGAGTTTGTCCGCGGCCGCATCACCAAATCGCTGCCCGGGCTGATGCCGAAGCGACAGTAAGGAACTGAAGTGGTGCACTACAGGTCGGTCGCGGTCGCGTTTGCCCTAGCCGCCAGCGTCGCGGGCTGTGCGGAACCGCAGACGACGCCGCGAGCCGCCGCGCGCCTGACCATCGACGGAGCCAGCCATCCGGCGCGTCCGCCCGCATGCAGCCAGGTGCAGTCTTACCGGACCATCGATATCCGCGACCGTGACGGCCAGGTTGAAGCGGTGGTGCTGCTCAGCGCTTCTCGGGCCATCCCCCAATGGGTCAAGATCCGCAATATCGACGGCTTCACCGGAAGCTTCTGGCAGGGCGGGGTAGGCGAGGCTCACGTCGACGTGAACAACAGCGCGTACACGATCACCGGCAGCGCCTACGGCATCAACAGCAGCAACCCCGACAAGGTCATCACGACGGACTTCAAGATCACCGCGGAGTGCTGAGAAGGCCCGTTGCACTGGCTCGCGATGCACGGGTTCATCCGGGGCGTCGCGACGATCGGGGTCCGGCGGGCTGACATGCAGGCCAAGCTGATCGCCGACCCCGCGGTGGCCGACGACCCGGTGCCGTTCTGCGTCGCGCGCGACGACCTCCTGCATCCGCTGCGGCTGGTGCCGGGATGCGGCGAAATACCCGGGTGCTGCGGGGTTGGTCGAGCCTTCCGGTTGCGCTCGGCCGGGCGCGGTCGATGGCTCCCGCCGACGTCTAGGGCCTCGTCGCCGCGATCGCTGGCGAGTCATCGAGTGAGGTAGCGATTCAACCAGTCCAACATGCGCTGCCAGGCGTCGGCCGCGGCGGTGGCGTTGTAGCGGGGGCCGGTGTCGTTGAAGAAGGCGTGATCCGCGTTGGGCTCGACTACCACCTCGTTGACCTGCCCGAACCGATCGAGAGCGGCTTTGGCCGTGGCCTGTGAGCCGGTGACCCTGGTGTCCAGGGCGCCATAGATGGCCAGCACAGCGGCCTTGGACCCGGTGAAGTCGGGGTTGGGCGGAAACGGTCCATAGAACGGGACCGCGGCCGAGACTCCCAGCGCGCCGGCGGCCAGCAGTTGCCACACCAGTCCCCCGCCGAAGCAAAATCCGACCACGGCCACCTTCTGTCCCGGTGCACGAAGCTTTAGCTCCGCGACACCGGAGTCCATGTCGTGGGTGAACTGTTCCGGCGCGATGGCACTCAGCGCCGCGGTGGCCTCCGCGGGATCCCGGAACGCGGCTGTCCCGCCTTTCGCGGACAGCAGGTCTATGGCGAGCGCCGAATACCCGGCGCCTGCCAATCGGCCGGCGACCGATCGCACCCAGTCGTTGAGCCCCTTGTTCTCGTGGATCACCAGCACGCTGCCCTTGGGATTGACGCCCTGCGCCCACGCCCCCTGCAACTGACCCGCTGACCCGGCCCACGAGATCGGCGATGTGGGCAGCGTGTCCGCCATACCGGGTGGTTGCACTGGGGCAGTTGCCCTTTCGGCAGCCGACGAGGGCTTGGGAGTTTCGGACTGTTCTTCTGCCGGCGAGCAGGCGGCGAGGAACGCGGTCGCTGTCGCGGTCCCTAACCCGAGCAGAGAGAGTCGACGCATGGCTTCGCGTCTGGTCAACAGGCCGTCGACGTGGTCGGTGGCGATCTCGTCGGCGATGTAGCGCTGCAGCGGGTTCACCTTCGCGAGTATCCGCCTGGGGCAGCGTTATTGACACGTGTGCAGCGAGCGAGTTTATTTGCCAATATGACAGAAGTTTCTATGATCGCGGTCGACGATGTCGTACTCGGGTTGTGGCGGGCGCTTTCCAGTCGCGACTGGAATGCGGTTGCGTCGTTCCTCGCCGAGGACTGCCTCTACGTCGACATGCCGGTCCCCGCGTTGGCGGCGCGTGGCCCCGGAGACATCGTGAAACGACTCAAGATCGGACTCGAGCCGCTCGCGGGTTACGAGAACCACGACGGCCTGCTGGTGTCCAACGGCGCCGACGTTTTTTACGAGCACTCCGAAACCTGGACGTTCACCTCAGGGGAACGGGGCGTGTTGAGATTCGTCACGGTACATAAAGTCGTCGATGGCCAGATCGCGATCTGGAAAGACTACTGGGACATGAATAGCCTGGTCAGCTTTGCGCCACCGAATCATTTCGAATCATTGGCAAACACCGACACATCCTGGATTTTTGATGCTACGGGTTTGATCTGATCCGTCTTTCGTTGTCCACGGATGCGAATCGGGCACAGTAATTACCCATCGGTATCATCTGGCGCGTCGCAGCGGATCTCGGTTATCATCGGCACCGACCGAATCGGGTCTGAATGCGGCGGTGGGCGCCTTCATGCCGGCTATTTGTTGTTCGGAGTCGGGAGCGGTCGTTTCTTTGTGTCTCCTGACGCCGCGCCCCGGCTTGGCTTGAGCCGGGTGATAACTGGACGAATGGAGTGCGAATGTCGCGCGCAGCCAGCAAATTCAGTTTCGCTTTAATCCTCGGCTTCACCTCGGTGACGGCATCGGGGTGTTCGCCGGTCTTGTCGCTCTTTTCTTTTTGAGACTCGACACAGGCGGATGAGACGAGACGTCGATTCTCCGCGTGCGTTCGGCCCGGGTGGTCGTCGGCGAGTGTGGCCGGCGACGACCACCCGCGTGTACGTGGACCGGGATACCGCGACCCAGTGAGTGCGGTGTGGGTGGCGCCTAACCAGCAAAGCCGACATTTCGTGATTCTCGGCTTGGGCATCGTGAACGTTTTCAGCATGCGCTCGGTATTCTCGCTGACCGCTTTTTGATGGCCACGCCAAATCGGGATATTTGCCGGGCTTTTCGTCCGTCGGCGGATAGTCTACCGGGCGCATGCGTCATCGACGGTGTGACGGTTGCACGCATCCTGGAGCAGTCTCGTGCGCATTCGGCACGACTCCGCAAAGCGACACGATCACGTTACCGACGGGTAAACCTGGTATGACTTGCAGATTTCGGGTTAGTATCCGGACCGGCAGAATCGGGTCTGAATGCGATGGTGGGCGCCTTCATACCGGCTACTTGTTGTTCGGAGTCGGGAGCGGTCGTTTCTTTGTGCCTCCTGACGCCATGGACCCGGCTTGAGGTGAGTCGGGGGCAATCGGGACGAATGGAGTGCGTTATGTCGGGCATCACCAGCAAACTCGCTGTCGCTGTAATCCTCGGACTTACAGCCGCATCGGCGACAGCATGTTCGCCGGTCTTATCGCTGATCACCGTAACTATGTAAGGCGTGCGGCGTGTCGCACTGGGTGTGGGCGCACCGCGGGTAAATGTCAGTTGAGTTGTTTGCACCGTTCGAGGCAACGCGAGTTTCCTCAAAGCGTCGCTCCCACACAGCAGGCTTGACTGCCTGCTGTGTGGGGTGTGCGCAGTTCGCCGAGGAGATGCGTAAGGCCGACTCGTAGCTGGCGCGCTATGCGCATTGTTTGCCGGACAGTGAGTAATTGCGGCCGGAGCTGACTCCGTGAATTGGCCCACGGCAAACAAGAGTCGTTCAACGGGGTGCGGTAGTTAGTTCAGCGGGCTGGCCGCTCGTGTGGGCTACGGCCCCGGTGTCTCGTTTGTAGAGAAATGAGAGCGTTCAGGTCCTGTCTCACGTGACAGGACCCTTCTGGCTGTCGTTGCTCATCGAGATCAAGGATCGGGAGACGGGTTCTAGGGTGATTGCGTGAGTGAGGAGGATCGTCCGGTGTGGCGTGGGACGTCTGCCGACGAGCGCGTCGTAGAGCGCAAGCAACGGTTGTTGGTGGCGAGTTACGGCATCGTGGGGAGATCGGGGGCGGCTGCGCTGACGGTACGTGCGGTGTGTGCGACCGCGAATGTCGGACAGCGTTACTTCTACGAGAGCTATCCTGATATCGAGGCGCTGTTGGGAGCAGTGTACGACTTCGCTGTTGGTCAGTTGCTGGCCGCGGTCGCAGCGCGCACCGATGCTGCTGGCGAGAGGCCACTGAGGACGCGAGTCTGGGAGGGATTGGACGCTGCAGCGGGTTTCTTATTGGATACGCCGGCATGTGGCCGAATCGTCTTTGTCGAGGCGTTGTCCAATGAGGTGTTGCGCACCAAAGCGGCGAAAACGCTTCCGGCGTTCATCGAGACCGTGCGGCAGGTCCTCGATAATGGTGTTGTCCCCGACGTGGGTGCCGAGCGTGCGCGTATGGAGACCAGCGCGCTCTCCGGCGCGCTTAGCATGGTCTTCGCCGACTGGTTAGCTGATCCTGCCGCGATCTCGCGCCACGCCTTGGTCAGCTATTGCACTGATGTCTCACTGGCCCTCTTGGCGTTGTCGCGTCCAGATCCGCTGCGTTGACACTTACACATCCATAGGAAACAATCGTTTCCTATGGATGTGTCTGGTAGGGCGCTCGGGTGCGAACCCGCGGCGATCGGTGATCCAGCGTCGACGGCGAGTGATCTCGGTGCCGCTCCTGGCAACCATGCGGTCGTGTGGGCGAGTGACCCACAGGCACCCGACCGCGGGTACTTCGGTCCGAACTCGATGGCGTGGACAGTGCTGAGCGCACCGGCGGTGACCCTGATGATCGCGCAGATCACCAACCTGCTGGAGGCGCCGCACGTGGACTTTCAGTCGGTGCTTATCGATCACGATCCGCTGTTCCCGACGAACTCCAGGCGCCAGCGCGGATCTGTTCTGGGCCAGGGCGGTCGCTTCCATGACCGTATTGGGCGCACCGTCGCGGTGCCGTTGCCGATCCTGTTCGGTGACCGGCGCAGCGCACAGGACTGCGCCCGGAGACTCTTCGACTATCACCGTCCCATGCGGGGTACCAGCGCCGACAACGGTGCGTCTTATGCCGCTACAGATCCGGCCACCATGTTGTTCGCCGCGGTGACCATCACCCACGCCGGACTGCTGGCCTACGAAAATTTTGCATTTTCCGGCATCACCCCGCCCCGCCGGTTGTCGCCCGCTCTGCGCGACCAATATCTGGCCGAGATGGTCGAATTGGCTGTCCTCATGGGGGTTCCGCGCGCACAGGCGCCCTCGAACACGCATGAACTGGCCGACTACTACGCCTCGGTGTCGGGGAAATTCACCTCCCGCAAGGGATGGAGACGGGCGCAGCGCCGCACCGCGACCGCTCTGCTCAGACCTGCCGGCCTGGCCGATCTGCGTCGACTCGTCGCCGACGTGAGCTTGATGGGTTCGGCGGTCTTGGCCGCCGCGGCGCTGCCCGCACCATCACGGCGCCTCAACGGAATTCCCCGGATCGCAGACCCGTTCTTGGCGATCTGCCGGCTGCTCGGCCTGCCCCTGTTCGCGGTGCTGCAGACTTGCGTGCTGGGTCGATCGTTGCGGAGCGCACTTATTGGCGCGGACAACGTCGCTGCCGTGGACCAGGCCCGGGCATTGGCATTGGCGGACGGGAACCGGTGACGTCACCGTTACTCGATGCCATCGACGGCGGACATCCCCCGCGGCTGTCCGCTGCTGATGCCCTCGCACACTTCGATGAGCTGCCTTCTATCGACGAAACCGAAATGCGAGGGCGCTGGCAAGGATGGGAAGTGTCCACCGGTCACCCACTCGACGGCGTTCTCGCCAAAGTGGCTTGGTACGGCAAGCAGTTCGACGCCGCTGATCGAGTCCATCCGGTGCTGGTCCGTGACTCCCGCGGGCGCGTCTTCCCGATGAACCCGCGTCTGGTTCGACTGTGGATGCTGACCTCACCACCGCCTACGCCATCAGTATTGCAACATGTTGCGCCACAACTGATGTCGCTCTTGAGCCCAGTCGTCAGCACTGCAACCTATGGTGCGCAGCTGCAAACGATCGAGTACCGAGGTGTGCGCACCGCGGCGATGCGTTACCTCGACAAGCCCGTCACCGATGTCTTCCGAAAGCTCGACGACCACACCGTCCTTGGCCTGATGGACTACCCCGGCATGCCATACCCCTATTATTTCCTGTTGCGCCGAGAACCTTCGGCGGCCCGCGCGTAGTCGGCCGACGGCGCCGTGCGTTGCGTCGTCCACCTGCCCGTCTGGCTCACATTCGGCCCTGACCGGCCCCGTGAACTGGTCCACGGCGCGCGAAAGTCGTTCATTCGTGGGTGCAGGTGGGCAGCGTAGCGGGCCCGCGGTTGATAGCCCAGCGATGACTGCCGGTGGTGGTGGTGGTTGTAGTCGTGTTTCCAGTCCCTGATGACCACTCGGGCCTGGGCCAGTGCCCAGAAGCTTGTCATGGTGAGGCATTCATCGCGTGTGCGGGACTCGGATTCGACGTAGCCGTTGCGCCACGGCTCGCCGGGCGGGATGAAGTGCAACCTGACCCGCCGACCAGTCGGCCACTGCACTGCTGGCCACAACGGCGGCCGCAAGACCCTGATACACCCTGGATCAACCGATCGGGGTCAGGCCGGCCCGGACCCGACGAATGGCGGCCTTCCCGTCGGCGTAAGCCGTGGAGATCTCCAGGGGCGCAGCGATCTGCGACCATCATTACTGATGATGGTGCCGGGAGCGCGTCGATCGACGGAGGGCGAACTGATGTCGCGGTTCAAAACTGAAATGGAAACCTGCCCGCACTGCCGACGGACAGCCGAAGCCACGGTCGAATACATCTACGACGCCGGCGGCAACGTCATCGGAAGGCGGGTGCGCGACGTGAACTGCCGATACGGAGACTGCCCGGGCAGCGAAGTACCCCCGCACTGGCGCTAGCGGATGTTGGTCGACGCGAAACCGGTTGGCAAAGCCCTCGCGACGCGCACCGTCAGCTCGCTCCAATGGTGGGCAACATCAGCGACTCGGGACCTTGCAGCCGCGGACACATGGGTGGGTTCGCCCTGACATTCGCCCGGTAGCCCGGCCTGCATCCCCTTGCAGCAACCAAATTCCCGTTGATCTTGATTTGAAAAGTGTTGCACCTCAGTGTGTTTCAGCTGCGCATACCAGTTCCCTGACAGATAGGCGGGAATCGTACCGATTGAATGCATCGAGCCAAAAAATCTTGTGCCGATTTTCGTGAAAACGCTCGTGATCATGAGCTTTGCCATCGTATTGTACGTGTGTCTCGGGCAACGGAACGGATCTCTGCTAACAGAACGCCCTTAGACGAAGGGGGTAATTTCATGTCACGTCTCAGCAGCAAAATTGTCGTCGCCGTGATCCTCGGCTTCACCGCGCTGACGGCATCCGGATGCACATTTCCGGTGACCATCGACCCAGGCAGCTCCGGTATAGTCATTACGCCTTAGGGTCAGCAGTCGTTGAGGTGAGTCCGCGATAATCCCTGTGCGAGCAGTGATTATCGCGGATCTCCGCTCTATCACTTGGCTGAACCGCGGCCACCAACTTGGTGCCACGCGGGTAGTGCGCTACGCAACGCCGCGAATGTTGCTGCGGCGCTGTGCCAAACACCCTAGCTTGGGTCCGAGCTGATTCGGCTTGCTCGCCATCAAGACGTGCAGGTAAATGGATCGCAATTGATCGTGACCGGAAACGTACACCCCGACGCTGTGGAAGCGGTAAAGGCGAGCATCAACGCGACGACGATCTTGCTCGTGCAACGTGACATGGCATTTCCCCCGTACGTCTTCGAACAATGTATTCTGGGCGCGGACTTTGTGCAGCAGCGAATTGCCCGCGAGGGTTATTATACGTCGTCTCACGTTCTGGGCCAATGGATTTCGCTACACATACAGCAATCCTGTGCAGCCGTATTAACTCAAAACTACGGTATGTTTCACTGTGCAACAACGGGGTTCACGTCTTACGCCATGCGCTGCCGTTAGGCGAAACGTACAGCAAAGACACGAAATCCGTTGCTATGACGCTAATTCGTGTAACACACACAGGCGAATCGGGTCGCGCTTGCCCTTGACCTTCACCCAGCCGTGCCTGCTCACCCGGGCGGTCGTACCAAGCGCTGTCGAGGTGCTGGGGCCAACTACCACCTGACCCGGCTCGGCTAAGTTCTGCAGGCGCGCCGCCAGATTCATGGTGTCCCCGATTGCGGTGAAGCTGCGCATCTGCTCTGCACCGATGTTGCCCACCAGGGCCGGCCCGGTGTTGACCCCAACCCGAAACCGCGGCCAGTCGGAGTGTCCGCAGGCCGCCTCATCGACCACGGCGTGCAGTGCGAGCGCGGCACCAGCGGCTCGCAACGCGTGGTCGGCCTGGCGCGCCGGAGCGCCCCAGATCGCCATCACGGCGTCGCCGACGAACTGCAGGACGGTGCCACCTGATTCGAGAATGACCGGAACGACCGCGCCGTAGTAGGTATTCAGCATGGTGACCACCTGGTCCGGAGACGTGGCCTCGGCGAACGGAGTGAAGCCGTGCAAGTCGGCCATCAACACCGTCACATCGGCGATCGCGCCGCCCAGCCCGGCTTGATCCGGGTCGGCCAGCAGAGTGGTCGCGACCGCCGGCGACATGTAGCTGCGGAACAGGCCGTCGAGGTGGTGGTAGAGCCGGGCGTTTTCCAATGCGATCGAGGATTGGGTAGCGAATGAGCGCAGCAGCGCTACGTCGGCATCATCGAACGCGCCGTCCGGCCGATATGCCTCGATCACACCGGCGACCTGGCCTTTGACCATCAGGGGCAGCTCCAGCGCGCGGTCGGCGGGCGCATCGTCACGAAAGCTGAGCTCACCATCGCGCATGATGCCCAATCGAAATCGGTCCCCGGGGAAGGCGTCGGCGATGGCGGCCATAACCCGACCGAGCAACGTGTCCTCGTCCTGGATCACGCTGGACTCCCGGCCCAAGGCGATCAGCGTGCCCAGCTTGCGCACGCGCTCGCGCTCGGTGCCGAGCGCCTCCGCGCCCCGCTTGAGAACGGCGACCTGCTGTTCGGACAGCTCGAACCGGTCGGCAAGCCGGGCGGCCGCGGTACCGGGAGCCACCAAGTCACCGCGCTCGCGGCGCTGCAGCACGTCGACCATCTCCTCCAGCGCCACGGTGTAGTCGCGGCGCAGATCGGCGACGGTCTGCTGAGTGGCCAGAGCATCGAACAGCCCTCTGACCGCGCCCTCCCGGCGAAATTGGACCCGCGCGCTGTAGGCGATGAAACAGAAGGCCATCGTCATGAGCAGGTGCCACAGCCACCACGAGGCATGCCAGCTCATCCCGAGCGCCAACGCCACCGATGCCTCGGCCAGCAGCACGAAGGCGGTGAGCACCGACATGACGACCACTGCGGGGCGTCGCCGGTAGATCGGGAAGTAGGCAAGCGCCGCCGCCGAGAACAGCGCCCCGCCGGCCAGCGCCCCGACCTGCTCCACGCCTTCCAGAAACTCCTGATTCTGCAGCCGGTCCAGCATGCCGCAAAGGATCAATACCGCGGACCCCGCCATGAGGACCCAGACCAGCACGGATATCCGGCGGCGCCATGCCCAAAGAAGAGCGTTTCTTTCCGGGGTGAACGTGACGGCGGAGGCCAGCGCGATCACGCCGGCCAACACGAGGCCCATCCGAGTCGGCAACATGAATTCCGCATCGGAGGTGTCCATCAGCACCCCCGGCGTGAACAGCGCGTGCACCCCGAAAAAGCCGGCAGTCGTCGTAAACACGAGAGACACCAACCAAAGGCGTGCGTCGTCCCGTGCGCGAGCCTCACGCCCAATCAGGGCGCCCAACACCACACTCACCACGGCTGCCGACAGGACCAACACGAAGTGTGCCACCCGGTTGTCCCATTCCAGGTCGACTTTGGGTTTGTCGAGCAGCAGCCACAACGCCGCCATCGGAAGGGTCATGTGCATCAGCCAATTTGCCGTACGCACCCGAGATCCCGGGCGTGCGGTAGCGCTCCCCGTCCTCGGCCGGCCAGGCCAGCCAAACCGCCGGCTCATGGCCCGCATCGAACAAGCCACCCCCTCGCTGGACTGCTCTCGGATCGCCCTCGCTGGACTGCTCTCGGATCGGCCGCCCTCGTACTGGTTCGATTCCAGCAAACGACGGGGCACAAGGGGAAATTCCCGTGCGGCGACGATCACGTTGACAACATGCGATGTCGTCGCAGGCGGTTCGTTCCCGGTAGTCAGGACTCAGCGAGTCCCTTGAGGCACTTCAGCGTGTCGGACAGCGTGCGGCCCACCTGGCGCACAGCGATTCGATCGGCGATGTAGCCCAGTATTCCGCCGGGCGCCTGATACGACAGCCGAAAGGTTGCTTTCGTTTGGCCCGCGGCGCCGTCTCGCAGCCGGATTCGGCCGCGTAACGCGACGCCCGTGATGCCCACCCAAGCCAGGTCGCGGCGCTCGTCGAATTCGACTACCTCGATCAGGCCGCCAACCGGCACCGAACCGATTTTCCAATGGACGGTATAGCGGGCACCCACGCCGGCGGCCTGATCGTTCGCCGCTTCCCAGCGCTCGAGGTTCGTCATGAACGTCGGGTAGCAGTCCGGGTTGCTGACGATTTTCCAGACGGACTCGCGGTCGGCCCGGATGGCACATCGGCGTTCGACGCGCATCAGCCGATCACCGGTAACCGACGATCGGCGGCGAGCCGGTCGACGGCGGCCTGCAGGCTGGCGATCACCTTGTCGTGAACCGCTTCGTCGTCACCCTCGACGTCGATCGGTTCCTGCACCTCGATCGTGATCTTGGTCGGCAGCGGTATATGGCCCGCCAAGTCGCCGATGTTCAATCCCCAGGGCAATGCCAGCGATATCGG
Organism: Mycobacterium sp. Aquia_216; assembly: GCF_026723865.1. Lineage (NCBI taxonomy): Bacteria > Bacillati > Actinomycetota > Actinomycetes > Mycobacteriales > Mycobacteriaceae > Mycobacterium > Mycobacterium sp. Aquia_216. Next base: position 3,370,247 of record NZ_CP113529.1, on the reverse strand, counting down.
AATGCTCTTGAGCCGCAGCAACTTATCTGCCATCAAGAGCTTGGCCAGCCACTGGCCGCGGTTGAGGAACAGCGCGCTCTCCTGGCCTCCGATGCTCGCGACCGGGACGATCGGCACACCGGCTTCCCGGGCCAGCTTCACATAACCCATGCGGCCGCCGAAGTCGACCTTGTGGCGCTCCCACGACGGCCGGAACACTTCGTAGTCGCCGCCGGGATACACCAGCAGTGCCGCGCCGGAATCCAATGCGAGCCGCGCATTTTCGGGGTTGGCAGCCACCGTGCCGAATTTGCGCAACCAGCCCAGCGGCGGTGCCGAGACGACGAGGTTATGGGCCAACTGGTAGAACGGCCGCTCGACGCCGAAGTACGAGCAGAACGCCAGTGTGAACACGAAGGTGTCCGGGGGCACGTTGCCGCCGCTGTGGTTGCCGATCATCAGCACCGGTCCCTCGCTGGGGATTCGATCCAAGCCCTGCACGTCCGCCCGGAAGTACAGCGACGCGAGCAACCACGTGCCCGGCAGTTGGTCGCGGATATAGTCCGGGTCGCGCTGGTCGAAATCGGCCTTGGGCACTCTGGACACGACCTGTCGCCGGGTCCAGTCGATGGCCTCCCCGACGAGCCCCATCTCCACGTCCTGTCCTCAGCGCCTCCCGAGTTCCAGGCTGTAGACGCGGGCAGCGTTCTCACGTGCAAAAAGGTCGACTACCCGCATTGCGTCGCTTTCACACCAGTCGCCGTCTTCGACGAATCCACGTAGCACGCGGTGAATACCCTTGCGCCACAATGCAGCGCTTAAATAGTGCAGTTCGACTGGCCCGAAGCCATCGGATGAATACATGATCTTGCGAAACGGCGCCATCTCCAGCAGCCGGCCGATGAAGGCCGGCGACCGGGCACCCAGGTAGTTGATGCTCAAACCGCCGTCGAGATAGACGTTGTCAAAGGCCTGCGCCAGGTAGCCGGCCTCGCGCTCGTAGGGATAGCAGTGCAGCAACACGATCGGAGTGTCGCCGGATTGGCGCAGAAAGTCGAGCAAGTACAGCGGATTGGCTTTGTCCAGTTCGCAGTCGCGGTCGCCGAAGCCTACGTGGAATTGCAGCGGCTTGCCGAGTCGCAAGGCCTGGTGCAGCCCGAAACGCAACAGAACTCGGTCCTGCAACCGGGTCCCGCCGCGATCCCGCCATCGGCGGGCGGCCGAACTGACTTCTGCGGCCCGGGGCTCGGTCAGGTCGCCGTCGAAACCGCCGCGGTAGGCCAGGATGGACTTGGTGCCGACCGCGCCGGCCGCACGCTCGTGCAGGATCTCTTCGAACGCCGACGCGTAATCGCCGGGTGCCTGTGCGGCCTGTTCGGCCACCTGCTCGAGGCGAACCACCTCGTGTGCACGGTTGCCGGAAAGTGCGCTGAGCTGAACAACATCCGTAGTGCCGCCCCCGATTCCGGTGTCCACCAGCCAGTCGCTCACTGCGGCGGCCGGCAGAAATAGGCGTGCCAGCTCGCTTTCAGTGAATTCGCTGCGACGTTCCCAATAAACTTGAGGATCAACGTGTTTGGGTAATTCCAGGATGGGGGCGCAGTGGGCGCGCACCGCGAAGCCGAGCTGCGAGTCGAGATTCGAGTCCGCAAGGGGTTCGGTGTTGGCTTCGTTGAGGGCGTTCTCGAACCGTCGCCGATCCCCCGACTCCAGCCAGCATCCGTGGACGTGGTGATCGATCAGCACCACGTCGCTGATGTGCTGCGCGAGAGCCGGCGAGTCAGCCACCGCTAGAGGCTCCACGCCATTCGGAACTTATCCGTCAGCTGCTCGGCGTTGAGATCGCCGTAGCACTCCTGCTCCAGGCGCCGGACCGCGACGACCATGTCGACCGCGGCATCGCCCAGTATGCTTCGCATCAGAGCCGAATTATCCAGTGCGGCAATCATCTCCGCCTGAGATAGGGCGAGACTCCGAAGACCGGAGCGCTCGCGTTCGGTCTCGGAGAGCTGTGCCGGGTCGACCGTGGTCTCCGGCGGTAAGGCCACGTCGTGCCGGATGCCGTCCAGTGCCAGCCCAAGGATCGCCGCCGACGCGAGGTAGGGATTCGCCGACGGGTCGACGATCTTCACCTCGACATTGCCCACGCTGCCGGCGCCCCTGACGAATCGCACCGCGGCCTCCCTGTTCTCGATGCCCCAGCAGGCGTAGGCGCCCGCCCAATTGCCCGGCTGCATGCGTAAACCGGACACGATCGATCCGCACAACACACCCTGAGCCACCGGCAGCCCGCGAAGCACCCCGGCAACCGCACTCTCCCCCGCCGGTTTCATGCCGCCGGCGCCAGGCCCGTCGGAAAACAGCGGCCCGTCCGGGCCGGTCAGCGAGAAGTGCTGGTGCGCACCGGATCCGACGCTGCCGGCGAAGGGTACCGGTGAGAGGCTGACGCGCAGCCCATGGCGGCGGGCGGCGCGGCCGATGATGATCCTGGTCAGTATCAGCTGGTCGGCCGCGGCCACCGGCGGTAGCGGTGACAACGAGATCTCGAACTGGTTGGCCCCGTACTCGGGGTGGAACTGCTCGATCCCCACGCCGGAGGTTGCGGCTGCGGCGATGACGTCGCGCACGAACGTCTCGTGTTCGAGCACACCGGCGAGCCCGTACTGCGCCCACAGTGTCGACGGCAGCCGGCCGCCGTCCGGGCCGACCAGAACGAACTCGATCTCATGGCCGACGGACGCCTCGATGCCGGCGCCGCCGAGCAGGGTCTCGAGCCGGCGCAACGTTCCCCGGCTGCAGGTGGAAACCGGTGTGCCGTCCTGCTCGAAGAATCCGGCGGGCCCCCAAGCCAACCCGTCACCGAGGTGGCGCAACGCCGAAAGTTCGATGCGCACCCGTTGATCGCCGATCACCCCGACCTCGTCGGTGAAGGCAATGCCGGTTTGGTCGATGGCGAATGCGTGCCACGAGGGGCTGGCGCCCAAGCCGGGATCGGCGAAGGTGGGGGTGCGCCGGACCGGCACGGCCTTGGCTTGCGTGAGGCCGGCGGGGTTTACCACGGTGCCGATGACGATGCCAACGCCTTCGGCCTCCAGCTGGGCGACCGTCGGAGCCGCAAGCGGCGTGGCGGCCATCGCAGCCTTACCGGCGGGGGTGGTTGACGACTATGCCCGGCTGGGCAGGGTCAGCATGCAGGTCTGGCCGATGTCCAGGGTGCGCAGCATCCGTCCCATGCCGACCCACAGCGCGCACGACATGGCCAGGTCGGCGAGCAACTCCTCGGAGAAGTGCTCGTTGGCCCGGCTCCAGAAGTCTTCGTCTTCGCGCAACTTGGTGTGCTCGGTGCCGAACCGGTGCGCGAACTCGGCCGCCAGCCGCTCCTGCTCGCTGAATCCGGGCCAGGTGCGCCATTCCAGCGCGTGCTCGTAAAGCTCTTCGTCGACGCCGGCGGCCGGCCCGTCCGCGTCGCGTGTGTTCATGCACACCGTGCATTCGTTGTCGTGGGCGATCACGGCGCGGGCGATTTCGCGAGTGCGCATCGGCAGCCGGTTCTTCGTGTAGACCGCCTGGCTGAAGTTGGCGATCGCGCCGCCGAGGTCCGGGGACTTCGTGGCCCAGCTGTAGATGTCGTCGTCAGCGAATGTTCCGATTCGGCTCATGGCGTGATGGTACGCCCGAGCCCCGGTTTTCTGGAACACGTTCTAGTGTCGGCCACCGGTGCCCGCCGAGAGCCGGGCCGTGGCGGGCGCGTCGTCGTGCCAATCGCGTTGGGCCAGAACGCGGTGGGCGATGTGCTGGAGCGCGGTTTCGACTTCGCGGCGGTCCGGGCGCCCTTGGTAGCTGGGCGAACGGGCCAGCTTGTCGATGATCCAGGCCAGCAGCAACGAGTAGACATAGTCGACTTGCTGGGCTCCGGCCGGAGTCAGCCACATCTGGTCGCCGGCGCGCTGCGCGTAGCCGGTGGAGACCAGGCGGCCGAAGGTGGGTTCGAGGACCTCGAACGGGATCCGCATGGAGTCGGCGATGTCGGTGAGACGGGCCGTTCCGTACATCTGGCCGAAGCGGTAGATCCGCATCACGCCCCACAACCCGGCCACGTCGAGGCGACAGTCGGGCCGCATCGCGATGCTGCGCAACCGCACACCCGGGTCACCGCGCAGCATGCGCGCAATCGCGTTCTCCAGCAGCCGTTCCGGAGTGTCAGTGGTCGGCATTCCGAATCCGTCGCCGAGATCGACTGCGCTGTTGTGGATGTCGCGCAGCGGGATCTCACGCAGGAACAACGCGAGAACGAATCCGAGCAGGGCGACCGGTGCCGCCCAAAAGAAGACCTCGCTCAGCGACTCGGAATAGGCCGCCACAATGGGGGCGGCCACGTTATGAGGCTGGCGATGCAGCGCGCCCGGTGAACTGACCGCCTCGGGCGGTGCGCCGCTGGCCGCCAGGGCCGCGCCCATCCGGCTGTCGAGGAAGTTCGAAAACAGCGAACCGAATATCGCGGCTCCGAACGAACTGCCGATGGTGCGGAAGAAGGTCACGCCCGAGGTGGCGACACCGAGATCCTCGAAATTCGAGGTGTTTTGCACGATGAGGACCAGCACCTGCATGGACAAACCGATTCCGGCGCCCAGGATGACCAAATAGATGGACTGCACCAGCGCCGAGGTGGACGGGGTCATTCGCGACATCAGCAGAAATGCCAGGGCCATCAGCGCGGTGCCGGTCACCGGAAAGATCTTGTAGCGGCCGGTCTTGCCGACCAGGGTCCCGCTGCCGGTCGAGGTGATCAGCATCCCGACCACCATCGGCAGGGTGCGCAGCCCCGACGTCGTCGCCGATACACCGTTGACGTACTGCATGTAAGTGGGCAGAAACGTCATCGCGCCCAACATCGCGAAGCCGACCACGAACGACAACACGCAGCAGACCGTGAACACCGGACTGGCGAACAATCGCGTCGGCAGGATCGGCTGCGGCACACGGCTTTCGACCCAGACGAACGCCACGAGCGCCGCGGCGGCGCCGACGAACAATCCGACGATGGCCACCGAACCCCACGGGTAGAGGGTGCCGCCCCAGCTGGTCGCCAGTGTCAGGCCGGTCGCGCCCAGTCCGATCAACACGATTCCGGCGTAGTCGATGACGGGCTTGCCGGACGTCGCCAGCGCCGGAATCGCCACCGCGGCAACGACGATGACCAGCACCGAGACCGGAACGTTTACCCAGAAAGCCCACCGCCAGGTCAGGTAGTCGGTGAAGTAGCCGCCCAGCAATGGACCGACGACCGTCGTGACACCGAAGACCGCGCCCAGGATGCCTTGGTAGCGGCCACGTTCGCGCAGCGGAACAACCTCACCGATCAACGCGCTGGCGGTGACGGTGATCGCGCCGCCACCGATTCCCTGCAGAGCCCGCGATCCCACCAGCATGGCCATCGATTGGGATAGCCCGCACAACACCGATCCGATGACGAAGAACACGATCGCGGCCTGGAAAACCCGCTTTCGGCCGAACAGGTCACCGAGTTTACCGACCAGCGCGGTGACGATCGTCGACGCCAGCAGGTAACTCGTGACCACCCAGGACTGATGACCGGCGTCGCCCAGGTCGGCGACGATGGTCGGCAATGCCGTCGCGACGATGGTCTGGTCCAGCGCCGCGAGCAGCATGCCGAGCACGATCGCGACGAAGATCAGGTTCCGGCGTTGCGGAGTGATCGGCGCGCCGCTGGCTCCCGGATCCCCGGCGACGGGGATGGCATGGGTCGCCGCGCTGGATGCTGCTCTCGGGCTCGTCATACCCGCCTTCCCGTCGGCGTTAGATGCTAACGGGTACCCGGGGTAACCCCCGGCAAGCTCGCGGCGGGTTGGTTGCTGGCGCCCCGGACTAGGCGATCGAGCCCGGTGGCCGGGAAACGCATTGCGCCAAGTACAGCTCTTCGCCCAGCTTCTCCATCAGCTGGAGCTGGGTCTCGAGATAGTCGACGTGGTTTTCCTCGTCGGCGATGATCTTCTCGAGCAGGAAGGCGCTCGTGCTGTCTTCCTTCGCGCGGCACATGATGACACCGGGCTTGAGCCGGGCCAATACCTCATATTCGATCGCCAGATCCGCCTCGAACTGCTCGCGCAGCGTCTGGCCGATGCGCAACGAGAAGAGGCGCTGGTAGTTCGGCAAACCGTCCAGCAGCAAGATGCGATCGGTGATCGCCTCGGCATGGCGCATTTCGTCGAACGACTCCGCGCGAGTGTGCTCAGCTACCTCGGTGAAGCCCCAGTTCTCTTGCATTTTCGAGTGCAGGAAGTACTGGTTGATCGCGGTGAGCTCACTGGTCAATTGCTCGTTGAGTAGACGCAGAACGTCCGCATCCCCTTGCATGATCACTCCTCCGGTGTGTCAGGGCTGTGATGTCAGAGCGCGGCGGCGACGCTGGGCTGGAGCGCACCATGCCGGCCGTAGCAGCACTGTGCCACGCAAATTGGAATTGTTCCAGCAAGGTATGGCTGCGCTCACTAGCCAAAATAGGCTTCGGCACGTTAGTTAGGTTCGTCTTACCTACTTAGGCTAGACTCACTTAACATGAGGCCGGTTCGGGCGACTGCTCGCAGCTGTGAGGTGCGCTGATGTACGTATGCCTGTGCGTCGGGGTCACCAACCACACCGTGGCCGAGTGCGTGGCCCGTGGTGCCGCTACCTCCAAGGAGGTGGCCGCGGCGTGTGGCGCGGGTGGCGACTGTGGACGGTGCCGGCGCACACTGCGGGCAATCATCGCCGCCTCGCAGAAAGTCGATTCTGAGCTCGAACCCGCGGCATCCCACTAGGACACGCACTAGACGCGCCGCGTTTCACTGAGCCCTTTTTCGCTCGGTGCTTCAATTTTGCTTTCGCTCCGCGAAAGAGGCCAAGGCCGCGGCATTGGCCTGGGCGCCCATCAGTTCGGCGAAGTGGGCGTTCTCCCGTGCGGTCGCGGCCACGATCTCGGGCCGGATCGGTTCGGCCATCGTGTGTTTGACCGCCATCAAGCTCGAAACCGGCCGGGACGCAAGGATTTCCGCGTGCCGACGGGTTTCCGACAGCAGCTCGTCCGGATCGCAGACGCGCCAGACCAGCCCCATCCGCAAGGCCTCTTGCGCATCGACCCATTCCGAGGACATCAGCAACCACGCGGCGTTCTGCCGTCCCACCAACTGCGGCAGCAGATAGGAAGAGGCCGCCTCGGGTGCCACGCCGAGGCTGGTGAACGGACATTTCAGCCGCGCCGTCGACGACATGAACGCCAGATCGGCGTAGCCGAGGATGGTGGTGCCGATTCCCACCCCGACACCGTTCACGGCACAAATCAGGGGCTTGGGAAACGCGCTGAGCGCGTCGATCAAACCGGGGAATCCGTGTTTGCCAGGAGTGAAGTCGGGGTCGGTGATGCGCGCCTGCATTTCGGCCAGATCGGTACCGGCGCTGAAGCCGCGCCCGGTCCCGGTCAGTACCACGACCGCGATCTCCGGATCGTCGGCGGCGGCCAGCAGCGCCTCGGCGGTGGCGTCGTAGAGGGCCTCGTTGAAAGCGTTGAGCGCCTCGGGCCGGTTCAGGGTAAGGGTGCGTACCCGATTGGTGTCATCGATCAACAGCGTCACCGGTGCAGCCTAACCTCGCGACGCTGCCCACCAGAGCTCACCCGTTGCTGTAGACGCGGGTTGGCGCGATCAGCACCACGGCGCGGCGTTCCATGGCCATCACCCGGTCGTACTCGTCCCAGTCGTCGTGGGTGCCGCCGGCCGCGGTGAAGACCTCGCGAAGCAGCAGGCGCAACTGGTCGGCTCGCATGTGTGGCGCCAGCCACGGCTGCGCGTCCTCGGGCCCGGCCAGCTCCGCGCGTCCCTCGACCGTCGCCCACTGCCAGCCGTTACGGAACGTGACGGCCAACTGCGGCCGCTCCCGGAGATTGGCGAGTTTGACTTTGCCGTAGGTGGTGAAGCCGAGGACGGGCTCACCGGTGTGCGGGTGCGGCAGGAGACCGACATTGACCAGCGACGCCTGCACCGTTCCGTCGGCGCGGACGGTGGAGATCACCGCCAGTCCGCTTTCCGCCGCCGCCAGCTCCACGGCATCCTTCAGTGTTGTCATGCGGTCCTCACGTTCGAAAGGCTGTCTTGAACACGTAGCGGCTGGTCGGGACCGTGTCGATGTTCTCGTTAGCGCCGAATGCAGTTGTGCTGGCGACCATCCGGCCCAGCCGGTGCTGCAGATCGTCATCGTCGGCGGCTCCGAAAAACGCCCTGAGATCGGTGACCGCTTCATCGGGGAACAACTCCTCGACGATGCCCGCGATTCCCGGCGCGTCGGCAGTCAGCGCCCGCACCACCCAGTTCTGGGTATAGCCGAACGTTGCCTGCGTCTCGATGGCCACCGAGGTGTGGTTGAGCTGCCATCGGTTCAGCCAGGTCGCCTGATCCAGCTCCGAGGGCCGGCGCAGCAACGCGATGTTAGCCAAACCTGTTGTCCGCGAGCCAGGTTCGCTGAGGGGGGCGGCCAGTGGAACGGACTCGGTCACCAAGTAGGCGGCGAGCCGTTCACATTCGGCCTCGAGCAGGGCCAGCGCTGCGGTCAGCTGTTCGCCGTAGCACTGCTGGGTCCACATGCTCACGACCGCAACTGCCGGTGGGTCCATCGTCGTCAGCGTCATCAGCGAGTGCCGCACCGCGCTGTCCCGGACGTTGACAGCCAACCCGGGCAGGCCCAGACCCAGCAGCGCGTCGGCGACCGGACCCCGTTGGCGGGCACACCAATCGTCGTCCGAGCCGGCACGCCTGAGCACAGCGATCACCTTTTCCATAGGGTGAACCTACAGTCGGCAATGCCGCTATTTGACCAGGCGTACCTGCTGTTCACTGTGGACCGCGTCCCCGATGATCGCGGCGAGACGCCGATAGGATTCGTCGCGGCCGCTTGACGCGCGGAACACCAGGCCGATTCGTCGGCCGGGGCGGGGAGCCGCAAAGTGCGCGAGCCCGAGTTGGCTTCGCGCGGCTTCGACAGGCGCGGCGCTCTGCGGGATCAGGGTTACGCCCAGCCCGCCGGTCACGCACTGGACCGCCGTCGCCAGCGAAGCGGCCCGGGTGTCGGCGAGTTCGGCCCGGACACCCGCTTTTTGGCAGACGTCCAGCGCCTGATCGCGCAGGCAGTGGCCCTCGTCAAGCAGCAGCAGCGGCAAGTCGGCCAACGCCGACGCGGGCACCCGGCGCTTTCCCGACAGTGGGTGCCCGGGCGGTACCGCGAGCAGGAAATCCTCTTCGTAGATCGGGACCTCGGTGATCCCGCCGGGCTCGGCTGGCAGCGCGAGCAGGGCCGCGTCCAGCGCCCCGCCGCGCAGGGCCGTCAGCAGGCGTTCGGTTTGGTCTTCGATCACCCGCAGGGTCAGGGCGGGAAGGCGACTGGTCAGCGCGGCCAGCACGGTGGGCAGGACGTAGGGCGCCACGGTGGGGATCATGCCGAGGCGCAGGGTGCCCTGCAGCGGATCCGACGTCCCCGCCGCGGCGGCGGTGAACGCCTCCGCCGATTCGACCACGGCTTGGGCGAGCGGAAGCAGCTGCGCGCCTTCCCGTGTCAAGCGGACACGCCGGGTCGAGCGCTCGACCAGATGGGTGCCCAGGCCCGTTTCGAGCGCCGCGAGCGACTGCGACAGCGTCGACTGGCTGACACCGAGAGTCGTTGCCGCACTGCCGAAATGATGCTTCTCGGCCACTGCGGCAAAAGCGCGCAGGCCGGCCAGGGTAGGCTGAAAACTCTTATCGGTCATGGCTATAAGTATAGTGCGATATATCACCTTTACTTCAGGCGCCGCTCCCGGCAACATGGTGGAGGACACTCAAACTTGACTAAATCCAGATAAGGAGCGGATATGACACTGCTTACGATCGGCGACCAGTTCCCCGCCTACGAGCTCACCGGGCTGATCGGTGGCGACCTGTCGAAGGTCGATGCTCAGCAACCAGAGGACTACTTCAAGACCATCTCCAGCGACGACTACGCGGGCAAGTGGCGGATCGTGTTCTTCTGGCCGAAGGACTTCACCTTCGTGTGCCCGACCGAGATCGCCGCGTTCGGCAAGCTGAACGACGAGTTCGAGGACCGCGACGCGCAGGTGCTCGGTGTCTCGGTGGACAGCGAATTCGTGCACTTCCAGTGGCGGGCCCAGCACGAGGACCTGAAGACGCTGCCGTTCCCGATGCTCTCGGACATCAAGCGCGAACTCGCCTTGGCCACCGGAGTCCTCAACGACGGCGGAGTCGCCGACCGCGTCACCTTCATCGTCGACCCGAACAACGAGATCCAATTCGTCTCGGCGACCGCAGGATCCGTGGGGCGTAACGTGGACGAGGTGCTGCGGGTCCTGGACGCTCTGCAGTCCGACGAGCTGTGTGCCTGCAACTGGCGCAAGGGTGACCCGACGCTGGATGCCGGCGAACTGCTCAAGGCTTCGGCCTAAATTTCAGGCCCGATCTGGAGGCGAAATGACCGTAGAGAATCTCAAGGACGCGCTGCCGGAGTATGCCAAGGACCTCAAGCTCAACCTGGGCTCGATCACCCGCACTACCGTGCTGAACGACGAGCAGTTGTGGGGCACGCTGCTGGCGAGCGCCGCGGCAACACGAAACACCCAGGTGTTGGCCGAGATTGGCACCGAAGCAGCGGACAATCTGTCGGCCGAGGCGTACCAAGCGGCACTGGGTGCCGCGTCGATCATGGGCATGAACAACGTGTTCTACCGGGGCCGCGGGTTCCTGGAGGGCAAGTACGACGACCTGCGGGCCGGACTGCGGATGAACATCATCGGCAATCCGGGTGTGGACAAGGCCAATTTCGAACTGTGGTCGTTCGCGGTGTCGTCGATCAACGGGTGCTCGCACTGCGTTGTCGCCCATGAGCGCACCCTTCGGGAAGCCGGTGTGGATCGCGAAGTGATCTTGGAAGCGCTCAAAGCAGCGGCAATCGTTTCCGGTGTGGCGCAGGCGATCACCACCGCTGAGGCACTGGCGAGCGTCGGCTGATCGTCGCTGGTGACCGCATCCTGGGTGGCACACGCGATCTGGTGGCAGGTCTATCCCTTGGGCTTCGTGGGAGCGTTTCCCACACCCGAGGGATCGGCGCCACCCGATCCGGGCGATCACCGGTTGCGGCGACTCGCCGAGTGGTTCGACCACGCCATCGAGTTGGGGGCATCGGGAATTGCGCTGGGGCCGATCTTCGCCTCGCGCACCCACGGTTACGACACCACGGACCATTACCGGATCGACCCCCGGCTCGGTGACGACGGCGATTTCGACTATCTGATCACCGAGGCACGCGCTCGCGGCCTGCGGGTGCTGCTCGATGGCGTGTTCAACCATGTCGGCGTGGGCTTCCCGCGATACCGCGAGGCGTCGCGCGACGACGGCACGGCCGCACGCTGGTTTCGCGGGCGTCCCGGGCGATTTCACTCCTTCGAAGGCCACTCCGAGCTCGTCACCCTCAACCACGCCAACCCGGAAGTCGCCGACTACGTGGTCGACGTGATGACGCACTGGCTGCAGCGAGGCGCGGATGGTTGGCGGCTGGATGCGGCTTACGCTGTGCCGCAACAATTCTGGGCGGCGACGTTACCGAGGGTGCGCGAGCGGCATCCGGACGCATGGTTCGTCGGCGAACTCATCCATGGCGACTATGCGGCGATCGTCGAAGAGGCCACCTTTGACTCGGCCACCCAATACGAGCTGTGGAAGGCGATCTGGAGCAGCCTCAACGACGGCAACTTCTTCGAGTTGGACTGGGCTTTGCAGCGGCACAGCGAGTTCGTGGCCAGCTTCGTGCCGCTGACCTTCATCGGCAATCACGACGTCACGCGCATCGCCAGCCGCCTGGTTAACGCCGATCATCTGGCGCACGCGCTGGTGTTGCTGTTGACGATCGGCGGTGTACCCAGCGTGTACGCCGGCGACGAGTTCGGATTCCGCGCTGTCAAAGAGGAACGGTATGGCGGCGATGACGCGGTGCGACCGGAATTCGCTGCTCCCCCGTTGCAGCTGGACGACTTCGGCGCCGAGATGTGGCGACTACACCAGTTCCTGGTCGGGCTGCGCCGCCGCCACCCCTGGCTGCATGCGGCCACGACCGCTGCGCTGCGGCTGGAAAACCAGCACTACGTCTACGAGACGCGCAGCGGCGACAACACGTTGGTGATCGCGCTGAACATCGACGACGAGCCGCTGCGGCTGATGCTCTCGGAGCTAGGCCGCGGGCGCGCCGAGGTGATCGCCGGATCCGGCGCGCCGTCCAGCGACGTCGTCGACGAGGTCACCGTCGAGGCGCACGGGTGGCGGGTCCTGCGACCCGCTTAGTCGCGCAGCCGGGCCAGCGTCAAGGGGTCCCGCTCCCCGCGGTAGTAATTGTCGAGCAGCGTGGTGAAGTCCTGGTGGCCGTCGGTCGCCAGGGCGAACAGCGTCATCGACGAGCGCAGCTTGAGATCGTCGGGTGAGCCGAAGATCTCCGTGATCGAGCGTCCTTGCACCTGGTTGACCAGCTGGGCGCACTCATACAGTCGCGGCCCCAGCAGCTCATGCGCGAGATAGGCGCGGGCTTCCCGCAGTGACGAGATGCCGTAGCGGACTGCCATCGGACTGCTGCCCAGGCCGCGCAACTGCGGGAAGACGAACCACATCCAGTGACCGCGTTTTCGTCCGGCGCGCAACTCCTGGACGACGTCGCGGTAGACCGGGGCCTGCGCGACAACGAAACGTGTCAGATCGAAGGGAACGTCTACCGAGTCCATATGACTACGGTGGCATACATGGCCGTCAAACGACGCATGCCCAAGGCCCGTGAGCTGGCCCCGCTGATGCAGTTCAAGCGGCCCGAGTTCGACGCCACCAAGCGCCGACTGGACGCCGCGTTCACCATCGATGATCTGCGCCGCATCGCCAAACGGCGCACCCCCAAGGCGGCCTTCGACTACACCGATGGCGCGGCCGAGGACGAGCTGTCGATCGCGCGCGCCCGACAAGCGTTCCGCGACATCGAGTTTCACCCGACGATCCTGCGCGACGTCAGCAATGTCACCGCGGGTTGGGACGTGCTGGGTCAGCCGGTCGCCTTGCCCTTCGGGATCGCGCCGACCGGATTCACCCGATTGATGCAGACCGAAGGCGAGATCGCCGGCGCAACGGCGGCGGCCAAAGCCGGCATTCCGTTCTCGCTCTCCACGCTCGGCACCTGCGCAATCGAAGACCTGGTGACCGCTGTCCCGCAGGGCCGCAAATGGTTCCAGCTGTACATGTGGAAGGACCGGGAGCGTTCGATGGCGCTGGTCAAGCGCGCAGCCGACGCCGGATTCGACACCTTGCTGGCCACGGTCGACGTTCCGGTCTCCGGGGCACGTTTCAGGGACAACCGCAACGGGATGACGATCCCGCCGTCGCTGACGCTGCGCACCGTCCTGGACGCGTTGCCGCACCCGAAGTGGTGGTTCGACCTGCTGACGACCGAACCGCTGGCCTTCGCGTCGCTGGATCGCTGGCCGGGCACCGTCGCCGAATACCTGAGCACGATGTTCGACCCCAGTCTGACCTTCGACGACCTGGCCTGGATCAAGGAGCAATGGCCCGGCAAGCTCGTGGTCAAGGGCATCCAGACGCTCGACGATGCACGCGCGGTGGTCGAGCGTGGCGTCGACGGCATCGTGTTGTCCAATCACGGTGGACGCCAGCTCGATCGGGCCCCGGTGCCCTTCCACCTGTTGCCGGCGGTGGCGCGCGAACTCGGTAAGGACACCGAGATCCTGGTGGACACCGGCATCATGTCGGGCGCCGACATCGTGGCCGCGATCGCGCTGGGGGCGCGGTGCGCGCTGGTGGGGCGGGCCTATCTGTACGGACTGATGGCCGGCGGCGAGGCGGGGGTCAGCCGCGCGATCGAAATCCTGGAGAGCGGCGTGCTGCGCACGATGCGACTGCTGGGGGTGAGGAGTCTCGAGGAGCTCTCTCCCGCCCACGTGACGCAGCTGCGGCGGCTCGGGCCGGTCGAGCCGCCGGCGTGAGCGGGTAATTCATCTGGGGCGGAACGACTTCGGTGTGCTCCCCACTTGACTGCCGAACATGGCCGAAAACGACGCCGGGGTGTCGTAGCCCACTGCCGTCGCCGTCTGGGTGACGGATGTGCCCGACGACAGGAGCCGAATGGCCTGCAGGACGCACGCGCGCTGACGCCATTGCTGAAAGGTCAGACCGGTTTCCGCGCGGAACAATCTGTTGAACGTTCGGCCGCTCACCGCGAGCTCCGCGGCCCATTGCGCCGGCAACTCCTGGATGCTCGGTGCGGCCGCGAACGCCTGACATCTGCGGCGCAGGTCGTCGCGTGCGGGCATCGGGAGATCGAGCGGCAGCGGTGTCACCGATTGGATCTCGTGCAGGATGAGCTCGATCAGCGCGCCATCGCGTCCATGGCGATCGTAGAGTGCCGGTAGCTCGACCGCGGCGAGCAGCAGCAGGCGCAGCAGCGGTGAAACGTCGACCACCTGGCACCGGGCGGGGAACCACGGCACGGCCGACGGCTTGAGGTAAAGGCTGCGCGTGCTGACGTTCCGCATCTGCACCTGGTGGTCGGTGTTCGACGGAATCAGCACCGCCCGCTGCGTTGGCACCGTCCACGTGGCCTCGGCCGTATCGACTCGCATGATCCCGGTCGCGCCGTAGAGAAGCTGGGCGCGACGGTGGCGGTGAAACGGCAAGAGATGATCGGCTGGGTAGTCGGTGCCGATCGCCAGCACGGCACGGTCAATCTCGTCGACGTCGTCCAGCGCTACATTCCGCACCGAGTCAGCCTAGCCCGTTATGGCGCAAACTCAGGTGTTTATGGCGTGATAGCGATTGTGCGCCACGTCCGTGAAAACCTAACGTGAGCTGCATGATTGGATTTGTCCTGTTGCTGGTTGCCGTCGGTTGCGTCACCGGTGTTACGACGGTGCTCTTCGGGTTCGGCGGCGGATTCGTCACGGTCCCCGCTGTCTACGCCGCGGTCCAGGCCACCAGCGGAACCGACGCGATGCATACGGCCGTGGCGACTTCGGCCGCGATCATGGTCGTCAATGCCTCGTCGGCGACGATCGCCTCCGCCCGATTCGGCCTGCTGCGTCGCGAATACCTCTGGCCTATAACGGGATTCATCGCCATTGGTGCGGCTCTGGGTGCCGTCGCTGCTAGCTGGGCGCCCGAAACCCTGTTGCGCGGCCTGTTCGCCGCCTACATCGCGACCGCCATAATCGACTGTGTCGCCCGGAAGGGCTTCCTGAGCAATTCCGCTGCGCCCGGGGCGAAAGGGTCGTTGGGACGCGGCATGTCGACCCTCGGCGGCATCGGAATCGGGGCAGCCGCCAGCTTTCTCGGCATCGGTGGCAGCGTTATCACCGTTCCGCTCATGCGGCGCAAGGGAATTCGAATGGCCGACGCCGCGGCGCTGGCCAACCCGCTGAGCCTGCCCATTGCCGTGGTGGGAACCGCCGTCTACCTTCTCGCCTCACCCGCCGCGATACATCCCGGGCAAATCGGCTATGTCAGCCTCACCGCCATGGCGGCTCTGCTCGCTGGTTCGGTTCCTACCATCGCGCTTGCCAGGCGAGTCCTGGCCGGATGGAAGATTCCGGACCGGGCCCACGCGGTGGCGTACCTGACCCTGCTCGGAGTCATCCTGATCGCGACCGTGGCCGGATAGCCCACTGGCCCACCGCTCGACTTCGGTTGCGGGGTTCGCTGAAACCTGCCAGGGTGGTTACGTGAAATTCGGGTTCGTGTGCGGCCGGACATGCCTCAACTTCGCGGGCACGCTCGGACATCGGCTCACCGTCCCCGAAGAGCGGTTGACCAGTCCTGAGATCCTGTCGGAGTGGGCTGTGCAGGCGGGGCTGGTGGACACCGGCATCGAGGTCACCGAGGACGATCTCGTCATCGCGATCGGATTGCGCGAAGCGATCTACCGGACCGCAATCGCCCGGCTGGACGACCGCGAGCCAAATCCGGCCGACGTGGTCCTGCTGAACCTGCGGGGCTCGCAGCCTCAGCTGACACCGCGGCTGCTTCCCGATGGCACGACGAGCCGGGAGGGCACCGCGTCGCAACTGCTGGCCAGCCTGGCCGCGGATCTGCTCGACCTGCTCGCCGGGCCCGAGGTCGGCAACCTCAAACGGTGCGCCCACCCGAACTGTTCGCTGCTCTACGTCGATTCCTCGCGGGCCAAAAACCGCCATTGGTGCGGGATGGCTACCTGTGGCAACAAGGTGAAGGTCCAGGCCTTCCGCGCTCGTCAGCGAGCTTCCGCCAGTTGATCTAGTTCACCCGCGGCTTTCGACGGGAACAAAAGCCATCCCCCAAAGGTTGAGCGCAACAGACTAAACCTTTGGAGAACAGATGTCTGAAGTGAAATCAGTGCCGGTGTTGTTCGTTACCGACACCATCGTGTTGCCCGGAATGGTCGTGCCTATCGCCTTGGACGACGCCGCCCAAGCTGCCATCGACGCGGCCCGAGCCAGCGACACCGGGGAGCTGCTCATCGCCCCGCGGCTGGACGACCGCTACCCGTCCCACGGCGTGATCGCCAAGATTCTGCAAGTCGGTCGCATCCCCGGCGGAGGCGGCACCGCCGCTGTGGTGCGCGGCGAGCGCAGGGCGCAGATCGGGGCGGGAGCATCGGGCCCCGGCGCGGCGCTCTGGGTTGAGGTGAACGAGGTCGCCGACATCGAGACGACCGAGGAAATCAAGGCGCTGACAGCGGAGTACAAGAAGCTGCTGCTGGCCATGCTGCAACGGCGCGAGGCCTGGCAGATCATCGACTACGTCAACAGCCTGACCGACCCGTCGGCGCTGGCCGACACGTCGGGATACGCCTCGTATCTGACCGACGTGCAGAAGCGCCAGATGCTGGAGACCGTGGACGTCGCCGAGCGGCTGCGGGTGCTGATCGACTGGACCGGCGACCACCTGGCCGAGGTCGAGGTCAACGACAAGATCGCCGAAGACGTGCGCGACGGCATGGAAAAGACGCAGAAGGAATTCCTGCTGCGCCAACAGCTGGCCGCGATCCGTAAGGAGCTGGGCGAGGGCGAACCCGACGGGTCCGACGATTACCGGGCTCGCGTGGAGGCCGCCGATTTGCCGGAGAAGGTTCGCGAGGCAGCGCTGCGGGAGGTCGGAAAGCTGGAACGCTCCAGCGACCAAAGCCCGGAAAGCGGCTGGATTCGCACCTGGCTGGACACCGTGCTGGACCTGCCCTGGAACGTCCGCACCGAGGATTCGACGGATCTGGTGGCGGCGCGGGGCATCCTGGACGCCGATCACCACGGGCTGGACGACGTCAAGGACCGCATCGTCGAATACCTGGCCGTGCGAACGCGGCGGGCCCAACGTGGGCTGCAGGTTGTCGGCGGCCGCGGTTCCGGCGCCGTGATGGTGCTGGCCGGTCCGCCCGGCGTCGGCAAGACTTCGCTGGGTGAGAGCGTGGCCCGGGCGCTGGGCCGCAAGTTCGTGCGCGTGGCGCTGGGCGGCGTCCGCGACGAAGCCGAGATCCGTGGGCACCGGCGCACCTACGTGGGTGCGCTGCCGGGCCGCATCGTGCGCGCGATCGGCGAGGCGGGATCGATGAATCCCGTTGTGCTGCTGGACGAAATCGACAAGGTCGGTTCGGACTATCGTGGCGACCCGAGCGCGGCTCTGCTCGAGGTGCTGGACCCGGCGCAGAACCACACGTTCCGCGACCACTACCTGGATCTGGACCTCGACCTGTCCGACGTCGTGTTCCTGGCCACCGCCAACGTGATCGAGAACATCCCGTCGGCCCTGCTGGACCGCATGGAGCTGGTGGCTATCGACGGCTACACCGAGGACGACAAGGTCGCCATTGCCCGCGAGTACCTGCTGCCCCGGCAGCGGGAGCGGGCGGCACTGACCGACGACGAGGTCACCGTCACCGACGCCGCGCTGCGCAAGATCGCCGCCGACTACACCCGCGAGCCGGGAGTTCGGCAGTTCGAGCGGCTGCTGGCCAAGGCGCTGCGCAAGGTGACGACGAAGATCGCCGAAGGCGGGCCGGAGAACCGGAAAATTCTGGACGAGCCCGATCTGGTCGAATACCTTGGCAGGCCACGGTTTACGCCCGAGTCGGCCGAGCGCACCGCGGTGCCCGGAGTTGCCACCGGACTGGCGGTCACCGGCCTGGGCGGCGACGTGCTCTACATCGAAGCCGGGGCCACCGACGGCGAGCCCGGGTTGCAACTGACCGGTCAACTGGGTGACGTGATGAAGGAATCCGCGCAGATCGCGCTGTCCTACGTCCGGTCCCATGCAGCCGAGTTGGGCGTCGACCCGAAAGCGTTGGACCGGCGCATCCACGTGCACGTGCCCGCGGGCGCGGTGCCCAAGGATGGCCCGTCGGCCGGTGTCACGATGGTCACCGCGCTGGTGTCGATGGCAACCGGGCGTCAGGTCCGCGCCGATGTCGGCATGACCGGCGAGGTCACGCTGAACGGGCGGGTGCTGCCGATCGGGGGCGTCAAGCAGAAGCTGCTGGCCGCCCAACGGGCCGGTCTGTCCACGGTGTTCATTCCGCGGCGCAACGAGCCGGATCTGGACGACGTGCCTGCCGAAGTCCTCGAGGCGCTGACCGTCGAGCCGATGACCGACGTCGCCGACATCGTCGCGCGGGCCTTGGAACCGGCAGCCGATACCGCAACCGTCGCTGCTTGATCCGCGTGGGCAAGCTTCCTGGCGACCTGCGGAGTGAGGTCGAACCGGACCGCCGGTCCTTGTCCTCGCCGGGCCGCGGGAGTGGGTGTTGCGCGCCGTCGGCGTCCCCACCCCGCGACCGGCTTAGGCGCTAGGTTGAAGACATGACCGGTATCGGCGATGTCAAACGGCAGGTAGTGCATCGCCTTCAACGGCTGGTGGTCAATCCGGTAGGTCGGCAATTACCGGTGACCATGCTCGAGACGACTGGCCGCAAGAGCGGGCAACCACGCCACACCCCGGTCGGCGGGCGCGTGGTGGGCGACAAGTTCTGGATGGTCTCCGAACACGGTGAGCACTCGGACTATGTCCGCAACATCAAGGCCAATCCGGCTGTCCGAGTGCGCCTCGGCGGCCGGTGGCGCAACGGTACCGCGCACCTGCTGCCCGACGATGACCCGGTGCAGCGGCTGGGCAACCTACCTCGGCTCAACAGCAGGATGGTGCGCATCATGGGCAGCGAGCTGCTCACCATTCGGGTGGATCTGGACTGACCCGGCCAGGGTGTCGGTGCCGACGAATACCGTCAACCCATGGCTTACGATCTCGAACTCGCCGACCGGATCCGCGAACTACTGGCACCGCGGCGCGGTGTCGACGAGAAGGCGATGTTCGGCGGGCTGGCGTTCCTGATCGGCGGACACCTGGCGGTCGCGGCCAGTGGCAAGGGCGGACTGATGGTTCGGGTGCCACCCGAGGACACCGCCAAGCTGCTGGAACGCCAGCACGTCAGCCCCATGGTGATGGCCGGCCGCGAAACCCGGGGCTGGCTGCGGGTCGACGCCGAGGGCGTGAAAACCAAACGCCAGCTTGAGAGTTGGATTACCCGCGGCGTCGGATACGCGGGCAGCCTGCCGCCGAAGTAACCGTGCTCGTTTGCCGTTGTGCGTGGCGGGTACGCGCCGACGTATGAGCAACTCGGACGGGTCCAAGCAGCTGGTGCAACGCGTGCTCGAGGCTGGCGGCACCACGTACGCGGACGAGGCGGGCATCCGGATCAACGACAAGCCGATGCCGCTGTTTCAACTGCTGGTGTTATGCATGCTTGCCAGCAAGCCGATCGATGCCGCGCTCGCCATGCGCGGGGCACGGGAACTGTTCGAGGCGGGTCTGCGCACGCCGAAGGCTGTGCTGGCCGCCGACCGGCAAACGATCATCAGCGCCTTCGGTCGGGCTCACTACGTGCGTTATGACGAGAGCTCGGCCACCCGTCTCACCGAGATGGCGCAGCGGGTGAGTGACGAGTACTTCGGCGATCTGCGCGAGATCGCCGAGCGCAGTCATCGCGATGTAGCGCAGGCGAAACGAATGCTGAAGGAATTCAAAGGAATTGGCGATACCGGTGCCGACATTTACCTGCGCGAGGTTCAAGACGTGTGGCCCTGGGTCCGTCCGTACTTCGACGAGCGTGCCACCGGCACGGCCAAGCGGCTGGGACTGCCCGCCGAACCAGCCAAACTGGGAGCACTCGCACCGCGCGCCAACGCGCGGCTGGCCGCGGCCTTGGTCCGCGCGTCGCTGGATAACGATCTGCGACAACGGATGGCGGGTTGACCGTTCGGATCGGGACATCCGGGTGGTCCTATGACCACTGGGTCGACGTGCTGTACCCGCCCGGAACGGCGCCGGCCCGCCGGCTGGCTCGCTATGCGGAGGTGTTCGACACCGTCGAGCTGAATGCCAGCTTCTACCGCTGGCCCAAGGATTCGACGTTTGCCGGATGGCGTGACCGACTGCCGACCGGCTTCACGATGTCGATCAAGGCACACCGCGGGCTTACCCACTATCGCAGGCTGGGCTCACCCGAGCCCTGGATCGAGCGATTCGAGCGGTGTTGGCAACTGCTGGGTGATCGAAGCGGGGTGCTGCTTGTCCAGGTGCATCCCGAGTTGCAGCGCGACGCCCACTCGCAGGCCCGCCTCGACTCGTTCCTGGAACGGCTGCCGCCACACATCCGGGTGGCCGTCGAGCTGCGCCATCCCTCCTGGAACGACCCCGCTGTCTACCGGTCGTTGGAACTCCACCGGGCCGCGTACGTGGTGATGAGCGGCGCCGGACTGGTGTGCATGCCCAGGGCAACCACCGATTTGGTGTACATCCGGATGCACGGCCCGGACTCCGATCCGATCTATGCCGGTTGCTACTCGAACGATGAGTTGCGTTGGTGGGCCGACCGGATCACCGAATGGGACCGCGACGGAAGGGACGTGTGGATGTACTTCAACAACGATCTGGGCGGCAACGCGGTCCGCAATGCGCTCACGCTGCGGGACCTGGTGAGTTAACCCAGCGCGAGTAGGGTGGAAACGCGACACGAACGGAGCAGCGATCATGGCCAGCTCGAGTACATTCGTCATCGTCGGCGGCGGACTTGCCGGGGCCAAAGCAGTAGAAGCTCTGCGCGACAACGACTTTGACGGGCAAATCGTTCTGTTCGCCGATGAGGAACGTCTGCCCTACGAACGACCCCCGCTTTCCAAGGAGTATCTCGCCGGCAAGAAGTCGCTGACCGAATTCACGGTGCAGAACTCAGACTGGTACTTCGACCACAATGTCGACTTGCGGCTCGGATCGCGGGCGTCCACGCTGGACGCCGCCGCACACACCGTCGCACTTGGCGATGGCACCGCGGTGCGATACGACAAATTGCTGCTGGCCACCGGCTCGGCATCCCGGCGCCCACCGATCCCCGGCTCGAACGCGGACGGGGTCCACTACCTACGCAGCTACGACGACGCCGAGCTACTGACTTCTGTTCTCAGCGAAGGAGCTTCGCTGGCCGTGGTCGGCGCCGGATGGATCGGGCTCGAGGTGACCGCCGCTGCACGTCAGCGCGGCGTCGAGGTAACCGTCGTCGAGGCCGCCCAACAACCGTTGGTGGCCGCACTCGGCGAAACGGTCGGCGAGGTGTTCGCCAACCTGCATCGCGATCACGGCGTGGATCTGCGGCTCGAGGCGCAGGTCGAGGAGATCTCCACGGCGGAGGGAAGGGCCACCGGGCTGCGGCTGCGCGACGGTTCGACGGTCGTTGCCGATGCCGTTTTGGTGGCCGTCGGCGCGGAGCCGAATATCGAACTCGCCGAGCGGGCCGGGCTGTCCATCGGAGACGGCGGTGTGCTCGTCGATGCCTCGCTGCGAACCAGCGATCCCGACATCTACGCGGTCGGCGACATCGCGGCCGCCGAGCACCCGTTATATGGCACCCGCATCCGTACCGAACACTGGGCCAATGCCCTCAAGCAGCCCGCGGTGGCGGCCGCCGGAATGCTTGGCACGCCAGGCGAATACGCGGAGCTGCCCTATTTCTTCACCGATCAGTACGACCTCGGAATGGAGTACGCCGGGTACGCGCCCAGCTTCGAGCGGGTGGTCTTGCGTGGCGACGTCGCGGGGCGTGAGTTCGTGGCGTTCTGGCTGGACGGCGACAACCGGGTGCGGGCCGGGATGAACGTCAACATCTGGGATGTGCTGGACGACGTCAAAGCCCTGATCCGGTCCAAGGTGGGCGTCGACCCCGACAAATTGGCCGACCCGCAGTCAGCCCTCGGCGATCTCCTGGACTGACGGTGGGTCGACCGGCACCCAGTCGTGGTCGATGACTTCGGGCGGGCGCTGCGCTTGCAAGCGTTCCCGTTCGGCACGCCGACGTTTGATCCGCAACCGGGCATCGGCCGGCATGGTGACCAATTCGTCGCAGGTCAGGTAATACACATCATCGACGACGTCGATCAAGTCGGCCGCGACCCGGCGAGATCCAAGCTCGCGCAACGTCATTCGAAGTTCATGCGTGAACCGCAGGGTGGCGTCGTGGGCAAGCTCGCGCGAAACGCGGGCGTTGGTGGCGATTCGCTGGACCAGCGTCACGGGCGGGTCTGACTCGGCGGGCTCGCCGGCGAACTCGGCGGCCGCGCTCAGCAGCAACGCCGGGTCGTCGCTGAAGACTCGGCTGGCCAGCTCGGCTTCCCCGGGGCCGCGGTGCCCGATCTGGGCGATCGCCGCATCGAGGAGCGCGGCGGTACTGGGCGACAACGCGCGGATGCTGGCGAGGTTGCCTTCCTGCGCCATCGCGCGCAGTGGCGGGTCGAGGCGTAGCGCCGCTGTCAGCTCCGCGATTTCGTCGGCGATGCGGCCGCTTTCCATGATCGCGCCCACGCCGGGCACGCGGGTGGCCGCTTCGGTGTACTCCAGCGCCGCCGCGGTGACACCGGAGTCGATCAACCACAAGGCCGTCAGAATCCAGCCCTGGTGAATGCGGTCCCGCAGCAACCGCACTCGGACTCCGAGGCCCGCGTCGGGCAACAGACTCAGCTGCGCGGCATCCCAGTGCTCGGCCTTTGCGGCGGCGCTGTAGGCCCGCGTATCGGCCTTGAGATGACGCATCAACGCCAGCGATCGTGTCGTGGCGACCGCCTTGGCGACCGACCCGAGTGCTCCTCCGGCCAGCCGCGGCTGACCAAACGGCAGCACGTCCCCGACCTGTGGCTGGCCGACCAGGGCGCGCCGGACCAGGGCCTTGTCATCCCAGCCGAGCAACTGGTTGGCGGCGACGACGTTGGCCGACACCCCGACATAAGGCCGATGGCCGAACACCGCGACGGCCCTGCTGGCCCACTCGTCGTCTACCACCCCGCCCAACGCCAGCGCCTGACCCATCACCCGGCTGGCGGTGTGCAACCCGCTCACCTGGACATCGAGGGTTATCGGGGTCAACGGCCCGGGCAGCGCCTCGGTGAGGCCATCGGTCGCGAACACCGGGAACCGTGGATCGATGCGGTCGTCGAACTCGCCCTCCACTCCCTCCGGTGCGGCGCTGGGCAGTTCGTCGGAAGGCGCGGGCCGCGGGAGAACCTCCACGGGCAGCGCCATCTGCGCCCCGTGGCTGGTCGCGCCGGCGGCACCGAGCCTACGGCCGACGAGTCCCCGCGCGGTGTCGGCGACCGCATCGAACGCCGCCCAGCCAAACTCGAACAGCCAATCCTCTTGTGCGGCGACGATATCCATCGGTGGAATCAGCTGTGACCAACCGTGAATCCGATGAATTCGCGACCGGGGGTCCACGGCGCGCAGCAGCCGCCAGGCGGTCACCACATTGGTGGTATCCGGGGTGGCCAGATCCACCACGCCGGTGCGGTCGGTGTTCAGCGCCAATACCAGAAAGCGCACCAGGTCGTCGAGGTGCAGCACCCGCATCGGCTGCGTCGAGACCTTGGCGCGCAACAGCGTGGCCGCGGTGCGGCACACCATCCAGTCGAGCTGGCGGCCCACCGGCGGTGCGATCCGGACGATCAGGCTCGGGCCCAGGCCGGTGGACACCAGGTCCTCGGCCGGTTCGTACACCTGCGGGGAGCCTGCGGCGTGGGACACGAACAGCAGGCGGGCACCGGCGCGGCCGGCCGCATGCGTCACATAGGCCACCCCGTTGATGCCCGCACTGCCCGGTACTCCGGGTTCCACCGGGGCCAGGTGGATCACCGCATCGGCTTCATCGGCAAGTTCTTGCAGGACGGGGTCGCTCAGCGAGGCGCAGACAAATTCGACCGCCGGGTCCAGGCGGGGGTCTGACTGCTCAGAAATGCCGGTAACGGAATGCCCGGCAGCAATCAGCTGCCGGGCAACCAGCCTCCCGACCGTGCCGGTGGCGTCGGTAACCAGGATGTGCACCTGGGCTCACCTCCCCCAACGTCCCCTTCGACAATATGCGTGCCACTATGACTGCGCGACTGCTACGCGGACAACAGTGCTCTGGCCAGGGAATTTATTTCCCGGCGCCTACTGCAGCGTGGCGCTGCCGTCCCCGGCGACGGCGACCTTGGCGCCACCGATGTCTTCACGAACAGTGGCCTGGGCCGAGTCGGGATCGGTGATGACCGCCAGCGCCCGGGACCCGTCGGGCGTTCGCACAGCAACGAACGCCTTCTCCGGGTGCCCGTCGCGGTCGAACGGCGTCGTCCACGATTCGACGGTGCCGACGCCCTCCCACTCGACCAGCCCTTCCCGGGTCGGCTCCCGCTCTACCGCGGGTTGCATGTTCTCCCAACGGAATTCGGCAGGTGGTTCGGTGCTGTATACGCCGAAGCTGTGCTTGGTCAGGTAGCCGCCGTTGGCGGTGATCAGGGCGCGTCGTCCGGGATTGGCCACCAGCAACTCGGCCACGGTGGCGATCGAGTGCATGACGTAGTTGCTCCAGGGACCGCCGGCGAACGTCAGCCCACCGGTGACGGTCAGCGGGCGGGCGGGGTCGTCGGTACTCAATCCCAGCTCGCCGGCCGCCACCTGAACGGCGGACGGAAAGCACGAGTACAGGTCGACGTAGTCGACATCGTCGATGCCGAGGCCCGCGAGCTCCAGCACCCGAGCGCCGGCGATCCGGATGGCGGTCGAGCGGTGTAGTTCGTCGCGTTCGGCGATGGAAGGCGTGTCGTAAGCGTCCGTGCCGGCGTGCGGGTAGATCCACCGCTCGGCGGGGATTTGCAGGCGCTCGGCCTGCTCGACCGACGTCAAGATCAGCGCCGCGCCCTGATCGACCATGTTGTTGGAGTTCATCAGCTTCGTATAGGGCCAGCTGATCATCCGGTTCTGGGGGCCGGGCTGCGAGATCTCGGCCGCGGTCGCCGGCTTCCGGATCCACGCGTGCGGATTGTCGACCGCGACGGCGTTGAAGCGCGCCCACAGCTCGCCGACGCGGGTGCGGTGGTCCTCGACCGACTCGCCGTTGGCGATGCGAAGCGCCTGCTCGAACAGCGGGTAGACGTAGGCGGGCCGGTCCAGGCTGATCCTGATCTCGGCGTCCCCGGCCATCGGCACATCTTCGCCGCTGACCTGCGCCATCGGCACGGATTCGTCCTGAGCCGTCCACTGCAGCCGACCGCCCTTGGCCTTCAGTCCTCGCCTGGTGCGCCAGGTTTCGGCGCCGGTAAGCAGCACCACGCCGGCGCGGCCCCGCTGGATGTCCAGGCACGCCTGGTTGAGCAGGGTCTGCGGCACGTTGCCGCCGACCGGGCTGTACAGCGTCGTGAACTTCTGTGCGCCGATGCGCTCGCCGACCAACAGCCCGGCGTCGCGGTAGGTGGCCGAAAGGACGTTCACCACCCGGATGGAGTCCACGGACTCGAGAACCCCGGCGTCGGCGGCTTGCCGGGCGGCGGCGACCATCAGGTCGACGGGCTCGACCGACCGTGTTTCCGGGTCGATCTGGTCCCGGTGGTTGACCTGGCCGTAGCCGATCAGCACCGGTGTTCTGGGGTCGACGGGCATAGGACGAACTTATCCTGGCGACGCTCGCGGCCCGGCGCAGTGGTCACCGCAGGCCGGCGCGGCCCGTCGTAGCCGGGGCGAACAACACCCGATCGGTGATCAGCCGGTCGATCTCCTCGGTACTCATCTGCAGCAGTTCCCGGCAGAGTTCGCGGGTGTCCTGACCGGGCAGGGGCGCGGGACGTTGCGGCGCCGAGGGGATGTGGCGGAACGGCGCCGGGCCGGTCTCGGCCGGCAGCGGTCGCTCGACCAGGGGATGCACCATGTCGCTGAGCAGTTTTCGTTCGAGCAGCTGTGGGTCCTCGAGCACGTCCGGCGGCCGGTTCATCGGCCCGGCCGGAATCCCGGCCGCCTGTAGCGCCTCGGCGGCGTGGACCGGGCTTTGCCTGCGGCTCCAGGCCGAGAGCAGCCCCACCAACTCGGTGCGATGGGCCACCCGCGCCTCTCCGGTCGCGAAGCGCGGGTCGTCAGCAAGCTGGGGCTGCTCCAAAAGCGCGGTAGCACACTGCCAGTCGCTGTCCGAGCGGATGGAGATGACGCACCACTCGTCATCGCCGGCACAGGGGTAGACCGCGTGCACGCTGGTGTCGTCGCAGACCTCCGCTGCGCCGGCCCGCGACGCGGCCTGGGTGACATACAGGGTGTCCAGCTGATTGACGACGACCTCGGCCTGGGAAATGTGCACGTGGGCCGGGTCGCCGGTCCGGTCGCGCCGGATCAGCGCGGCCAGCGCCGCGATCGCGGTGACCCGTCCCACGACGTGGTCGGGAAAGATCGTGGTCGCGTCGTAAAAGGCATGCCGGGCGCCCGCTGCGCGGGCTTCCTCGGAGGCTTCCTCGGACGTCCAGAGACTGGTCACGCCGGTGGTGGCGCGGACCAACGGACCGTAGCCCATGCGCCTGCTCCACGGGCCCCGGTTTCCGAACGCACTGCTGCCCGCGAGCACGATCCGCGGATTGAGCTCGCGCAGCGTTTCGAACGAAAACCCCAGCGAGGTAAGGGTTCCCGGCTTGAAGTTGGCGAATACCGCGTCGGCGTCGGCGACCAGACGGCCAAAGATCTCCTTGCCCTGCTCGCTGCGCAGGTCCAGGCCCAGCGCCAGGTGGTTGCGGTGCGCCCAAGCGAACGATTCGCTCATGACATGGCCGACGCGCGACTGCCGCAGCCCATCCGGGTAGTCGGCACTTTCGACCTTGACGACCTGGGCGCCCAGGTCCCCGAAGAGCCGGCTGAGCTCGCCACCGGCGACGATCACGCCCAGATCGAGAATCCGCAGGTCTTTGAGCGGATACTCGCCGGCCCGGCCGGACGGTGCGGCCGTCACCGGGTCGGCCAGCCAGCACGGCGTGTCGGCTCCGGCGGAGGGGGCCGGGGTGCGGAACCCGGAGCGCTCGTCGTCGACCACGAAGTATCCGGTGGGCACGTCGGTGCGCACCCCGGGAACGAGCTCGGCGTGGGTGATCGCGCCCACGGCCTGGAAGTGTTCGGAGGCCAGGATGCGCGACGGCGTCAGCGCCGCGGAGATGGGGACTCCGTGAGCCTGCCCCTCGGCGACCAGCTCCTTCATGGTCTTGTCGGCGAACAACGCGTCGACCAGCACGCTGATCTGCGGCCACGCGGCGAACCGGGCGCCGAGCGTGTCGAACTTCGGGTCCTGGAACTCCGCCGGCTCCCCCAGCCAGCGGCGCAGGCCGCGCCACTGCCGTGGCGCCATGACGCAGAGGCGAACGTAGCCGTCCCGGCACGGGCAGATCGGGTAAGGGTCCTGGTTTTTCGGGCGGCCCCGCCACCCGCTGGTGCGCTGCCCGGCGGTGGCCTGCCCATGCGCGCCGAAGGCCGGGTCGAGCGCCATGACGACCGCGTCGAACCGGGAGAAGTCGATGTAATCCCCTGTGCCGCAACGTAGTTTGTTGTAGTACCCGACGAGCGCGGCCCAGGCCGCCTGCACGGCGGCAGTGGCCGAGGCGATGCCGTCGGGCGGTAGCACCGGAGTGCCGACGGTGGGGCCGGATCGCGACAGCGAGCCCGACATCGCGAACAGCACGGGATCGGTCGCACGCCACGACGAGCGCGGACCCGTCGCACCGAAGTCGGTGATCGACAGCACGACCAGGTGGGGATGGCGATCGGCCAACTCGGCACCCGACGTCCCGAACGCGACGGCCTGACCCGCCGCCTCGACGACGATGTCGGCGCCCGCGACGAGCTCGAAGAACCTGCTTCGGTCGCCGTCGTCGTGCGAATCCAGCACCACGCTGCGCTTGTTGGCGTTGTGTACGGCGAACGGGATGCTGGCGCCGGCCAGGGTCGGTTTGTCGTGGCGAGCCGGGCTGCCGCGCGGGGGCTCCACTTTGACGACATCGGCGCCCAGGTCGGCGAGCAGGCGGGTCACCGTGTCGGTGACGCCGCCGGACAAGTCGAGGACGCGCACCGCGGTGAGCAACCTGTCGGCCATGGGCTCACCGTACCGGCCCGCCGCGGCGACGCTTCGCGTGGTGGCCAAAAGCTCAGTCGCCCAAGCGGGTTCGGGTTGGCAATCCCGTACCGCTACGCTCTGTGGCGTTGCCGACGACGAGGAGCCCGAACGGATGAGCCCGCACCTGAGCTACGTCGAAGCCGTCATTGTCGGTGCTGCCCAGGGCATCACCGAACTGTTCCCGGTGTCGAGCCTCGGGCACTCGATCCTGGTGCCGGCGCTGGTCGGCGGGCAATGGGCCCAAGACCTCAACGTCTCCGCACCCCAGTCGCCCTACCTGGCGTTCATCGTCGGCCTACACGTCGCAACCGCCGCCGCGCTGCTGGTGTTCTTCTGGCGGGACTGGCTGCGGGTGCTGGCCGGGTTCGTCTCCTCGGTGCGGTATCGCCGGCTTCAGACGTCCGACGAGCGGTTGGCGTGGCTCATCGTGGCCGGCACCATCCCGGTGGGCCTCGCGGGGCTGTTTCTGGAGCGGCTGTTCCGCACCACGCTGGGCAATCCGATCCCGGCCGCGGTATTTCTGGTTCTCAACGGAATCGCGCTATACGCGGGCGAGGCACTGCGCCGTCGGGCGGCGATGCCGGAGCGCCAGCCGGTCGACCACACCGGCGAGGCCGTCGACCATCGGCTCGCCGAGCTTCCGCTCGGGCAGGGCGTGTTGATCGGCGCCGCTCAAATCCTGGCCCTGCTGCCCGGCATCAGCCGCTCCGGCATCACGATCGTCGCGGGCCTGTGGCGCGGCCTGTCGCATGAGGACGCCGCCCGCTTCTCCTTCTTGCTGGCGACACCGATCATCCTGGCCGCCGGGGTCTACAAGATCCCAGATCTGTTCGGGCCGTTGGGAACCGGGATCGGCGGCCAGGTCCTCGCCGGCAGCATCGCCTCGTTCGTCTGCGCCTACCTCGCCGTGCGCTACCTCACCCGGTATTTCGAAACCCGCACTTTGACACCGTTCGCCATCTACTGCGCCGCGTTCGGCGCGGCCAGCCTGGCTTGGCTCACGCTGCGGTAGCTCCGAGTGCACATCGATAGCGCACTTCGTCCACGGCCACGTCGCCGTAGGTCGAGGTGCGGTGCGTCCCGTCGCATCGCCAGCCGTCGCGTTCGTAGAACCGTCGTGCGCGGGCATTGCCGTCCAGCACCCACAGCGCGGCGGCCGTGACGCCAACGCTACGGAGCCGAGCCCGGGCAGCGGTCATCAGTACCCGGCCCACCCCGGTGCCCGCATACGCCGGATCGACGTAAATCGCGATCAGCTCACCGAAGTTCGACAAATCGCCGTCGCGGCACAGACCGGTGGTGACCAGGCCGCACACCGTCGACCCGTCGAGCGCGACCTGGGTGGACGGCAACCCGGACCCCATGCGGCCAAACGTGTATCTGGTGGCCCACGGCTGCGGCTCGAGGCTGTCGAGGTACTCCCCGGCGAGGAGTCCCCGGTAGGCCCACTGCCAAGACCGGATGTGCACGCGGGCCACCTCGAGCGCATCGGCCGGGACGGCTCGCCGCACACTGATCACCGTTGCAGTATCGACGCCGCGACCGGGCCTGGCATCCGCCATTGTCGTCACGCCGTCGTTGCGCCGCCCGAAGCCGAGTGCTCTGCTTGACAGATGGCAGACACGGCATCCATCGGCCTCAAAGTCCACGGGAAGGTCATCGTGATCACCGGTGGCGCACGGGGAATCGGCCTGGCCACCGCGACCGCGCTGCACAACCTGGGCGCCAGGGTCGCGATCGGCGACGTCGACGAGGTCAGGGTCAAGGAGTCGGGTGCCGCGCTCGGCCTCGACGTCTACGGCAAACTCGATGTCACCGACCCGCATTCGTTCGCGGAATTCCTCGACGGGGTCGAGCGTCAACTCGGCCCGATCGACGTGCTGGTCAACAACGCCGGCATCATGCCCGTCGGCCGCATCATCGACGAGCCCGACGCCGTCACCCGCCGGATTCTGGACATCAACGTCTACGGCGTGATCCTCGGCAGCAAGCTGGCGGTGCAGCGCATGGTCCCCCGCGGCTGCGGGCATGTGATCAACGTCGCCTCGCTGGCCGGTGAGATCTATTCGGTCGGGCTGGCGAGCTACGGGGCCAGCAAGCATGCCGTGATCGGCTTCACCGACGCTGCCAGGTTGGAGTACCGCTCCGCCGGGGTGAAGTTCTCGATGGTGTTGCCGACGTTCGTGAACACCGAACTCGTCGCGGGCACCGCGGGTTTGAAGGGATTCCGAAACGCCGAGCCGTCCGACATCGCCGACGCGATCGTCGGGCTCGTCGCGCATCCCAAGCCCCGGGTGCGGGTCACCAAGGCGGCCGGCGCGCTGATCGCGACGCAGAAATTCCTGCCGCGGGTGGTCTCCGAGGGGCTGAACCGCGTCATGGGCGGTGAGCATGTCTTCACCGACGACATCGACGTCGACAAGCGCAAGGCGTATGAATCCCGTGCTCGCGGCGAAGAGTGACTTTCGCTCCTAGCGGCGTTCATCGGCGTCGCGGACAATCGGGCGGGTGAGCCTCGAAACCCCGACAACCGCGCCCGAAGCACTCTCCGACGACGACCTCACGCTGATCGACAAGTATTGGCGCGCCGCCAACTACCTGTCGGTTGGGCAGATCTACCTGCTGGACAACCCGCTGCTGTCCGAGCCGCTGGCGGCCGAGCACGTCAAACCCCGGCTGCTGGGGCATTGGGGCACCACGCCCGGGCTCAACCTCGTCTACGCGCACCTGAACCGGATCATCCGCAACCGCGACGCCAGCGTCATCTACATCACCGGGCCCGGCCACGGCGGTCCCGGCCTGGTGGCCAACGCGTACCTGGAAGGCACCTACACCGAGGTGTACAGCGGTATCGGCGAGGACGCCGAAGGACTGCGCCGACTGTTTCGTCAGTTCTCCTTCCCCGGCGGCATCCCCAGCCACGTCGCCGCCCAGACGCCGGGATCCATCCACGAAGGTGGCGAACTCGGCTACGCGCTGGTGCATGCGTTCGGCGCGGCGTTCGACAACCCCGATCTGGTGGTCGCGTGTGTGATCGGCGACGGCGAGGCCGAGACCGGCCCGCTGGCGGCCGGCTGGCACTCGAACAAGTTCCTCAACCCGGCCATCGACGGCGCGGTGTTGCCGATCCTGCACCTCAACGGCTACAAGATCGCCAACCCGACCGTGCTGGCCCGCATCCCGCGCACCGAGCTCGAATCGCTGTTGCGCGGCTACGGGTACCGGCCGATCACGGTGGCCGGTGACGACCCGGCCACCGTGCACCGGGAGCTGGCCGCCGCCTTGGACGATGCGTTCGACGACATTGCGGCGATTCAGCGCGCCGCGCGCACCGGCGAGACGACCGAGCGACCGGTGTGGCCGATGATCGTGCTGCGCACCCCGAAGGGCTGGACCGGGCCCAAGGTGGTCGACGGCAAACACGTCGAGGGCACCTGGCGAGCGCATCAGGTGCCGCTGTCCGAGACGCACCAGAACCCCGCGCACCGCGCGCAGCTGGAAGAGTGGCTGCGCAGTTACCGGCCCGACGAGCTGTTCGACTCCCGCGGCGCGCTGCGCGCGGAGCTGCGTGAGCTGGCGCCGAAGGGCCCGCGGCGGATGAGCGCCAACCCGCACGCCAACGGCGGCCTGCTGCTGCGTGAGCTGGATCTGCCGGACTTCCGCGACTACGCGGTGCCGGTGGACCAGCCGGCCACGTCCACCCACGAAGCCACCCGGGTGCTGGGGACGTTTTTGCGCGACGTGATCACCCGCAACCCCGATCGCTTCCGGCTGATGGGCCCCGACGAAACCGCATCCAACCGGCTGTCCCCCGTCTTCGAGTCCACCGGCAAGGTCTGGCTTTCGCGGACCGAACCCGACGACGAAGGCCTTGCGCCGGACGGTCGCGTGATGGAGGTGCTCTCCGAGCACCTGTGCCAGGGCTGGCTGGAGGGGTACCTGCTGACCGGGCGGCACGGGTTGTTCAACTGCTACGAGGCGTTCGTGCACATCGTCGACTCGATGCTCAACCAGCACGCCAAGTGGCTGTCCACCAGCCGCGAACTGCCCTGGCGACAGCCGATCGCGTCGCTGAACTACCTGCTCAGCTCGCACGTGTGGCGCCAGGACCACAACGGCGCCTCGCACCAGGACCCCGGGTTCATCGACCTGGTCGCCAACAAGCGCGCCGAGATCGTGCGGGTCTACCTGCCGCCGGACGGCAACACCTTGCTGTCGGTGGCGGACCACTGCCTGCGCAGCCGCGACTACATCAACGTCATCGTCGCCGGGAAGCAACCCGCCCTGGCCTACCTCGACATGGACGACGCGATCGCGCACTGCACCCGCGGCCTGGGAATCTGGCCATGGGCGAGCACCGCCACCGGCGAACCCGACGTGGTGCTGGCGTGCGCCGGCGACATCCCCACCCAAGAGGCTCTGGCCGCCGCCGACATCCTGCGTCGCGAACTGCCCGACCTGGCCGTGCGGGTGGTCAACGTCGTCGACCTGATGCGCCTGCAGCCGGATTCCGAACACCCACATGGGCTGCCCGACAAGGAATTCGACGCATTGTTCACCCGCGACAAGCCGGTCATCTTCGCCTATCACGGATACCCGTGGCTGATCCATCGGCTCAGCTATCGGCGCACCAATCACGCGAACATCCACGTGCGCGGGTTCAAGGAGCGTGGCACCACGACGACGCCGTTCGACATGGTGATGCTCAACGACCTCGACCGCTTCCACCTCGTCATCGACGTCATCGACCGGGTGGAGGGATTGGCCGGCCCGGCCGCGCTGCTTCGGCAGCGCATGGTCGACGCGCGGCTGGACGCCCGCCGCTACACGCGCGAACACGGGGAGGACGACCCGCAGATCGCGCAGTGGACGTGGGAGTCTCGCGGGTAGGCGAGTGACCGGTGCGGCGCTTCCTCGCAGGTAGACTCGGCAGGGATGTCTGAGTACGCCGCCTTCGACGCTGTTGACCTCCACCCGGTGGTCTCGCAGCTGTCGGCGCTGCACCGGCTGCGGCTGTACATGGATATCGCCCTGGTCGTCGCGGTGCTGGTGCTGACGAACCTGATCGCGCACTTCACCACGCCGTGGGCGAGCGTGGCGGCCGTCCCGGCCGCCGCCGTCGGGCTGGTGCTGTTGATGCGCTACACCGGGCTGGACTGGGGCGACCTGGGCCTGGGGCGCGAGCACTGGCGCTCCGGTGTGGGCTACGCCCTGGCTGCGGTGGCCGTCGTGGCGTCGGTGATCACGGTCGGCGTGCTATTGCCGATGACGCGGCCGATGTTCCTGAACAACCACTACGCGACGGTCTCCGGTGCGCTGATCGCCTCGATGGTCATCATCCCGCTGCAAACGGTGATCCCCGAGGAGCTGGCCTTCCGGGGTGTCCTGCACGGCACGCTGCATCGCGCGTGGGGATTTCGCGGCGTCGCACTCGTCGGCTCGTTGTTGTTCGGCCTGTGGCACGTCGCCACGTCGCTCGGTTTGACCAGCAACAACGTCGGTTTCACCCGGTTGTTCGGCGGCGGGTTCGTCGGGATGGCGGCCGGGGTGACATTGGCCGTGCTGGCGACGGGGAGCGCGGGGTTCGTCTTCAGCTGGCTGCGCCGGCGCAGCGGCAGCCTGATCGCGCCGATCGCGCTGCACTGGTCGTTGAACGGGCTGGGTGCGCTGGCCGCGGCCCTGGTCTGGCATCTGTCGGCCTGAGCCCGGCTACACCAACAGCACCGCGGCCCCGGAGATACGGCCGGCACTGAGATCGGCCAGCGCCTGATCAGCTCGCCCGAGCGGATATTCCGGCGTGGTCACCTCGATGCGGTGGCGTCCGGCGAAGTCGAGAAACTCGCGTGCATCGGCCCGGGTGTTCGACGTGACCGAGCGAATCTGGCGCTCCTGGAACAGGTGACGCTGATAGTTCAGGGCCGGGATATCCGACAGATGAATCCCGGCGATCGCCAAGGTGCCGCCGCGGTCGAGCGCCTCACACGCGGGCAGCACCAGGTCGCCGACCGGGGCGAACAGGATCGCGGCGTCCAGCGGCACCGGCGGCGGATCGGCGGCACCCTGAGCCGACGCGGCGCCGAGCGCCAACGCGAGCTCGCGCGCCTGTTCGCCGCGGGTCATCACGTGCACCTCGGCGCCTTGAGCCAACGCAACCTGCGCGGTGATGTGTGCGCTGCCGCCGAAGCCGTAGAGACCCAGCCGGCCACCCGGCGGTAGCTCGGCACGCAGCAGCGAGCGGTATCCGATGATGCCGGCGCACAACAGCGGCGCCAGCTCGCTGTCGCTGTAGCCGTCCGGCAGATGGTGCGCGAAAGCCGCTGGGACCGTCGCGAATTCAGCGTATCCACCGTCGGCATCCCAGCCGGTGTAGCGGGATTCCGGGCAGACGTTCTCGTCACCGCGACGGCAGTACTTGCACGCGCCGCAGGTGTGGCGCAGCCAGGCGATACCCACCCGGTCTCCTACGCCGAACCCGTCGCCGGCGTCGGCGCCCACTTCGACGACTTCGCCCACGACCTCGTGGCCCGGGGTGACCTGCGTGCGGTGCACCGGAAGGTCGCCCTCGGTCACGTGCAGGTCGGTGCGGCATACGCCGCAGGCGCGCACGGCCACCAGCAGCTCCGCGGGCGCGGGTCGCGGCACTTCGGTGGTGACCCGCTCGAGCGGGTCGGTGTCCACCGGACCGGGCTGACGCACCCGCCACGCGGTCATCGTCGTAGTGGTCGCCGTCGGGGCCATCACCCCATCATGCCGCTAGGCACTACCCTCCGGCATGAGCACAAAGGCCTCTACAAGGTCTTCGTGCGCGAGGTGGCGAATTTGTAGATCAGCAACAGCAGCACGGCGCCGACCAGCGCGCCCAGGAACGAGTGCTGAATCGGCGGATGAATGTCGAATTGGTGCGGCGGGAACACGATGCTGCCCAGGGTGCCGCCGACATACGCGCCGATGATGCCGAGCAGCGCGGTGGCGACCCAACCCATCGGCTGCTTGCCCGGCACCACAAGACGCGCAACCAGGCCGACGATGAGACCCAAGACGACTAGCCAGATGACGTGCAAAATCACGACCGGCTCCTTCGAGTATTAGCTGACAGAGGGGACGTGGGACGTATACCCGGCCCGGGGCAGCTCAACCTCATCAGCGATTCGCGACTTTCCTTGGTGTGGCGAGGCTTAGCGAGTCCTGCGCACCATGCCGACGATCCACAGCAGAATCGCCGAACCCAGCAGCGCGGCGAAGAAGGTGAACCATTTGCGGCCATGCTCCACGTCAAAGTGCAGCCACGCGAGAAGCATCCCTCCGATGAACCCACCGATCACGCCGACGACGATGTTCAGCAATATGCCGACACCGCCGCCTTTCACGATCTTGCCCGCTACCCAACCGGCAATTCCGCCAATGACGATGTAGGCGAGCCAGCTCACTGCCGTGGGCGGAGCGAAGGCCAGGTACTCGGTAGCTGCCACGACGTCCATGCGGGCACGCGTTACGAGTCAGGCGGGAAGCGTCGGCTGCGGCGTGGGGCTCGGAGTCGGAGTGACCTCACTCGCCGGTGCCTGACCCGGTGCCGGGGCGGGTGCGGGAGCCCCCGGAGCCGGCGGAGTCACCGGAGCCGGCGCACCCGGACCCGGCGCGCCAGGAGCGGACGGCGCGGTGAACGGCAGGATCGACTCGGCCAGCGCCTTGGCCCCGACCTTGTCTACCGGGTTGTTGCCGGTCCCCAGCCACACCACAAACCAGCGCTCGGGCGGGCCGGCGGTCGCTGCGTTGGGCGCGCTGACGACGCCGGTCCAGATCTGGCCGTTCGGCTTGCTCGGATCGCTGAACTTGACCTCGTAGAACGACGCGCTTCCGGTAATCCCGTTGGCGCCGGTGAGCGGGGTGGATTCCTGATTGATCCGGGTGCCCGGATACGGCATGAAGAACTCACCCATATCCGAGCCCAGCCGTACGGCGGCCTTGCCGTCGTTGGCTTCGGCACTGGCGTAGAGCTTTTGGTCCAGTCGTCCCATCACGATGCGGGTGTCGTTCGCAACCGGCGCCGGCTGATTGGGCGCCGGCGGCGGCCCGGTCATCTTGCTGAGCAGCGCCGAGCCGTAGTCGAGGTGCGAAGCGTCCGACTCCGCCCAGCCGGCGGGCAGCAGGTAGCTGAACCCACCGACGGGGTTGGTGATCCGAGCGATGTTCGGGTCGACCGGCGGCGGCGGTGGCGGTGCGTTCGGATCGACCGGAGCGGGCGGCGGGGGCGGGCCCGCGTTCGGGTCGCCCGGTGCCGGCTGCCCCGCGGGTGCCGGCGCACCAGGCGCGGGAGCCGCGGTCGTCGGCGCGGGTGCACCGGCCGGGGCCGGCGCGGTGGTCGTTGCCGGAACCGGAGTCGGGACCTCGGGATCGGCATTCGCGGGGGCCGGCAATGCGAAGGTGACGGCGCTGGCACTGGTCACCGTGGCGATCGCCAGCATCGCCCACAAACCTTTGCGACGTTGCGAGTTTGTGTCCACCTGATCCATGGCGACGAACCTACCGTGTTACCGCTGTGACGCAAGGGTGCCGTGCTGGCGACGCGAGGCGGTTTTCCCGATGTTGCCGGAGCGCAACCTGCGGCAAGTCTGCGCAGTTCACCGCTGGTTGGTGTGGTGCGGTGCGGCCGGATACAGCGCCACTTCGAGAGCTTTGACGGAAAACCACACCCGGTCTCCGGGGGTCAGCTGCAGCTCGGCGGCGGCGTCGACGGTGATCTCGGCGGCCAGGCCCGGGGCTCCGTCGGGCTGCTCCTGGCCGCGCACCACAACCGAGGGTCCGCGGATGTCCAGCTCCGAAACGTCGAGCTCGACGCAGTTGCGTGGACTGCCGTGCGGTGGCCCGCGGTAGACGGCCACTGCCGTTGGCGGGAACACCGCGATCGCGTTCTGCCCGGTGGTCAGCTCGGCGCCCAGCTGCTGGGCGGGGGTCCCGTACCAGTGGACGCCGGAGCGGGCGTGCAGTGCGCCGTCCGGTCCGATGGTTCCGCTGACCAGGTTGACCCCCGCGAGCCGGGCGCCGAAATGGCTGCGCGGCGCGGTGAGCACCTGGGGCACCGGCCCGACTTCGGAGATCTTCCCGGATTCCAGCACCAGCGCCCGGTCGGCCAGGGTGAACACATCCAGCAGGTCGTGGGTGATCAGGATGACCGCGCAGCCGCTGCGGGCGACCACGGTGCGCAACACCGCGCGGATGGCCGCGGCCGCCCCGACATCCAGGCCGGTCAGCGGCTCGTCGAGCAGCAACACATCGGGTTCGGCGGCCAACGCTCGCGCGATCGCGACCCGCTGAGCCTGACCGCCGGACAGCTGGCGGGGTTTGCGGTCGGCGAACTGCTCGGCATCCACCTCGCGCAGCCAGCGCAGCGCCGCCTGCTTCTCCGTGGCGCGGCCCGAACGGAACATGCCGCGACGGCTACGCGGTCCGAACGCCACGTTGGCGGCGACGCTCAGGTGCGGGAACAGCAACGGGTCCTGCAGCAGGAGCCCGACCCGACGATCGTGCGTCGCCACGTCCACCCCGGCCGCCGTGTCGGTCAACACCCGGTCGCCCAACCGCACTACCCCCTCGTCGGGGCGAACCAGCCCGGCGATGACGTGCAGGGCGGTCGACTTTCCCGCGCCGTTGGGTCCCAGCACCGCGAGCACCTCGCCGGGCGACACCGAGAACTCCACGTCGAGCTGGCGGTCGGCCACGACCGCACGAAGCTGCAACTCGCTCACTTCTCGCCTACCTCGCGTCTGTTCCGGTCAGCCGGCGAGCGCCCAGGCCGAGCACCACCAGTGCGGCCACCGCCACAAGCAGGATCGACAGTGCCACAGCGGCATTCGTGTCGTTCACCCGTTGCAGGTAGATCTCCAGGGGCAGGGTGCGGGTGACTCCCTGTCGCGAACCCGCGAACGTCAGCGTCGCGCCGAACTCCCCCAGCGAGCGGGCGAACGCCAGCACTCCCCCGGACATCAGGCCCGGCAGCAGCAGCGGCAGGGTGACCCGCCACCACACCGTGCTGGGGCGCGCCCCGAGCGTGGCCGCGACCACCTCGTAGTCGGATCCCGCGGTGCGGGCCGCGCCCTCGAGGGAGATCACCAGGAACGGCAACGAGACGAAGGTCTGTGCCAGCACGACGGCGGTCGTGCTGAAGGCGATGCTGATTCCGGCGGCTTCCAGGTACTGACCGATCAATCCGAGCCGGCCGAACGCGTAGAGCAAGGCAATGCCACCCACCACGGGCGGCAGCACGAGGGGCAGCAGGATCAGCGGCCGCAGCAGCCGGACCAGCCGCGCGGTGCTGCGCGCCAGGACCAGCGCCATCGGCACGCCCAGCAGCACGCACAGCACGGTGCTCGCGGCGGCGGTCTTCAGGCTCAGCAGTAGGGCGGTCTTGGACGACGAGCTGGTGACCAGCGACCAGAAATTCGGCCAATCAACCTTGATCGCGATCGCCAGCAACGGCAGCACGACAAAGAAGGCCCCCAGGGCGGCCGGGACAAACACCCAGCGGGGCAGGTTGCTACAACGTCTGGTAATACCTACACCTCTCACTGAGCGACGGCATCGACCCTGAATCCGCCGGGTGCGCGGGGCGCGGACCCGAACCCCTGAAGACGTTAGCCCGGAAAGGGAGAGCCGATGAAGCTTGCAGCTATCGCGGCGGACGCGGCTGTGACGATCTGGTGTGCACCGGCGGCGGTGGCGGTTTCCGGAGACGATCTAGTGGACCTATGCCGTTGCCGCCGACGGTGGACTATTCGCTTTGCGGCAGCAACGGGAGCCGACGCGGATCTACCTGAGTAAAACCAGCACATCAGCAAACATATGTTGGTAGAAGTGAGGCATGACGACGCCGGACTTCGCGCAGGCCGGGTTGTTCTTTGGGCACAACCTGCAGTCGCGGAGCGACGCGCCGACCACGCCAAACGCGCCGGGTGAGCTGGAGCGCTGGTTCGACGAACACACCGATGGCGACGGTGTCTGGAAGTGGCGGCACTACTTCGACATCTATGAGCGGCACTTCCGCAAGTTCGTCGGCCGTGAGGTCCACCTGCTGGAGATCGGGATCTACAGCGGCGGCAGCCTCGAGATGTGGCGCAAGTACTTCGGCGACGGCCTGCACCTCTATGGTGTCGATATCGCTCCTGAGGTCGTCACCTACGAATCCGACACGGTGAAGATTCTGGTCGGCGATCAGGGCGACCCGAACTTCTGGGTGCGAGCGCTGGCCGAGATCCCGAGGCTCGACATCGTGATCGATGACGGCGGCCACGAGCCGCACCAGCAGCGCGTCACCCTCGAGTCGCTGCTGCCGGTGCTCTCACCTGGCGGAGTGTTCCTCTGCGAGGACATCCATCACCCCCGCAACGAATTCTGGAACTACGTGAACGGACTGGAGCGCAACCTCCACCATTGGGAGGTCCAGGCGGTCGGACCGGGCCGCGAGGCGACGATCGGGCCGAGCAACTTCCAGCGGCTGATCTCCTCGGTCCACCAGTATCCGTACGTGGTCGTGCTGGAGCGCCGCGACGAGCCCCTCGCGACTCTGCAGTCGGAGCGCCGCGGGACCAACTGGCAGCCTTTCAACAGCGGTGCGCACGGTGTCGGCACCAACCGACCGCAGCGCGCCGAGTAGCCGCGGCCACTAAAAGCCCGGTGGTCAGGGTTTTGCGAAGCCCGACTGGGCCAGGATTTTCTGGCCCGCGTCGGACGTCACCAGGGTCACGAACTTCTGCGCCGTCGCCGCCTGCGGCGCCTTCTTCAAGACCCCGATCGGATAGACATTGACCGCACCGGCGGCCTCGGGAAAGTTGACCGTCGCGACTTTGTCTTTGGCACTCTTCGCGTCAGTGACGTAGACCAGCGCGGCGTCGGCCTGGCCGGTGGTGACCTTGTTGAGCACGTCGGTCACGCTGGGTTCCTCACTGACCGGGTTGAGGTGCACCCCGGTGCTGTTTTCGATGCGTTGGGTCGCCGCTCCGCATGGCACCGGCTGCTGGCAGATGACCACGCTAATGCCCGGTTTGGCCAGGTCGGCGAAGGAGCCGAGCTGCTTCGGATTACCCGGGGCGGTGACGATGACCAGCGTGTTGGCAGCGAAGTTCGTCGGGTCCCCCGCCAGCAACCCAGCTTTGACGACGGTGTCCATCTGTGCGGTGTCCGCCGACGCGAAGACGTCGGCGGACGCGCCCTGCGTCAGCTGCGTGGCGAGTTCGGAGGAACCCGCGAATTCGAATTCGACACCGCTCCCGGGATTGTCGGTTTTGAATTGCTGACTGAGCTGGGTGAAGGCGGGCTTGAGCGAGGCCGCGGCGAACACCACAATCGAGCCCGACGCCGGCGATGACTGCCCGGGCGACGACGACGGCGGCTTCGAACCACACGCCACCAAGCTCGCGACGAGCATCGTGGACACCAACCCGGCCAGAACCCCGATCCGACGCATGGTCAGACCCTAACTCGCGGGGGGTTAAGGGGTGACGACCAAAAAGTTATCGAAAATTGTCTGCGCGTCGCGGCGTCCTTAGTTTCCCCTTAGAGCTACTGTCCAGTAACATCGACGGAGATCGACGCCTTAACGCGCTGACATTTCAGGCGTCGGCAGTTCGACGTTGAACACGAGGAGGTCATGGCAGTGGAGGTGCTGGTCACTGGCGGCGACACGGATCTGGGACGGACAGTAGCCGAGGGCTTTCGCGATGACGGTCACAAGGTGACCCTCGTGGGTGCACGGCGCAGCGACCTGGAGGTCGCCGCCAAAGAGCTGGACGTCGACGCGATCGTCTGCGACACCACCGACCCCGCCAGCCTCGAAGAGGCCCGAGGGTTGTTCCCCCATCACCTGGACACGATCGTCAACGTGCCCGCCCCCGGCTGGGACGTCGGCGACCCCCGTACCTATTCGATGTCCGACGCCGCCAACGCGTGGCGCAACACCCTCGACGCGACCGTGCTCTCGGCGGTGCTGACGGTGCAAGCCGTCGGTGACCACCTGCGCTCGGGTGGTTCGATCATCAGCGTCGTGCCGGAGAACCCGCCGGCGGCCAGCGTCGACGCCGCGATCAAGGCGACGCTGTCGAGCTGGGTCTCCGGGCAGGCCGGCATTTTCGGCACGCGCGGGATCACGGTCAACGCCGTGGCGAGTGGGCGCAGCGCCCAGGCCGGCTACGAGGGGCTTTCGCGCACATCGCCTTCCGTCGCCGACGAGATCGCCCGGTTGGCGTTGTTCCTGACCACTCCGGCGGCCCGCCATATCACCGGCCAGACGCTGCACGTCAGCCACGGCGCGCTAGCGCGTTTCGCCTAGAGCTCCGTTTTGTGAGCCGCTCGCTTCGATAGAACGGGCGGCTGACACGCCCTCGAAGGCGCCCGACGCCGGCATCGACGGGGTGATCAATCAGCCCCGCCGCGCCTGGGTACACACCAGGTGTCGTCAGCACGACTCGCCGAGGCTTTGCGGCCCCTGCTCGGTATGTAACCGGGGTCGCATTCAAGCGTCGGACATGACGCGAATCACGTTGGCGTGACCAGGGGTAATGGGCTGGTGTGGTTGATTGCACAGGCTTACTACCTGGGTCTCGGGGCAGCGGGGTGACTACCGTTATAGCTAACTGAAACCGCGCGAATGAAGCCCCCATCAGGAGCATCCACAGTAATGAGCCCCCAGCAGGAAGTCACAGCTGAACCGAAGCGACGGCACCGAGTTGTCATCATCGGTTCGGGATTCGGCGGACTCAATGCGGCAAAGAAGCTCAAACGGGCCGACGTCGATATCAAGTTGATCGCCCGCACCACGCATCACTTGTTCCAGCCGTTGCTGTACCAAGTCGCCACCGGAATCATCTCCGAGGGCGAGATCGCCCCGCCGACCCGCGTTGTCCTGCGCAATCAGCGCAACGTCCAGGTGCTGCTCGGTAACGTCACCCACGTCGACCTGGCCAACCAGTATGTCGTGTCGGAGTTGCTCGGCCATAGCTACGAAACTCCCTACGACAGCTTGATCGTGGCCGCCGGTGCCGGTCAGTCCTACTTCGGCAACGACCACTTCGCGGAATTCGCACCCGGTATGAAGTCGATCGACGACGCGCTCGAGCTGCGGGGCCGCATCTTAAGCGCTTTCGAGCAGGCCGAGCGGTCGAATGACCCCGAGCGCCGCCGGAAGCTGCTGACCTTCACCGTCGTCGGGGCCGGTCCCACCGGCGTCGAAATGGCCGGGCAGATAGCCGAATTGGCCGAGTACACCTTGAAAGGCGCTTTCCGGCATATCGATTCGACGAAGGCTCGGGTGATCCTGCTCGACGCCGCCCCGGCGGTGTTGCCGCCGATGGGCGAAAAGCTTGGTGAGCGGGCCAGAGCGCGGTTGGAGAAGATGGGCGTCGAGATCCAGCTGGGTGCCATGGTCACCGACGTGGACCGCAACGGCATCACGGTCAAGGATTCCGACGGCACCATTCGGCGCATCGAATCCGCTTGCAAAGTCTGGTCCGCCGGCGTGCAGGCCAGCCGGTTGGGGCGCGACATCGCCGAGCAATCGGCCGCCGAACTCGACCGGGCCGGGCGGGTCAAAGTGCTACCCGACCTGTCTGTTCCCGGCTACCCGAACGTGTTCGTCGTCGGTGATATGGCCTCAGTCGAAGGCGTACCCGGAGTAGCGCAGGGCGCGATTCAGGGCGCTAAATACGTCGCCAACGCGATCAAGGCCGAACTCGACGGAGCTGACCCCACCCAGCGCGAGCCCTTCCAGTACTTCGACAAAGGCTCCATGGCAACGGTGTCGCGGTTTTCCGCGGTGGCCAAGATCGGCCCGCTGGAATTCAGCGGCTTTATCGCTTGGCTGATGTGGCTGGTGCTGCACCTGGTCTATCTGGTCGGGTTCAAGACCAAGGTCACCACGCTGCTCTCGTGGACCGTGACGTTCCTGAGCACACGGCGTGGCCAGCTGACCATCACCGACCAGCAGGCCTTTGCGCGAACACGTCTTGAACAGCTGGCGGAAATGGCCGCCGAGGCCCGAGAGTCGATTGCCACCCGGGCCGCGAGTTAGCCGGCCAGCCGATCGGCCTGCCACGTGCGCAGCATCCCGCCGTCCGCTAACGCTAGGACGGTGGATGTGCTGGGCATTGTGGCATCGGTGAATTCCGCTGTTGGATAGCATAATTCGCTGATGGCCGCCCGGGGGGCCGCGATGCTGTCATCGCCCACCGCCCCGGCGCCCAATTCCACCCGGTGTCGCAACAGCGGACGAGCGTGCCGGTCGGCCCACAGCGATCCCGACCAAAAGCCTTCGCGCTCGTTGCATCTGCCGATCTGCACGCGCTCGCGGAAGCGGACGCGACCGTCGTCGCGCAGGACCAGAGCCACCGTCGACACGTGCCGCGCATCGGCGGCCACGA
This sequence comes from Mycobacterium sp. Aquia_216, assembly GCF_026723865.1. NCBI lineage: Bacteria > Bacillati > Actinomycetota > Actinomycetes > Mycobacteriales > Mycobacteriaceae > Mycobacterium > Mycobacterium sp. Aquia_216. Next base: position 3,326,340 of record NZ_CP113529.1, on the reverse strand, counting down.
TAGTCGGCTCGAGATCGACATCGAGACGTCCGCCCACCTCGATGTGCCAATCGGCATGCGACGTCCGACTGTTCGCCCCGGGGAGGGCCACGGTGGCGGCCGCGCTACGCAGCCTCAGAACCGCACCGGCCTCCACAACGACCCGGATATTGACGCTGTCGCCGCCCAACGGCGTGGCGGCCGCCGACACCAGATGCACCGTGTCGGGAGCGGTGCAGCGGGCCGCGATACCGCCGCTGCACTTGATGCGCGGAAAGCGGGTGCTGGACGCGACCAGCAAAACGTCAGAGCGCATTGGCGGCCAGCTGCGCGTGCACCCATGCCAGCACCTCGGTCGCGGCCGGATCATTGGTCAGTGATTGCAGCACCGTGGGGCGGCCATCGCGAACCGCGTCGGCATCGCGGGACATCACCTCCAGGTCGGCGCCCACCAGCGGCGCCAGATCGATCTTGTTGATTACCAACAGATCCGAGTAGGTCACCCCGGGTCCGCCTTTGCGCGGAACCTTGTCGCCGCCGGCCACGTCGACGACGAAGATCTGGACGTCCACCAAGCCCGAAGAGAAGGTCGCGGTGAGGTTGTCGCCGCCGGACTCGACCAGGATCAGGTCCAGGGCATCGTGGGCGGCGATCAGGTCGTCGATCGCGTCGAGGTTCGCGGTGATGTCGTCGCGGATCGCGGTGTGCGGGCATCCGCCGGTCTGCACGGCCGTGATCCGGTCGTTCGGCAGCACCGCGTGTTTGCGTAAGAAGTCAGCGTCCTCGGTGGTGTAGATGTCGTTGGTCAACACCGCCACCGACAGCTCGTCGCGCAACTGCCGGCACAGCGCGGCGACCAGGGCGGTCTTTCCGGAACCGACCGGCCCGCCGACGCCGATGCGCAGCGGCTCCCCCGGCTGCCTGACGCGCTTCGGCCGCTCGACGTGCGGATGCGGATGGCTGTGGGAATGTGCTGGCATGGCATGCCTTTCAGGAGGCGAATAGGGGTCGCTCGCGCTGCGCGTGGTGCTGGGCCAAGGTATCGAGCAGCGGGTCCGACAAGTCGGCTAATCCGGCGGTCGCCTGCACGGCGGTGCGCTCGCACGCATCCGCCAGCCGGAACGTCAACGCCGCCACGTCGGCCGGGTCCAGCGCCAGCAGCCGCTGGGCCGCGCTCGCCGAGCCCGTCATCGTGGTGTAGACGATTGCCAGCGCGCTCTGCTCCGGATTCAGACCGCTCACGGCACCCACCCGTCCGGCCGCGACGGCAAGGTGTGGCTGTGCGCCGAGGTCGTCCCAGCAGACGGCCGGCCAGACCCGTCGTGCCAGCCTGGCCAACCCGCGGCCCTGGCTGCGTGACGCCTGCCGGGCCGCCGGCGCCGGTGTCCGGGCGTCGGTCTCCTGGTCGGCCTGCTCGAGGTCGAGCTCACCGCGGTGAACCGCCGCGGCGATCGACGCCGTAACCAACCCGTGGCAGCGAATTCTGCGGCGCAAGAAGGCTTCTAAGGTTTCCAGGTTGATCACCAGGCCGCTCGTGACGGCCTCTTCGGCCCCGCCGGAATGCACGTGAGCGCCGGCCGGCAGTCGCGAATCGGCCAGGGTGAGCAGCGTCGCCAGTGCAGACATATCCCTCAAAACAGGAAGTAGCGTTGCGCCATCGGCAGTTCGGCGGCCGGTTGCTCTTGCCAGACCTCGCCGTCCACGCGCACGGTGAAGGTGTCCGGGTCCACTTCGATGTCGGGCAGCGCGTCGTTGAGCGGCAACGCGGCCTTGCCCAGCCCCCTGGTATTGCGCACCGCGACGAATCGCCGGTTCACCGCGACCTTGTCGGCCAGGCCGGCCTCGATCGCCTGCGGCGCAACGAAATGCACCGACGTGGCCGCCGCGGCTGCCGGCGCGGCGCCGAACATCGGTCGCGGCAGCACCGGTTGAGGTGTCGGGATCGACGCATTCGCGTCACCCATCGCCGCCCACGCGATCATTCCCCCTTTGAGTACCGCGTGCGGCCGGACTCCGAAGAACCGGGGCTCCCACAGCACCAGATCGGCCAGCTTGCCCGCTTCCACCGAGCCGATCTCGCCGTCGAGCCCATGCGCCACGGCCGGGCAGATGGTGTATTTGGCGACGTAGCGCCGCACCCGCAAATTGTCGCACTCAGAGCTGTCGCCGGGCAGCGCTCCGCGACGGCGTTTCATCACGTGCGCGGTCTGCCAGGTGCGTAGCACCACTTCGCCGATGCGGCCCATCGCCTGCGAGTCGCTGCCGATCATCGAGATCGCGCCGAGATCGTGCAGCAGGTCTTCGGCCGCCATGGTCGACGGCCGAATCCGGCTCTCGGCGAAGGCCAAATCCTCGGGTACCTGAGGATTGAGATGATGGCAGACCATCAACATGTCCAGGTGCTCATCGAGGGTGTTCACCGTGTGCGGCCGAGTCGGGTTGGTCGAACTCGGCAGCACATTCGGGTGACCGGCAACCCGGATGATGTCGGGAGCGTGGCCGCCACCGGCCCCCTCGGTGTGATAGGTGTGGATCGAGCGCCCAGCGATCGCGGCCAGCGTGTCTTCGACGTAGCCCGTCTCGTTGAGGGTGTCGGTATGCAACGCCACCTGAACGCCGGCGGCGTCGGCGACGGTCAGGCAGGCATCGATGGCCGCCGGGGTGGACCCCCAGTCCTCGTGCAACTTGAAACCCGAAGCGCCGCCTCGCAATTGCTCCCAAAGCGCCTCGCCGTTGACGGTGTTCCCCTTGCCCAGCAGCGCGAAGTTCACCGGCCAGCCATCGAGCGCCTCGAGCATCCGGGCCAAGTGCCACGAGCCGGGCGTGACGGTGGTGGCCTTGCTGCCTTCGGCAGGACCGGTGCCGCCGCCGAGTATCGTCGTGATCCCGGACCCGAGCGCCTCGGACATGAGTTGCGGGCAGATCAGGTGCACGTGGCAGTCGACGGCGCCCGCGGTGACAATGCGGCCGTTGCCCGCGATGACTTCGGTGCCGGGTCCGACCACCAGGTCCGGATGCACTCCCGTCATGGTGTCGGGGTTGCCGGCCTTGCCGAGCGCGACGATTCGGCCATCGCGAATCCCTATGTCGGCCTTGACAATTCCCCAATGATCGATGACCACCGCACCGGTGATCACGGTGTCGGGCGCGCCCTCGGCGCGGGAAGCGCGCCCCTGACCCATCGACTCGCGCAGCACCTTGCCGCCGCCGAACACCGCCTCATCGCCGGCCAGTTCCGGTCCCCCGCTGCGGTCTTCGGTGATTTCCACCGTTAAATCGGTGTCCGCCAGCCTGATTCGATCGCCGGCGGTCGGGCCGTATAGCTGAGCGTATTCTTTCCGAGACAGGTATGCCATCAGATGTCCAGCCGTCCAGGCGGGTCCAGGCTCAAGCCATGCACTTCGCGGCGTCCGCGCAACGGCACCAATTGAACGTGTTGGGGCACCCCCGGTTCGAAGCGCACTGCGGTGGCCGCGGGTACATCCAGCCGGTAGCCGTGCGCCGCGGCGCGGTCGAACGACAGCGCCGAGTTGGCTTGCGGAAGGTGGACGTGGCTCCCCACCTGCACCGGGCGGTCACCGGTGTTCACGATCTGCATCTCGATCCGTTCCGCGCCCGCATTGATTTCGATATCCCCAATGCCGTAAAGGATTTCGCCCGGAATCATAGGATCGGGTGGTGGACGGTGACGAGCTTGGTGCCGTCTGGAAACGTCGCTTCGACCTGCACGTCGTCGAGCATCTCCGGTACTCCCTCCATCACGTCGTCGCGACCGAGCACCTCGCACCCGCTGGTCATCAGCTCCGTGACGGTGCGGCCGTCACGTGCGCCCTCCAGGATGTGGTCGGTGATGAGCGCGACGGCTTCGGGATGGTTGAGCCGCAAGCCCCTGGCTCGACGACGGCGAGCCAATTCGGCGGCGTAGGACAACAGCAATCGCTCCTGCTCATGTGGCGTCAGGCGCATGGTTGCCGATCCTGCCATGCGTCCTGGAAGACCGCTGTGTTTGCCTACTCAGCTGTCGCGGGGTTCGAGATTCTGCAGCCGCACCTGCCCGCGGGCGACGACGCGATCCTTGTCATCGCTGATGGTGACCAGCCACAACTGCTGACGCCGGCCGCGGTGAATCGGTTCGGTGGCGCCGTAGACCGTCCCCGAGCCGATCGAACGCAGGAAGTCTGTGTTGTTGTTCACGCCGACGACTTCGCCGCCGCCGCGGGTGGCGAGCCAGGTGTAGGCGGACACGCTGGCCATGCTCTCCACCATCGAGCAGTACACCCCGCCGTGCACGAGGCCCATCGGCTGCAGCAGTTTGGGCGTGACCTCGAGCTGGGCGCGGGCGCCGTCGGGGCTGAGCTGGGTGAATCGCAGGCCGAGCTCGGTATCGAATGGTCCGATGAAACCGGTGGCTGGGATCGCCGCGTCTGGGGACATTGACACGCTCTGTTGTCTACACCATCGGCACATCCGGTGATCACGGTTGGTCGCGAAGACGTGGGCAAAAGAACAGGCGAGCCCCGTGCACTGAGGCACGGGGCTCGCCGATCGAGTAGACCGGGGGTCACAGCAGCCCTCTGGACACTCCGGCGGTCTGTTGCGCTCGACCTCTTTGAGTATGGCAAGGCTGCCCTAACTTTGCAAGGGGTAGTCTGTAGCCATGCCGACCGGGCGCGGGACGAACCGATGGTCGGACACCGAATTAGGCCGGCTGTCTTTACGACCGCCGGTAGTAAGCCGGAGTAAGCTTGCTACGACGTTGATGGAGATGAACGAACTATGGCCAAGCTGACACGGCTGGGGGACCTGGAACGCGCGGTGATGGACCATCTGTGGTCGACACCCGAACCGCAAACGGTCCGCCAGGTGCACGAAGCCTTGTCGGCGCGGCGCGACCTCGCCTATACGACGGTGATGACCGTGCTGCAGCGGCTGGCCAAGAAGAATCTGGTCTCCCAGATCCGCGATGACCGGGCGCACCGGTACGCCCCCGTGCACGGCCGTGACGAGCTGGTCGCCGGGTTGATGGTGGATGCGCTGTCGCAGGCTGAGGATTCCGGGGGCAGACAGGCCGCGCTGGTGCACTTTGTCGAGCGTGTCGGTGCTGATGAGGCCGAGGCCTTGCGTCGCGCGCTAGCCGAACTGGAAGCAAATCAACGCAATACGCCATCAGCTGGCGCAAAGCCGGAGGACTGAGGGACACTGGTCATGTGTCCGCGATGGCCTTTACCCTCCTCGCGGTGCTGCTGATCGGTCCTGCGCCAGCCCTATTAGCGCGAGCGTCCTGGCCACTGCGCGCCCCGCGTGCGGCGATGGTGTTGTGGCAAGCCGTCGCCGTGGCCGCCGTGCTGTCGGCGTTCAGCGCCGGCATCGCCATTGCCACCCGCATACTCATGCCCGGCCCCGACGGCCGGCCGACGGCCAGCGTCGTCGGTGCGGCCGGCCGGCTCGGCTGGCCGCTGTGGACCGCCTATATCGCCGCGTTCGCGCTGACGGTGCTGGTTGGTGTGCGCTTGGTCGTTGCGGTTTTGCGCGTGGTGATCGCCAATCGGCGCCGGCGGGCGCATCACCGGATGGTCGTCGATCTCGTCGGGGTCGGCCACGACGCTGCCCTCGCCCAACCCTGTACCCGCACGCGTGACCTGCGCGTCCTGGAGGTGGCCGAACCGCTGGCCTACTGCCTGCCGGGTGTCCGTAGCCGCGTCGTCGTCAGCGAGGGAACGCTGAACCAGCTCAACAACGACGAAGTCGCGGCGATCCTGACCCACGAGCGGGCTCATCTGCGCGCCCGACACGACCTGGTTCTGGAAGCGTTCACCGCGGTGCACGCGGCTTTCCCGCGGCTGGTTCGCAGCTCCAATGCGCTGGGCGCGGTGCAGCTGCTGGTCGAACTGCTCGCGGACGACGCCGCGGTACGCGCGGCCGGGCGCACTCCCCTGGCCCGCGCGCTGGTCGCCTGCGCCTCCGGCCGAGCACCGTCCGGCGCGCTGGCCGCGGGCGGTCCCAGCACGGTGGTCCGGGTTCGCCGGCTGTCCGGACGTGGCAACAGCGTGATGCTTTCCGCGGCCGCCTATCTTGCCGCGGCGGCCGTTCTGGTGGTGCCTACCGTCGCGCTGGCAGTGCCATGGCTCACCGAGCTTCAGCGGCTGTTCAACCCGTAGCACGGCCACGGCGAATCCCTTTGGCGGACCCGAACTCCGCTGTGCCACAGTGTGACGGAAACCGTGTAGCAAAAGTTCTCCAACCCGAGAGGCGAAGACATGAGTGCCCAGGATTCCAACGATTCGAAGACTGGTACCGCGCAGATCGGCGTCACCGGGCTGGCCGTCATGGGTTCGAACCTCGCCCGCAACTTCGCCCACCACGGCTACACGGTCGCGCTGCACAACCGGTCGATCGCCAAGACCGACGCGTTGCTCAAAGAGCACGGCGACGAGGGCAAGTTCGTCCGCTCGGAGACGATCGAGGAATTCCTGGACGCGCTGGAGAAGCCGCGGCGGGTGATCATCATGGTCAAGGCCGGCGACCCCACCGACGCCGTCATCAACGAGCTCGCCGACGCCATGGAAGAAGGCGACATCATCATCGACGGCGGCAACGCGCTCTACACCGACACCATCCGCCGCGAGAAGGCGATTCGCGAGCGCGGCCTGCACTTCGTCGGCGCCGGCATCTCCGGCGGCGAGGAGGGCGCGCTGAACGGGCCGTCGATCATGCCGGGCGGACCGGCCGAGTCGTACAAATCGCTCGGCCCGCTGCTCGAGGAGATCTCCGCGCACGTCGACGGCGTGCCGTGTTGCACCCACATCGGCCCCGACGGCGCCGGCCACTTCGTCAAGATGGTGCACAACGGCATCGAGTACTCCGACATGCAGCTGATCGGCGAGGCCTACCAGCTGCTGCGCGACGGCCTCGGCAAGAGCGCACCCGAGATCGCGGACGTCTTCGCCGAATGGAATTCCGGCGACCTGGACAGCTTCCTCATCGAGATCACCGCGCAGGTCCTGCGTCAGACCGACGCCAAGACCGGCAAGCCACTCGTCGACCTCATCCTCGACGAGGCCGAGCAGAAGGGCACCGGCCGCTGGACGGTGAAGTCGGCGCTCGACCTCGGCGTGCCCGTGACCGGCATCGCCGAAGCGGTCTTCGCCCGCGCGCTGTCGGGATCGGTGGCCCAGCGCAAGGCCACCACGGGGCTGGCCTCGGGTGACCTCGGCGACAAGCCAACGGACGCCGCGCGGTTCATCGACGACGTCAGCAAGGCGTTGTACGCCTCCAAGATCATCGCCTATGCCCAGGGGTTCAACCAGATTCAGGCCGGCAGCGCCGAGTACGACTGGGGCATCACGCCCGGCGACATGGCCACCATCTGGCGCGGCGGCTGCATCATCAGGGCCAAATTCCTCAACCGGATCAAGGAGGCGTTCGACGAGACCCCCGACCTGCCGTCGCTCATCGTCGCGCCCTACTTCCGCACCGCCATCGAGGAATCCATCGACAGCTGGCGGCGCGTCGTGGTGAAGGCCACCGAACTCGGCATCCCGATCCCCGGCTTCGCCTCGGCGCTGTCGTACTACGACGCCCTGCGCACGGAGCGGCTGCCCGCGGCGCTGACCCAGGGCCTGCGCGACTTCTTCGGCGCCCACACCTACGGGCGCATCGACGACGACCCGGACAAACGCTTCCACACGCTGTGGAGCGGTGACCGCAGCGAAGTGCCCGCCTAGCTCGGTAAACCAGGGCGACCGGCTGCCCGAGCGAAGGGGGACAATCGAGGGCGATGAAATTCCTGCAGGGGCATCGGCCCGCATACGACCTGACCTATAACGACGTGTTCGTCGTTCCGAACCGGTCCGACATCGTCTCGCGGTTCGACGTCGATCTGTCCACCAGCGACGGCTCCGGCACCACGATTCCGGTGGTCGTCGCCAACATGACAGCGGTGGCCGGGCGGCGAATGGCCGAGACGGTCGCGCGGCGCGGCGGCATCGTGATCCTGCCGCAGGATCTGCCGATCACGGCGGTCCAGCAGACGGTGGAGTTCGTCAAAAGCCGAGACTTGGTGCTCGACACCCCGGTCACCTTGTCCCCCGACGATTCGGTGTCCGACGCGATCGCGCTGATCCACAAACGCGCGCACGGCGCCGCGGTGGTGCTCTTCGAGGGCCGCCCGATCGGCTTGGTCACCGAGGCGTCCTGCGACGGCGTGGACCGCTTCACCCGGGTTCGCGACGTGGCCGTGTCCGACTTCGTAAGCGCTCCACTGGGTACCGACCCACGCAAGATTTTTGACCTGCTCGATCACGCCCCGATCGAGGTCGCCGTCGTCACCGCCGCGGACGGCAAGCTTGCCGGGGTGCTCACCCGGACCGGAGCCGTGCGTGCGGGGCTCTACACGCCGGCCACCGACGCCGCGGGCCGGCTGCGGATCGGCGCGGCCGTCGGTATCAGCGGCGACGTGGGAGCCAAGGCCCGTTCGCTGGCCGAGGCCGGCGTCGACGTCCTCGTCATCGATACCGCGCACGGTCATCAACTTCGGATGCTGGACGCGATCAGATGCGTGGCGTCGCTGGAATTGGGTTTGCCGCTGGCGGCGGGCAACGTGGTTTCGGCGGAAGGCACACGGGACCTGCTGAGCGCCGGGGCGAACATCGTCAAGGTCGGTGTCGGGCCCGGCGCGATGTGCACGACCCGGATGATGACCGGCGTCGGTCGCCCGCAGTTCTCTGCTGTGCTCGAATGTTCAGATGCCGCAAGAAATCTCGGCGGACATGTGTGGGCCGACGGCGGGATCCGCCATCCCCGGGACGTTGCGCTGGCACTGGCCGCCGGGGCGTCGAACGTGATGATCGGGTCGTGGTTCGCCGGCACCTACGAGTCACCCGGCGACCTGATGCGAGACCGCGAGGACCGGCCGTACAAGGAGAGCTACGGCATGGCGTCCAAGCGGGCAGTGGTCGCCCGCACCGCCGCGGACAGCGCATTCGACCGCGCCCGCAAGGCGTTGTTCGAGGAAGGCATTTCCAAGTCTCGGATGGGGCTGGACCCCGACCGTGGCGGGGTCGAGGACCTGATCGACCACATTATGTCGGGCCTGCGTAGCACCTGCACCTACGTCGGTGCCTCGACCTTGGCGGAGTTGCACGAGCAAGCGCTCATCGGTGTGCAGTCGGCCGCGGGCTTCGCCGAGGGCCACCCGCTGCCGCTGGGCTGGTGACGCCTGCGGTCCAGGAGAAAGCACGGCGCGGCGGATCGGGCCAGATGTGTTCGCTACCATATGGATTTCTAGTCTTCTCGCCCGCGGCATCGTGCTGCGCGGCATCAAGCGAAAGGGATGACGTGCCGCAGGCACCCGTCGAGCCCGCCGGTTTCCGGGCGAAGCGGCTACCCATAGCTACCCCGGCTCGACCATCGTCTCCTGGGCCATCGCGATAACGCCCCCGCCATGAACGTCACCACCACCGTCGTCAGCGTCCTTGCCATCGCGGTGCTCATCTTCGGCAATGCGATATTCGTCGCGGCCGAGTTCTCGCTGACCGCGCTGGACCGCAGCACCGTCGAGGCCAACGCCCGCAAAGGCGGCCGGCGCGACCGCTACATCCAGCGCGCCCAAGACCGGCTGTCGTTCCAGCTGTCGGGTGCGCAGCTGGGCATTTCGATCACCACGCTGATCACCGGTTACCTGACCGAACCAATGGTGGCCGACCTGCCGCACCCGTGGTTGGACGCGCTCGGCGTGCCGGACCCGTGGGCCGACGGGGTGACCGCGTTCATGGTGATGGTGCTCGTGACGTCGGTGTCGATGGTGTTCGGCGAGTTGGTCCCGAAATATCTGGCCGTGGCGCGGCCGCTGTCGACCGGGCGCGCCGTCGTCGGCTTTCAGCTGATGTTCTCGCTGCTGCTCACCCCGGTCATCCGGCTGACGAACGGGGCGGCGAACTGGATCGTCCGGAAGATGGGCATCGAGCCGGCCGAAGAACTGCGGTCGGCGCGCTCACCGCAGGAGTTGCTGTCGCTGGTGCGCAGCTCCGCGCGCGCCGGCGCGTTAGATCCCGCGACGGCCGCGCTGGTCCGGCGATCGTTGCAGTTCGGCGCCCGGACCGCCGAGGAGCTGATGACGCCACGGTCGAAGATCGTGGCGCTGCAAACCGACGACACCGTCCGGGACCTGGTCGCCACGGCCGCCGAATCCGGCTTCTCCCGGTTCCCCATCGTCGATGGTGATCTCGACGAAACCGTCGGCATCGTGCACGTCAGGCAGGTGTTCAAGGTTCCGCGGGCAGAGCGCGCGAGCACGCTGCTGACCACGCTGGTGCAGTCCGTGCCCGTCGTGCCGTCGACCCTGGACGGTGACGCGGTGATGGCCGAGATCCGCGCCAACCCGCTGCAGACCGCGATGGTCGTCGACGAATACGGCGGCACCGCGGGGATCGTGACCGTCGAGGACCTGATCGAAGAGATCGTGGGCGACGTCCGCGACGAACACGACGACGCCACCCCGGATGTGGTGGCGGCGGGCAGCGGCTGGCAGGTTTCCGGCTTGCTGCGCATCGACGAGGTGGCCGCCGCCACCGGGTATCGAGCTCCCGAGGGACCCTACGAGACGATCGGCGGCCTGGTGTTGCGCGAGCTCGGCCACATCCCGGCGGTCGGTGAAACGGTCGAGCTGACCGCGCTCGACGGGGATGGGTTGTTGGACGAGGACGTGCGCTGGCAGGCCACGGTGGTTCGGATGGACGGCCGGCGGATCGATTTGCTGGAACTGACCGAACTGCGCAGTCGCAGCGAAGCACCCGTGGAGCAGGGTCAGCGATGAACGACACGCTCGGAGTGCTGCTGGCGATTCTGCTGATCGCCACGAACGCCTTTTTCGTCGGTGCGGAGTTCTCGCTGATCTCGGCCCGTCGCGACCGCCTCGAGGCGCTGGCCGAGCAGGGCAAGAAGAGAGCGGTCACCGTGATCCGGGCCGGCGAACAGCTCGCCTCCATGCTGGCCGGCTCGCAGTTGGGCGTCACCGTGGCCTCGCTGCTGCTCGGGCGGGTCGGCGAGTCGGCGGTCGCCGACCTGTTGCACTCGGCATTCGGCCTGACCAGCATGCCCCCGGCGCTGCTGCACACGCTGTCCTTCGTGATCGCGCTGGCAGTGGTGGTGACGCTGCACGTGCTGCTCGGCGAGATGGTGCCGAAGAACATCGCGCTGGCCGGCCCGGAGCGCACCGCGATGCTGCTGGTGCCCCCCTACCTGGCCTACGTGCGCGTGGCCCGACCGTTCATCGTCTTCTACAACAAGTGCGCCAACGCGATCCTGCGGATACTGCGCGTGGAACCCAAAGACGAGCTCGACATCACGGTCTCACCGGTCGAGCTGAGCGCGATGATCGCCGAATCGGTGTCCGAAGGCCTGCTGGACCCTGAGGAACACACTCGGCTGACCCGAGCGCTGCAGATCGGCAACCGGGTGGTCGGCGACGTGGCCGTCTCGCTCGCCGACGTCAGGGCGGTGCCGGTGGCGGCACAGGGTTCCGGGCCGACGATCGGGGCCGTCGAAAGCGCCTTGGCCGAGACCGGCTACTCCCGCTTCCCGGTCGCGGCCGTCGACGGGAGGTTCATCGGGTACCTGCACATCAAGGACATGCTGACGCTCGGCGACGATCCGCAGACGGTGATCGACCTCGCGTTGGTGCGCCCGCTGCCGCGGGTGACCATCACGTTGCCGCTGGCCGATGCCCTGTCGCGGATGCGGCGCACCAACAGCCACCTGGCACTCGTGACCGACGGCCGCGGCGTCGTCGCGATGGTGGCGATGGAGGACCTGATGGAGGATCTGGTCGGCAGCATGCGCGATGCACAGTGAAACCAGCCGCCGGGCGCCCGCCGAACAGGGCCCCGTCCAGCCCGTATGATTGAACGGCGCCGGTGCAAGCCGGAGCCGGGGCCAGGGTGCGGCCGCAGCCCACGCGTTGCCCGAAAACGCGGCCCGGGGCCCGCCGGGACGCCCACACCCAAGCCCGTGAAGCGCGTCGTGACCTGCTATTGCGGGCTGGACGAATACGATCGTTCGCGCGGTAGGCCGGTACGCTGATGGCGTAGCTAGTTGGGGCCAGTCGGGGGTCGAGTGGGACCAATGAAGCGATTATGGAGGAGAAAAATGACTGACCGCGTGTCGGCGGGGAACTTGCGCGTTGCCCGAGAGCTCTACGACTTCGTGAACAACGAGGCACTGCCCGGCACCGATATCGACCCGGACAGCTTCTGGGCGGGCGTCGACAAAGTCGTCGCCGATCTCACTCCGCAGAACCAGAGTTTGCTGAACACGCGCGACGAGCTGCAGGCCCAAATCGACAAGTGGCACCGCCACCGCGTCATCGAGCCGCTCGACGCCGAGGCCTACCGTCAGTTCCTCACCGACATCGGATATCTGCTTCCCGAACCCGACGACTTCACGATCAGCACGTCGGGCGTGGACGACGAGATCACGACGACCGCCGGCCCGCAGCTGGTGGTGCCGGTGCTCAATGCGCGGTTCGCGCTGAACGCGGCCAATGCACGCTGGGGCTCCCTGTACGACGCGCTGTACGGCACGGACGTCATTCCGGAGTCCGATGGCGCGGATAAGGGCAGCAGCTACAACACGATTCGCGGCGACAAGGTGATCGCCTACGCGCGCAAGTTTCTCGACCAGGCGGCGCCGCTGGCGTCGGGCTCATGGGCGGACGTGACGGGCTTGAGCATCGAGGACGGGAAGCTGCAGATCGCGGTCGGTGCGGAGTCCACCGAGTTGGCCAGCCCGGAGAAGTTCGCGGGGTACAGCGGCGAGCTCGGGTCCCCGAACTGGTCGGTGTTGCTGATCAACCACGGGCTGCACCTCGAGATCCTGATCGACCCGGAGTCGCCGATCGGCAAGACCGACGCGGCCGGGATCAAGGACGTGATCCTGGAGTCCGCGATTACCACGATTATGGACTTCGAGGACTCGGTGGCCGCCGTCGACGCGGACGACAAGGTGCTGGGCTACCGCAACTGGCTGGGCCTCAACAGGGGCGACCTGGTGGAAGAGGTCAGTAAAGACGGCAAGACCTTCACCCGCGCGCTCAACGAGGACCGCACCTACCACACACCCGACGGTGGCGAGCTGACCGTGCCCGGGCGAAGCCTGCTCTTCGTCCGCAATGTCGGGCACCTGATGACCAACGACGCGATCATCGACGCCGAGGGCAACGAGGTGTTCGAAGGTATCCAGGACGCCCTGTTCACCGGGCTGACCGCCATCCATGGGCTGAAGGCCGGTGATGCCAACGGCCCACTGACCAACAGCCGCACCGGTTCCATCTACATCGTGAAGCCGAAGATGCACGGCCCCGCCGAGGTCGCGTTCACCTGCGAGTTGTTCAGCCGAGTCGAGGACGTGCTGGGGTTGCCGCAGGGCACCATGAAGGTCGGCATCATGGATGAGGAGCGCCGCACCACGCTCAACCTGAAGGCCTGTATCAAGGCCGCCGCGGATCGCGTCGTGTTCATCAACACCGGCTTCCTGGACCGCACCGGCGACGAAATCCACACCTCGATGGAGGCGGGTCCGATGATCCGCAAGGGTGCGATGAAGAGCACCACGTGGATCAAGGCCTACGAGGACGCCAATGTCGACATCGGCCTTGCCGCCGGTTTCTCCGGCAAGGCCCAGATCGGCAAGGGCATGTGGGCGATGACCGAGCTGATGGCCGACATGGTCGAGCAGAAGATCGGCCAGCCGAAGGCCGGCGCCACCACCGCATGGGTCCCGTCCCCGACGGCGGCCACCCTGCACGCGATGCACTACCACGAGGTGGATGTCTTCGCCGTGCAGAAGGAGCTCGCGGGCAAGAAGCGCACGACCGTCGACGAGTTGCTCACCATCCCGCTGGCCAAGGAACTGGCCTGGGCCCCCGAGGAGATCCGCGAGGAGGTTGACAACAACTGCCAGTCCATCCTGGGTTACGTGGTGCGGTGGATCGACGCCGGCGTCGGCTGCTCGAAGGTGCCCGACATCCACAATGTCGCCCTGATGGAGGACCGGGCGACGCTGCGGATCTCTAGTCAATTGCTGGCGAACTGGCTGCGACACGGCATCATCACCAGCGAGGATGTCCGCGCCAGCCTGGAGCGGATGGCCCCGATGGTCGATCAGCAGAACGCCGGCGACGCGTCGTACCACGCGATGGCGCCCAACTTCGACGACAGCATCGCGTTCTTGGCCGCCCAGGAGCTGATCCTGTCCGGCGCGCAGCAGCCCAGCGGCTACACGGAGCCGATCCTGCATCGGCGACGGCGCGAACTCAAGGCTCGCGCCGGTGCCTAATTCGGGCGCAACCTGCGGCAATGCTTCTCATGACTAGACTCGGCGCCGATTTCACCACCGGACAGATGACGCATCGACGGAAAGGCGGCGCGCGCCGATATGGGTAGGCACAGCATGCCCGGGAAGTCGGCCGACGAGCCTTCAGACGAGTCCGCGACGACCAAGTTCACCGCCCGCGACCTCGTTTCTCGCTATCAGGAGCAACGGGACAGGCGGGATCCGCGCGACGCCGACGACGATGTCGTCTACGGCCACGACCCGGCCGAAGACGACGACACCGACGCGGAGAGCGGCGATGAGCATGGTGTCGACCCGAACTTCGCCGACGAGGATGCGAACCAGGCGGACGACGGCTACGCCGAAGAGGACTTCCCCGCCGCGGGTGAAGGTCGCTACGCCGCGGACGCGCGCTTCCTGGAAGACGAGGAATACCCCGAATTTCCGGCTCGGCCGGAAAGCTCCGGGCCGGATCCAAAGCCGGGCTTCCTCGAATCCGGCCACCGAGTACTCGGCGATTGGCGGGGCGGTCACCGCAGCGCCGGCGGACGACGGGGAGTCAGCATCGGCGTGATCGTGGCCCTGGTCGCGGTCATCGTGGTGGTCGGCACCGTCATCCTGTGGAGTTTCTTCGGTGACGCGTTGTCACATCGTTCGCACACCGCCGCCGCACGCTGTGTCGGAGGCAAGGAAACCGTCGCCGTGGTTGTCGATCCATCGATCGCCGACTCGGTTCAGCAGTTCGCGGAAAGCTACAACTCCTCGGCCGGCCCGGTCGGCGACCACTGCATGGTGGTGGATGTCAAACCGGCCGGCTCCGACGCCGTCATCGCCGGCTTCATCGGCAAGTGGCCGGCGGAGCTGGGATCCCAGCCGGCGTTGTGGATCCCCGGCAGCTCGGTGTCTGCCGCGCGGCTGACCGCGGCGGCGGGCCAGAAAACGATCAGTGACAGTCGCTCGCTGGTGACGTCTCCGGTGTTGCTCGCCGTTCGGCCCGAATTGCAGCAGGCCCTGTCCAACCAGAACTGGGGCGCACTGCCAGGCCTGCAGACCAATCCGAATGCCTTGGCGGCATTGAAGTTACCGGCGTGGGGATCGCTGCGACTGGCGTTGCCGACGAGCGGCAACAGCGACGCCTCCTATCTGGCGGGTGAGGCGGTCGCGGCCGCATCGGCACCTCCCGGTGCACCGGCCACCCAAGGCACCGCCGGGCTGCGCTCATTGACGACCGCCCAACCCAAACTGGCCGACAATTCGCTGACCGAGGCAATGAACGCGCTGCTGAAGCCCGGGGATGCGGCAACCGCCCCGGTGCACGCGGTGGTCACCACCGAGCAGCAGGTCTTCACGCGCGGACAGTCGCTGTCGGACGCCAAGAACACGTTGGCCTCCTGGCTACCGCAGGGCCCGGCGCCGGTCGCCGACTACCCCACGGTGCTGCTCAGCGGCTCATGGCTGTCAAAGGAACAGGCCTCAGCGGCAAGCGAGTTCGTCCACTTCATGCGCAAGCCCGAACAACAGTCGAAACTGGCCAAAGCCGGTTTTCGGGTCAACGGCGTGAACCCGCCGAGCAGCCCGGTGACGGGCTTCGCGACGCTGCCCGCCACGCTGTCGGTGGGTGACGACGCCACGCGTGCCACCCTGGCGGATGCCATGGCCGCGCCGTCCAGCGGACTGGCCGCGACGATCATGCTGGACCAGTCGATGCCCGGCGATGAGGGTGGAAAAACCCGGTTGGCCAACGTGATTGCGGCGCTGCAAGACCGGATCAAGGCATTGCCGCCGACCGCGATCTTGGGGTTGTGGACTTTCGACGGCCACGAGGGCCGTTCGGAGGTCGCGACCGGCCCACTGGCCGACCCGGTCAACGGGCAGCCCCGCCCCGCCGCCCTGGCAGCCGCGCTGGACAAGCAATATTCGTCCGGCGGCGGCGCGGTGTCGTTCACCACGCTCCGCATGCTCTACCAAGATATGCAGACCAATTACCGCGCTGGGCAAGCGAACTCGATCCTGCTGATCACGGCGGGGCCGCATACGGACCAATCCCTCGATGGGCCGGGTTTGCAGAATTTCATCCGCACGAGCGCCGACCCGGCCAAACCGATCGCGGTCAACGTCATCGACTTTGCTGCTGATCCGGACCGGGCCACGTGGGAAGCGGTCGCCCAGCTCAGCGGCGGCAGCTACCAGAACCTGGCGACATCGGCCTCCCCCGACCTTGCCAACGCGGTCAGCACATTTTTGAGCTGAAGCAGCGCGTCTGCCAGCCACTCCACAGCGCGATGCATCAAGCTGGCTGATGCGACGCGGCTCGCGGGCCCGTTGGTCTGAGTGCGGAGGACGGCAATGAGCGGTGGTCGAGGCAACGATCTGGGGGTGCTGGCCGGTCGCCTACTCGTCGCGGTGCAAGGCGAACTCTTCCGCCGGCTGCGCGACGAAGGATTCGACGACATCGCCCCCCGCCATGGGGCGGTGCTGGCGCACCTGCGTCCCGAAGGTGTCCGGGCGACTGACCTGGCGCGGCAATCCGGCCACGTGAAGCAGGTGATCGGCGTGTTCATCGACGACCTCGAGGCCCTGGGCTACGTGGAACGCACGCCGGACCCCGCCGACCGCCGAGCCAAGCTCGTCGTACCCACTGCTCGTGGGCGCCGGCAGATGGAGGCTGCCGACTCGATCATGGCCGACATCATGGACAGGCACGCCCGCAATCTTGGTGCCGCGAACTTCCGCCGTTTTCTGACCGACTTCCGGACCGTCGTCGATCACCAGCGCGCCGCGACGGCAAGCGATGCCGCGGACACACCTCCATAGCGAGGTGCGGCCGCACCGTAACTCATGGCGATAGTCAGGAATAGTTACTAATAATCTCGGCGTTATGTCAATTGCAATGCTCGGGGTGTGAGCATCGGAACACAGGGAGACGACATGCGCCGAACCAGATTCACTCGCGACTCCACGGCGGTGCTGCTGATCGATCATCGAGTGGGGCTGATCGCCGCGCCGAAGGGCCAAGCGGCAACGGCCTCGGCCCGATGAGCGAGTCCACAGCCACCGAACGCCGATTCGAGCTCATCGGCGGTGGCGGCGGGTCGGACGGCCGGTTTGCACCTCAAGAGCCAGCGGGCATTCGGCCAGGTTCTCGATCCAGAGGCGGGCGCGTGTCGAACTCCTCAGCGTTGGCGCGATTTCTGCGTGCCCGTCGCGAAGAACTGCAACCCAGCGACGTGGGACTGCCCGGTGGCGGTCGCCGACGGGTCGCCGGACTGCGGCGCGAGGAGGTTGCGGCACTGGCCGGCGTCAGCGTCGACTACTACCTGCGTATCGAGCAGGGTCGCGAACGAAGTCCCTCTGACCAGGTCTTGGACGGTATCGCGCGGGCTTTGAAGCTCGACGACGACGACGTTGCCTACTTGCGGGACCTGGTGCGGCGGCCGCGATCTGGGCAACGATCCTCGAAAGAGCTTGAGCCGGAAATTTATTCGCTGGTCAATAGTTGGCCGCTGACGCCGGTGCACGTTCATGACTGCTCACTGAACTTGGTGGTGGCCAATCCCATTGCGCGCGCTGTTTTTCCGCACATCGAACCTGGAGACAACACGCTGCTATCGCTATTTCTGAACCCAGAGATGCCAAAGTTCTATAGGAACTGGGACAAACTGACGATGCGGGCCGTGTGCTGGCTTCGGGTGTATGCGGTGCGCAATCCGGATCCGGGTTTGACCGCGGTGATCGAGGAACTCCTCAAACGAAGCGAGCGCTTTCGGATGCTGTGGTCCCGTCACGACGTCACGCACGACAACAGTGGCACGAAGAAACTGATGCATCCCCGGGTCGGACCGTTGACGCTGCATTTCCAACATATGACCCTCGAGGGTAGTGGTCATGTGCTCGTTCCCTTTTGGGCGCAACCGGGATCGTCGTCCGAACGCGCCCTGCGGCAGCTTTCCGGCGGGTAACCGCGGGGCCGTGGGGGGTGCGCTACATAGCCGGAGGCACTTGACTATCGGATGAGGAGATGACGTGACGAAGCGGACGGCGCTGGTGACCGGCGCCAATGGAGGTATCGGGACGGCTGTTTGCGAGCAGTTGCGCGCGGCCGGGGTCGCGGTGCGCACGATGGATGTGACCGGTCCGGCCGACGTGGTCGTGGACTTGACCGCCGATTCGATTCCGGCAGAAGCGACACGAGACGTCGACATCTGCGTGTCCGTGGCGGGTGTCGTCGGCACCTTCGCACCAGCGCATTCGATGTCGGCGAAGAAGTGGTCACGCGATATCGACGTGAATCTCACCGGATCGTTTCGCGTCATCCAGGCTTGCCTGGCGGGAATGCGAGAACGACGCTTCGGCCGCATTATCGCGATCTCCAGCATGGCGGCTCAACTCGGGTCGCCGGGCAAGGTTGCCTACGCAGCGTCGAAAGCCGGCCTGTACGGGATGATACGAACGATCGCGATCGAGAACTGCTCGCTGGGTATCACCGCCAACTGCGTCCTGCCCGGCATGATCGCCAGCCCACCGGTATTGGCACTGCCCGACGCCGATCAAGAGCGCATCAGGGCCGCGGTGCCCAGCGGACGCTTCGGCCGTCCGGGAGAAGTCGCCGATCTGGTTGCCTTCCTCGCGCGCGATGCCTCCGGCTACATCACGGCGCAAGAGATCGGCATTGACGGTGGGCTGCAGCTGAACTCGCTCTATGTCGGCCCCACCCGGACTGGAGACGCCAATGGGTAGCGGCCGTGTGGTGACCGTGCGGCTATCGGATTATCACACCAGGTCCCGCATCGAAACCCTAGGCGGCATGCTTAGCGAGAGCGATACCGACTCGCACTTCGATTGCGCTGACTGTGACGGCGGGTGCCCGCGGCGGGGCCCCCGACCGGTAGGTGTGGCCCGTTGGTGTGGCAAATTCGGCTGCGTGGGTGTGGGTTTCGCCGATGCTGGTGATGACGCGCCACCCAACGGCCTCCTTGGTGTAGTTGCACTGCTCGCACAAGCCGAGACCGTTGGCCGCGGTGGTAGGTCCGCCTGCGGTCCACGGTTGCGCATGGTCGCGGTGTCGGATCGGCGCATCACAATAGGGTGTGCGACAACGTTGATCCCGCAACTCGATGAAGGTGGCCAAACCGCGCGGGAACAGGCGCACACGCGACTCCATCGCCACCATCGCCCCGGAATGGGGATGGGCGTAGAGCCTTCGCAGCGTCGCCCGCGACCGCCGGTCGGTGACGGCACGAGACACCATGGCACGGGCCACCGACGCCGGAATGGGGCCGTAGCCGCGGATATCGGCCGGTGCGCTGTCACCGCCCAGAAGTGTTTCATCCGAAAGAACCAGGTTGACCGCTATCGGAGTGGGGACCGCCGCGTCGCGCCCGGTCACCCGCTCGACGAGGGTGTCCGCCATCGTCTGTCCGCGTGACCGTCCGTCGCAACGAACGTCGGCCTCGCGCCGCAGTGCCGCGTACACCGAAACTCCCTGGGCTACGGGCAACAACGCGGTCAAATAGGTCATGGTGTCGGGCGCAGGCCGGATAGTCACCGTGCGTCCGTTCTCGGCCTTGGCCGCTCGTTCGACAACGGCTTGGGGGTCCAGGCGGTAGGCGACCGCCTTGGCGGCGCCGGCCACTCGCGCATCGCCCATTCCGTTGAGGCTGGCCGGGTTCGCGCACAACTCGGCATCCAACGTGCGACGGTCCTCGACGTCCAAGCACGCACTCTCGCGCACGATCAAGGTGGCCCGCCACTCCGACAGTGCACCGCATTCCAGCGCCGCGAGAGTATGCGGCATCTCGTGCACAAGGGCTTTAGCGAAGCCAAGATGCCGCCCGCCCCGGGCGGGCGAGTCCCGTCGTGCCAGTGCCACCTCGCTGGCCACACCGCGCCCGCGCTGAGCTGCGGGGACGCCGGCAGCTGCTTCGTCGGCTCGACGCGCCGCGTCCAAGGCGGCCGCCGCTCGAGCCTGGCCGGCCGCCGCCGCGGACTTGATCCGCTCCAGCTCAGCGATGTGCTCGATCAACGCCGATTCATCGGCCGCCGGATCGATTTCAACCAATCGCTCGAACATAGGTTCGATACTACAGCGCTCCACTGACATGGAGCCGCACATTTGACACCCCTATGCGTAAGACTCCACGGGTGGGCACGAGCACATGAGATTGCGGTCCCCGTAGGCGCCGTCGATACGACGCACGGGCGGCCACACCTTGGGCCGGAAGGCCTTGCCGAGCGGATAGGCGGCCTGCTCCCGCGTGTACGGGTGATCCCAGTCGTCAACCAACAGGCACTCGGCCGTATGCGGTGCCCCGCGCAGCGGATTGTCGTCGGCGGACCACTCCCCTGCGCCCACGCGATCGATCTCCCCGCGGATGGCGATCATGGCGTCGCAGAAAGCGTCGATCTCGTTGAGATTCTCGCTCTCGGTGGGCTCTACCATCAGCGTGCCGGCAACCGGGAAGCTCATGGTCGGCGCGTGGAACCCGTAGTCCGCCAACCGTTTTGCAACGTCGTCGACGGTCACGCCGGTCGATTTGGTGATACCGCGCAGGTCCAGGATGCATTCGTGCGCAACCATGCCGTTCTCGCCGGTGTACAACACGGGAAAGTACTCGTCGAGGCGGCGGGCGATGTAGTTGGCCGAAGCGATCGCGGTCAGCGACGCCGCCCGCAGCCCGTCGGCGCCCATCATCCTGATGTAGGCCCAGCTGATCGGCAGGATCGAGGCCGATCCGTAGGGCGCCGACGACACCGGGCGCCCCTCGGGCAGCTCGGGAGCATACGGATGACCCGGCAGGAACGGCGCCAGATGCGAGCGCGCCGCGACCGGCCCCACTCCGGGGCCACCGCCACCGTGCGGGATGCAGAACGTCTTGTGCAGGTTCAGATGGCTCACGTCGCCGCCGAACTCGCCCGGCCGGGCCAGACCCACCAGGGCGTTGAGATTGGCGCCGTCGACGTAGACCTGACCGCCGGCGTCGTGCACGGCCGCGCAGATCTCGGCGATGTCGTGTTCATACACCCCGTGCGTGGACGGGTAGGTGATCATCAGCGTCGACAGCCGATCGGCATGCTGACCGATCTTGGCACGCAGATCGTCGAGATTGACATCACCGTTGTCGTGACAGCCGACCACGACCACCCGCATTCCGGCCAGGGCGGCCGATGCCGCGTTGGTGCCGTGCGCGCTGGACGGAATCAGGCAGACGTCGCGGTGCGGCTCGCCGCGGCTGGCGTGATAGTCATGGATCGCCAGCAGGCCGGCGTACTCGCCTTGCGATCCGGCGTTCGGTTGTAGCGACACCGCGTCATAGCCGGTGATGTGCACCAGCCAGGTCTCCAGATCGCTGATCAGGCGGCGCAGCCCCGGGGTGTCAGTCGCCGGAGCGAACGGGTGCAGCCGGGAGAACTCCGGCCAGGTGATCGACTCCATCTCGGCGGCGGCGTTGAGCTTCATCGTGCATGAGCCGAGCGGAATCATGCTGCGGTCCAAGGCAATATCCTTGTCCGCCAGGGCACGCAGGTAGCGCATCATCGCCGTCTCGGTGTGATACTGCGTGAAGGCGGGGTGGGTGAGGAATTCCGATGTGCGCGTGGCGATATCGGTGCTGGAAGGCTCGGCTGCAGACACCCCGAAGGCGTCCAGCACCATGGCGACATGGAAGTCGGTGGTGACCTCGTCGCAGGCCACCGACACATGGTCGGCGTCGACGCGCCAGAGGTTCAGCCCCCTGGCCTTGGCCTTGGCCAGCACTTCGTCCGCACGCCCCGGCACTCGCGCGAGCACCGTGTCGAAGTACGTATCGTGCACCAGCGCCTCGCCCAGCGCGGCGGCGATGGACTGGGCGCGGCCATGTACCCGACGGGCGATGGCGGTCAGTCCGTCGGGACCGTGGTAGCTCGCGTACATCGCTGCCATCACCGCCAGCAGTACCTGCGCGGTACAGATGTTGCTGGTCGCCTTGTCGCGGCGGATGTGCTGCTCGCGGGTCTGCAACGCCAGCCGGTAGGCGGGTGAGCCGTCGGTGTCGACCGAGACGCCGACCAGCCGGCCCGGCAGCTGACGGGCGTGCGCGGCGTGTACCGCCAGGTACCCCGCATGTGGACCGCCGAAGCCCATTGGCACACCGAATCTTTGGGTGCTGCCGAACGCGACGTCGGCATCGATATCGCCGGGCGGAGTGACCAACGTGCACGCCAGCAGGTCGGCACCGATCGCGACGAGTGCGCCCCGCTGGTGGACCTCGGCGATCAGCGCGGACCAATCCGTGATCCGGCCGCTGGCTCCGGGCAGTTGCGCGATAACCCCGAAGAAGTCGCCGTCCGGCAGGCCGTCACGCAGATCGGCGGTGACGATCTCGATGCCCAACGGTTGTGCGCGAGTGGCGAGTACGGCAGCGGTCTGCGCGAACACGTCGGTGTCGACCGCCAGCCGGTTGCCCTTACCCCGTGCCGCCCGGTGCATGAGCGTCATCGCCTCGGCCGCCGCGGTGCCTTCGTCGAGCATCGACGCGTTGGCGATCTCGAGCCCGGTCAGATCGGTGACCATCGTCTGGAAGTTCAGCAGCGCTTCCAGCCGGCCCTGGCTGATCTCGGGCTGATACGGCGTGTAGGCGGTGTACCAGGCGGGGTTTTCCATGATGTTGCGCACCAACACCGGTGGAGTGAGGGTGTCGTAGTAGCCCTGTCCGATCATCGACACCGCCACCGTGTTGCTGTTGGCCAGCGTGCGTAGTTCGGAGAGCGCCTCGGCCTCGGTGGCGGCCGCCGGCAGTGCGCTCAGGCCCGGTGCGAAACCGCTGTCGGTGAGTTCGTCGAGGATGTCCGCCGGGACGGCTTTGGATGCCAGCTGGTCGAGCGAGGCGACACCGATCACTTCGAGCATGGCTGCGACGGATTGGTTGTCCGGGCCGATATGCCTGGCGGCGAAGGTTGATTGGTCCAGCATGGGCACTCCTGACATCGACAGAGGGACTCTCGGCCCTCTCCCTCTGTCCCTACCCAGTGATGGGCGCCTGAGAGATTCGGCGCATAGTCCCCCCAAGCGCCTTTCCCCATCGGCGGGTGCCACTTGACGCGGCACCGCTTTCCAGAGGCATCTTCACCTTCGCGCGGTCCGGTTGCCTGAGAGGTTGACGGAGAGGTGCTGCTCCTTCGGCGTCCATGGCTGGCGGCCACAGAACTCTCCCGCGCGGGCGTGATGCAACGGTTAGTTTACCCGTGAGTAGAACCGCGGTGAACGAATTGACGAAACCGGCACGTCTAGCCGATCTTGCGGTCGCGATGCTTGCGCCGGGAGGCCAGTTCGTCCTCCGGCGCCGCGATCGACTCGCCGCCATCGGCGCGCTCACCTGGGAAGTCCGCGATAACGCCGGTCAGCTCCCGCATGGCGCCCGACACGGCGATGCCGAACACGCCCTGGCCGCCCTGCAGCAGGTCAACGACCTCTTCGGCCGACGTGCACTCGTAGACGGTGGTGCCGTCCGAGAACAAGGTGATGTTGGCCAGATCCTCGACGCCGCGCTGGCGCAGATGGTCGACCGCGACGCGGATGTTGTGCAGCGAGATACCGGTGTCCAGCAGCCGCTTGACGATTTTGAGAACGAGGATGTCCTTGAAGGAGTACAACCGCTGGCTGCCGGATCCGGCCGCACTGCGAATCGACGGGACTACCAACGACGTGCGCGCCCAGTAGTCCAGCTGCCGGTAAGTGATTCCGGCGATCTGGCAGGCACTCGGCCCGCGGTAGCCGACCAGCTCGTCAGGCACCGAATCGTCGGGAAACAGCCCGGGTTGCACCGGTCCGCTGGCGACGGTGACGCTCGGTTCACCGTTGGTCGCCGCGTCCGCCTGGTCAGCCAGGTCCAGCTGTTCTTGACGTGGCCGGTCGCTCACAGTGGTTCCTCTCGCCGATCGCGCTCTTGTCACTAGCTGCGTCCACTGGCTGCCTGCACAGCCACTTTTGGCTCAGGACCGAGTGTTAGAGAGCTTACGCTGTTCGATCGCTGCCGTGCCTTAACTTGTCCTCAAAGTATGGCCGCCATAACGGCGAGGGGCGTGCTATCCATCAGGCGTGTCGACATCACAGTGTCAGATGAGACGGATCCGTGATGTCGGTGTCCACCCTAACGTCCGCGTCCGCAACCACGCTGACCCGCCAGTCTCGTGACGCGCAAGCGCCCGGCTCAGGTGGCCTTGAAGTCGTCGGGTGACACGCTGTCGAGAAACTCCTTAAATTTCTCCACCTCGTCCTCCCGAACGGCGGTGTTGGACTCCTCGTCGCTCTCGTCGGGGATCAACAGACCCGCCTGGGCGAGAACGGCTTCCTCGACGTAGATCGGGACCCCGACGCGCAACGCGATCGCCACCGAGTCCGAAGGGCGTGCCGACACGGTGATGTTGCGGTCGAAGACGAGGTCGGCGTAGAAAGTGCCTTCCTGCAGATCGACGATCCGGACCTCTTTGAGTGAATGCCCAAGCGCTGCAATGAGATCCCGAATCAGATCATGAGTCAGCGGGCGGGGTGGCTCGACGCCTTGTTGTTCGAGCGCGATGGCGGCTGCTTCGGACTGTCCAATCCAAATCGGCAGGTAGCGGTCACCGTTGGCTTCACGCAACAACAGCACCGGCTGGTTCTGCGGCTGCTCGACGCGAATGCCGACAACACGTACTTCACCCATTTGTGTCTGCCCTCCGCACATGCCGCCGTGTCCGACTTTCACTCGGCGCGACGACCCGGTGGAGCACCGTTCCTCTCCGTGCCGTCCAACGCCAAGCTGTTGAGGGAAGTCTAGTCCTCAGCGTCGCAGAACGTCGCGAACGGCGGACTTGATCAGCGACGTGTGCAAAGTAATTGCGAGTGCGGCAACCTCGCGCGCCAGTTCATCGGCGCGGTCGCGCGCACCGGCCTTGTCGGCCTTGACTAATGGCCCGGCGATTTGGGCGATCAGATCGGATTGCCGGTCGGCAGCCGAGCGGAAGGCACGCAGATGCCGTGGCTCGACGCCGTAGTCGGACAGCGCTCGCGCACACTGCAGGATCACGACGGTGTGCTCGTCGAAGAATCCGCCCGGGCCGGTGGTGATCACCCCGGCTTTGAGCAGCGCGGTCAGCAGGTCCTCGTCCACTCCCGACCGTTCCAGCAGGTCTTCTCGACTCAACCGGACGCGGGTGGGTGCCACCGCGGCCGCGTCGGATCCGGTGTCGGGGGCGACGTCGCCGTCGGTCACCGAGACCAATCGCGGTACGCCGTAAGGCGATCCGAACGGCGGGAGTTCGCCGTCGGGTTGGGCATCCAGCTGGGCCCGGATGACCTTCAGCGGTAGGTAGTGATCGCGCTGCGCGGTGAGAATGAAGCGCAGTCGCGCGCAGTCGTAGGCGGTGAATCTGCGGTATCCCGACGCGGCACGCCGCGGCGTCACCAGTCCTTCAGCTTCCAAGAAGCGAATCTTGGAAATCGTGACATCGGGGAAATCCGGCCTCAACAGGTCTAAGACCGCCCCAATCGACATCCCGGCCAGGGCCGAGCTATCGGGTGCGCTCACTAGCCTCCAGATCCTCCGTCGTCGTCACCTTTGGGTCCGGTCAGGAACACCAAGCGGAACTTGCCGATCTGCACTTCGTCACCGTTCGCCAACACCGCCGAATCCACCGGCTCGCGATTGACGTAGGTCCCGTTGAGGCTACCCACATCAACCACGTGGAATTCGTTGTTTTCCAACCTGAATTCGGCGTGGCGGCGGCTCACCGTGACGTCATCGAGGAAGATGTCGCTGTCGGGATGCCGGCCGGCGGAGGTGGTGGCCTGGTCGAGCAGGAAGCGCGATCCGGCGTTGGGCCCGCGTTTGACGACCAGCAACGCCGAGCCCGCCGGAAGTCCTTCAACTCCGGACACCGTGCTCTCGCCGCCCGATTGCGGGGGCGCGTCCAGTTCGTTGAGGAAGTCGGCGCGAAAGACCGACGTCGTCTCCGCGGTGACTTCGTCAGAAGTCTGGTCTTCCTGTCGTCCTGAGTCCATGTCCGTCACCCGCTGCTCCTCACTGGCCGCTGTGGCGTTGTCTGACCGGGCCGTTCGGCCGGCTTCCCACTAGGTTTCCGCAACCCTGTACTGCCGATTGCATGCCTTCTAACACTGTTGTGTCGACCGTACCGCGCGGTGGTTCCGAATGCGCTAACCACCGGCAGGATCGAAAGCCGATCATTCGGCCGACCCCCTCCCCCGGCGCGCCCCTAACCGCGGGCCCGTGATGGCCCACTTTGCGGCCGCGCGCACGGCTGGCAGGGACATTAGCAACCGTCACTCGGTCAGTGTGCCGCGGTAGGCCTCGGCATCAAGCAGCCCGGAAATCGCGGACTCCAACTCCGAGCCGTCCGAGACCTGGATATCCACCAGCCAACCGGCACCGTACGGATCGGAGTTGACCAGTTGCGGGCTGCCTTCCAGATCGCCGTTGACGGCAGTCACGGTGCCGGACAGCGGCGCGTACAGGTCCGACACGGATTTCGTCGATTCCACTTCACCGAAGGATTCGCCCGCGCGCACCTCGGCGCCTACGTCGGGCAGCTGGACGAAAACGACGTCGCCCAGTGCCGATTGCGCGAAGTCGGTGATCCCGACCCGCACAGTGTCGTCACCGCTTTGGCGAACCCATTCATGTTCGGCGGTGTAGTGCAGGTCGGACGGGATATCGCTCACGGTAATCCTGTTCTGGTCTTCCAATAGGGACGTGCTCACTTGACGGGCTGAGCGTATTGGTGCGGTTTTGGTTGTCGCAAGGTGGTCACGTCGAGGCGGTCGCTCTGCTGCACGGACATCTTTCCGCCGACCCGCTTGATGCTGTCTTCCGCACCGCCGGGAATGTTCATCGCGGCGGCCATCGTGGGCGGATCGCCAATCGCCACAATCGAATACGGCGGCGTTAGCGCCTTGCTGTCGATGGTCAGCGAACCGGGGGTACCGACCACCCAGGTGTCGACGCCCACCCGTACGGACTGGTGCCCGCCGTTGACCTCGATCGCCTCGGCTCCGGCGGCCCGCAGCTCGTTGATCACGTCGAGCATCACCTCGGGTGACACCCCCGGGCCCGCGTCGTCGATGGTGACGGTGACGCCGGGCCCGGTAGCGCCCACCGCGCCGACCAGGATGGACAACGCGGCCAGCCGGGCCTGCGCGCTTTCGATCGCGGCCTGGTCGGTATTGCCGGACGCCTGCAGCGAATTCAGGGTGTTCTGCAGCTCGTTGACTTCGCCGTTCAGCGTGCCCTCGCGTTGCCGCAGCGAATCCAGCAGCACCAGCAGGTCTGCGGGACGCGCCGTGTCCAGGGAATCACCGGACCGCGTCTGGCGCACCTGGGTGACGATGGCGACGCCCAGGAGCAGACAGAGCAGGACCGCCAAGGTTCCGAACACAAGCCGGGACCGACCGCTGCGCAGCATCCCGGACAACCCGGTCCGGCCTACGGGGCCGATCTCGGGGCGCGGACTGTGTGCCGGCAATTCGTGACGGCCACGCTGCTCGGCATCGGCGGCGTCAGTGTCGGCGTCGTCGGGCCGGGTTGGCGCGTCACGACTTTCGTCGCCCACGGCGCCGGGCTGATCCTGGCTCACGTTGACCTCATCTCGGTCACAGCGCCGCTTCTCTCCCCGCAAGCGGGAGGTGCCCCCACATCGCTTTTCCTCTCTGCATCGTCACCGGCGCCCGTCACGCCCCGAAGAGCCGGCGCCGCAGCGCGGCGGCGTTGCCGAAGATCCGGATACCCAACACGACGATGATGGCCGTGGACAATTGCGTGCCGACACCCAACTGGTCGCCGACGTAGACGATCAGCGCCGCCACAAAGACGTTGAAGACGAACGAAATCACGAAGACCTTGGGGTCGAAGATTCGCTCGAGGTAGGCGCGCAGACCGCCGAAGACAGCGTCGAGCGCGGCGACCACCGCGATGGGCAGATACGGCTGAACGACCTCGGGCACGGCGGGATGGAAAACCAAGCCCAGCACGATGCCGACCACCAGCGCCGCGATACCGATCATGCGCGGATTCCCGTCCGCATCTCACCCATGGGGAGCTGTCGTGCGAGGACTTTTCTCACTAGGGCCCAATCTGTTTGGCGAACTTGACTTCCCGGACCGATCCGGCCGGCAGCGAGAGACCGTCGGAGACGTTCACCGTGATGCCGACACCGTAGGAGACCTCAAGCAGCCTAAGACGCTGCAAACCGGGGCTGTTCTCGAAGACGTCCCGCATCGCGTGCGGCGGCCCGATCGCGAGAATCGTATACGGGCTACTGGTGGGATTGTTGTCGACCAGGATCGCTCCTCCGGCCTGACGGATGGTCACATTGGGGCCGATCCGCACTCCGCCGACCGAAATCGCCTCGGCACCGCTGGCCCACAACGAGTTGACCACGAGCTGCAGATCGCGGTCGAGGATGATTTGCCGGCTCCCGTTCACCCGTTGCTTGGACACGTCGGAAAGATTCGGGCTCGCACCGGGATCTGTCACATTCACCGTCAGGCCGGGGCCGATGATCGCGGTGCTGGCCGCGGCCAGGCTGAGCCCGTCCAGGCGGGTCAGCAGCCGCTGGCCCTCCGCGTCGTCCGCCAGCGCGAGCCGCTGAACGTCATCGACTTGGCGCGACAGCGTGCTGCGCCGCTGAGCCAATTTCGTGGCGGCGTCTTCCGTCGACCGCACACTTCGCGCCAGCAGCTGTTGCGCCGTGTGCACACCGGGTTCCACCGAACGGGCTTGCGCGACCGCGGCGGCGAAGACCGTAGCGACCAGCATCGCCGCCAGGGCTTGCCAGAGCCAGCCGAATACGCGCGTGCGCCCATTCGGCGGGGTGGCCTCGGTGGCGCGGCGTTCGGCCGCCGCCGCGTAACCGGGATCCAGATGCTCGGACAGCAGCGCGCGCAGCAGCGACGGCACCGGGATCAGCGTCGGCCGCGCGGCGGCGTGCGCGCTACGGCCAGCGTTGGGGTCGTAGCCGCCGAGCAGGCGATCCCCTTCAGCCATGCTCACCCGCCCTGGGCGCCGCATGCTGCGTGACCTTAGGCATCCGGCGCATCACCAGGACCATCTGCACCGCATACAGGGCGAATGACCACAGGTAGGCGTACATACCCCAGATCAAAAAGCCCCAACCGCAGGCCCCGATCACCCGGCTCCACAACGCGTCCCATGTTCCCAGCAAAACGAGGGGAAAGCCGGACATCAAGGCGAACGTCGCGGCCTTACCGATGTAGGTCACCGGCAATGCCGACAACCCGCGGCTCCGTAGCAGCGGCAGCGTGGCGGCCAGCGCCACGTCGCGGGCGATCAGCGTGATCACGAACCACCACGGCACAATTCCGCTCAACGCCAGCACCAGGGGCACGGTCACCATGTAGAGGCGATCGACCGCAGGATCCAGCAGCACACCCAACCGCGACGACTGGTTCAGCGTGCGGGCAATCTTGCCGTCGGCCCAGTCGGAGGCACCGCTGAACATCAGGATCGCCACGGCCCAGCCGTTGGCGTGCGCGAACATCAGAACGTAGATGAATACCGGGATGAGCAGCAGGCGGATAGCGCTCAACAAGTTGGGCACTGTCAACACCCGGTCTGGCGGATCCGGCTCCATGAGCCGTGACATTAGCCCGGCGACGATCCGGTCCGCACTGCGGGACGAGCCGCGCGATTCGCTGCTAGCGGAATACTCCCGGCAGGCTCAACGTGGACAACGTGTCGTCGGACAGCGGGTTGTCGTTGACCATGTATGTCCACGTCGACGTCGGTCGTGCCAGCTTGGACAGGTCCAGGCCCGGCTCGCCCCCGCAAGCGGGAGGTGCCCCCACTTCGAGGACGTTCGCCGTTTCGAACGTCTGCTGAGCCGCCTCGATCGCGTCCGCGGCCAGCGACGCGAACGCGTCCACGGCCATCCGGTGGAATTCGTCCAGCGGGTTCTGCCGGCCCAGCGCGCGCAGGTGGATGCTCTCGCGGATGTCGGCCAAATAGGCCAGGTGATCGGCCCAGCCACGGTCGAGGTGAAACAGCATGATCTGCCGGCAGATCGTCTCGAGCCGTTCTTCGGAGATTCCCTCCGTCTCGGCCAGCTCCTCGTAGCGCTTGGGCGCCAGCTCGGCGAGCTCTTCGCGTGCAGTCGCGGTGCGCAGCAACGTGTTTCGGCGGTCGACGATGATGGCGCGCTGCTGGGCGATCAGCTGGTTGTAGCGCCAGGTGTTCGCATGCACATCCAGCAGCCGGCCTTCGGCGACGCGCTGCGCGTGATCGAGCAACCCGTTGGTCTTCGGGCTGAGGATCTTGCCGTTCTCGTCGGTCTGCTCCGGCAACTTGTTGCGGTCGAGGTTGGCCGCGACGACGTCGTCCTCCCAGCTCGAGAAGAACACCGACGAGCCCGGGTCGCCCTGACGTCCGGCCCGTCCGCGCAACTGATTGTCCAGACGCTCGGTGTGATGGCGGCCGGTACCCACCACGTGCAGCCCGCCCAATTCCGCGACCCTGTCGTGGTCGGCCTCGTCGGACCCGCCCAGGCGGATATCGGTGCCGCGCCCGGCCATTTGGGTGGACACCGTGACCACGCCGTACTTGCCGGCCTCGGCGATCACCTGGGCTTCCTCGGCGTCATTCTTGGCGTTGAGCACGACCGCCGCCACGCCGCGGCGCACCAGCCGCTCGTGCAGCTCCTCGGATTCGGCCACGTCGCGGGTGCCGACCAACACCGGTTGTCCGGTCGCGTGCACGTTGGCGATGTGCTCGACGATCGCGTCGTTCTTGGCCGCGGCGGTGACGTACACGCGGTCGGACTCGTCCTCGCGAATGTTGGGCTCGTTCGGCGGAATCGGTGACACGCCAAGCTTGTAGAACTGGCGCAGCTGCTCACCGGCGGCCAGCGCGGTGCCGGTCATTCCGCACACGGTCGTGTACCGGTTGATCAGCGCTTGCACCGTGATGGTGTCGAGCACCTCCCCCGTTTCGGTGGTCTCGATGCCTTCCTTCGCCTCGACGGCGGCCTGCAGGCCGTCCGGCCAGCGCTGCAGTTGCGCGATGCGGCCACGCGACGAGTTGATCAGGTGCACGGCGTCGTCGCGGACGATGTAATGGACGTCGCGGTGCAACAGCACGTGCGCGTGCAGCGCGACGTTCACCTCGGTGAGCGTGGTGGCGACGTGCTCCTCGGAATAGAGGTCGATGCCGCCGAGTGCTTTCTCGACCTTGCGGGCACCGGCATCGGTCAGGTGCACGTTGCGGCTGTCGGAGTCGGTGTCGTAGTCGGTGTCCGCGGCGAGCTCGCCGACGAGTTTGATGATCTCCAGCCGCGGTGTCTCCCGGTGCGTGGTGCCGGCCAGCACCAGCGGCACCAGCGCCTCGTCGACCAGCACGGAGTCGGCCTCATCGATAAGTGCCACATCGGGATTCGGCGATACCAGGTCGTGGACGTCGGTCACGAGCTGATCCCGCAAGACGTCGAAGCCGATTTCGTTGACCGAGGCGTAGGTGACGTCGCAGTCGTAGGCGGCGCGCCGCTCCTCGCTGGTCGACTCCCCCGTGATCCAGCCGACCGTCAACCCCATGGCCTCCAGCAGCGGACCCATCCATTCCGCGTCGCGGCGGGCCAGGTAGTCGTTGATCGTGACCACGTGCACGTGCCGGCCGGCGATGGCGTATCCGGCGGCCGCGATCGCACCCGCCAGTGTCTTGCCCTCACCGGTCGCCATCTCGATCACGTCGCCGTCGAGCATGCGCAGCGCGCCTAACAACTGAACGTCGAACGGCCGCAACCCCGTTGACCGCTCGGCGGCTTCCCGGGCGATCGCCAGGAATTGTGAGATGTCCTCGGATTCCGCGAGGGCGTCGAGGTTGAGCAACCCGGCCGCCTTGCGCAGTTGCTCGTCCTTCAGGGCGGCGGCCTTCTGGTCGAATTCGGACGAGTCGTCGACTTGCGAGAGGGAGCGGGTGCGGTTCTTTTCCGTACTTGCGCCGAGCAGTCGCCAAAATCTGCTGCTCAGGCGGCCCGGTTGGCTGCGGGTGGTCTTTGACACAGGTCAACGGTACGCGGTGAGCAGCGCGGACCCTTTAGGCCAGGTTCGATCGGCGGGGATAGGCGATGCTCGGATCGGTGAGCACGTTGACGACCGCGGGCAGGCCGCTGGCGAACGCGCGCTCCAGCGCGGGCCGCAGCTCGACGGGCGCCGACACCAGCTCGCCGTGGCCACCAAGCGCGCGGACGACCTCGTCGTAGCGAGTGCCCGGACGCAGCTCCGCCACCACCGAATAGCCGTAGATCGCCTCCATCGGATGCTTTTCCAGCGCCCAGATTCCGTTATTACCGATCACCGAGACGACCGGCACTTGGTGGCGCACCAGGGTGTCCCATTCCATGCCGCTGAAGCCGAACGCGCCGTCGCCTTGCAGCAGGACGACCTGCCGGTCCGGGTGGGCCAGTTTCGCCGCCAGCGCGTAGCCGGGACCGGAGCCAAGACAGCCGAACGGGCCACTGTCCAGCCAGCACCCCGGCTGGTAGCTGTCGATCACCCGGCCCGCGTAGGAACCGAAATCGCCGGCGTCGATGACCACGATCGCGTCGCGGTCCAGCATCGGCGCCAGTTCGGCGTACACCCGCATCGGGTGCAACGGGATTCGGTCGTCACCCAGATCGGCTGTTTCCTGGGCGCGGGCGGCGGTCTCGGTCGCGCGCAACGCGTCGACCCAGTCCCGATGATCGGCGCCGCTCGGCCCGGTCAGCGCCGAAAGAATGGCCGTCAGGTCGCCGTAGAGACCCGCGGCGATCGGCCGTGGATGTTCCCGGGCGGGTTCGACCCGATCCGCCACGACGAGCTGGGTTTGCGGCCCGAACACCTTGCCGAAGCCGAGCCGAAAATCCATCGGCACCCCGACGACAAGCGCCACATCCGCCTCGCCCAGCGCCTTTGCCCGCGCCCGGGAGAACGCCAACGGGTGATCGGCAGGCACGACACCGCGGGCCATGCCGTTCATCAGCACCGGGATCCGTCGCCCCTCGGCGAGCCGCAGCAGCGCCGCCTCGGCATGTCCCCACCAGACGTTGGTGCCCGCCATGATCACCGGACGCTGCGCACCCGCCAGCAGGCTGGTGGCGCGATCCAGAGCTTCGCCATCGGGAGCCGGCGCCGGGCGCAGCGCGCCGAGCGCGCCGGGACGCCCGTCGTCCTCGGAGACGGCGAACACGTGATCCATCGGAAAGTCGACGAATCCCACGCCCGAGGGCGCGCCGACCGCGGCTCGCAATGCCTCGTCGACAAGCCGGCCGGCGTCCTCGGCGGATGCGGCGGTGGCCGCGAACCGAGCCAGTGGAGCCACGAACGGCACGTGGTCGATCTCCTGCAGCGAACCCATGCCCCAGCGTTGCGCGGGCGCCCGCCCTCCGAGCACCACCAGCGGTGACTGGTTTTGCTGCGCAGCCGCCATCGCGCTCATTCCGTTGGTGACCCCGGGTCCCGCGGTCAGCGCGGCCACGCCCGGCACCCTGGTCACCTTCGACCAGCCCTCGGCGGCGAACGCCGCCGTCTGCTCGTGGCGGGTGTCGATGAGCCGAATGCCCTCGTCGCGGCAGCCGTCGTAGATGGAGAACAGGTGGCCGCCCGACAAGGTGAAGACGGTGTCGACACCGCTGGCCCGCAGGCGCCGGGCGACGAGTCGGCCGGCATGGACGATCTGGCTGGACGGAGCGTCGATGCTCATCCTGGCAGCCTATCCGCCGTTCTCGGGTACCTTCGCGGGGAAGCATTCGCCACGAGGCTGTTCAGAAGCCTCGATAGCAAGGAGACGTCGAACTTGGGTCCCACGCTATTCAAGCCATCCATCGACTGGTCGTCGGCACTTGTGGAATCGCTGCAGTGGGTCGCCATCGCCTGGGCGGTCGGTGCGGTTTGTCTGATCGTCGTGCTGACCGCATTCAGGTATTTCACGCCCTGGGGCCGGCAGTTCTGGCGGATCACCCGCGGGTATTTCGTCGGGCCGGCCAGCGTCAAGGTGTGGCTGCTGCTTGGGGTGCTGCTGCTGTCGGTGCTCCTTGCCGTGCGGCTGACCGTGCTGCTCAGTTACCAGGGCAACGATCTGTACACGTCGGTGCAGATCGCGGTACAGGGGACGGCCGCGGGCGACGACACCGTCAAACAGTCTGGAATTCACGGCTTTTACATGTCGCTGCTGATTTTCAGCGTGCTGGCCACGCTCTACGTCATTCGATTCATGCTCGACATCTACATCACCCAGCGGTTCATGATCGCGTGGCGCATGTGGCTGACCGCACACCTGACCGACGACTGGCTGGACGGCAAGGCCTATTACCGGGATCTGTTCATCGACAACACCATTGACAACCCCGACCAGCGTATCCAGCAGGACATCGACATCTTCACCGCCAACGCGGGTGGAACCCCGAACAACCCGTCCAACGGGACGGGCGGCACGCTGCTGTTCGGGGCCGTCAACGCGGTGGCTTCGGTGATCTCGTTCGCCGCCATCCTGTGGAACCTGTCCGGGGACCTGACCCTGTTCGGTGTCACGCTGCCGCGGGCCATGTTCTGGACGGTGCTGGTCTATGTGGTGATCGCGACCGTCGTCGCGATTTGGCTTGGGCGTCCGCTGATTTGGCTTAGCTTCAACAACGAGAAGCTCAACGCCGCCTTCCGCTATGCCCTGGTGCGGCTGCGCGACGCCGCGGAGGCGGTCGGCTTCTACCGCGGCGAGCGGGTCGAGCGGGCGCAACTGTGGCGGCGCTTCACGCCGATCATCGACAACTACCGCAAGTTCGTCCGCCGAACCATCATCTTCAACGGCTGGAACTGGTCGGTGTCGCAAGCGATTGTCCCGCTGCCGTGGATCATCCAGGCGCCGCGGTTGTTCTCGGGCAAAATCAACTTCGGCGATGTCGGCCAGACGGCAACGGCGTTCGGCAATATTCATGACTCGCTGTCGTTCTTCCGGAACAACTACGACGCGTTCGCCTCGTTCCGGGCGGCCATCATCCGGTTGCACGGATTGGTCGACGCCAACGCCCAGGGCCGTGCGCTGCCCTCGGTGCTGGTCAAGCCGAGCCAAGACAAGGCGGTCGAGTTGGCCGGTATCGAGGTGCGCACGCCGGCCGGCGATCAGCTGATCGACGCGCTCGACATCGAACTGGACAGCGGCGACACGCTGGTGATCACCGGGCGTTCGGGTGCCGGCAAGACCACGCTGCTGCGCAGCCTGGCCGAATTGTGGCCGTACGCGTCCGGGACGCTTTGCCGCCCGGACGGCGACAACGCGACGATGTTCCTGTCCCAGCTGCCGTATGTGCCGCTGGGCAGTCTGCGCGGCGTGGTCTGCTACCCGAATTCGACGGACGCCATCTCCGACGGCGAGTTGCATGACGTGCTGACCAAGGTGGCTCTGGCCCCGCTGATCCCACGGATCGACGAAGAGCAGGACTGGGCCAAGGTGCTCTCTCCGGGTGAGCAGCAGCGCGTCGCCTTCGCCCGGGTGCTGCTCACCAAACCGCGGGCGGTCTTCCTTGACGAATCCACCTCCGCGCTCGACGAGGGACTGGAATTCGCGCTCTACCAGCTGCTGCGCAGCGAACTACCGGAGTGCGTCGTGGTCAGCGTCAGCCATCGCCACACCGTCGAGCAGCATCACAAACAAGAGCTGCAATTGCTCGGCGGCGGCCAATGGCGGCTCGGACCGGTTGCCCCGGAGCCCGCGAAGGTCTAACGCTGCTGGGCCGCGTGCGTTCCGGCGCTGTGCGCCTACGCGCCTACGCGCCCCCGGCCCCCTGGGCCGCGTGCGTTCCGGCGCGGCGGCCGAAGAACGAGCCCTCGCCCAGCTGCGTCCCGCTGGCGTAGCCTTTGCCGTCCTGGGCGATATTGGACGCGCACGCCCCGACCGCGTACAGACCGGACACCACGGTGCCGTCTTCGCGCAGCACCTGACCATCCAGGGACGTGGCCAGCCCGCCGACGGTGAATCCGGCGTACATCGCCTTGCCCAGCGACATGTCGAACGCACCCCATGGGCCTTTGTCTTGCGCCGCAAGGAATTCCGGCTGCTTGTGGAAGTCGGGGTCCTCGCCGCGCGCGGCGTAGGTGTTGTAGCGGTCCAGCGTCGCGACCAGGTTGCCCTCCGGAATACCAAGTGCGGCTTCCATTTCGGGGACGGTTTCCCAGCCGTCAATGAGTGGCACCAGCGGCATCGTCGGGTGCTGCAGGTGCGCCTCGTCGACGATCAAGAATGCCGCGCTGTCCGGCTGATCCATGATGAACCCGGACGTGCGGGAGTGATAGCAGTCCTCGGTGACGAACCGCTGCCCCAGCTTGTTCACGATGATCCCGGTCAGCAGGATCGACGGCGGGTACGGCGGAGCGGTGAT
Organism: Mycobacterium sp. Aquia_216; assembly: GCF_026723865.1. Taxonomy (NCBI): domain Bacteria; kingdom Bacillati; phylum Actinomycetota; class Actinomycetes; order Mycobacteriales; family Mycobacteriaceae; genus Mycobacterium; species Mycobacterium sp. Aquia_216. Next base: position 3,289,647 of record NZ_CP113529.1, on the reverse strand, counting down.
GAAGATCTGATCCATATGCTGGGTGGCGCCCCCGGCCGATACCCCCATCCGGATGCCGAGGCCGTCGTCGTAGGTATTACCGAGCACGAACGGCTTCTCGGCCAGTTTCGGGGTGTACTTGGCTACCATCTCCGGGTTCATCACGAATCCCCCGGCGGCAATGATCACCGACTTTGCTTTGATCGCACCGGTTTCGGTGAACTGCTTCCACATCACGCCGGTCACTTGAGTTTCTGGGCCGGAATCATCCACGATCAGTTCGGTGGCGCCGGTCTCGTAACGGATTTGCACGCCCAGGCTGGCGGCCCGCTTGAGCAGCAGGTCGATCACCATGCTGGCGCCGCCGGTGTCGCCGGGCACCGGCACCTTATGGCCGCGCGGCGCCGGCACCGCCTTCTCCAGGAATGGCCACACCTTTTCGTTGCCGGTGAACATCAATCCCTCGGTGTTGGGCTGAATCACCGCTTTGCCCGGGAAGTAGCTGCGCTCGAATTGGAAGCCCAGATCTTCGAGCCAATCGAAATGCTCGACGCTGCCCTCGCAGTAGGCACGAATCTTGTCGTGATCCGGCTGGCGAGACACCGCGACCAGATACTTGTACATCTCCTCGGGCGAGTCGTCGTGGCCGGTGGCCTGCTGGACCGCGGTGCCGCCGCCCAGGTAGAAGTGGCCGCCGGCAAGCGACGTCGTTCCGCCCGCCACGGCGGCGCGCTCGAGGACCAGCACCCGCGCGCCGGCAGCGGCCGCACTCACCGCCGCGCAGCCACCGCCGATCCCGAAACCGATCACGAGCACGTCGACGTCGTCCGACCAGGACGTCACTGTGTCTGCGTTGACCGTTGCTGGTATTTCGGTGCTCATTGGCGCCACTCCTCCTCGTCGCTACGTCCCGCTCGCCGCGGCGCGGCTGGGGGTGCCCCCACTGCGTCGTCGCAGGCGCGGCTCACCCTTGCTCCTGTTTGATGTAGTCGTAAAACGCCCTCATCTTCGGCGAGATGTACGCGTATTCCACAAACGGCACTCCCGCCTGCGGCGCCGACACATAGGCGAACTGACCGCCTAAGCCGCCCGGCATCACGCCCTGCTGCACCACGGTGGCGCCGCGGTTGGCGGCGTCGGCCAGCGTGGCTTCGAATTGTTCGGGGCTGTCGGCCTCCATGCAGATGTGGTGCAAACCCGGGGCTGAGTCACGCAGGAATTCACTATAGATGTTCTCCCCACTGACCGGTTCGATCAGCTCCAGCTGCATATCGCCGAGATAGCTCAGTGAGATGCTGGCGACGAAATCCGCGGGGTTGCCACGGTAGCTGCAGATGTCCGGAGCAAAGTGCACGTCGGGTATGCGCACCCACTTCCGGACGCCTAATAGGCCGGTGAGAGCCATTTCGGTGGCATCCAGACTCTGGGTAACCCACGCGATCTGTGTCGGTGACTGAACGGGAAGCGTCATTGTCTGGCAGGATAACCCAGGCTGTCGGCCCCAGAAAGGCCCAGCAAGTCTTTGCCATAATCCGGCGCCCGGTGTCCCGAATCTTCGGGTGAACACGTTCTAATTCGGGCGCCGCCGACTCGGCGGATCAGTGCTGAGCCAACATGTCCACCAGCAGCCCAAGCTGGGTGTTGAAGACCGCCTCCGGATCGGTCAGGGTGTCGGCGCCGTACTGTCCGAACACCTCGAGGTTGATGGCGCCCAGCACCCCCGCCCAGAACAAAAAGCACTTCGCGATGACAGCGTCGTCGCCGGGAAAGCTGAATTCTTGCCGAATCCGGTCGAAGTCGGACGACAGCGGTTGTGGGACAACGGTATTGGTCAGCCTGATGTCGCCAGTGGTGATCCCCGCGGCGATGGCATCGAAGATGGCTCCGACCACACGGGTGCCGACTCCGACGGTGCGCTCGGCAGGAGCGTGATAGCCGGGAACCGGGCTGCCGTACAGCAGGGCCCACTGCGCGGGATGATCGACGGCCCACCTTCGCGCTGCCCGAGCGATGGCGACGACGTCGTCACTCCACAGTTCGTCGGCGGTGTCGCGGGCCCGGTCGACCGCGTTGGCCAGATCGGTGTAGGCGTCGATCAGCAGCAGGGTGAGCAATTCGTCGCGGCTGGACACATACCGGTACACGGCCGAGGAGACCATGCCGAGGTCGCGTGCGATCGCACGCAGCGACAACCCGGCCGCGCCGCGATCGACCAGGTGGCGACGGCCCAGCTCGACGATGCGTGTCTCGATCTGTTCCCGCGATTCCTGGCGTTTGCCCACGTGATCAGTCTGGCATAACCGAGATCACCGCTCTTGCTTTTCGGTAGGTGTTGTGGCACTGTCACCACGATAGAGAGCACTGCTCTCACGATTACCGAAGCCCGGCCGAGAGGATCCACCATGTCCACGCGTTACGAAGAACCCAACCGGGCCGTCCGGGCCGGTAACGCCGTCATTCGCTGGCTCGCCGAGTCGGGGGTCAGCATCGCCGGGACCCGGGCGCTGCGGGTCCGCGGGCGCAAGACGGGAAAGCCGCGTGCGGTGGTGATCAACCTGCTGACGATCGACGGCGTCGACTATCTCGTCTCACCGCGAGGAAACACCCAGTGGGCGCGCAACGTCCGGGCGGCGGGCGTCGTGGAACTGGGACCCCGCTGGCGTCGGCGGCAGGTCCAGGCCACGGAGGTCGCCGACGCGGCCAAACCCGAGTTGTTGAAGCGCTACCTCGACAGGTGGTACTGGCAGGTCAAAGGCTATGTCGCCGGGTTGACACCGGAGTCCACCGACGAGCAATTCCGTGCCGGCGCCCCGTCGATACCGGTGTTTGTGCTCGGCGTGGCGGGCGGCTCGCAGTGACGCGGGGCTAGCCGCCGTTGGCCTGCCCCGCCATGTCCTGGTGGACCTCCTCGGAGGTGGTTCGCCACGACACGGCCGCGGGAAAGTCGCCCCACATGCTGTTGAAGATCCCGACGATTTGTCCGGGACCGCCGCCGGCCAGGTACACCGGTCCGCCCGAGTCGCCCGGGTGGCTCTGGACGCCGTGGGACATGGTGAACCAGCCGTTGTTCACTGCCTCGACGGTCCCGCAGGTTTCCCCGGTGGATACGCCGAAGTGGCAGACCGCCTGCCCGGGGGTAAGCGCCACGTTCGGGCTCGACACCAGCGGACGTCCGCCCGGCAGGATGTTGTTGGTCGGGATATCGGCGTCCAGTGCGATCACTTCGTAGTCGCTGATCGCCTGGTCGATTGCCACCGTCGAGCCGCTGGGCGTGTCGTCGCGGAAGGTCGCGAGATGGCCGATGGGGTTGCGGTTCTTGTCGGTGACGGTAGTGCCGGTGCTGCGACAGTGTCCCGCGGTGTAAGCGATTTTCTGGGACTGGTCGACGTAGCCGAGCGTGCACAGCCGGTTGTCCTGCAGGATCTCCATGCCCGGGAAGACCACCACCGGGTCGGCGTGGGCCGTCGCGGCCGGCAGACCAGGGGTAAAGGCCAGGGCGGCAACCGCTGCGGCCACTACGCGAAGTGCGATGCGATACACCACGGACGAACTCCGTTCCGTCGAGGTCGGCGCGCCTACCGACCACAAACTGAGATTACGTCGTTACTGTTTCGACATCGACCTATTCGCGCTAGCCGGGGCCAGCGTTACATCGACGTCGCCAGCCGAACGGAGTCGTCGGGTTGACCAGCCGGGCGTGGAGTCCAGCCCGGCGGTCCGAAAACGTAGCCCAGCCGGTCCCGAAGCCGGCTGGCCGACCGCCAGTCGCGCGCAATCGCGACGTATTCGCGAGTCTGCAGTTTCCAGATGTTGAAGGTGTCCACTTGCTTGGTGAGGCCGTAGTGCGGACGGAACAGCTCCGACTGGAAACTGCCGAACAAGCGGTCCCAAACGATGAAGATGCCGCCGTAGTTCTTGTCGAGATACACCTGGTCCATGCCGTGGTGCACTCGATGGTGTGACGGCGTGTTGAAGACGAATTCGATCGGTCGCGGCAGCTTGTCGATCCGCTCGGTGTGCACCCAGTACTGGTAGATCAAGTTCAGCGAGAAGGCGAAGAACACCATCCACGGCGGAATCCCCAACAGCGGCAACGGGATCCACATCAAGATCTCGCCACTGTTGTTCCACTTCTGGCGCAGCGCGGTCGCGAAGTTGAAGTATTGGCTCGAGTGATGCGCCTGGTGGGTGGCCCAGACCAACCGTACCCGGTGGGCGATGCGGTGGTAGGCGTAGTACAGCAGGTCGACGCCGACGATCGCGATGACCCAGGTGTACCACTGGTCTACCCGCAGGTGCCACGGCGCCAGGTAGGCATAAATCGCCGCATACCCGAGCAGCGCCAGGGTCTTCCAGCCTGCGGTAGTGGCGATCGACACCAGCCCCATCGACATGCTCGCCCAAGAATCACGGGTCAGATAGGCGCCCGACGCCGGTCGGGGATCGACGGTGGCGATCTCAAGCCGTTCCAGCTTGCGTGCCGCAGTCCATTCGAGAATCAGCAACAGCAGGAAAAACGGAATGGCGAACAGCACCGGGTCCCGCATTTGCGGGGGTAGTACGGCTAAAAACCCAGTGACGGCACCCACACAGACAGGTTACGGCCTGGGGTTGACCGGCGACCGTACCGACCTGCTGGCCGCGGCCGCACCGGAGTTACCGTCCCGGTCGTAGCCGGTCTCGTCAGTCGGACTGAGCTTCGTCGCCGGCATACCACTGCACCGCGCGAACTCCGGGTTGCAGCGACAGCTCGGCCACCAATCGCTCCAACTTGGCGGGTGTATGGCCATCCACGAGAAGGTGTGCCGTCAAGGTGATCTCGTCGTCGGCGGCCTGCCCGGTGTGGATGCCGCGCAGCGTGAGATCGTTGCTGCGGGCGTGCTGGACCAATTGGGCGCGGGCGTACTTCGCGGATTTCGGGCGACAGATTGCCTGCACCAGAAAAGGTTGCCGACCTTCGTCTTCTTCGGTGTCGTTGTCGTGGTCGATCACCCGCCCCAGCGGGCGGCCCACCAAGTGGATGGTGAGGACGGTAAGGGTGGCGATCAAAGTGAACACGAGGTGCCCGGAGGCGGCCAGCACGCCGATGGCCGCGGAGCACCACAGGGTGGCGGCGGTGTTGAGGCCCCGGACGTTGACGCCCTCGCGCAGGATCACCCCGCCGCCGAGGAATCCGATGCCCGACACCACATAGGACGCAACTCTGGTGGGGCTGCTGTCCTGGGTGGCAACCGCATACAGCACGAACAACGTCGCACCCGCGGCGACCAGTGCATTCGTGCGCAGACCGGCCCGGCGCGCTCGCCATTGCCGCTCCATGCCGATCAGTGCGCCGCAGCCCACCCCGACGGCCAGCCGGAGCGCGAAATCGGCGACGCTCAACGTCTGCGTCATACCCGCACTCCTTCCCCCGACGACGCGGCCGCGCAGTCCCCCCGACCGGACGCGATGGGCACTGACCAGCCCCGGCCAGGTAACCACGCCCAGATGAACGCCAGCTAAATCCCGGCCAATCCGGTTCCCCGGCAGTCATTCCCGTGACACCTTCGCGCTGCCGGGTGGCCGGCCGTCGCTACCGTGCTGAGGCGGGCTTGCCGGCGAGTTGCTGCGGACAGTAATACTTCGCCGAGATCCCCACGAACAGGGTTGCGTGATCCGTGGTCATGCCGGGGTTGTTGCGCTGCAGGTCGTGCACCAGCTCCGAGCCGGATTTGCCCGCTCCGATCAAGCCGCACACCGCCTTTCCGAATGCGACGGCCTGAGCCGGGTCGGTGTAGGTGATGCCCGCGCCGCGCACCGTCGCGAGGAAGCCGGTGTCGTCGGAACTGCCGTCCGGATCGCCGTGAGCGGGCGCCGCCAGGCCGATCATCGCGGACACACCGAGTAGCGCTAGCAGCGGTCGCATTGGAATCGACTCTCGATCAAGCCTTCGAAAGTTGGTGTGGGCAGTAGAATTTCGCGGAGATCAAGGCGAAGTTGGATGCCATCTCCATGTCCATTCCGGGGTTGCGGCTTTTCACGTCGTGGAGTAGTTCCAAGTTGTCTTCGCCGTTGTTCAGGCAGGTGCACACCGCTCGTCCTGCCGAGACGGCAGCACCCTCGCTGGAAAAGCTGAACCCGGCTTGGCGCAGTGCGGCAAGGAAGCCCGCGTCGTCGCCGTCCGGTTCCGGAATGGGGTCGGCGTACGCCGGTGCCGCAAAGCCGATCAAGGCGGCGACGCCAAGTGCCGTCAGTAGTTTTTTCATCACCGATCACCCTCTCATTGCGAGGAAGCCTTTACTTGTTCGTTCGTGACCAAAGGCCTTGGCCCCTATCCTAATTGCGCTTCTCCGGACGGGATGACCTTGGACTTGCCCTTTTTCAGGTGCACCGCGTGGATGCCGGGTTTCTTGGCCAGTTGCTCGAGCAACGCATCGAGACCCTCTTGATCGACGTTGTGGTGCTGCACGGTTTCGGGTTTCTCCGATATCTGTGCGACAAGACGTTTCAGCTGTTCGGGCGAGTTCTTGTCCTTGAGGTCTTTGATCGGGGTCATCCGATTGCGGATGCCGGCACGGACCACGGTGGGTCCTCCGGCACCCATGGCGCTGCCCAGCATCCCCGCCATCCCCATCGAACTGAACAGGCTTCCCTCGCCGAGCGCCGCCGCGGGAATGGCCTCGGGCCCGGCGGCCGTCAAGGCGGCAGCCACCGTCCTGATCGCCGGGGTCGCCGAGGCCCAGCTGGGCGGGACCGTCAACGATCCGACCAGGGTTCCGCGCGCGAAACCGGCCGTCGGGCTGATCGCGTCGAACAGCGTGCCGCGGGAAAAGCCCAACGCGCCCAGACCGGCGCCCAGCGCGTCCTTCGGGAGCGCACCATAGGCCACCGGTGGTGCGAACTTGAGCCACTGCGACACCGGAAAGTTGATCAGCAACCCGATGTCGTTGTACTGCGTGGTCAGGCCCAGCGGAACCTTCAAAGCGTTGTAAAAACTCGTGTAAAAGTTCGCCCCGCCCGGCACGGTGTTCAGCAGGTTGGTCCAGAAGTTCTGGTAGTCGGTGGCCAACTGGGCGAGCCACCCCAGCGCCCCGGGGGGTGTGGTGGCCGCGGCCGCCGCGGTCGTTGCCGCCGATCCGGCCGTGGTGCTAGACGACGTGGAGAGCGCGGCCGCCTGCATCTCCGGGCCCGCCTCGTTGGTGGTCCTCGGGGCTGGGCTGAACTCCGTCAACTTGTTCGAGGCAGTAGCCGAGGAAGCGAAGTAGGTGTCCATCGCCTCGCCGTCCTGGGCCCACATTTCGCCGTACTGGGCTTCGGTGGCCGCGATCTCCCCGGTGTTCTGACCGAAAAGGTTGGTCGCCATCAACTGCGCGAGCAGTTCGCGGTTGGCGGCGATCAACGGCGGCGGCACGTGCGCGGCGAACGCCGCCTCATACGCGGCGGCCGCCTCGGTCGCTTGCACCGCGGTTTGGGCGGCCTGGGCCGCGGTCTGCTGCATCCACGCCACGTAAGGCGCGGCCGCGGCCGCCATGGCAAGCGACGACGGACCGACCCATGGCCCGGTCGTCAGATTCGAAACCACCGACGAATACGAGGTAGCGATGGACTGCAATTCGGCGGCCAGGTTCTCCCAAGCCGTCGCCGCTGTCACCAACGACTCCGCTCCCGGACCGGCATACATGCGGCCCGAGTTGAACTCCGGTGGAAAGGCTCCGTAAAACATGTCGTTACCCCTTTACCTGGTGGCCGACGCCGGGCTGGACGGTGCTGGATTGCTGGGCGTGGTATTCATCGCGGTCAGTCCTCCAGAGCCGGGATCACGATGATCGTGGCGGCCGCGGGGTCGGCTTCGGCGACCAGACCACCCAGCGCGGCCGCCGTCGCGGCATTGCCGCTCACTGAGTAGGTCGAGGTGGCGGCCACAGCGCGTCCCGCCAGGCTGGACAACGCCATCTGGCTGAACACACCCTCCTCCCCGACCATCGCGGCCGGGGCGCCCGCCAAGTTGGCGGGCAACGATTGCGCGAGCATTCTGATATTCGGCGCCGCCTCTGTCCAACCCTGCGGCACCGACATGCTTCCCACCAAGGAGGCCTTACCCATCGACCCGGTAACCGGCGATCCACCGACCGCGGAGCTCAGCATCGGATGCACGCCGACGGCGGCCCTGGTCAACGGCTCCAACTGACCCGAAATGAATTTCGGTCCAGCCAGATACGCCTGCGCGGCCTGCCCGTTCTGGGCCCACGCGTAGGTCTGTCCGAACGACAGGAACGGACCACCCGGGATCGTCGACCACGACTGGGGCGAGAACACCCCGGTAATGGCTGACCAAATGGTGTTCCAGTTCGTCACGGCGGGCGGCACCGTCAACCCCGCCGACGGATCAGCCGCCGCGGTCACTGTCGTCGAAAGGGCTTGCACCGCATTCGACGACAGCTGTGTGGCGGTGCTGGCACCCGATGTGGTGCCCGACTGAGCGACAGCGGCCGCTTGCCGCTGCGAGCTCGAGCCGTTCGTTGTTTGCGGCGGCTCGGTGAACGGCGGCAGCTGCGACGCGGTCGCCGACGACCCGGCATACGCATACATCGCGGCGGCGTCCTGCGCCCACATCTCCACGTACTGGGCTTCGGTCGCCGCGATCGCCGGCGTGTTTTGGCCCAGGAGATTGGTCGCAACCAGCGTCGCGAGCAGCGAACGGTTGGCCGCGATGACCGGCGGCGGCACCGTGGCCGCGAACGCCGCCTCATAGGCACCCGCAGCAAGCTTGGCCTGCGCGGCCACCTGCTCGGCCTGCGCCCCTGTCGCGCTCATCCACTGCACATACGGCGCAGCCGCGGAAGCCATCGAAATCGACGACGGACCGGTCCACAACCCGACGGACAGGCCCTGGATCGTCGAGCCGTACAAGGCCGCCGTCGAGAGCAGTTCCGCGGCTAACTCGTCCCAGGCTGCCGCAGCGGCCAGCATCGGCCCCGATCCCGCACCCACATACATCCGACCGGAGTTGATCTCCGGTGGTAACGCCCCGAAGTCCAACATTTCTTACCTCCGCTCCCTCATTTGGCCGCCATGGTAGGCGCGGTTTCACAGTGCTCGCCGCAAACGCGCCGCAGCTCTAAGGAAATCCATCGAATCCGGGTTGTATTACACGTGTTTAATGACAACAGGCTCGTCCACTCCCCGCTGAGAATTTCTCAGGATCTCCGTGTGCTCCTGGTGCAAATTCGCAGCTTCAATATAGCGATCATCATGGGCACAAAGTATGCGCGACGCGTTCCCGCCGGGTAATCGTGCTGTAAAAAAGAACTGTCATTGCATGGGGTCCTGGTGTGAGGACATCGGTTCGCTACAGCTAACTCCCGCTGGGACAAAATAACAGGGCAAGCTGGACAAATCCAGTAACCAGCGACGGACCGCCAGGAGGCCAACACTGATTACAGTTCGCGAGTACACCTATCTTCGCACCGGCCCTCAATCGTGTTAACAGGTATAGAGAACTATTGTTTACCGAGTCGATGGCGACTATCTAACCCTCCCATCTTATGGCGCTCTAGAAATTCTCTTGTGGGCACACGAAATAACCGCAATAGCGCAATTACGCAACTAATTTGCGGGCGGTCTCAGACTTGTACTGGTTATGAGCCCAACGGCGATCGACGGCGCGACGGTGTTCGAATTGTCAACGGAAACAATTGCCGGGCTGGTATATTGCCCGGAAATTCCGAATTCGCTGCGCGATGAACACCTGGCGTGTCGATGCCCTAACGCCGCCCAAAAGTCCCCTGCGGCAAGCGCATCACTGGTGCCGGACTGCTGCCCGGCCTAAGCGAGACGGTCTGCGCACGACTCAGCGCGACAAGGCGCGTACACAGTGCCGAATTGAAGTCAATGGTTCATATCAAGCTCCCCTAAATTTCACCTAACGTAAACATGTGGAACTGCTATGAGGCTTGCCGGCTTCTGAGGGTTTGCTGTGAGGGCGGGGGCCAAGTTAGGGCGATCGGCCGTTGCGGAAGATGCTGCGCCCCTGGCCCATCGTCCACAGGTGCCCGCGGGTGGGTTGACTATCGCGACGGGGACGGCGCGGAGAAACGCAAGGTGCTAACGCGCTAGCGAGAAGAGCCGGGTACGGGCTGGCCCCGCTGTCTAACTTCCGCCCCCGTGTTTAGGTTCCGCTGCCGGGGTCGGGGTTGTCGGCCAGCAGGTTGGGGCAGTAGACGCTGGCGGCGGCTTGGGCGAATCTGGCGGCGCTGGCCATGGTAAAGGCGGGATTGAGATCTCGGATGTCTCTGACGATGTCCAGCTGTGACGTCCCTGAGTTGGCCAGGTCGCAGACCTTTTGGCCGGCTTTGATGGCTTTGTCCGGATTCTGATAGCTGATGCCCGCCTTGGTGAGCGCGGCGAGGAAGGCGTCATCGTCCGAGTCGGCGTGCGCCGGTGCGGCCAGGCCGATCAAGACGGCGACGCCGGCGAGAAACGGGAGGGCTTTCATCCGTCGTTATCCTGCTGCGGGCGGACGTCCGATGACGCGCGGGCGGAACCCATAGATCGGTTCAGCGAATTCGTCCTCATGCGCGCCCGGAATGCCTGCCAGCGGCACCCCGGGCATCCCCACCGCGCCGGCCTCTTCCATCACCATCGGAGTGGCGGCGCCAAAGCTGTGATAGGCACCCGCCCCGACCTGAGTGGTCGCCGCGACCGTGCTGACCGACGCCCCGGTACCAGCCCAGGTTGGTGGAACCGATAAGGCGCCCACCAGGCTCGCCTGCCCCACGCTCGCTGTCGCTGCCGCGCCGGGCACGCTCACCGCCGACGCCAACGACGCGCTACTCCCCAGCCCGGCGGCCAGATCCTCCAGCCCATCCGTGCTTGCGCCTACCGCGCTCAGGGAGTTGAGCGCCACCTGCGAATCGACGAATGTCGTCGGGTTCAGAATGCCATTGGTGGTAAAGGCGTTGGACAGGCCACCGACGCTGTTGTTGTTGAGGAAGGCCCCCAGCAGATTGGGGGTTGAGTTGCTGAAACTGTTCAGCAACCCGGAGAGTCCGGTCGTGTCATCACCCGAACCGGGCGTGAATATGCTGTCCCCCGCAGCGGCGGCCGGTGCGGCCTGGGCGTTGTTGACCGCGTCGGCTTGCTGTTCCGTTCCGTCCGTCGTGGTGTCGGATTGCGGTTGGCTGAACGTCATCATTTCGGTTGCCGCGCGCGAAGCGGCGGAGTAGCTGGTCATCGCGGAGGCATCCTGTGCCCACATCTCGCCGTATTGCGCCTCGGTGGTCGCGATCGCCCCGGTGTTCTGACCAATGACGTTGGTCGCCACCAGGTTCGCCAGCAGAGTGCGGTTGGCAGCCACCAGCGGCGGGGGCACCGTCGCGGCGAACGCGGCCTCGTACGCGGCCGCGGCCGCGTTGGCTTGCGCGCCGGCTTGCTCGGCCTGAACCGCGGTGGTGTCCAGCCATTCGATATAGGGCTGGACCGCTGCGGCCATCTTCGACGACGCCGGACCTAGCCAGCCCTCGCTGACCAGCGATTTGATTACCGACTCGTAATTGGTTGCCGTCGAACGTAATTCAGCAGCGATGGCATTCCAGGCCGCTGCGGCGGCCAGCAATGATCCCGAGCCGGCGCCCGCATACATTTTGGCCGAGTTGACTTCCGGCGGTAGTGCCCCGAAATTCAGCATGACATCTCCTCCCGACGTCTCTTAACCGGCGGCCGGTGGACGTGGCATGACGACTGGACGAAACCCGTACCTGGGGATGGCGCGGCGTAGCCTGCGACCGGTGCCGCCCAGCGGACCCGCCACACCGCCGGGCCCGCCGGCTGCCGGCGCCCCGGAGGTCCCGATGTCGCTGAGGCCGGTGACCGGCGTCGCCACTTGCCCTGGGGTGATGTTGGCTGCCGAGGCCCAGGTCTGCGGCACCGACATGGACCCCACCAGATGCGCGTTGCCCACACCTGCCGATGCGCCGCCCAAGCCCGCCGAGGGCACCGTGTTGGATGCCAGGGCGGCCATCCCTCCTCCTTCCGCGTTTGCGGCGAAGTCACCCAGGCCGGACAGCACCGTCGCGCGTGTCCCCATCGCACCTACCGCCGTTCCAATAATGGACTGCGGGTTGAACGGTCCGCCGGCAAGCGAACCGTTGAGGACTGAGTTGGAGAAGAAACTACTCTGCAGGAAATTTCCCAGGGCCGTGTTGTTCGACCCGTCCAGGAAGGCGGTCCAGTAATCCTCCGCCGGCCCCTGGGGCGCGGCAGCAGGATCCGCGTCCAGGGCGGAGACGTCGCTATTCGACAACAACGACCGCGCATTCCCGGCCGCCGTATTGGTGGCCTGGTTGACGGCCTGGTTTTGTTCCTCCACCGCATCGGGGGTGGTGTTCGTCTGCGGCGAGGTGAACGGCGTTATCCGGGCCGCCGAGTTCGACGCGACGGCATAGCCGTTCATCGCCCCGGCATCCTGGGCCCACATTTCGGCGTATTCGGCATCGGTGGCCGCGATCGCCGGAGTGTTCTGCCCAAAAATGTTGGTAGCCACCAGGTTTGCCAGCAGTGTGCGGTTGGCTGCGACGACCGGCGGGGGCACCGTCATCGCGAACGCGGCCTCAAAAGCGGTCGCGGCCGCGTTGGCTTGCATACCGGTCTGCTCCGCTTGGCCGGCCGTGGTGTTCAGCCAAGTCAGATAGGGCGCGGCCGCGGCCAGCATCGACACCGACGACGGGCCATACCAACCTGCGCTGGTCAGCTCCTTGATCACCGACTCGTAATCGGTTGCCGCGGAACGCATTTCGGCAGCCAGTGCGTTCCACGCGGCGGCAGCGGCCAGCAACGGCCCTGATCCGGGGCCCGAATATATTCTCGTCGAATTGACTTCCGGCGGTAACGCCGCAAAATCGAACATGGTTCCCCCTCGGCGCTCAGCAGGCGGCTACGTCGACTGCCTCGGTGACCGCATATGCACCGGCACCGGTCTGGACGTTGATAGAACTCATCGGCGTTCTCCTCAGGAATACGGGTGAGCCGGAGGCGCGACCCTAGCTAGGACAGACACCGATTGCGCAACGTAGGTGGGCGGCTCGGTGCAAGCCGATAGGCAAGAGTGCCGTAGTCGGCTCGAACGAAAAGTCATCGATCGAGAATAGGGATTAATTTCGTTCTCACCTCCTCATCGCCTGGGCACACCGAGATGCCTTTTATTGTGCACGAAGAGGTTGGGGACAACCGGCGAAATCGCCGGATCCGGCACCCCTCTCATCAGAGCTTCGGCACCACACTGCGTATCTGGCTAACAAATAGCCAGAAGCCACTTGGGCTCAACCCTTAAGCCGGGAAGAGCTGTCCTGACCCTGGGCGTCTTTCGACGTTTGGGGTCAGTGGCCTATATCCGTCATGGAAGCCTCACCTAACGAGGTGCTTGCACACGCCATCGTGGCACTCGAAACAGAGTGAGTCAAGCTAGATGCGAGGCGTTCGCAACAATTCATGATGCGGACACGCGGATGCCATTCGGGGGCCCGGGGTCCGTGATAGCTTGCGGCTCGCAAACGATCCTTAGCTCGACTTCTTCTCGGCGACTGCCGCGCTGAGACCCTCGAGCAGATCTTCGCCGCTGAGTTCCCTGAACCGGAGCAGTTGCAGCTCGCTGAATTCGGTGGTGTCGCTGGCCAGAACCGTGTCGAGGTCTTCGTCGTCGAGACGAAAACTCCGGTGGTCGCGGGCCTTCTCCACCACATTTCGCACGAAGCCGGCATTACCGAGCGTATCGATGCCGCGAATCAGATCCCCGTCTTCGGAGTAGGTCTCGTCGAAGTAGAACTTGGTGTAGGACGGCCGTAGGGCCTCGGCTGCCTCGTCGGTGATGACGTCTTCGTTTTCCTGCCCCATCATCCGGGTCAGTGCAACGAGCTCGTCGGGCGCGTAGCTGAAGAACTCGATCACGGTCGAAAAGCGTCGGCGTAAACCCTGATTTACCTCGAGCATCTTGTCCATTGCCTTGGCGTACCCGGCGCCGAAGACCACGAGTTCGTCGCGGTGATTCTCCATGTACAGCAGCAAGGTGTTGATGATCGCATTCCCGTAGGGGTCGCCCTGTTGGTACCCCTTCTCATGCAGGGTGTGCATCTCGTCGAAGAAGACCGCTCCGCCCAACGCCTCCTCGAGCATCTCCTCGGTGTTCTTCTCGGCGTCTGCCATGTACCGGCCCAATAATTTGGTGCGGCTGGTCTCCACCACCACGGGCTTGCGCAGCACCGTCAATCCGCACAGCTGCTTGCTGAAAGCGCGCGCCACCGAGGTCTTTCCGGTCCCGGGTGGACCCAGCAACAACGTGTGGCGCGAGGTCACCGGCACCGGCAGACCCATCTTCGCGCGCGCCAGGTTCACCTTGGTCGTGGACTTGATGAGTTTGATTTCCCGCTTGGCCTTCTCCATGCCGAGCATCGCGTTGAGTTCGGCATCGCCTTCGGCCAAGTACCTGGCAGCCTCCTCGGCGTGCCGGGCGGCTTCGTTCTCCTCGCGGGTCGGTGCGCTGTCCGGATCCCAGGGGTCCGTACGAGCCTCGATGGTTTCCGGGTCGGTCAGCACCAACTGGTAGTTGGCGTTGTCGAGCGCTTCGCGAGCCGGAGCGAACTTGGGATCCCGCGAGTACACCCGGCGGAATACCTCGAGGGCTTCCTCCTCGCGACCGAGGTGCCGCAGGCACATGCCCTGGGTGTACAGGGCGACATTGGCCGCGCCCGGCACCCGATCCGCCTCGATCGCGTCCTGGCTGCGCCGGACCGCCTCCTCGAAGACACCGAGCGACGCCAGCGCCGTGGTTGCCATCGCCGCACCGGCTGCCTTGAGTTCGGGGTTGCGCCAGATCTTGCCCTCGGGGAATTGGGTAAGCACGTCCGGCCATCGCCCGGCGCGGAAGTACAGAATGCCCCGCACGTAGGCGATCAACTCTTCGTCGATGGGCTGGCGCGGTTCGACGCGATCAAGCAGTGTGACGGCTTCCTCGTAGCGCTTCGCCTCGCCGAGCACCGCGGCGTACGCGCACGCGAGCGACTCCGCGCTGAGGACCGCCAGTCGCAGAAACAACCCATCGGAGACGTCGGGATGAAACTGCAATTCCGTGACGCCGAGCCGACGGGTCTCCCAGCCGAAGGTACCGACCGCGGACCAGGCTCCGGCGAGCACTTCAATGCTCTGGTCCCCGGCCAGCAGCCGCGCCAGCCACGCGTCGCACATGGCCGGGTCGAGCGAGGTGGCCGTGGTGAACATCCGCAGCGCCACTTGGGGATTGTGGCTGGGTTGGAGTCCGTTGACGGAGATTCCCGACGCCAACAGGCCGGCAACCATTGCGTTGCGGACGTCCTCCGCTGCTGATTGCGGGCGGCTCATTGACCCGCAAGCAAGCGCTCCGCGCCCTCCCGATCCTGGCCGACCTGGAGCACCAAGTCGTCGTCCTCGAGCAGCTCGCGGGTGGGCACGACCAGCAAAGCGCGGGTCGTCGGGGCAGGCAGGCTAGCGCGTACCGCGGCCAACTGGCGGCCGGTCAGCCGATTGAGTCCTGACGACACTCCTCGGGGCAGCCGGCTGTCGCTGTGATAGCGCACCCAGCCCGACACCTGGGGCCGGCCGTCGTCCGAGGTGAGCTGGATGGTCACCACGGTCGCCTCGGCGTCGGGCAGCCACAACTCCTCCAGCGTCTCGGTGGTGATGTCCGACGGCGTCAGCCAGAAGCTGGTCGCGAACCCGTTGAAGTGCTTGAGGTAGCGCCATCCGGGCCGGCTCCAGGTCGGCTCCAGGTCCGCCAGCACAGCGCTATCGACCTCGGTGATCTCCTCGGAGGTCAGCGGACGGGGTGCACAGCCCGGTGCGTCGAGATCCTGGACCAGCCGCTCGGTCGCCGCGACGAGTGTGGAAGCCAGCGAGTCACGGGCCGCAACCGCGGCGACGTTGGACTGCGGGTTCATCCGTAGCACCAGCCAGGTGCGGCGCACGTACGAGGCGGGCTGCTCACTGACCAGACCCCACTCTTCGGGGCCCAGCTTGTCGAGCTTGGACAGCTCGGCGGCGTTGCCGCCCCGGCGCATTTGCACCGAGACGATGTCGATGCCCTCGAGGTGCACGTCGAACTGGCGTAGGCCGGCCGCGACCGACCGCACCAGAACGCTGGCCGGCGGCGCACTGCGCTGCCGATGATGGTGTGCCGTCGGGTCGTCATTGGCGTCCAGCGCGATCACGGTGACCAGACGGCCGTCGTACTCGCGCACCCCGACCTTGTCGCGTCCGAACCGGCGCTGGTAGTCGAGGGCGGGCGTGCACCCCGCGGCGAGCGTGGTCCCCGGGTCGGCCGACCAATCCCACAGCCATCCGGCCAGACCGGATGTCACCGTGAGGCCGTGATGGGTGACCAGCGAGAGCAGCGTGATGATCACCGAGATGCCGACCCCCACCCACCACGCGATGTGGTAGTTGCCCTGCCACGAGTCTGGGCAATGACTGGCGATCAGCAAGATGCCGACGACGACCAAGAACACCACCGTGACTCGCGCCCACGACAAAGACAACCCAAACCTGCGCTGAGCCTTCATTGCTTTAGCTGCTCCGCCCTTATTGTTGCTGCTTGCGGCGCTTCATCAACGTCGCGATACCAAAAACTGCGCCGCCAATCAGTAGCGCTCCGGTCAACCCCCCGGCTGCCACCCACACCGGCAGCATGTCGCGATGCGGGGGCGCTTTGGGCACGTTCAACGGTATCGACAGTTGCTGTGGAGGCTTGAGCGGGCCGTCGGGAACATCCCACGTCAGTGCCGCCACCGGGTCGACGACCCCGTAGCCGAGCTGGTTGTCGACCCCGCGGGCCGGTGCCCGCGCGGTGCGCTCCAACCGGTTGATCACCTGGTATGCCGATAGTTGCGGATACTTGGCGCGGACGAGTGCCGCCACCCCGGACACAATCGCGGCCGAGAAGCTGGTACCGCTCGGAACAAGCAGCGAGTTGTCCGGCCCGTCAATCGCGTTGATCAAGCCGTCGTCCCGGGGCGAGAGCCCGATGATGTCGCTTCCGGGCGCGGCGATCCCCACCCACGGTCCAGCGACGCTCGACGGACCCTGCCCCTGGCTGCCTTGGGTCTGCAGGTGACCTTCCGAGTCCACCGCGCCGACGGTCAGGACGAAGTCGCTGAACCAGGACGGTGTCACCACGGTGGTGACGGCATTCCAGTCCCGCGGGTCTTTGGGCTTCAACGGGTCGAAGATCGGGTTCTGCTTGCAGTCCCTCTTGCTGGTGTCGCCGGCGGCGGCCACGATGACCGCGTTCCTTTCCACCGCGGCGTAGCGGACTGCCGCCCCAAGCGCGCGCTGGTCGATGATGTTGCGCGCACTCATGCAGGTCACGTCGGAGATGTTGATCACCGAGGCGCCCATGTTGGCGGCGTGCACGATGGCGCGTGCCATCGTTTCGACGCCACTGATCTTTGCCGAGGTCTGCGGGTCCTCGTCGCCGGTATAGGCGTCCTTGAGGCCGAAGGCCCCGCTGGACTGGCGGATCGAGATGATGTCGACATCGGGGGCAATGCCGCTATAGGCGTCCGGCGCCGCAGGCGCGGGCGGTGGCGGCGGTGCGGGTGTCGGCGTCGGCGCCAGCGGGCGCGGATTACCGATGTGGATCGTGTGCCCGCCACCCGAGTAGCTGGGAATGGTCACCGTTCCCTCGCCGTGGTCAGCGGCTCCCGGGTTGGCCGGGCCGGGCGGCGGACCAACAGGGGCCGCCGGTGCGGCCGGCGCCGGTGGGACGGCCGGTGCCGGTGGGGCGGCCGGCGCTGTCGGGGCGCCTGGAGCCGCGGGGTCGCCTGGGGCCTGCTGGGCCGGTGGCGCCGCGGGCGGCTGCGGCATCCACGGTGGCACGTTTTCTTGAGGCGGAGCGGGCACCATCGTCACCGTTTGCGGCAACGGCGACAGCGTCACGGTCTGTGGCGGCGGAGCCTTCGGCGGCGCTTCAGTGGTGGGAATGGTCACCGGCTTACGTGGTCCCGCCGCGGGTGGCGGGACCGCGCCGTTGGCCGGCGCCGCACCGATCATCGACGCCACGATGGTGCCGTGCGCGTCGCAGTCGGACAGCCCGTCGCCACCCATGATGTAGTCCCCACCGGGGATCAGATGCTGAAACCTCGGGTGCGGACTCACCCCGGTGTCGATGACGGCAACCTTGATCCCGGCGCCGCGGCCGAACTGCCATGCCTCCTGCATATTCAGCATGTCCATGTACTTCGGCTGCAGCTTGAAATCGGTACCGGGCAGCACCCCAACCTCGGTGCAGTACGAGTTCTGCTTCATCGGCGCCGGCGGACCCGGCGCACCGTCCGGCGGTACCGCCGCCGGATCGATCGTCGGCGGCGATATCGCGTACGCCGGCGGTAAGCCGGCTAGTGCACCCGACGTAAGCAAGAGTGCGGCGACAGCCGCACGGGACGCGCGATCACGCCACACCTTGCCGTTACCGGTACCGGATTGCTGCATAAACATTCATCAACCACAATGCCAGCGGGAAGATCGGCATCAGGCAGACATATTCAATCCATTCCACAAACTTGCGGAACAGCGGGCTGTAGATGCTGTTCGGGACGACCGCCGCAGACATCAGGCCCGCCGCGGGCAGCAGCACCAGGATCCCCACGCAGACGGACACCGACAGCGGCGATTGCAACTCGAGCGCATACCGCACCACGACCGTCGCAACGATCAACACGGACGTGCCGGCCAGGGTGATCGCCTGCAAGCGATCCACATAGGAGCGACCGCGCAGCATCAGGAAACCAGCGCTGAAGCCGGCCAGCAGGAGCGGCAGCCACCTTTGCCCGGTGTGCGGATCCGCCAGCCCAGCCAGCGAGACCACCATCAGGACGCCGAAACCGACCAGCAGGCCCGACAAGAACGACCGGGCACGCTCGGCTTGCAACAGCACATCGCGCACCGAAGCGGGCCCCTCCAGGACCGGCGGGCCGCCGCCGGTGCGGGTCACGGTGGTGGGCAGGTCGGGTCGGGCCTCGAAGACCCAGCGGCTGGTGGCCGACGGGAAAACGGGCAGCCGGATGCCGGACAGCCGGCGGGACATGGCGGGGGCGCATTGGTATCCGATCACGCTGACCAGCACGATGGTCGTCAGCATGGTCACCGCGCTGGTCATCGCGACCATCCGGGCCAAGGCCGCGATCGTCGTCAAGGAACTGGCGGTGACGATCGCGGTGTACAACGCCAGCCGGCGTCCGGTGAACCGCAGCGCCAGTATCGCGGAAATGGTGAGGACACCGAAGCCCAACACCGCGTGCGGGGATCCGACACCGCCAGGTGGCGCCCCGGCCGCCGCGATCGTCAGCGGTGCGAGGCTGCTCACCAGCATGATGTCGGCGATGCGCCGATCGCTCTGCGATTGAGCGCGCATCAGCAGCATCATCGAAACGCCCAGCACGATCGCAGCAATGACCGCGGCGTAAATGGTGGTCAGCCACGAGTTGTGGTGCCAGCGCCACCAGCCCAGCAACGCCGAGGCGAGAAAGACACCGGAGGCCACCATCGCGGCGCCGACCTGTACGGCAACCACCGGGTCGATCGCGGCGAACCGCTTGCTCAGGTTCTGCGACACCGCGGTGGAAATGTGCTCGATGACCTGCGAGCGCTTTTCGGTGTCGGCGACGAACCGAATCCACAACCGGTCGCCGTCGAGGACGTCTTGCTCCGTCAGCGATTGGGTGGCCCGCAAGGGTGAGCCGTCAACCAGGCACAGCGCCCACTTGCCGCGACCCGTCGCCTCCAGCGGAGTCTCGCCGAGTTCGCGCAAACGACTGTTGACCACTTTCAGCAGCGGGTCGGTCATCACCGAGACGGGGGCGTTGGCGTCCAACAGGACGCCGATCTGGACACCCGCGCCGGCCATGACGCCAACTACGACCGCCCGCGGCTGTGAGATTCCCTCGAGATCAGCCTGTGGCGCATCAGCTACCGCAGTCATCGGGCTGCACCCCCTGTCGTGGTGAATGTGTGGCTCCGGGTCGCCAGTCGCGCGGAGGGCTCTGTCGATCTACTCACCGAGGTGCCGGCAAGTAGTAGTTCGACGTTTTTCAATTCCATTTACCCTGCCTCGCGATTCGTCAATCCGGTGACACTTGCTTTTAAATTTGCTGCTTATTACGAGTGAAGTATGACGCCTCGGTGGCCTGGCCGCACGTTGAGTTCAAAAGCGTTACAAGCCTTAACATTTGATACATCTCGTCACACCCTGCTATGGGTCTTCCACTCGCCGTAGGGCAGCGTGTCCAGCACGGTTTTGACGCCCACTTGCACCAGCTGCGGGGTCGCCGGACAGATGGCCAGCCAGGCCTCCCCCGAACCCGCGGTCCGCGCCTGTTGATAAAGAGCGATACGGCCGCCCGAACCATCCTTTAGCGAAAGCACCGAGGCGCTGGGACCCTTGGCGTCATCGCGGTACTGGCGCGCATACACAGCAACCTCCGCGGCCGGGTCGGAAAGCGCCTGTCCCAGCGCGGCTACGGTGGCGGCGCTGATGCCCATCCGGCGCAAGTCCCCGCCGGAGAACACGTTGAAGCCGGATTCTTGCCACGACTTCGTGGCTTCCAGCATGTCGTCCAGTGGCACGTTGACGGCGTTGATCGCCGCAGGCTCTGCGTGGTGAATCGACTCCAGGCCGTCGAGTACGAGTGCCGCGATCGACGCGCTGTCCGCGACGGCGACGTCGTCGACCGTGATATCGCCGCCCACCCGAACCGCCGATACCCAGTGCTGGCCGCGTCGAGCCAGGACCACTCGGAACTCGTTGTCGGGGATATCGCGAGAACCCGGGGGTTGATTCTCGTCGTCCACGACGCCATAAAGAAGTTTGCCTCGCGACAGCAGCGCGATGACCTCTAGGTCGGGCGCGGCGAGCACCCGCATCCGCGCCGCCACTTCTTCATTGACCTCGTCGCCGACGACAATGCCCTGCTCGCGCATCACCTTCATGCCGGGATGTTCGTTCAGCCAGTCACTGCTGTCGGTAGATACATATGGCCGGCACCGCAGCTCCGGAGCGACGTGTCGAATGTCGAGTAACGCTTGGAGCATCCAGAAGCCGTCAACGTTGACGGTGATATCGGTGCGAGTGCTCTGCTGATCCATCAATACCCCGGGAAGTCGTCGTGCACGGTAACCGCAGGACGCGGCAGCACACCGAACGTATGGTGTGCTGCCGCGCCTGAAGTTTTGGGCGTCAGGCCCAGCTGGACCCGACGGCGCTGTCAGTGCTGGCCATGTTGTTGCCGGCGCTCTGCACCTTCTGCCCGTGCTGGTTGGCCTGCTCGTAGATCACCTGGAAGTTACGACCCAACTGGGTGATGAACTCCTGGCAAGCCACCGAACCGGAACCGCCCCAGAAGTCCCCCGCAGCAAGCACATCGCGGACGATGGCCTGGTGCTCGGCCTCCAGCGAAGCGGCCTGCGCGCGGATGAGGGCGCCGTGGGCGTCAACATCGCCGAACTGGTAGTTAATGCTCATAGCGTTTTTCTCCTAATGTCTGAAGGTTACGCAGCCGTAGCTACTACGGCTAGTGGCTGAGGGCCTGCTGCGAGGCCTGCTCTTGCGTCTCGTAGTTGTTGGCGTCACGGATGAGTCCGTCACGCACGCCGTGGAGCATGTTGACGATGTTGTTGAACGCCTGGTTCATCTGACCCATGGTGTCGTAGGACGTCGCCTGGGCCTGACCACTCCAGCCCGCGCCGGCGATGTTCATCGAGGACGACCACATCTTGCGAGCCTCGTCGGACACCGTCTGGGCGTGCATCTCAAAGCGGCCCGCCATCGCACGCATCGCGTGCGGATCGGTCATGAAACGTGTTGCCATGTTGCCTTATCTCCTTAATCTTCGGTTCTCGAGATTTGTTCTGACGGACGGTGATAGGTCGGGTTAGTTGCAGCGGTGACGCAACTGCCGAACCGTATATCTAAGGATGATCCCCCCTCCCGTTACCAGCACCCACCGGACCGTCTGCTTAGCGAGACGGGTTAGCCCGACCGGTGTGCGGCTGGCTGGGAGCCCACTTCGATGTGGGCGTCCTTAGCTTCAAATGGCCAGACCGGTCAGCCGGCGGCGGCTGCGTTGGCGGCCTCGGTCAAGGCGTAAGAACCGGAGCTGGTCGACAGCGTGTTCACGAACTGCTCGTGAATCGCCGTAGCCTGCGCGCTGACCGCTTGGTACATCTGCGCATGTGCGGCGAACTGCGCCGCGGTAAGCGCCGATACCTCGTCGGCAGCTGCCGGCACCACCCCGGTCGTCGGGGCCGCCGCAGCCGCGTTTTGGGCGCTAAGAGCAGATCCGATACCCTGCAGGGTCCCGGCTGCCGCGGCCAAAGCCTCCGGCTGTGTCGTCACGAACGACATATTTTTCCTCCTCCATAATCCCCAAACTCTCTGATGAGAGTAGATGACGGTGTTCGGTAAAGCCTGTCCCGTAGACCGCCCGTTCGCAATTGTTCACGGAACGGTACGGCGAATTCACTTTTGGTAACGACACAGTAACAGCGTTTGGGCCGGTTTGGGGGCCCTGAGCAGCGAAATCACAGCACTAGCACAATCTGGCCTCCCGGGTTGTCCAAAGCCTGCTGGCAGGCGCGTTGTGGGGGTGGAGGCGGCAGCCGGGGCGATAAAATCTCGTCGTCGATAACCCGCAGCACCGCAAACGGTTTCGCGTGGTCCCCAGGGGCGGCGTGCGGACTCGCTACCACGCGCATCAGCCTGCACACATACGCTCGCATGCGATGCCGTCACGACCGCGGCCCAGCAACTACTCAGCCGGCGAAGGGTGGGCGGGCCATGACGGTGGGTTTGAAGCCGTAGCGGGGACCCGAGGCGCCGAGGCCTTGGGAGCCGCCCATGCCGGCCAGGGGCATACCACCGAGCAGGTTGCCCGAGCCGGCGGCTTCCGGGACGGCACTGATCGCGCTGACCGGGACGGCCGAGGCGTGGCTGAGCGCTGGTGCGGCGCCCGACCACATCGCCGGCACCGACAGCCTGCCGACCGAGCCCGCATTGCCCAGACCCGCTGCCACGGCCGGTGCCGCGCCGCCGCCAAGCATGCCGCCCAGACCCGCCAAGCCCTTGGGTGCCGCGGCCGCCGCACTGGCGGCCGCCCCGCCGAGCTGCCCGGTACTTTTCGCGATCTGCACACCACTGTTACCCATACCAACACTGAAGTAGGGCAGACCCTCGGTGTTATACGCAAAACCCGCAAACGGGCTCAGCCCGTTGACAAACGAGGCAAAACTGGTGGGCAAGGAAGATTGCCCCGTCAACAGGAACCATCCCTCGCTGAGCGGGTCCGTTGTCGAGGTCGCCGCCGCCGCGGGTGTCGCCGCGGCCGCCAGCGTCTTAGGCGTCTGCTGGATCGCATTCGCGGCATTGCCCGCCCCGGTGGCCGACGCCGAGGAGACCGCGGCGTCCTGCTTGGCCCCGGCGTCCTGGGTGGTCACCTCGGGCGCATCCTTGAACGTCGTCACCTTGGTCGCGTTCGAGGACTGAGCCGCGTAGTTGTACATCGTGCTGGCGTCTTGGGCCCAGAACTGCCCGTATTGCGCTTCCAGCTGGGAAATCACCCCGCTGTTTTGACCCAGCACGTTGGTCGCCTTGGCCCGAGCCAACAAGGCCCGGTTCTGCGCGATCAGCGGCGGGGGCACCACCGAGGCGAACGCCGTCTCAAACGCCGCCGCGGCGGAGCTGAGTTGCTGGGCTGCCTGCTCGGCCTGCGCGGCGGTGGTCTTTACCCACTCGACATACGGCGTCAGCGCCTGAGTCGCCGCCGCCGAGGCAGGCCCCAGCCACTCCTCGCTGGACAGCTGAGTGATCACGTTCTCATAGCCCAACGCCGCCGAATTAAGCTCCGCGGCAAGCGAATTCCATGCGGAAGCCGCCGTTGTCAGCGACGTCGAACCCGCACCGGCATACAGGCGCGCGGAGTTCACCTCCGGCGGCAACGCCCCAAAATCAACCAACGACATGCCCTAGCCTCCTTGACACTGGGAGAACTGAATAATGCTGCGATGAACTCGCGGTTAGCTGGCATCCCGAAGACGAGCTCCGGCTACCGAGAGACGGTAATGGGGTTGCACTGACGATCGGCATCGTCGTCGGCAGCAACGAGGAGACGGCGCGGCCTCGTCGGGGGTCGGGGCCACGCCGGACCCGGTCTTCCCAGAGGTATACGCCCGATTCAGGACGGTGCCCGTGACGTGCGCAAACAACCGGAATGTGGACGCTGTTAGCGACGCTGCCGGCGGGTATCGGACCCTGCGCGCTTCGGTGTGGCGAGGCCGCGAGCGGCGGCCCCGCCATAAAATCCTGTCGCGGATAAAACCCGCGCGTTTGCCGTGCTGTCATCCGGCGGATGGGGGTCGGATGAGTACGGATCGTTTGAAGCCGTATTTGTGAGTGAAGCCGGCGGCGCCGCGGCGTCCGGCGCCGGTCATGGGCATGCCCTGCAGGACGCCGTTGTTGGCCGGTCCTGCGCTGGTGGCGTAGTTGACCGTGGTCGCGCGGATGGCCTGTTCCTCGAGCGCCCCGGGCGCAGTGCCCCAGCTCGACGGCACGGACAACCCGCCGACCTTGATCGACGAGGCGAGGTTGGCTGCCGCAAGGCCACCGGGGTGGCCACCGCCCAGCGCAGCCAGGCCGGCGAACTGAGGTGTGGGAAACCAGGCACCCTGGGCACCCGCGGTGCTACCGAGACCGAACGTCATCTGCTGCTGAATCGAGTAGCCGAAGCTGCCCTGCCCCACCCCGAAGTACGGGAAGCCAGTGAGGTTCTTGAGGAGAACGGTATAGACGTTGGGGTTGAGCCCGTTGGGGTTGGCCGGGGTGGGGATGGTGAAGAAGCTCTCCAGGAACTGCTCCCACCACGGCTGATCCGCGGTAGCCGCCGGATCGGCGGCCGCTGCTGCCGTAACTTGCTGCGCCGCTTGGGATACGGTCGCGTTCGCGGCGAGCTGGGTGGTGGCGTTGGCCGCACTCTGCCCGGTGCTCGCCGCCGGCTCGGAGGTCGCCTTGCTGACCGCTAGGGCTTGATCGGCCGCTGCGTCCGGGGTGGTCGTGTCGGGCGGTGACTCGAACGGCGGCAGCTCGGTGGCGGTTGCCGCGGAGGCGGCGTAGCCGTACATCGCGCCAGCGTCTTGCGCCCACATTTCGGCGTACTGGGTTTCGGTAACGGCGATCGCCGGTGTGTTCTGCCCGAAGAAATTGGTGGCAATCAGGTTCATCAGCAACACGCGGTTGGCCGCGATCACCGGTGGAGGCACCGTGAACGTAAACGCGGTCTCGTAGGCGGCGGCCGCAGCCCGGGCCTGGTTGGCGGTCAGCTCGGCCTGGCCGGCCGCGGCGCCGAGCCAAGTCTGGTACGGCGCGACCGCGGCGAGCATCTTCTGCGACGTGGGCCCGATCCACGGCGCACTGGTCAGCTCGGAAAGGACCGAGCTATAGCCACTGGCTGCGGTGGCCAATTCTGCGGCCAGCCCGTCCCAGCCGGCAGCCGCGGCCATGATTGGGCCCGATCCCGGCCCGGTGTACATCAGGCCGGAATTGATCTCTGGCGGTAATGCCCCGAAGTCCATCGTCACGGAGCGTCCGGTTCGAACGGCATGTGTTCCTCGCAAGTGGAATTAGTCGACGACCTTGACCCGAAGTTGCTCGTTGCGAGGCTAGAGCGCCGCGGTCCTCCATCGCGGCCAAGCGTCCGCGCGGGCTGCCCGATGGCCGCACGGTGGGGCCGCCTTTCCGGCGGCAGCGCAAGCGACCGTCAGCGGTCGGCGTTGCTGTGGATTTAGGTCGTCACCTGCGGGAATGCGTGAATGGCGCGGCCCCGCGACAGAGTCGTCACCAACGGTTGGCGCCGTGTCGGCAGGCATGAAAACTGCAGCGCCCGATAAAAATCCGCTCGCATATAAACTCGCTTGACTTGGTTCCGTGGCGTGGTGTGAACGGCCACGAAGCCGACTCGAACGGTGCCGATGCAAGGCTTTGCCCGGGGCGATGGGCGAGGCTCCGCGTATGCCTCGGCGGTTCCGCATCAGGAACCAAAGCGAAATGCACGTATGACGGCCGCGTGGCCGTCATACGTGCATTCGGGTGGGACCGGGGTGGGTTTAGCCGGCGAAGGGTGGGCGGGCCATGACGGTGGGTTTGAAGCCGTAGCGGGGACCCGAGGCGCCGAGGCCTTGGGAGCCGCCCATGCCGGCCAGGGGCATACCACCGAGCAGGTTGCCCGAGCCGGCGGCTTCCGGGACGGCACTGATCGCGCTGACCGGGACGGCCGAGGCGTGGCTGAGCGCTGGTGCGGCGCCCGACCACATCGCCGGCACCGACAGCCTGCCGACCGAGCCCGCATTGCCCAGACCCGCTGCCACGGCCGGTGCGGCGTGCGCGCCGCCGCCGAGCATGCCGCCCAGACCCGCCAAGCCCTTGGGTGCCGCGGCCGCCGCACTGGCGGCCGCCCCGCCGAGCTGCCCGGTACTTTTCGCGATCTGCACACCACTGTTACCCATACCAACACTGAAGTAGGGCAGACCCTCGGTGTTATACGCAAAACCCGCAAACGGGCTCAGCCCGTTGACAAACGAGGCAAAACTGGTGGGCAAGGAAGATTGCCCCGTCAACAGGAACCACATCTCGGTCAAGGGATCGGTCGCCGGGGTGGCCGCTGCCGCCGCTGCGGGTGTCGCCGCGGTCGCCAGCGTCTTGGGCGTCTGCTGGATCGCATTCGCGGCATTGCCCGCCCCGGTGGCCGACGCCGAGGAGACCGCGGCGTCCTGCTTGGCCCCGGCGTCCTGGGTGGTCACCTCGGGCGCATCCTTGAACGTCGTCACCTTGGTCGCGTTCGAGGACTGAGCCGCGTAGTTGTACATCGTGCTGGAGTCCTGCGCCCAGAACTGCCCGTATTGCGCTTCCAGCTGGGAAATCACCCCGCTGTTTTGACCCAGCACGTTGGTCGCCTTGGCCCGAGCCAACAAGGCCCGGTTCTGCGCGATCAGCGGCGGGGGCACCACCGAGGCGAACGCCGTCTCAAACGCCGCGGAGGCGGAGTCGAGCTGTGAAGCCGTGTGTTCGGCCTGCGCGGCGGTGGTCTTCATCCACGTCACGTATGGGGTCAAGGCTTGTGCCGCCTTCGTCGAGGCCGGCCCCAGCCACTCCTCGCTGGACAGCTGAGTGATCACGTTCTCATAGCCCAACGCCGCCGAATTAAGCTCCGCGGCAAGCGAACGCCACGCGGAAGCCGCCGTCGTCAGCGACGTCGAACCCGCACCGGCATACAGGCGCGCGGAGTTCACTTCTGGAGGCAACGTCCCAAAATCAACCATCGTGATCCCCTTAGCCCGCCGCGGCCGCGTTGGCCGCCTCTGTCAGCGCGTATGACCCCGAACTGGTGTTCAAGGTGTTGACGAACTGTTCGTGAATCGCGGTGGCCTGAGCACTGACCGCCTGGTACATCTGGGCGTGTGCGGCGAACTGTGCCGCTGTCAGCGCCGACACCTCGTCGGCAGCGGCCGGCACCACACCCGTCGTCGGGCCTGCGGCCGCAGCATTCTGGGCGCTCAGCGCCGTACCGATACCCTGCAACGTACCCGCCGCCGCCGCCAACGCTTCTGGCTGCGCTGTCACAAACGACATGTGCTTCCCTCCTCATTAACCGTCCGGCACAAACACCGGCGGGCTCTGTTATTGATGACGGTAGTTCGATCGCCGTCGGCCATGCCGCCTCGCTGCGAACTGTTCAGACCCGGACAACCTCTGTTCATCTGGCAGACACTTTTTTCCGAGATTCAAATCGTCATGGCAGCTACCCGGCGGATGGGGGTCGGATGAGTACGGATCGTTTGAAGCCGTATTTGTGAGTGAAGCCGGCGGCGCCGCGGCGTCCGGCGCCGGTCATGGGCATGCCCTGCAGGACGCCGTTGTTGGCCGGTCCTGCGCTGGTGGCGTAGTTGACCGTGGTCGCGCGGATGGCCTGTTCCTCGAGCGCCCCGGGCGCAGTGCCCCAGCTCGACGGCACGGACAACCCGCCGACCTTGATCGACGAGGCGAGGTTGGCTGCCGCAAGGCCACCGGGGTGGCCACCGCCCAGCGCAGCCAGCCCGGCGAACTGAGGTGTGGGAAACCAGGCACCCTGGGCACCCGCGGTGCTACCGAGACCGAACGTCATCTGCTGCTGAATCGAGTAGCCGAAGCTGCCCTGCCCCACCCCGAAGTACGGGAAACCCGAGAGGTTCTTGAAGATAACGGTGAAGAAGTTCGCGTTGAGCCCGTTGGGGTTGGCCGGGGTGGGGATGGTGAAGAAGCTCTCCAGGAACTGCACCCACCACGGCTGATCCGCGGTAGCCGCCGGATCGGCGGCCGCTGCTGCCGTAACTTGCTGCGCCGCTTGGGATACGGTCGCGTTCGCGGCGAGCTGGGTGGTGGCGTTCGCCGCACTCTGCCCAGTGCTCGCCGCCGGCTCGGAGGTCGCCTTACTGACTGCCCGCGCCTGCTCGGCCGTGCCGTCGGGGGTGGTGGTGTTGGGCGGTATGTCGAACGGGGTGACATCCGCGGCGACCGCGGAGGAGGCAGCGTAGCCGTACATCGCGCCGGCGTCTTGCGCCCACATCTCGGCGTACTGGGCTTCGGTAACGGCGATCGCCGGCGTGTTCTGCCCGAAGAAATTGGTGGCAATCAGGTTCATCAGCAACACGCGGTTGGCCGCGATCACCGGTGGAGGCACCGTCATCATGAATGCCGCTTCAAAGGCGGCCGCCGCAGCCCGGGCCTGCGTGGCCGTCAGCTCGGCCTGGCCGGCCGCCGCGCCGAGCCAGCTCACGTACGGTATGACCGCGGCCAGCATCTTCTGCGACGTCGGCCCGATCCACGGGCCGCCGGTCAGCTCCGAAATCACCGAGTCATAGCCACTGGCTGCGGTGGCCAATTCTGCGGCCAGCCCGTCCCAGCCGGCAGCCGCGGCCATCATTGGCCCCGATCCCGGCCCGGCGTACATGCGGCCGGAATTGATTTCGGGCGGTAACGCCCCGAAGTCCAACACCGCGTCCTCCTCAATTGGCCGCGATTGCGTTGGCAATCCCGGCTATCGCGTAAGAACCTTTAGGAACCATTGGTGGCCGTGTCAGCACCTGCTACCCCCGGACTACTGACCCCATGGAAGTGACCCCATGGAAGCCAGTTGCATCCGTGGGTCAGCAAACCCAATGCGCAGGCAATCCGGCAGCGTCCGGTGCACCCGTCCGCCGACCCCGGCATGGCGCTCTACCACCATGTTTCCCGGATATTTGGTCAGGAACGTCACGCCTAATCCCGCCTCGATTACCCCCGCCATCAGCAACCAAGCGACAGCTCACTTGGGCTGAACTGCCGCTCGAGGAAAACATTAATGGCTTATACCCGCGCCGCCGACCGGCGATGCCAACTATTCACACCAGGCCAACCATTGTTCACTCCCGGCCAACCGGCGTTCATTTACGCGGCCCGGCTGTTCACCTTTGGTTCGCTTACCTGTTTCGGCTCGGTCGCCACCAACGCCGTCAGTCCTCGTCGAGAAAAAGGGCCATTTCCGGGCAGGAGGCCACCCCGTCGCGGATCAACTCCACGTCCTCGGGTGACACCTCGTGTTCTTCGAGGATCGAGTAGCCCGACTCGTCAATCGGGAACAGATCTGGGTCGACGGCGTAGCACTGGGCGTGGCCCACGCATCTCGACCTTTCGAGACGAACCCTCACGAGGTCTCCTCCTCCGACGGCTCCGGGAACATGCGAATCGGTCGCTAAAGTCTAGAAGACTGCTCGCAATCAGAGCTCGCCCATCCGGATGGCACCGTCGTCAAAACGCATGGGATATTGGTGTGTCACCAGAAACCGGTGACGACAAAGTTTTTGGGCGCGGCGGTCTGGCTGCGTTGGGGACGCGGAAAACCAAACAGACTGAAAGACAAGCGGAGACACAGCACATGAGCACCCTTGGCGAGTACCAGCCAGGCGAGTTCTACCTGCCGCGGCTCGACTTCTACTCGCTGCCGATGGCGACCGACCGGGCCGGCGGGTGGAAGACATTGCGCGACGCCGGGCCGGTGGTGTTCATGAACGGCTGCTACCACTTGACGCGCCGCGAAGACGTGCTGGCTGCGCTGCGCAATCCCAAGGTCTTCTCCTCTCGATTGGCGCTGCAGCCCCCGGGCTACCTGCCGGTGGTGCCGCTGGCGTTCGATCCGCCGGAGCACACGCGCTATCGCAAGATCCTGCAACCGTATTTCAGCCCGCACGCGCTGAGTAAGTCGCGGCCGGTGCTGGAGCGCCACGCCGCCGAGATGATCGCCGAACTTGCCGACCGCGGTGAGTGCGACGCCGTAGCGGATTTCGCCAATTTGTACCCTTTCCAGGTGTTCGTGGACCTTTATGGGCTGCCGCTCGAAGATCGCGACCGTTTGATCGACTGGAAGAATGCGCTAAACACGGACAAGGCCGCCCTCGACCAGGCCGATCTCGAAAAGGCGCAGGCGCTGTTTGAATATCTCACCGACGCTATCCAACAGCGTCGACGCAACCCCGGCTCTGACATGCTCTCGAAAGTGATGACCGGCGACGGCGACTTTACCGATCTCGAGCTGCTGGGCATGAGTCATCTGTTGATCCTGGCGGGCCTGGACACGGTGACCGCGGCGATCGGGTTCTCGCTATTCGAATTGGCACGCCGGCCCGAATTGCGCGCAAAACTTCGCGGCAATCCCAGAGACACAAGGGTTTTCATCGAGGAGATCGTTCGCCTGGAGCCGTCGGCGCCGGTAGCCCCTCGGGTGACCACGGAGTACGTCGAAGTCGGCGGCATGACACTGCCCCCGGGCTCTCAGGTGCGGCTGTGCATGGCGGCAATCAATCGCGATGGCACCGATTCGGTTTCGACCGACGACATCGTTCTGGACGGAAAAGTGCATCGGCACTGGGGATTTGGTGGCGGCCCACATCGTTGCCTGGGTTCTCATCTGGCGCGCATCGAGCTGACCGTGATCGTCTCGGAATGGCTCAATCAGATCCCCGACTTCGAATTTCCGCCGGACTACACACCCGAAATCACGTTTCCGTCAAAGACATTCGCCCTGAAAGCATTGCCGCTGAGTTGGAACTAACCGCGGTCGACCCGCGCAAGTCCCAACCCAGCAGCTGCTGTTCTACTTCTGCAATTCGGTGGCGGCAACCTGGACGAATACGCCGGTGTCCTCGGCCATCAGCAGGCCTCGACCGCGGGGCAGCGGCCCACCCTTCATCTTGCCGCGGATGAAGCCCTCGTCGGGGTCGGCGTCCATCACCAGCAACGGTGTATTCGCCTGGTGCAGGGACCGCAGGATCGGGTCACTGCCCGCCGAGGACCAACCGCCGAACGTGCGGGTGACCAGGACATGCAGACCGACATCGGCGGCCCGGGTCACCCACGGAGCTATCTGGTGCAGCGGCGAATCGAAGCCCGGTGGCAGCTGCTGGACGTCGTCGACGATCAAGAAGATCTCCGGACCGCTCCACCACGACCGCGACAGCAACTCCTGGGCGGATAGACCGGGCGGAGGCTGGCGAGCGGCCAGAACCGCTGCCAGCTCGCCCACCAGCGCCTGCACGCCGTCGAGGTTGTACGCGAACTTCTCCACGTACTCGGTTCCCAGGACTGTCAGCAGCTGACGGCGGGGGTCGACCAACCAGACCTGCGCCGAGGGCTTCCCCGCCGGCGGTGCCGGTGCGGTGGACGAGCCGGGGACATACAGCCTGCCGATCTCGGACATGATCGTGGCCAGTGTCGTGGTACGCCCACACTCGCGCCGACCCGTCACCATCAGGTGCGCATTCTCGTTGAAGTTGAGATAGACCGGCGCCAAATCCAATTCCGAGATGGCCCAGGTGATTCCGCCCACGCCAACCCCTTGGCGGTGGTCTCGGGCAGCCAGCTCCCGAACCTGCTCCACGCCGAACCGGGCCGGCAGACGGCGCACCGGAGGCGCTTGGCCGCTCGCGAGCCGGCTGACGGCCGCGACAACGCTGTCGGACTCGAAGATCTTGTCGGGGGTGTCGGCCAGCGCGGGCCGGGCCACCAACGTGTGCAGGCCCGCCTGCGGGTCGCTGTCGAGGCGGACATAGTTGACGGCGACCATGCCGCGCCCCGGCTTGACGGGGACGTCCTTGGCGAAGCGGGACCGCACCAGTTTGGCGTCTTCGACCGCCGCCAGGCGCAGCTCGATGCGGGATCCAAACCCACTACGCACCGGTGGCCGCAGCTCCGATTCGCGATCGGCGGTGACCACAACGTGTACCCCGAACGAGGGACCCTGGTTGATGATCTGGTTCACCTGCTCGATCAGGACCTCGTTCTCTTCGGCCAGTGCCCGGTAGTTGTCGATCACCAGGTAGACGTCACCGAAGCCATCGTTGGGCACCGGGCCGGCCTCGCCGCCGAACTTACGGCGCCGGAACACGTCCATCGAGGCGATCCCGTACTCCAGGAAGCTGCGCTTACGCTCCCGCACCAGCGCCAGCAGTTCGGCCACCGTCCGGCGGACACCGTAAGGATCGGTCGGACCGGCCACCTCGCCCACGTGCGGAAGACGCGCGATCGTGGTCAGCGCGGTACCGCTGTAAGCCAGGCAGTAGAACTGGATCTGCTCGGGGGTGTGAGTCAGCGCGGCCGAACAGATCAGTGTCTGCAGCGCCGTCGTCTTGCCCGCACCGCCGGCGCCCAGGATCAGGACGTTGGCCCCGGGGCCGGAAGTGTCGACCGTCCACGGTGGCTGGTCGTGCTTGAACGGCCGGTCGATGATCCCGATCGGGAAAACCAGGTCCCTGGCCGAGCCGTAGTCCTGGTTCCAGGGGCGGCCGAGGAACCGGTTGACCAGCTCGTCGATTGCGACGGGCTGCGTCAGCGGCGGGTGCCACAGGCGGTAAGGCTCGAAGTCGATCCTGCGCAGCTGATTGATGATCTCCGTGCCGACTTTCGGCGTGCGGATACCTTCGTCGTCCTCGCTCTCGGCCTCTTCGGCCTCATGCACCTCGCCGTTGGTGAGAATGGGTGGCGGTTCGATGTCCGGCCCGCCGACGCTGACCTCCAGCGGGGTGAACGAGTTGGTAAACAGCTGCGGGCGAATGTAATCGATGCTGTGCACCAGCACGGGCGCGTCGTCGCCGTCGATGGTGATCCCGCGGGAGTAGTAGTCGCGCCACAGGAACTCGGCCTGGAAACGGACAATGTCCTCAAGGCTTCGACGGAAGTAGCCCAGACCGGCTTGGGCCGGCAGGTTCACGGCGTTGGGTACACCGGCGGCCTGCGCCGCCCCAGCGGTACGCGCTTTCAGCACCAACCGATAACCCATGTTCTCCATGAGCTTTTCGGCGCGGCTCTCGATGGTCTGCGAGGCCATCATCAGGTGGATCCAGTAGGCGCGGCCCTGCCGGCCGATCGAGTCGAGCACGTCGACTGCGGTCGGCATGATGCGGAACCATTCGTAGAACTCGTCGATAACCACCACGAGCATCGGCAGCGGCGGCATGTCCTGGCCGCGAGCGCGCATTCTGGACCGCACCGAGTTGTATTCCTTGGCGTCGTCGACACCGGCGTTGTCGCATACCGCCTTGCGGCGGGCGATTTCGCCCCACAGCGCGTCCAGGAAGCGCTCCATCAGAGCCTGGTCTTCCTCGAGGTCGGTGATGATCCGCGAGACGTGCGGGACCCCGGCGAAAGGCTTAACCGCTGACCCACCCTTGAGGTCGGCCAAGACGAACTGCAACTCCTCCGGCGGGTGTGCTAGCAGCAGTGACTCGATCACGGTGCGCACCAGCGTCGACTTACCGGAACCCGTAGTTCCGGACATAACGCCGTGGGGGCCGTCGCCGCCCTCATCCAGCGACTTCATGTCCAAGAACAGCAGCTCGCCGTTGTCGGAGCGATTGCCGAACGGCACCCGCAGCCGCGAGCGGCCCATCGTGTCGGTGCGGGCACCCCACAGTGCGTCGAAGTCGATGTCGGCTGGATCGTCGACGCCGTAGTAGGACAAGATGTCCCGGGCGCCGATGTGGGCGACCCGCTGGCCGATCTCCTCGTAGGCCTCCGCGAGCCGCCAGTGCGCCAGCTTCTGTGCGAATTCCTCGGCTTCGGCGGCGCTGATCTGGTCGGTCAGAGCGAAGAACCACGGCTTGTCGTCGATCACCATCCAGGTGTCGCGGTCACGCGGCAGAGCCTCGATCACGCCCTTGTCGTCGAACCGCAACGTCCGCTCCGGGACCGAAGTCCACATCGGAGAACCGGTCAGGTCGAAAAACGTCACGCCGTCGACACCCTCGGCGCTGATCACGTACTCCCATTGGGGATCAACAACATCGGCGACGATCACCGTGTGCGGTGTCGGCGTCTGGGCAGAGGAACTGGCGTGCCGAGGCGTGAACGACCCACGACCGGCGAACAATTCGGCTTGCTCGGCGGCGAACTCGCGCACCGAGCTGTAGACCATCCGCGCGTTACCTGCCGCGTCCTGACGCCGGCCATCACCGAAGTGCGGCAGCCACTTGACCCAATCCCATTCGTCCAAATCCGAGGTGACAACCACCATCTGCACGTGGTCGGGGCCGTGCGAGAACGCCAGCTGGCAGACGATCGCTCGCATCAACGCCAGCACCTGCGGGCGTTCGCCGATCAATGCGTACCAGGGCTCCACGAGCAGGGAGACCATCTTGGGCAGGTTGTAGACGACGCTCTGGTAGCGACCGAATTCCTGCAGCGCCTTACCCGTCACGGGCTCCAGCTCGATATCGGTCGGCATGTTCTGGGGCTCACCCCAGGTCACTTCGGGACGCGTCATACCCACCCCGACGCGGACGACACCGAAGTTGAGGTCTTTGCCGTCGGGCTTGCGTTCCCACATCCGTGGCGACCCCACCGCAGCGCTGAGCGTGTCGGGAGCCGGGTGGAACCACCGGTAGTTGGCGTCCATGCTGTCGGCCGACTCGTGAGCGGTCTCGCGCAGCATGTCCAGCATCAGCATGAACTGGGCGCGCATCGAGTCGAGCTTCGGGCGGCTCATCTGCTGCTGCCCACCGAACCGGCCGCCGAACATCATCATCGCGACACCGCCGATCATGAAGATCGGGAAGATCGCGCCGGCGCCGCCGAACACGTGCGAGCCGCTGGCGAAGGTCATGGCGATCATGCCGATCAGCAGGCCGACCACCAGCACGCCGACTACGACCATCCACCAGGGCTTGCCCTCGGGCGGCGGAATGCTCAGCGGTGTCGGCAGAACGATGTTTTCCGGCTTGATGACCGGAGGCTTCTCCGGTGTCGGCCGGGCGAATCCACGCTTCACTTCGGTACCACCAACTCTGCAGGGGACATATCCATCGGAAGGGTGTCGTGCTCCACCAGGGCATCAGCCCGCGACAGCGTCGGGCCCTGTGGAAGGAGCCGGAGCGCGACCCACGGCGCCAGGCTCGGTGTGGTCTGCAAACCCAACGCCTCGCGCACGTCGCGGGTGTCGTCCACGCCGAATCGGGCGCCCGCATCCGTCACCCACCATAGCGATTCGGTGGTCTTGGCACCGGGATCGTTGCCGGTGACGGCCACGAAGTTGGCGAAGTTGGGTCCGAAGTAGACCTGGTCGGCAGTACGGCCGGTGGTGTCCGACTTCACCAGCGACACAACCTTTTTCGTCTCGGACTGGGCGACCGGGATGGTCGGCCCGGACACGACCTGGATGCGGGCTCGGTTCTCGCCGCTGGTCTTCTGCCACCACCAGCAGGTCGCCGGGTTTTCCCGGAGGTCCGTGACGTTGAGCGGGTTGTCCGGGTACGACGACAGATCCAGCTTGTTGACCACCGGCATCTTGGCCAGTGCGGCCGGTTCCACAGTCATCGGCTTGCTGTTGTTCGCGCCGCCCGCGTTCTGCATGATCTGGGCGACCAGCGGCGGAAGCGTCTGCACGCCATCGGGCAAAACCAGCGAATATTGTTGCGGCCCACTGATTTGCGGTGTGACGAGGATCGTCCCGACCGGGCCGGGAGCACCGGGGAAGGTCGCCGGGCTGCCCGCGTTCTGCACCTCTGGCACCGTCAGTTCGGGCCCGACCGGCAACGCGTCGAACAAGGCGCGACTCATCGGCTTCGCCATGTTGATCTGTTCCGGCGTCAACCCGAGCGGCAACAGAACGGAGCGGTTCGCGGCGTCGATCCGCGACCGGCGTCCGTCCCGGATGACCCAGGTGTCCCCGCTGTAGCTCAAGACCACGGCATCCGAGCCGTTCAATAGCCGTCGGCGGTTGTTGAGGTCGGGCGTGCCGTCGATCACCGTCACGGTCACACCCGACGGTGAGCCGACCCCGGTCGAGCCGGCCACCGTGTCGCAGATCAGCCACGACGACGAGGACGGGGCCTTCGCCCCGAAACTTGACGGTGCCCCGGGAATGCCCACCATCGGGCCGCGCGGGATGTTGGCGATTTGGCTGGACCGCACCAGGTGCGGGTTGTCCGGGCGTCCCGTGATCAACCGCGCCGACGCCAGGTTCAGCGCCGGATACAGCTTGTCGCCGACGCGGACGTACAACGCACCCGAGTCGCGGTCGGCGATGATCGGCGAATCCCCGACCTGACCGGCCGGGCTGATGAACGAGTACAGCAGCGCTCCCAGGCAGATCACCATCGCTGCGGAAACCGATGCGACGATGGCCAAGGTCTGGCGTCGGCCCGGCTCGACCTCCATCCGGACCCGCCAGCGGGTCAGCGCCATCGAGGTCCGACGAGCAAGGAACTGATAGCCGGTCACCTGCGTGCGCGTCGATAGCCCGAGGCCATACCCCGAGCCGCGCTGCCCGCGACTCTCTTCCGCCACTAATTCACCATCCGGTTTGTTGGAACGCCTGGACACCGTCCAGCACGCGAATCACATCGATAACCGTAAGCCACACGCCATGACCTCGCCATGTAACGCAATGTGGCGTTCACTTCCAAGCCTCGTCACGTCCATCAGTCCAGCCGGCTTCAGTTGTCAACTGTGGTCCGGCCCAGCGGCAGCGAACACCACAGAGCTGGCAGTTTCCCCATTCCCCGCTGGATCCCCCGGCCGGACGATTCCTCTTTCCAATGGGATCGTAGCGGCGGAGGGCCAACCCGTCCTGTCGAGCATGCGCGGCCGCGGCGACTTTGCTGACCTGCTGAACAATCCGACACGGGCAAACCCGGCGACTGTCGTCGGCCGGTCCGCGTCGTGCCGGGCGGGGTTTGGCAGCAAGATGGGCGGCATGACTGAGCTTGCGCCGTCGTTGGTGGAACTTGCCGGCCGATTCGGGATCGCCACTTGGTACCAGGACTGGACGGGTCACCAGGTGCAGGTACCGGAAAGCACGCTGATTGCGGTGCTCGGCGCGCTCGGCGTGGCGGCCAGTACCGAGCAAGACCGCAACGAGGCACTGAACAGCCAATTACGCACCTACTGGGCGCGTCAATTGCCGGCGACCATTGTCGCGCGCACCGGCGCCCCGACGCGGTTCTGGGTGCACGTCACTCACGGTGATCCCGCCGAAGTCCTGTTGCGGCTCGAGGACGGCACGGTGCACGGCGGCGTGCAACAGGTCGACAACTTCACGCCGCCGTTCAATCTGGACGGGCGCTGGGTCGGCGAGGCCAGTTTTGTCCTGCCCCCCGATCTGCCGCTGGGCTACCACCGTCTGCATTTGCGCTCGCGGGGCATCGAAACCAGTGCGGCACTGATCGTGACGCCCGACTGGCTCGGATTGCCGGAGCAACTCGGCGCGCGCCGGGCGTGGGGCCTGGCCGCCCAGCTCTACAGCGTGCGCTCCGAGCAGTCCTGGGGCATCGGCGACCTCACCGACCTGACCGACCTGGCTGTCTGGTCCGCGTCGCGGCACGGCGCGGACTACCTCCTGGTCAATCCGCTGCACGCGGCCACCCCCACGATTCCGATGGAGCCGTCGCCGTACCTCCCGACCTCGCGGCGCTTCTTCAACCCGCTCTACATTCGCATCGAGTCCATCCCCGAGTTCGCCGACCTGACCAAGCGTGGCCGGCTGCGGCGGCTTCGCGACGATGTCCAGCAGCAAGCGGGCCGGCTCGATGCCATCGACCGCGACACTGCCTGGACGGCCAAGCGGGAGGCGCTCAAGCTGGTTTACCGGGCTCCGCGCTCGGCCGGCCGGGAGCTGGCCTATGCCGCCTTCCGCGAGCGTGAAGGCAGCGCCCTCGACGACTTCGCCGTCTGGTGTGCGCTGGCCGAAAAATACGGCAGCGACTGGCATTGCTGGCCGAGTTTCCTGCAGCATCCCACCGCTATCGAAGTGGCCCGATTCGCCGAGAAGCATCCCGACGCGGTCGACTTCCACCGCTGGCTGCAATGGCAAATTGACGAGCAACTCGCCGCGGCACAGTCGCAGGCGGTACGGGCCGGAATGTCGCTGGGCATCATGCATGACCTGGCGGTCGGGGTGCATCCGAACGGAGCCGACGCCTGGGCCCTGCAGGATGTGCTGGCGCTGGGCGTGACCGCGGGCGCCCCGCCCGACGAGTTCAATCAGCTCGGCCAGGACTGGTCGCAGCCGCCATGGCGCCCGGACCGCCTCGATGAGCACGAGTATCGGCCATTTCGTGCGCTGATCCGGGCGGTGCTGCGGCATGCCGGCGGCGTTCGTATCGACCACATCATCGGGTTGTTCCGGCTGTGGTGGATCCCCGAGGGCGCACCACCCACCGAAGGCACCTACGTGCGCTACGACCACGAAGCGATGATCGGCATCGTCGCGCTGGAAGCGCGCCGGGCCGGTGCGGTGGTGGTCGGCGAGGACCTCGGCACGGTCGAACCCTGGGTCCGCGATTACCTCTTACTACGCGGGCTGTTGGGCACCTCGATTCTGTGGTTCGAACTGGACCGGGACGCAACCGGCGGACCACTGCCCGCCGAGCGCTGGCGCGAGTACTGCCTGTCGTCGGTCACCACCCACGACCTGCCACCGACCGCCGGTTACCTGGCCGGCGACCATGTCCGGTTGCGCGAGTCGCTGGGATTGCTGACCCGGCCGGTTTCCGAAGAGCTCGAGTCCGACCGGGCCGAGCTGGCAGGCTGGATGGCCGAGCTGCGCCGGGTGGGGCTGCTCGGCCCGCACGACGACGACCCCGAACAGATTGTCCTTGCCCTCTATCGCTACCTGGGCCGAACGCCGTCCAGGTTGTTGGGCGTGGCGCTGACCGACGCGGTCGGTGATCGCCGAACCCAGAACCAGCCCGGCACCACCGACGAATATCCCAACTGGCGGGTTCCGCTCACCGGGCCCGACGGCCGGCCGGTGATGCTCGAGGACGTATTCACCAATCGCCGGGCTGCCGCGCTGGCC
Organism: Mycobacterium sp. Aquia_216; assembly: GCF_026723865.1. Classification (NCBI taxonomy): domain Bacteria; kingdom Bacillati; phylum Actinomycetota; class Actinomycetes; order Mycobacteriales; family Mycobacteriaceae; genus Mycobacterium; species Mycobacterium sp. Aquia_216. The sequence goes on along the minus strand of NZ_CP113529.1, from coordinate 3,250,267 downwards.
GAGGCGGTGCGCGCCACGCTAGCTCCCCCGACGATCCAGCCCAGCGGCTGTTAGCTTTCAGGTGCCATGACTCTCTCAGCCGACGACCGAGCCGCGCTCGGCGACCTGGTACACCGATATGCAGCAGGTGTCGATGACCGCCAATTCAATTCTGTAGCAGGACTTTTCACTGTAGAAGCCGAGCTGATTGTGCCCGAGCCGCCGGCCTCGCTGAAGCCGATCCATTCGCATCGCGGTCAGCAGGCCGTCACGGCGGCGGTCGCAGCGGTGACCGCGGTGGCGCGTACCGAGCACGCGATCATCGGTGAGGTGTACGACGAGGGGTCGCTACCGGCCACGGCGCGCGGGCGGATCGCGTGCGTCGCACATCACTGGACTCAGCGCGGCGACGAAGTCCTCGACGCGGTCTGGCATCTGCGCTACGACGACGAGTACGAGGCAACGGCCGCGGGGTGGCGGATCAGTCGGCGAGCGCTGACCGTCAATGCCATGGAAACGCGGCCGGTACGACGATTACTGCCGCCGGATTCGGACTGAGCACACTCACGTCGAGACGCGGGTCACTGCGTCGAAACCGTTTGGCCACGCGGTGTTTCGGGTAGCTAGTGCTGATGAGGCGCAACAACCGCAACCCAGTCGATCATGACCGGACCAGCGCCCGGTCAACCGACCGACCTCCGCAAGACTCGGTGCGCACGCCGGGGCTCATCGTGGTGGGGGCCGCCGTGCTCGCGCTAGTGGTGTGTGTCACCAATTTTGCGCTTGGCGAGGTGAGCGTGGGCGTCACCGCCGCGATCATCGGGCTGATGGCCCTCGGGGCTGGCCTGGACTGGCTTTCCATGGACCGCAGGCGAATCCGGCAGGCCGAACGGGATTGGTTCGTCAGCCATCCGACGCGGTGATCCGCGGTTGCTGCATTGCGGCGAGGTTCTCCACCGACTTGCGCACATCAGACCGCAGCACTCTGGCTACGACCTTGCCGACCGGCCCACTGAGTACGCCACCGTCGAGGTTGGCGGTGAGATCAAATGTCGACCCGGGGTTTGTGTCGGTCACTGCCATTGCCACGGTGATCCGAATTCCACCCCGACCGCGACCCTGCAGCTCAATCGAATTCGGCTCGTCGTAGCGGGTCACGGTCCAGTGGACGACGTTGCGAAATCCCTTCACCTTGATGCATGACGAGATTTTCGTGCCCTGCTCGATTGTCGACGGCAGCTCGCCGCGCCAGCCGCCGAAGATCGTCATCCACTCGTCGAACCGACCCAGATCGGAAGCCAGTTTCCAGGCGGCGTCCGGGCCGAGGTCCGACGACGTCGAAACATCTACTTGTGCCAAGGTCTGTCGCTCCTTTTGCAGGACTGCGTTCGCGGGACATGAATTTGTTGCGTACCCAGGGCCGGCGACCAGATAAACCCCCGGCGATGGCCCGGCCAACGACTGCTTATGGCCAGGCCTCCTTCAACTTCTCGGCGACGTCGATGATTTGCGCGGCTTGTGATTGGGGGGCGTCGATTTCGTCGGCGACGTATTGGGCGATGAATCGGCGGATCTCACTGTCGACGCCGCCCAAGATGCGCACTATTTCGCCGCGGAACGACTTCGACGACACATTGACGGTGATATCGGAGGGCCGCGGTTTCGAGACGTCGACAATCAGCAGCAGTGGCTGGGCGGCACGTGCCGTCGCGCGCAATGCGATGTCGCCGGTGACGGCGAACCGCTGCTTGTCGAGCCGTAAGTCCAGCAGCAGATCGATGGACAGTGGGATGTGAATGATAAAGGTGATGCTGTCGCCCAACCGGCGTGTGACGCGCGGGTCTTGGATCTTGACGTTCGCGCTGACCTTGGCAATCCCGCCAGGCCCCTGGGCAATCGGCTCCATGGCGAACTCGCTGCCCGCGATGTCGGCGAGTGCGGCGGCGACACGCTCGGGGGTCACGGCGTCTTCGAAGAATCTGCGTCCGAACTCTTCGTAGGTGACATAGTCGAGGTTTTGCATAGGCGTATACCGTCTCACGCTACTTGCCGCAAACTTCGCTGATCTGGCCGCGTCGCAGGAATTTCACGCTGGAGACTCCCAGCTGAGCTGCGGCGAGCCGGACTGTGTTATCCGCCCCCGGACCGCGTCGTTGTGAACAACACCACACGACGGCGCCTCGATTCGGTGTGTGGGCCGGTGGCCTGGGAGGCTTGAGGACGGGAGGTATTGGAGTCTGATGGGCGCCCACGAACTGCTTGAGCCGCACTCAGCCGTCTCCCGGGTCGAGGGGATGCTCACCTGGCTTGGCGGCGGATACTGGCGCGAACTGGGTGAGCGTCACGAGCGGGCCACCCACGCCGTTGCGGGCGCGGTCGTGCTGCTGGGAGCCGTGCTCGCTTGGCTTGTCGCGACGTTGGCCGTGAGCGCGTCGACGCGCTTGCCGCTGTCTGTCGTCGTCGCGCTGACGCTTGTCTTCGGTCTGCTGGTCGGGGCGGTGACGCGCGGCATCGCGAGCGGCCCCCACCGCGGCTGGCCCGGCATCGCAGGACGCGCGGCGGTCGCGGTGGCAGTCGGCGTTGTCGTCGGCGAACTCGCCGCGCTCGCTGTGTTTTCCCGCTCGATCGATCACCGTCTCGACGATCGGGCGCTGCGAACCGCTGACTCCGCACCGGCCGTCGTGCAAGCGTCGGCGGCGCTGCACCAGACCCGGAATATGCGCACCGGGCTCGACGACGCCGTCGCGCAAGCCCGTACCGGACAGGACAACGCCTTGATCGTCGCGCGGTGCGAATACCACCCCAGCCCGGCGTGCCCGCAGACCCGTATCACCGGCGATCCCGGCGCCGGGCCCGAAACCCGAACGGCCAACCAGCTTCTCGCCGATGCCCAGCGTGAACTCGACAATGCGTTGGCGGCTCGCGACCGCCGGGCACCCGAATTGGACGCGACAATTTCCCACCAAGAGCAGGCCGTCACCGAGGCACGCCAACGCGTGCTGGCCGATGCCGGCCCCGGCGGCCTCGGCGCACGCTGGATCGCCATGAACGACCTCACCGTTGCCGACTTCGGAGCATTGTTGTTGCGACTGTTGACCATCGCGTTTTTCGTGTTGGTCTACTTGCTGCCGCTCATTCTGCGGATGTGGCGCGGCGAGACCACCCATGACCGCCAGGCGACGGCACGCGCACAGCGCGAGCGCGCCGATCTCGACGCGGACACCGCGATCGCAATCAAGCAGGCCGAAATTCGCCGCGAGGCCGAGATGCTATGGGCTGAACACCAGCTCACCCAGGCCCGGCTGGCCATCGAGGCGCAGACCGAAATCGATCGCGAGCGGCAACGCCGCCGAGTCGCGGAAGCCATCGAGGGCCCGGCGCCCGTGTCGTCGCGGCGAGCCTTCGAACCAGTGGACGAAGACGTGTGCCTGCCGATCGCCGCCGAAGCCGAGGCCGCCAGCCGAGCTATCGCCGAATTGCCCGCTGGCACACCGGACTCCCGCGCCGATACGCCGTCCGCGACGCAGAACGTCCCGGCACAGATCGAGACGGCCGGCGAGCTCGAACCGCCGGATGAGCGAGCCACGCCGTTTATCCCGTCGCTGCCCGACGCGACCAGGGCCGCGGCTCGCTGGATTCGCCCACTGGTGCCGCCATTCGTCGCGCGGGCGATCGACTCCACCACCGCACCGCTGCGGACCGCGCGTCAGGTGTTCGAAGAGGTCGAGGAGATCACGTTCTCGTTCAAGCGCACTCGCAAGGTGACGCTGAATTCCGAGAGTTCTGACCCCGGCGAACAGCCATCGCGGTCATCGGCAACCGCGCCGTCTCGTGCCGCGCGGATCCCGTCATCGCGCGAGCATCAGGAGACTGACGACCGTCCAGCTCGAGAGCTGGGCGGCCGCGAGCGTTCCTCGCTGCGGCTATCCGTCAAAGACGCCGACGGCCTTTCATTGCAGCCGGCGGACAGCCCTCGCACGCGTGAGTTGACCGAGCGCGACGGCCCGCGCGAGCTTCGGCCACCCGACGGCCCGCGCCAACTTCCGCCCGGCAATTAGCCGGTGGTGCGCCGCTATTTCGGCAAGGACGACCGGAACCGAGAAACCGACGCCGCGACCTGCCCGCGGACGGCAGCAGGGTCCTTCGCATGCGGCGCGACGGCAAAGATCGTGGCCAGTCCGTCGGCCGCGCGGTCGGCCAGCGGTTGCCATTTGGCCTGCCAGCCGGCCAGGACATCGCGGTTCTCCGCATTGACCGTGACGCTGTAATTGGCCAACTCGGCGGACCAGGCTTGGCTGCGGAGGGTATCCACGCGAGATTCCTGCAGCAGCGCTGCCGTCAACCCGTCGCCGTGTGCCGCGGCCAACTCGGCCAGTGATTCCTTGAACAGGGCGTCAAGCGTCGGCTTGACGACGAGGTTGAGCGCCGTGAATGCCTCGCCCCAGTCGTAAGCCAGCAGCAGCCGTTCGAGAGTTTCGCGCGCCGGCTGCCAGGCTTCGTCGAGCTCCCAAATACGCCGCGTTGCTTCGGAATTGGCCAGGTGTGCGCCGTGGGCAAGCGACAATGACTTGGCCCGGTAGGCGATCCACTGCAATGCCCGCAACTCGTCGGCGGCCTGAAAGAACGCCGCGTTGGTGATGTAGGCACTGGGCGCGAGCTGTCCGAGGTACAGACCGGTGATCTGCAGGACGTGAAAGGCGAACCGGGCGGGGACATAAATACGATCCAGGACTGCCACCCATTCGGGGTCGAGGTGTTCGTCGTGGTCGAGCGCCTCGTAATGATCCACCAGTCCCTCGGTGTAGATCTCGCGGTCGTGCTGTAACGCGACGTATCGCCGGTAGTTCAACGCCGCCGGGTCACGAAAACCCTCCCAGTCGTCGGCACGCAGCCCAGACCCTTCGCGATGCTCCACATACCAGCGGTTGATCGCGGTGTTGGGATCCAGGTCGAACGGCGCCGGCTTGCGGTTGAAGTGATAGTGGAATCCACCGGTGACGATTTCGTATTCGGTGGGCCTGCGCCGGGTGTCTCCGGCGATGCTCCACGTCTTGAGTCGACGCGGTGCCGCGCTCGTCATCTGCTCAGTCCTTCCGTTCTAGATACCATTGCAGTTCGTCATCGCCGACATAGCGCATCCGCCCGGCAAATCCGGCGATGGCGGGCTCCAATGACGCTAATGGAATTGGTTGGCCGGCAGCTGATTCCAGGCTTCCACGGGTGACCTTGAGGAAGGACGGCGCGTGGATGCGGACGTAGCCGGCGTGGTCTTCGATGACGATCTCGGCTCCGGGGTTGTCGACCTCGATCGCCTCGGTCAGGGCCGCGACGATGTCGGGGTCGAAGCCCCGCACGATCGGGCCGACAAGCTTCGGCTCTTCGACGGACGACGTCATGGTTTGGCTCCGTTCTGAGGTACCGCCACCGCGATGAGGTCACCGTCGCGACGGACTTGGTAGCGCTTTAGTTGACAGTTGTCCGGATTGAGTCCCGCGCCGGTGTCGAGGTCGAATTCCCAGCTGTGCGCGGAGCAGGTCAACACTCCTCCGTCGACGTCACCGTGGGCCAGCGGGAATCCCGCGTGCGGGCAGCTGCCCGCGAATGCCCGTAGCTCACCGCTTCGCAAGTGCACCAAAAGGATTGGCACATCGTCTGCATAGAACTCGCCGACATCGCCCTCCCAGAGATCGTCGATGGTAGCCACGACTTTCCAGTCGGCTGTCCGGCCTAGACTGCCGTCAGGCACCGTAGAAGACCTCGAGATGATCCAGGGGCCGCACCCCCGAGGCGCCAATGATGGCCTCCGGAGCCAGGATCCGTCCGTCATGGCGGACCCGGATGGGGGCGTCTCTTTCGGCCACGCGATGCCCCACCACGTGGTGGGCGACCTGTTGGCCCACCTGCTCGACGGTGTCACCGTCGTCCACCGGGATCAGCAGCTCGAGCACGTCGCCCTCGAAGAGCGCGGTCAAGGGAAGTAGCGACACCCTCTGCCTCCTTAACGTTGCCGTGCCCAGGCATAGTTGTCGGCGTCCTGGCCCTGTTCTTCGGCCGACAGGCCCATGTACTGCAGCACCGTGCCCAGATCGGGCGGGCTGATCTCGCCGGAGAGCACGCGATCGATCAGCGACTGGTGCCCGGCGAACCGCTCGGGCCGTTGCACGAAGATCCACCGGCACGGTTCGGAGCAGAAGAGATACTTGCGCCCGTCGTGGATGTGGGTCAGCGGAGCCGCGTCGGTGTGCGCCCCTCGAGTGACCCCGGCGGAACGCACGACGGGCAATTGGCACAGGTTGCATGTGATCGGCAACGTTTCGGGCAGCGTCGCCGCGATATCCCCCTTGCGGACGTTCTCGGTGATGACGTCCCAGTTCCGCCCGAAATCGCGGTTCCAGCCGGGGTATTTCTCCTCCAGCCAAAGCCGTTCGGCTTCCGAGACGCCGGCGTCGGGGTTCCACCACACCGTCGGGCGGTAGTACCACACACCTAGATGAATGGCGTGGTGATACCAGGTGAGCTCGTTGATGAACTCCTCCCAATACCAGGGGTAGTCCAGGCCGAAATCGCGGAACTGATCGGCGAACTGCTTGACGACCCAGTCTTCAATGAATTCCTTGAACGACATCCGGCGGCTTTCCAGCGGCGTGTAGTAGTCCATCGATAATCCGGTCAGCAGCGCGAAAATCCGCCAGGAGCGCCAGAACATGTGGTCGATCAGGAACTGACCCCACTCTTTTTCGCCGTTCTCGATGAGCACCTTGATCGTGGGCTCACCCTGTTGGGCGTGGCGTGCTTCATCGGTCTGAATCGACGAGATCAGGGCCCCGAACTCCAGGTCACCCACGTCGATCGCGTCGGCGGCCATACCAAGGAATTGCAGGTTGGTGAAGCCGGTTTCCAGGGTGAAGGTCAACTGCAAGGCGATGGAGGCGGCGTCGTTGGCGACGAACATGTCGTCGAACAGGTAACGGACCGCCAGGATGATCCAGTCGTTGGTGTGAAAGGCTTTCAGCGCCCAGTCTCCGCGTGGCTCTTTGTCGAGCAACCCGTAGGGGAAGAACGCCTGAATCTGGCCGTGCCGGACCTCGTCAAGGGTGCCAAACGTGGCGGTATTGCGCCAGGCCGCGGAGCGGCCGAACCGTCCCATTCGGGCCTCGGCGATCGACGCCAGATATTCGGGCATCGTGATGGCGCCGTAGTGGGCGACGATCACCGATTTCCAGCCGGGATCGAGCGAGTCGAACAGCTTGGAACGGCTGACGGTGTTTTTCAGCGAATAGGTGGTGGTGTCCTTGGTGACTTGGTTGTGCACATACTCGCGGTAACTGATCTTGTACGGCTCGTCCCATTTCAGCCAGGCCTCGCCTGCGACCCGGTGGGTTCCCGAGAGGCCTTCGGGAAATACCTCTTCTTCGGCCACATAGCGGAACGTCCAGTTGGTGTCTCGCGCGAGGTCATACCAGTCGCTGCGCAATAGCTTGGGCATCGGCAAGTCCTTGTTTGGTGTGAGCCGGTGCGGCGATGCATCGGGCTGTCGATACCTGGTACAGCGTAGCTAAGATACAAAGGAGTCCTACATATCCGATCATCCTGATTTGTACCGGTGATCATTGACGCGCTGATCGCCACGATGTGCAGTGGAATATTGAGCACCGCACACGAATTCAAGGAGGAGCCCGCCGCATGCGTGATCCGGTGCACCGCATCGATCCCCTCATCAAGACAGCGCCGGCTGGCGCTCTGGCCGGGACCGTCTCCTGAAGCACGACGGGGAACGCCACCCGAGTCTGGATTCCAAGATCATTGCCGCGCTCGACCGCGTCGGTGATTCGCTACATGTGCTGGCGCGGCGGGCGGCCGAGCGGCACGATCTGTCCAGTACGCAGCTCCGAGTACTCGGGTGGCTGCACGTCGGACCTCCGCCCACGCCGCGTAGCACCGCGCTGGCCCGGGAGCTGAACGTCTCGGACCCCACCGTGAGTGACGCCGTCGCCGCTTTGCTGCGCAAGAAATTGGTGGAGCGCCGCCGTGACCCCCGCGATGGTCGCAGTCAGCAGCTGGTGCTCACGCCGGAGGGACGCCGCGCCGCGGCGACGGTGTCTCGGTGGACGGCCCCAGCAGAGGTCGCCGCGTCACGACTCGACCGCGCCGATGCGGAGGTGCTTCTCGACGGCCTGATAAGGCTGCTCGGGGAATTGCACGACGCTGATCTGATCCCGGTCAGCCGGGCCTGCAGCACGTGCGTCCAGCTGGAAATCGTGGACGCACGACATCGCAAATATTGGTGCAGGTTCTATGACACTCCCCTGCCGGTTGACGAGTTGCGCGTCGACTGCGTCGATCACGTTGCCATCCCAAGTCATTAGGGCCGTATCGAATCACCTCAACGGCGTTATCGCCTGTCCGATTCTTTTTCGGCGGCGTCGCAAGCCTCGTGACGGCCACTGGAGCTCGAGCGGGAAGACGTCGTGCTCCAAAGGCTTGCCGTCGATGGGTTCTTGAGATGAGTTGGCACGGCCGTGGTACCCCCCAGGGACCCCGGCCGCGCCAAGTTCTTGATCACTTCTCAACAGCTCAGCGCTGCCGCTCCGGTGAACAGTTGACCCCACTCGTGGCGCGCGGCCGACTGCGCCTCTTGAAAGCTGGATGTCTTCTCCCCCTCGCCTGCGAGGTGCACCAGCGCCCAAGCCATCGCGAATACCGGCACCTTGTGACGCACTGCCGCAGTGTGCAGTTCGTCGAAGGCTGTCTCCGACCGGCATCGGCGAAGTCCGATGATGATTCCCCGCGCGGTGTCGAGAATCCGGCTTGAGTTCGGGCCGCCCGAAGTGTGTGCGGGAACCCAGTTCGCCATGCTACGCATACCTCCTGTAGTGCCTTAACGAAACCCGCTACCCCACATAGCGGACGAGAATCCGCGCGAGAACGCATAACTCGCCATCGCGATTCTCAAAGGCGCACTGTGCCATGATTTGTGGAATGTCGCCGTTATGCCATACCGCGGTGCACATCGATATGTGCTCGTGACCGTGTCGATACCAAATCCGACACCAATCCCCATAACGGAAATCGCATTGCCGCCGATAGACCCACCTAACCGCTAGTCGCAGAACGCTTTTGGCAAGCATGCGTATGCGCCGGTGCTACCTCACAGGATGGTGTTGAGGTCCTTCGCCTTTGCGATCTCGTCCCAGTCCACGCCGAGTTCGAGCAAAATTTCCTCCGTGTGCTGACCGTGTTCTGGAGCGCGCGCAGGAAGCGGCGGAGTTTCGTTGAATTGGACCGGGGCAGCAACGATTCGGTATTTCTCGCCGTAATCGTCAACGTTTGTCACCACGTAGCCGTTGGGTTCGACTTGGGGGTCGTTGAGCGTCTCCCGCGGCGTGGCCAGTGCGCCCCACACTCCTGGTTCTTTTTCGAGCACCTGCTGCCAATGCGCGAGGTCGTGGCTGGCAAACGCATTCGCCACGATCTCGGTCGCCGCGGCCGCGTTCGCGATCAGGTTGCTGGACGGCACGAACCGCTCGTCGGTGGCTAACCCCGAAAGGCCCATCCGCTCGCAGAACCCGACCCAGAATTTGTCGGGTTGCAAGAAGACCAGCTGGATCCACCTGCCGTCCTTGGTTTTGTACCGGTTGACAAGCGGATTGATGGCCAGTCCGGGCGGCGCCCCCGGAATGCCGTCGATGTCGAAGAAATCGGCGGCCGAAATCGACGGCGCGATCGACCACATCGCCTGCGCCAGCAGTGAGGAATCGACAATCGCCGGTTCACCGCTGCGCTCCCGGTGGAACAACGCCGCGCACACGCCGCCGGCCAACGTCGCGCCACCCTGTAGGTCGCCGAAACCGGGGCCCTGTACGGCGGGCGTCTCGGTCCCGAACGGTGTGAGCGTGTAAGCGACGCCGCCCCGCGCCAGGTAGGTGGCGGCATCAAACCCGCCACGGTCGCGATCCGGGCCCCGGACCCCCAGACCGGTGCCGCGCGCAATGATGATCTTCGGGTTGAACGCGCGGATGTCGTCGACGGTCAATCGGGCTCGTTCCAGTGCGCCCGGCAGCCAATTGGTCAGGAACACATCCGCGGTGGCCAGCAGGCGGCCGAACAACTCGCGACCCGTTTCGGATTTGATGTCGATCCCGATGCTGCGCTTACCGCGGTTGCCCAACTCGAGGATGAAGTCGGCGTCCGGCCGGGCCGCCGCGCGGGTGAATCCGCCGACGACCAGAGCTCGCCCCGGGTCACCGAACGTGACGCCCTCCACTTTGATGACGTCGGCGCCCCAGTCCGCCAGGGCGGCACCGGCCGACGGCACGTAGGTCCATGACGCCAATTCCACGACCCGCACCCCTTGCAGGACACCACCGTGCACGCCTGACATCGCCAACCCCCTCGGTCCGGAACTGTCCTTGCTATTTTAGATATTCTAGTTACTCTAATGGATATTGCCCGGCCACAGCCACGCGCAGGTTCTCGTGGAAGAGACGCAATGGAGCCGATCGTTGGTCAGATCCCCGTCCCCGATGCGGTAAACGTGTGGGGCGGCGGCGCTTGCGGCAGCCGCCCGACTGTCCCCAGCGGCGTAGAAACTTGCGCCGGCCGGCGAAACTCCCTTGGTAGCGAGCAGCTTTGGGTCTCGCTAACAGACACGGCGATGGGCACCGGGACGAAGGACGGGCGATGGGCAGGGTAGCGGGCAAGGTCGCCGTCATCAGCGGCGCCGCACGGGGCCAGGGACGGTCACACGCGCGGATGCTGGCCGCGGAAGGGGCCGACATCATTGCGGTAGACCTCTGCGAAGACATCGACACCAACGAGTACCCGTTGGCCAGGCCGCAGGATCTGGACGAGACGGCGCGCCTGGTCGAAAAGGAAGGGCAGCGGGCCTTCACCGTAATCGCCGACGTCCGCGACCGGATGGCCCTGTCCACCGCGATCGACGAGGGTGTCGCCGAACTCGGCCACCTCGACATCGTGGTCGCCAACGCGGGCATCTGCCCGCTCACCGCCGGTCTGCCGCCGAAGGCGTTCGCCGACGCCGTGGATGTGGACCTGGTCGGCGTGCTCAATCTCGTGCACGCGAGCATCAGGCACCTGCGGGCCGGCGCGTCGATCATCGTGATCGGCTCCAACGCCGCATTCATGTCGTCGATGAACACCACCGGCATCGACGGCGGTCCCGGCGGAGCCGGATATGCCTTCGCGAAACTTGCTGCCGCGCACTATGTTAACGACTTCGCCCTGGCGCTGGCCCCGTTTTCCATCCGGATGAACGCGGTACACCCGACGAACGTCAACACCGATATGTTGCACAGCCCACCGATGTATCGGGCGTTCCGGCCGGACTTGAAGGAGCCGACCCGCGAGGACGCCGAACCGATTTTCCCGTTCGTGCAGGCGATGCCGATCCCGTATGTCGAACCGGAGGACATCAGCGAGGCGGTGCTGTTTCTCGCCTCGGATGCCGCACGCTATATCACCGGACAGCAGTTGCGCGTCGACGGCGGCGGCTTCCTGAAGGTCAAGCCATGGTCGGGCGCATGACGGCGGTGGTATCGATCCGGTTGTACGGCAACGGAACTATACGATGACCGACGCCGAATCCCCCGACACGCACAAAGACGCTCAACGGCGTCTGTACGCACTGATGGTGCTGATGAAGTCGGCCGATGACCGGCTCTCCAAGGGCATCGGCACCGGCGAATTCATGTGTGTGTACTGGCCTTCGCGCGGTCAGGAGGCGATCGCCGCCGCGATGGGCGTCGCGCTGCGACCCGACGACCAGTTGGTGACCACCTACCGCGGTTTGCACGATCTCATCGGCAAGGGAGTCCCCCTCGAGGAGATCTACGGCGAGATGATGGGACGCACCGTCGGCGCCAGCCGCGGCAAAGGCGGCACCATGCACATCGCCAAACCCGAGGTGGGCGTGATGCTTTCGACCGGAATCGTCGGCGCCGGACCGCCGGTGGCCGTGGGGCTGGCGATGGCTGCCAAGCGCAAGGGCCTCGATCGCGTCACCGTGGTCAGCTTTGGCGATGGTGCCACCAACACCGGCTCGTTTCACGAGGCGGCCAACATGGCCGCGCTCTGGGACCTGCCCCTCGTGTTCGTCTGCCAGAACAACCTGTACGCCGAGATGACGCCGACCCAGGACACGATGAAGATCGAGCACGTGGCCGACCGGGCCGCCGGATACGGCATGCCGGGCGTTCGCGTCGACGGCAACGACCCGCTGGCAGTGAAAGCCGCGCTGGACGAGGCACTGCAGCGGGCGCGGGACGGCGCCGGGCCCACCTTCATCGAGTGTGTGACATTCCGCTTCCGCGGTCACTATTTCGGCGATCGAATGCCCTACATCCCCAAGGAGCAACTGGAAGCGGCGATGGCTGCCGACCCGGTGCCGCGGTTCCGCCGGCACCTTGTCGACATCGGCAGCCACGACGAGCAGGAGCTCGCGCGGATTGACGACGAGGCGCTGGCCACAGTGGAATCCGCCCTGCAGGCAGTGATCAGCGCCGAGGCCCCCACGATCGACGAACTCGACAAAGACGTGTACGCAACTGCGATCAAGTTCCCGGTATAGACATGGACGAGAAAGAGATGACGATGCGCGAGGCGCTGAGCCTCGCGCTGGATCAGGCGCTGCGGGCCGACGACCGAGTGTTCCTGCTCGGTGAGGACATCGCCGATCCCGGCGCGTCGGGACCGACCGCGGGATTGTCGACGAAATACGGCCACGACAGGGTATTGGACACTCCGATCTCGGAAGCGGCGATCGTCGGTGCGGCGATCGGCGCCGCGATCGACGGTCTGCTGCCGGTGGCCGAGATCATGATCATGGACTTCATCGGCATCGCCGCCGACCAGCTGATCAACAACGCGGCCAAACTTCGGTTCATGACCGCCGGACGAACGACGGCGCCGATCACGATCCGTACCCAGGTGTATGCCGGGCTGGCCACCGGTGCGACGCATTCGCAGAGCCTGGAAGCCTGGTTCATGCACATCCCGGGGATGAAGGTGATCGTGCCGTCCACGCCGCGCGACGGCAAAGGCCTACTGACGGCGGCGATCTTCGACGAAGACCCTTGCCTGTTCATCGAAACCATCCGGCTGCAAAGCAAGAAGGGGCCGGTTCCGCTCGATCCCGGATTCTCAATTCCGCTCGGCCAGGCCGACATCAAGCGGCAGGGCACCGACGTGACACTGATCAGCTACGGACGTAGCGTGCACGACGCGCTCGCGGCGGCTGACACCCTGGCCGACCACGGCGTCAGTGCCGAAGTCGTCGATCTGCGCACCCTGGTGCCGCTGGACGTCGAGACCATCGTCGACTCCGGTCGACGTACCCGCAGAGCCGTCATCGTGCACGACGCAGTCCAATTCGCCGGCCCGGGTGCAGAGATCGCCGCGCTGCTGGGATCCGAGTTGTTCGGCGAGCTCGCCGCACCCGTCGAGCGGGTGGCCGCCCGGTTCGTGCCCAACCCGGCCGCGGCGGCGCTCGAGGCGCAGGTCTATCCGTCGCCGGCACGCGTCGTCGAAGCGGCGCTGCGTACCTTGGGAAGCACCCTTGCGAGGACGAACACGCATGTCTGACTTCGTTATTCGCATCCCCCGGGTATCGGTCGCGGTGTCCGAAGCCGAACTCACCGGCCTGCTGGTCGACGCCGGTGAGCACGTCGAGGCCGGCACGCCGATCTACGTGATCGCCACCGAGAAAGTGGAACAGGAAATCGAAGCCGGAGCGTCGGGCACCGTGCAGTGGACGGGCGAGGTCGGGACCACCTACGACATCGGCACCGAAATCGGCGTCATCACCTCATAACGAAGAAAGGTAAGCCATATGGATCTCAACGAGACCCGCGAGAGAATCATCTTCGAAAAAGAAGGCCCGATCGCCCGCATCACGCTGAACTGGCCCGAGAAGGCCAACGCCCAGGACCAAAAGCTGGCCGAGGAAGTCGATGCCGCGCTGCTGGACGCCGACCGCGACTACGACATCAAGGTGCTGATTCTCAAAGCCAACGGGAAGGGCTTCTGCTCGGGACACGCCATCGGCAATAACGCCGTCGACTATCCGGCGTTCGTGGAGAACGCCATGGTGACAGGTCACCCGTGGAAGGCGCAGTCGGATCTGTTCGTCAAGCCGACCCTGAATCTGTGGGAGTTCTCCAAGCCCACCATCGCGCAGGTGCACGGCTACTGTGTGGGCGGCGGTACGCACATGGGCCTGACCACAGACATCGTCATCGCCTCCGAAGACGCCTACTTCTCCTACCCGCCGCTGCAGGGGTTCGGCATGCCATCCGGTGAATGTTCCATCGAGCCTTGGGTGTTCATGAACTGGCGGCGCGCCGCCTACTACCTGTTCACCGCCGAGGTGATCGACGCCAAGAAGGCGTTGGAGGTCGGCCTGGTCAACGAGGTGGTCAAGCGCGAGGACCTGGACGCCCGCGTGGACGCGGTCGCCCGCCACATCGCCCAGGCACCGTTGACGACGCTGATGCTCACCAAGGCCAACTTGAAGCGGGCGTGGGAACTGATGGGAATGCGGGTGCACTGGCAGAGCTCCAACGACCTCGTCGCGCTCGCCTCGATCAGCAAGGACGTACAACAGTTGATTCAGACCGTGTTCAAGGACAAGGTGTTGCCGTCCGAGCACGCCCGGCGGCAGGCCGCCGCGGCCGCACAGACCGACGGCGCCGCAGCGACGTAGGTCTGCTGGTGAACATCGCCGACCACGCGATCGCGGCCACACAGTCGCCGGCCCTGATTGCCGACGGCGGCGCGATCTCGTTCGGCGAATTGTATGCAAGGAGCCAACGGGTCGCCGCTGCGCTGCACGATGCGGGGCTGCGCCGCGGCGACGGCGTGGCACTGGTGCTGCCGAATCGGCCGGAATTCTTCGAAATCACTTGGGGCTGCCAGCTTTCCGGTCTCTACTACACCGCTGTCAACACCCATTTCACTCCCGACGAGGTTTCCTACGTTATCGGTGACTCCGACGCGAAGGCGGTGTTCGTCGACGGCGAGATGCCCGACATCGCCGCGCACGTCCGCGAGGTGAACACGGCGGTCGACGTCCATATAGCCATCGGGGTCACGATGCCCGGTTGGTGCCGATACGAGGACGCGCTCGCAGCGGCGGGTGATGCGCCGCCGCTGTCGGACGGATCGGAGATGCTTTACTCGTCGGGCACCACCGGACGGCCCAAGGCGGTCCGCCGACCACTGCCGGCCGATGGCAACGGGTCCTGGGCGCAGGCCGTCCTGGAGATGGCGCTGACCCACCGCTACGGCATGAGCCCGGCCAGCGTGTACCTGTCCCCCGCACCGCTGTATCACGCGGCCGGGGTGAACTACGCGATGGCGGTCAACCGCGTCGGGGCCGCGTCGATCATGATGCGCAAGTTCGACGCGGAGACCGTCCTTCGGCTGATCGCCACCCACCGCGTGACACACGCCCAGTTTGTTCCGACGATGTTCGTGCGGATGCTCAAACTGCCCGAGGAGGTGCGGCGCCGATACGACATCTCGAGCCTGCGGTGCGTGATCCACGCGGCCGCCCCCTGCCCGGTGGACGTCAAGCGGGCGATGATGGAGTGGTTCGGGCCGATTATCCACGAATACTACGGCGGCACAGAGGGATTCGCGGGAACGGTGATCGGCCCCGAGGAGTGGCTCGCCCACCCCGGCTCAGTCGGCAAACCGATGGCCCCGGTGCATGTGGTCGGCGACGATGGACAAGAGCTTCCCACCGGCCAGGCTGGAGAGCTTTACTTCGAAGGTGGACCCGATTTCGAGTACTTCAAGGATCCCGCCAAGACTGCCTCGGTATACAACGACCGCGGTTGGCGCTCCCTGGGAGACATGGGGTACGTCGACGAGGACGGGTACATGTACCTGACCGATCGGTCGACGTTCATGATCGTGTCCGGCGGGGTGAACATCTACCCCCAGGAGGCGGAGAACCTCTTGGTCATGCATCCCAAGTTGGTTGATGCCGCGGTCTTCGGCGTTCCCAACGACGAGTTCGGTGAAGAGGTGAAGGCCGTCGTGCAGCCGGTCGCCGGGGTGTCCCCCGGCCCCGACCTCGAGGCCGAGCTCATCGCGTATTGCCGAGCCCACCTGGCCGGCTACAAGTGCCCGCGCACGGTGGAATTCGACCCGGAACTGCCTCGAGATCCGAACGGCAAGCTCTACAAGAGGCGCATTCGCGAACGTTACTGGCAGGGGCGGGCATCACGGATCGTGTGACGCTGACACAAGGGATGGCGAGATGGCTGTAGAGACTGGTTCGAGACGAGCCGCGGACAAGGCAGGGGCGCATTGGTCGGCGTTGCCGGTGCCGTGGGCAGTCCAGGCCGCCGACCGAATTCCCAAGCAGCGCTACTACGACCCAGACTTCTACGCGCTGGAAACCGAGATGTTGTGGCCCCGGGTGTGGCAGATGGCCTGCCGGCTCGAGGAGATACCCAAGCCCGGCGACTACGCCGAGTACGAAATCCTCGACCAGTCGATCATCGTGGTGCGAGTCGACAGCGAAAATGTCCGGGCCTATCACAACGCGTGCCGCCATCGCGGAGTAAAGCTGGTGGAAGGCAATGGAAATCGACGTACCTTCGTATGCCCGTTCCATGGCTGGTGCTGGGGCATCGACGGCCGCAACACGTTCGTCTTGCGGCCCGAGGCCTTCACCGAGGAAAACATGCGCCCGGCTGACCTCGAACTCGTTTCGGTCAGGTGCGAGCTGTGGGGTGGCTGCGCGTGGATCAACCTCGACAACGGTGCGCCGGCGCTGCGGGATTGCATGGAACCGTTCGCGTCGATCTACGACGCCTGGAACGTGGAAACGCTGCGGACCGAGTGGTGGCAGTCCTGTCGACTTCCGGTGAACTGGAAACTGGCGACGGCGGCATTCATGGAGGGCTACCACGTTCCGCAGACGCATCCGCAACTGCTGCCGTCGGCGCAGTCCGGGTCGCCGTCGGCTGCGGTACATCCGGTGGTGCAGAGCAGCCTCTACTTCATGCGCACGCTCGGCGACGGCATGGGAGGCATGACCCACGAGAACGACATCCGTATCGCCGAGGGCCTGCAGACAATTGAACTACCGGTGGACCCGGCCGCGGCGATGGCCGGATGGCGCAGCGCCCTCAACGACGCCGTCGTCAACTGGCATCGTGCCCGCGGCAGCGTCATGCCCGATCTCAACGACCTGGTCCGCCGCGGGATTACCGACGCGATCGGATTCTGCTTCCCCCACCACTTCATTCTGCCGACCTACAGCAGCGCCTCGTCGTACCGGATCCGCCCGCTGGGCCCCGAAGAGACCTTATTCGAGATCTGGTCGCTGACCCGTTTCCCCTGTGACCTTTCCGCGGGCCGGCCCACGCCACCGGAACCCATGGCGCCCGACGACCCGCGTTGGCCACCGATTCCCGCCCAGGATTTCTCCAACTTGCCACGTCAGCAAAAAGGATTGCACTCAAAGGGGTTTGAATACATGCGGCTGTCGGACCAGATCGAAGGACTGATTTCGAACTTCGAACGGGTCATCGACGGGTTCCTCGCGGGCCTGCCCTACGACGCGCTGGTTCCGGCGATTCAGAAGACCAACACCACCATCGACGTGCCGATCGCGGATCTCGGTTTCACCTCGGGGCCACGATGACCATCGCATGGGACCGCTCGGTGGACCTGCTGATCGCGGGCAGCGGCGGTGGCGGCATGGTGGCGGGGTTGGCCGCACTGGACAGCGGGCTCGAGCCCCTGATCGTCGAGAAGCAAGCCCTGATCGGCGGTTCGACCGGGCTGTCCGGCGGTATCGTCTGGCTGCCGAACAACCCGTTGATGCGCGCCGAGGGCATCGCCGACTCGCACGAAGACGGCCTGGCCTATTTGGCCGACGTTGTCGGCGATATCGGTGCGGCTTCCTCGCCGGCCCGTCGCGAGATGTTTCTCACCGCCGGCTACGAGATGATGAATTTCCTGATCCGCAAGGGTGTTCGGCTGATCCGCTGTGCCGGCTGGAGCGACTACTACCCGAATCACAAGGGCGGCAACGAGTCCGGCCGGGCCGTGGAGGGAATCCCCTTCGACGCCGCCGAGCTCGGTAACTGGCATGACAAGGTGCAGCCGCCGCTGGCGAAGAACTACGGGTACGTGGTGCTCACCAACGAGCTGCGTTCGGTTCAGTACTTCAACCGCGCGCCGCGTGCATTCGCGGTGGCGACAAAGGTCTTCCTGCGTACCGCGGCGGCCCGGGCACGCCGGGCCCAGATCCTCACCAACGGATCCTCGCTGATCGCCCAGATGCTCAAGGCGCTGATCGACCTCGGCGGCAATCAGCCGCCACTGTGGACGAATACCGCGATGGTGGACCTGATCGTCGAGGACGGCCGCGTCGTCGGCGCCCGGGTCAATCGGGACGGCGTCGGGTTGAACATCGAGGCACGGCGGGGCGTCCTGCTGGCCGCCGGCGGCTTCGGCCACAACAAGGAGATGCGACGCCGCTACAGCGGCGACCAGCCGAACGAAGCTCAGTGGTCGATTGCCAACGCCGGCGACACCGGCGAAGTGCTCGAGACGGCGATGCGGTTGGGTGCCCAAACCGATCTCCTCGACGAAGCCTGGTGGCTGCCTTCGGTTTTCATCGCCAACGGAGGCGCGATCGCCGCCTCCCTCGGCTCGGGACGGCAGCGCCCCGGCGCGATCTACGTCGACTCGACCGGGCGGCGGTTCTGCAACGAGTCGAACTCCTACGTAGAGGTCGGCAAGGCGATGTACGCCAACAAAGCGGTGCCCTGCTGGATGGTTTTCGACGAAGGATACGTGCGCCGATACGTCACCAGCGCCAATCCACTGAAGCGCGGTCAACACCTGCCCGCCGAGTTGATCGACAACGGTGCGGTCAAACGGGGCACCACGATCGCCGACCTGGCCCGCCGGATCGGTCTGCCCGCCGACGAGCTGTCGCGCACCGTCGAGCGATTCAACCGTTTTTCCGCTAGGGGCCTGGATCCCGACTTCGGGCGCGGCCAGTCGGCCTACAACGACTGCCTGGGCGATCCGGGGTATCGGCCGAACGCCGCGATCGGCCCGCTGGAGCGCGCGCCGTACTACGCGACGAGGGTTCTCCCGGCGGACGTCGGAACGTGCGGGGGCGTGATCACCAACGAGTACGCCCAAGTGCTCGACCAGCAGGACCGGGTGATCGACGGCCTCTACGCGACGGGTAATACCACCGCGACGGTGATGGGACGCAAGTATCCGGGTGCCGGCGCGAGCATCGCCAGCTCGATGGTCTTCGGCTACGTCGCCGCGCGCCATGCCGCCGGGCGCAAAATCGCCGGCCAGCACTAAAGCATTCCGGCCGAGTGTGCGGCCCGCTTCACGTTCAACAGCGAGTGCGCGGCCAGCTTCACACTGGGGCGGCGCCTGGCTTTTCATCGCGGTCGACGAATTCGCGTGGCTTCATCCCCGACTGCATGAGCTCTACGCGGCGCGCCTGGACGTCGGACGCGGCGCCGACCATGTTGGTCAGGATGTGGCTGACCTGAAGGTGTACGCGCATCCCCATCAACTCCCACGCGCGCTTGACGTTGTTCTTCACCGCCATCAGTGTGGTCAACGGGATTTGGGCGATCTTGCGCGCCATTTCCTCGACCGTGTCCTCGAGGTCTTCCCGCGGGACCACCCTGTTCAGCAGCCCCCAGTCGAGGGCTTGTTGGGCGGACAGCGTCGGCGCCAGCAGCAACCAGTCCATGGTGCGATGCCAATTCATCAGCAACCACGGCTCAATCATGGTGTGCCCGCCGGGTTCTCCGAGGCTTTGGGCAAGCGGCATCTGGAAGTACGCGTCGTCGGACGCCACGCAGAAGTCGGTCAACAAGCCGAGATAGATCCCGCCGCCCATGCAATAACCGTGGATCTGCGAGATTGTCGGCTTGGGGAACTCCCACAAGTACAGCGTCGGCCAGAGGAAGAGGTCGGCGGTGCCTTTGTACAGATCCTCGAAGGTATTGCCGAAGTCTGGATAGGGGTTTTCATCCGGCTCCCACCGAGCCACGTGGCCACCGCAGAAACCCTTGCCGTTGGCCTTGAGGATGACGACCTTGATCTCGCTGTCGCGGTCCGCCTCGTGCAGGCAATTGTCGACTTCGGTCACCAGGACCGCGTCCTTGGTGTTGGCCTTTTCGACCCGATTCAAAATGATCCGAGCGATCGGCGGCTCGCGTTCATAGATGATCGCCTCGAGCACGCGCCGCTCCATCATCGGGACCTTACCCTCCCGGATGTTCATTTAGCGGTTGCATGATCTCGACGCGAGGAGTGAGCTGTATTCAGCGCGCGCCGGGCTGCGCCACAGCCGACACCCGGACGAACGAATGGAAGCTCTTATGGCGACTCCGTTGGACCGGGTAACCCATCTCGACCTGGTGGCCAGGCTCAAATCCGCCTACCCGGACCTTCCCGACGCACCCACGCCGGATCTGATCGACCACGAGCGTTTCGCCGCCTACGCCAAGACTCCCCATGACGTCGGAGGCGAGCCGGACGCCCCCATCGCATGGGAGAACAAACAATACGAGATCTGGGAAGAGAACACCTACATCATGTGTGAGGTGCTCGGTTGGCGCGGGATCTGGCTGTCCGAAGAACGACGCCGAATGGGCAATGTCGATCTGGGCCGCGCCATCTATCTGGGTCTGCCCTATTACGTGCGGTGGTTGCTCGCGGTCGTGCGTGTCCTCGTCGAGAAGCACCACATCGGGCTGAGCGAGCTCGCCGAGCGCATGGTTGAGGTGAAGGCTCGGTATGAAGGCGGGCTGCAGGGTAAGCCGTTGGAAGCCAAGCCCCGATTCGAAGGTGACCCCGCCGCGGTCAAGCGCAACGAACACCACATCCACGCCGTCGGTATAGGCGACCCGCAAATTTTCGCCGGGCAGGCCGGCGAACCGAAATTCCGGGTCGGCGACGAAGTCGTGGTGAAGGACCTGCCCATCCTGCTTTACACCCGCACCCAGGAATACGTGCGGGACGCGAAAGGTGAGATCGCCGTCGTCACGTACGAAAGCCCCGCGGCCGAGGACGAGTCCTGGGCCGGCCCCGATCAAAAACCGGAGTGGTTCTACATCGTTCGGTTCAATCTGTCCGAGCTCTGGCACGGCTACACCGGTCCCACCAACGACACGCTGCAAACCGAGATCCCCGAGCGGTGGCTCGAAGCGGCCGAGAGGACCTCAGCATGACCGCTCACGATCACGATCACGATCGCACCGCCGCGCCGATGGTGGATGAGATCACCGACTTCGAAGTCCTCGAGATCGCCCTTCGCGAATTGTGCATCGAGAAGGGGATTTTCACCGCGGAAGAACACCGCCGTATGACCGAATACGCCGAGCAGATCGGGCCGACGCCAGCGGCCCACCTGGTGGCGCGGGCCTGGCTCGACCCAGCATTCAAGGAGCTGGTCGTTTCGGATCCGCTTACCGCCAGTAAGGAAGTCGGGGTCGATTGGCTGCACCCCACGGGTTTTGGCACGCCGAGCGATTTCACCGCCTTTCACGTTCTGGTCGATACGCCGAACCTGCACCACGTCATCGTGTGCACGTTATGCTCCTGCTATCCCCGCCCGATCTTGGGTAATTCCCCGGAGTGGTACCGGACGCCGAACTTCCGTCGCCGCATCGTGCGCTGGCCGCGTCAGGTGCTCGCGGAGTTCGGACTATTCCTGTCGGAAGACGTCGAGATTCGGGTCGAGGATTCCAATCAGAAGCACCGGTTCATGGTGATGCCCGTTCGTCCCGAGGGAACCGATGGCTGGACCGAGGACCAGCTGGCCGACATCATCACCCGCGATTGCCTGATCGGTGTGGCACTGCCGAAGGCCGGCGTGACGACGAATGCGATCACCGAAACCCGACCTGCCATCCATCCGGTCGGCGACTGATTCGGAGGGTGAACAGGTGAGCACTTCCGAAGGCCTGGACTCGGCCCACGTCCCCTCGATTGCGCCGTTGACGAAAATCGTTGAGAGAAAACAGGTCTGGAGCCGTATGGCGGCCAAATACGGGGTCGACAACCCGGTTCCACCGTGGCAGACGAGCCTGGACGGGATGTGCGACGCTCTCGATCAAAGTGCTTGCGGCCCGGAGGTTCTCGGCTTCGCAGACCGGCGCACCGAAGAGGACGCACTGTCGGCGACGGTGTATTCCGACCTGCCCTACCCGGAAAACCGGTTGGTTGCGCTGGCGCATTCGCTCGTCGCGCGTGGTGTCATCGACGAGGCCGAACTCGAAGAGCGCATGGCAGCCGTGCGCGCCAGGCTGGAATCCTGATCAAACTCAGCGACGGACGTCACATGGCGCTTTTTCGTCGTTGTCCACTGGGTACGCTATGCTTGCACCAACGTTGGCCTCACAGCTAGATGTCAACGACGTCGTGGAACGCTTCTTCATCCCACTGGTGATACCCGAAATTCGGGCTAACCCACCATGTTCAGATGATCCGTGCATCCGCACTAGCTTGTCTCGCGGCGATCGATTTTGCCCTCCGGCAATCTCGCCAACTTGTGCTGAGAACCGCGCGCGACAACCGACGGTCCGGCATGACCGATGCCTGAAAGGCACCGAAAAGTGACTACCGACAAAACCTTTGCCGATCTCGGCGTGCGCGGACAAATCGTCAACGCGCTCGCGGGGAGCGGCATCACACATCCATTTCCAATCCAGGTCGCAACCCTGCCCGATACGCTGGCCGGCCGCGACGTCCTCGGCCGCGGGAAGACGGGCAGCGGAAAGACGCTTGCCTTCTCGATTCCTCTGGTCAGCCGACTCTCCGAGGGAAACCGCCGCCGGTCGCGGCCATCGGGTTTGGTGCTCGCACCTACCCGTGAGCTGGCGAGCCAGATCACCGCGACGCTCGAGCCGTTGGCAGCCGCCTGCGGCCTGCGCGTCACCACGATCTTCGGTGGTGTGTCGCAACACCGTCAGGTGGTGGCCCTCAAATCGGGCGTCGACATCGTGGTGGCCTGCCCGGGCCGGCTCGAGGACCTGATGAAACAACGTTTGATCAGTCTCGAGGCGATCGAGATCACGGTCATCGACGAAGCCGATCACATGGCCGATCTCGGCTTTCTGCCCGGCGTCACCCGGATCCTGGCCGCGACGCCGAATGGTGGCCAGCGGCTGCTGTTTTCGGCGACCCTGGACAACGGCGTCGACAAACTCGTCAACCGATTCCTCCGCGACGAGGTGCTGCACTCCGTCGACAGCGTCGACTCGCCGGTGTCCGAGATGACCCACCACGTGTTCCACGTCGCCAATGCGGAGGCCAAGAAGGAAGTTGTGCACCGGCTCGCTTCCGGCACCGGTCGCCGAATTCTGTTCATGCGCACCAAACATCAAGCGCGCAAACTCGCCAAACAGCTCACCGAATCCGGAGTTCCGTCAGTCGACCTGCACGGCAACCTGTCTCAGCCTGCCCGCGAGCGCAACCTGGCGATGTTCGCCTCGGGTGGTGCTCGGGTGCTGGTGGCAACCGATATCGCCGCGCGCGGTGTGCATGTCGACGAGGTCGAACTTGTCGTACACATCGACCCGCCCGCCGAGCACAAGTCCTATCTGCACCGCTCCGGGCGCACGGCACGGGCCGGCAGCGCCGGTGACGTCGTCACCGTCGTCCTGCCCGAGCAGCGACAAGACACCCAGGCATTGATGCGCAAAGCCGGCATCAAGGTTGCTCCTCAGCAGGTCACCGCGACGTCGGAGGCGGTGCAAGCCCTCGTCGGTGAACTCGCGCCCTACCAGACTCCGGCACCGGTCAATGTTCCCTCGCACTCGCCTCGGCAGCATCGACCGAACACCGGCGGGCAACGGCGTCGTCCGAACGGCAGCCGGTCACCCAAGAGCAATCCCGCCCCGACCGAAGCGGCCATCGCGCACCGCAGCAACGCCCCTAAACATCGCAGCGCCACCCCGACGCGGCGAGCTGAGCAGCAGCGTCGTCGCTCGAGCCGCGCGCAAGGGTAGTTTCGCAGGGCTCAAGCCCGCGCCAGCAGCCACGCTTGCCCCTGGCCCTCACCGGCGGCAATGACGTCCAGCTCGGCGAAGGCCACCGCGAGCTCGCCGGGCGCCGCGCGAAACGGACCTGGTTCGGCGCCGACCTCGCTGAGCGCCGCTGTCGCCAGCAGCCCGCCCGGTGTCAAGCGTTCGATGAAGACGCGGTCGAGCCGTCGGTCGCGAAACCTATGGCAGACGATGACGTCGACGGGGGGCCCGTCCGGCAAGCCGTCGTCGAGATCCAGGACGTCAAAACGGCAGCGGTCGGCGACGCCGCTGTGCCGCGCCAGCTCCCGGGCTTGGCCGACGGCCACTGCGGAGACGTCCAATCCCACGGCCTCCAACCCTCGCTGCGCCAGCCAGACGGTCACGAATCCCTGGCCACACGCGATATCGAGAGCCCTCCCCGTAGTCGGGAAAGCGTCCGCATAGTCGGCGAAGACGCCGGGGAGTCCGACCGCATCCGCGGCGACCGGTTTCTTACTCGTGTACCGCTCGTCCCAACGGCGCTGGTCCTCCCTGGTCACAGCCGTCACCTTACGACTCACCCAAGCCACGAATGGCCGCAAATTCTGGACAACTGTCTGTATTTAGTGCAGGCAGCCCGTCCTCGGCCAGCCGAGTGAGATGGCGTTGGCGCTTCACCGTCCCGTTTAGCGGCGATGGGGCGGTGTTGTTGGCCGCACGCATCCAGTTTCCTACACTGGACGGGTGTCTAGAGAAGTGGCTTCTCACGCCGTGGACGGCGCCGGAGGCGCGCGCCGCTCGGATCGCCGGCCAGGCCAAACGATCCGCAAGGTCCTCGAGGCCGGGCTGGAAGAGCTGCGCGAAACGTCCTACGCCAACCTGACGATGCGTGCCGTGGCCGCCCGCGCCGGCGTGTCGCCGGCCAGCGCCTACACGTACTTTCCCTCGAAGAGCGCCTTGGTCGCCGCTGTCTATCTGCGTTTTCTGCGTGCACTGCCGCTGCACACGGACGTCAACGAGACCACCAAGACCCGGGTGAGCGCGACGCTGCGGGACATGGCGGTGGCCGTGGCCGACGAGCCCGAATTGAGCGCAGCTTGCGGCGCGGCGTTGATGGCCGACGATCCGGCGGTTCAGCCGTTGCGTGAACAGATCGGCGACGAAGTGTCCAAGCGGATCGCAGCCGCGCTGGGCCCGGGCTGGCCGCGCGCCGTGAAATCCACCCTGCAGATGACGTTCGCCGGCGCCCTGATGACGGCGCGATTCGTCACCTACGACGAGATCGCCGGGCAACTCGAAGAAGCGGTCAACCTCATCTTGGGCGCCTCGGGGGCCTGATTAGCCGACCGCACAAGTGAATTGGATCATTCAACCCCACCGGCGAAGACCGGAGAACTTTCAAGGAGAGTCATGGGTGATAGCGGATTCAACCTGTCGAGGGTGTTTTCGACGCTGGCACAGGCACTTCCGAAGCAACGGGTGTTGTTGTGGCGGGGCCGGGAATGGACCTACGCCGACACGGACGCACGCGTAGACGGCGTCGCCCACTACCTGACCTCGCTGGGACTGGGATGTCACACCGAACGGGATCAACTGCAGGGCCACGAATCCGGCCAGGATCACATCGGGTTGTACCTGCGCAACGGCAACCAGTATCTGGAGGCGATGATCGGGGCCTATCGGTCGCGAATCGCACCATTCAACGTCAACTATCGCTACGTCGATGCCGAGCTCGTCTATTTGCTCACCAACGCGCGAGCCCGCGCCCTGGTGTACAGCGCCGAGTTCGCACCTCGAGTCGCGTCAATTCGTGATCAACTCCCCCAACTGGAATTCCTGATCCAGGTGGCAGACGATTCCGGCCAGCCGCTGCTACCCGGTGCGGTGGATTACGAATCGATCGTCGAGACACCGCCCCCGCCCGCCGGAATGCCCGCTCCCAGTGGGGACGACCTGTACATGCTCTACACCGGCGGCACCACGGGGATGCCGAAGGGCGTCCTGTGGCGTCAGAACGACATCTTCGTCTCGTCAATGGGCGGAAGGCCTTTCGGGGCCGAGGAGGCGTTGGCCTCCTACGACGAGCTCGCCGAGCGTGCCGCGAATGCGGGCGGCTTCGCCTCCGTGCTCCTCATCCCGCCGCTCATGCACGGAGCGGCCCAGTGGGCGACGTTTCAGATCATGACCATGGGCGGCTGGGTGGCGATCCCGGACGATGTCGAGAGCATCCGGGCCAACCAGATCCTGGCGTTGGCGGAACGCGAGCGGGTCATGAGCATCCCGGTGGTCGGCGACGCGATCGCACGACCGCTCGTCGACGAGATCGAGCGCGGCAGCTACGACCTGTCCGGGTTGTTCTCGATCACCAACGGCGGTGCGCCCCTGACCCCGAACCTGCGAAATCGGATCACCGCCGCGCTGCCGCACCTGGTGGTCATCGACGCCGTGGGGGCCTCGGAGTCGGGTATGCAGATGAATACGATGTCGACCGAAACGAGCCCGGGCACGATGGCCACGTTCAATCCAGGCTCCGAGACAGCAGTGGTAGCCGATGATTTCAGTCGCGTCCTGGCACCCGGAGACGGTGAAGGGTGGTTGGCACGCCGTGCCCTGATCCCGCTCGGGTATTTGGCCGACGCTGAGAAGACCGCACGCACCTTCCCGACGATCGACGGGGTGCGCTGGTCGGTGCCGGGCGACCGGGCCCGCTTTCTCACCGATGGCAGGATCGAGCTGCTGGGACGCGATTCCGTCACGATCAACTCCGGCGGCGAGAAGATCTTCGCCGAAGAGGTGGAAGCCGCAATGGCCGAGCACCCCGATATCTATGACGTGGTGGTCACCGGTCGACCCTCGGAACGCTGGGGCAATGAGGTGGTCGCGATCGTTCAACTCGTCGAGGGCAGGGACCCCTCCGACGAGGAGCTGCTCAAGACATGCCAGCAACACATCGCTCGATACAAGCTGCCGAAGGCCATCGTCCGCACGGCCAAGGTCCAGCGCTCGCCGGCCGGCAAGGCCGACTACCGCTGGGCCAAGCAGGTCGCTGCCGAAAGCCAGCCCACCGCAACGGGATCGGGTTAGACCGCCGATGTGAGCGTTCGGTCGGGGTGCTCGCCGGCACGTAGCACCCCCAGATCAGCGACCTGCAGCAGCGACGATCGTCTCGCCTGCGACGATATGATCTAGCGGTGATGACGACCGACTGCACGTTTGCCGCCCGCTAGCTATGCGTAGCCACGGTTGGGCAGGGAACACGCCCTCGTCCGATGAGGAGGCGATCGAGCGGATCCTCGACGCCGCCGACAAGATCATTGACGAGCGAGGATCGGCCCTGCGGATCGCCGACGTCGCCCGCGCCCTCGGCGTGACCCGACAAACCGTATACCGGTATTTTCCCGGAACTGAGGCGTTGCTGGTGGCGAGCGCGATGCGGTCGGCCGATGGCTTCCTTGATCATCTGGCGGCTCACCTCAAAGGCATCACCGACCCGGTCGCGGCGGTGACGGAAAGTTTCGCGTTCGCCGTTGAACAGCTGGGCGCCGACAACCAGCTCGAATTGGTGCTCAATCGCCGCCACCGTGGCGGTCAAACGATCTCCATCGTGTCTGATACCGCGCTGGCCTTCGGGCGATCGATGCTGCACCGCTTCGATATCGATTGGGAGCAGCACGGTTTCGATGAGGCAGGCCTGGACGAGTTGAACGAATTCACCCTTCGGCTGCTGCACTCTTTCCTGGCAGATCCGGGCCGGCCCGCGCGCAGCGGCGCGGATCTTCGGCGCTACCTGATCCGTTGGATCGGACCGGCGATTGCCTACCCGCAAATGGCGCGGTCGATGGACCCGCTGCGGGCCGCCGAGCCACGAGTCGGGGGGCGGTCCTCGGCGGCGTCCTGATCGAGTGCCGGCGGCCGAAAAAGGAGTAAGCATGCTCGGACCGGTGGCCGCCTACGCGTTCCGCCGTGTGCTGCATGCCGCCAGTGCGTTGCTGCACCGACAGCGCCCCGGCGGACAGGATGCGCTAAAGTAGTTGCGCCACAACACTATCGCGATCAGTCGCCGCCTAAGGGCCGTCCGGGCGGACAGCGCTGTCGGCTCGAAAGTTCATAACAGGCGCGCGTGCCGAAAGTGTGACAAAATTCAACCCGTGAAGGCGCACGCCCTCCCCGTTTTGCTTTGTGCCGCTACAACGTCCACGTGGGCGCTGCTGATCGACCCCGTGCCCGCCGTGTCCGCCGAGCCGTGCCCCGACGTCGAGGTCGTGTTCGCCCGAGGCACCGACGAGGCGCCCGGAGTGGGCGACATCGGTGACAATTTCGTCGATGCACTGCGGGCGCGCCTCGGCCCAAAGTCGCTCACCGTGTATCCGGTCGACTACCCAGCGACCATGAGCTTTCCCCGAGCCGTCGACGGCATCAGCGATGCGGGCGCCCACATTGAACAGACGGCGGCGGCCTGCCCCAAAACCCAGATGGTGCTCGGCGGATATTCCCAGGGTGCGGCCGTAATGGGCTTCGTCACGGCAAATCAAGTGCCGGATGATGCACGCGTCGGGCAGGACCTCCAGCCGATGCCGGCCGAGGTGGCCAACCACGTTGCCGCGGTCGCTCTGTTCGGGAAGCCGGCGACCCAGTTCATGAGCATGATTAATCAGCCGCCGGTCACGATCGGCCCGCTGTACGTGCCCAAGGCCATCGAGTTGTGTGTCCCCAACGACCCGATCTGTGCGGGCTCGGGCGACTTCTCCGCGCATCGGCAGTACCAGCAGGCCGGGATGATCGATCAGGCAGCGGATTTCACCGCCACTCGCATCGCCGAGACAAGCGCCGCGACGCCGTCGCCGACACCCTCGCCGGCACCGGGACCGGGACACGCTCCGACACCGGTGCGTTCATCGGCACCGTCAGCCGCACCGTCGCCGACACCCGCGCCGGTGGCGTCACACAACCCGGGACCGCCCCCGGGGCCGGCAACGTAAACCCGCCGACTGATCCCGCTCAGAATCGGGGTGCCGCCTCGAGAACCTCAACGGCCGCGTCGATATTGGGAATGATGGTCGCACCGTAATGGCTCACCAGCTGCCCGAGCGCACGCGCGATATGCGGACCGACGGCGGCGGCGGGAAGGGTCTCTTCGGCCAGGACAATCCCAGTCACGATATGGGCGGCGCTGAGGCGCCCGTCGACGGTGAGTTCGTAGCGCCAGTCGCCGATCTGGACCCGTTCCGGCTGAGACCGGAATAAGCCGCGCCGCGCCGGCGTCAGAATGACGCCCGGAACGCTGCAAAACACCCTGATGACCTGTCCGACTCCCCCAGGACCGGCGAGGGCCGCTCCGATGGCACGACTGGCCCGCTGATGGTCGTAACTCGTCATCAATCACTCATGGGAAGCACGAACGACGGTGTGATGGTTTGCGGCTCACTGGTGCGGCGCACGGCGGTGCCGGCCACATAGAACTCGACGGTGTGATGGCCCCAGGCGTAGTTAGAGATGGCGAAGTGCACGCCCACGACGCCGTTCCCACCATCGCGCTCGGCCTCGCTCTGCATGCGCGACATGGCCAGCTCACGCGCTTGGTAGCTACCCTGCGTCCATTGCGGCATCTCGGCGTTGCGGCCCACCTGGCTGAGCGTTCGCAGGAAGCCCTGTACGGCGACGTGGAACACGCAGTTGCCCATCACGAACGCGACCGGGGCGTACCCGGAGCGCAGCAGCGTGGTCAGGTCCTGGCCGGACAGGTGGCTGGTGAAGGCTTGGCCACCGGGGCGCCGATATGCCCCCGGCTTCTCGGCGTACCGCACAGCGGTTCCGACCGCGATGAATTCGAGGTGTTCGCCCTCGCCTTGATGGCGCCAATCGAGCCGGACGCCGACCACTCCGTCGGCGCCCAGCGCGTCGGCCTCGGCCTGCATTCGTGACATCGCGTTCCAGCGCGCGCGGTAGGTGGCGTCGGTCAGCACGGGCAGCTCGGATTGCTGCTTGATTCCGGTGAATTGGTAGCCCACGTGATAGACCGATACCCCCATCACAAGTTCGATCGGCTCGAATCCGGCCCCATGTAGCAGGGCGAATTCATTGATCGACAGATCAGACGTGAATATTTTCCCGGCGTGCGAAAGACGTTCGCTGGCGACGGGGTCGAGCGGGTTCGGTTGCATCGTCAAGGACCCTCCTGCGGTTCGCAGCCAGCGTAGGCCGCAGGACCGTCGGACACACGCATAACGTGCGACGGTGTCGACCCAGCGATGCGAGCTGGGCCCGCCGGCCGGCAACCCAGCCCGGACCGTGCGCTCAAGCGATCGGCCCCATCCGTGTCGGCGCCCAGCTACCGCGGCACGGTCGCGCCGTAGCGTGACGCCCGGCAAAGAAGCTGAATCCACGGTCACCCGAAGCGAACTCACGCGCAGTAGCTCCGCCTTCTCCGGATACGAAGGCACCGCGGTGTTTCCGGCGGATGCTTCCGGGCAGTGGATGTCGGTCAGCCGTGCGCGCCGATCATCTTGTGCAGGTCCTCGATCGACCACGGCGCGGCGTCATGATGACCGCGGTACCCCAGCAAGGACGGCGTCGGCCGATCGAAGCGTCCGACGAATCCTCCTGCGGCAACGAGGATCTGGCCCGTCACGTCACGCGCCAGGTCACTGGCGAGGTAGGCGTAGAGCGGGGCCACATATTCGGGCGGAGCGCTATCCAACGAGGCCTGCATGGTCACGTCGTCCAGCAATCCGCGGCGGTGCAGGTCCTCGATGTGCTGTTCGTACTCGGCTCCGCTGGACAGTCGCGTTCTCGCGCCCGGGCACACCACGTTGGCCCGGATACCCTTCGCCTTGAGCTCCGCGGCGATGGCCACGGTCAGCCCGTTGACGGCGCCCTTACCCGCGGGGTAGCCGGTGCCGCCGTAGTCGCCGAGAAAGGCCACGGAGCCGGTGTTGATGATCGTCCCGTGTCCCTGCGCGACCATGGCGCGCGCCGCGGCCCGGCACGTGTGAAACACCGTGCCGACGTGGGCGCTCAGCAGGCGATTGAAGTCGTCGGGCGTGATGTCCAGGATCGACGACCCGGGCGGTTCGGCGATCCCGGCGCAATTGATCAGGATGTCGAGTCGCCCGAACGTGTCGCGGCAGGTGTCGACGAGCGAGGCGGCAATGGCCTCGTCGTCCGCGGGTCCGACCGCCCCGGCGGCTCGCCCTCCCGATCCGGTGATCGCCGCCACGGTCTCCGCCACGGCATCGGCGTCACGGCCGTTGACCACCACGCCGGCGCCGAGGTTGCACAGCAGTTCGACGACCGCACGCCCGATACCACGGCTTCCCCCGGACACCACCGCACCGCGCCCGGCCAGAAGGTTTTGACTGCTCATCGGCACCGACATTTGCCGAACAGTACCCAGTCGGCGAAACGGAAATGACAACGGGCGATTGTCGTCCCGGGGCGTCGCCCGGACCGACTCGGTTGCGTTTGCTGTCGACCGTCGGTTTCGGGGTCGACGGTATCGGTACCGTGCTGGCCGAGGTTGCTGGCAGGCGAGCGAGGGCGAACCATCGCCTATCTGTGCGATAGGGCGTAGTATCGGCGATTGAGTCCGTCCTGGACACGTCGCCGTTTAGCTAAAAGCGGTCAGCCAGCCGCACGGTTGCTGGGCCGAGGCTCCGGCGAGTAAGACCTCCGGTCGCTCCTTCAAGTGGCACGTGCGCCTTTGATCAACTGATCCGTGTTGACGGACCCGGTGCAGTGGAGTGCCGTGCGCACGCCCGCGACGCCTTGCTGCCCGCGACCTCGAGAGAAGTGTGTTGTAGTGCAAATACATTGGTGCGCAGTCTGTTTCGCAACATGTCGAGCGCAAAGAAGGTGGTCGAGCAGATGACCGAAGTCCTTGCTCGCCCCCGACCCGCTCGGTCGACTACCGCTCGCAAAGACGACTCCTACGACGACGTCGTCGAGATGTTCCTGATGTTGAACACAATGCCGCCCGAATCGCATGAATATCGTCGTCAGCGCGAATGCATCGTCACCCGATGCCTCCCGCTGGCCGACCACGTCGCTCGTCACTTCGCCCGACGCGGCGAAGGTCTCGACGACTTGACCCAGGTCGCGCGCCTGGGGCTGATTAACGCCATCAACCGGTTCGACCCCGAAAAAGGGCCCAGTTTCATCGGCTTCGCGATTCCGACCATGATGGGCGAGGTCCGGCGCTATTTCCGCGATTACAGCTGGGGCATGCGGGTACCACGGCGGCTTCGTGAGCTTCATGTCCAAATCAGCAGGGCTACAGCGGATTTAGCTCAAAAGCTGGGCCGGGCCCCGACCGCCCGCGAACTCTCGGAAGAGCTGGGAGTCGCTCACGACGCGATCGTCGAATGCCTCGTCGCCGGCGATGCCTACCAGCTCGAGTCCCTGGACGCACCGGTGGGCTCGGACGGCTCGGGCAAACCCCGCGTCGTTGCCGACGCGGTTGGTGGTATCGACCCTCACATCGACCACATCACCGACCGCGAATCGGTGCGCAGCTTGATCGCCGCGCTGCCCGAACGCGAACGCGAGGTTCTGCATATGCGGTTCTTCGAATCGATGACACAAAGCCAGATCGCGGAGCGAATCGGGGTGTCTCAGATGCAGGTGTCGCGCATTCTGGCCAGTACCTTGACATGCCTGCGTGACCAGCTGGAATAGCGCGCAGATCGGTGCCGGGACCCTCTGGCGACACGCGCACTGTACTGTGCGTTTGGGGTGAAATCGACTCCGTCGCCAGATCGATCCTGGAAGGAGCACGATGCGATGAGGCTTTCACGACCGGTGGTCGCGGGGATCGCTACAGCGACAGTGCTGGCGTTGTCCGCAACCGGCTGCGGC
Organism: Mycobacterium sp. Aquia_216; assembly: GCF_026723865.1. Lineage (NCBI taxonomy): Bacteria > Bacillati > Actinomycetota > Actinomycetes > Mycobacteriales > Mycobacteriaceae > Mycobacterium > Mycobacterium sp. Aquia_216. Next base: position 3,217,400 of record NZ_CP113529.1, on the reverse strand, counting down.
GGCAATCACAAACCATCGCCGACAACGTCGGGCTCGGCGTCGTCATCCAGTAAGAGCAGTGCGGCGCCGCCCTCATCGGCCGCGCCAACGGCGCCGGCCCAGCCGAACGAGTACACCGGGTGGTTGATCCAGGCGACCGATATCGACGCGCCCGTGCCCTTCACGGGCACGCCGCCGACGAACGATCCAAACGGCCAGCCCGGCGCCGCCACGACGTTCAACACCCAAGACAACAGCCACGTCATCAAGGACACCATCCAGGTGCTGCCGGACCCGGGCGCCGCGACAAACGCGTTGAATGCCGCGAAATCCGGCCAGGGTGGTGCAATCAAGCACCCGGCCACGGACGCGGTCAAGATCGGCACGGACGGAACGGTGGTCTCCGGCAATTCGCTTGACAATCAAAAGGGGATCGCCGTCTTGCTGTTCACCGAGGGCAAAGCCTTCGTCACGCTGGAATTCGACGGTCCGCCCGACACGCTCCCGCCGCAGGATTTCGTCAACGACGTCGGCCAAAAGCAAGATGCGGCTGTGAAGAAGGGGCTTGGCGGCTGAGCCAGGGTCGCCGTCGCTCGCACGGTACTCACGACCTCGGGGTCATTCCCCGACGCCGGTTGCGTCGGCAACGGTCGTTATCGCACTGATGAGTGCGTCAGCCGGCTGCGGCAGCGGGTCCGAGCGCCCGAGCCGGCTCCAATTCGCTTGCCGCACAACCTTCGACGGAGGCCACGAAGGGGAAACAACCCGGCAAGACGGCAGCACCAGCGGCATCCGGAACGGTGAAGATCCGCTACGAAGACGCCACCGCACCGGAGCCGTGGCGCGGCCGCCAACTCATGCGGGACGCGATCCCGTGTCGTGACATGCATTAAATAAACGGCTTGATTTAATGCGTTGCGCGGTGTTCACTGAGGCGGTGAAAGCCGAGCGGACAGCGCGCTCCGACAGGTCGATGGGTACGCGCGAGGCGATCCTCTCAGCCGCCGAATGGTTGCTTGCCGAGCGTGGAATGTACGCGGTGTCCAACCGGCAGATCAGCGAAGCGGCCGGCCAAGGCAACAACGCCGCGGCGTGCTATCACTTCGGTACCCGGACCGAATTGTTGCGCGCGATCGAAAGCAAGCACCGGCAGCCGATCGAAGAACTCCGAGCGCAGATGTTGGACGACGTCGGCGATTCGACCGAGCTGCGGGATTGGGTGAGCGCCCTGGTACGGCCACTCACCGATCATCTGGCCGCGCTGGGCACGCCGAGCTGGTACGCCCGTTTCGCGGCGCAGGCGATGGCAGACCCCACCTACCGCCACGTCGTCACCAAGGACGCGCTCATGTCGCCGAAGCTGGTGCAGACAATCGACGGCATCAACCGATGCCTTCCCGACCTGCCCAAGCGAGTGCGATCCGAGCGGATCGTCATGGTCCGAAACCTGCTGATGCACACCTGCGCCGAGCACGAAGGCGCACTGGCCGAGCACGGGCCGCGATCGCGTTCCAGCTGGCCGGTCGCCGGCGAGGGATTGATCGACGCGATCGTCGGGCTGTGGCGCGCTCCCGTTCATGTGAGTGCGGCGGCCGACTGATCACCGAGATAAGCGAGGAGCACGATGACCGACGTTTCGACCGAAGCAGCCACCGGCATCCCGGACTTCCCGATGAAGCGGGCCTCGGGCTGCCCGTTCGCTCCTCCCCCGGAGTCGTTGGCGCTCAACGCAACCAAGCAGCTCAGCAGGGTGCGGATCTGGGACGGCAGCACACCGTGGTTGATCCATGGCTACGACGCGATCCGGTCACTGTTCACAGATGCACGCACCAGCGTCGACGACCGGCTGCCGGGCTATCCGCACTGGAATGAGGGAATGCTGGCCACCGTGCACAAACGGCCGCGCTCGGTGTTCACCTCCGACGCCGAGGAGCACACCCGCTACCGCCGGATGTTGTCAAAACCCTTTACCTTCAAGCGGGTCGAGGGGCTACGCCCGGCGGTGCAGAAAATCGCCGACGACCGCATCGACGCGCTGCTGGCCGGCCCTAAACCGGGCGACATCGTGAGCGCCTTGGCGCTGCCCGTGCCGACGCTGGTCATCAGTGAGATGTTGGGTGTGCCCTATGAGGACGCGGACTTCTTCCAGGAACAAGCTCAACGGGGCACCGGCCGCTACGCGACCGAAGAGGACACGGCTCAGGGCGCTGCTTCGTTGGCGAAGTACATCGCCAAGCTGATTCGGGCCAGGATGGAAAGTCGCTCCGAGGATTTGGTGTCGGATCTGGCCGAGCGGGTCAACGCCGAAGAGCTCAGCGTGCGCGAGGCCACCCAACTGGCCCTCGGTGTGCTGATCGCCGGTCACGAGACCACCGCGAACATGATCAGCCTGAGCATCGCTGCCCTGCTCGAACATCCCGATCAGCGCGCGTTGCTGTGCGACGCCGAGGACCCGAAGGTGATCGCCAACGCGGTCGAGGAACTGATGCGCTACCTGAGCATCATCCAGACCGGTCAACGTCGCATCGCCGTCGAGGACATTCAGGTCGGCGGTGAGACGATCCGCGCGGGCGAGGGCATCATTCTCGATGTCGCGCCAGCCAACTGGGATAGCCGCCAATTCCCCAATGCCGACCAGCTGGATCTGACCCGCGACGACGGTCCGCACGTCGGGTTCGGGTACGGCCGTCATCAATGTGTAGGACAACAGTTGGCCCGCATGGAATTACAGATCGTGCTTCCTACGCTGCTGCGCCGGGTGCCGACATTGCAGCTGGCCGTGCCGGTCGACGAGCTTCCGTTCAAGCACGACAACTTGGCCTACGGCGTCTACGAGCTCCCCGTGACATGGTGAAACCAGCGCTCACGCTGGCCGTGCCGGATCTGGCCGGCAAGCTCGCGGTCGTCACCGGCGCCAACAGTGGTCTGGGATTCGGCCTGGCGAAGCGTCTGGCGGCCGCCGACGCCGACGTCGTGATGGCGATCCGGAACCGGGCCAAGGGCGAGGCAGCGATCGAGGAGATCCGTCGTGAGCTGCCTGCCGCGAAGCTCAGCATCAAACAGCTCGATCTTGCGTCACTGGAAAGCGTTGCGGCCCTAGGTGAAGAGCTGACGGCGGAAGGTCGGCCGATCGATGTTTTGGTCAACAACGCAGGCGTCATGACCCCGCCGCAGCGCCAGGTTACCAGCGACGGCTTCGAGTTGCAGTTCGGTGCCAACCACCTGGGTCACTTTGCCCTGACCGGACACCTACTGCCGCTGCTGCGCGCAGCGACGTCCTCGCGCGTCGTGACCGTGAGCAGCATCGCCGCCACCCAACCGAAGCTGACCTTCGACGACCCCAACGCCCGGGACCGCTACAAACCGATGCTCTCCTACGGTATCGCCAAGCTGGCGCAGCTGATGTTCGCGGTCGAGCTGAACCGGCGCAGCAGCCGCGGCGGCTGGGGTGTCATGTCCAACGCCGCTCATCCAGGGCTGAGCAAGACCAACCTGCTCAGCGGCGCATCGTATGGGCGGGACAAACCGACACTGCAGGCGCGGCTCACCCGATTGACTTGGCGGCTGCTGCCGTTCATGTGGCTCGAGATCGACGAGGGCATCAAACCGACCCTCTACGCGTCGGTTTCGCCGGACGCCGAGGGGGCCCGCTACTACGGACCGCGCGGCTTCTACGAAACCGCCGGGGGCGGAGTCACATTCGCCGGCGTCCCGCGCCCGGCACGCAGTGAAACCGAGACGGAGCGACTGTGGCAGCTCTCCGAAAAACTCACCGGCGTCACCTACCCGAACTGACTCCAGGAAAGGCACGAAAACAATGGCGTTCGTCGGTCGTACTGACGTAAAGGATCCCGGCGCCCAGCAAGACTACAAGACGCCGAGCACGTCCTGGCCTCCTAACCAGCACATGCTCCGGCACCAGCCTGAGCACGACATCCGTTACTACTGGGACACCCATTTGTGCGCCTCATTCATGGTTGACCCGCTTGGCCTCAAGTAGATCGACGAGATCGGAATCGACAAGGTGATGTGGTCATCCGACTATTCGCACAACGAAAGCACCTTCGGCTATTCGGAGCGGTCGCTGGCCGCGGTGGCCGACGCTGTCGGCCCCGAGAACGCCATCCGCGTTGTGGGCGGCAACATCAAGAAATTCTTGGGAATCTGACCATGACGAATTCTGCCGCCGCCCACGGCGCGCTGATCGACATCCCCGACGAGCCGGACTGGGCCCGCATGCGTGCGGAGGTCGGAGCACGGATACGGTCCGCGATGGCCGAACATGGCGTCGACGCGCTGATCCTGCTGATGAACGGCTACGTCGGTTACGCGACTGGAGCCAGTTGGCCGCTGTTGGACGCCGGTCTCTCGCACGTGGAGCGTCCGGTCGCGGTCGTCCTCGCGAATGACGTGCATCCGCATCTGTTCATGCCGTTGCGCAGCGGAGCCTCCGCCGCGTCACCAGTCCCCGACGACCATCTGCACGGCCCCGCCTACCTCGAATTCGACTACGGTGTCAAGGATTTTGCACGGAAGCTGGCCGAGATCGTCCCACCGGGATCCAGCATCGCCGTCGACGAACTCACCGGGGCGATGCGACGGGCCGGCCCCAAGCTCTTCCCCGCGGGCCCGCCGACGGATGCGGCGATCGTGCTAGGCGCCGCGCAGTTGGTGAAGACTCGCGACGAGCTGGCATGTCTGCGCAAGGCGGCCCGCATCACCGAACAAGCCATCGTCGACGTGCAGAAAGCGCTGGTGCCCGGCATGCGGCAGATTGACCTTTCAGCCAGGTTCGTGCGCGGCGCGTTCGAGCTCGGGGCGACCACCAACATGCTGGAGGCCATCTGGCAGGTGATGCCGAGTTCACGAGAAGCCGGGGTGTGGACGACGCATGGGGATCTCGCGCTGCCGCTGCTCCCCACCGATCGTGAACTGGCGGCCGGCGATGTGCTCTGGACCGACATCAGCATCACCTACCACGGCTACTGCTCCGACTTCGGCCGCACCTGGATCGTCGGCGCCAAACCGACACCGCGGCAACAGGATCAGTTCCGGCAGTGGCGGGCCACCCTGGACGCCGTACTCGCGGTGGCCAAGGCGGGCGTCACCTCGGGCGACTTGGCGCGCGCGGCGATCGCGGCCAACGGTGGCCGTAAACCGTGGTTGCCGCACTTCTACCTCGGCCACGGCATCGGCACCTATCCCGCCGAAGCGCCCATGATCGGAACGGATCTCGGGGAGGAGTTCGACGACAACTTCGTCTTCCCGCCCGGCATGGTGCTGGTGTTGGAACCGGTGATGTGGGAGGACGGAACCGGGGGCTATCGCAGCGAGGAGATCATCGTGATCACCGAGGACGGCTACACGCCGATCACCGACTACCCGTATGCCCCTTATGGCGACTGAGGTTTCGCCCGACACGCGGGCATTACGCATGGGACGTAGACAACGCGCACTGGCCCAAATGGACGAGCACGGCCTCGACATCCTGGTGCTCGGCCGGCAAGCCAACATTCGGTACGTCACCGGTGCGCCGCAGCTGTGGATAGCCGGGACACGACCGTTCGGTCCGATGTGTGTGCTGGTGCGCGCCACCGGAGATATCTACCTCAACAGCACCGACGACGAAGGGGTTCCGGAGGAGATCGACCACGATCACCTCTACGGGCTGGCCTGGAACCCGATGACGCTCATCGACGTGCTGAAGAAGGTCGACGGCGCCGAAGCGGCACGGCGGGTCGGAACCGACGCGATCACACCGACTTTCGCCGCACTACTGCCCGAAGCGTTCCCCAACGCCGAACTCGTCGACGCCGAGCCGGCGATGCGCGCGGCACGGCGCGTCAAGACATCCGACGAGATCGCGGCAATGGACAGTGCACTGCGTATTGCCGAACACGGACTCGCCACCGCCGTGGGCGGATTGGCGCCGGGCGTGTCGGCGCAGACCCTGGCCGGAATCATGATGGAGGCGATGGCGGCGGGCGGGGTCAGCACGCCGGCCACCCAGGACGCCGCGTGGGTGACCTCGCGGGAGCGGCCGTGGCATCGCGGTCAGGCCGAGGTCCGGTCGGGCGACCTCGTCGCCTTTTCCGCCGGAGCCCTCGCGGATGGCTATGTCGCCGAGGTGGGCCGGACCTGGCCCGTCGGCGATGCCGCCGAGGCTCGCCCGCTGTTCATGCGGTCGAACACGCTGTACGACACGATGCTTGGCGCCTGCCGGCCCGGTGCGTCCACCCGCCATCTGCTGGCCGCATACGAGGCGGTCGGCGAGCCGATACCGCCGATGCCGATTGCCCACGGGTTGGGGCTGGGTTTCGACCCGCCGGTGGTGTCCGAAACGCTCGTCGCGGCAGGCGAACACGACCAGCTCGAGGCCGGGATGGTGTTGGCGATTACCGGCTACGTCTGGCAGCAGGGCCTCGGTGCGGTGTTCCGCCGCGACACCGTCCACATCACCGAGGCCGGCGTCGACGTGCTGACCGCCAGCCCGTCGTGACCCGATCGCTGAAATCCACTGTGTCACTTTAGATTCACCTGTAACATCAACGATGTTTATGTCGGTAGGCGCCGATAAATTTGGGGTGTGAGTATCGATCGGGAGGCATTGTCGAAGGCTTTTGACACCATTGATGCCGCCTTCGACGAACTTGTCTCACATGACTGCGACGCGCTGGCAACCCCGGAGCAGATGGCACTGCTGGGGCGCTGCGAGAAGGTGCGCCGCCGGCTGCCGGCCGTCGAACATCCTTTGATCAACAATCTGGTCCGCCAAGCCACACCCCAAGAGATCGGCGGCAAGCTGTCGCATGCGATTGCCGAAGCAACTTTGATCAGCCGTTCGGAAGCGTCTCGGCGCATCCGCGAAGCCGCCGACCTGGGGCCGCGGCGCGGGTTGACCGGCGAGCTGCTCGCGCCGATGTTGGCGGCCACCGCCGCTGAGCAGCGTCAGGGCGCGCTGGGGCCGGGTCAGGTGGCGGTGATCCGCAAGTTCTACCACCAGTTGCCCGGCTGGATCGACGCTGTAACGCGCGAACAGGCGGAAGCCAAATTGGCCCTTGAAGGAACCCGGTTTCGGCCCGAACAACTTGCCAAACTGGCCGCGACCCTGGCCGATTGCTTGAACCCCGATGGCTGCTATAGCGATGAGGATCGTGCACGCCGTCGCGGGCTGAGTCTAGGCAACCAAGGTTGCGACGGCATGTCGGAGTTGCGAGGCTGGCTGACGCCCGAGGCCCGCGCAAGCCTGGAAGCGGTATGGGCGAAATTGGGCGCTCCGGGAATGTCCAATCCCGACGACGAAAGCCCTTGTGTGGAAGGCAGTCCCAGCGAGCGGTCCGTCGAGCGCGATTCCCGCAGCGCAGGTCAACGCCAGCACGACGCACTGAATGCGGCACTACGCGGATTGCTTGCGTCGGGCGAACTCGGCCAGCACAACGGGCTACCGGCCTCAATCATCGTCACGACCACACTGGCCGAGCTGGAGTCTGCTGCCGGGCGCGGTTTGACCGGCGGCGGCACCATTCTGCCGATGAGCGACGTGATCCGGTTAGCGCGCCACGCGCATCACTATTTGGCAATCTTCGATAAAGGCAAACCCTTGGCGCTGTATCACACGAAACGTCTCGCGTCGTCTGCGCAGCGAATTGTCCTGTACGCCAAGGATCGTGGGTGCTCGGCACCTGGCTGTACGGTGCCCGGTTACTACTGCGAAGTGCATCACGTCACCGACTGGGCCAGGTGCCACACCACGGACGTCAACGACTTGACCTTCGCGTGCGGACCCCAACATCGCCTTCTGCGACCCGGTGGCTGGACCACCCGCAAGAACGCTCGGGGCGACACCGAATGGCTTCCACCGCCGCACTTGGATCGCGGCCAACCGCGCGTCAACACGTTCCACCATCCCGAAAAGCTGCTCCAAGACCGAGACGACGACGCGCCCTAGCTTACTTGTTCGCCCCCGGCCAGCGCGGCATCGAGTAAGTCCCCCAGGCGATATCGCTCCCACGCGCTCAGCAGGTTCGACAGCATTTGCAGTGGCGCGCGCACGCTCTCGTCATCCCTGATGCGCGGATCTTTGCGGGTGCTGGGCACGATGTCGAATCGCTTGCGGATCAAGGCCGGTACGTCCAGCAGCCATGCGACGCCCATTGCCGCCGCATACAACAGGGTATGTCGGCGCAACCGGGCCGGATCGAGCCGCGGGCCGCCGTGGCGAGCGTATTCCGTGGCGAACGACTCCAGCAGATCGTCGAGATGGACGTCCCACAGGTCGGTCTCGGCGCCGGACATGGCACCCCAGAGCGCCATGCCCAGATTCATCTGGCTGACGCATCCCCAGTCCATCAGACCGCAGCGCAGCACGTTGTCGGTGCCTCGCCAAAACCAGGCGTTGTCGATATTGGCGTTCCAATGGCACAGCGCGACGTAGTCGGCGTCGTCGGCCAGTCGGCGGGTGATCGCGTCCTCGTGCTGCGCGACGCGGGGCACGTCGTCGCGCAAGCGCGCCAGGAACTCCGGCGAGCCGGCGCTGGCCGGCAATAACCCGGGGTGGCTGTCGGCGAATTCGGCCAGCTGGTTGACCCGTCGTTCGAGTTTCTGCACTGACAGCGGTGCCCGCTCTCCCACGGTCGCGGCCTGCACGTCGACCGGAAAGTGCGCGGTCTGCGCCGCCGGAAGCCGCCCGGATCGATGGGTTCCGGCCAGCCGGGCCAGCGCGCTGAGCAGCGCGCGGTAGTGCTCGAGAGGTTCGGGCATTTCGTAGTCGAGGCACTTGTGATATTGCCGTTCGATTCCGTTGGCGCCGAATTGGATTCGCTCGGTGATCAGTATTCCCGTACCGCTCTCCCGCTGGTAGTCGCCGAAGAGGGAGCTGGGCACCGCGATCGGAAACCCCGGTGCCCGGGACAGGGAGGCGAAACGCACCTCCGGCTCCATCTGCGTCTTACCGCGATCGCGCACCGGATTGTCGATATCGCGAGAGAACTTCACGAACAAGTCGGTGTGCAGGCCCGCCGCGGCCGAGTCGTATTCGACGGACAGCGCGACTTTGCGGCCCGTGCTGCCGCCGCGAATCTCGACGAAGTCCGTTATCCCGCTGACGGCATTGCTCTTCGCGAGCACGCCGGAAGCGCGGAATGCGTCGGTCAGAAACCGGGCCCCGCCCTCGCGCAGCGACGCGGGGTCGGCGGGAAACGTCAACCCGGACTGGTCACCCGTGACCCATTGCCCAGTCACGCGGTTACCAGGTCTGTTCGGCCGCGCGCACCAGCATGTGGTTGACCGCCACCCGCCGATCGCGGGTCACCATGAACAACACCGCGTCGGCGATGTCCTCGGGCCGCAGCTTGACCATGCCGGCCGTCTGCTTCTCGAATGCCTCCCGCGAGGATTCGGCGAGATGGCTGAAGATTTCGGTGTCGACGGTTCCGGGGCCCACCACGCCGACCCGGACCCGCTTGCCGAGTACCTCTTGGCGCAGCCCCTCACTGAAGGCGTTCACGCCGAACTTGGTCAACGAATACACCGCGGTGTTGGGCCGCGCCACCCAGCCCGCGGTCGAGCTGATGGTGACCAGATCGGCCACCCCCCGCGCCGCGTCGGCGGCCGCCTCGATCAAGTGGGGAAGCGCGGCGCGGGTGGCGTAGAGAACCCCCTGCACGTTGACCGACACCATCTGATCCCAATCCCGTAGCGGCGCCTGGTCGGCGGGCCCCGACTGCATCAGCCCCGCGTTGTTCACCAGGATGTCGAGTCGCCCGAACTCGGCGACAGTACCCTGCACGGCGGCCACGACCTGCTCCGCGTCGGTGACGTCGGCGGGCACGACGAGCGCTGTGCCGCCGGCGGATTCAATGTCGGCCTTCAGGTCGGCCAGCCGTTCGGCCCGGCGTGCCAATAGGGCGACCGCGGCACCTTGAGCGGCGAGCGCGCGCGCCGTCGCCGCGCCGATGCCGCTGCTGGCACCGGTCACCAAGGCCGCGGTCTTCGTCAGTGTCGTCGTCATGTTTCGCCCATCATCGGTGAACGGGTCGCCTCCGACGGCGAAGCCTCGCCCAGTATCTCGTGGAGAACATAGTCCGTGTCCTCGCCCAAGTCGGGTGCGCCCCGCTCGATGCGCGCCGGCCCGCGTGTCAGCCGCCACGACGGGCCCAGGATCGGACGCTGGCCTTCGCGGTGGTCGGTGACAAAGCGATACAGCTCGCGGTCCCAGAGTTGTTGGTCGCCGATCACGTCGATGGCGGTGGCGCTCTTGGTGGCCGGCACTCCCGCAAGGCGCAGAGAATGGGCGAGGCCCGCGGCGTCGAGATCCCGCGTCATCCGCGCGAGATCGGCATCGAGGGATTCCACATGTTTGTGTCGCTCCGCCATGGCGGTGTAGCGCGGATCATCGACCAGCGCGGACGCTTGCAGCACGTCGCACAGGCGCCGCCATTCGGCGTCGTTCGCCACGGCAACGCTGATCCAGGATCCGTCCGCGCAGGGGTAGCAGCCATGTGGGCACATGTCGGGGTGGTTGTTGCCGTCGGGCCCGAGGCGTCGGCCGGTGAGGCTTTGTTCGAGCAGACAGTCCCCGATCATCGAGGAGAGCGTCTCGACGGCCGAGACGTCGACGAATTGCCCCGCGCCACTGAGCTCGCGGTGCAGCAGCGCGACCACCGCGGCGTATGCGGCCGCCGCACCGACCGTGGAATCTCCGTAGCGCATGCTGGTTCCCAGCGGGGGCCCGCCCGGATAGCCGACCAGCGGGGCAATCCCGGCCAGCGCGGCGAAGCAGGGCGCATAGCCGGTCTGATGACCGAGCGGGCCGTCGTTGCCCCACATTTTGATCGACACCGAGATGATGTCCGGCTTGATTTCGGTGAGCTGCTGATACCCCAGGCCTTGGCGTTCCATCGCGCCGGGGCGCAGGTTGTTGATCACGATGTCGCTGCGGGCGATCAGCTCACGCAGGTGTGTCATGCCCCGGGGCGACTTGATATCGAGGTCCACGCTGAGGATCTCGGGATTGATGCTGAGAAAGAACGGTGCGTGGTTGATGTCGGTGCCACCGTAGGCGCGCATCTCCTCGGGCAGCGCCGCCGTTTCGACCTTGATCACCTCGGCACCCAACAGTGCCAGCAGTTTGCCGGCATACGGGCCGGCCCACACCTTGGTGAGCTCGACGACGCGCACCCCCGCCAGCGGTCCGCCGCGCCGAGTCTTCGATCCCTTGAGTTGGGGGTCCCGCGCCACCGGAGCTATGTGGCCAATGGCGCTTTGCAGCACCGCGTCCGTGTGTTGACCGAGAGTCGGTGCGGCCGTGGCGATTTCAGCAGGAGAAACGCTCAGGGCATACGGAACGGTGGGATAGGTTGCCTGGCCCACCACCGGGTGGTCGACGTGCTGGAAAAAGCCGCGGTGGCGATACTGCGGCGAACGATACAGATCCGCGGCCTCGTTGACCGGAACCAGCGGCACGCCCAGTCGCTGGGCTTCGTCGGCCGCCGTCTCCTTGGCCAAGTCAACGACCCAGGCCGCGAAACCCTGTCGAAATGCCGCGACCTTTTCGGCAGTGACCGAGAACTCCAGCCAGTCGTCGTCGAATTCGTCCAGCCACTCGGGCTGACCCATCAGCTTCTTGACGCCGAGCCAGTGTGCACGGCTGGTCATGTACAGGTAGACGAAGCCATCGGCGCAGGCGAAAAACGACGCCGGGCCCTGTTGGTCGTAATCGTCGCGGGCGCCCAGGGCGGGGATTTCGCCGGTGACCAGCCGCCCTAGGATGCAATCGGCGCGCGAGACCAGCACGGCATGCTGGGAAACGTCGATGAACTCGCCGCGGCCGCTGTGCAGACGTCCGAACAGCGTTGCCGCCGTGCACAGCGCCGCCTCTAATCCCGCTTCGTAGTCGGCCATGAACCGGCCCGGCCCCTGCAACGGCGGTTTGGCGGGGTCGGGGTGGCTGGGCGTGTGATATCCCCAGCCGCTCGCGTGGAACACATTGATGCTCTTGGCATTTTGGTACTCGGCCGGTGCACCCTGGCCGAACGGTGTGATCGAACAGAACACCACATTTGGATACCGGTCAGCCCAAGGGGTCGTGCGGTCGTCGATCACCGCATCTGCCGTGCCGATCAGCTCGTGGAGGTGCTCGACGCCGGCGGCGCTGGCGACGTCGAGCTCGACGGATTGCTTGTTGGTGTTGAGGTAGGCAAATAACGCACTACCGTCGGGCCCGCCGCCCACGCGTGAGGCCATCGCCCGGGTGGGGCTGCCGCACCCGGGCGACTCGACCTTGATTACCTCGGCGCCGAAGTCGGCCAGCAGTTTTCCGCAGTACTCCGCCGCGACCGACCCGGCCAGCTCTACGACCCTGAACCCGCTCAGCGCCGACATGCGAGCTCTCCCAAAGCGATCAGGGCTTCGCGCGACCCGAGCGGCTCAGACGCCACTCCGGCGGGAAGTTCATGTCGTTGTCCTTGACCACGTTGTTGAGGCCCTTTTCGAAGGTGCCACCGGTGAGGTCGACGTCGTTCTGCGCGTCGTTCTGGATCATCGGCAACATGCCCTCGACCATGCCGGTCAGCAGGCTGCCGAAGTACTCACCCTTGTGCTGCTTGTACAGCTCCAGGAACGTCTTCTGCACCGCCACGGTGTCGGTCGGCCGGGAGCGTGAGCATGCCAGCGCGTACTTCAGCGTCTCGTCTTCCAGCTTGTCGCGGGGCACGACGCTGTTGACGAAGCCACATTCGTACATTTCCTTGGCGCTGAAGGGTCGCCCGGTGAACAGCATTTCGGAGAACTTGCGCAGACCCATCGTCTCGGCCCACCACCACAGCCGGGGTCCCCAGCCCACGTAACGGAAGGCCGGGTGACCGAACAGGGCGTCGTCGGACGAGATCACCAGGTCGGCGTCGCCCGCCTGGTAGAAGTGCCAACCGTAGCAGTAGCCCTTGGCCTCGATGATGCTGATCTTCCGGAGCTCTTGCAGCGGACGGTTTCCCGCGCGGGCCTTCGCGTAGAAGTCGGTGACGGTGGACAGGTAGCGGTACGAGCCTCCGGGCGGGTACTTGACGTCGTCGTCGTTGATCGCCAGCTCGTGATGCAGCGGTAGGCCGGGGTTCTCTAGCATGGGACGCTGCTCGGGCAAGTCGCCACCGCTGCCGAAATCCTCTCCCTCGCCGCGGATCACGACGACCTTGACGTCGTCGTCCACATTGCACTTGTGGATCAGATCGGCGTAATTCTGCCGCATCCCCAGACTGGTGGCATTCTGGGCATCGGGGCGATCGAAGGTGATGTAGGCGATCCGGTTCTTCTTATCCTTCTCGAACTTGATGTACTGCTCGGCTTCCTTCTTCAACTTTTCGTAGTCAAATTCAGGCATGAACTTCTCCACTTCGTTGTGCTTAATTCAGTTAGTGGTTATTTGAGCAAGCTGCCCGCATCGACGGGAAGCGAAACGCCGGTGACATAACGAGATTCGTCAGAGGCGAAGAACAGGACCGCGTTGCTGATGTCGATGGGATCCACCCAGGGCACCGGCAATGTATGCATCATCTGAGAGATCGGGGCGAAGTCCTCGGGCCCGGGATTGGGCAGGTCGGGGCGAAAGAGCCGAAAGGTATTGTCGTTCATCACCATAGTGGTGCTGACCTGGGTCGGCAGTACCGAGTTCACCCGGATCATGCCCTGGCCCAGTTCGACGGCGAAGGCACGCATCAGGCCGATGACGCCATGCTTGGCGGCCACATAATGACCGGTGTTCTGGTAGGCCTTACGCCCGCCGACCGAGCTGGTGAGCACGATCGATCCGCCGCGGCCACCCGAAAGAATGTGCGGTACACCCGCTTTCACCGTGTGCCAAACACCGCTGAGGTTGATGTCGATCATGTCCTGCCAGACGTTCTCACTTATCTTGTGCAGTTTGCGGCCGTCGGTGCCCACACCTGCGTTCGCGACGATGATGTCGAGGCGGCCGAGCTCCTCGACTCCGTTGTCGACGGCGGTTTTGAGTGTCTCGTAGTCGCGGACGTCGACCTGCGCTGTGACGATGCGCCGGTCGAGGTTCTTGACCAGATCGGCGGTTTCGGCGAGATCCGCCGGGGTGGAATGCGGGTAGGCCAGGTTATCGATCGGCCCGCATATGTCGATCGCGATGATGTCGGCGCCCTCCTGCGCCAAGCGCACCGCATGACTGCGGCCCTGTCCGCGAGCGGCCCCACTGACGAAGGCGACCTTGCCCTCGACCCGGCCGGTCATCAGGGCACCAGAGCTGGAAGCGACTCCCAACCTCGCACCGTCGAGGTCGGGCTGAGCGTGGCGTTGGTCAGGTCGACTTCCCACTCGGGGAACCGTTTGAGGATTTCCTCCAAGGCGATGCGCCCTTCCAGCCGGGCGAGCGCGGAGCCCAGGCAGAAGTGCGCGCCGACGCTGAAGGTCAGATGCGGTCGTGCCGTGCGGTGGATGTTGAAATCCTCTGCGTCCGGGCCGAACTGGCGGGGGTCACGGCACGCCGCTCCGATCAGCATCATCATCACGCTGCCCTCGGGCACCGTCTGGTCGTGGAAGCTGACGTCTTGGGTGACATATCGCGAGATGTGCGGCGCGGGGGGCTCGTAGCGCAGCAGTTCCTCAATCGCCTGCGGGACCAGCGCGGGATTCTGGGCAAGTTCACGCCGCTGATCGGGGTGCTCGGCGAGAACCTTGCCGGCCCAACCGATCAGCCGCGTCGTCGTCTCATTACCCGCGCCCGCGACGACGTTGAGGTAAACCAGGATCTCTCCGCGGGTCAGTCGCCGGGTGGTACCGGTATCGTCGACGAATTCGACGTTGAGCAGGTCGGTCATGATGTCGTCGGACGGATTCTCGGCACGCCAGTCGATGTAGGCCTCGAACATCTCGCCCGCCGACAGACCCTTGGTGTGGTCCATGGGCTTGCCCGCCTCGGTGCGCATCTGGGCGTTGACGTGGTCGCGGACGAATTCCTGGTCGTCGTCGGGAATGCCGAGCAGGGCGCTGATGACCTTCATCGGCATCTGGGCACCCAAGTCGTTGACGAAGTCGAAGCGGCCCGTTCCGACAATCGGATCGAGCGCTTGGACGCAGTACTCACGGATCATCGGCTCCAGCGCGTTGATCTTGCGCGGCGTGAACATCCGCGACAGCAGCTTGCGGTGTACGTCGTGGATGGGCGGGTCTTCGAAGATCAGCATGCCCGGTGGAATTTCGAGGTTGGCCTTGATCAACTCCAGGATCGCACCTCGGGCGGAACTGAACGTTTGGTGGTCCACCAGCGCTTTGTTAACGTCCGCGAACCGGCTTACCGCGTAAAAGTCGTATTCCGCGTTGTAGTACAGCGGCGCCTCTTCACGCAGCCGGGCGAACATCGGATAAGGGTCAGCGATCAGTTCGACGTCGTACGGATCGAATCGAAGATGGCTCTCAGTGCTGGTCGTCACGAAATCCCTCCTAGCGCTTCCAATTTCGACTCCCGACATCGTGTGCACAGCACTGGGACCGCCAGCGGTCCAGGGCCGGATCCGGTTCGGGCAATTTGTACACTCCGCTTAAATGAGTCGCTCTGACAAGCGCACGGACTCGGCTGACGGCGGGCTTGCCGACGGTCCGTGAGCGTCGGCTCACTCTATTCTCGTAGAGAACCATATAGCGGATGCTCTGGCAAGCCCCAGTGCCGCGAAGTCCACCGCTAACCTGTGTCGAGTCGGCGCGTCGAGTCCGGTTTGTCGCCGACGGTCAGCCGGCCGCTGTCCGGGCTCTTCAGAATGCCGGCAGCGATCGCCGACAGGATCGAGTCGAGTTGCTCCGGACTGTTGACGATGCGGTCTCCGTGGGCAGACCGCAGCAGCAGACCGTTGATGAACGTCAGCGTGACGTTGCTCAGATCCTCGACCACGGCCGATTCCAACTCGGCACCGTGCGGCATCAGCTGCACGAGGATCTCGCTGTGCAACTTGGTGAATGCGTCCGTGGCTTGCTGCAGAATCGCGGCCATCGCCGGGTCGCGAGCAGCTTGCATCGTCAGCTCATAACGGGCCTTTGTCCAGGACAGCTGTGGCTCGGTCGCGGCCTGAAGGACCACCTGCGACAACAGCGACGGCGTGGGGTTGTCGTCCCGACTGCCGGTGCTGTCGGCGATGGACTGCAGCCGTTCCAGATCCAGTTCAGCCAGCCGCTCGGCGACCGCACGCAAGAGTGCGGAGCGGGTTCGGAAATAGAACGATGTGGTGCCGTCGGGAACGCCCGCTTTGCGGTCCACCTTGAGGTGACTCAATCCCTTGGCCCCGTCCGCGGCCAACAGCTCGATCGCCGCGTCGCACAGGTCACGACGGCGCTCCGCGGGATTGGGCTTTCGTCTTTTCGCCGAAGCGGACGTGTATCGAGCCATGAACGCAGGCTTTCGTGGCAAGGATCTAAAGTGAACATTCGCTGACGTGCAGCACGACCATACTCTATGTTCGTAGTGTCCGTAAAGCGCCCGGCCCACACGTCGAAAGGGATGCGGTGGCGTTCCACGGTTCGATGATCTCGGTGACGACGGCTCGGCTGATCGGTGCCATCCTGCTCGGCGCGCTGGCCTGCGGCTGCCACCCGACCCAGCACTCCGCCGCACCCGCCGCCTCCACCAGCACTACCAGCACCACCGGGCCAATGGCCCCAGCCGTGGTGCCGGCCGCGAGAATTCAGCCGTTACCGGTCCGGCCCGTCGAGAAATCGCAGCCGACCACACCCGACAAATGCCCGCCGACCAATCCGGCCGCCCCGGCCCCGCCCGCCAACGTTCTCGTGACCTGCGACCTCGCCCGGGGCACGCGGTACACGTTGGGGCCGGAGACGATGCGGCTCGAGCTGACCCAGGTGGACGCACCCAAGCCGCTGACATCGGATTTCTACGAAGTGAACCTGAGGATGGACTCGGCCTCGGCGACCGCGTGGGCGTCCTACACCGCGGAACATCTGCACGCCCACATCGCGTTCGTCCGCGACGACCTGGTTCTGGAAGCGCCGATGATCCAATCACAGGTCGCCTCTGGGCAGATCGCGCTCACGACGCAAACCGCTCCGGCCGCCGCCCAGTTGGCCCGATTGGCGGGGCTCCCCTCATGACCGACCTGGCCATCGGGTTCCTCAACGGATTCGGCCTTCCGCCCATAGAATTCGTCGACCTTGCCGCAGATCTTGGCTGCCGATATATTTCCGCGGTCGTGCAGGGCGCACCATTGGTGCCGCTGGGCTATCCGCCCTTTTCGCTGAAGGACGACGCCCAACTACGCAAGGACGTGCACGCAGCGATGCAGCACCGCGGCGTGGCCGCCTCGCTGGGCGATGGCTTCCTGCTGCTGGCGGATACCGAAATCAGTTCGTTCGGTGCGGATCTCGATGTGCTGGCCGAGCTCGACGTGCCGCGGATCAACGTTGTCAGTCTGGATCCCGATCTCGGCCGCACCTTCGACCAGTTCGCGGCGCTGACCGAACTGGCCGCCCAGCGCGGCATCCAGACGGTCGTCGAACCGGTACCCGGGCTGACCGTGGGAGACCTGCCCACCGCACTGGCCGCACGAGAACACGTCGGACGACCGGAGTTCCGATTGCTGATCGACACCATGCATCTGGTGCGCTCCGGATCCGGCCCCGCCGAGCTCGCGGCCGTCGACCCAGAACACATCGGCTACGCCCAACTCAACGACACGACGCTGCAGCCGCGCCTGGACAACTACCTGGAGGAAGCCATGTTCGAGCGGATGGTTCCCGGCGAAGGCCAACTCCCGCTCACCGACATCCTGGCCGTGCTTCCCGACGACATCGTGCTCGAAATCGAAGTACCCAGGCGCTCACTGGCGTTGGCCGGGGTCAGCCCGATCGATCGAATACGTCCGTGCGTGGAGGCGGCCCGCCGCTTGTTAGCCGAACGTGGGCAATGATTTTCAGCTCGGCTCGCGAAGCGGCAGCCCCGCCGCACGGTAGATCGCGTCAATGACGGTCATGTTCTCGATCGCATCTTCCGGGGTTGTTTTCAGCGGTGTGCCACGCAGCACCGCGTTGGCGAACGCGTCGAGCTGGTAGGCGTAAGAGGCGCGGCGTGGAAAACTTTCCACACGATTGTCGTCGGCCGTCCGGACCGAGAGACGATGGAACATCTGGGGCATCGCCGGATTGAGCACATGCAGCTGCCCGCGTTCGCCGATTACCTTGGCACTGATGTCGAACAGCCGCCCCGACCACATGGAGCAGTGCACTCGCCCGGTGTGTCCGGCGGCAAAGCGCAACTCGGCCGTCATGACCCGGTCGATCCGAGGATCGTGCAGTTTCGCTTGCGCCGAAACGACTTCCGGTGTCGACCCGCCGAATGTACGGACCATGTGAACCGTATAGCACCCCGCATCCATCAGGGCGCCGCCGGCCAGCGCGTAGTTGTACCGGATGTCGGAGAACTTCGGCAGCGGGAAGCACAAGGAGGCTTCCACCCGCTGCAGGGGGCCCAGCTCTCCCGAAGCGATGATCTCCTCGACCCGCAAGGTCAGCGGATGGTAGCGGTAGTGGAAGGCTTCCATCACCACTCGATCCGACTTCGCGGCCAGCTCGGCGATTTCGCGAGCTTCGGCGGCGTTGGCCGTGAACGGCTTTTCACACAGCACGTGTTTGCCGGCGGCCAGTGCGGCGCGGGTCCACTTGCCGTGCAAGCCGTTTGGCAGCGGGTTGTAGATCGCATCGATATCCGGATCGGCGACCAGTTTGTCGTAGTCGTCGTGCACCCGCGCGATGTGGTGTTTCGCGGCGAAGGCTGCCGCACGCGACCGGTCGCGCGCGGCCACCGCGGCGACTACCACCTCGGCGTTGTCCTTGGCGGGCTTGATGAGCGCCGGGGGCGCGATCCGCGCGGCACCCAAGATGCCGATACGCAAGTGTTCAGTCACGGACCCGACGGTACTCATCCCCGCCGCCGGGCGTGGGACGGGTCAGCGACGGGCGAACGCCGGAGCGCGCTCCGGTCTGACTCCGACACCGATGAAATACGCGGGCAGGAAGGACAGCCACGGCAGTCGCTGCATCAATCCCAGGAGCGCCGCCGGCGGGGTGGGGTCGGCGCCACGAAGGAGCGGCCCGAGTCCCCGCTGCAGAAACCGCTGCACCCCTTGGGTCACCGCGGTCGCAAACAGCCGGCGCCGACGGACCGCCGCCAGGTCCCGATCGGTGACCCGGTGCTGCCGTAGCGGCTCGGCCAAGATGGTCGCGGCCGCCACCGCATCCTGGACCGCCAGGTTGATGCCGACACCGCCCAGCGGGGACATCGCGTGCGCGGCGTCTCCGATGCACAGCAGTCCGTCGGTGTGCCAGCGGCGCAATCGATCCACCCGGACATCGAGGTGCTTGATGTCGTCCATGGACGTCAGCGTCTCGACCGCCGCGGCCGATTCCGGCAAGAGCGCTCTGATGTCGCGGCGAAACGCTTCGATGCCTTTCTCCCGCAGCTCCGCGTCGGTGCCTTTGGCCCCGATGTAGGCGATCTGGTTGTAGCCCTCACGCGGGATCACCCCGAGGGCCTTGCCTGGACCCACGCGCGGCAAGAACGAGAACTCCTGAGCGTCCGCGCGCGGCAGGCTGAACCACCACACGTCGAAGTTCACCGGGAACTCGCGACTCTGCAGTCCGGCCGCCCGGCGCGCCGTCGACCACCGGCCGTCGCACCCGACGGTCAACTCGGCCTTCAGCTCGCCCGGCCCGTGGGGGCCTTGATAACGCACCCCGGTGATCCTGTCGCCCTCGCGCAACACCCCGGTGGCCTCCGTCTTCATCCGCAACGTGAAGGTCGGTTCCTCTTGGGCGACATCGGCGAGCAGGTTGAGCAGATCCCATTGCGGCACCATCGCGACAAAGGGATGGGGCTGGCGCAACCGCCCGAAGTCGACGTAGGTCACCGACCGGCCGTCCGATTCAAATTTCGCGCTGTGCAGCTCGCTGTGCGGCAACGCCGCGAACCGCTCCCACAGGCCCAGCTCGTCGAGCAGTCGCAACGTGGTCGGATGCACCGTGTCGCCGCGAAAGTCACGGAGAAAGTCGCCGTGCTTCTCCAGCAGGGTGACCTCGACACCCGCCCGGGCCAGTAGCAGCCCGAGAACCATCCCGGCCGGCCCGCCGCCGATCACCGCGCAGGTTGTCGCTTCAGTCATCGCTCCCCCGAAATGTTTTGCCGCAAAAGTGACTAACCCAGGAGTTGCGGGTCGACGTCGTACACCGAAACCGGCTCGGTGAGCACCCCGTTGTCTTCGACGTAGCGATCCCACAACTCGAGAAGCTCGGCCAGCTTGTCGGGATGCGAGGCGGCGAGGTCGTGGACCTCGCCCCGGTCACGAGAAAGGTCGTAGAGCTGCCAGGCGCCCGGCCCGTAGGGCGGTGGCAGATAGAGGGCCTTCCAGTCGCCTTGGCGGATCGCGCGGCGGCCGAACAACTCCCAGCCGGTGCCGGTCTCGCCCGGGTGTACCGCAGCGGTGTCGCCTGATAAATACGGCACCAGCGAGCGACCGCGCATGAGTTCGACGTCGCGGCCGCGGTAGGAGACACCGGGATGTTCGACGCCGGCCAGTTCCAGCACGGTGGGCGCGATGTCCATGACGGTCGCGAACGCCGTGCCGATCTCCTGCTGGCGGGTGAAGCCCGGCCAGGTGACGAAGCCGACGACCCGGATCCCGCCCTCGGTGGTGAACGCCTTGTGCAGGCGCGACGGTGCCGTGGCGGCTTGTGCCCAACGGGGGCCATACCAGATGAACGAGGTCGGCCGACCCAGGTTCTCCAAGCTGTTGTCGCAATTCTTTTTGATCTGCGCGACGATTTGCGGGCCGCGCAGCGGCATCGCCTCGACGATCGCGCCCTCGGCGCCGTTGTCGGACATGAACATCACGACCGTGTTGTCCAGCTCGCCGGTCTCGGTCAGGTAGTCGATCACCCGGCCGATGTTCCAGTCCATTCGGTCCACCATTCCGGCATAGACCTCCATGGAGCGGGCAGAAACCGCGCGTTCCTCGTCGGTCATATCGGCCCATTCCGGGGCGCCATCGGCTACGACCGGATGTGGCTCGACATCGGGCGCACAGAGGCCGAGGTGCTTGAGAGCGGCCAACCGCTCCTCGCGCAACGCGTCCGGGCCGGCGTCGTAACGACCGCGGTATTTGGCGATGGATTCGTCGGGTGCCTGCAGCGGCCAGTGCGGCGCCTGGAACGGCAGATACGCGAAGAACGGCCGATCGTCGTCCGCTTCGCGGTCACCGAGGTAGCGCAGCAAGGTATCGGTGTAGGAGTCCGATGAGTAGAAGTCGTCGCCCACCGTGACGAACTGATCATCCTCGGTGTAAAGCGTTGGCACAGGCGAGAATCCGCGGGCGCCGGAGCCGCCGTAGTGGCTGGCGCCCGCCGGCAGCAGCGCAAACGAACGCTCGAATCCGCGGGCCCACGGGGATCTTTCAATCGTATGGCCCAGATGCCATTTGCCCGACATCACCGTCAGATAACCGGCATCGCGTAGCAGCTCGGGCAGCGCGACGACCCGGTCGTTGAGATAACCCTCGTATCCTGGCGCACCCTGAAATCCGGGGATCGCGACTTCCAGCATCGTCCCGATGCCGGCGACGTGATGATCGGTTCCGGTCAGCAACATCGCCCGGGTGGGCGAACAGGCCGGCGCGGAATGGAAATCGGTGAGCCGGATCCCCGCATGGGCGAGCCGGTCGAGGTTGGGCGTTTCGATCTCGCTGCCGAAGGCACCGATGTCGGAAAAACCGAGATCGTCCGCCAGGATCACCAAGAAGTTAGGCCGCTTCACGCTGAAGCATCCTGTCAGGTCCGGCGCCGGAATGGAACGACCGAGAAATGACTAGGCTCGATTTGGCGCGGCGATGCGCACCCGGGCACCAGCGGAGGGGCACTGAGATGTTGGCACAGTTCGAGATGTCGATTCCGCTGGTCGCCGCACCGATGTCGGGGGGCCCGACCACTGCGGCGATGGTGTCGGCCGCAGCCGGCGCGGGCGGATTGGGCATGCTCGCCGCAGGCTACAAGACGGTGGAAGCCGTCGAAGCTGAGATCAAAACCGTTCGCGCCGAAGGAATCCCGTTTGGCATCAACCTGTTTGCGCCCAACCCGCTACCGGTCGACCCGGACGACTACCGGGCTTACGCCGCGATCGTCCAGAGGGAGGCCGACCAATTCGGCCTCGACCTGCCTGCCGACCCCGTCGAGGACACCGACCGGTTCGACGAGAAAGTCGCGCTGTTGCTCGACGACCCGGTGCCGATGGTGTCGTTCACGTTCGGCATTCCCCCGCGCAACGTGGTCGCCGCGCTGCAGCGGGCCAATACCATCGTCGTGCAAACGGTGACAACGCCCGACGAAGCCGCGCAAGCCCACGGCGCCGGTGTCGACATGCTCGCTCTGCAGGCAGTGGTCGCCGGCGGCCATTCCGCCACGCTCTCGCCGCGGCAACCATTGCGGCCGGTTCCGGTCGTGGACCTCGTCAGACAGGTCACGGCGACCGTGCCGCTGCCGGTGCTCGCGGCCGGTGGGTTGGCCACACCCGACGCGGTGGCCGACGTGATCCGTGCGGGCGCCGCGGCGGCCGTTGTCGGCACCGTTTTGCTGCGCGCCACCGAAAGCGATGCCTCGCCAACTCATCAGGCGGCGCTGATCGATCCCGCTCGGACCGAGACCGTGCTGACGCATGCGTTCACCGGAAGGCCGGCCCGCGGGCTGCGCAACACATTCATCGACAACCACGAGGCCCAGGCGCCGTTCGGTTATCCCGCGATTCATTACTTGACCAGCGCGCTGCGCAAAGCCGCGGCAACGGCAGGGAAACCAGATTACGTCCACCTGTGGGCGGGAACGGGATACCGGCACGCCACCGCCGAACCCACCGCGGACATCCTGCGGCGACTTGCTTCCGCCCTGTGACCGGTTACCGGCCGCCGGGCGAACAGCTCAGTTGCTCAGGTACAGGTACCAAAGCCCATCCGAATGCTGGACGCATGAGAAATGCGTCCAGGTCCCCGGGTGGTCGACCTCGACGTGCGGACCGTCTGCCAGACAACCCGCCTGAGTCGCGTAGTTGCCCTCGACCAGAATCTCGTCAGCGTTACCGACTCCCACTCCGGTGATCATTAGCCCAGCAAATGCTAGGACGCCAGCGGCAATGATCTTCCTCATCGGGCACCTCCAGTTCACATCCGCCTTTTGAGGCCGACATACCAGCGTGCTGCTGGTAATTCAACGCTAGCTGAGTCGCGCACGATCACACAGAGCAAAAGCGAATTATTTGCGCGCTGATAACATTCACGGCGCCGTGCGGGGTGACGAGAGCGGGGCCGCCGTGAGTTTCCGGCTCAATACTCGAAGCGATTGACCATGTCGTACCGGCCGAACGGCGAGGCGCTGAAGATCCGGTAAATCCACCGCACGACGGTGCTGTCGATTTTCTCGTAGCCGGCGAGTGCCGGCGTCTGCTCGACCAGTCGCAGCTTCGGATTCCATGCTTCTATCTCGCGCGCGTTGCCGATGCCCCACTTGATGATGCCCCTGGTGAACAGTTTCGACATGCGCGGCGCCAGCGCCGAAAGCGTGTCGAATTGCATTTCGCCGCAATCGAATCGGTCGATCAGACGTGCCACCAGCTGGCGGACTTCACTCTCCACCACATACATCAGTAGTCCTTCGGCGACGACAAGTGTCGGGTGGCCGGTGGGAATCCGATCGACCCACTGCGGGTCGGTCACCGAGGAGCCAATCATCCGATAGCGCTCGGTTTCGTCATACAGCTGACGACGCAGGTCGATGACGCTGGGTTGATCGAGGTCGAACCACCGCACCGCTGGCGGTACATCGAGGCGAAAGACCCGGCCGTCGAGGCCACAGCCCAGGTGCAACACCACCGCGTCGGGATGGCGGGCAAGGAAATCGGCGCACCAGTCGTCGAGCAGTTTCGCGCGCAGCGCGACGAGGTACTGGTTCGACGCCGGCAACGAGTTCCGCTGGATTCGTTTGAAGTCGTAGTCGATCCGGTCGACGGCCTGCGCGGCGGCATGGTCCCCCAGAATCGGATGACGGGAACGACTTTCGTGGGCACGTAGGTACAACGTCACGAGGTTCGTCCATTCCACCGAACCCCAGCGGACCGAACTGAAATCGACCTTCGCCGTCATCGCCCCTCCTCCGTTCATGCGGCACCTCCACACGGATAGCGAAGCGCATCCGATGCCCTCGTGGCCACCCCCTGGAGAACCCGGTAAGGCGAACATGCTGGTCAGGTCGGTGTTACTGGCGCGAAACGACGTTTTGCCCATCCGAGCGACTCTGTGCTCCGAAGAACTATCGAGCAACGGTTGTGGCGGGTGACACCGCTAGGTTCAAGAAAGGGGCCTCTCGATGCGACAGGTGACGTTCAAAATGGTTGCTGCCGGCGACGGCGCACCACCAACCTCAACCGGATACTGCTACTACCTGGTGGCTCACGCGGTCGCGACGGTTTTGCTGCTGATCACGCTGGTTGCCGCGGTGTGGCAGTTCATGGACTGGGTCGTGACGCCGTCATGCCTCGAGGCCAGTTCGAAGTCGCCAACTACCACGACACCGGTGGCATCGAAGACCACCAAGGCCGTTGAGATCCGCGACAGCCATGGTCAGCCCGGCGTCTCCCTCACCACCTGGAGCGAGCGGCCTCCGTCGTACCGCAACGCGGCGCGGACCGAGGCGATGGCCGACTCCGATGACTGCCACTGCCCGAAGTCCGGCAAGTGACCTCTCCCGGAAGGCCTTCAGAACGCCTCGGGGTTCTGCTGTACCGCCGCAGGCACCGGATGCTGGTACAAGCGTGAAGCGTTCTCCCAGGTGAACTTGCGGATCGCAGCCGCTGGTAGGTCACCGATCTCTTCGTGGATCGTTTCTTGGGTGTGCGGCCAGGTCGAGTCGCAGTGCGGATAATCGGCTTCGAGCATGATGTTGTCCATGCCGATTCGATCGCGCTGCACGAACGACGACTTGTCCTCCACCGCGCAGAACCAGAAGTTGCGGGTGAAAACCTCTGCGGGAGTGAGCTTCTCCCCCAGGGCTTGCCAGGTACCGTACATCGCGTGATAGCTGAGCATGTGATCGAGCCGATCGAGTAAGCCTGCCACCCAGCCGATTCCGCCTTCGGACAGACAGATCTTGAGATCCGGGAATCTACTGGGCAATCCGGAGTACAGCCAGTCGACCGCCGCCGAGATCGCGTAGGCGAAGAACAGCACACCCTGGACGTCCGGCGGTGCGTCCTCGGTCGTCGACGGCGAGGAACCCGACGATCCGATGTGCAGATTCACCACCGTTGCGGTTTCGGCGCATGCGGCCATGATCGGATCCCAGTGACCCGAATGGATACTCGGCAGTCCGAGCATGGCGGGGTTCTCGCTGAACGTCACGGCGTGAAAGCCGCGCTCGGCGTTCTCGTAGATCATCGCGGCGCCCAGTTCGGGATCCAGCAGCCAGGGCAACTGGCAGGGAATGATCCGTTCGGGATACGACCCGGCCCACACCTCGAGGTGCCAATCGTTCCACGCGCGGACCGAGGCCAGTGCCAACTCGCGATCCGTGGTCACCTGCTGCAACCGCTGGCCGGCGAATCCCGGCAGGAACGAGGGAAAGTTCAGCGATGCGTAGATGCCGTTGAGGTCCATGTCTTTGACGCGTTCATGAATATCCCATGCGCCCCTGCGCATTTCGTCGAATCGGACGGGTTCGAAGCCGTACTCCGCCACCGGTCGCCCGACCACGGCGTTGAATCCGACATTGGGCAGTTCCTGATTGTCGTAAACCCACGTCTGCCCGCCGCTGTCGGTGTCGACGACCCTCGGCGCCCGGTCGGCGAACTTTCGTGGCAGGCGGCCGGTGAACGTGTCCGGGGGTTCCACGATGTGATCGTCGACCGAGATCACCGTGTAACGGCGCGGTGCCCGGGGCGGCTCCGGCAGGAAAGTGACGGTGCGGTCCGCGCCGGTTTTCGCCGTGGTGAAGTTCAGGTTCGAGGCCAGCTCGTCAATCGCTTTCATGGTCGGCGATCCCCTTGCGCGTCGAGTGTGCGGTGATGGCTAAGAGTGCGCGGCGGCGCCGCCCTGGCGCACGCCCCACGACGGGCTCACGTGAGCACATCGGGATCCGCCTTGATGGTCATCCGCGCCGCCCCGGCCCAGTACACGTCAGCGGCCCGCTCGATCAGTGATCGCTGCATGCCCACCATGTCCGACCAGTTCATCGCGACCGGCTCCTTGCCCGTGAGCATGACGTCGTAGGCCAGCTTGCATACCCGCTCGATCGACGCCGCCCGGTACACCGCCTCGGCCAGGTTGCGACCCGTCGCGATGACGCCGTGGTTGGCCAGGATCGTCAGGTTGGCGGCTCCGATGCGCGCCACGAGATCGGCCGCGCGGCCCGGGCTGTCGATCTCGCCGTCGTAGGCGTCGACGAGGCACAGGTCGTCCAGAAACAGCGACCCGGTCTGATGCACCAGCTCGGGCAGCCTGCCCAGCGCGGCGAGCACACAGACGTAATACGGGTGATTGTGAATCACCACCCGAGCGTCCTCGCGGACCCGGTGCAGTTCGGTGTGAATGTGGATCGCCGGGGTGACATCCCAACGACCGCGGACTACCCGGGCGTCGCTGTCCACCCAGCAGATATCGGACGCGGTGAGTTCCTCCCACCACAGGCCCCACGGATTGACCAACATGTCGGTTTGTCCGTCGAGCTGCCAGGTGATGTGTCCGGCCATGTTCTCGGAGAAGCCGGTGCCGGCCAGGTGACGAAAGGCGACAGCGAGCGCCTGCTCGTTGGACAGGTCGACACCGATCGGGGGCACCACCGACGGCGTCCACACCTTGAGGCCACCTGGTCGTGGATCAGGCATGTTCATCGTCAGCCTCCATCCTTGCTCGAATGTCTTGGCGGAGATCTCCTTTGGCGACCTTTCCGCCGGATGACCGGGGTATTTCTTCGACGACGATCAGGCGCTCGGGCAGCAATTCCTTCGAAACCCCAAGGGCCAGAAGGTAGTTGACGAGTTCGGGTAGGTCGACGGTCGCGGAGTCGGCGAGTTCGGCGTACAGACAGACCCTTTCCCCGAAAACCGGATCCGGCATGGCCACGGCCGCCGCCAGCGCAATCGCGGGGTGGGTCATGACGGCGTCCTCGACCTGCGATGCGCTGATGTTCTTGCCGCCGCGCAGGATGAAGTCGGACGTGCGGCCGGTGACGGTGAGGTAGCCGTCGGCGTCGAGTTCGCAGATATCGCCCATCAGCATCCACCCATCGCGGGTGAACAGCTTGTCGTGGTCGGTGCCGCCGAGGTAGCCGAGGCTGGTCGCCGGGCCCCGGCACGCCGGCTGGCCTCGCCCCGTCGCGGTGACGTCTTGATCCCCGTCGAAGAGCCGGACTGCCATTTCGGGAACGATCCGGCCGCCGGTGCGCAGTCGGCGCTCCAGCGAATCGTCCACGGTCGTCGCGCTGAGCAGGCCGGTTTCATTCGAGCCATAGAATTGCAGGATCTTGGCGCCGGTCAACTCTTCGAATTCGGCGGCGGGCCGGTACGGTATCGCTTCGCCGCCGGTGAAGACCACCCGCAGCGAACTCAGGTCGTACTGGCGGGACGCGCGGTCGGCCATCAGCATCGTCAATTGCGAGCTCACACAACACAATACGGTTACCTGGTGCCGCGCTATCGCCGCACATGCCGCCGTGGCGGTGAAGCGCTCCAGGATCACCGAACTGGCGCCGAGGTAGATCGGGGTGGTGTGGCTGGTCCATATTCCGAAGCCGAAAGGCGTCGGGATGACGGGCAAGAACACGTCGTCCGATGCCAGCAGCCCGTTGGCGACGGCCTTCTGGTGAAAGTAGTGCCAACGGTTCTGCGTGTGCACGACGCACTTGGGCAGGCCCGTGGTCCCCGAGGTGGAGTTGATCAGGAAGACATCGTCGGCGCCGAGTTGAGATTCGACCGTCACCGCCTTGGCGGGTACGTCGGCGTCCAGGCGCGGCAGTCCCGCATCGTGACCCAGGACCAGCAAGGACACCGATGATTCTGCTGCGGCCCGGGTCGCGGCGTCGCTGCGCTTCGGGTCGCTGATCAAGATCTTCGGCTCCGTGTTGCGCAGCAGCGCGCCGGCCTCGCGGGTGCCGGCGCGGGCGCCGATGCCGACGACGGCGGCGCCACAGCGTTCGATCGCGACGAATAGCGCGTGGATCGCGGTGGAGTCACCGTGCCACACCGCAATCCGATCACCGCGCGCGACACCGAGACCGGCCAGCTGGCCCGCTAAACCTGTTGCTGCAGCGTCGAATTCATGCCACGTCAGGGAGATGCCGGGTTCGTCGCAATAAGCGCGCCGGGCCGGTGACTGTTCGGCGTTGCGGCGTACCGCGTCCGACAGCGTCGAATCCGACCACCACCCGATCGCGCGAAAGCGGGCCGAGTCCTCGTCGGTGAATGCCGGCGAGCCCACGGTGTCCAGCTCACCGGCGCTCATCACCAAATGATAGGAAAGCCGCGCGCGACTCGGTTGGTGGGCCGGAACTGACCCGTCCCGCTAGGGATGCTGCGGCAACGGAGCAGGATCTCCCGGACCGTGCACAAGACGCGGGGGACGCTTTGGGGGAGGCGGCCTGTCGGGATTTATCGGCCCGCAGTTCAGGCCGGCGATGCAGGAGGGGCCGCCGCCCGCGGGTTTGACCGGGAGGGCGCCGCCGCCGGTGGTATCCGCTGGTGAGGGAGGCGCCGGGACCACGCTCGACTCCGGGGCCGTTGTGCTATTCGGCGCCGCGGCAGCTACGCCGATACCGCACAGCGCCAGCGCAAGCCCCGCCGCACCGCTGCACAGCGCGGCGACAGTCTTGCCCTTAAGGTTATTCACCCAATCCACTGTAATTTGTTCGCGCGCAACGTGCCACAACGCGACGCGACGTGGTGTGCCACTCCCCCTAGCGCAGCCTGTTGCGGACCCGCAAGTCGCGCAGGCCAGCGGCCTTGGCGCTGAATGAACAGAGCCGCGACCAGCCATGACGCTGCGGTGCGCACCTATGATGATCGGGAGAAGTTCGCGCTTGCCGGGCAGCCGAGGAGGCCGTCGCCATGGAAACGAGGCAATCAGCCTCCTGGTCGGGACGGCACGGCAACCGGGTCTGGCCCGGACTGCTAAGCGGCGCAGCCGCGGGCGCCGCGGGCACCACCACACTGAATGTCATCACCTACCTCGACATCGCGGTGCGGGGCCGTCCGACCAGCAGCACGCCCGAACGGACCGTCGAGGCGATGGCGAGGCTATTCGGCCTCACGATCCCCGGCAGCGGTGACGTACTCGCGAACCGACTCTCCGGCCTCGGCGCACTCACCGGGTATGCCGCAGGCATCGGAATGGGCATCATCCTGGGGTTGGCGTATGCCTTCGGGTGGCGCCCGGGATTACTCGTCGCCACGCTGGTCGCGTCGGCCATCGCGCTGGTCGGCACCAACGGACCGATGACCATTCTCGGGGTGACCAATCCGCTCACCTGGAGTCTCGTCGACTGGATCAGCGACCTGATTCCGCATTTCGGCTACGGCGTCGTCACCGCCCTGGTGTTGCACTCCCTCGCACCGCTCTGCCGCCCGCCGGACGAGATCCGCCCCTCGGGATAGCGGTCCTGCAGCACGGACATCTCGACCAGCTGACGCGGACCCGCAGCGGGCCGGGGTGCACGCGGAAGCTTTGCGCGCGCTGCGGGGTTTTAAATCCACATGGCCACCGCAGAGGTGAATCGGCTGCTGGAACGGTATCGGTCCTCGGGCCGTTTCTTCACCGCCGCGGGGATTAAGTCGTTCGTCCTGGACGAGGGTCCGAGGGATGCACCCGCGGTCGTGTGCGTGCACGGCGTCCCGTCTTCGGCTTACCTGTACCGCAAAGTGGTTCCGGCGCTGGCCGGGACGGGGTTACGGGCGATCGCGATCGACCTGCCCGGGCTTGGGCTTGCCGAACGGCCTGCCGATGCCGACTACACCTGGACGGGTCTGGGCCGCTGGTTACTGTCGGCGACCAACGAGTTGCAACTCGACCGCTTCCACCTCTTGCTTCACGACATCGGCGGGCCCGTTGGGTTCGAGGTGGCCAATGCCGCGCCTGAGCGGGTGCTGACGATGACATTGCTGAACACCATCATCGAAGTGGAAACGTTCCGCCGACCGTGGCCCATGGCGCCATTCGCGCACCGCGGCATCGGAGAAGCGTGGCTGGCGTCTTTGCACGTGCCGGGCGCCTTTCTGTCGCTGATGCGACTCGTGGCCGTGAGCCGCGATGTTCCAAGCGCGGAAATCGCTTGCTGGCTTCCCCTGCTGTTCGGCGACGATGGCGGACGGGCGTTCCTGAAGATCATGCGCGGCTTCGAGCTGACGGCCGCGAAGGAACGCCTCTACCTGGACGTTGTCGGTAACGGGCGCTACCCGGTGCAAGTTGTTTGGGGGGCGAACGACACCATGCTGCCGTGGCGGCGTTGGGGCGTCCAAGCGCAACGCGCCGCCGGCGTGCAAGAGCCAATCAAGTTGCCCGCCAAGCACTTTCTGCAAGAAGACAAGCCGCAAGAGATCGCCGAGGCGGTGTATCGACTCACGCAAGGCGGCCGCTAGCCCTGAACCGTGGGACGGATGGTGACGTCACCGATCTCCACCTCGTCGGGCTGCTCGACGGCGAACGCGATCGCTCGCGCGATCGCCCCGGGGGAATACCGAAGTCGTTCATGTTGCTCCGGATCTGTTCGCGCAACACCACATCCGCCCAGCCGTCGACATCGAGGTCCGAGATCGGCCCGATCTTGCTCATCCCGGCGTTGCTTACCAGCACATCGAGGCGGTCGAATTGATCGACGGCGGTGCCGACGAGCCGCTGCACGTCCGAACGACGGGCGACGTCGGCACGGCAGGTGACGGCCCGTCCCCCGGCTTCGTGAATCTGCCCCGCGACGTCCTCGAGGCGTTCGACGCGTCGCGCCCCCAGGACCACCCGGGCGCCACGTTCGGCGAGCAGACGCGCGGTCGCCGCGCCAATGCCGCTGCTCGCCCCGGTGATCGCCACGACTTTGCCCTCGATACCGCTCATCCTCGTATTGTCTCCTCTGTGCTGTTCGGATTCCTGCTCGCTCTGGGTTGTTCGGTGTGTTACGGGACCGCCTCGGTGCTGCAGGCCGTTGCGACGCGGTCGGTGGAGGCCGGCGGTAAGTCCGGTGTCGACGCAAAGCTGCTGCTGCGCGCATTGCGGCAGTGGCGCTACCTGGCGGGCATCGGACTTGACGGGCTCGGTTTCGTGCTGCAGGTCGCCGCACTGCGCCTGGTGCCGATCTACGTCGTGGCCGCGGCGCTGGCCGCGTCTATCGCGGTCACCGGCATCGTGTCCGCATGGGTGCTGTCGGCACGGCTTTCCCGGGCTGAGTGGGCGGCCGTGGGTGTCGTCTGCGTGAGTCTCGCCGCGCTCGCGTGTGCTGCCGGGCCGGCGCACTTTCGGCATGCCCCACCCGGGCTCGGCTGGGCGCTGATCGGGGTGGTCGTCGCGATATTCCTCGCGGGCGCGGTGGCCGGCCGGCTGCGCGACCGCGAGCGCGCGCTCGCCCTCGGGCTCGCCGCCGGCAGCGGGTTCGGCGTCGTCGAAATCGGAGTACGCATGCTCGACGAGATCGATCCGACCAAAGCCGCGTTCTACACCAACCCGGCCCTGTATGCAGCGGCCGGCGGTGGCGCCGCGGGATTTCTGTTGTTCACGTCCGCGCTGCAACGAGGATCGGTCACCACCACGGTGGCCGCGATGGTCGTCGGTGAAACCATCGCGCCCGCACTCGTCGGCGTGGTGTGGCTGGGCGACACTGCTCGGCCCGGCTGGGGCTGGGTCGTCATTGCGGGGTTCGTCGTCGCGGTCGCCGCGACACTGATGCTTGCCCGATTCGGTGAGGCACCCACTCCGGCGGAATCCGGCTGAGCCTACGAGGATGCGACTTCCGGAACCGACATGGCTTGATCGCCAGGGGTATACGTCCTGCCACGTGCCGCTCGAGTCAGCAGCACTCCGCCTTCGGCGCTGATGCCGGCGGCGATCAGCTCCCGCTTGAGGATTTTGTTGGTGGCCGTGGCTGGAAGATCGTCGTTGATACGCACGTAGCGCGGCCACGCCTTAGGTGACAAGTCGCTTTGTGCGGCCAAGAAATCCTCGAGATCCGTTGGCTGTAAATCCATCCCGGGCCGAAGTACCAGCGCCGCCATCACCTCGTCGCCGACCCGCTCGTCCGGCACGGCATACACCGCGACCTGGCCGACCTGGGGCAGGCGTTCCAGGATCCGCTCGATCGGTGCGGCCGCGAGGTTCTCGCCATCGACCCGCATCCAGTCGGCGGTGCGGCCGGCGAGGTAGATCCAGCCGTCGGCGTCACGATAGGCCAAATCGCCCGCCCAGTACATGCCATGTCGCATCCGCTCGGCAGTGGCGGTCGGGTCGTTGTAGTAGCCGACGAACGGTCCCGCGCCCTGGGTGTTGACCAGCTCGCCGACGGCATCATCGAAGTTGGTGAGCGCGCCGTGTTCGTCGAACTGTGCGACGGCGCACTCCCGCAGCGTCGTCGGGTTGTAGATGCTGACTCCGGGATAGGGCTTGCCGATGGAACCGGGCGGCGTGCCGTCTTCTCGCACCACGATGACCGCGAACTCGCTGGACCCGAAGCTGTCGACCACGCGGCACCCGAAACGCCGTGCGAATTCTGCGATATCGCGATCCGTTGCCTCGTTGCCGAACGCCACGCGCAGCGGCGTGTCGGCGTCGTCGGGTCGCTCGGGGGTGGAGAGGATCAGGGCAAGCGGCTTGCCGACGTAGTTCAGGTATGTCACCCGATAGCGGCGCACGTCGTCGATGAACCGCGACGGCGAAAACTTGGCCGGAACCATCAAGGCACCGCTGCCGATCGCGACGGCCCACCCGGCGGCAACACCGTTGGAGTGAAACAGCGGCATCGCCAGATAGCAGACGTCGTCCGCGGTGACGTCGTATTGAAAGATCAGGCTGGCGCCACACATGATCGCCATCCCATGTGCGAACCGCACGGCCTTGGGATTGCCACTCGTCCCGGAGGTGAAGATCATCATGAACGTGTCGGCACCGACGACCTCGCGGTGCGCAGTCAGCGGTGGCGCCGCGGCGACCGCCTCGGCGTAGCCCGCCGCGCCAACATCGAGTACCTGAATTCCTTTGAGATCCAGGCCCTCCAACAAAGCCCTGTGCTCGTCGTCGACCAGTAGAATTTGACAGTCGGAGCGCCGGATGTCGGAAAGCAGGGCGGGCCCGCGGCGGGTGATGTTGAGGCCGCACAGCACGTAACCGCCCAGCGCCGCGGCGGCCATCGCGCGCAACATTGCCGGTGAATTGCCCAGCGCGGCACCGACATGCAACGGGCGAGCCGGATCGGCGAGGGCGATCAGCGCGGCCGCCTCTGCCTCGGCTTCGGTCAGGTGCTCGCGCCAGGTCCAGGTTCGGTCGCCGTGGGCGATCGCGGGGGTGTCGTCGTGCCTGCGCTGTCGCAAAAGCTGCTGAACTGTCTCCGGCACTATCTCACTTCCTCTGTGATGTCATCGCGTCGTCAACACCAGCCCGGCGTAATCGTGCCGGGCCACCTCGTCGCAATGGCGCCGATAGGTGCCGAACCCGCCGATGTAGGGCATGAAGATGCGCTTCTTGCCTTCGATGTTGGCGCCCAGGTACCACGACGACGCGGCCTTGGGGAACAGCGTCCGCCCGGCCGCTTCGGCCACCTGGGCGGTCCAGGCCAGCGCCGCGTCGAGACGTGGCTCGACCTCGCTGAGGCCCAGTCGTCGCGCGGCCCGCACCAGATCGGCGACCCAGTCGACCTGAACCTCGGCGTGCAGCACCATGTTCGCCAGTACCGAGGGGCTGCCCGGCCCGCTGATGGTGAACAGGTTGGGCAGGCCCGGCACCATCAGCCCGAGGAAGGTCACCGGCCCGTCGGCCCAGATGTCACGTAACCGCTCTCCCCCGGGCCCGCTCGGGTTGATTCGGATCAACGCCCCGGTCATCGCGTCGAAGCCGGTGGCGAAGATCAGCACATCGAAGGGATACGTGGCTTCGCTGGTTCGTACACCGTGTGCGGTGATCGCCGCGATGGGCTCGCGGCGCAGGTTCACCAGCCGCACATTCTCGCGGTTGAAGGTGGCGTAGTAGCCGTTGTCGGTACAGATCCGTTTGGTTCCGATCGGGTGATCGACCGGGATCAGGTCGGCTGCGACGGCGGGATCTGTGACGATCTCCCGAATCCTCTCCTCGGCGAATTTCCTCGCCACGTCGTTGGCGGACAGGTCGCTGGTCTGGTCAGGGAAGGTCTTGGCGAAAAGGACGCCGCCTTCGCGCCACCGCTTCCACAGCGCTGCGGCTTGCTCCCGAGGCTCGGTGTCGAGGGCGTTCTTGTGATAGCTGCCGTGCGGTGTCCCCGCCGGGGCGTAGGCGGAGACCCGGCGACGTTCGGGATACTGTTCCTGGATCTCGCGTTGTTCCTCAACGGACCACGGCCGGTTGGGCATCGGGATGGTGTAGTTCGCCGATCGCTGGAATACGACGAGGTTCTCGGCTTGCTCGGCGATAATCGGCGCGACCTGAATCCCGGATGACCCGGTACCGATCAGGCCAACCGACTTGCCGCGCAGATCGGGGTCGTCGCGCGGCCACGCGGCGGTGAAATACATCTCGCCCGAAAAGTCCTCAACGCCGGCGATATTGGGCCGGTTAACGGCCGACAGGCAGCCGGTCGCGCAGAGCAGGAACTGTGCCGCGTACGTTTCCCCGCTCGCGGTGGCGACATGCCAGCGACCGCCGTCGAAGGTGGCATCGACCACGTCGACGCCGAATCGGTAATGGCGGCGCAGATCGAAGCGGTCGGCGACATGCCGCAGGTAGGCCAGGATCTCCGGCTGGGCGGCAAAGCGTTCGCTCCACTGCCAGCTCTTCTGCAGCTCGTCGTCGAAAGAGTAGGAATAGTCCACACTTTCGACGTCGCACCGCGCGCCCGGATAGCGGTTCCAGTACCAGGTCCCGCCCACATCGGGGGCCGCCTCGACGGCGATCACCGACAGGCCGGCCGAGGCGAGACGGTGCACGGCGTAGAGCCCGGCGAACCCGGCGCCGATGACGATGACGTCGCTGACCTCGGTCATGCCGAGGCGCCCATCGGATGCAGTAGCCGGCGCAGGTCCGCGCCGACCAGATGCTGTGCCGACGTCGCCGGCCCGAAGGATTGGATGGTCATGAAGCCGTGGAACAAACCGGGAAAGTCCCGATGCAGGACCGGCACGCCCGCGTTACGCAACCGGCGAGCGTAGTCGCACCCCTCACTGTGCAGGGGATCGCGCCCGGCGGTGACGATCACTGCGGGCGCCAGGCCCGCATGCGCGTTCGCGCGGGCGGGGGCCACCAGGTAGGGCGGGTCGAAACTCGATTCAGCACCCAGGTATTGGCGCCAGTACCACTGCATAGCGGCGCGAGTGTTGAAGTATCCGGTGCCGTAGCGGCGGTAACTGTCCGTGTCGAAGGAGGGATCGATCGCCGGGTAGATCAGCAGTTGCGCGGCGGGCTGGGTGACGCCTCGGTCGCGGCAAAGGATCGCGGTGACCGCGGCGAGATTGCCGCCGGCGCTGTCCCCGGCGACGGCGGCGCGGGTGGGGTCGATGCCTATCTCGGTCGCGTGCGCGATCACCCAGCAGAACACCGCGTACGCGTCGAGCGCGGCCGCGGGCGCGGGATGTTCGGGAGCCAGACGATAGTCGACCGACACCACCGCGGCCCGGCTACCCCGGGCCAGCGCCCGGCAGAAGCCGTCGTGAGATTCGATGTCGCAGAAGACGAATCCACCGCCGTGGTAGAACACGATCGCGGCCCGGCCCCCGGACGGCTTGCCGTGCGGATGGTAGATCCGCACTCCGATGTCACCCCCGGGGCCCGGCACCGAACGGTCGGTGGCGCTCGCGACGTCGTCGGCATTGGTAACCGGCATACGCCGCGCGGCCACCGCGGCGCGCGCCTGCGGGCCGGTCATGTTCTCGACGCGCGGGAATCCGGCGTTCAACTGGTCGAGCATCGCCTGCACGCCATCGTCCATGGGCACCTCCGACCTCACCGTTGAGATCATGCGGGCCGGTATCTCAAAAGGGTGATGCCGGCTTCGGGCAGATCGTAGAACACCGGCTCCACTCGCATACCGATCCGGATGTCACTCGGGTCGATGTCGACCAACTCGGTGCTGATCCGCGGCCCGGCATCCCACTGCACCACGGCAAGCAACTGCGGTACCGCATCGGCCCACGGCGGGGCAGTGGGCCGGCGAGCAACGGTGAAGGTGTACAGCGTTCCCGCACCATCGATTTCGCGCCACTCCAGGTCGTCGGCCAGGGTGCCGGGTGCGAGGAGGCGCGGATAGAAGACATAGCGCTGCAACGAAGGCGAGTACTGCACCCGGATTCGACGCTGGGCCAGGCCATCCCAGAAGGGCATCGAAACCGGCGTGGGCTCGGGAATCGGGCGGGGTTCGGTACTCAAGGCGTCAGTCCCCCCGCATGATCAGCGCGACCTGCTCGCTCATGATGCCGCCGTTGCCGGTGACGAACGCGGTGTGGCAGTCCCGAACCTGGGTGTCGCCGGCGCGTCCCATGACCTGCCGCGCGCCGTCGACCACATGGTGCATGCCGCCTGCCATACCGGCCTGACCGAACGACAGCTGACCGCCGGCCGTGTTCAGCGGGAAGTCACCGCGGTGCGTGAGATCGTGGCCGGCAACCCACGACATGCCGTCGCCCTTGGCGCAAAAACCGGCATCTTCCAGACTCATCAGCACCGTGATCGTGTAGCAGTCGTAGATCGACGCGACGTCTACATCGGGTCGGCCCAGCCCGGACATCGCGAACGCGTTGTCGGCAGCGCGCACGATCGGGGTGTGCAGCAAGTCGTCGGCGTAGGTCGGAGTCTTGAACGCGATGTGCTCACCGAAGCCTTTGATCCACACCGGGCGATGGCGGCCTCGGCGTGCGATGTCGGCGTTGGTGAGCAGGACGCCCGCTCCCCCGTGCACGCGCATTACCGTTTCCAGCATGTGGATCGGGTCGGCGATCATCGGACTGGCCAGAACGTCGTCGACGGTGATCGGGGTACCGTGAAAAACCGCGCCCGGGTGCGCACACGCGTTGGCGCGTTGGTCGACCGCGATCTTGGCCACCGCGGCGGGGTCGTACCCGAACTCCGCGGCGTAGCGCGCAGCGATCTGTGCATACGGCGCGTTCTGGCCAAGGTTGCCGTACGGGATTTCGAACTCGGCCTGCGGCGAACCGTAGTTATTCGATGATGCCCCAAACCAATTCGGGGCAGGCGCCGGGCGGTGCTGCGATTGTGGGACCGATGCCGACCCGGGTACCACGGCGAGCACCGCATCGCAGATACCGAGTTCGATCGCGGCGGCTGCCCTCCAGATCATCCCTGCGGACGTCGCCCCGCCCAGATCCACGCGCTCGCCGAAATCCAGAGCTAGGCCAAGGTATTCGCACAGTGTCGCCGGGGCGAACATCGCCGATTCGGCCACGCCATGGGTGAGCAGGCCGTTGATGTGTGCCGGATCCACACCGGCGTCTTCGACCGCCATCTTCGCGAGCACCGCGTACTGGTCGAGGGTGAATAGCGCGGGCCCGGTCGGACGGCGCTGTGCCGGCAACTCCGCGATCCCGACAATGGCTGCTTCACCGCGCAATCCCGTCACGACGGAGTTCCGCTGATGTTTTGTCGAAGGGGCAGCTCGACTGTCGCGGTTCCTGGCATCAGCACGGTGTCCTCGCGGCGGCCCACGATGTCGAGGTCCACCAGTCCGGCACCGTCCGTCAGGCGCTTGCCGGTGACCACGCCGCCGAAAGTCAGCTGCTCGCCCGGCAATGCGGTTGCCCGGTTCTGCACCGAGAACGACACCAGCCGGCCGCGACCGCCGATCCAGTCACCGATTGCGCGGGCCAGCAGCGCCGCCTGCAGCGGGCCGTGGACCAACACGTTGTCGTAGCCTTCGACACCGCGTGCCCACTCTTTGTCGTAGTGGATGCGGTGACCGTTGTAGGTCGCGGCACTGAAGAAGAACAATTGGGTTTCGTCGGCGGTGACGGTCAGTGTGGGAATCTGCTCACCGACGCCGATGTCGTCGTAAAACACTTGCTGATGCGGCATGGAATTCCTAAGGTCGCGCGATCATCGACGTCGAGGCTTCGGCGACCAGCTCGCGGTGCTGATTGCGGTACACCGTGTGCCAGGCGACCAGGACGAAATTGCCTGAACGACCCTGCTTTTCCACGATCGACTCGATGGTGCGGACCATCTCGATCTCGTCGCGGTGATAAGCCGGCAAATGAAAGGTGAAGCTCTCGCCGCCGGCCATCCGTTTCGGCGCGCGGGGAAACGCGAGACTGCCCGAAGCCGCGCCCGAGGAACCATCAGGCCGCAGCCCCTCGAGGCGAGTGACGCCGAGCACGGCGTACTGCAGGAAGAGCGGCGGGCAGATGACGTCACGAAAGCCGTTGGTGCGAGCGTAATCCGAATCGAAATACAGCGGATTATGATCCCCGACCGCCGCCGCCCAGCGCTGCCAATCACGTCTGTTCACCTCACCCGTCGCGGTCGCGGCGACGGTACCCACTCGCGACGCAGACTCGGCGTCGATCAGGGTGTCCTCAGTCACGAGTTTCCTCCAGCCAGGCCGCGGCGACGTCTGCTCCGCCTCCGAGAGTGGAACCGAGCCTTGCCCGTTCGGTCCACAAGTGCAGGTCGGTCTCGGTCACGTAGCCAATCCCGCCGTGCAACTGATGCGCGTCCAGCGTGACCAGCCGGGCTGCCGTGGCGGCATGCATGCGCGCGATGGCCGTTCGTCGAGTCGCCGTCTGTCCCCTCGCGATCCAAAAGACCGCGGAATGCGCAGCCAATCGCGCTGCGGCCAAGGCGATGTGCATGTTGGCGATCAGGTGTTGGGCCGCTTGGAAAGAGGCGATCGGGCGGCCGAACTGGTGGCGCAGCTTGGTGTACTCGACAGTGCGGTCCAGCACCGCTTGGCCGATACCGACCAGGTCGAGTGAACCCAAGGCCACGGCCGCATTGGCCAACCGGCGCAGCGCCACTCGGGGCTGATCGGCGCCGTCGAGTAGCGCTTCGGCGCCGACGCGGACATCGTCGAACCGCACCGCGAACGCTCGGTACCCGCCTGCCATGGCCAGCGGCGCCATGCTCACCCCGACCGCTCGGGCTTCGACGGCGAATGTGAGTGCGCGCTCGGATGCTGCGGCGGACACCACGATCAAGTCGGCGGTGTCGGCGTCGCCGACATAGTCCGCAACCCCGTTGAGCAGCCATCCGGTCGAGACGGGATCGGCTCGCAGCACAGCCGAGACATCGGCGGCGTCACGCGTGTTCCACAACGCGGTGGTGCCGCGAACGGTCCCGCTTGCCAGCGGCGGCAGCCACGCGGCCTTGACGTCCGGCGAGCCGAGTAGGTCAATCGCCAGCGTCGCCGCAATGGTGCTGTACACCGCCATCGGACACAGCCCGTGGCCGGCCGCGGTGGAGAAGACCGCGAGATCGTCGAGCGAGCCACCCGAACCGCCGTACTCCTCGGCCACGGCGAGCCCGAAAACACCGGCGTCGGCCAATGCCTTCCACAGCGCGGGGGTGCTTCGATCGGCGCCCGGTTCGTCAAGGCTCCGCACCAGGGTGACCGGGCACTCCGCGGACAGCAAGGCTCGCACCGACGCGGCGAACTCGCGTTGCTCAGCGGTGGGAATCACCTTCATGCATCACCGTCCATAGGAAGGCATTCCGTGGCCGCGCTGGCCGATGACGTCACGCAGAACCTCATTGGTGCCCCCACCGAAACGCATCAAGGGGGCAGTCCGGTACAGCCGTTCGAATTTGCCTGCCAGAGGTGCATTTTCGCTGCGATGCGCCAGTAGGCCGTCCGGACCGAGCAGATCGAGCGCCAGATCGGCGATGCGCTGGCGCAGCTCGCTGGTGAAGACCTTCTCGACGCTGACCTCCACGCTGGGAATTACGCCGCCATCCAGGATCGAGGCCGCCTCGTAACCCATCAGGGTCGCGACCTCGACGTCGGCTTCGGCCCATGCGAGGCGACGGCGAAGGCCCGCGTCGTGAGCCGGCACCGAACCGTCGCGGCGCGGACTGCGGGCGAGTTCCCGCAATTCGTCGACGGCGCGACGCAGATCCCCGGCATTGGTCAGCGCACCGCGTTCCAGATCGAGCGCCCCGGTGATGTAGGTCCAGCCGCGGTCGGCCTCACCTACCAGATTCGCGACGGGGACCCGCACGTCATCGAAACGCACCTCGTTGGTGCGATAGCCCGACCAGGCGTACAGCGGTCGGATTTCGACGCCCGGGCTGTCGATCGGCACGATGATGACCGAAATCCCGCGATGGCGAACGCTGTTCGGGTCGGTGCGCACACACAGCCACTCGTGGGTGGCACGCTGTGCCCCGCTGTTCCAGATCTTGCTGCCGTTGATCACCCAGAATTCGCCATCGCGTGTCGCACGGGTGCGCAGGCCGGCCAGATCCGTTCCGGCTTCGGGCTCGGAATAGCCGACAGCGCAGATCATTTCGCCTCTGGCGATCAGCGGGAGCCATTCGGTCTTGTTCTGCTCGGTGCCGTGCCGCATGATCATCGGCGCTACCGAGGTGACCGTGAGGTCGGGTCCGGGCACGCCCCAGTACTCGAACTCGCTCATCAACAGGTGTTGATACACCGCGCCGAATCCGAGGCCTCCGTACTCGCGCGGCCAGTTGAGCCCGAACCAGCCCCTGTCGCCGATCTTGCGGCGAAATCGGGCCACTTCGCCGTTGGGGAATTCGAGATCGTGCTGGGCCAGCTCGGCTCGCAATTCGCCGGTGACGTTTTCGGAAAGGAATTCGCGAACCTCGCTCAGCCACGCGCGTTGGCCGGCGTCGAGTTCGAAATCCATTCCGGCCCCTTTGCCCTTACATCCAACCGCGTCAGCGTAACGCCGCTGCGAGGTTTTCCCCCGCCGTTTCG
The DNA here is from genome assembly GCF_026723865.1 of Mycobacterium sp. Aquia_216. NCBI lineage: Bacteria > Bacillati > Actinomycetota > Actinomycetes > Mycobacteriales > Mycobacteriaceae > Mycobacterium > Mycobacterium sp. Aquia_216. Next base: position 3,176,282 of record NZ_CP113529.1, on the reverse strand, counting down.
CACTGAGATTACGCGCGGCACCGCTCGCGCTTGGCACGCCCCGCGGACAGCGTCATCGATGTGTCGGCGTCGAATTGTCACCGAGCAGCCGGATGCCGCCGCGCGGATCGAGTTGGGTCATGTCGGCCATGACGCGGGCCGCTGCGACGGAGCCGAGAGGACGTTAAGACGTTGGCTCTAGCCAACTTTCGGGCGAGACGTTCGCCTGGCCCGCTCCCACCGAGCGACTCGGCCTGTTAAAACGCTGTCAAACTCCCGTTAAAACCCCTCCGCCGCATCGCGGAAATGGCGCCGGGCTGCGATGATCTTGAAATTGGGTGATCGAAAATTCGGGAGAAATGATGCCCACCATCGAGACGCGTCTCCGCCAGGAGTTACGCAACTATGCCGTCGAATTGCGTCAGCTCGCGTACACCCTGCCCCACGGGGTCGGCGAACACGATCTCCTGCGACTGTCCGACCGGATGCACGCCGCGGCCGAGCAGGTAGTCCGCAAGGGGGCCTAGGCCACCCACTCGGGGTCGCTGACCCCCACTGTCGAGTGCTCAGCGCCCGCCTTTGAGGCGAATCTTCCAGCGCACAAAGGTCAGGTAAGCGATGCAGAGTACGACCAGCATGCCGGTGTCCAACCACCACGCGCTGGCCGTGTGACGCCAATGGGAGTCCTTCGGCGACACCGGGCCTGGCACCAACTGGTTGAGGTCGGCGGTGGACGCCGATGCCGCAAACCCCCATCTCGCCGGGGTTGCCCAGGACATCTGGTCCAGCCCCATGCGCCCGGTGACCGGAATCATGCCGCCGGAGAACACTAGTTGCGACATGACCGCGACCACCAGCAGGGGCATGATCTGGTCGTTGGACTTCGCCACCGACGACAACAACAGCCCGAGCATCGCCGAGGCGACGGTCGTCGCGGCGACATCGACGAAAAGCTCCAGCGGAGCCTGCCCCAACGCCGCGGCGCCCCGTGTCGGTCCGCCCTTGCCCAGCAGCGTGATGACGGTGACGATGCCCGACTGCACGACCGCGAACACGGTATAGACGCAGACCTTCGCCAACAGGTACGCCGATGTGGAGAGGCCGACCGCCTGCTCTCGCAAGAAGATGGCGCGCTCGCCGATAAGATCTCGGATCGTCAACGCGGTCCCCATGAACACCGCACCGACATTGAGCAGCACCAGAATCTGCCCCGGCTCATTGGGCGCAGAGCCCATCGGATTCGGCGTGCCGAAGCCCACGTCCCCCGGCACGGACATCGACAGCGAACCCATGATGAACGGCAACAGTGCCAGGAAGACGAAATAGCCTCGGTCGGAGACGATCAACCGAACCTGGCGTCGGGCGATGGTGGAAAACTGCCGCAGCAGGCTGGTGTGGGACGGATCGCCGATCTCGGCCGGCTTCTCCGCCGGCGGTGGCGGCGGCTGCGGACCGGTCCGCGCTAGGTACTGGGCCTTGGCTCCCTCGGGATCCCCCGCGACCGAACTGAAGATGTCGGCCCAGTTGGTCGTGCCCATGGCGGCGCCGATCTGGGCCGGCGGCCCGCAGAACGCCGTCTTGCCGCCGGGAGCCAACAACAAAACCTGGTCGCAGACGTCCAGGTAGGTCAACGAGTGGGTGACCACGAGCACGACGCGACCGGCGTCGGCCAGCTGCCGCAGCATGGTCATGACCTGTCGGTCCAGCGCCGGGTCCAGACCGGACGTCGGCTCGTCGAGGATCAGCAGCGACGGCCCGGTCAGCAGCTCCAGTGCCACCGACGCCCGCTTGCGCTGGCCGCCGGAGAGCTTGTCTACCCGGGTCTGTAAATGCTGGGTCATCTCCAGCTCTTCGAGCACCCGGGCGACCACTTGCTCGCGGTCATCCTTGGTGGTGTCCGGCGGCAGCCGCAGTTCGGCGGCGTACCCCAGCGCCTGTTCGACGGTGAGCTGACCATGGACGACGTCGTCCTGTGGGACCATCCCGATCCTGCTGCGCAACGAGGCGTATTCGGCGTGGACGTTGTGGCCCTCGAACGTCACCGTGCCCTTGGTGGGGTGGGTATAGCCGGCCACCAGCCGGGCGAACGTCGACTTGCCTGCGCCGGACGGACCGATCACCGCCGTGAGCGTTCCGGGACTGGCGCTCAACGAGATGTCGTCCAGCAGGGTCTTGTTGTTTTCGATCGTCCACGTCACCCCGCGCACGTCCAGACCACCGAGCCGAGTCTGCGCCGCGGTGTCGGCATCACGGCGGGCCAGCGTGCCGCCGGCGAACACGAGGTCGATGTTGCCGATCGTGACGACGTCACCGTCCGTCAGGAGCGCCGAGTCGACGCGGGCACCGTTGACGAAAGTGCCGTTGATGCTGCGGTTGTCATGAATTTCCGTGCCGTCCGGCGTCGGGATCAGGGTGGCGTGGTGGCGCGACGCCAGCACCTCGGGAATGACGATGTCGTTGTCGTTGGCCCGGCCGATTTTGATCGCGCCCGGTGCGTCGGCGTCCGCCCTGCCCGGCCGCAGAATCTTCATCATCGATGTCGCGAGGTTCGAGGCGTCGCCACTGACGCGGCCCGTCATGGCGGTCGGCGGATCCGCGAGCGCAGCCGGGGAAACCGGTACGGGCTGGGCCCGGTAAATGTGCGGCGTCGACACCGGGCCGCTGCTCGGTCCCGCCGGTGGCGGCGCGGTCGGGTGCTGCGGGTGCGACCCGGTCGGATGGCTCGGCTGCGATCCCGTCAGATGGGGCGGCTGCGATCCCGTCGGATAGGTCGGCAGTGGCCCCGACGGTGGGCCGGATTGGGGCGCACTCGGTGAATACGACGGCATCGGTCGCGATGGGCTCACCGGCGGCTGGGGAGGCCATACCGAGCCGGTCGGCGGACGTCCCTGCGCCAACCGTGGATCGGGCGATGCGGTGGAAATCGGGATCGACGTCGTCAGCGGCGGGGTCCCGGCCGAACCCCGATGACGACCGACCTCGAAGGTCAACGCCGGCCCGTCCGGGTTACCGATATTGATCCGCTGGCCGTCCTGGATGTCGACGGCCGGTACCCGGCGGTTGTTGACGTACAGACCATTGAGGCTGCCGTTGTCGATGGCGACCCACCGGCCCTGATCAAAGCGCAACACCAGGTGGATGCGGGAGATCAGCGGATGCGCGACACGGACGTCTGCCCGCAAGTCACGCCCGATGACCACATCGTTACCGGGTGCAAAGGTCCGTTCGGATCCCTCGTACCGCACGGTCAGCACAGGCGGGGCTGGTCGGCTCACGAGGCCACTGTATCGGCGTCGGATCGGATCCGGGGCACTGTCACCGGTACGGATTACCCGCTGTGTCGTGTTAACGAACGAAGACGCGGACCATTCGAAGCGGTTTTGATCGCCATGTCGGGGGTAACCCCGCTCGCATGGACGAAAACGGTGGCTCGTTCCCCGACGACGTTCCCCTGGCCGATGCCGTTGAGCAACAACGCGCGATCAGCGACTCGCGGTCCGGTGAGGACGATGCGACGGATTTTCAAGCCGACATCGAGGTTCCCTTGGAGGCAACGGATTCCGACTGGCGAGAGCAGCAGGAGACGGTCTCCACCGAGCCGGAATACGACGAACCCCAGCGATAGTAATTCCGTGGCGTTAACCACCTTGTCCACTGAATACACTGCAGCCCAACATATTTCGTGATCGGCCGACCTCGATGCGAATCGATCTCGGCGAGTACCCGAAGATGTGAGTATGGAGCACGCAACTCAGGCCGGCGCGATGCTGGCCGAGCGGGTCGCGGTGGTGACGGGTGGCGGTGGCGGCATCGGCGCGGCAACTGCGCAGTTATTCGCCCAACACGGCGCCGAAGTGGTCATCGCCGACATCGATGCCGAGCTCGCGGGACGAACAGCCGCTGAGATCACGGCGTCGGGCGGGTCGGCCCAGCCGATTGTCACCGACGTGCGAGACGTCGATCAGGTCGCCGCCCTCGCGCGATCGGTGCTGGACCGGTTCGGCCGAATCGACGTGTTGGTCAACAACGTCGGTCACTGGCTGCGTCATCCGGGCAATTTCGTCGACACCGACCCGCAGTTCTGGGACGAGCTCTACCGGATCAACTTGCACCACGTCTTCCTGGTCACTCGCGCGTTTCTGCCCGCGATGATCGACCAACATCGCGGCTCGATCGTCAACGTCTCCTCCGTCGAAGGGTTGCGCGGCTACCCCGAGGATCCGGTCTATGCCGCCTTCAAGGCTGCCGTCATTCATTTCACCCGCAGCCTTGCGGTTCAGGTGGGCCGTGACGGCGTCCGAGTCAACGCGATCGGCCCCGACGTCACCGAATCGCTGCAGGTGCCCTACGCGCAGTGGTTGTCAGCCGAGGAACAGGCGCAGTGGCCGCAGTGGGTTCCGGCCGGACGGATGGGGGTGCCCGAGGACCAGGCTCGCGTGATCCTGTTTTTGGCGTCGGACCTGTCGGCCTTCGTCACGGGCCACACCATCCCGACCGACGGCGGCACCGGCGCGGCGGGCGGATGGTTTCGCTCGTCGCGGCGAGCCGACCGGGAGTGGACGAACCGGCCCCTCGCGCCTTAGCCGCTCAGACATAGGCCAGTGCGGCGTTCTCCAGACGGATCCGCTCGTAGAGCACCAACGCGTTGGCGAAGGTGAACGCGATCGCGGTCAGCCACGCCGAATGGATCAGCGGCAGCGCCGCCACCTCCGCCACCACCGCGATGTAGTCGGGGTGCCGCACCCATCGATACGGGCCGTGCCGAACCAGCGGCGCATCCGGGATCACGATGAGTCGCGGATTCCAGCGCTTGCCCAAGGCCGCCGCACAGCGCCAGCGGACAACGCAGCTGAGTACGACGACGGCAACCATCGGCCATCCCAGCCAGGGAATGAACGGTCGTCCCAGGGCCCAGACTTCCACCGGACAAGACATCAGCAGCAACGCATGCACGCTGACCATTGCCGGGTAATGGTCGGTGCCGAGTTCCTTGCCCCCGTGCGCGATCGACCATTGAGCGTTGCGATGCGCGAACACGAGACCGATCAGGCGTTCAACGCCGATGATCGCGATAAACAGGTAGTAGTACACGACTTCTCCCCCTTCCCCAGCGAGACGACATGCGAACTCGCCTATGGCACGTCGACGCGCCCTCGACGGTTCAGCAACCAGGGCGAGCGTGAACCGACCCACGCCACGAGTCAGATGGCCGGCACGGCTTCGAATCGCACTTTGATCTCCGTCGGAGACGCCCTTCGGGCAGCGATGCCACGGCTGCATACGGCGTCACGAATGCCGGTGACACTGCCGGCTGCGACATGAATCTCCAAGCCGCACATGGCTTCACAGCGGACAGGTCCGCAGATGCTTGCCGTCATCGCCGGGTTTCATCGACCCGCTCTGTTGCGCTACTCGGATAGCGGAAGTGGCGAAGTTCGGGTCAGGCCGCCCAGGGGCCGAAGCCGCCGACCTTTTCGATGCGAATGCGGTTGAGGTATCCCGACGGCGCGTCGTCGGGCGGGAACTTCACGTTCGGGTCGCCGAGGACCGAGTGGAGCTCCTTGAGCAGCTCGGGGGCACCGCCTTCGACGATCCGCGCGGTCCCGTTGATGGACAGGTACGGCCGCGGCCGTACCCCCTGGTCGTCCACCGCCACGATCGTGACGGCGACCCGCGGGTCCTTGCGGATGTTGCGCAGCTTTTTGTAGTCGGCCAGGTGCGCGCTGACCAGCTCGTCGCCGTCCGGCGTCGACTGCAACGCAACCCAGACCAGGCTGACCTGGGGGCTACCGTCGGGATTGATGGTGACCAGGGTGGCGTCTACGCCCTTGCCGAGGAAGTTTCGTGCGGCGTCGTTGAGTTCCATGCGTTGTTCTACCGCGTGGCGCCACAATTCATTCCCGGTCAGCACGCCGGCGTGGGCGCTATTACTTGAGAGAGATTTGAATCTGACAAGTTGCCTATACATCGGCGGCGCGGCAGCCCTAACGTCAAGGACGACCTGAACACCTGCCCCAGGACCCAGAGCCGGAAGCGCGGCCATGACCGATCAGCAGCCCCCGATGAACATCGAATACCTCCGTCGTGAAGTGCTCGCGCGGATAGACGCCCACCCACTCGACGATTGGTCCCCCGCTCTACTGCGGGCAGTGATAGCCGTCTTCGACCTGAACGGGGTCACACCCCAGCCCCTACAGCGCTTCCGGCCCCGCGTCGTCAAGTAAGCGCACGAGCGTTATCCATGCACCCGGTCCGCCTGACTAAGGTGCTAGGCGATACGCGGTACCTGCGGTCGGGTGAGGAGTCACGGCGATGGAGATCTGGGAGCTGGTGGCCCGTGAGCAGATCCGCGATACGCTCGCCCGATACAACTGGTCGGGCGATGCCGGCCGGCTCGACGGGCTGGCCGAGACGTTCTGCGCGGACGGCGTTCTCGAGGTTCGCGGCGCCGCGCCACTGCGCGGTCGAGCCGAGATCATGGCGTTCCTCGGCGGTGTCACCGGGAAGATCGCGGTCGACGCGGAGGTCAAACCGGTCGTTCGGCACAACGTCGCCAACATCCTGTTCACCTCGTTGACTCCCGACGCGGCGCAGGTCTCCTCCTACTTCATCGTGGTCACCCATATCGGGCTCGACCACTTCGGCCGCTATCGCGACACCCTGGTGCCCGACGGTGCCACCTGGCTGCTCAAGCACCGCAAGGTATCGACGGACTGGGCGGCCGCCGACTCCGCCATGGCACGGCCCAAAGCTTGAACCCTTGGCGCACGGCCGCTTTCAGCGCGCGCGTGTGCGTCCTGGGCGCCCTGGGCGCGCACTCGAGGCCGTCCACGCACACTCAAAGCCGTCCGCGCCTACCGCTCAGCGGAACACCACTCACGCGCTTTCCGGCGACATGGCAGGGTGACATGCGTGGCAACTACTTCTCCAGCAACCGTCGAGCACGATCTGCGTGAAATCAGCACCCCGAAGGGCGCTTTGCGCTACTACGACTGCGGCCCGGATTCGGCTCCGGTGCTGCTGTTCCTGCACGGCTCCGGGCCCGGCGTCACCGGCTGGCGTAACTTCCGCGGGATTCTGCCCACGTTCGCCGACCACTTCCGCTGCCTGATCCTGGAATTTCCCGGCTTCGGGGTCACCGACGACTTGGGCGGCCACCCGATGGTCACCGCATTCGGCATCGTTTCGCCTTTCCTCGACGCCCTGGAAGTCGAAAAGGCCCACATCGTCGGCAACTCGATGGGTGGCGGTGTCGGCATCAACTTCGCGATCCAGAATCCGGACCGCGTCAACCGACTGGTGACCATCGGCGGGATCGGCACCAATATCTTCAGCCCCAGCCCCAGCGAGGGCATCCGGCTGTTGCAGGAGTTCGTCGAGGATCCGACTCGGCAGCGGCTGGTCGACTGGCTCAAGTCGATGGTGTACGACCAGGGCCTGGTGACCGACGAGCTCGTCGAGGAACGCTGGCAGCTGGCCACCGATCCCGTCACGCTGGACGCCGCGCGCCGGATGTATGGCAAGGCGGCGTTCGCCGCGATGAACTCCGCGATGAGCGCGTCGGACCGGCCGTTCCCGTGGGCGGTCATGCACAAAGTCGCCGCCCCGACGCTGCTGACGTGGGGCCGAGACGATCGGGTGAGCCCGCCGGACATGGCGTTGATCCCGATGCGCACCATCCCCAACGCGGAGCTGCATATCTTCCCCAACTCGGGGCACTGGGCCATGATCGAAGCCAAGGCGGCGTTCGAAAGCACGGTCCTGAGCTTCCTGTCCCGCGGTTAAGCGGCTCCCGCAAGGCCTTTCGTCGCCATGGCGTGCGCTTCGGGGTTGCCGTCGAGAACCCGGCTGGTGCGGGTGGTGATCTGCCGCCGCTCGGCAACGCGCCGCAGCGCGAAATGGTGCCAGTTGACCGGACTCCGCGAATTGGTCCACGGAGGATGAGAGCTGGGGACAAGTCAGGGTCTCATGCACAGAGACCTCGGTGCTTTGAACTGTCAAGTCGTCAGAGATTGGCCGAGCCTGCGGCTTGCGTGAGGCGCGAGCTGGGTTGGTTCTTTTAGCGTTGTGTTGCCTCCAAAGCCGTGAGCCAGCGCTTCAGTCCGTCGCCGAGGGCGTGCGGGTCGTCCAGAGGTGTCCAGTGCAGCCCTTGCACCTCGGTGACGGTCAGATTCGGGAAGGTGCCGATGGTGTCGCGTCGGCGCCCACCGACCATTTCTATGCCACCTGGCGTGCCGGCCAGGTGCTGTTTGGGGATGGGAGTTTCGGCCAGCCACGCCGCTTGTTGTTCGAGGACGCGACGTATCTCGGTGTCATCGTCGCCGAAGGGCACCGACCGGGGCCAGTCCAGTGTGGGGCGACGGTCTTCGCCGGGATTGGCATAGGGCCGCACGATCTCGTCCCATTCCTGGTGGGTCAGCACGCGAAGCATGTTGTCGCGTGCGGTGTTAATGAAAAAGTTGTGGTTCAGGACATCTTGGCCGCCTTCCGGGGTGCGCAGGTATTTGAATCCGTCCCGCACCATGGCGGGCCAGTCCGACCAGTCGAATGGCGGAAGCAGGGCTTCGCTGAATACGAGTGCCCGCACGCGTTGTTCATGTTTCATCGCCCAGTCGAAGACGAGGTTGGCTCCCCAGTCGTGACCCACCAACACGACACCGTCGCCGAGCTCCAGGGCGTCCAGTAGTCCGCTGAGATAACGGGCGTGGGTGTCGAAGCTGTACGTTCCATCGCCCTTCGGGGGCAGTTTGTCGGAGTCACCGGCACCGATCAGGTCCACGGCGATGGCGCGATGATTGTCGGCGATGTAGGGAATGACGTTGTGCCACAGGAACGACGACATCATGTCGCCGTGGACGAACACGACCGGCATGCCCTCGCCTTCCTCGATATAGGTCATGGTGTGACCGTTGACGGTGGCGGACTTCTTCGCATACCTCGAAACCGGCGCGATCGCCGGCCCTTGCCGTTGCGCCGGCTGCAGCAGGACGTTTTTCATCAATGCGCCGGCTGGGGTGAGGGCGGCACCGCTGACGTTGATCTGGTCGAAGTAGTCATACCAGCCTGAGGCGGCGATGCCGGCCTCGAAGAGGCGTTGTATTTGCACGTCGGGTACTCGGTAGACGCTGAAGAAGTCGTACGCCGCTCGGCGGTCGGTGTCGAGGTCGTTGACGCCGTAGCCCAAGACCTCCACCCCTTGGGCTTGTAGGCCCACCAGCGCCCCGGCAAGCCGCCCGACGAACGATTCGCGTTCGGCGACGCCCAGGTCGATCCACTCCTGGCGGTACTTGTACAGCTCGACGAAAATCTGTTGCACAGCAAGCCCTTTCGTTGTTTTATACGCCTGTGTGGTTGACCACAGATGCGGAGGTCGGTGAACTAGGTCGCCGAGGGGGTAAACCGTTGGCGGTATTCACGCGGGGTGGTTCCCAGCCGGCTGCGAAACAGTCGGTAGAGGGTTTCCGCCGAACCCAGGCCGCTTTCGGAGGCGATGCGCGCCGGTGTTAGATCGGTGCGCTCCAGCAGGCGGCGCGCATTCTCGATCCGCATCCGCTCGACGAACTCGCCGGGGGTCACCCCAACATCGGCGTGGAATATCCGGGCGAGGTGACGGGGCGTCACCGCCACCCGGCTCGCCAAGGCGGCCACCGACAGGTCTTCGCTCAGATGGGAAGAGATCCAGCGCCGCAACTCGGCGAGATCGGCGCGGTTTCCGGCCGGTACCGAGAGTGCGGCGCTGAATTGGCTTTGTCCGCCGGGTCGTTGCACATACATCACCATGAATTGCGCAACCTTCAGGGCGATCTCGTCGCCGTGGTCGTCGCCGACCAGGGCGAGCGCCAGGTCCATCGAGGCGGTGATCCCCGCGCTGGTCCACATCCGCCCGGACCGGACGAAGATGGGGTCGGGGTCGACTTCGATCATCGGGTATTCGGCGGCGAGCTGGGCGGCAGTGCCCCAATGGGTGGTCGCGCGATGACCGTCGAGCAAGCCGGCCGACGCGGCGATATGGCTACCGGCGCACACGGCCGCGATACGAGCAGCCGCCGAACCGTGCTCGCGCAGCCAGCTGGTCACGGGCTCGTCGACGACCGGGACGGGGTGGCCTTCAGGTGTCACATCGACGCGGCCGGTCACCACGACGGTGTCGGGTCGTTCACGTAGCTCCCCGAAAGTCTGGTCGACGTGCACGCGCAGGCCGGAAAACGTCGGCACGACCTCGCGGTCACTGGCGATCACCCGCACGTCGTAACGCGGCGCGCCCGCTGGCAGCGCGAGGTTGGCCATAGCAAACACCTCGGCCGGGCCAGCGACGTCCACCGCATCGACACCCGGAAATACCGTGACGACGACCAGGTGCGAAGGCTCCGCGTTCATACGTTCAGCATCACGAGCGGCCAGACTGTCCGCAATGACGAATTACTGTCACAAAAGGACATCGTCCAACTATTGCAAGGTCAACCGGACCGGCCGAGAACGTCCGCCCGCTCATCGGGATTTCCTTGGGGACGAGCGGGGACTGCGGTAGACCATTACATAGCCCACACACGTAAGGACAACGATATGAGCGACCGGGTACTCGACCGGGTAGTGGCCATGGCCGACCAGTTGCGCGACCAGGCCGCCGAAGCCGAACGAATCGGCCGGCTCACCGACGACACCGTGAAGCTGATGAAGGGCGCCGGCCTGATCCGGCTGCTGCAGACCAAGCAATACCAAGGCTTCGAGGTGCACCCGCGCGAGTTCGCCGAAACGACGATGGCCACCGCGGCGCTGGATCCTGCCGCCGGCTGGATCGTCGGTGTGGTGGGGGTGCACCCCTACCAGTTGGCCTACGCGGACCCGAAAGTCGCCGCCGAAATCTGGGCCGACGATGTCGACACGTGGATGGCCTCCCCGTACGCGCCGCAGGGTGTGGCCAAACCCGTCGACGGCGGCTTCATCTTCAACGGCCGCTGGCAGTTCAGCTCGGGCACCGACCATTGCGACTGGATCATCCTGGGCGCGATGCGCGGCGACGAGAAGGGCATTCCGTTGATGCCGCCGCAGATGCTGCACATGATCCTGCCGCGCAAGGACTACGAGATCGTCGAGGACTCGTGGAATGTGGTGGGGCTGCGCGGAACCGGCTCCAAGGACGTCATCGTCTCCGACGCGTTCGTCCCGAGCTACCGGACCATGGACGCGACGAAGGTGATGGACGGCACCGCCCAACGTGAGGCGGGCATGACCGAGCCGCTGTATCTGATGCCGTGGTCGACGATGTTCCCGCTGGGCATCTCCGCGGCGACCATCGGCATCGCCGAGGGAGCGCTCGCCGCGCACCTGGACTATCAGCGGGAGCGAGTCGGCGCGACGGGAACCGCAATCAAGGACGACCCCTACGTCATGCACGCGATCGGCGAGGCCGCCGCCGACATCAACGCCGCCCGCCAGGAACTGCTGGCCAATGCAGACCGAATCTATGACATGGTCGCGGCCGGCAAGGAGGTGTCGTTCGCCGACCGGGCGGCCGGGCGCCGCACGCAGGTTCGCGCGGTATGGCGCGCGGTAGCGGCGGTCGACGAGATCTTCGCTCGCTCGGGCGGCAATGCATCGCGGATGGACAAACCGCTGCAACGGTATTGGCGCGACGTGCACGTCGGCCAGATGCATGCCATCCACGTCCCCGGAACGACCTACCATGCGGCGGCACTAAGCTCGCTGGGCGTCGAACCGCCCGAGGGTCCGCTGCGGGCGTTGATCTGAGCAGGAGTTGCCGTGAGCGATCTGAAAAGCCTGGGCTACATCACCATCTCGACCAACGACATCGACCGCTGGCGCCGCTTCGCATTCGGCGTCCTGGGTTTCGCCGAAGGTAAGGGTCCCGATGAGTCCGCGCTCTACCTGCGGATGGATGAGCGCGCGGCGCGACTGATCGTGGTGCCGGGTCAAACCGATCGGGTGCTCACCATCGGCTGGGAGGTGCGCGACCACCCGGCGCTGCAGCGGATCAAATCCGCTCTCGACGGGGCCGGGGTGCCGTTCAAGCAGTTGTCCGTCGAGGAGGCCGAGGCTCGCCGGGTGGAAGAGGTGATCACTTTCGAGGATCCGGCCGGCACCACGCTCGAGGTGTTCCACGGTGCGGTGCTTGATCACAGCCCGGTGGTCGCCCCGTTCGGGGCGAGGTTCGTCACCGGCGATCAGGGCCTAGGCCATGTGGTGGTGCCCGCGATGGATCCCAACGGGGTGTTCGACTTCTACACCGAGGTCCTCGGTTTCCTGTCCCGCGGCGCATTCCGGGTGCCGTTGCCGAAAGAGTTTGGCCCAGTGCGGGTTCGCTTCCTCGGCATCAACGAACGCCACCACAGCCTGGCGATCGTGCCGGCCGCGCATATGCGCGACCCACGCCTGGTCCACATCATGGTCGAGGCCGACACTCTCGACGCGGTGGGCCAGGCGCTGGACCGGGTCAACGCCGAGGGCTTCCAGTTGTCGTCCACGCTCGGCCGCCACACCAATGACAAGATGATCTCCTTCTACGTCCGGGCACCCGGCGATTGGGATATCGAGTTCGGCACCGAAGGCATGCGGGTCGACGAAAACCATTACACGGCCGAGGAAATCACCGCAGACAGCTACTGGGGCCACCAGTGGGTCGGCGAAATGCCCGCGGCGATGCGGCTATGACACCCGAATCCGACGTCACGCCCGTCGCGGCGTCCTCGATCACCACGTGGGACCACGAGGCCGATGTCGTCATCGCCGGTTACGGCGTCGCGGGCGCGGCGGCCGCGGTCGAAGCGGTCCGCTCCGGCGCCGACGTGTTGGTGCTCGAACGCACCGGTTCCTGGGGCGGCGCGGCGGCGATGGCCGGCGGGTTCATCTACCTCGGTGGTGGCACTCCGCTGCAAAAGGCCTGTGGTTTCACCGATTCCGTGGACAACATGGCGGCATTCCTGAATGTGGCGATGGGACCGGGTGCCGACGAAAACCGGATCGCCGATTACTGCGCCGGCAGCGTCGCGCATTTCGAGTGGCTCGTCGGATGCGGCGTGCCGTTCAAGGCGGAGTTCTTTTCCCAGCCCGGCTGGGAGCCGATGGGCGATCAGGGGTTGATGTACAGCGGCGGCGAAAACTCCTATCCGTTCAACACCATCGCCTCCCCGGCGCCGCGCGGACACGTGCCGCAGATGCAGAACAAAAAGCAGGGCGAAGCCAGCGCCGGCTACATGCTGATGAAGCCGCTGGTCGAAACCGCTACCTCAGCGGGCGCACGCGCACTGTACGACGTGCGGGTGCAGTGTCTGATCGTTGAGTCCGACGGCAGGGTGGTCGGCATCCGCGCCCGCCGGTACGGCACGGAGATGATGATCCGGGCGCGCACCGGGGTGGTGCTCGCGACGGGAAGCTTCGCCTACAACGACGCGATGGTGGCGCGCTACGCACCCCGGATCGCGGGCCGCCCGGCCGCGTCGATCGAGCAGCACGACGGACAGGCGATCCGGATGGCGCAGGCGCTGGGCGCCGATCTGGCCCATATGGACGCCACCGAGGTCGCGATCTTCATCGACCCGCAGCAGCTGGTGCGCGGCATCCTGGTCAATGGCCGCGGTCAGCGCTACGTCGCCGAGGACACCTACCCCGGCCGCATCGGGCAGCTCACGCTCTACCACCAGGACAACATCGCCTACCTGATCATCGACGACGACGCCCAGCAAGAGGCGATGGGCTCGTGGTCACCCAAGTTCATGCTGCGGCAGCCGACCTGGGTGGCCGACGATGTGGCGGATTTGGAGCACGATATCGGCTTGGCGCGCGGTTCACTGCAGGCGACCGTCGCTGCCTACAACGACGGCGCCGCACGCGGTGAGGATCCGTTGCTGCACAAGAAGCCGGAGTGGATCAAGCCGATCGGTAGCCCGGTCGGCGCGATCGACCTGCGCGAGAACACCGGTGGTTTCACCTTAGGCGGGCTGGCCACCACTCTGGACGCAGAGGTGCTGCACGTCAGTGGCGAACCCATTCCGGGGCTCTTCGCCGCGGGCCGTTCGACCGCTGGACTGGCCGCTTGGGGTTATGCCAGCGGCGTGTCACTCGGTGACGGCAGTTTCTATGGACGCCGTGCCGGGCGGTCGGCGGCCAAAGGCTGATCAGCCCTGGTTCGCGCGGGCCTTTCCTTGCCGCATGGAGTGTGACAGCGGCCACAACTGTGTGGTACAAACAGATATTCCTAATAGGAATATGTCAGCCAGATAGCCGTGGAGGACCGATGTCAGGGACCGTGCGCTCCGTCGCGACCGCCGAACCAAGCACGCCCACGGCCGTCATCGACCGCATCTCGCTGCTCCTCGACGCGTTCGACGGACCGGGACGGCTGACGCTGGCCCAGATCGTCCGGCGCACCGGTCTGCCACGCTCCTCCGCGCACCGGATGCTGGAACGCCTGGTGCAGCTGCGCTGGCTGCGCCGCACCGGACGCGACTACGAGCTCGGCATGCGCCTGGTGGAACTCGGTTCGCTCGCCGTGCATCAGGACCGCCTGGTGCGAGCGGCCGGCCCACTGTTGAACGAATTACACCGCGCCACTGGACTTGTCGCGCACCTCGCGGTGCTGGACGGACCTGACGTGGTCTACCTGGACAAGGTCGGCGGCCGGATGGCCGACGCCATTCCCACCCGGGTCGGCGGACGGCAACCCGCGCACTGCACCGCCGTGGGCAAGGCGATCCTGGCCTACGGCGACCAGGCGCACGTCGATCTGCAGGTTCGCAAGACCAAGTACTCGGTCTGCACCAGCTCGCAGTTGACCGCGGAATTGGCCAAGGTGCGCGCCCACGGTGTGGCCTTCGAGCGCGAGGAGTCGTTACTCGGATTCGGCTGTGTCGCAGCGCCTATCGGCGTTCCGGGTGAGGCCCAAGAAGTATTGGCCGCGGTGTCGGTCTGTGGCCCGATGACGCGCATGATGTTCGATCAGCGGCTCACCGCGCCGGTGCGCATGACGGCCATGGGCATCTGGCGCAACGTCGAGGACGGCCCCCGGCGGGTTGCTCCGACCCTGCAGCCGCTGCGGCCCCTGCTCCCCCCGTCGCACGCTCCCGCGCCGCGGGCCGCCTTGCGGTACGCATGAATCCCTTCGCCGGCGCCGACGGCCGTTTTTACCTGCTCACCCAACCAGAGTCTGTCGGGTCGGAGATGCTTGCGGCACAACGGTATCCAGCGCCCCACCGGGGGCGATAAGCTCGGCTGCGCGTTCGGCGATCCCCAGTACCGCCGCATTCGTCGGCGCCGATACCAGCGAGGGCATCACCGACGCATCGACAACCCGCAGACCCTCAACTCCGCGCACCCGCAATTCTGGATCGACCACCGCAAGGTCATCGGTACCGATTCGGCACGTGCCGGCCAGGTGGAAGAAGGAATCCGTGCTGCGTCGCAGGAACGCGCGGCATTCCTCATCGCTGCGCACTTCTGCGCCGGGAAGAAGTTCAGTACCGCGCCACGGCGTCAACGCAGCGCTATGAGCGATGTCGCGGGCCAGCCGTAACGCCACGACCATCCGATCGATATCGATCTGTTCACGCAGATATCCGGGGTCGATCAACGGCGAATCAAACGGGTCCGGGCCACCCAGGCGCACCGACCCCCGACTCATCGGTCGCACTACCGAAAACGCCACGGACAACCCCGGACTCGCACCCTGCCAATGCGGTTCGATGGCCGCTTCGGCAAATATCACCAACACATCGGGTTCAGCGTGCTCGTCGCTGCGGGTTAGCAGATGAGGCCGGCGGAAGGGGGTTTCCTCGGCGGAGCGCATAGCGCTATAGGACACCCACGCGAAAGGATGATCGTGCAGATTCTCGCCGACACCGGGGAGGTCGACAACGACTGGCACACCGTGTTTGCGCAGTTGTTCGGCTGGGCCGATTCCCGACAACATGAGCACCTTTGGCGAGCCGATCGCGCCCGCGCACACGATGACTTCGCGTTCTGCATAGATGTCGTGACTGTGGCCGTCTTTCGTGTATCGGGCGCCACGACAACGCGAACCGTCCATCACCAGTTGCCGCACGTAGGCGTCGGTCACGACGGTGAGATTGGGTTCCGAGAGCACGGCTCCCAAGTAGGCGTCGGCCGCGCTCTGCCGCTTGTTCGCGACGACATTCTGTTCCAGCCACGAAACACCCTCTGCCTCTCTCCCGTTGGGGTCGGCGCTTTCCGGGTAGCCGGCATCGACCATTGCTTGATACACCGCTTGCGCAAGGGAATTCGCCGCCGGAAGTTCCCCTACCCGCATGGGACCCGCTGTCCCCCGGACTTCGGGATCCCGGCCGTCGGCGCGCTCACTACGTTTGAGGTAGGGCAGCATCGTCTGGTAATTCCAGCCAATGGCGCCGTGTTGTTCCCAGGCGTCGTAGCTTGAAGCATGCCCTCGCAGGTGAACAAGGCCGTTGATGCTGCTGGATCCGCCGAGTACCTTCCCACGCGGGCAGCCGAGAACCGCACCGTCGAGCCCGGCCTGGGCAGTGGTGTTGAACGCCCAGTCCACCGGGGATCTCCACAATCCCATCGCGTCGAGGGGGTTCCCGCTGTACATAACGTCCGGTCCGCTGCCGGGTCCGGCTTCCAGTACCGCTACCCGCATTCCCGTGCGCTCGACCAGACGGGTAGCCATCACGCATCCAGCCGATCCGCCACCGATCACGAGATAGTCGACGGTGTTGTCAACCATGAAACTCCTTCATTGCAAAGGGAATTGCACCGAGCGATCGGTATCCATTGAGCCGGTGCTCGGCGGGTGCAGTCAAGGCCACGGGCCGCGTCGCGCACCTTTGCGGCCGAATCACGCGACCAGGGACACGATTTCTCAGACGACGCTAATCGTCGACGATGGCCAGCTCCCCGTGCCGCACCGCGTCGAGAATCGACTCGCGCAGCGCCGAACACACCAGGAACACACCGCGGCTGGCGTGCGCCGACACCTTCCGGGCTTCGGCGCGCTCGGTGCATCGGTCCGTCGCGTCGGCGTTCCACTGCACGCTGGTTTGGCTCCAGGTGCTCTTGCGGACCAGCACTCGTGCGCCGCAGCTGCGACATGCCACGGGCATCATCGGCATTTCGTCGAGCCGATTGTCGGTCCGGACGGCCGGATCGGACGCCATCACCCCGAGCCCGCCACGGCTCCCTGGGCCGCCATGTTCGCTTCCACCTCTTTCATCCACGCCTCATAAGGCCTGGAGGTGTCCAGCTCGAACTCGAAGCGGTCCACCATATCCGGCTCGACCTCGGCGGCGTCGACGTAGAACTGCTGATACCAGCGCCGGAGTTGGTAGACCGGGCCGTCTTCCTCGACCAGGAGCGGATTATCGATGCGTGCCTTGTGCCGCCAGATCTGGACATCCTGCTCGAAGCCGAGCTTGATGTAGTCGCCGAGCGTGATCGCGGTCCGCATGGCCTCGTCGCCGGACAGCGTCTCTGATTTCTTGACAATGATGCCATATTGCAGCACAAAGGAATTCGAGTCGATCGGGTAATGGCAGTTGATCAGGATCGACTGGGCGTCGCCGTGCCGGTAGTGGTAGGTCAGGTCGTCGATCATGAAGGACGGCCCAAAGTAGGACGCCACCGACGTGTTGCCCAGCATCTGTGCGCCTTCGGTGCCCCCCATGTCGGGACGGCCCTCGCCGTTCATGTACTGCGTCGCGACGTGTCCTTCGAAGATGTTCTTGAAGTAGGTCGGCAATGCGCCGTGGATGTAGAAGAAGTGCGCCATATCCACGACGTTGTCGATGATTTCGCGACAGTTGCTTCCCACGATCGTGGTGTACCAATGCCAGTCGGTCCACTCGTCGCTGGTGGCTCCTTCGATGCGCGGGATCGTCACCTCGGGCGGTGGTGGTTTGCGCTCCGGGTCGTTCCAGACGAACAACATGCCGTCCTGCTCCAGCGTCGTCCAGGTCGCGGTGCGAGCCAGCCGGGGTGCGCGCCGTGCATAGGGCACCTGCTTGCATCGCCCGTCGCCGCCCCAGCGCCAGTCGTGGAACGGGCACGCGATCTCGTCGCCCTTCACCTCACCCTGGGAGAGGTCGCCACCCATGTGCCGGCAGTAGCCGTCCAGGACGTTGATCTTGCCGTCCCCGCTTCGGAAGACGACCAGCTTCTGACCGAAGGCGTTGATCGCGTGCGGCTTACCGTCGCCGAAATCTCGGGTCAGGCCGAGGCAGTGCCAGCCGCGGGCGAACCGGGTCGGTGCGGCCTGGGCCTCGATAAGCCGAACTTCGTCGGTGTCATGCATGCGCATGATTCAACTCCGCGGAGCACCCGGTGGGGATTAGCTGTTCCACTCATCAGGACGACTGTTCCGAGGCCTTGTCGCCGCGGCATAGCGTGCTCGGCGTGGCAGGACACAGCGCGACGATCCCCACCGGGCTACCCGTGGCCGACACCACCGTCGACCTGCTGGTAGTGGGTTCGGGCACCGGCATGGCCGCGGCGCTGGCCGCTCACGAAGTCGGACTGTCGGTGCTGGTCGTGGAGAAGGCGTCGCACGTGGGCGGCTCGACGGCCCGGTCCGGCGGAGCGCTGTGGCTGCCCGCGGGTCCGGTGCTGGCCGAGGCCGGTGCCGGCGACACCCAGGAGCGCGCCACCACCTATCTGGACTCGGTGGTCGCGGGTTCGGCGCCGCGGCAGCGCTCGACGGGATTCGTGACGCACGTGTCCGCGACGGTCGAGATGCTGCGCCGAATGACTGCCCTGCGATTCTTCTGGGCCCGTGACTATTCCGACTACCACCCCGAGGAGCCCGGTGGCAGCGCGGCGGGCCGTACCTGCGAGTGTCACCCGTTCGACACGTCGGTTCTCAGCGCCTACCGCACCCGGTTGCAACCGGGCTTGATGGAGGTGAGCGTCCCGATTCCGACGACGGGTGCGGACTACCGGTGGATGAATCTGGTGGCGCGAGTGCCGGGTAAAGGAATCCCGACGTTCGGCAAGCGACTGGCACAGGGAGTGGGCGGCCGGATGCTGGGCCGGCGTTACGCCGCGGGCGGGCAGGGCCTGGCGGCCGGCCTGTTCGCGGGGGTGTTGCGCGCTGGTATCCCGGTGTGGACCGACACCACCCTGCTGCGCCTCGACGGCGACGCGGACCGCGTTCGCGGCGCGGTCGTGACGCACGGCGGCCGCGAGGTGACGGTCACCGCTCGGCGCGGCGTCATCTTGGCCACCGGCGGTTTCGACCACGGCATGGACATGAGGTGGAAATTCCAGTCCGAGTCACTGGGCGCCAACCTGAGCCTCGGTGCGGCGGCCAACACCGGCGACGGGATCCGCGCCGGACAAGAACTAGGCGGCGGGATCGATCTGATGGACCAGGCGTGGTGGTTCCCGGCCGTGGCGCCGCTTCCCGGCGGGGCACCCGCCGTGATGCTGGCCGAACGATCGCTTCCCGGCAGCCTCATCGTGGACCAGCGCGGCCGCCGCTTCGCCAACGAATCGGCGGACTACATGTCCTTCGGCCAGCGGTTGCTCGAGATGGAACGCTCGGGCAATTCGGTCGAATCGATGTGGATCGTTTTCGACCAGCAATACCGCAATAGCTATGTCTTTGGCGCGCAACTCTTCCCGCGGATGCGTATCCCGCGGCCGTGGTATGACGCGGGCATCGCGGCGCGTGCCGACGACTTCCCCGCACTGGGCGCCCGAATCGGCGTGCCGGTTCCGGAGTTCACCGCGACCGTCACTGCCTTCAACCAAAATGCCGCTGCCGGAACCGATCCCGACTTCGGCCGGGGCCGCAGTGCCTACGACCGCTACTACGGCGACCCGACGATATTCCCCAACCCCAACCTGCGCGGACTGACCAGGGGCCCGTTCTATGCCGTGCGGATGGTGCTCAGCGACCTCGGGACATGCGGCGGACTGAAAGCCGACCACCGGGGCCGGGTGCTGCGCGAGGACGGCGCGGTGATCAAGGGTTTGTACGCGATCGGCAATACCGCCGCTAATGCGTTCGGGACCACGTATCCGGGTGCGGGCGCGACAATCGCGCAGGGACTCGTGTACGGCTACATCGCCGCCCGGGACGCGGCGGGCGCCGGTCAGTACAACTAGTCGGCTTCGCGCTTGGCCTCGATCTGCTTTTCGACCTCGCGCCAGTATCCCGGCGTGGTCCGTGGTTTGCCGTTATCACCCTTGGGCGCCGTTTGCAGGATGCCGTCGGCTTCGTCGATCTCCTTCATCAGCTCCAGCGCGAACTCGCGCTCGGCGGCGTAGTACTTGGCCGCCCAGCGCAGTGCGAGCACCGAATACGCCCACGCGGGTTCGGCTTCGGCTCCCTCGGAATCCTCGAGAGCCTTGCGATGTCTGGCTTCCGCGTACGCCACGTGTTCCTGCAGCAATTCCTTGAGCCGAGCTGGGTTACTCAGATGCCCGAACGTAATTCGTAGCAGCACGCTGTGCTTCAGCACCGGTGGATCCACGGGTGCATGGTTGGTCCACTCGGTGACCGCGTCCATCCCCGACGGAGTGATTTTGTACAGCCGGCGAGCGCGGGTGCCCTCGTCGCGTTCGACGCGCGAGGTCACCAGACCCAGACCTTCCAGCTTCTTCAACTCGGTGTAGATCTGGCTGAACGAGGGGCTCCAATAATAAAGGTCGACGCTCCAGTCAATCCACTTCTTCAGGTCGTAGCCGGAGACCTCCTCTTCGTAAGACATCATGCCCAGGAGCGCCCAGCTCGTGCCGGCAAGCACCGCCTTGTTCAGCTTTCCGCTGGTCTGGGCCACCTCGCCAGGCTAACAACACGCAATTGTGACTTGCGTGGCACTGACCGCTGGCCGGGACACCGCAATGCGGCCGATTTTGGATGACGACCGATTCCTGCGGTCGGCCACTTGGGCCCGCCGAGCAAGGCGTGACGGTCAGTACCGTTCCCTTTCCCGCCCTCGGCGGCGTCGACGAATATCTCGAGTACGCCCAGTGGGTGATCGAGGAGATCACGCCGAACTTCCGTTAGCTGGCGAAGGCGACTTCTGGCGCTGTGGGAGGAAACGCCTCTTATGCGATAGGACACGTGTCCTAGCCGTGGCGGTATGACGGCGACACCATGGAGTTGTCCGCACGGTCAACGGGCAGCTTCGACGTCCGTGTCGTGGCGGTCAATTTCCCGGGGACGAAAGGTGCGGACAATCGTGGCTCGAAGATTCGCTGTTGCCGGTCGAACACAACGACTTTGCACGTCGCATCCGACCGGAACCGCAGCACCGCCGCGGCTACTCCCACCAGGCCATCCTTTGCTGGCCCCAATCCAATTGGGCGCGTTGTACGCACCGCACCGAATCCTGATGGCACCCATTACCCGCAACCGCGCGGCAGACGATGGGGTGCCCACCCGGCTGATGGCCGATTACTACGCACAGCGGGCCAGTTCGGGCCTGATCATCACCGAAGGCACGTTCTGCTCGGCGCGGGGGCAGGCGTACCCCAAACAGCCGGGTTTGCACACCGACGCGCAGCAGGCCGGATGGGCGCGGGTCGCGGAAGCGGTCCACGCGGCCGGCGGCCGAATTGTGCTCCAACTCATGCACTCGGGTCGTATCTCGCATCCCGACATCCTGCACGGCCAACGGCCCGTCGCTCCGTCGGCGATCAGGCCGTCCGGCACGGTGCATACGGACGCCGGCAAGAAGGTCTTGGGTGTCCCACATGAACTCAGCGTCCGCGAAATAAGCTGCGTGATAGCTGATTTCGTTGCCTCAGCGCGCCGCGCACGTGCTGCCGGCGCCGACGGCGTGGAGATCCATGCCGCGAACGGGTATCTGTTGAGCCAATTTCTCAGCTATGACGCAAATTACCGTCGCGACGCTTACGGTGGGTCTGCCCAGGATCGCGCTCGGCTGCCCAGCGAGGTCATCTGTGCGGTCGCCGACGCGATCGGCCCCGACCGGCTGGGGTTGCACATCTCGCCGGGCAACCCGGAGAGCGACATTCAGGAACCGGATCTCGAGGCGCACTTGATTCTGGCCAAGAACGCCCGCGAATTGGGGTTGGCCTATCTGCACGCGCGGGTTCCACCCGAACGCCCGATCTATTCGTGGTTGCGCCGCCGATGGCCGGACCGCCTGTTGCTCAACCGCGGGTTCGAGACGACGACCACCCGTGAGGAAGCCGTCGCCGCCGTCACGACCGGCACGGCGGACGCCGTGACCATTGGCCGTGCGTATCTGGCGAATCCGGATCTGGTGCGGCGATGGACCTATGGCGCAGAACTCAACGCGCCCCGCTTGGAATTCGTCTCCACCGGTGACGCGTTGGGCTATACGGATTATCCGCCCTTGGCGTGACGCGTAACGAAGGTCACACTCACTGGGCGCAACCCCCTCATCGTCCGGGCGGTGTTCTGGTTCGAAGAACAAATAAAGGCGGAAGGACACACCATGACGAGCGGATCGCTGCACGACACGCGACTGACCGAGACGGGCGACGACCGAGACGAGCGACTGGCTCGGCGGGTGGCCGAATTGTTCGACAATGATCCGCAGTTCCGCGCTGCCGCTCCTCTTCCCGAAGTCGTCGAAGCGGCCTGCGCACCGGGCCTACGGCTCACCGAGATCTTCGAGACGATCGTCGAGGGCTATGCCGATCGTCCAGCGCTTGGCGAGCGCGCTCGCCAATTGGTCACCGATGCCAATGGCCGCACCTCGCTACAACTGCAGCCGCGTTTCGAAACCATCAGCTACCGCGAAGTGTGGGACCGGGTGCGCGCGATCGCCAGCGCCTGGCACAACGATGCCGAGAACCCGCTCACCGCAGGCGATGTCGTCGCGACTGTCGGATTCTCCAGCGCTGACTACCTGGTCGTCGACATGGTTTGCGCCTATTTGGGCCTGGTAACCGTGCCGCTACAACACAACGCCGGGGTAGCCCGGCTCCGCCCGATCATCGAGGAATGCGAACCGAAGATCGTCGCTGTCAGTGCCGAGTACCTCGATTTGGCGGTGGAGTCCGTGCTGACCAGTTCCTCGCTGCGGCAGCTGATGGTCTTCGACTACCACCCCGAAGTCGACGATCAGCGGCAGAACTTCGAACAGACTCGTATTCGGTTGCAGGGCAAGGGCGCTCAGGTGCTCGTTACCACGGTCGACGACGTCGTCGAGCGTGGCCGCCGTCTGCGCGCCGTTCCCGCCTTTACCGAGGGCAGCGACGAGCGCCTGGCGATGATCATGTACACCTCGGGCAGCACCGGAACGCCCAAGGGCGCCATGTACACCGAGCGAACGATCGCCAAGGTGTGGACATCGGGATTCTTCCTCACGCCGGGACTGCCGGTGCTCAACGTGAATTTCCTGCCACTGAACCACCTCGGGGGACGTCTGCCGTTGGCGTCGGCGTTCATCGCCGGCGGCACCAACTACTTCGTCCCCGAGTCCGATCTGTCCACCCTGTTCGAAGACTGGGCGCTGGTGCGGCCCACCGAGCTCGGCGTGGTTCCGCGCGTGGTGGAGATGCTGTACCAGCACTACCGCGGTGCGGTGGACCGCGGGATCGCCGAGGGGGCAGATCCCGCGGTCGCGCGGCAGGATGCGGCGACCGAGGTGCGCGAGCACGTGCTGGGCGGCCGCATTCTCGGCGGCTTCGTCGGTAGCGCTCCGTTGGCCGGAGAAATGAAGACGTTCCTGGATTGGGTACTGGACGCGCACATCCTCGACGGCTACGGCCTGACCGAGACCGGCATGCTCACCCGGGACGGCGTGATCAGCCGCAAACAGGTCATCGACTACAAGCTGGTCGACGTCCCCGAGCTCGGTTACTTCCTCACCGACCGGCCGTACCCGCGCGGGGAATTGCTCGTCAAAACCGACACGATGACACCGGGTTACTACAAGCGCCCGGAGATCACCGCACAGGTTTTCGACGAGGACGGTTACTACAAGACCGGTGACGTGATGGCCGAGATCGAACCCGACCGGCTGGTCTACGTCGACCGCCGCAACAATGTTCTCAAGCTTGCTCAGGGCGAGTTCGTCGCCGTGGCGAACCTGGAGTCCACCTACGCCGG
Organism: Mycobacterium sp. Aquia_216; assembly: GCF_026723865.1. Lineage (NCBI taxonomy): Bacteria > Bacillati > Actinomycetota > Actinomycetes > Mycobacteriales > Mycobacteriaceae > Mycobacterium > Mycobacterium sp. Aquia_216. The sequence continues at coordinate 3,152,266 of NZ_CP113529.1, read as the reverse complement.
TGCGCCACTGGTGCGACAGATCTTCGTCTACGGAAACAGCGAACGGCCGAGCCTGCTGGCCGTCGTCGTGCCCACCCCCGAAGCGCTTGCCGAATACGGCAACAGTCCGGCGCTGAAAGCGGCGATCCACCAGTCGCTTCGGCAGACCGCGGCGGCCGCACAGCTGCAATCCTATGAGCTGCCGGTCGACTTCATCCTGGAAACCAAACCGTTCACCGACGAGAACGGATTGCTCTCCGGTTTGGGCAAGCAGCTACGCCCCCGGCTCAAGGAACGCTACGGCGAAGCCCTCGAGCAGCTCTACACCGAAATCGCGGCCGCACAGGTGGACGAGATCCGAGTGCTGCGCGAGACCGCGGCCGACCGACCGGTGGTGGAAACGCTGGCCGGGGCCTGCCGCGCTCTGCTCGGGACCTCGGACGCAGACCCCGAGGCCCACTTCACCGACCTCGGCGGAGATTCGTTGTCCGCGTTGACGTTCTCCCACTTGCTGGCGGATATCTTCCGAATTGAGGTTCCGGTTTCGGTGATCACCAGCCCGGCCAACAACATCGCGAAGATCGCCGACTACATCGACGCGCAGCGCGGTGCCGGCGTTGCGCGTCCGACCTTCGCGGCCGTTCACGGGCAAGGCGCCACCGTAGTTTCGGCCGGCGACCTGACGCTAGACAAGTTCATCGACGTCCAAACCTTAGACACTGCAGCATCTTTGCCACACACGACCGGCGCGCCGCATACAGTGCTACTGACCGGTGCGAACGGATGGCTGGGACGATTCCTGACCCTAGAGTGGATGGAACGACTCTCCCAGCGGGGCGGCAAGCTGATCACGATCGTGCGCGGACGCGACGCCGAAGAGGCCGGCGCCCGATTGGAAAAGGTCTTCGACAGTGGCGATCCCGAACTGCTGAGCAGGTTCCGCGAGCTCGCCGCTAGGCATCTCGAGGTGCTGCCGGGCGATATCGCCGACCAGAATCTGGGGCTGGACCCCGCGACCTGGCAACGGCTGGCCGACACCGTCGACCTGATCGTGCACCCGGCCGCTCTGGTCAACCATGTCCTGCCCTACGACCAACTGTTCGGGCCCAATGTCGTCGGGACCGCGGAGCTTATCCGGCTTGCGATCACCACAAAGATCAAGCCGGTCACCTACTTGTCCACCATTGCGGTGGCGATGACCGTGCCGCCCGGCCAGTTCCAGGAGGACGGGGACATCCGCCGGGTGAGCCCCAACCGGCCGCTCAACGACGACTACGCGAACGGTTACGCGAACAGCAAGTGGGCCGGCGAGGTGTTGCTCAGGGAGGCCAACGATCTGTGCGGCCTGCCGGTCGCGGTGTTCCGGTCCGACATGATCCTCGCCCACACCCGATACCGAGGACAGCTCAACGTGCCCGACATGTTTACCCGGCTGATCTTCAGCCTGCTGGTGACGGGCATTGCGCCGCATTCGTTTTACGAACACGACGGGGTCGGCAGCCGGGCGCGTGCGCACTACGACGGCCTGCCGGTCGACTTCATCGCCGACGCCATCACCACGATCGGCGCCCGAGTCGGCGACGGCTACCGCTCGTTTGACGTGATGAACCCGCACGACGATGGTATTTCGCTGGATGTGTTCGTGGACTGGCTGATTCGGGCCGGCAACAAGATCCAGCGCATCGCCGACTACGACGAGTGGCTGACCCGATTCCAGACCGCGTTGACGGGTTTGCCCGAGCGGCAGCGTCAGCAGTCGGTGCTGCCACTACTGCACGCCTTCCGCAAGCCGGAGACGCCCGTCCGGGGCGCTGCCGCACCGACCGAGGTGTTCCACGCCGCGGTGCGCGCGGACAAGATCGGCCCCGACAAAGACATCCCGCATATCTCGGCGGAGTTGATCGACAAATACGCCAAAGATTTGCGGCAGCTGTCTTTGCTCGGCTGAGCCTGGACACGACGAGAGGGCGAGAGGGTGCGATGATGGAGATCAGTGTCTTTACCTCGCTGGGCGACGGTGACGGACCCACGGTGGTGAACGCGTACATCGACGAGGTTGCGCGCGTCTCCGAGGAGGGATTTTCACGCATGTGGACAGCCCAATTACCTTGGGAGACAGATCTTCTGGGTGTCCAGGCCGTCGCGCTACGCGAGGTGCCAGATATCGAGTTGGGTGTCGGGGTGCTGCCCATCCAGGTCGCGCATCCGATGCTGACCGCGCAGCGTGCGTTGACCCTCAGCGCGCTGTCGGGTGGTAGGTTCACGCTGGGGCTAGGGGTGGCCCACCCGAGTTTCAGCGAGGACTGGTGGGGAATTCCCTGGGAAAAGCCGGTGCGGCGGATGATCGAGTACCTCGACGGTGTGCTCCCGCTGCTCACCGGTGAAGAAGTCAACGCCACCGGACAATTCGTCACGACGTATGGGTCGTTGCAGGTGTCCAATGTCCCCGCGCCCCAGGTGTATATCGCCGCGATGGGGCCACAGATGCTGCGCGTGGCAGCTCGGCGCACCGCAGGAACATTTACCTGGATGACCGGGCCCAGGACGTTGGCCGAACACATCGGCCCCACCTTGCGTGAGGCCGCGGCCGCCGCCGGACGCCCCGAAGGCGCTGTCAAGGTACTGGCCGGCCTGCCCGTCTGTGTCACCGATGACGCGAACGGTGCCAGGGCCCGGGCAGCCGAACAATTCGCGATCTACGGCACACTTCCGACGTATCGCGCGATGCTGGACCGGGAGGGTGCGGCCCGCCCCGAGGAGATCGCTCTCATCGGTGACGAGGCCGCCGTCGCCGACCGGATCGACGAGATACGCACCGCCGGCGTCGACGAATTCGCGGCGTATCCGTTCGGCGACGGCGACGAAACCCGCGCGCGAACCCTGGCGCTGTTGCGCAAGGTTGCCGAGACGTCGCCTACCGGCTAGCGGGTCAGCGGATCCGCAGGCCGTGTTTGCGGACCCAGAGCACCGCCATGACGCTTCCGACCGCCCACATGATCAGCGCAATACCAAGGTGCACAAAGCTTTTCGTTTCGCGGCCGAACACCGGCCAGATCAGCGCGGGAATCTGTGTCCAGAGCACCTGATGCTCGACCCCGTTCATCGGGTCCGCGACGTAGTACACGGCGTAGGGCAGTGTCAGCGCAACGATCCAGGCGCGGGTGCGGCGACGGTCGCCACGCTGGCGCCACCGCCGCAGCAGCGGCTCGACGCTGACCGGGTGCAGCACCGAGAACACGTTTCCCACGCCGAGCCAAGACACGATCGGCACCGCGACCGTGGGAATCGTGACAGCGAGGCGCGCCGGAGTTTCCAGCCAGAGGGTCAACACCACCGCGGTGATCAACGTCGGCAGGCCGACGATCACCAGCAGAGCCACGTTCTTGACCAGCAGCACCCGCCAGAACGGCACCCCGTCCGAGACGGCCTGAATGACACGGTAATGGTCGGCCCCCAGCAGGTTGGTGGTGGTGACATCGGCGAGGATCCACGACGAGAAGTAGGTGCCCACCAGCACCACCCAGTCCTGGTGACGGCCGAGCGTCAGCGGCTGCACCGCCAGCCATCCCACCGCGAAGATCAGGTTGGCCAGCACGCCTGCCAGCCAGGTGCGCGGCGGGGTGAACGCCCAGCGGATTTCGGCCGCAACCGCCGGCCACAGGCTTCGCCGCAGATCCTCGGCGGCCCTCTTGGCCGCCGTGGGACGGGGCGCCGACGCCCGGGCCACCGTGCGCAAGACGGCACGCACCCGTGGGTGCAGCGTCTGCTGTACCTCGACCATGTACTCCCCCACACGCGTGGCGGTCCGTGCGACCACTCGCTCTGCCAATCCTTTTCGGCTACACCGGCCGCTCGGGCGTCGGCCCGATCAGCCTCCGGTGCAATTCCCCGGTAAGCACGTGAATCTGGCGGGTGAGCTCGGTGTTGGTCTTCAGCTCCAACTCCTGAGTCTCAAAGTCGTGGTCGGCCCTGGCCTGTTGGAAGGCCGCCTGACGGTTCTGGCCGATCATCACGAAGGTCGACAGAAAAATCGCCTCGAGGGACACGACGAGGGTCAGCGTCGGCCATGGATTGCGTTCCACAAACAGCATCCATACAGCGAACAACGCCGCGTGCAGCCAGACGAAATTCATCGACCCGGCGAATGCCGTGATCCGATCCGCCAAGCGCAACTGAAAATCGTCGCCGCGCCGTTTGGCCTCCTCCAGCACGGCCGGATGATGAAGCTGGCCGGTGCGCAGCAGCCGGCGCGGAATCAATTGCGGGCTGTGTCGATGGTTGTCGGCTGGTGTCGTCATCGTGAGCCGGTCCTTTCTGCCACGGCGATACGCGTGCCCCGCCAGCTGGACCGCTCTGGCCGCGGCGCGGTGCCGCTGAATAATGCTAGTGGCCACGGGTCCACGAGACGGCGAAGATGCCGACGTTCAGCGGGCGGGCGCCGTGACGACGATCGATTCCTCGCCCGGCGCCCGTTGCGCAGGTACTGCTGCAGCGCCGGCATACCGGTCGTTTCGGGGTGCTCCGTCGCGCCCGTGGTTGCCTAGTAGAACGTGTTACAGTTTGGCCGACCGCGACCGCGGGGCCACCGTACCCGGGCGTTTCAGGCGAGGAGGCCCGCATGGATTCCGCCGCCGGTGGCCGCGCGCGTACGATGTCGCGGAAAAACTTTGCAGCAGAAATGAATTCGGAATAATGGCCGCGCGCAAACGCGTCGTCGTGGCAGGGCTGGGTGACGTCGGCCTGTTAACCGCGATCCGGCTGGCCCGGCACGCCGACGTGGTCGGAATCTCGGTCAAGCCCGCGCTGGTGAGCGGACAAGAACTCGGAGTGCGGCTCTCCCGCCCCGGCGACTGGGCACGTGACTACTGGATTCCATTCGACCGGTTCCGCGGTTTGGACCGGGTGCGCACGATTCAGGCCACGCTGACCGGAGTGGACTTGGCTACCCGAACCGTGTTCGGCCGGGGCGGCGACGGCGCGACCGTGGCCGAGGAATTCGACGCGCTGGTGATCTCCACCGGGGTGACGAACGGTTTCTGGCGTCAACCGACCATCCAATCGGCCGCTGAGATCGGCACCGACCTGCACGCCGCGCACAACCGTCTGGCCAGCGCCAACTCGGTGATCGTCGTCGGCGGCGGTGCGGCCGCAGTCAGCAGCGCCGTCAATATGGCAACGACGTGGCCGGATAAGCGGATTGACCTGTACTTCCCCGGAGACGCCGCGTTGAGCGGGTATCACCCCCGGACCTGGAAGCGGATCCGGGGCCGGCTCACCCAACTGGGCGTGGGCGTGCACCCCGGGCATCGCGCGGTACTCACCGACGGCTCCGCAAGCCGGGAGATCACCGCAGAACCCATCACCTGGAGCACCGGACAACCACCGGCGACCGCCGATGCCGTGCTTTGGGCAATAGGCCGGGTACAACCCAATACCGACTGGCTACCGGCCGAACTGCTCGACGAGCACGGCTTCGTTCGCGTGTCGCCGGAGCTGGAAGTGCCCGGCCATCGCGGTGTTTTCGCCGTCGGAGACGTCGCTGCGAGCGACCCTCTGCGCAGTTCGGCGCGCAACCGTGGAGATTCCTTGGTAGCCCACAACATCCGTGCCGAGTTCACGGGTCGACGACTGCGCACCTATCGAGCACCCGGACGACGGTGGGGCTCGCTGGTCGGGATCCAAGCCGATGGACTGGAGGTCTTCCTGCCCACCGGCCACGCGTTCCGGCTTCCCGCCTGGTCGGTCCAACGAGTGGTGATGCCGGGGGTCGTGCGCTGGGGCATGTACCGCGGGGTGCGGGCAAACGACCCCCTGCGGTAATCGCCTGCGCGCGTGAAAGTCTGACCGCGACGGGTGAGCCTACTGTTCGACCTGGTTGTGTGCCACGATGATCGGGTGCGCGCATTCGCCTGCCCGGTGTGCCACGGCTTCGTGACGTTCGAATCGCATCGCTGCCCGAATTGCCAGGCCGCGTTCGGATTTCACGCACCGTCGATGGCTATGGTCGCCACGGCATCCGGCGCCGCAGTCGTGGACGGTTGTCGCTGGATCGGGTGCACCAAAGCTAGCGACCTGGGCTGCAATTGGCTGGTTCCCGAGGAGCAGCCGGATCACGCAAGTCGCGGACGTTGCCTGCCCGATTCGCTGATCCGGCGCGAACCGGCCGCCGATGACACCATCGCCGTCGAGAAGCTGTCGTCCACGACGGTCGACCTGCGCAGACTCACCTATCAACTGTTGGACCTCGGACTTCCCGTCGATGCCTTCTGGCGGGTCGAGGGCGGGCTTGCCTTCGACCTGCTGTCCAGCTACAGCACCGAAGAGAAAGTCGTGATCGGCCATGCCGGCGGGGTGATCACCATCGACCTGACGGAGTCCCTGGACGCGTACCGGGAATCGCTTCGAGTGCGGCTCGGCGAACCGTACCGCACGATGCTGGGGCACTTTCGGCACGAGGTCGGCCACTACTACCAAAACCTATTGGTCGAGACCGGCCCGGGCGTACGCCATCTCGACGAATGCCGAGAGCTCTTCGGCGACGAACGCGCGGACTACCAAGCCGAAATCGCTCGTCACTACCAATTCGGGGCGCCCGAGAACTGGGACGAGTCATTCATATCGGAGTACGCGACCATGCATCCGTGGGAGGACTTCGCGGAATGCTTTGCGCACTATCTGCACATCACCGACACCATCAACACGGTGTGCGAGGCCGGGTTTATCCTGGTCGCCGACCGCGCACGCGTCGCCGTCCCCCGCGACATCGTTCCCCTCGCTTCTTACGCGGATGTCCCCATCGAGCAACTGCTGTATGACTGGAAGTGGTTGGCGCTGTTCTTCAACCGGATCAACACCGCGATGGGCAAGCCGCCGCTGTATCCCTTCGTAATCCCGCCCCCGGTGATCCGGAAATTAGGCTTCGTACACAAGGTGATCCGTCAGGCGACGTCGAACCCGGCTGAACCGTCCGTCGCCCGTCGACGATAGGCCGCGACAATGGAACGAGGGCGCGAGACTGTGATGCTGGCGGCCATTGAAGTCGGTGTGATTCCAAACTGCGGCGAAGGGGAATAGTGAGCGGGTGAGCGAGCCGGAGGTTAGTGCATTCGAGAAGCTGGTGGCGCTGCTCAACTACCCCATGTTCGTCGTGACCACGCAGGCCAACGGCCACACCGCCGGTTGCCTGGTGGGCTTCGCCAGTCAGGCCAGCATCTGTCCGCCCCGTTTCCTAGTGGGCCTGTCATCGCAAAATCACACCTTCCGAGTCGCCGCCCACGCCACCCATCTGGCGGTACATGTGTTCGATATCGAACAAATCGACGTCGTCGAGCTGTTCGGCAGCCAAACCGGCGACCAGACCAACAAGTTCGACCGCTGCCGGTGGCATCGCGGCCCGGCACAGCTCCCGATCCTCGACGACGCCGCCGCCTGGTTCGTCGGCAAGATCCTCGATCGTTTTACCCTTGGCGACCACGTCGGGCACCTGCTGGAACCGCTGGATGGCGACCCGCCCGGTGAAGACGAGCAATGGGTGTCCTTTGACGATGTCCGCTCGCTGGACCCGGGCCACGAGGCATGACCGCGTCCGATCGTCACCGACAGCAGGCGGACACCGTCAACGAATCGCCACGCGTGGGAACGGTCAGCGACATCGCCGAACTGGCCTCGTTCTATGCCGAGCCGCCAGACGGAGTGCGCGTCAACATGATCTACAGCGCCGACGGTGCCGCCGTGTTCGGCGGTCGTGTCGGCCCGCTGTCGAGTCAGACTGACCAACAGCTGCTGAAGATCCTGCGGGGCTTGGCCGACGTGGTCCTGGTCGGCGCCGGCACCGCGCGCGCCGAGAACTACGGTCCGGTGCAACTCAGCGAGACCCAGCAGGCCGAACGGCAGCGCGAGGGAAGGACCAAGCCTCCCCCTGTCGCCGTGATCAGTCGAACCGGCCAACTCCCGACCAGACTCGTCAGCGACCCGAGCCGGCCAGCGCTATTGGTGACCTGCGCGGCGGCTGCGGCGCGGCACGACCACAGCAGCGATCAACGATGCGGCGTGCTGGTGGCCGGCGAGGACACCGTGGATGTCGCGCGGGCCGTCGCGCTGCTGCGCGCACACGGACTGTCCCGAGTCCTCTGCGAGGGCGGACCTACGCTGCTCGACGAACTCGTGGACGCCGACGCCGTCGCGGAGATCTGCGTAACGCTGGCCCCCAAGCTCGCCACCAGCCAACCGGTAGGTCACCGACGGCATCCCTCGCGATTGCCACTGCCTGCCACGTTGCGACTCAAACACGCATTGGTTTGCGACGACTACCTGTTCTTGAAGTATCGCCGCTGATCACAGCCCGCGCGGCCGGTCAGCCGCGCGGGTATCCGCGGCGGACCGTGCGGTCGAGAATACCCAGCGTCGCCCGCAACGCACCCTCGGACAGCACCGGGAAAATTCCGGCGTCCCGCCACTTCGGGTCGATCGTCGACCAGTCGTAAAACGAGGTGACCACGGTGGCCGCGGCATCCGCAGTCGGTGCGAGCTGGAACCCGTAGACGTGCCCGATTTGTGGGCGAAGCTGGCCGAGGACCGTCCACGAGATCAGTCGATCACGATCGAATTCCTTGATCTCGACGGTGACGTCGTACTTGCCGAGTTGGGGGTAGTCATTGAGGGCCTCGCGGTCCATGTGGACGACGAAGCTATCGCCGGCGGCCCCTACCGGCTCGCCGTCGGCGTCTTGCAGCATTCCCGTCGAGTCGATGGCAACATGGCCCTGCGGGTCGCACAGCAGCCTGAAGATATCGGCCGCCGGCGCCAAAATCGTGCGCTCGATCTCGATTCGTTCGGTCATGCGTCCTCCCAGCCAACGTTGATGGGTCGTCGGTCACTCTACGGCGCTCGTGCCGACCGATGTCCGAAACCGGATGGCCCGCAACAGTTGCCTCGCCGCCCCGGACAACGTGGGGCTGTGCTGCTCCGATGGCGCCAAGCACCGTGCTGTGCGACGGTGGGTTGATGCGGCGGCGCAAATCCCGCGTGGACGACCGGGCCTACCCCCCGACCCGGCGTGCCACGGGGAAGTCCGAGACAAGCGTGCGGTTTCGGTGCGGTGACACAAGTTCAAACGGTCGTCGAATTGCCTGTGCGACATCACCTTCAGTCCGCCGCCTGCTACTTTCTCGCGCTTCCGGAGGAGGAACATCGGCCAGGTGAGCAATTCAGACGACGACAACGGCTACCGCAATATTGCGGTGAACGGGCTGCGGCCCAACGAACTTCGCTGGGCGCTAAACCACGATTCCGTGCATGGCATTGCGTACGCATTCAAAAATCCCGTCGCGGTGGCCAATTCCAGCGACGATCCCGACGACGAGCGACAGACCTACTTGGTGCGGATCAAACGCGACCACTTAGCCACGGCGCTGGGAAACATCAACGAATGGATCGTCAAGAATCCCGGCAACACCGGGATGCACGCCTATGGGTTCCTCCGGGCGCTGTCGCGGGAGGGCCTCGGCGAGCGCACGACCGGTGACGAAGAGCGCCGCTGATCGGGAGTTGATCGCCGGCTTTGCCACCGACATCGGCGTCGTACCGCCGGCTTATTGAATTGGCTGGCAATCTCTCTATTCACCATGCCCCTGCGTGGCCCAAACTATTAGCCTTATGCCTGGCACGGAGGAGTCGGCGATGGGCGAGACCGCGGGTTCGCGGGAGGGCTCGCAGTTTGGGCCCTATTTGCTGCGGCGACTGGTGGGTCGCGGCGGCATGGGTGACGTCTACGAGGCCGAGGACACCGTCCGCGAGCGCGTCGTCGCGCTCAAGCTCATGTCGCAGACGCTGTCCAACGATCCGGTCTTCCGCACCCGGATGCAGCGCGAGGCCCGCACCGCGGGACGACTGCAGGAACCCCACGTCGTGCCGATTCACGACTTCGGTGAGATCGACGGCCAGCTCTACGTGGACATGCGCCTGATCGATGGCCGGGACGCGGCCACCATCTTGAGCCGATACGGACCGTTGACTCCGCCGCGGGCGGTGGCGATCGTGCGCCAGATCGGCTCGGCGCTCGACGCCGCGCACGCTGCCGGCGTGACGCATCGCGACGTCAAACCGGAGAACATCCTGGTCAGCGGGGACGACTTCGCCTACCTGGTCGACTTCGGGATCGCCAGCGCCACCTCCGACGAGAAGCTGACGCAATTCGGTACCACGGTCGGCACCTTCAAGTACATGGCCCCGGAACGGTTCAGCGACACCGAGGTCACCTACCGAGCCGATATCTACGCACTGGCCTGCGTTCTGTATGAATGCTTGACCGGATCTCCGCCGTACCAGGGTGATCAGGTCAGCGTGATGAGCGCGCATCTGCACCAGGCGATCCCGCGACCCAGCGCCGCGCGGCCGGGCATTCCGGCCGCCTTCGACCCGGTCATCGCGCGCGGCATGGCCAAAGACCCGCTGGACCGCTACCCCACCTGCGGCGACCTGTCGGCGGCCGCGTATGCCGCCCTGGCCACGCCGGATCAGGATCGGGCGACCGACATTCTGCAGCGCAGCCAGGCCGCCGAACTACCGGCGGCATATGCCGGACGGGCGCCCATCGGGTTTGCGTCGACGCCGTCCGCCAAGGGCGGTTACGCGCCGCCCGGGGGCGCGCGTTGGCCCGCCTCGACTCCCCGGTCGCCGGCTCCCCCCAGCGGACCCGTCGCGGCGCAGACGGGATGGCCCGGCGCTGCCCGCTGGGCCACGGGCGATGCCCCCAGCGTGGGGCTGCCGTCCTGGGGCCAGCCGCCACCGCGGCGCGGGCACACCGCTTGGCTATGGGCCGGCCTGGCGGCCCTAGTCGTGGTCGCAGTGGTGGGTGCGGTCCTCGTTGTCGCCCAACCATGGCGATCGTCGGGCCCGTCCTCGCCAAAACCACCCGCGGCACCAGACGCGGTTGAACTCCGCGTCGTCGACGACGGTGTCTCGGTAGGCAGCCCGGCGGCGCAGGTGACGATCGACATCTTCAACGAGCCCATCTGTCCGCCGTGCGGCAGCTTCATCCGGTCGAATGCCGGCGATATCGAAACCGCGGTGAACAACCAGAAACTCGCGGTGCGCTATCACCTGTTGAACTTCCTCGACGAGAAGTCGCACAGCAAGAACTACTCGACCCGCGCGGTGGCGGCCACGTACTGCGTCGCGGCTCAGAACGAGCCGAAGCTCTATCTGAGGTTCTATTCGGGGCTGTTCGCCAGCGACTTCCAGCCGCAAGAAGGCGCCCCAGAGGATCGAACCGACGGCGAATTAGCTCAACTGGCCAAGACGATCGGCGTCGACGCCAGCGTTATTAACTGCATCAAATCGGGCGAAGACGTCGCGACCGGCAAAGCAAAGGCCGAGGCCGGCGACACGACGCTGGCCGGGTTCAATGCCACGGGCACACCGTTCGTCTGGGACGGCAACAAGTCCATCAACTATCAAGACGCGACCTGGTTGACCAAACTTCTCGGCTAGTCCCGGGTGGCGTGGGCCGCTTCGGCCCCGTCGCTCTCCGCGAGTGCTCGGCGGACGTCAGCCGGAACCGACGTGTACACGGCGAAGAGGTCGCAAACGCCTTCTTGCATATCGCATTCGATGACCTTCACGAACGCTTCCTTGTCCGCAACCTCGAGCACGAGATCGTCGAAAGGAGCGACCGTCACGGCGGTGTGAATCCGTTCATCCGCACCAATCCGATGCGGGACTACACCGTGCCGGTGAAAGGGCTGACGCGCGGGCGGCGCATTCCCTCCCTCTTGCGGCGTGCTTACGGCGAGCGGCTGGTGGAGGAACTGCCCAAAGAATTTCGCTGCGTCAGCGTTGACCTGCTGGGGCGGCGTACGGTCGTGCACCGTCGGGGTCCGGTCGCCGACGTCGTGGGGTGCTCGCTACGACTGCCCGGGATTTTCCCGCCCTACGTCTACGACGGCACGCTGCATGTCGATGGCGGTGTGCTCGACAACCTTCCTGTCTCGACGCTGGCGGGTACCGAGGGCCCGCTGGTGGGGATAGCTATCGGTTTCGGCGGCGACGCGACGACCGCGTCCGCGACTGAGTTCGCCGGTCCCCCACGCATTCCCGGGATCGCCGAAACCCTCATTCGCACGATGACGATGGGTAGCGGGTTGGCCGCCGCCTCGACCCTGGCCCAGGCCGACATAGTGATCCGGCCCAGCACCCGCGGCGTCGGGCTGCTGGAGTTCCATCAGATCGACCAGGCCCGCGAAGCCGGTCGCGCCGCGGCCCGGGAGGCCTTGCCCCAAATCCTCGCGCTCGCGCACCGATGAGCACGGCGCACCAGGGCTCAGCGAGATATTTTATGCCGCAGCATGTTCCCGTCGCGCAAACACGATCGCGCACGCACCACCCCGATGTTGTAGTTTTCGAGCTGTGAGAGTGGCCGAGGCCTACCGTCATGGTTCCCAGGCCCTGAATAGGAGTCAGCGATGACCGGCGCGCAAGGCTCGCGGTTGGGGACGATGTTCGGTCCCTACTACTTGAAACGGCTGCTGGGTCGCGGTGGAATGGGCGAGGTGTACGAAGCAGACCACACCGTCAAAGAATGGACAGTGGCGCTCAAACTGATGTCGCTTGCGTTCAGCCAAGACCCGGTGTTTCGCAAGCGGATGGAGCGCGAAGCACGCATCACCGGCCGTTTGCTGGAACCCCACGTGGTCCCCATCCACGACTACGGCGAAATTGACGGGCAACTGTATTTGGAGATGCGCCTTATCGAGGGCGTCGACCTGGGCAGCCTGCTCGAACGCGACGGGGCCCTGGCTCCTGCGCGGGCGGTGGCCATCATCCATCAGGTCGCCTCGGCGCTGGACGCCGCTCACGCCGCCGGAGTGACACACCGTGACGTCAAACCACAGAACATCCTGATCACCGGCAACGACTTCGCCTATCTGGTCGACTTCGGCATCGCCAGCGCGAAAACCGACGAAAAACTCACCCAGCTGGGCACCGCCGTGGGCACCTGGAAATACATGGCGCCCGAACGGTTTTCGAATGTCGAGGTGACTCCCCGCGCGGACGTCTACGCGTTGGCCTGTGTGCTGTACGAATGCCTGACCGGGGCGCCGCCCTATCCTGCCGATAGCACCGGCGTACTGGTCACCGCGCACATGATGGAACCCATCCCGCTGCCCAGCGCCCAAGGGTTCGGCGTGGACCGGGCATTCGATACCGTGATCGCGGGCGGCATGGCCAAGAACCCGATCGAGCGCTACGCCACCGCCGGCGATCTGGCCGAGGCCGCACACGACGCCCTTTCCCGGCCGGAGCGCGACCGTGCCGCAACCATTCTGCGGCGCAGCGAAACTTCGGCGAAGCCACATGACATCCGGCCGGACGGGGCCGTCGAAACGTCCTCCGCCCCGCATACCCGATACAACCCGCTGACATCGCCAGGACCCGACACGCAGCCGGAGAGCCCGGCACCGCCGCTGCCGGCAGCCCCGGTCAGCGGCGCGCTGCCCACCGCGGGGGAACCCAGCACCGCCACCCAGCCCGGCGCCGCTGGATCCGATCAACCGGCGGCACCGGGTAAACGCAGCCGTTGGCCGATTCTCGCTGCGGCGGCCGCCGTTGTCGTCGTCGCCATTGCCGCCGCTGCCGGAATCTGGCTGACGATGAAGCCCTCCGGCCAGCAACCGCCAAAGGCGGGTGGGACGAAAACCGCGGCGCCCACCAGTCAAGCTACCAGCAACGAGCAAGCCCGACTGCTCAGCCTGCTACCGCCCGGCTACCTCGCCGGCACCTGCACCCCGGCTACGCCGGATTCGGGCAGCATGTGGGTCAGCGCGGTGGCGATGGTGTCCTGTGGACAGAACACCCAGCCCGGCGGCCCGAGTCATGCCACTTACGGCCTGTTCCCGACACCGGACCGGCTGAAGAAGTCGTTCACCGATGACATCGCCAATGTCAGCCTGGTGAACTGCCCCGGGGAAGGCGCCTCGCCGGTGAGCTGGCACTACGACCAAACCCCTAACGAGATGGCCGGTTTGATCGCGTGCGGCACCTACAACGGACACCCGAACGTGATTTGGACCAACGACGAAAAGCTGATGCTCAGCGACGTCGCGGGCGACCCCGCCACCGTCGAGGACTTGCACACCTGGTGGGACGCCTACGGCTGATCACTGCGCGCGCGGCGGCACCGGGACGAACTCAGTAGGGTTCGGCGACACCATCGCCGAGAGTCTTTTCAGGCATACGGACGGATCGACGTCTTCGAGCTTGATCCCCGCGAAGGTAGCGGCGTCGACGCGCAGGCTGATCAAGCACGGCCGGATCGGTTGACCGGTGCTCGGATCCGTTGTTGCGACGACGCCGTTGAAGATCACCACATCGAATCGATGCTCGGTGTCGAGTTCGAAGACGATCGCCAAAGACAGCAGCGTGAGCTGCGCAATAGTGCTGGCGTACAACGCTTTTACTTGCCCCACCGGTCGGGCTGTCTCGACGACCGTGTCCCTGCTCTTGACGTAGCGGTACGCCTTGGCCTTCGGGACTACATTTACCGTGGGTAACTCATACTCGACCACCAATTGGCCTGTGGTCGGCGAGTATTCAACGACGGGCTTAGGGCTGATGCCGCAGGGCAATGGCATTGCCGTCAGGGCCGATTGGACGTGGGCCGCCGTTTCGGCCGGGGCTGACTTCGACAGATCCGGCAGGCGCGGCAATCCCGCACGAAGTAGATCGGTCAGGGCCGCCACTTGGGATTCAATTTTCGCGTTCTGCCGCTCCACTTGGGCGGCCACGCCGTCGAGGTTGTAGATCTCGCTGTCCAGGACAACGTCTTTCGGCCAGCGGCTCAGCTGCCATTCGCGCTGGCGTGCCAGCTCGGCGGCCCTGGCCCTCGCTTCGGCTGCCTGCACTGCCGCATAGAGCGCCTTGGTCGTCTCGAGTTCTCGCAATCGCTGTTGTTCGCGCACGGGGTACTGGCGGCGGGCCAACTGATACCGGTGACGGGCCTGCGCCAGCTGCCGCTCGGCGTCGGGTAGTCGATCGTAGGCCGGGGGCTGCACGAAATCCGACAGCCGGGGCAGGGGTTCCGCGATCTCCAAGTAGCGGATCCGCATTTCGCAGACTTCGGCGTCATGGCGGGCTTTGCTGACGGTGTAGTAATCCCCCAGCATCCGGCACGCCGACTCCCAGTTTTCGACACTCGGTCGCGGCGAGGAGCGCCACAGGTTCCAGAGCGCGTGGTACGCCTCCAGTTCCGCGGCCCGCCGCTGGCCGTCGTCAAATGACCCCATGCTCTCCCCTGGCCGGGTGATCTTCGTGTCTTCAAAACTTAGCCCGTCAGGTGCGACATGTGCAGCGTGGCGCTCTCGCATGCACCGAGAGTCGCCGGGCGTGGGAGCCTCGGATTATCAAGCTCCGCGAGCGCGACCGACCCCCACGCCCGACGACGGATTCAGAGGATGTAGAGCATCTCCTGGTAGGTGGGTAGCGGCCACAGGTCGTCGGCGACAACGCTTTCCAGTATGTCGGCGGCGGCACGCACCGCTTCCATCGCCGGCAGCAGCGCCTCCTGGGCATGCGTGGCCTCGTCGAGTGCCGACTCTGCCGAGTGATCCGACAGGGCCGACTTCAGCGAGGCCAGGCCCGCCGCCAGATCGGCGATCGGCGTCGAAACCGCCTCCAACACAGCGGTGTTCGGCTCCACACCGGCCTTCTTCAAAGCGGCGACGTTCTGCGCGAGCTCGGTCTGGTAGCGAATCGCGGCGGGCAGGATGACCGTCGTCCCGAGCTCCAACGCCAGCTTGGCCTCGACCGCAACGGTCAGCGCGTACTGCTCGAGACGCACCTCGTAGCGGCTGTGCAGCTCGCGTTCGTTGAACACCCCGTATTTCGCGAAGAGTTCGATCGCATCCGGCTTGATCAGCTCCGGAATGGCGTCCAGCGTGGTCTTCAAGTTCGGCAGGCCGCGCTCGGCCGCTTCGATCTGCCAGTTCTCCGCGTAACCGTCGCCGTTGAAGACCACCGCGCCGTGCTCGGTGATGACCTCGGTCAGCAGTTTCTGCACCGCGTGGTCGAAGTCCTCGCCGGCGGCGACGGCTTCTTCCAGAACGCCCGCCATGTAGTCCAACGAGTCGGCCATGATCGTGTTGAGCACGATCAACGGCACGGCAACCGTCTGCCCCGAGCCGGGCGCCCGGAACTCGAACCGGTTACCGGTGAACGCGAACGGGCTGGTGCGGTTGCGGTCACCCGGATCGGTCGGCAGCGGCGGCAGGGTGTCGACGCCAATGATCATGGTGCCCTTACCCTTTGACGACGTTGCCGCGCCCTTGGCGATCTGCTCGAACACGTCGGCGAGCTGCTCGCCGAGGAAGATCGAGATGATCGCGGGCGGCGCCTCGTTAGCGCCCAGCCGGTGGTCGTTGGTGGCCGACGCGACCGAGACGCGGAGCAGCCCCGAGAATTTGTGGACGGCGCGAATCACGGCGGCGCAGAACACCAGGAACTGGGCGTTCTCGTGCGGGGTGTCGCCCGGGACCAGCAGCGAGCCCAGCTCGGAGTTGCCCAACGAGAAGTTGACGTGTTTGCCGGATCCGTTGACACCGGCGAAAGGCTTCTCGTGGAATAAGCATTCCATGCCGTGCTTCTTCGCGATCGTCTTGAATACCGTCATCAGCAGCTGCTGGTGGTCGGAGGCGATGTTGGCCCGCTCGAACATCGGCGCGATCTCGAACTGGCCCGGGGCCACCTCGTTGTGCCGGGTCTTGGCGGGAATACCGAGTTTGAACAGCTCGCGCTCGGTGTCCATCATGAAGCCGAGGACACGCTCGGGGACCGCACCGAAGTAGTGGTCGTCGAACTCCTGACCCTTCGGTGGCTTGGCGCCGAACAGGGTGCGTCCGGCGTTGACCAGGTCCGGTCGCGCCAGGAAGAAGTGCCGGTCGACCAGGAAGTACTCCTGCTCCGGGCCGCAGAACGAGACGACGTGATTGAGATCCTTGTGACCGAACAGCTTCAGAATGCGCTCGGCGTGCACGCCCATGGCCTGCTGGCTGCGCAGTAGCGGCGTCTTGTAGTCCAGAGCCTCACCGGTCATCGAGACGAACACCGTTGGGATGCACAGTGTGTTGCCGTTCGGGTTCTCCAGGATGTAGGCGGGGCTGGTGGCGTCCCAGCCGGTGTAGCCGCGCGCCTCGAAGGTGCTGCGTAGCCCACCCGACGGGAAGCTGGAGGCATCGGGCTCGCCCTGGATGAGTGTCTTGCCGGCGAACTCGGCGAGCGTGGTCCCGTCGCCGACGGGATCCAGGAAGCTGTCGTGCTTCTCGGCGGTCAGGCCGGTCATCGGGTAGAAAACGTGCGCGTAGTGGGTGGCGCCCTTCTCCACTGCCCAGTCCTTCATGGCCACCGCGACCGCGTCGGCCACCGCGGGGTCAAGCTTGGTGCCTTTGTCGATCGTCGCCACGACCGACTTGAACACCGATTTGGGCAGCCGCGCCTGCATCTCGGCCTTGGTGAAGACGTTAGAGCCGAAGATCTCGCCCGGGGCTTCACCGGGAACGAAGCTGACGGCCGGGGGGATGTATGCCTCGACGTTGTTGATCGCCTGCAGGCGTACTGAGTTTCCGCTCAATGGAGTTCCTATCGCTGCTGCTAAGGGGGTCCACGACCCCCATGTGCGGAGGGTGGACCGCCCCACCTTAGGAAGCTTCGATGCCAAACTTGTTACACGCGCGTCAACGGCGCGCTATCAGCGTTGCGAACATGAGACAAGTCACCGGTCAGGCCGGCGCCTTTGCCCGTTTCCGGCGAATCAACAGAATCGTCTTGACGATCAGGAACACCACGGCGACGCCCATCAGCATCGTGGACAGCGCGTAGGCGCCGTAGTCGGCTCCGCGGGCGTAGCGATCGTTCACCAGCAGCGTCAGGGTTTGCGACTCCCCCGGCAAGTTGGACGACACCATAATGACCCCGCCGAATTCGCCAAGCGTGCGTGCGGTGGTCAGCACCGTGCCGTAGATCAGGCCCCAGCGGATGGTCGGCAGGGTTATCCGCCAAAACGTCTGCCACGGGCCCGAGCCCAGCGTTGCGGCCGCCTGTTCCTGCTCGGTTCCCACCTCCTGCAGCACCGGTTGGACCTCTCGCACCACGAACGGCAAGGTGACGAAAATGCTGACCAGGATGAGGCCGGGCAAGCCGAAGATGATCTTGATTCCGAGGTCGTTTTCGACGAATCCCAGCGCGCCGGCCGACCCCCACAGCAGGATCAGGGCCACCCCCACGATGATGGGCGACACCGCGAAGGGCAGATCGACGAGTGCCTGCAGCGCGGCCCTGCCGCGGAATCGGCTGCGCGCGAGCAACAATGACGTGAGCACACCGAAGATCACATTCAGCGGCACCACGATGGCGACCACCAGAAGCGACAGGTGCAGCGCCGAGATCGCCGCCGGCGTGCTGATCCACGCGTAGAACTGATCAATCCCCGGCCGGAATGTCCGCCACAAAATGATCGACACCGGAACGATGAGCATCACGCCGATATAGGCCAGCGTCACCGATCGGGTGAGGTAGCGGGCCCACAATGACGACCTCACGCGGCCTGCTCCTCACGCTTGGCCGCTCGACCGCCCACGATCCGTAACAGCACCAGCACGGTAAACGAGATCGTCAACAGCACAATGGAAATCGCCGCGGCGCCAGTGCGGTCGTCATTCTCGATCAAGGAACGGATCCACTGTGACGAGACTTCGGTCTTGCCCGGAACGGCGCCACCGATGGTCACCACCGAGCCGAACTCGGCGATGCACCGTGAAAACGCCAGCCCGGCACCGGTGAACAGGGATGGGACCAGGGACGGCAGCACGATTGTCGTGAAGACTTTTGGGCCGCCGGCACCCAGCGATGCCGCGGCCTCCTCGACATCCCGATCGAGCTCGAGCAGTACCGGCTGGACGGCACGCACCACCAAGGGCAGCGTGACGAATGCCAGCGCCATCGCGACCCCGGGGGGCGTGTGCTGCAGATGAACGTGCACCGGACTGTTCTTGCCGTAGAGGGCCAGCATCACCAGGCTGGTCACGATGGTCGGCAGCGCGAACGGCAAGTCGATCAGGGCATCGATCAGCCCTTTCCCGACGAAGTTGTCACGCACCAGTACCCAGGCTGTCGCCAGCCCGAAAAACACGTCGAGGACGGTCACCACGACGGAAATTCCCAGCGTCACCCGAAACGACTCCACCGCGGCATGCGACGTGACCGCCAGCCAGAAAGCCTGCCAGCCGCCGCCGACGGACTGCCAGGCAATGGCGGCCAACGGCAGCAGCACGATCACCGACAACCACAGCGTGGTCACCCCCACGCGAAGTGACGTCAGACCCGGCCTGGTCGTCGCCCGCAGTCCTTCCGGCGGCTCCGGAAGTTGGCTACCGGGCGTCGCCAGCTCGGGCCGGATCGCCTCCGGATTCGGAACTATCGCGGTTGTCATCCGGTGGCCTGCATGTAGACCTTGGTGATACTGCCGGTGTTCTTGTCGAACAGTTGCGAGTCGGCCGTGCTCCACCCACCGAGTTCGTCGATCGTCCACAGTTTGACCGGCACTGGATACTGGTCCCGGAAACTGGCGGTGACGGCCGGATCGATCGACCGGAAACCCGCTTGCGCCCAGAGCTTCTGGGCCGCGGCCGTGTACTGGAAGTTCTTGAATGCGGTCGCGGCATCGAGGTGCGCGCTGGTACTGACCACGGCTACCGGATTCTCGATCTTGAAGGTTTGGGGCGGGATGAGGTGCTCCACGGGTTTGCCCTGCCGCTCGGCGGCAATGGCTTCGTTCTCGTAACTGATCAGTACGTCGCCGCTGCCTTCGGCGAAGACCGCGGTGGCGATCCGGCCCGACCCGGGACGCAACTTGACGTGCTCGTGCACCAACCTGCTGATGAAATCGATGCCCGCCTGGGCATCCGCGCCACCTCGGCTTTTGGCGGCGTACGGCGCGAGCAGGTTCCACTTCGCCGAACCCGAGCTCAGCGGACTGGGGGTGATGACCTCGATGCCGGGCCGCAGCAGATCGTCCCAGTCTCTGATGTTCTTCGGATTGCCCTTGCGCACAACCAAAGTCACTACCGACCCGAATGGATTGCCATGGCCGGCACCTTTGTCCCAATCCGCGGAGACCTTTCCCGCCTTCACCAATCGGGTGATGTCGGGCTCGACCGAGAAGTTCACGATGTCGGCCGGTTTTCCTTCGACGACGCCACGGGACTGGTCGGCAGACGCAGCGTAGGAGGCGATCACCTGCACACCCTTGCCCTCTTGGGTGAGATTGAACGCCGGAATCACACTGCTCCACCCGGGTTCTGGAACGGAATACGCGACCAGGGTGATCTTGGTGTTCGCACTGCTCAGACCGGCGCCGCCCACCACATCGCTGGCGCCACCCGCACACGCCGCCACCAGACCGATGACGGAGAGCAACGAGACGACATGACGCCAGCGCCGAGCGATACCGATGTCGTCAACCATGAGTCGGCCCTTCCAGTACGGGATTGCGGTACGTCGATCCCGTTGCTGCGGAAGGGCACTGAACCATCCAAGGAGACCGCCAACTCGAGGCCAGACCGCACACGGGCAGAAGAGTCAGCGACAACAGCGCGCGGCGGCAGAGCGCTCCAACGAACCGGCTGCCGCGTGCATGGCGCGAGCGTAGCAAAGCACACGTACCCGCACGGCCGAGCCGTAACGCCGTGATCGTCGTTGCCCGGGTAGCGACGAGAACCGATGGCATACATGACTGAGTACCGATTTACACGGCCGCACCGGCGAGGTAACGCACCCATCGCGCGAACTCGACGCGCACGCCGGGTTGGGTTTCCAGCAACCTGACGTCGAGGCCGGAGAAGACAGCGGCGCCAGGGTAGCCGGGCAGGTCGCGAAAGCCGCAGCATGGATGCGGTCTTATCGACGGGCGGCGCTGCCGGCCGGCGGTGGACGGTTGGCCGCCGGCACCCGGACCCGGTCGCCGCCGTCGGCGCGCCCCGCAGCTGGCGACGCGGCGAGGTATCGCATCGCGCGGGTGAGCCGGCGGCCACCGGGCTCGGCGTGCCGCCCGAGCGGCGCGGTAAAAGTCACGGTGATGAAAAGAGCCGGACACCAGCCGGTACCTGGTCGAGCAGTGCGGTCTCATGCCGGCAACATTTCCGCGTGTTCGGCCGCGATTTTCGCGAAGTTCCCGTTAAATGCTCCCGAGAGGGCGACCAGTGACCCTTTTCTCCATACCGCAGCGCGCCGCCCCCGCGGCTCGAGAAAAGGGAACGCCGATGGCCCGCACTTTGACGACCACGGTCGCCACGGCCATGCAAGCCGTCGCGGTGTTGTGTGCGGCCGCCGCGACGTCGACGGTCACGTGGGCCGCCACGGCTCACGCCACCTCGGGCCCCCCTGTGCCGGACGCCGACCACGAGGTGGGGATGTACGGCGACCCCGCGGCCGCTGCGCCCTACTGGCGCCAGCAACATGCTTCCGACTGTGGCGAGATGGCCGTGGCCGATGTCGTCGGCGAGATCACCGGGCGTCAGCCGACCGAACGACAGATCACGGATGTGGCCGAAAATACTTCGAGTGCAACAGGTTCCGGGCCGATATGGAACCCACCGGGCAATACCGACATCCGAGATCTGCCGCTGCTGCTTTGGCACTACTGGATCAGGTCCGACAACATCCAGTCCAATGTCGCTGCCTTGCAACAGGATCTGGCGGACAAGCACAAGGTGATCGCCCTCGTCAATGCCGAGACCATTTGGCATCGGCCCGGCAACCGCGCCCGGGCAAATCACTTTGTGGTGGTCACCGGCATCGACACCAAGGCCGGTGTGGTGCACCTCAACGACAGCGGCATCATCGCCGGCCGCGACGAGCAGGTGTCCATCGCCACCTTCGAGCAGGCGTGGGCCCCCAACCATAACTCCGCCGTCGTGACGAAGTGAAGCTAAACCCGGTTCAGGTCAAGCTTTTCGTCGCGTCCGACTCGATCACCGCGGATCCGCGCCGACCGTTGGCCAGGCTGCACGACTCGGCCAGCTCGGGCCCATAGGTGGCCGCACCGCACTCACATTCCCAGCAGATATGCCGGCCGCAGGAACACGGAATGGTGGCCACGATCATGTGTCCCGGCAAGAGCCAGTGGCCACGCCCACACCGTTGTGGTGGTCTGTCCATCCATTGCGTCCGCGAGGCACGCGTCAATTCGTCGACATGAACACTCACGGGCACCACCCTCCCATTGGCTTTGGCACCAAGCCAGGGGGATGTGCAAATCGTTATGGTCTCGTTGACCGTGTCGTTGCCTGCGAAATCGCGTGCACAATCAGTTTTTCTCGAGAGTTACCTGGTTGACGTCGATTTGGCCGGTGCGAAACGCGTTGGCCCGCCCGGTCAGGTAGTTCAGGTATCGCTGGTAGACCTCTTCGGACTGCATCTCGATGGCTTGGGCCTTATGCGCCTCGAGCGCCGCGGTCCACAGGTCGAGGGTCTTGACGTAATGCGGCTGCAACGGCTCGCGCAGGGTCAGGGTGAAACCCGCTTCGGCCGCATGCTGCTCCACCGGGTCGATCGACGGCAATCCGGTGATCATGTGCAAGAACATGACGCCATCGTCGGGCAGGACCGTGTAGGCCATTTCGAACAAGTCGTCGTACCGGTCGTGACGGCCGGGCTCGAACGCCCCGATGGACACGATCCGGTCGACGGGCTCGCTGAACTCCTCCCAGCCCTGCAGCATCACCCACTTGCTGCGCTGGGTGTCCATCTCGTCGAACATCTTCTGCACGTGGGCGGCCTGGTCGCTGGACGGTGTCAGGCCGACGACGTTGACGTCGTATTTCTCGACGGCCCGGCGCATCGTGGTCCCCCAGCCGCAGGCGACGTCGAGCAGTGTCATGCCGGGGCGCAGATCCAGTGCGGCCAGCGCCAAATCGATTTTGGCGATTTGAGCCTCTTCGAGCGTCATGTCATCGCGTTCGAAATACGCGCAACTGTAAGTCTGGGTGCGATCCAGGAAGAGGCGGAAAAAATCGTCGGATAGGTCGTAGCGCGCCTGCGCATCGTCGACGATGGGGATCGTCCCCTGAGTCATGATTTCGTGCCTTTCCGGACCCAGGGCCCCCGCGTGTGACATCTCAAGTGTGTGCAAACAGGTACCCAGATGCACGTCGAGCAAACCAATTCGAAGCTAATTCTCAGCTTTGGGCGCGGCTATTTGCCTTCCACGACGCCGGTCCGCGCCGACTGCCTGCATTCTGCGATGAATTTCCCGCGCACCGCCAGTCAGACTTACATGTCGAAAGAATCGCTAGCAAAGGTGGATCCCATGTCCCCGAACAACCCGGCCCTACCGCCGATCGTCGACGACCGGACCTGGCGCGCCAAGCTCGACGAACTGCGCACCCGCGAGAAGGCCGCCACCCGCGAACTGGATGCGATCGCCGCCCAACGGCGCCGGCTACCGATGGTCGAGTTACCCGACTACACCCTGATCGGATCGGATGGGCACATCCGCCTCGTCGACGTGTTCGGTGGCCGCTCGCAGCTCATCAGCTACCACCACATGTGGTCCGACGGCGCGCAGTGGCAGTGCGGCGGGTGCACCGGTTTCACGTCGCAGTTCACCCGCTTGGAGTTCCTTGACAACTACGATGCCCGCTTCGTCATCGTCACCAACGGCCCGATCGAGGAAGCACTTGCCTACAAGCACAAGGTGGGCAATCGGATGTCGTGGTACTCGTCGTCGCAGAGCTCGTTCGGCGCCGACATGGACGCGCCCCCGGGCGGGGGCTTCGCGGTCAACGTGTTCCTGCGCGACGGCGACACGGTGTACCGCACCTGGCACACGAACGGACGCGGCACCGAACACCTCAGCCACTCGTTTCCACTGATCGACGTATTGCCGTGGGGCCGCCAGGAAGAATGGCTCGATTCGCCCGCGGGCTGGCCGTCGCGACCCACCTACTCGGGTTGGTTGGACTCCCCCGACATCGCCCGCGTCTACGGGCCGCAGAGCTAACGCCCGCCGTCGACGACTTTCACCGGCTTGTGCGGATAGCGGCGTTCCGCGTACTCCTTGGCCTTGGAATTCGGCAGGACGTAGAGGGTTTCCTTCTTGTCCTGCAACGGTTTTAACACCAGGTCCATGAAACCCTTGCGGTTGTCCAGGTAGGGCTCGATGACATCCTCGCCGGCCGGGCACACCGCCAGGCAGTAGGCCGCCTTGTAGTTGGGCTTGAACGACAGGCTCTGCCACATCGACGCGTTCTCCGAATCGGTTACCCGCGAACGGAAATCGGCCGCGTCGGTGCTGTCGGCCACCGTCTGCACCCAATCGGTGAAGCCGCCCATGAACTCGCGGTAGTTGTGCGTCGAACACGCCAGCCAATCGAAGCTGCCGTCCTTGCCGATCGCGCCAACCGGGCAGGCCGCCACGCACAACTTGCATTCAAGGCACGGGCTGTAGTCCAGCGGCTGGCCATAGCTGCTGATCGGCGTGTCCACCAGGATCGTGCCCAGCAGGATGAAGTTGCCGAACTTCGGGTGAATGACGTTGCGGTGGATGCCCATCACGCCCAAGCCCGCGGCCACGGCGACGGGTTTGTGCGCCACCACCCAGATGCGTCCGGGGTAGTTGTCCATCTCCATCGGAAAGGTCGCCGACGGGTTCAGCACCCGATAGCCGGCATCCTGCAGTCGACGGACGATGCGGTAGGCCGCCTCGTTGAGCAACTCGCCGCTGCGGTGAAACTCCTGGTTGGCGACGCTTCGCGCCGTCGAACGGATGTTGTCGCGGTTCATCTTGACCACCAGCGAGATGTAACTCCTCGTCCCCGGCAACGCGGCCTCGACGTGCTCGACCTCCGAGGCCAGGTCCGGGTTGTCGACACTGGCGAACGCCACGTCGTCGACGCCCGCGTCCAGGCACAGCTGCCGCAGCCAATCCGCATCGAGCACGCCGGGTTTCCGCGTCGGGCGCGACCGCACCTTTTGCACGGTGGGGTGTTGCGCCAGCCGAGCCGGGAGTTTCTCGCTCATGCTAGGTATAGTACACAATACTTAGCTGGTGTCGGCCCCTAGGCGGCACGCACACGACGCGGTGATCGCGACGTCGGCGTACGTGCGGGCCAGCGTCAGTTGCTGCTCGATGATCGTCGCCTCCGCGGTGCGGCCGAGACGCCGCAGGCACTCGTGGTATCCGTGCAGGCTCCACACATTTTTCGGATGTTGGCAGCATCTGCGCACCGTCGGGTCGAAGCCGAGATCGGCCGCGTAGACGGCGGCCGCCTCGGCCACCCGACCCTGCTCCAGCAGCAGCGCGCCATAGGCGTGGCGGGTCGGTTGCATCCAGCCCCAGGGCTCGTCATAAGGCAAGTTGTCGTCGAGTTGAATCGCGCGCCGAAGATGTTGGAACGCCAGATCGAAATCCCCTTGACGGTAAGCGATTTCGCCGTCCAGCATCGCGCCGGCCACCGCGAGGATGTCGCGACTGGTGTTGTTGAACAAATACCGTGACGCAGGAATGCGAGCATACGCCGCGATGAAGGCTTCACGCTCGGCATTTGCTTGCACCAGTTGACCTTTGGCGGCGTGAGCCACACCGCGCCCGTAGTGAATCGTCGCCGTCGTGGTGCAGTACAAATCCTGATCGTTCGGCAAAGACTCCGCTATCAGGTCTGCCCAACGGCCGAAGCGGACAAAAACGTGCACCCGAAGCGGAACGAAGGCCTCCAGCCAGTCGGCCATCGGCGGTGATTCGACGGACAGCACTTCCGGTGTGAGCTGCTGGGCGAGTTCATCGGCGGCCTCCAGCGCGACACGGAATTGACCCGAGAACATCGCCGCGTAGACGACGAAGTGCAAGTCGTGCGCTCGGTAAGCCGAATAAAAGTTCAGCGGTCCTTCGCGTTCGAGAAACCGCCGATCCGCACGCACCGCTTCCACATTCGACACCACCGCGCTGCGATAGTCGCCGCACAGCACATCGATATGGGTCGGCATGTGTTCGAGGTGGCCGGCGTCGGGTACCAGCCCGCGCAGCAGATCGGCCGCCGGTAGCGCCTCTTCGGGGTGGGCGGATAGCTCCATCGTGTGCAGGTAGAGGTGCAGGATGCCCGGGTGGGCCCGGCCGGCGGCCGTCCGCAACGCCGTCTGCAGAATCCGCTTGGCCTCGACCACTCGGGAACCTGGGGCGGGCTCCCCGGTGCGGGTGTCCCACAGTGCCCATGCCGTCACGTTGACCAGCGCGTCCGCGGCCAGCGCCGCAACGTCGATATCGCCCGGATAGGCCGACGCTAGGTCCACCATCGCTGCGGCGTACGAGGCGTTACCGGCGGTCAGCGCCGCGGTGTCAGTCACGTCGTCGGTCGGAAAGCGAGCAGCCAGCGCCTCGATCAGGCCGCGCTCAACGGCCGTCGCGCGCCCGCCGATCGCCAGCCGCAGCTCGTCACGCGCCCGGGTCAGCGAGGCTGCCAGCTCGACCGGGTCAAACGCGTCCCAGGCTTTGTTGTAGTTGGGGCCCACCGAGTAGGCGATGCCCCATCGCGCGATGGCGAGATCGGGGTCCAGGCCGAGCGCCTGCTCAAAGCACCGCACTGCCTCTTCGTGGTTGAACGCGTACGCCCACACCATGCCCCGGTCGAACCACAGCTGCGCCTGAACCGACGGCGTATCGACGGCCCGGTGGTAGGAGCCGAGGTCATAGTAGGGCTCGAGCTCGCCGCGTGGGACCGCCACGTCGCCGACGATAACCTACGCGGGCGAGTCTTCCCGGCTCTCCGCGTCGGCCACCGTCAACGGCAGCGCCAGATCCTCCAGAGCTCGCTGCTCGGCCGCGATCCCGAGCCATAGCTCGACCAGGCCCGCGACCGCCATCACGATCGCCCCGATCAGGAACGACCAGAGCACCTGACCCCGGTCCCCCGAATTGATCAACTCACCGAAGAGGATCGGCCCGGTGATGCCGCCGATCGCGGTGCCCACGGCGTAGAAGAACGCGATGGCCAGCGCCCTGGTCTCCATCGGGAAGATCTCGCTGACGGTCAAGTACGCCGCACTTGCTCCCGCCGAGGCCAGGAAGAAGGCCGCTGCCAGCACGACGATGAAGGTCCAGACACCACCGGTCTGGTTCACGAACACCACCCCGAGGACAACCGCGATCACCGCGGAGCCGATGTAGGTGGCGCTGATCATCGGTTTGCGGCCGACGGTGTCGAACAGCCGGCCGAGGACCAAGGGGCCGAGGAAGTTGCTCAACGCCCACAGAATGAAGAACACCGGCACTTTTCCGGATGGAATCCCGTAGAACCTGCTCAGCAGCGTGCCTAGATTGAAGGTCACACCGTTGTACAGGAACGCCTGACCGATGAATAGCGCGAGCCCGAGCACCGCGCGCTTCGGATAGAGCTTGAATGCCACCCGGGCGATCTCCCGGAATGGAATTGCTTGGCGCTGACGAATTTTCAGCGGCACGCCTTGTGGCTCGGGCAGCGGTTGTCCGGTTTCTCGCTGCACGTCTTGCTCGATCTCGCCGACGATCCGCTCGGCTTCCTCGTCGCGCCCATGAATGAACAACCACCGAGGGCTTTCCGGAACATTGCGCCGGACAAGCAGCACGAAGATCCCGAATATGGCACCGATGCCGAAGGCGAGCCGCCAACCGATGTTCGCGGGGAAGTTCGAGGTGTCCAGCAGGACCAGCGCACCCGCGGCTCCAGCAGCCGAACCCAGCCAGTAGGTGCCGTTGATGATCAGGTCCACGCGACCGCGCACCCGCGCCGGGATCAACTCGTCGATCGCTGAGTTGATGGCCGCGTATTCGCCTCCTATGCCGGCGCCGGTGAAAAAGCGGGCGACGAAGAAATACCAGGGCGCGAAGGCGAATGCGGTCGCGACGGTGGCGACCAGGTAGACCGCCAGGGTCAGGATGAACAGATTGCGCCGTCCGAACCGGTCCGTCAGGTGACCGAAGAACAATGCGCCCAGGCACGCACCCGTGATGTAGATCGCCGCCGCGTAGCCGATCTGCGCCGGGTTGAGCTCGATACCACTGCCCTTTTCGGTGAGCCGGGCGGACACGTTGCCGACCATCGTGACCTCGAGCCCATCGAGCACCCATACCCCGCCGAGCCCGACCACGACGCGCCAGTGAAACCGCGACCACGGCAACCGGTCCAGGCGCGCCGGTACGTGCGTCGTGATGGTTTTCGTTTGCGCGCCTGAGCTCATCCTGCCTCCGTCCTGGTGGCTACAGAGTTACCCGCCACCACGCACGAGCAAGCCTGAAAGGGCCATTCCGCGTGCGACGCGGGCCGTTCGAGATCCTGCCGGACCCTACCAGCCCGCGGATGTGGGGAGTCTGGCGCTCAGGAACTCGGTTCGGGCGAGGGATGAGCGCCGGTGACGACGGGCGGAAACTCGGGTCGCAGCGAGGTGTTCAGATCATCGTGCTCGATGCGGGCCCATTGGTGCGACGAGAAGTACCACGTCCACTTGCCCGTGGACGGGCCGATCTTCAGCACGGCGCCATCGGTGTCGAAATGGAGTTCGTCCCCATAGGTAATTTCGGTGCCATCGGCCCAGGTCACTGTGAAAGACATGGGGGCAAGCTACCCGGCACAGTTATCCAATACCTGTACAAAGGCCGACAACTTATTTCTTCCGGGGCGATGCGGCGGTGATCCCCGGGCGCACGAGCGCCAGGCATCCGAACCTGAGGTCCGCCTGCTGCAGGCCGCCAACTCTGCGTTACCGACGAAATGACCGGGCTCACCAACCGTCGCGGCTTGGTGGGTCTGATCTGCCCGCTCGCCCTGGGTGCTGACTTTCCTTGACTACGAGCGAGATTCGGCTTCTTCAGCCGGCGCCCTTGCCGTTGTCGACCCGGTAGACCGCGCCATGGATGGCGGCTGCGGCGTCGCTGGCCAAGAACGCAACCACATTCGCAACATCGAGGGGCCGCATCATGCCGCGCGGCGAGGCCGTGCGCATGATCAGATCGTAATTCGGCTCCTCTGGCGCACTGAACTGTTCGATTTGCGGGGTGAGCATGCCGCCGGGACATACCGCATTGACGCGCAGCCGATCGGCGGTGTACTCCACTGCCAAAGCTCGAGTCAGCCCGATGAGCCCGTGCTTGGCGGCGCAGTAGCCGGCCGAGTAGGCCTGGCCCTCGACGCCGGCAATCGAGGCGACGTTGACGATGTTGCCACCCCTTTCCAGCAGATGCGGCAGAGCGGCCCTGCACAGGTAGAACGGTCCGTTCAGGTTGACCGCGAGATCCTCTGTCCACTCATCGTCGGTCATCGACTCCGTTCGGCGCATCTGGTGCTTCCCGGCGACGTTGACCAGGACGTCTAGTCCGCCGAACTCCTGGACGCACTGCTCGACCGCATCCTTGCAGGCTTTGGCGGAGCCGACATCGACTGATGCGTGGGAGCCACGCTCCACACCGGTGAATACCTCGGCCAATCGGGCGTTATCCCGCGCTATGCCGAAAACCGTTGCGCCCTGCCGGGAAAGCAGCTTGGCCGTTTCGGCACCCAGGCCCGACGATGCGCCGGTCACGAGCGTGACCTTGCCTTGCAGTGCAGTCATACCAGTTCTCGTCCTTTCCAGCTGTTGATGCACATGTGCCTCGCCTGGGCGGGTGGTGCCACTAGCAAACCAACTCCGGCGACAACGCCTGCCACCAGGGGCCGCGCGCCACCTCAGACGAGGGTTGCGCGCTTCACGATGACCGCGACTCCCCCACGCAGGAAGTCGAGCGGCGCAACGGATCTCAAACGTGCATCGCGGAACAGGCGCTGCGCCTGGGTGGACCGCCGGATGCGGCGGACGACCATCAGCACGACGAAACTCATCGCAAGCCGCCCTAATGCGATGCGGCTGGTGCGCTTCCCCCAGGTCGACGGCGTCGAGCCCGCGCGGCGACCGACGTAAAACCCGACGCATGTTGCCATCGCGAACGCGCAGATCACCGCAAGAACCGCCATGATGACGAGCGTCCTTTGCCGCTGTCGCGGGGAGATCACGCGCGAGATACACCTCGGCCACGTTGCAGCGTCAGCGATCGCTGAGAAGTCGCTGCTTCTGTTCGCCGAATTCCTGCTCGGTCAAAACTCCGCTGTCCCGCAATTGGCCGAGTTTACTTAGCACCTCGGTGATTTCGCGTAGCTCGGCAGCGCTGCCGCCGGGCCGACCGCGCGGCGCTTCCCCGAGATCGCGAGGAACACCACCCGCGGGCACCAAAATCCCGGGGGCGTCGATTTTGTCTGCTGGACGGCGATCCCGGGAACCCGCTGTGCCACGTCCGGACAACGCCATCAGCGGCGCGCCGCCGAAAATGGGCATTCCGCTGAACAGGCCGGGACTTGAACCGGCTGTCGGGACAGGACCGGTGAGCGGTGACGCTTGGGCGACCAGCCGCACCTCAGGCGCCGCCGACGCCCAGCCCTCCGGCACCGACAAACGGCCGAGGGAGGACGCGCGGCCCGTTTCCGCCGAAACGGTTGTCGCCGTCTCGGGTAGGCGCCTCGTTGACGCCGCCCCTTCCTGCGGCGCCGACGGCTCTGCTGCCGATACGGTCGCCGGCCCGACGGCTTTCTGTTCGGCGTCAGAAATGAATCCCCCGGCGCCCGCCAGCCCGATCAGGCCGAGGCCGTTTCCGAGAAAACCTGAGCCAAGAGACGCCAGGTCATAGGGATTGGAGAACTCCGAAAAGTCGGACAGACCGGACGACGATGTGAGCGCCTGTAGCGCAGTCGGCACCGCGGACATCGCATTCCCATTGGACAGCGCGCTTTGCACCTGGCCGGCCGACGTGCCGGCGGCCTGCGCGGCTGCGGCCCGCTGCGCGGTGAGTCCGCCCTGGTTGGTGGTCTCCTCCGGCGGAGCGAACGGAGTCACTTCGGAGGCCGCTTGCGACTCGCCGGCATAGCTGTACATCGCGGCGACGTCCTGGGCCCACATTTCGCCGTAGGCGACTTCGTTAGCCGCGATCGCCGCGGTGTTTTGGCCCACGAGGTTGGTCGCGATGAGGGACGTCAGCTCGGCGCGATTGGCCTCGACCACGGGTGGGGGCACCGTCATCACGTATGCGGACTCATACGCCGTCGCGGCGGCTTTGGCCTGGGCACTAGCCTGCATCGCCTGCGCGGCGGTGGCGTTCAGCCACTCCACCTGCGGTGCCGCCGCGGCCGCCATCGAGGCGGCCGCCGGACCCTGCCATGACTCGCTGGTCAGCCCCGAAATCACCGATTCGAGGTCGGCGGCCGCGGTGTGCAGCTCGTCGGCCAGTTCATCCCATGCCGCGGCGGCGGCCAGCATCGAGCCCGCTCCGGGGCCGGCGTACATGCGCCCGGAGTTGACCTCGGGCGGCAATGCCGCGAAATGCATTTGGTATACCCCTGAAATCGTCGCAGTCCGGTCATGCTGCTTTGCGCTTCAGGTTCTCCTTGTTACCACGCGATCCTGGGATCTTCGAGGAAGCGCCAGCGTGCGGCATGCTTGCGGTTGCCAACGACTTCGCCAATTAGGTTGTCAGCTCGGGGTTTTGCACTCGCGATCGGAAGGGCTGTTACCTTGCGCACAGTTGCCGAGTTGGAGGCGGCGAACGCGGACAATGTCGGAATCGCAAGTTCGGCCGAGTGCGCGGAAGCACGGGCTATCTGTTCGAAATGTTATGCTGCGCAAGGATATTTGTCAGGTGTAGAACGAATTACATTGCTTCACAATATTTATGAAGCCGTCCGACGAACGGCGCCTCGCCTTTCGCTTGTACTCAACCGCGACACTCGGTAGCTGGCAATCGGCCTAAAACTGCGTTGGCGCAGGACTGGGTACCATCCAAGACGTGAATTCGGTGAGCGGCGCTGAGACGGATCGTCCGCTGTCCGTCGCGATGAAGGAGGGCTCGGCCGAAGAGCACGCCCGTGCGGAGCAGTCGCCGTTCGTCACGGAGTTGCTAGCGGGACGAGTCAACAACCACGGCTACGCCGACTACCTGCTGCGACTACGGGTGGTTTATGCGGCATTGGAGGACGCCGTTCGGACCCGTCGCGAGGACCCGTTGGTGGCCGCGGTGTACGACCCGCTGCTGGAGCGCCTACCGGCGATCGAGGCAGACCTCGAGCATTGGAAACCCCGGGGCGGCAACCAGATACAGTCTCCTGCCGCGGAGGCGTACCGCGATCGCATCGACGACGTCTCATGGGGCGGTGCGCTGGTGGCCCACCACTACACCCGCTACCTCGGGGATCTCTCCGGCGGCCAGGCTATCGGCAGGATTCTTGACCGCACGTTCTCTCTTGAGGGCGCCGGACTCGCGATGTACCGTTTCCCGTTGCAGCCCAAGCCTTTCAAGGACCGCTATCGGGCACGTCTCGATGCGCTGCGCTTGGCGCCAGGCGCGGTTCGTCGTGCTGTCGACGAGGTCAAGGTCGCGTTCCTCCTGAACCAGGCCATGTTCGACGAACTGTCCGAAAACCTCGCCGCCTATCAGCAGTGACCGAAAATCAGGGGCGCCAGAGGGCAACGACGGTGACGTCATCGTCGATGTTGCCCGAGTCCATCGCCGTCCAGATCCTGGACGCCGGCGTATCGCCCGCGCGGCCCAGCGCCGCAGCCAACCGGCCGAGCCCCTCATCGATGACTTCGCCGCGACGTTCCACCAGGCCGTCGGAGTACATGACCAGTCCGTGGCCGGGCTCGACGGTGAACTCGCTCGGGCGTACGTCACGCCGCGGATGCCGATCGGCGGCGAGAGCTCTATCGGCGCGAGGATGGCGTCGAACGCCCGCGGCTGGCCAGCGACGTCGATCACGCATTCGAGCGGGTTGCGCTCGCGCAGGCTGCCGAAACTTCGAGGCCGCCTGCTCGACGCGGGCGGCCTGTTGGTGACCGATCAGTGTCGACAGGTGCTGGCCCAGGACGGCATCGACGGGACGGCCCGGCAGCTCGTCGACGTTGGCGCTGACTTGACGCACCTGGAAGGCGAGCTCCCGCACCGCCGCAAGCACGCCGCGCGGCTGGATGCTGCCCGGGATGTGGATCGGCTCACGGGCGCAGTTGTCGAGGTCGATGGGTGTAGCCACCGGGACAAGATCGTCGATCTGCTAGCTCTCTCCTGCCAGTCGCGGGATGGGCTGCCCGTCGCTGGTCACGCCTTCACAATAGTTCGGCGCATGAGAGCGACGGCCCGAATGTCTGCCGGGCTAGGACGCGATAACTGCCGTGGGCCGGAGGCGCACGGGTAGGTGCTTCAGTCCGTGCAGCGCAATGCTGTCATTCATGATTGGCTCACCGGCCAGGGTCAGCTCAGGGAACCGCGTGAACAAGGACTGCAATCCGATGTGCAGCTCCATGCGCGCCAGTGCCGCGCCGAGGCAGACGTGAATACCGCTGCCGAAACTCAGGTGTTCGCGGGCGTTGGCCCGGGTGATATCGAATTTGTCAGGGCGCTCGAAGACCGCCGGATCACGGTTGGCTCCGCCGAGCAGCAGCAAGATGAACTGGCCCGGGCGAATGGCGTGACCCTGCATGTCGAGCTCCTCGGTGGCGACCCTTCCTCCCCATTGAATGGCAGTTTCGTACCGCAACATCTCTTCGACCGCATTGGGCCAACCCTCGGGGTTTGCCTGCAGCCGGTCCAACTGATCGGGGTGCCGAAGCAGTAAAGCGACAGCCTTGCCCAGGACGTGCGTCGTCGTGATGAAACCCGCTCCCAGCAGCAGCGCCGCGAACAACAGGACCTCGGTTTCGGATAGGTCGCCGGCCTGCAAGACGGCCGCCAGGATGCTGTCGTCGGCACCGCGCCGACGCAGCCGTTCGACATGCATCATCAGGTAGTGCTCGAATTCGCGCGCTGTCTCGATGGACACCTGAAAGTCGCGCCAGGACGGCGCCGCGCTGGAGAGCAACCTGGTCGCATCCTCACCCACCTGATACAGCTGCGGAGTCTCCTCCCGGGGTATTCCCAGCATTTCCGCGATGACTTCGATCGGAATTCGAGAGGCGTACTCGGCGACCAAGTCGCATTCGGCGTCCAGGCCATCCAGCAGATCGGTGGCTACCTGCTGGATCCGGTCATGAAGGCCCTCGAGCGCACGCGGAGTGAAAGCCCGCGACACCAGGCGGCGCAGCCGCGCGTGCTCGGGTGGATCGGTGACCAGCATCGACGGCGGCTGAATAGCGTTCAGCACGTTCGGCTTGGTCTTGGCCAGGATCCACCGTGCCCCTCGAAACGGTGACTGATCCCGCGGTTTGATAGTCCGGAATCGGTCGTCTCGCAAGATGTCACGGACGAGCTGCGCGTCTGCGGTGGCGACGCCACCGGGGATTGGAAAGATGCGGCCGCGCGTGCGCACCGCTTCGATGAGTCGATACACGTTTTCGGGCCGGCGAGTATCGATCGCCAGCTGCGCCATCGGATCACCCTGGCGCGCCATCAGTTTCAGCAACGCGCGGGAAACCCCGTACCCCGCGGCCCAATGAATCCGGTCCTTGACGCCCATGTTCATGCGCTCGCCTCTGACGATCGATTACGACGAGAATACTCGCCGACGAGGCGAAATCATGGCTAAACCCTGCGTGTAGCTCGGCACAATCGCGCGAATTTGGATCAACCCCAGAATCGGCTTCGCATCGATCTCTCGTCGCCCTGCACATTGGTCCACTCACCCGGCGCGTAGCTGTATCGTCGCTTGACGCCAGTGCGAATGACGTCGAGCGTGCCGTCGCTGTGCTTAACGTAAGCGTCACCGAATCGCAGATAAGTGTCGGTTTCTCCGTCGTGAAGTGTCACCGTGCATGTCATGGTCGTACCTCCTGGTGGGCCGACACGTGCGCCGGCTGTGAACCTGCATGACGAGGAACGGTGCCAAAGACGAATTCGCTTGAGAGCGAACGGAACGTTGTTTCACGAAGCCATCAAATGTTCCTGATCAGTCGAGCACATTCGCTCGCAATGAGCGGCCCGACACTTCCGACGTTACGCCGTTTGCGGCCGCGGGCGGCGAGTACGCGCCCCAGTAGTCCACTGGCCCCAAGGGCACTCGAGCTGGTGACGCGATGGTTACACAAGTACCTGTCGGTCTGCGAGGACTCGACGCGCCAGGCCTAAATACGCGGTCGCGACCGCCGGCCAGGCCATCTCGGGCGCCAACCGGCGGGCCTCGGCCGCCATCGCACCTGCGAGCCGCGGCTGCGTCAGCACGCGAACCAGCGCGGATGCCAGCGCATCCGGATCGTCGTGCGCGACGACGATTCCGGCCCCACTGCCAAGCAGTTCGACGGCGTGCGGGAACGCGGTCGCCACCACTGGCCGGCCACTCGCGATGGCGCCGACCAGAACACCGGAGCTGACCTGATCGGTCGAGTCGTAAGGCAAGACGACGACCGCGGCGGACTGGATGAGCGCCGACAGCACCGGGAGGCTGCGGTAGTGCGCATCGAAGCGCACAGAATCCACAACGCCCCGTTGCCGGGCCCGTTCGATGCAAGCATCGCGGTACACGTCACCCGCCGTGGCCAGCACCTTCGGGTGAGTTTGCCCCGCAACCAGGTATTGCGGTCGGCCAGGCAGAGCAGTAAGCGAGCCCATCGCATCGATCACCCGCTCGATACCCTTGCCCGGCCCCAGCAGGCCCCAAGTCAACAACGTCGGTCGACCGTTCCGCACGGAAGCATTCGTCGAGACGGTCGCCCCGTACGGGATGGTGGCCACTTTGTGGCGATCGACGACGAAGTCGCGACGTAGCCGCTCGCCGGCCGCCTCCGACATCACAACGACCTGATCTGCACGCGCGGCGATTGCCTCGAGGACCGAACGTTGGTGTCCTGTCGGGTTTTTGAGGATATTGTGGGCGATCACGATCGACGGGACACGCAGCCCGTCCATGACGTCCACCACCTCGTCTCCGTCGACACCCCCGTAGATGTCGTAGCGATGCTGGATGACCGCAACGTCCTTCTGGTTCAACAACTCGGTGCATGCCGCGACGGATGCCGGCGAGCCGTTGACCAGCTCTCCGATGACCCGGGTGCTCGAAGATGGCGACCCGTCGGACACACGCACCACACCGACGTCAGCGCCAGCAGTGCTCAGCCAATGCGCCAGCGCAGCAGTGAATGTCGCCAGGCCGCACCGCGTCGGTGGATACGTGCTCAGGATGCCGAAACTCGGAGAACGGGAAACTCCCTGTCCCACATCAGATTCCATCGGGAAGTTAAGTGTGGCTACAGCGCTCATGGCGATCCCAACTGCGGTTGTCACCTGCATGGCCGGCGAGAGCGGTTGCTCGGCGCGGTCAGCCACATGGGCTGACTCAGCCCGGACTGGCTGGGTTTCGAATTCATTTGACCATACACCCCAACCTGGTTTGTGACGACAAAGAAGCCAGTTCTACGCCGTGCCCTAGGCCAGTTCGTGTGCCACCGCATCGAATGCGTGCAGCGTGTCCAACAGCATTTGCGGATCCCCGGCGTCCGGCTGGGTGGATAACTTAGCCGCGACCAGCTCCGCGGCCCGGTTGACGTAAATCATCTGGCCACACATGCCCTGGCACAACACGACATTGCTGCCCG
Organism: Mycobacterium sp. Aquia_216; assembly: GCF_026723865.1. Lineage (NCBI taxonomy): Bacteria > Bacillati > Actinomycetota > Actinomycetes > Mycobacteriales > Mycobacteriaceae > Mycobacterium > Mycobacterium sp. Aquia_216. The sequence goes on along the minus strand of NZ_CP113529.1, from coordinate 3,115,678 downwards.
GGCAGGGAAACCACACTTGGTTGCGGTACATCCCGCCAGGCATTTGGGTGTCGTCGGGGCTGCCGGCGAACGCCTGACGGGAGTCGCGGCCGCCGTCGAGAGTGTCGGCGATCCACGCAGCCGGCACCACTTGCCGTCCGGTCAACGAGACCCCGTCGTGCAAGAACAGCGAGCCGAACCGGATCAAGTCGGTCAGACAGGCATTGATGCCGCCGTCGAAGAATCCGGTGCCGGCCGTGTCCACGGCGATGCTGGCATCACACTGGGCGCCGATGCGGCTCCAGAGCAGCTCCGACATCAGTTCAGGCATCCGGTGGCCGCTCGCCACCTCGCAGATCCAGCCGAGTACGTCGGTTTCACACGAGCGATATTCGAACGGACCGCCGTGAGCCGACTTTTGTTGCAAGGTCAGCAGGAAGTCGCGCAACGTGGCGGGGACGTCCGGGCTGCTCCGCGGTGCCCACCCCATCGCCTGGTCGAGGACGTGTATCTCCGCGGTCGGGTGAAGGTAATTGTCCGAGAACGCAATACCCGATCGCATGTCCAGCAGGTGGCGCACCGTCGCACCGGCGTAGCCGCAGTTCGCCAGAGCGGGAACGTATTTCATGACCGGTACGTCCAGCTCGATCGCACCGGCCCCGTGGAGCGCGCCGACTACGGCACCCACCAGCGACTTGCTCACCGAGAACAGCAGGTGCCGCGCCCGCGCGCCCAGGCCGTCGAGGTACGTCTCGGTCAGCAGCGAACCGCGGTGGGCGACTGCCCACCCGTCGGTTGCCGTGCCGGCCATCACCGCGCCGACGGTGGTGGCCACCCCGTCGCTGCCGCCAACCGGGATCTCGGCCAGCGGAGCACTGGCCGCAGGCAACGCCGCGACCGGCCCGGTGCCCCTCGAGATCGCTGCGGTCGGCACGAAGTCTTCGACGTGCTGGAACGACCAGTGCGAATAGGGCGGCGACAGCCAGTTGTCCAGTGAGATCCCGGCCGGGACGCTCACGCCCGTGCGACGAGCCGCGAGACGATCGGCGCGGCCGGCGCCAGCGGCGTTGAGACGAACTTCGCCTTCATGCCCTTGACCCAGCGTTGGCAGCGTTCGGTGAGCCGGTAGTCGTCGGTCTGCAGGTGCCCGCGGGTGACGAGCACCCCGAGTTGGGCGCCCTCGGAGCGTAAGTCGCCGGGCGCCGCGACGCGCATGTAAAAGGCTTCAGACCCGTCGAGCAGCGTGGCCCAGTCGTTGGCAGACCGGGCAAACGAGACACGACCGTCGTCGTCGATGCGCCACACGCCGGTGCGTGGCGTTGCGGTGAACAGCTCGATATCCGGGGAGGTCTCCGTGATGATCACCTGACCCCAGACCTCGGTCTCGCCATAGCCCCGCTCCCAGCGCGAATTGATCTCCTCGATGTCGAGCTCGTAGTCCACATCCATGTACTCGAGCAAGTGAAAGAGAAATAGCGGCATGTCGGCGTAGGCCTCAGTCGTCAAATTCGTCATCGGGCTGGCGCCGCTCAGGCGTGGATTCACCTCGCCGAGGTAGAGCTCCCCGGAGTCCAGGTCATGCAGCAGGTCCACCTCGAAATAGCCGCGGTAACCCTCACGGCTCAGGACGCCACCGAGTTTTCGCACCATTTCGCGCGCGGCGTGCGTCTGGTCCGGCGGCAGCACCTCGCGCCAGATGTCATTGCCGCACCAGCTTCCCCGGCTCGGAGTCAGCTCCGAATAGCCGACCAGACTCGTCATCGCCGGGCCGATCACGGTGCCGTGGCGGGTCACGGCACCTTCGATGCACACCTCGACATTGCGGATCCGCTTCATGACCTTGACTTCTTGCTGCGCGGTGAGGTCATCAGCGTACTGGTCCCAGTCGCGCTGACCGTGCACAAAGAACGTTCCGCTGCCGGCGTTGCCATAGGCGACCGACACGACGAGGTCATCACCCAATCCGGCATTTTCGGCCAGCGCGAGAAGTTCGTCATAGGAGCCGGGCCGCCCGATCGTATGAGGCACGCTCGGCACGCCGGCGTCATTGGCCAGTCGCGTCATGATGATCTTGGAACCCAGGCGCTCACGCAGCTCCACCGACGGGTGCATGACCTCGAGACCCGCCTTGCGCGCGAGGACCTGCGTTTCCCCGTCCAGCATCACAAAGCAGGCCTTGCCACCGGGGCCGCGGCCAGCGATGAACTCGAGTGTCTCGGGGTCGGTCAGGAGGTGGTTGCAGACATCCCCCATGGAGTCGAAATCGCGGCGATCGCGCAGCCGGGGCACGAACACGCGCGAATGTGTGCCCTCGAAAGAATCAAAGTAGGTCAGGTAGAAGAAGTTTCGAATCCAGCGGTCGATGCCCAGCAGATTGAACGGCGTCGGCGAGATGAAGTACAACGGCACGGTGTTGTTGTGAAAGAACGCGCGGACCTCCGAAAGTCCGTTCAGTAAGCGGCGCTCGGGCGTTGGCCCCATGTTCACGCCGGCCGGGCTGACGTCGACGAAAGGGGCGCCACGGTCAGCGCGATGGCAGTGAGCTCACATGCGTCCATTCCACCAGTGTGCTTCGTATTCGCACTTGTGCCAACACGTGGTGTGATCACCACCGCAGCGGCACAGAGTCCGGAACCCAACCGTCGAAGACCGTGCTCGACAACGGCCCGTAGGCTCTGGGATGCCACGCTTTGGGGACATGGCCACCTTTCCAGTCGAACGAGAAAAACGGGATCTCGGCTAGCCACACCTCAAAGAAGTCACTCAGCAGATCCCGGGCCAGATGCGACGCCGGACACCGATGCGGACCTCCCCCGAAACTCCAATGCCGGTGCGGACCATCCAGTTTCATATCGTGACCGGACATGTCATCGGCCTCGTCGCGGTGAACCAGCCCAACACACAACTCGACATTGGCTCCGGCCGGGATCGTCGTTTCGCCGATCGTCACACTGCGAGTGGTGACTCGTGAAACGGTCTTCGCCCCGCCATCCAACCGCAGCAACTCCTCGATGAAAATGCCTTGACGGCCCGGATTTTCGCGCAACTCCTGCTGAAGCATCGGCCGGCGCGCCAACATCGCCAGTCCGGCGATCATCGGGAAGGACGCGAACTTGAAACCGCGGACCACCGACCCCATCAATCCCACTATCTCCTCGTCGGTGAGCGGCTCGTCGGCAAGACGGCTGATCACATCGGCGCCACCCAGCGGCGCTTGGCGGATCAGCCCGACCACCTCCGGGTTGACCGCATCCAGACCGACATACCGCGGCACCCCGCAGGCCGTCGCGGATGCTGCGTGACAAAGCACCTCAGCGACACGCACACCATCGCAGCGATCCAGCTTCGCTACGGCGTCCATGCCTTCTTCGATGAGCCGACGTATGGGCTTCAACATTTCCCGCGAGTTGGCCGGGTTGAACAGCTCCAGCAGGATCTCCCGGTACGGGCCGAACGGTGGATTGCCGGGCATCATCTCGCCCTGGCGGCTGGCGAAAACTTCGCCATCACGCATCGCGGCGAGCACATCGTCGCGGCGCCACAACACGTACGTGCCGCGCGGCTCCCGCAATACTCGTTGACCGGCCCGCGCAGCGGCCGCGTGCCACTCCCGAAACCCCGCCGCGGCCTCCTCATCGGACCGCATCACTTCCCGAACGGCGTCGACACCGGGCCCGATCACCGCGCACCACCGACTTTCACGTCCGGCGGCCGCCGCGAACCACGCACCGACGGCGGCACCTGCCACTCCAACGCCGCCACTCTATGCGCAAGATCGGCCACATGGCGGCTAACCGACGGACAAGACTTGGCCGACCGGTGGTTCTTATTCCGGCTCTTCGTTCGGCGTGTGCAGGCCACCAACTCCTAGTCCGGGGATCCCTGCTCGTTCACCGCCACCGCCGAATCCACCGGAACGTGGTCTGGGCGGCGCGGCAGGTGGGGCCGGCGGCTCAACAGGTCGCGGCGCGGCAGGCGGGGGCGGTAGCGATAGATAACGCGCAGCACGCGGTGTGTTGCGGCCCCCTGGTCATCAAACCCCGATCGCGCCATCGGTGTTTGCGCCAACCTGCCGGTTTCACTCCAATCGGAGCCCGGTGATCGAACGGGCGATAACCAGCTGTTGGATCTGCTCGGTTCCCTCGAAAATGTCGAAGACCTTAGCGTCGCGGTGCATTCGCTCGACCGGATACTCGCGGGTGTAACCGTTGCCGCCGAGGATTTGGATCGCCCGTTCGGTCGTCCACACCGCGACCCGGCCGGCCTTCAGCTTGCTCATCGACCCCTCCGCGGAGGCGAATTTCTGACCGGTTGCGCCCATCCATGCCGCGCGCCTGACGAGCAGCCGTGCCGCATCGACCTCGGTGGCGATATCGGCGAGGAGAAACGAGATGGCTTGCTTCTCGATAATGGGTCGCCCGAAGACAACCCGCTCCTTCGCGTAGTCGAGTGCGTACTCGTAGGCGGCACGGGCGACTCCGACCGCCATTGCCCCGACGGTGGGCCGTGACAGCTCAAAGGTCGCCATCGCCGCCTGCTGGGACGTCTTCCGACCTTCGCGTGCACGCGCGAGCTTCTCGTCGAGCTTGTCTTTGCCGCCGAGCAGGGCACTGCCCGGCACCCGCACGCCGTCGAAGAATATGTCCGCGGTGTTTGAGGCACGCAAACCGTGTTTGCGTAGCTTCCGCGGCGCTGCAACACCGGCAGTGTCGGCGCTCATGACGAACGCCGCCTGTCCGCGTGCGCCGAGTCCAGGTTCGACCACCGCCTGGACTACCAGAACGTCGGCCACGCCACCGTTTGTCACCCACGCCTTCTGGCCTGAGATCATCCACTCGTCGGACGCTTCATCATATTTGGCCGTGGTCAGCATGTTCGCCACATCCGAACCGGCCTCTGGCTCAGACGAACAGAACGCGCCCAACTTGACGTCCTTGTCGGTGCCGTAGCATCGCGGCACCCATTCCGCGATCTGTTCGGCGGTGCCGGAAGCGATGATGCCGACGGCGGCAAGCGTACTTCCCATGATCGACAGCGCGATTCCGCCGTCACCCCAGAACAGCTCCTCGGCCAGGATCGGAAAACCCTGTCCCGTCGGATCTCCCAGGAGTGTCATCAATATTTCGTCGCCGTAAAGCCCGATGCCGGCGGCCTCCTGCAAGATCGGCCACGGCGTTTCCTCCCTGTCGTCCCACTCGAACGCGGCCGGGCGAATCACCTTGTGGGAGAACTCATGCGCCCAATCGCGCAGTTGCTGCTGTTCGTCGGACAAAGCCAGCGAGAACGTCATCGGGAAGCGCCCTTTCATTTCTGCCATTCAAATCATCGGAAAGGCAACCAATCTCGCCGTTCGCCCACTGCGGTGTCGACATGCTCCGAATCTTTCTACTAGCACAACGGTCGCACACCCTGAATTGTTCAACGCCTCCTGTGTGATCCTCACATCTGAGCTAGATGGCCTCGGCCTCGACGAAGCTCAATGGTGAGGCAGTGGGCACCCACCGGGTGAGCCGGAACCCGGCGCGCTCGAGGAGACCGCGGTACTCCGGCACCGTTCGTTCGCGTCCAGCCTGCAGCACCAGCATCTCCAGATCCGTCCAATGACCGAAGAATTCGCGATCGCGGTCTGGGATCACGCAATCGATCACCAATACCTTTGTGCCGACCTTCGCCGCCGAGCGGATCCTCCGGAGAATGTCGACCGCCTTGTCGTCGGGCCAGTCATGCAGGATCATCTTGAGCACGTACACATCGCCACCCGTGGGAACGCTGTCGAAAAACGATCCCTCCAGTAACTCCACTCGATCTGCGACATTGTGCTGACGCAACACTGGTGGGGCTCCGGCGAGGGCGTGCGGCAGATCGTAGAGAACCCCTCGGGCAGTCGGGGTCGCCTTGAGGATGGCAGAAAGCAGGCGGCCCACCCCACCCCCAACATCGACAACTGTCTGGTAGTCGTCGAACGAATAGGCGGCCATCAGGTAATCCACCGCCATCTCGGTGGTGTCGGCCATGGCACGGTTGAAAACTTCGTTGAGCTCGGGCTGCCCGACGAGGTAGTCGAAGGCTTCCATGCCGTGCAGGACCGGAGGAACCGCCTTGCCAGTTCTGATCGCATCTGCCAGATAGCTCCAATGTTCGCGGTGTTGGCGCGAACCCACCATCTGGGCCATCGCCGCCGCTGACAGCGGAGCGTTGGCACGCAACGACTTAGCGAGCGCGTTGAGCGCGTAGCGACCGTCACGGCGCTGACGAAATATGCCGCGGCCGATCAACGCCCGTAGCAGTCGGCGCAGCGCGTCGGGATCCGCCTCCACCCGAGACGCCAGCTCTTTCAACCGCAGCGGCCGTTCGTCGAGAGCGTCGGCGATACCGAGCTCCACGGCTGCCGCGATGGCTTGTGACATCCAAGCGCTGACGATCAACTCCATCATTGCCGCATAGGGTGGGACCATCCGTAGCTGGATCAGTGCCAGACGATGGCGAGCACGCTCAACGAGTCGCACCAATTTCGTGGGGGGAATTCTTGTAGACATAGTGACCATGACCTTGACCTAGAGCGAGTGGCTGCGCGAGCATGAACCGAAAGTGGCGAGCCCGCATAGTATTGCGGCGCCTAGTGATGTACCAGGGCTTCCGTCTTCTCCCTTCGGACATCTGGTCCGTTCGGCCGAACAGTGTGATGTAACACGGTGTGCTATTCCGGTTCGGGCGGCTGGTGGATGGTGGCTGATGGTTGGCTGTTGATGTAAGCAAGCACGTCTTTGGGGTCTACCTCATCGGGCCATACACCGGCTGCAGTGGCATGGTGGCCGATGGCCACGGGCAGTTGCAGGGCCACGTCGGTGCCATTGGGATCGCGGAACCAGAGCGCCGTCGCGCCGGGTTGGCCGGTCGCGCGATGGGGATGAGAACCCAACTGGCTCAACCTGTTCAATGCCGGACATGCCGCCTGCACATCCCTGATGGCCAATTTGATGGCGGTGACACCACTGGCTTCGGGATGGTAATCAAGTGCGATCGGTGAACGCTCGATCACCACCCGTAGGTAATCACCGTGGATGGCGGTCATCCGGGCATTCAACGGCTGGGGAGCTGCGTCGAGTAGCGCCGCCCACCACTGCGTCATCTCCGTCGGCCGGTGGGTCAGTAGTCGCAGCTCGACAGCCTCTGCCGCAACGTCGTTCATGCGATCAGTCCTTTGTGGCTCGGCGCGAAGGCGCCGACGACGTGCAGTGCTCGGCGCAGCAGTGGAGCGCCATCCCGGTCCGAGTGCAGCACGGCGGCGATGTGGCCATCGGGCCGTACCAACAGTGCATCTGGATCGGCGCCAGCGACGCCGGTGTGGAATATGCCGTGCCCAGCATCGCCGACCGGCACTACCGACAACGAGAGCCCCTCCGCCGCAAGCTTCCACACCAAATGGCTTGCTTCGGACACCAGCAGTGTCAGGTCGTCACGGTTGATTAGATCCAGGGTGGACACCCGCCGAGCGCCGTCCTCGAGCCAGACGTGCGGCAGCCGGGCGCCGGCGCGCACAGCTGGGATATAGAACTCTGGATCGCTGGCCGGTGGCGGCAGCCGATCGCCGATCACGGCGCCGCGCCTGTAACGCACCCCGAGGTCGCGTCCCCAGCTGCGATAGTGCGGACCCTGCTCGGCGATCGCCGCCGCGGCCCGGCGGCGGATCCGCTGACCGATCCGGCCCGGCGACTTGGCCAGGCGGAACCGCTGGTATCCCAGCGTGGTGATCCCGCGGAGCAAGGCACGCACGGGACGTCGCGGTACCCAGTCCGGAATCGCAGCGACGGCTTGCGGGAGCATTCGCACTGCTCGCCGTGGCAATCCCAGTGTGGCAACGACATCGAACATTCCGTCGAAGTTGGCCACCGAGTCGGCGGTGGCGGCCGCGCCGACCGGACGGCGTTCTCGTTCATAGCTGTCCAGCAGTTCTGGGTCGGCACGCCCGGCGAGGACCCAGGCGAGCTTCCAGGCCAGGTTGTGCACGTCGGCGACACCGGTGTTGAGTCCCAGCCCGCCGGTGGGCGGAAACCGGTGCGCGGCATCGCCGGCCAGGAACACCCGGCCCACCCGGTAGCCGGTGGCGACCTGGGCGGTCATCGCCCACGTCTGGATCGACTTGATGTCAACGCGGACAGCGGGATCGCCGATCGCATCGACTATGTGCTTGCGGCAGACCGCAGCCGGGAAGTCTGCTACCGACTCAAAGGGCGGAAAGTAGGGGATCTGGAAAACCAGGTCGTCCGGCGGCCGGTGCACAATGGTGGCGCCCAGCCCCTTGGCGGTGTGAGTCCACATGACCGGGCCGCGGCGGTTTCGGCGGAAAGCCTCGAGATCGGCGGAGAAAAGGACGCTGACCACGTTCTGAAGGATCGGGCCCTCCATCGTGATCCCTAGCGCGCGCCGCACTGTGCTGGCTGCGCCGTCGGCCGCGATCAGGTAGCGCGCCAGGATTGTTCGGTGGGATCCGGTAGTGGTGTCGGCAACCGTGACCGCGACGCCGTCTGGGCCGTCGATGTGAGACCGGTACCGCCAGCCGGTACGTACATCGATGCGATCACTGTTGCGCAGGTGTTGCCAGAGCAGCGGTTCCAGCACGTTCTGGGGTAGATGTGCGCTGCGGGTAGGGCTGATCGATTCGATCGCGTCCATCTGCGCCTCGGGCAAGTCGGCCAGTGGGACCCTCCCGAGTTCGGGCCCGGCGAAGGTGGTGCAGTACGCGATGCACCGCAGCTCGTGCATCGGGGCGCTGAGGCCGCGGATGTCGCGCTCGAGACCGACCTCGCGCCAAATCTCCATCGACCGTGTCGAGAGCACGTGCGCGGCGGGATGGCGTTGGGGCTCGTGGCGTGCCTCCACCACGGTGCAGTCGATGTCGTAGCTCGCGAGCAGCAGCGCCGCCGTGGCACCCACCGGTCCGGCGCCGATGACAAGGACATCGCAGGTGTCGGTCACCTGTTCTGCACCTGAAGCCGAGCCGTCTGGCGGATAGCTGGGGCGGGGGTGTACGTCGGGAGCAATTCTCGAGCGCTGCTGCGGCGCAGCTTGCCGGACGGCGTCTTCGGCAAGGCGCCGGCGGGGAACAACAGGATGTCGTGCGGGCGGTGCCCGACTTGACTGCTCACCCGGGCGGCGATCTCGCGGCTGATCCGTGCGCGTGCGTCGTCGTCGGTCGCGTTGCGTACTTCGGCGAGCACCGCGAAACCCTCCCGATCGGCGTCGACACGCAGCGCGATCACGCAGCCTTTTCGCACGCCGTCGACACTCTCGGCCGCGCGCTCGATATCGTGCGGATAGAGATTCCTGCCGGCCAGCACGATGAGATCCTTTGTGCGGCCGCAGACATACAGTCGCCCCTCCTCGTCGAGGTAACCCAGGTCCCCGCTGTCGAACCAGCCGCCTGTCGCGAGCGGCAGGACACCGTCGGAGGTCAGATATCTGTCGGCGATCATCGGGCCACGCAGTTCGATTGCGCCGATCTCTCGGGGCGCCAACGCTGTCCCGTTCCGGCTTATCCGCAGATCCAGGCCCGTCACCGGTACCCCCACGCACACCACATGCTGTACATCCGCGGAGTCGTCCTGCAGCGGCTGCGCGCGGTGCGCTTCCGCAATGGCCTGCCGTGAGACCTGGTCGACCGTCGCCTGGTCGTGCGCCGACCCCAGCGACGCAACCAATGTGGCTTCGGCGAGTCCGTAGGCGGGCGTCAGCGCCGTCGGGCGCAGACCGAAGCGCGCGCCGATCGCAGAGAAGTCGGTCATGTCGCGGTGGTCAATCGGTTCTGCTCCGTTCACCGCGATGCGCAGCGACGAAAGGTCGATGGCGTCCGGGTCGGCGCGCTGCAGCACGCGGGCGAGCACGGAGTACGCGAAATTGGGGCCAGAGGTGATGGTCGCGCGGTGCCTGCTGATCAGCTCTGCCCAGACGAGCGGTCGTTTGAGGAACTCCTCCGGTGGGACGACGATGGTTTCGATACCCAGCTGCATGGGGAAGCACACGAAGGCGATCATCCCCATGTCATGCGACAGCGGCAGCCAGCTCGCCATCACGTCCGTGCTGATGTCGAGTTCGAGCCCGTCGCGCAAGGCGACGGCATTCGCGGCGAGATTGCCGTGACTGATCTCGACGGCTTTGGGCACGCCGGTTGATCCGGATGTCAACTGCCGCAACGCGATATCCGACTCGGCGGCGTGATCCGACATGTCGAACTCGATCGGGTCGGCGCGGCGCAAGGACTCGACCGTGCACACCTTCAGTCCTTGAGCCGTCAGCGGATCCAGCGCACCCAGGAACTGCTCCCCGATCACGACCACGTCGGCCTTGATCATCACAGTCGCCCGAACCGTGTCTTGCAGCCAAACCGCCAGGTCGGTGCGCGGAGTTGGTTGCTGCAGCATCGTCAGCGCGGCGCGACTCAGCCAGGCGGCCTGCGCGAGCGGCGCGATATCAGCGGCATCGGTGGCCAGCACGGCGACCGAGCCCCGGCAGCGTATCCCCCGCGCGGCCAGACCGCCGGCCATCCGTTTCGCCTGTTCGTGGACTTCACGCCAGGTCAAGCGAACTGGGTCGGCGACCGTGCCTGCAGTCAAGTGCCGCGGCGAAAATCTCGCTGCAGCGGACATTTCGCGGGTTAATGTGCTCACGCGAGTAAGTTCCTTTCCCGTGCCGCTTGGTCGGCGACACGCGCAACGTTGGCTACCAATGCCGATTCCGGCGAACGGAACAGGAAGTGGCCGCCGGGGTAAAACCGAACCGGTTGAGGCTGCACCGAGTGCGACGCCCAGGCAGCCACCGTGTCAGGCGGCGCCACCGTGTCGCCGAGGCCTCCGACGATGTGCAGTGGACACGGAAGCGGTGGCGCATCGGTTCGCCAATGTGACTGACAGATCCGCAGATCGTCGCGAACAGTAGGCATCAGCAGTGCCAGCCAGTCTGGACGGTTCAGAACTTCCGTCGGCAGCCCGCCGTAGCGCGCGAGTTCGGTGGCCAGCTCGTAATCGCCGAGTAGCTGCAGGTCAAGCCGGGGAGAGGGTAGGTGCGGGGCGCGGCAGGACGCGACGATGACCGCCTCCGGCGCCCGAAGACCGCGCGAAATACGTTGTTGCGCCAGTAAATACGCCAATATCGCGCCCATGCTATGGCCCAGTAGGACGTGGGGCCGACGCAATAGTTCGTCGAGCTCGTCGCCGAGCGCCTGGACGCAGGTCTCGGCGTCGACATGGCGGGGCTCGTCGCGGCGCGACTCCCGTCCCGGCAGTGTCACCGCCGTCAGTGCCACCTCGGCGCCGATGTCCGCCAGCGCTCGGCGCAGCGGATGAAACGACGCGGCCCCACCACCGGCGTGGTGAAAGCACACCAATTCGACGGGCGTCATCGTGCTGTGCCGGCCTCGTTGAGCCGCTCCATCACGAAGTCGATGAGATCACCGACGCTGTGAATCCTCGGCAGCACCTCGGCCACAGTGATGTCGTGCAGCGGCGGATACTCCGCCCGCAGCCGGTCCAGGAGGCGAAGCTGCAGCAATGAGTCGTAACCCAAGTCATCGGCGAGCCGTTTGGATCGGCTGAGCGTGGTAACCAAATAGCCGCCGACATCGGCGATCAGCGCGAGAACCCCGCCCTCCGCACCGGTCGGCGGTTGCTCGGTATCCGCAGGCTCGTCGACGGGATCGCTACTTTGAGCACCGGCGGTCTGCGCCGGCTGCCGGGGGTAGGTGGTCGGTCCGTCGAACCAGAACCGGCTGGAGGTATCGAAGACATACGGCGGGATCCGCTGCGGCGGTCCGGCCGCCCCGCCGTACAGCGCCGCCAGATCCGGTGAGTAGCCGTCGCGCATCAACGTGGCCGCCACACCGAGCAGCTCTGTGCCGTCCGAATCCGGGCCGCTGCACAAGGTGAGTGCGCGGGTCTGCGGCGGAATTCCGCCCTGTCGGGCGAGTGTGAGCAGCGCTGATTTAGGACCGGCTTCGGCGAGATAGTCGGCGCGTCCGGTCCGCACGGCGGCCTGGACCGCGTCGAAGAACAGCACCGGAGAACAGATCTGCCGGGCCCAGTAGTCGACCGTCATCTCTGTGCCATTGACTTCGCGGCCGAGCACCGTGGAGAACAGCGGAAACTCGGCGGGTGCCGGCTCGAGGCCGGCTACCTCGCGCCGGAAGTCGGCCACCATCGGCTCCATCAGCGGCGAGTGGAAGGCGTGTGAGACCGCCAGGTTCACCGCTTTGCCACCCCGTTGCCGAACCAGGGCTTGCACTCGTGCCACGGCGTCGGCGTCCCCGGAGATGGTCAGGGACTGCGGCCCGTTGATCGCCGCGATCCCGCACCCGGGCTCTTCAGCGACGAGTGCTTCCATCTGCTCGACGCCGAGGTCGACCGCGATCATTGCCCCACCTGGAGGCAACGCGCCCATCAACCGCGCTCTGGTCGCGACGAGCTTGGCAGCGGTGTCGAGGGTGAGCACGTTGGCCAGACAGGCGGCGGCGATCTCCCCGACGCTATGGCCGATCCCGAATGGCACCCGGATTCCGCTCTGTAGCAGAGTCTTTCCCAGCGCGAAGGACACGGCGAACAATGCGGGCTGCGCGAAGCTGGTGTGATCAAGGCCCGGTGCGCGGCCGAAGATCGTCGCGAGCAGATCCGATCCGAGGTGCGGATCTAGGGCGCCAGCCGCGGAGTCAAGACTCTCTCGGTACGTCGGATGAGCGTCGTAGAGTCGCCGGGTCATGCCCGGGTACTGGGTGCCCTGACCTGAGAACAGGAGCCCGACGCCGGCCGGGGCCCGGTGCGGCGGGGCGGACGACACCAGATGGTCCCCGGCGCCGGACGTAAATTGGCGGATGCCCTCAACCACGGTGTCGCGGTCGCCCGCAACGACAAGGCGATGCCGGTTTGATCGCTTGACGACGTTGGTCGAGCGGCACCAGGACGCCATCTGCGTGGTGTCGAGGGTCTCCAGCGCGGCCGTCATCGACTCGGCATTGCGCCGCAGCGCCCGCTCCGACGGCGCCGAAATAGTAAGGACGCCAGTCACACCAGCGACGGGAAGCGCAGTGGCCGGCGCCGTCTGAAGAATCGCGTGCGCATTACTGCCGCCAAGGCCGAACGAGCTCACTGCGCCGAGCGTGCCGTCCACCGGTAACTTTCGCGGACTGTCGGCCAACTGCAGACCGTGCTCGGCCAGTCGCAAGGCCGGATTGGCGCTGTCGCCGAACACCGTCGGGGGCAGCACGCCATGGTGCAACGCCAGGCACGTCTTGATGAACGCCGCGATCCCCGCACTGCCCTCGGTGTGCCCGATGTTTCCCTTCACGGAACCGAGCAGACAGGGCTCCCCGGCTCGTGCCTTGTGCACGTCGCCGAGGGCGTTGGCTTCGATCATGTCGCCGAGCACCGTGCCGGTGCCGTGCGCCTCGACGAAGCCGATCTGGCCGGCATCGACCTCTGCCAGGCTCAGCGCCCGGCGCATCAGCTCCACCTGCGAGCGGCGGCTCGGGGCCGTGATGCCGTTGCTGCGGCCGTCGTGGTTGGTGACCGAACTCTTCACGACCGCATAGATCGGTTGCCCGTCGGCAAGTGCGTCGTCGAGTCGGCGCAGCACTACCGCGGCCACGCCCTCGCCGCGTCCGATGCCGTCGGCGTCCAGCCCGAACGGCTTGCAGCGACCATCCGGCGCGGACAGCCCTGCCTGGGTATAGAAGATCGAAAGTGACGGTGTCAGAATGAGATTCGCACCTGCCGCGATGACGGTATCGGCCTCCCCCGAGCGAAGCGCCGCGCAGCCCTGGTGGACGGCAGTCAGTGATGACGAGCAGGCTGAATCGATGGCCACGCTTGGCCCGGTCAGACCCAGGTGGTAGGAGATACGGTTAGCAGTCATGAAATAGCCACTGCCCGTTCCGCGGAACGCCGTGAGCCCGGCGAAGTCGAGAATTTGCAGGTTGCTCCACTCGCTGGACATGATGCCGACGAAGACCCCGGTCGGGGTGCCGGCCAGCGACCGCGGGTCCATTCCGGCATCTTCGATTGCGCGCCAGGATGATTCCAGGAGCAGGCGCTGCTGCGGGTCAAGCGCCCCCGCCTCGATGGGCGCTATCCCGAAGAAGTCGTTGTCGAATGTGTCGACATTGTCGATGAAATGGCCGCGCCGGGTATTCATCGATCCAGGACCACCGTCGCAGCGATAGTAGGAGTCGACATCCCAACGCTGCGAAGGCACTTCGCTGTCGGCCACCACGCCATCCATCAGCAGTCGCCAGAACGCGTCCTTGTCGGGCGCGCCGGGAAAGCGGCAATCGACACCGACCACCGCGATCGGCATCATGGCAGCACCCGCTCGGTGACGAGGTACGCCGCGATGGCATTAATGGTGGCGTAATCCCACACAATCGTGGTTTCGACGGGGATTCCCTTCTCGAACTCCAGGTCCGCGCACAGCGTCAGACTCGCGGCGGAGTCAATCCCGTAATCGGCCAACGGGGTGTCGATGTCGATGGTGTCCGGCGCCACGTTGAGCTGCCCGGCCACCTTGGCGGACAACCAGTCCACGAGGTCCTGGTGATCGAGATTCTCAGCGGTCATCGTTGCCTCCCTTCCAGACTCGCCGCTACCGGTCGTCCCGGTACGGGGTGCTGCCGCGGTCATGCGCTCACCACCTGGTCGAATACCGGCAGATCGAAGGAGATCCGACGGTAGACGAAGCCGCGAACGCGGGTAGCGAAGCGTTCACCGCCCACGGCTGCCGCGAATGCGAGCAACGGCAGACCGATCACGATGGCGATCCCCAGACCGAGCACGAATGTGAGCAGAGTCGCTGCGTGTGCGGCACCGCCGAATCGGCGCATGGATCTGACGGTTGCGCCCCACCTACGAAATGCCGTACCGGCAAGGACGTCCGCCGCAGCCAACGCGGGCACGACCGGCGCCGCATCTTGCGGGCATGGCCGCGACTCGGCGATGCACTGCCCGACGGCGGCGACTCTTGTGAATTCGTCGTCGCCGACCCCGGCTCGCCCAAACCATAGAAACGGTGCGCGTTTTCCGGTCAGCAGCCAACGCAGAGTGGTCACCAGGGTCGTCGACGACCCTCGCGTATCGGTGGCGGCGACTACGTCGACGCGCCGGGCGCCCGCGGATCGCAGCAGCCCGGATGCTTCAATTGCCGCCGAATACCACATGTTGCGGCATGCGATCAGCGAGACGACGGTGCGGCCCCGGACCGCCTCGGGATGCGTTTTCAGCAGCGATCGGATGGGAAGCGAGGGCGCCAGGTACCACACCTGGTAGGCCAGGATGACCAATTCGTCTGCAGCCGAGTCGAAGCCGCCCGCCGGCTCGACGAGCTCCACGAGCGCCTGCGGGTCCACCGCGTGCGGGAACACTCCGAAGAATCGTCGAATTGGCCAGGGAAACGGGAACGCGTCACGCGGCCGCACTTCGACCCAACGGACGTCCCACCCTCGCGCCTCCAGCGGGGCGGTCAATGCCTGCGCCGTCTCGCGCAACTGCCCCGTCTGCGTGTACAGGTAGACGACCGCCCGATGGCGCGGCCGCGCCATCGGGCCAGCTTCCGACGTCATAGTCACCGTGAGGTCTCCGACGACACCGCGGTGAGATGCATGAAAGAGATTGCGAACCGGCCGGACTCGGGGACCATGCACAGCATCGTGTCGCCGTCCTTGATCAGACCCTGCTCCATCATCTCGTCAAGGATGACGTAAATGGAAGCGCTGCCGATGTTTCCGACGCTCGTCAGGTTGCTGTACCACATGTCGGGCCGCCCACCGTCGATGCCGCGTCGCGAAAACTCCTTCATCACAGTGTCTTTCATTCGTTCACTCGAATAGTGCGCCGGGATCCAAGTCAGTGTCGAGGGATCGAATTTGCCCAATCGGAGCAGGCGGTCATACTCGTCGACGCCGACCTTCACCAGGTGTGGGAGTAGGGAAAGGTCCTGCCGCAGGACCAACGCCCCGTCGGCGGCGGCCTCCGAAGCGTTCGGGTAGTCGCCCCATGACTTCGTGGCTCCCGTATCCGGACTGCCCCCGTACATACAGGTCTTCTCGGTGTTCGCGTACGACGTCAGCGAGATCCAGTCGATCCGCAGGCTGATGCCAGAGGTTTTGGGCTCGTTCTGGATCACCACTGCGCCGGCCCCGTCCGAGAGCATGTAGCGCAAGAATGCGGCTTCGAGCGGGAGAGTCCCCTCCTCGGCGACAACGCCCATCTCCTCATAGCGGGAGTTCTTGAAGAAGCGGGAGGCGAACTCGCTTGCCACGCTGATCGCGGTCCGCTTCTCACCGATCGCCACCTGCAGGTACGCGTTCTTCAGTGCCATAATCCCTGAACTGCAGATCCCGTGCAGGGTCGCGATTTCGAGGGGGCCGTAGCCCAGCTCGCCGTGCACCGTGCTGGCATGTCCTGGTGCCATCAGGTCCGGCAGCGTGGTGGCTGCACACAGCAACTCGACATCGTCGGGACCGAGGCCGACGCGCTCGGCTGCGTTCCGGACGGCGTTGGCTGCCATCGCCGCGTTGGAAATGACCGTCTGCTGTTTCTTGTCGATCGCATAGTGGCGCGTTTTGATGCCGCAGTTGGCGAGAGTGATGTCCTTGAGATCAGAGGTCGAGCGTCCCGCCTTTCCGATGTAGTCCTCTATTTCGTCGTTCGGCACGGGGTCGCCGGGCAGAAAGCTGCCGGTAGCTGTGATGTAAGCGCTCATATTCGGCTCCAGGGTTGTCTTGTCACTGCGGTAGTGGTGTTGTCATCTACCTACTGAGCCCGACGTATGCGTCCGGGTCTAAGTTCAATCGGCGCCCGGATCGTGTTGTATATCACCGAAGTGGACGCCGAAATAGCTTGAATTGACAGCATTTTGGCAGTAAGCGGAGGGTTTATCCTCGGTCCTGACGCCCCGATGGTCTGAGAACGAGGAATTGGCGATGTCGTGTACACCCGACACCCGATCATGAACTCAGTGAACCGGCTACCTGATTGATCCGTTACCTGGAGTGTGACGGGCGAACGCCTCGAGCTCGAGGCATCCAAAACAGCTACGCCAGAGCGTCGGTTTCGCTACGGCAGAGCTTCCGCCGCGCGGGCGTCACCTTTCGCGTCCTTTGCAGCTTGCGGGACCGCGTCCACGGCCGCAAGCCGCTTTTGGGTCCCTTCTGCCAAAGGCTAGACCCTCGTCCAGGCAACGCTGGCGAGCACGGTCACGGAGGATGTCGGCCACGGCGCCCTTCGATAACGACTGAACGGCGTTCCGCATCAATCGATCCCGGACTCCGGGCTTGCTCGCGTAGTCCCGTCGTCACAGTAGACATCTCCTGTGCCAGTTTGCGAAAAGCGGCTCAGCGTACTGCCATGCGCCGCAAGGGTTCTCCGTAAAATCCGTCGCGGTAGCGCCATCTAACCCGTCGAGGGATGAGACGAACCGGTGCAGCCGGTACCGATGACCTCGGAGGTGGTTGCCGCTAGGCCGCGGTGGCGGTCTCTGGCCGCCGGGTGCCGCTGGCTGACCGCCTGTCACTGGGGGCGCCGTCCTTGCCTTCCCAGTCGTCGTTGACGTTCCTCTGATTGACTTGCGACCTACGTGACCGCAGCCAGATTCCGGTAGCGACGGCGATCAGCAACACGAAACCTGTTGTCGCACCGATGAATCCACCGATACCGTGCACGATAAGGTAGACGCCGGCTCCGACGCCGCCGGCGGCGGGCAGGGTAAACAGCCACGCCGTAGCCATCCGGCCGGCTACCCTCCAACGCACCTCCGCGCCGGGTTTGCCGACTCCGCTACCCAGTATGGAGCCGGTGACGACGTGGGTGGTGGACAACGGGTAACCGAAGTGGCTTGAAAGCAGGATCGTTGCCGCCGAGGACGTCTCCGCGGCCATGCCCTGCGGCGACTCGATCTCCACCAGCCCCTTACCCAGGGTGCGCATCACCCGCCAGCCGCCGAGGTAGGTGCCCAACGCGATGGCCAGCGCGCACGAGAAGATCACCCAGACCGGTGGGGTGCCCGCGTTGCTTTTAGCCGCGCCGTAAGAAATGAGTGCCAGGAAAATGACACCCATTGTCTTCTGGGCGTCATTGGTGCCATGCGCCAGCGAGACCAGCGAGGCCGATCCGATCTGGCCGTAGCGGAAGGCCCGATTGGTGCGTTTTTCGGAGAAGCCGCGGACTATGCGGTAGATCAGCCAGGTGCCGGTCGCGGCCACAACGCCGGCGATCAGCGGCGAGACCAGCGCGGGTGCGATCACGTCGGTCACCAGCTGTTTCCAGATCACGCCATGTCCGCCGACCGCGGCGAGGGTGGCGCCAATGATGCCGCCGATCAGCGCATGCGACGAACTGGACGGGATGCCCAGCAGCCAAGTCAGCAGGTTCCAGATGATGCCGCCGACCAATCCGGCGAACACCAATTCCAGAGTCACCAGGTGCTGGTCGACCAGGCCGGTGGCGATGGTCGCCGCCACGGCGGTAGACAGGAAGGCGCCGACCAGGTTCAGTACTGCCGAGAGAGCGACCGCGACCTTCGGCGAGAGGGCGCCGCTGGCGATCGAGGTGGCCATGGCGTTCGCGGTGTCATGAAACCCGTTGGTGAAATCGAAGCCCAGCGCAGTCACCACGACGACGATCAATAGGAACAGCTGAAGATGCATAGTCGCGGTGTCCCCGACCCACAGCGAACCAAACTCGTTCAACGCAATACGCCCCTACTGGCCGGCCAGCATTCGTTGGCCGTTCATTTCGCGCGCCATGGAGTGACCGAGGGCGCGCCGAAGATGTTGCTGTTCGGTGATGTTCGCGATTATGAGACATGAGATCCTGATATCTCGTCTACAGTGGCGTGCTGCCCGGTACGTCGCAGGGCCAGATCCCGGCTTCGTCTGCGCTACGCCCGGATTGGGGAACTGCTCGACGGGCCGCAGGGTCACCACCCGGTAGCCCCCCGGGTTTGCCTTCCTCGCCGCTCCCCGACGATGACAGACAGCGCGGCGCATCAACAACCGGCGCCGTGACTGACCGCCACCTCCGTCAAATGCGCACACCGCATCCCCGTATCCAACCAAACCGAGAATCCCTGCCGCGTCGCCTCATGACAGAAATAGATGTCCTGACCCGGCACCACCGCCGACGGACACCACATGGGCACCTCCTGATCCCAGCGCTCAATCACCCTCCGCCGGATCGCGGTGAACCCCATCGCCACCGCATCCACCTCGAACAACCGACGGTCTTCCTCCAACCACCCCCGCAACACCTCCGGCTTCACATTGCCGTACATCGGTTCCGCCCGCGTATTACCCAGGGTGTAGGCATTCACGTAGTGCGGCGGCTCATGCATGAAATTCAGGGAGCCGACGATATCGACATCCTCGCCGTAGCCGGTGACCCGCAGGAACGCATCCAACGGCGGGATGATGTCGTCCTCGAACACGACCAACCAATCCCACTCACCGAACGCCGACACCGCCGTGTTCGTTATCCCGTCCATCGCGCTCGGCAGCGGCACACCCTCGGTAGACACCACCCCCACACAGGGGCTTTTGTCCATCAACATCCAGTTGTAAAACCAAGCCACCGACACGTGTCGGTACATCGGCATCCCGACGACGATCTTCGGGCCGGGACTAGCGCACGTCAGTGGCATCAAGATGCGCTTCACGAAAGCCCAGAACTCATAATCCCGGCACCCTACACGGTCTGGACCGTCAGGCGAATGAATGAAAAATGACGGAAGTTACAACCCTCTGGGCGATCTCCGTGGTCTGCGATCCGGCGCCGCCGCGAATTTTCGCGACTGACGCCGAGGAAGTCGATTCGACGTTGCTCAAATCTGCTCTCCCGCTTTGGATTCATGATTTCCTTCGGCTTCTGCTGTTTCCCTTTCCTTTACCCTGCCCGAGCCCAAACCCACCATCGGCGGTCAACGAAAATCGGGCTGGGCCTGTACACGTAGGCACGCGTAGATGAACTCGCCGCACAGCGACCGGGAACGCCCTGCCGAAAAACTCAGCGGCAGCATCGCTTTTCATGCAACTACACCGTGGCCCTTAAGCGCGCGGTCGCTCGGCGTTTACGCATGCAGCGTTAGATCCTCTTGTCCTGCTGAGGAATCGGCGCGCTTGACTCGGAGATGAGTAAGGCCATGGATTTTGGTGGACTGCCGCCGGAGGTCAACTCCGGCCGGATGTATACGGGGCCGGGTGCAGCGCCGATGCTAGCGGCGGCGGCGGGGTGGGACGCAGTGGCCGCCGAGCTGGAGTCGACCGCCGGCAGCTACTCGTCGGTCGTCTCGTGGCTGACTGACCAGGCGTGGTGGGGGCCGTCCTCGACGAGGATGTCGGGGGCGGTGATGCCCTACGTCGGGTGGCTGCGCGTGAGCGCCAAAGCGGCTGAGCAAACCGCCGCACAGGCGTACGCGGCGGCGGCAGCCTATGAGGCCGCGTTTTCAATGACGGTGCCCCCGCCGGTGATCGCGGAGAACCGGGCGTTGTTAATGGCGCTGATTGCCACCAACTTCTTCGGGCAGAACAGTCCCGCGATCGCGGCAACCGAGGCGCACTACGCCGAGATGTGGGCCCAAGACGCCGCCGCGATGTACGGCTACGCCGGTGCCTCTGCGTCCGCGAGCACGCTGGCCCCGTTCAGCGAGCCACCGCAGACCACCAATCCCGACGGGTCGAATGAGCAGGCCCGCGCGGTGACCCAAGCCGCCGGCAACGCCACCAGCGCCCGCAGCCAATCGGTAACTCAGCTCGCCTCGCAGGCCAGTTCCCAGCAACTCGGCTCGCCCGCCACGGATCAGCTGGTCTCGACCGCCGGTAGCGACCCCATCCTCGGCCAGGGCACCAGCATCATCACCACCGGGGCAGAAGGCACCGCGACGATCCACGCTGCCCCCGGCTCCACCGTCATCGTCACTGTGCAAAGCGGTACCGCCACCGTCACCCTCACCAACACCAGCGCTTCCATGCTCCTCACTGCGACCAGCGGCCCCTTCACCATCCCCCAAGGCGGCACTGTCTTTGTCAGCGAGGGCAGCACCGTGTCCGTTGACGTCGCGAGCGGTACAGCGAACGTGGTCGGGGACGGCGACGTCATCATCACCTCTCTCACCACTCCCCTCACCTCCACGCCGGCCACCGCCGCGCCCGCGGTAGCCGCGAGCGGCACACCGGGCCTGGCCGGCACCGCGGGTATCCAACCTCAGTTGAACGTCGACGCGCTGTTGGGGACTGCGGTGTGCACCCCGGCCCGCGCTGAGTTGCTCGACGCGAGTGCAACTGCAGCTCCGTCGGCCGCGTTGGCTGGATGACCCTGTAGCGCAGAGTGAATCGGCGGCCACGGAGCGGCCTCGCCTAGGCCCCTGCCCACCTTCGAGGCCGCCCTGCGTTCCGCGCGACGCAAGCCCTGATCGGTGAACCGCGGTCGCGCTGGACATCAGCGCGGCTTCTTGCTGGTCGGGCTGACAGGATTTGAACCTGCGACCACTTGACCCCCAGTCAAGTGCGCTACCAAACTGCGCCACAGCCCGTGCGCCGGTGAGTCCGCCGGCAGCAGGTCGAAAGCCTACCGCAGCCGCGCCGTCAACCCGATATTGCCTGGTTGACCTGCGCGTCTCCCAGCGCCTGGGCGGGCATCGGACGCTGACCGCCAACACCGCCACCGCGCTGACGTCCTCGCTCTGCTCTTGGCGGTCACACGCGAATGTCAACGTCGGGTGTGCGCCGAGGGCGCCGTAGCTGCACACTCGCCGCCGTGGACGCACACTCGACACGGAGAAGACAAACGCGAGAGCTCAGCGGCGCTTCGCGGATCGCTTTTCGCGAACTCGGACGTTGATCCGAATTGGGCTGCCGGCGAATCCAAACGTCTCGCGCAGCCGCCGCTCCAGGAAGCGCCGGTAGCCGGCCTCGAGGAAACCGGTGGTGAACAGCACGAACGTCGGCGGACGGGCGGCGGCCTGGGTGGCGAACAGAATGCGGGGTTGCTTGCCGCCGCGTACCGGCGGCGGTGTGGCGGCCACGATCTCCTTCACCCAGGTGTTCAGCGGACCGGTCGGAATCCGGGCGTCCCACGACGCGAGCGCGGTTTCCATCGCGGGCACCAGCTTCTGCACAGCCCGCCCCGTCTTGGCTGAGATGTTGACCCGTTCCGCCCACTGCAGCTGTGCCAACTCGCGGTCGATCTCGCGGTCCAGCAACTCGCGCCGATCCTCGTCGACCAGATCCCACTTGTTGAAGGCCAGCACCAACGCCCGGCCCGCCTCGATCACCATCGAGAGCACCCGCTGATCCTGCTCGGTCAGCGTCTGCGACGCGTCGATCAGCACCAGCACCACCTCGGCGGAATCGATGGCCGAGTGCGTGCGCACCGACGCGTAGAACTCGTGACCGCTGGCCTGCCCAACCTTGCGGCGCAGACCCGCGGTGTCGACGAAACGCCAGACCTTGCCGCCCAATTCGATCAGCGAGTCCACCGGATCGACGGTGGTTCCGGCGACGTCGTGCACGACCGATCGCTCGTCGCCGGCCAGCTTGTTGAGCAGGGAGCTCTTGCCGACGTTGGGCTTGCCGACCAGCGCCACCCGCCGTGGGCCGCCGGGCGCCGGTGCCGCTTCGGACACCTGGGGCAGCACGGCCAGCACCTCGTCGAGCAGATCGGCCACGCCGCGACCGTGTATCGCACTGACCGCGTGCGGCTCGCCGAGGCCCAGCGACCACAGGGCAGCCGCGTCGGCTTCGACCTTTTCGCTGTCAACCTTGTTGGCGGCCAAGAAGACTGGCTTGCCGGAGCGCAACAGGATGCGGGCGGCGGCCTCGTCGGCGCTGGTGGCCCCGACCGTGGCGTCGACCACCAGAATCACCGCGTCGGCGGTACGCATCGCCACCGACGCCTGCTCGGCCACCAGCTGCTGCAGACCCTTGGCGTCGGGCTCCCATCCGCCGGTGTCCTGCACGACGAACCGGCGCCCGGTCCACAGCGCGTCGTAGGAGACTCGGTCGCGCGTCACACCGGGAATGTCTTGCACCACCGCCTCGCGGCGCCCCAGGATCCGGTTGACCAGTGTCGACTTGCCGACGTTGGGCCGCCCAACAATCGCCACGACCGGCGCGGGGCCGGGCTCCTCGACATCCGCCGAGTCGGAATCGAAAGTCTCCCAATCGCTTTCGTCCGACCAGGTGCCGTCCTGCGTCACCGCACCGCCTCGCTTCGCTGCTTGACCAACTCCAGCAGATGGTCGATCACCTGCGCCTCGGTCATGTCGCTGGTGTCGACGATCACCGCGTCCGACGCCGGTCGCAGCGGCGACAGCACCCGGGTGGAATCCAGGTGATCGCGGCGGCGCACATCGGCCAGCACGCCGTCGTAATCGTCGGCCAGACCTGACGCGACATTCTGGTCGTTGCGGCGCCGGGCCCGCGTTTCGGCCGACGCGGTCAGGAAGATCTTCACCGGCGCGTCGGGCAATACCACGGTCCCGATGTCGCGGCCCTCGACGACGACACTGCCCGGCCCCTGTGCCATTTCGCGCTGCAAGGCGACCAGCCGGGTCCGTACCGCGGCAACCGACGACACCGCCGACACCGCACCGGTGACCTTATCGCCGCGAATCTCGGATGAGACATCCTCACCGGCAAGGAAATAACGATCCCCTTCCGGGTGGTAGTCGATCGACATCTGCACCGGCTCGGTGGCCCGAGCCACCGCTTCGGCATCCTCCGGGTCGATACCGGCGCGCAAGGCGGCCAGGGTCACCATCCGGTACATGCCCCCGGTGTCCAGGTAGCGTGCCCTCAGCGCTTGCGCCAATCCTTTTGACACCGAGGACTTTCCGGTTCCGGCCGGGCCGTCGATCGCCACTACCACACCGCTCGTCACAAGCCCACCGCTTTGTACAGTTGCCCGATCTCGCCTTGACTCAACGCGCGAATGCTGCCCGGTCGCTGCTTGCCCAGCGATATCCCACCGATTTCGGTTCGTACCAGCGACTCCACCGGAAAGCCCACCGCCGCCAGCATCCGGCGCACAATCCGATTTCGGCCTTCGTGCAACGTCAAGCGCACCAGCGTTTTTCCGGGGATGGCGTCCACCACGGCGAAGTCGTCGACACGCGCCGGACCATCCTCCAACTCGATGCCGGCGCGCAGTTTCTTGCCCAGCCCGCGCGGCACCGTTCCGCTGACCGTCGCCAGATATGTCTTGGGCACTTCGTGGGAGGGGTGCATCAATCGGTGTGCCAGCTCGCCGTCGTTGGTCAGCAGGATCAGGCCCTCGGTGTCGGCGTCCAACCGGCCCACGTGGAAAAGCTTTTTGTTGCCCCGCACTCGCCGCTCGATCAGATCGCCGATGCACGGCCGGCCGCGGTCGTCGGACATCGTCGAATGCATTCCCTGCGGCTTGTTCAGCGCCAGATAAACCTGTGATTCGTCGACCGCGATCCTGGCGCCGTCGACGCGGATCACCGAGGCATCGGGGTCCACCCGGGTACCCAGCTCGGTGACCACCTGCCCGTCCACCTCGACGCGACCGTCGAGGATCAACTTCTCGGCGGCCCGGCGCGACGCAATTCCGGCCTGGGACAACACTTTTTGCAGCCGGATCCCCTGAGCTTCGGCCATCAATCCTGGTCCACGTCAAACGACAGCGACTGTTCGGGCGTCTGGCCGCCCGCCAGTTTGATGAAACGAGGCTCGCTGTCCAAGGATTCGCTCAGGTCCTCGATCGTGTCGACGTCGGGAAGCAGCGGCGCGATATCGGGCAGATCCGCCAGCGACTCCAGCCCCAAACGCTCCAGGAACATCTCGGTGGTCGCGAAGGTGACCGCGCCACTGTCCTCGTCGACACCGGCCTCGGTGATCAGACCACGGGCCAGCAGCGTGCGAATCACGGCATCCACGTTGACGCCGCGCACGGCGCTGACCCGCGCGCGGGTCACGGGCTGGCGATAGGCCACCACGGCCAGGGTCTCCAGCGCGGCCCGGGTGAGTTTGGAGCGCGCACCGTCCAGCAGCAGCTTCTCCACGTATGGCGCGAACCGGGCGCGGGTGTACATCCGCCATCCCTCACCGGTTTTCCGTAGGTCGATGCCGCTGTCGCGCTGCGCGAGTTCCTCCGACATCACCTGTAGCTTGGCAGCGATGCGGTAGACGGGCTGCTGCGTGGCCGCCGCCAGCGCTTCGTCGGTGACCGGGGTGTCGACCACCAGCAACAGCGCCTCCAGCACCGATCGAAGCTCCTCGTCATCCAGTGGCACGGCCTCCGCGATGTCCGGGATGCCGACGTCGAGATCGAGGTCAGGCATGTCTTCAGTCACGAGCGCCGCTCCTCCTCCTCGCTTCGTCCCCCGCAAGCGGGAGGTGCCCCCACTGCACCGTCGCGGCGCGAGTCATTATTCGTCCCGCACTTCGGTGGTCGGACGCTCCCCGGTCCACGAAATTTGGAGCACGCCCAGCGGCTCCGACTGGTCGAATGCTACCGCCCGGGACCGATACAGTTCGAGCAGCGCCAGGAAGCGACCCACGACCTCCATCGGCACCTCACAGTCGGCAACCAACTCGGAAAACGTGGCCCATCGGCCGCTGCCCCGCGATTCGAGGATCTCCAGCAATTTCTGCGCCTGCTCGGGAACCGAGACCTGGAGCTCGTGCAGGTGGCCGATGGCCACCTGTGGCACCGGGCGCGGACTGAACGCGACCGCGGCGATCTGGGCGAAGCGCTCGGCGTCGACACCGATCATCACTTCCGGTAGCAGTTCGGTGAAACGATCTTCCAGCGACACCGCACGCGGGTAGCTGCGCAGCGCGGTGGCTTCCAGCTCGGCGAACATCTCCGCGACGTGCTTGAACGCCCGGTACTGCAGCAGCCGGGCGAACAGCAGATCGCGCACCTCGAGCAACGCCAGGTCTTCTTCGTCGTCGATCTGTCCGGCCGGCAGCAGCCGGGCCGCCTTCAGATCCAGCAGCGTCGCGGCGACCACGAGGAATGCGGTGGTCTCCTCGAGGTCCAGTTGGCGGCCGATCTCGCGGGTATAGGCGATGAAGTCGTCGGTCACCTGGTGCAGCGCCACCTCGGTCACGTCGAGACGATGCGCGAAGATCAGCTGCAGCAGCAGATCGAACGGCCCCTCGAAGTTGGTGAGGCGGACTTGGAAACCGGTCGAGGAGCCGTTCTGCGCTGGCACCTCACCATTGGCAGTGTCGTTCACGCGCCGAATCGGTCGATGAACTCGCGGGCCAGAGAGCGATAGGCGATGGCGCCCGTCGACTTCGGCGCCCAGGTGGTGATGGGTTCGCCCGCCACGCTGGTCTCCGGGAAACGAACGGTGCGGGTGATCACGGTGTCGAACACTAGGTCACCGAAGCGTTCGACGACGCGGGCCATCACCTCGCGGGCATTGACGGTGCGCGGGTCGTAGCGGGTCAGCAGGATGCCGCTGATTTCCAGCTTCGGGTTGAGCCGGTCGCGCACCTTGTCCACGGTGTCGGTGAGCAGCGCCAGGCCGCGCAGCGAGAAGTACTCGCATTCGGTGGGGATGACCACACCGTCCGAGCAGGCCAGGCCGTTGACCGTGAGCAGGCCGAGCGACGGTTGGCAGTCGATCAGGACGTAGTCGTAGCGGTCCAGCACCGGATGCAGCGCCCGGCCGAGGGTTTGCTCCCGGCCCACCTCGTTGACCAGCTGGATCTCGGCGGCCGACAGGTCGATATTGCTGGGCACCAGATCGAGGTACCTGACCCGGGTGGACAGCAGGACGTCGTCGATCGACACCCGCGGCTCCACCAGCACGTTGTGAATGGTCTTTTCCAGCTCGTAGTGCGGGACACCGAGGCCTGCGGACAGCGCGCCCTGCGGATCCATGTCCACCAGCAGCACCCGCCTGCCGTACTCGGCGAGCGCGGCGCCCAGGTTGATCGTCGACGTGGTCTTGCCGACGCCACCCTTCTGGTTGCACATCGCAATCACCTTGGCCGGGCCGTGTGAGGTGCGCGGCTGGGGCTCCGGGATCGCCCGCGGGGGGCGCCCAGTGAGGCCGATCTCGACGCCGCCGTCAGGCTGGTCGGTCATGCCCGGGGTGTTGCGGAGGTGAACATCGTCGCAAAGTCTATCGGGTATGCGCCGGTAAACCGGGCGACCCGCAGGCAAGATAACCAGGGAATATGCGCGGAGGGCGCTGGTAGCGCCGTCCGGAGCGACGAGAGTTAACTTCAGTCACACCAGCATCATTCGGCACACTCACGGCGGGGCTATCGTGGGTGTCCATGGACCTCAAACGACGGATACCGCTGCTGCGGTGGTCGTTCTGGCGGATGGCCGCCGGAGCTCGCAACCTCACCACGACGGGCCAGATCGGCGACGGCCGCGAAGCCGCCGTGGTCGACTACGTCGTCAACAACGCCCGAGCCGGCGATATCGACGACGTGCTGGCCGCCATCGACAAGTTCGCCTACGAGAAGTCGATGCTGATCAACGTCGGCGACGAGAAGGGCCTGCTGCTGGATGCCGCCGTACGCCGCGGCGACCCCACGCTGGTCCTGGAGCTGGGCACCTACGTTGGATACGGAGCGCTCCGGATCGCCCGGGCCGCCCCGAACGCCAAGGTGTTTTCCGTCGAGCTCGCCGAGGCCAACGCCGCCAACGCCCGGGCTATCTGGTCACATGCCGGTGTCGCCGACCGGGTGACGTGTGTCGTCGGCACCATCGGCGACGGCGGGCAGACCCTCGACAGGCTCGCCGCCGAGCACGGGTTCACTTCTGGCGCACTGGATTTCCTCTTCCTCGACCACGACAAGGACGCCTACCTCAACGACCTGTTGAGCATCATGGACCGCGGCTGGCTGCATACCGGCTCGATCGCGGTCGCCGACAACGTCCGGGTGCCGGGCGCACCGAGGTACCGCGAGTACATGCGCCAGCAGCAGGGCAAGCTGTGGAACACCGTCGAGCACAACACGCACCTCGAATACCAGTCACTGATGTCCGACTTGGTGCTGGAATCCGACTACCTGGGCTGAAACCGCGCGGCTGGTATCGCCGAGATCGACGCCAGCGTGATGCGCTGCGGCGTGTCGTCCCGCTACCGTCGATGTCGGCGCAGAAGGGTTGAGCGCAGAAGGTTACTGTGCCCGCGGGTGGGCGCCGGCCCACACTTCGCGCAACGCGTGCACCGTGACCAGTGTGTAAATCTGTGTGGTCGTCACCGAAGCATGGCCGAGCAGCTCTTGCACGACCCGCACGTCGGCACCGCCCTCCAGGAGGTGGGTGGCGAACGAGTGCCGCAGCATGTGCGGCGACACCCCCGAGGTGATCCCGGCGCGCTCGGCGGCGTCCTGCAGCACCTGCCACGCGCTTTGCCGCGACAACCGTCCGCCGCGGGCGTTGAGGAAGATCGCCGCCGTTCCGCGGCCCCGGCGAACCAGCTCCGAGCGTCCGCGCACCAGGTAGGAATCCAGCGCCTGCACGGCCGGACGCCCGATCGGGACCAGCCGCTGTTTGCCGCCCTTGCCACGCAGCAGCACCGACCTGGCCTGGGTATCGATGTCGTCGACGTCGAGGCCGACGGCTTCGGAGATGCGTGATCCGGTGGAGTACAACAGTTCCAGCAGCGCCCGGTTGCGCAGCGTCAGTGGACCATCGGAGGGGCTCTCACCGCCTGCGCCTTCCAGCAATGCCAATACCTGGTCTAGGGTCAGGCTTTTGGGGAGCCGACGGCCCGGCGTCGGCGGCCGCACCGCGCGCGCCACATCCAGTTCGGCCAGGCCCTCGGCGGCGGCGAACCGATGCAGCCCGCGCACCGCGATCAGCGCCCGCGCCGCCGACACCGCCGAGAGGCCGACCGCCCCGGAGTCGGGATCGCCGCGCCGCAACGCCACCAGGAATTCGCTGACGTCGTCTTCACCGACCTTGGCCAGATCGTGAATCCCTCGGTCTTCCAAGTGCTTCGAATAGCGGCGCAGGTCGCGCCGATACGAGCTCAGCGTGTTGGCCGCTACTCCCCGCTCGATGGTCAGGTGGTCAAGATAGCCCTGCATTTGTGTCTCGAGCGTGAGCGCAGTCGTCATCGCTTCGCCTGTCCGGCTTTTCGAGCGGCAAAAGCCGTCGGCTTGTCCGGCCACGGGGTGTCCACCGGGCGCGGCTGCGCGACCCCCGTCGTCACGGCGTGAGCGGCCAAAATACCGCCCACCGCAATCGAATTGACGATCTCGCCGCTGAAAACGAGGCGTACCGCCTCCTCGATGGGGACCCAGCGCATCGTCATGTCGGCTTCTTCGTCATGCGCCTCGGGGCGCCCGACCTCGGTCAGTCCGGTGGCCAGGTAGACCCGTACCGACTCGTCGCTGTACCCGGTCGCGGTGTCGACATCGACGAGCACGTCCCAGGTGTCGGCCCGCAGACCGACCTCCTCCTCCAGTTCCCGCGCCGCCGAGAGCTGGGGTGCCTCCCCCGCGGCGTCGAGCAGACCCGCCGGCAACTCCCACAAGCGCCGGCCGAAGGTGTGCCGGTACTGATAGACCATCGCGATGGCATGATCGTCATTCATCGCCACGACGGCCACCGCGCCGTAGTGCTCGAGGACTTCCCGCGCGGCGGTGTTGCCCCCAGGCATCCGCACCTCGTCGCGGCGCAAGGCGAAAATCTTTCCGGTGTAAACCGTTTCGCTCGACGCCGTCTCGAAAACGTGATCAGCCACGAGTGGCGGGTTCGGGTATCGACCGCTCGGCGCTGTCTCGATGCTGGATGCCGTTGGACGAGTGCTCGGGGATTTCCACCGGAAGCAGCTCGCCCTGTTTGTAGTCGATCGCCGCGCCGACGAATGCCACGAACAGCGGGTGCGGCCGGGTAGGCCGGCTCTTCAGCTCGGGGTGGGCCTGGGTGCCGACCACGAACGGGTGAATATCCGACGGGTATTCGACGAACTCGACGAGGTGGCCGTCGGGCGAGGTCCCGGAGAACCTCAGGCCGCTCTCGGCGATGCGCTCGCGGTAAGCGTTGTTGACCTCATAGCGGTGCCGGTGCCGCTCGGACACCTGGGTGGACCCATAGGCCTGCGCCACAATCGAATCCGGCTCGAGCACCGCGGGGTAGGCGCCCAGGCGCATGGTGCCGCCGAGGTCGGCTTCGCCGGCGACGATCGGTTCCTGATCGGCCATCGTCGAGATGACCGGATCCGGTGTGCCCGGTTCGAATTCTGCGGAGTTGGCCTCGGTCAGACCGACCGAACGTGCCGCTTCGATCACGATGCACTGCAGCCCGAGGCAGAGCCCGAATACCGGCAAGCCGCGTGCCCGGGCATACCGAATGGCGCCGATCTTGCCCTCGATGCCGCGGATGCCGAATCCGCCGGGGATCAGCACACCGTGCACGTCAGCCAGCGCCGACGCGGCACCCGCTGCGCTCTCGCAGTCGTCGGAGGGTACCCACACCATCTCCACCTTGGCGTGGTGCCGGAACCCGCCGGCACGCAAAGCCTCGGTCACCGAGAGATAGGCGTCGGACAAATCAACATACTTGCCCACCAACGCAATTCGCACGGTTTCGTGCGGCTCGTGCACGCGCCGCAGCAGGTCGTCCCACTCCGTCCAGTCCACGTCACGGAACGGCAGGTTGAGCCGGCGCACCACATACGCGTCGAGTTCCTCGCGGTGCAAGACCTTGGGGATGTCGTAGATCGAGGGCGCGTCAGGGGTGGAGATGACACCGTCGATGTCGACGTCACACATCAGCGCGATCTTGTTCTTCAGCGGTTCGGGGACGTCGCGGTCGCACCGCAGGATCAGCGCGTCGGGTGTGATACCGACGCTGCGCAGCGCGGCCACCGAGTGCTGGGTCGGCTTGGTCTTGAGTTCACCGGACGGGGCCAGATACGGCACCAGCGACACGTGCAGAAAGAAGACGTGCTCACGACCGAGATCGTGGCGGACCTGCCGCGCCGCCTCCAGAAAGGGCTGTGACTCGATGTCGCCGACCGTGCCGCCGATCTCGGTGATGACGACGTCCGGGCGGTTGCCGTTGACGTCCGGCTCGGCGATATCGCGGATACGGCGCTTGATCTCGTCGGTGATGTGCGGGATCACCTGGACCGTGTCGCCGAGGTATTCACCGCGACGCTCCTTGGCAATGACGGTTGAATACACTTGCCCGGTAGTGACATTCGCCGAACCGGACAGGTCGCGATCCAGGAAACGCTCGTAATGGCCGACGTCGAGGTCAGTCTCGGCGCCGTCCTCGGTGACGAAAACCTCACCGTGCTGGAACGGGTTCATCGTGCCCGGGTCGACATTGAGATACGGGTCGAGCTTTTGCATCGTCACATGCAATCCGCGCGCGGTCAGCAGCTGTCCGAGGCTACTGGCGGTCAGACCCTTGCCGAGCGAGGAAGCGACACCACCGCTGACGAAGAGGTGCTTGGTGGTGGTTTGCGGATGCCTACGCACTAAAGCGACCTCCGTGAAGACGGGCAGGGCGTCGTTATTGTCTAGCTTCGATTAGCTGGGCCTGCCGACCCACGGAAACCCACCCTAACACCAGCGACCCCGAGCCGCGGCTAACACGCCCGGCAACGAGACAGCCGGCGACCGATTCGCTACTGAGGAACGGTGATCGATGTGGCCCCGTGGCCGGTGCCGTACTGCCCGATGTGCCCGCCATTGAGCAGGTCATGCAGGCCGAGGATCGCGGTGATTCGCCCGGGCGCGGCATCGACGTCGTCGACGGTGCTGATCGCGGAGTTGATGGCGGCGTCGGCGCGGGCGACCGCGACCGCGGCACCACCGGTCGCCGAACCGTCCCGCCCGGCCAGCAGCGTGCCCGAGCCGTGTGGCACCAGCGCCGCGGAGAAGCGGGCGACGCTGACTCCCTGATTGCCGGCATCCTGGGGTAGCGCGCCGCCGGTGACGATCAGGGCGGCGTTGGCCGCTCCCATGTGGTCGCTGGGCTGATACGTGACGAATCCGGTGTCGCGCAGCGCCGCCAGCACGGTGTCGCGCTGTGTATCGGTGATTTCTGGGACGGCGGGGACCGCCGGGTTGGCGTTGATCAGCAGCGCGATGCCCAACAGGTCGCCGGCCTGCGACCCTTGGTCGACGAGTTTGGTGCTCAGCTGCTGACCGGCGGGCAGCACGGACGAGTTCACCACGGTCCGCAGTTTCTCCGCGGAGTTGGCGTCGACGAACTCTTGGGTCAGCGACACCGTCCCGGTCACGCTCCCTCCGGCCTGGCCGACGAGCTTCGAAACCGCCGCGACGTCGTCGTCCTTGGCATCCGGGGTACGGAAGACGATGACGGATTTGCCGGCCAGCGCGTCGTGCACGATCCGGCCGACCAGCTGGTTGTCGAAATTGTTTGCCGCGCTCAGCTTTTCGTTCAGCACGTTCTTCTGGTCGTTGAGCCCGTTGATCTGCGAGTACAGGTCCCGCTTCTCGTCCCGCAGGCTGGACAGCAGGGTGTCGGACAAGAAGCCCGAGCCCAGCACGACGCCGACGGCCAACGCGAGGAACACCGCGGCCAGCGAGAAGGCATGTTGGCGTAACGAGATCATGTGCGCACGTCCTTAGAACCCCGAATGACTACGTGACCAGGTGCTGAATCCAGAGCGAGAAGTGGTTCCAGTAGTCGGTGACCCAGTGCAGCACCACGCCGTCGGTGCGCGACACCCACAGCGCGACGATGACGGCGATCAGCATCGTCAGCGCCAGCAGCGCGACGGCGCCGCCCGAGATGTGGTTGCGGTACAGGGTGGCGACCGCCTTGGCGTCGACCACCTTCTCGCCGACCCGCAGCCTGGTGAGGAACGTCGACGGGTTGCTCTGGGTGCGCGTCCGGTCGAAGAAGGTCTCGATGTTGGCGGTGTGACCGGCCGTCACCAGCAGCGCCGCGCCGTGGTGGTCGGCCAGCAGTAGGGCCAGATCGACGGCCGAACCCGCGGCCGGGAACGTCATCGCCCCGACGCCGAGGTCCTGGATCCGCTCCAGGCCCGGTGCGTGGCCGTCGGCGTCTGCCGGCAGCACCACGTGCGCGCCGCACTTGAGGGCTTCGGTGCTGATCTGCTCCGGGTCGCCGACGATGAGCTGCGGGCGATAACCCGCCTTGCGCAGCACATCCGCGCCGCTGCCCACACCGATCAGCACCGGCTGATACTCCTTGATGAACGGTTTCAGCGAGCGCAGATCATCGGCGGCGCTGTCCTCGTCGGCGACGATCACCACATGCCGGCGGCGCAGGTCCAGGTCGATGTCGGGGATGCCGATTCCGTCGATCAAGAGCGGGCTCTCACTCTTGATGAACTCAATGGTGTTGCCGGCGAACGCCTCCAGGTGGGCGGCCAGCCCGCTCTTGGCCTCGCGCATCAGGTCGGCAATGTCATGGTCGGTGCGCTCGGTGCCGCGGACCAGTCGCCGTTCGCCTGCGTACACCCCGCCTTCATACAGGCGAATCTTGGAGCCGTCCTTGATCTTCTTGAAGATGTCCGGTCCGGTCTCGTCGATCAGGGTCACGCCGTTGTTGACCAACACCTCCGGCCCCATGTTCGGGTAACGGCCGGAGACCGACGGCGATGCATTGACGACGGCGGCGATGTCGGCTTCCACCAGCGCCTCGGCGGTGATGCGATCCAGGTCAAGGACGTCGAGCACCACGATGTCACCGGGGCAGACCCTGCGCAGCAGGCGGTCGATGTTCCGGTCCACCCGAGCGGTGCCGGTCAGACCCGGCCGGGAGGCATTACGTGTAAGCAGCCCTGACATCTTCATGTGGGGATTCTGTCCGCCGGGCGCGGCTCAGGCGTGGAGGCGCGCCGTAACATCAGCCCCAGAAGTTACCTAGAGTCACATCCGTAACAGGTGGATCCCGGTATGGTCTCGGCCGACGCTCGCAGGGTGTCGACCGCTAGATCGCATCATTCTGGGCGCCGTCGAGCAGTTCCCGGGCGTGGGCCCGGCCGCTGTCGGATTCGCCCAACCCGGCCAGCATCCGCGCCAGCTCGGCGACCCGCTCGTCGTTCACGACCCGGCGCACCACACTGGTCCCCCGCGGCCCGGCCGGATGCACCACCAGGTGCACGTCGGCGTACGCCGCGACCTGCGGCAAGTGAGTGACCACGATGACCTGGTGGGTGCGCGCCAACCGCGCGAGTCGCCGGCCGATCTGGACGGCGGCCCGGCCGCCGACACCCGCGTCGACCTCGTCGAACACCATCGTGGTGCCCTTTGAAATATTGCGCGACCCGGCTAGCACCACTTCCAGGGCGAGCATCACCCGGGACAGCTCGCCACCGGATGCGCTCTTGGCCAGCGGCAGCACCGTCATGCCGCGGTGCGCGGCGAAGCCGAACTCAACCTGGTCGACGCCATCGCTGCCGGCCCGCGCCAGCTCGCCGGAGGGCAGCGTGAGTACGGCCGCATCATCCTTGTCGGCCGCGACGTCGGTGCGCACCTCGATGGTGAATTCGGCATCGGCCATCGCCAGCCCGGACAGCTCCGCGGTCACCTCTTTGGCCAGCCGCTTGGCCGCCTTGCGGCGACACTTGCTGAGATCGACTGCGGCGTCCGATAATTCAGCGGCAAGCTGGTCGGCGCGGCGTTCCAGCGCCGCCAGCCCCTCCTCGGAGACGTCGAGTGCGGCCAACCGGTCGCGCGATTCGGCCGCCCACCGCAGCACCCCGTCGACATCCGCGGCGTACTTGCGGGTCAGCGTGCGCAGCTCGGCTTGCCGGGACAACTTGGACTCCAGCGCGCTGGCATCGACCGGCAACTCGTCCAAGTAGCCGCCGAGCTCTTGGGCCACGTCGATGACGACGGTCAGCGCTTCGCTGACCTGGCCGGCAAACGCCTGCAGCTTGGCGTCATCGGTGGATTCCAGTGCGGCCCTCGCCCGCCCCAGGCTGTCGGCGGCGCTGCCGCCCGAAAGGTCCTCGGTCGACAGCGCGGCACGGGCGGCGGCCGCGGCTTCGCGCAGCGTGTCCAGTTCGGAGAGCCGCACCACGTCGGCGATCAGGGCATCATCCTCACCGGGTTGCGGCTCCACGGCATCGATCTCGTTGAGCGCGAAGGTCAGCCGGTCGGCCTCCAGGGTGAGTTCGCGCATGCGGTTGCGGCGGTCGAACAGGTCGCGCTGCGCCGACAACCAGGCGTCGCGCAGTTTGCGGTAGCGCTCGAGCGCGGGGCCGGCCTTCGCGAACCGGTCCAGCGCGCCGCGTTGTTCCTCGGGTCGCATCAGCCGCAGCTGGTCGTTCTGCCCGTGCAAGGTGAGCAACTCGGTCGTGAAGTCGCCCAACGACTTTGCGGGGACGCTGCGGCCCCCGAGGTAGGCACGCGACGGTCCGTCACGGCTGACCGAGCGCAGCGCGATCACGCTACCGTCCTCGTCACGCTCCCCGCCCGACGCGTCCAGCATCTCATCCAGCTGCGCGATTGCCGCGTCGTCGAGATCGGTTGTGGTGAAACGACCTTCGACAACCGCGCGTTCGGCTCCCGAGCGCACCCGATTCGCGTCGGCGCGGGCACCGCCGAGCAGGTGCAGGCCCGTCACCACCATGGTCTTGCCGGTGCCGGTCTCGCCGGTCAGCACGGTCAGGCCGCGGTCGAACTCCCCGACGGCAGAGCTGATCGCACCCAACGACTCGATGCGGATTTCGGTCAGCATTGCGTCAGCACCGCTGCAGCGCCGTTACTTTCCGCGCCAACCGGTCACGGGCAACCGGAACTTGCGCACCAGCCGGTCGGTGAACGGTGCGCTGTCCAGGCGTGCCCATTTGACCGCGGTGCCACAGCGTTTCACCTCGAGCCGTCCGCCGGCGGGTAGCACCATCTCGCGGCGGCCGTCGCAGAACACCAGGGCGTCGTTGCCACTCGCCTCGATCTCGATCGCGATGGTGGCATCCGGGCTGGTGACCATCGGCCGGCCGAACAGCGCATGAGCGTTGTTGGGCACCACCAGGATTGCTTCGAGGTCCGGCCATAGCACCGGGCCACCGGCGGAGAACGCATAGGCGGTCGAGCCGGTCGGCGTCGACACCAATATTCCGTCGCAGCCGAAGGTCGACACCGGTCGTCCCTCGATTTCGACGACCACTCCAAGCACGCCCAGCCGCGGGCCCTTTTCCAGGCTGGCCTCGTTGAGCGCCCACCCCTGATCGATGACCTCCCCGCGGTGGCGCACCGCGATATCGAGGGTCAGGCGCTCCTCTACCCGGTAGTCCTGCGCGACCACATGTTCCAGCACCGTGTCGATGGCCTCCGCCTCGGCCTCGGCCAGAAAGCCGATGCGGCCCAGGTTGATGCCCAGCACCGGAATGCCGGCATTGCGGGCGAGTTCGGCCGCGCGCAGGAAGGTGCCGTCGCCGCCGAGCGCCAGCACCAGCTCGCAGCCTTCCGCCGCACTGGGCTCGGCGTCGACCACCTGTATTTCGACGCCCATCGCCCGCACGTCGTCGGGAGACAAGTGCAGCGACCCGCGATCGACCGCCTCGGCGGACAACACGCGAAGCCCGACGCCGTTGTCGCTCAACACTTTCTGCACACGCCGAGCGGTCTCGGTGGCTTCTTCGCGTCCGGTGTGCACGACCAGCAGGACGGTACGTTTGGCCGTCATTGCGGACCCTCACCCACCGCGCGGTGCACCGCATCTACCAGCCCGCCGGCCGTCAACCCCCGGTCGGTATCGGCGCGCAGCCACAGGAAGTACTCGACGTTGCCCGACGGTCCCGGCAGTGGACTGGCGGTGACGTCGACGGTGTGCCAGCCCAGCCCTGCGGCACGTCTCGCGACGGACAGCACCGAGTCGGCACGCAATCCCGGGTCCTGGACGACCCCGCCCGCACCGACTTGGCCCTTCCCCACCTCAAACTGCGGCTTCACCATGGGAACGATATCCGCGCCGGGCCACGCGCAACCAGCCAGCGCGGGCAACACGGTCGACAGGGAGATAAACGACAGGTCAGCCACCACCAGGTCGACCCGGCCGCCGATCGCCTCGGGCGACAGGTCGCGGACGTTGGTCCGCTCGACGACGCGCACCCGTGGGTCGGAGCGCAGCGACCAAGCCAGCTGACCGTACCCCACGTCGGCGGCCACTACTTCGGCGGCCCCGCGATCCAGCAGGACTTCGGTGAAGCCGCCCGTCGACGCGCCGGCGTCCAGGCAGCGGCGTCCCGCGACCGGGATCTCGAAGGCGCCGAGCGCACCGAGCAGCTTGTGTGCCCCACGCGACACCCACCGGCGTTCCCCGTCGTCGGCGACGGTTAGGGCCGCGGTGACGGCCACGGCGGTGCCGGGTTTGACCGCGGGCATGCCGTCGATGCTGACCTTCCCGGCGCCGATCAACTCGACGGCCTGCTGGCGGGATCGCGCGAGGCCGCGCCGCACCAGCTCGGCGTCGACGCGGGCATGTCGTGCCATGCCCGCACTCAGCCCTTCTCCGCCGATTCCAGCGCAGCCAGCAGCACGTCATGCGCCTCGGAAAGCCGACGTGCGATGTCCTCCAGCTCGGCAAGTGACGGCCCGTTCTCCCCGCTTTCCGGGTCGGCCAGGTCGGGCAGCTGCGCCAGCAGGGCGTCGATATCGGCGCGAATCTGATCAGGATCGATATTCATTGCGGTTCCACGGTAGTCATCCGCTAGTCCCGATGCACGAGAGACCAGCGCTCGAGCGCGTCGCGGGCCCGGTCGTCGGCGGCCCGGATGCGTGCCGGCTGCCCCTGGAAATCGGAGCACTCGGCGCCCCACACCGCGCTGGCGACAGCACGCACGATCGAGAGCCCGTCCCCGTCGTCTTGCGGCGCACCCTCACCGCTGACCGTAACGGCACCATCGCCGACGTCGACCGCCCAGCCGGGCTGCGGCCCGACCGCAAGCGGGCCGCTGTCCTGTTGCAGCGCGCGCAGGTCGTGGCCGATGTAGGTGGGCCGCTGCGCCGGGATGGCATATACCGCGTCTCGCGCGCTGCTCACCCCGGTCAGCACCATCAAGCTGGGCAACTTGGCGGCATTGGCCCCCTCGATATCGGTGTCGAGCCGGTCGCCGATCACCAACGGCGCGCGGTAGTCGCCGCGCGCGACCGCATCGTTGAGCAGTGTCGGGGCGGGCTTTCCGGCGACCCTGGGCTCGGCGCCGGTCGCCGCCCGCAGCGCCGCCACCAGAGATCCGTTGCCGGGCAGCAGGCCCCGCTCGGTGGGCAGCGTGGGGTCGACGTTGGCCGCCACCCATAACGCACCGGCCCGGATGGCCAGTGCGGCCTCGGCGAGATCGGGCCAGCCGATCGTCATCGAGAGACCTTGGACGACGGCGACGGGGTTGTCGTCATAGCTGCGGACGGGACGCAGTCCGACGGCGGCGATTTCGTTGGCCAGTGAGTCGGTGCCGACGATCAGCACAGCCGCATCCGGTGGCAGCTCACCGGAAAGCAGGTGGGCCGCGCTTTGGGCGCTGGTGACGACGTCGTCGCTGCTGGCGGTGAAGCCCAGGTCGCGCAGGTGCGCCGCTACTTCGTCGGCACTGCGCGAGGCATTGTTGGTGACGAACAGCTTGCGGCTGCGCACCTCGTCGAGCGTTTGCACCGCGCCGTCGGTGGCACGGTGGCCGCGGAACACCGTCCCGTCCAGATCGATGAGCAGGCAATCATATTCCTGCGCAATGCTTTTCACTTTTCGTCTCTTGAGCCCAGCTCGCCGACCCGGTCTTCGGCATCGGTGATGCCGTCGGTGTCGGCGGCCGCGGAATGCAAGAACCATTGCAGCGCTTCGTCGTTGCGGCCCAGCGCCAGCAGGGTGTCGGCGTAGGCGTAGAACAACCGCGCGGCCATCGAGCCGGTGCGGCCCGGGTCCAGTTGCGGCGTGGACAACAGGGTCAGCGCCTGCTCGAGCTGCCCGAGATCGGCGCGGGCGCCGGCGACCACGATGCGCAGCTCGTCGGCGTCGTCACCGCTGAGCTGGGCCGCTTCTTCACCGCGGGACAGTTCGATCGCCCGCTCCGGGCGGCCAAGGCCGCGTTCACAATCCGCGATCAGAGCAAGCAACGAGGACTTGCTGCCCATCCGGCGGGCGGCACGCAATTCGGACAGTGCCTGGGCCCAATCGCCGCAGCGGTAGGCCGCGATCCCGACGGCCTCGCGAATGGCGGCGATCCTGCTGGACCGGGCCCGGGCCGCACGCGCGTGGTTCAGCGCGGCTTCCGGGTCTTCGTCCATCAGTTCACCCGCGGCGACCAGGTGGCGGGCCACCGCGTCGGCGGTGGTCCGGTCCAAGGTGCTCAGCTCACCGCGGATTTCGGGTGACAGCTGTTTGGCGTCCACCCCGGGCGGTATCGCGGGCCCGTTGTCCGCAGGGCGATCGGCGCCGCCGGTAGCGTTCCGCGGCTGGGCCGGGCGGGCCCGGCCCGGTCCCGACCACCCAGACGTCGAGCGCGGCCGTCGTTCGCCGTTGTGACGCTGCCTGTCGTCGCCCACGCGTCTCGTTCACCTCGATTGCTCGCGTCCTCCTGAAGAGGATACGGGCACCCGGTTGGGGATCTCGCTACGCCTTGAACCGGTCCGGGATTAACGGGGCGATCATCGCAGGACAGAAGGTCGCGATCGCGACGATCGTGAAGATGCCCGCATTTTTCTCGGTCATCCCACTGCCGGTTGCCATCTCCGAGACGACCGAATCGAACGACCCGCCGGGCTGGACCAGCATCGGGCAGACCGATTGCCCCTGCGCCAGCGCGGTGGCGGGCTGCGTGACGGCGATACCGGCATTGGTCAGCGCCGACAGGAACGCGTTACCCGTGATGTCGGCACGGATGGGGGCCGCCATCGTCGAGGCCGTGGCAACTAAAGCCCCGGTCAACGCCATAAACCCGAAGGCCTTCGCCTGCGCGCCGACGCCTATTGTCCACTGGTACGCCATTGATTGCGCCGTCATCTCTCGCTTCTTGTCGATGGTTCGGTGGCCGCGCGCAAAATCACTGTGACTACAGTGGCCAACCAGTGTCACGTCCAGGGCACGGCAAGGTAAAGGTTTGCATACCACGGCGTTTTGGTCCGAACGTCTTGACAGCCCGGGGTGCACTATGCACCGCCGCCGGGCACCCACTGCGGATGTCGGATCAGCTTAACCGTTAAATATGTTGGTGCACAAGAGTTTTAACGCTACGGATGCGGTCTCGGCCGGTGACGTTGTCCCCCGGATGGGGGACGACGAATATCCACCCGCGATTCAACCGGTTGTGGGATAGCCGCAGACCGCCGAACCGGGCAAACTGGTTGTCACAGCGGGGATCTCGTCGCTCCTTCCAACGAGGCTCCCCTCCTCATATCGGCTTCCCCTCCGATTGACGAGATCCCCGCTGAATACCAGCTCTAGACCCTTTCTAGACCCTTTCTATGCCGGCGATGTTGCGCTTGCCGCGACGCAGAACCAGCCACCGGCCGTTCAGAAAATCCGCGGCCTGCGGGGTCCATTCGTCGCTGTCGACCCGAACGTTGTTGACGTAAACGCCACCCTCGCCGATCGTGCGCCGCGCGGCGCCCTTGCTGGCCGACAGGCCGCTGGCCACCAGCAGGTCGACGATCCCGTCGGGACCGCCGGGTTTGAGCTCGGCGACCTGCCCTTCCGGCGCGGTCTCGCGCAGCGCCGCGGCCAACGTCGCCTCATCGAGGCGGTCCAGCTCGCCTTGGCCGAAGAGCGCCCGGCTGGCGTGCTCGACGGCCGCGGTGGCCTCCTCGCCGTGCACCAGAACGGTAAGTTCGGTCGCCAGCCGGCGTTGGGCGGCACGTTGTTGCGGACGCTCGGCGGTGACCTGTTCCAGCTCGGCCAGCTCGTCGGCGGACAAGAACGTGAACCACCGCAGGTAACGGATCACGTCGGCGTCGGCGGTGTTGACAAAGTACTGGTACCAGGCATATGGGGTGGTGAGCTGCGGGTCCAGCCACAAGTTTCCGCCGCCGGTGGACTTGCCGAACTTGGTCCCGTCGGCCGCCGTCACCAGCGGGACCGTGAGCGCATGCACCGCCGCACCGAGTTTCTGGCGCACCAGGCGAACGCCGGCGATGATGTTGCCCCACTGATCCGAGCCGCCGATCTGCAGCGCACAGCCGTGGCGCTGGTGCAATTCCACATAGTCGTTGGCCTGCAGCAGCATGTAACTGAACTCGGTGTAGGAGATCCCGTCGCCCTCAAGCCGTCGCCGGATGGTGTCGCGGTCCAGCATTACGTTGACCGAGAAGTGCTTGCCGAGGTCCCGCAGAAACTCGATCGCGGACAGCTGGCCCGTCCAGTCCAGGTTGTTGGCCACGATCGCGCCGGTGGGCGAGTCGTCGAAGTCGACGAAGCGTTCCAGCTGTCCGCGAATCCGTTCGGTCCACTCGGCGACGGTGCCCGCCTGATGCAGACTGCGCTCGCCGACCTCACGCGGGTCCCCGATCATGCCGGTGGCGCCGCCCGCCAGGACGATCGGACGATGGCCGGCCCGCTGAAAGCGCCGCAATGCCAGCAGCGGCACCAGATGCCCCGCGTGCAAGCTCGGCGCGGTGGGGTCGAACCCGGCGTACACCGTCAGCGGTCCGCGCTGCACTTCGGCGGCCAGGGCATCGAGGTCGGTGGACTGCGCGATCAGCCCACGCCAGCCCAGCTCGTCGAGGATCACGGGTAAGAGGCTAGTCGCTGGCACCGGGGGCAGGTGCCCGCGGACTTCGCCGATACGCCGAGACCTCCGGTCGGCCGGCAAGCCACAGTCGCCACGGCCGGTCGGCGGCCTGGCTGACCCCAACCCGTGGACCCGCTATGCCGCCGTCGGCCGCATTCAGCGTCAGCGTCACCGGACTATCCGCGTCGAACAGGTCAATCCCGTTGTCCGACATCGTAATTCCCAACGCTGAGCACAGGTTTCCCGGACCACGCGCGAGCGCGACGGTGCGGACGGCCGGACCGCGCCGCGCCTGGGCAATGTCGATGCCGTCCTCGATGACGGCGGCGCGCAGCAGCACGGCGGCCGCCGTGCCGTCGGGTCCGCACGAGACATTGGCGCAGGTGTGAATCCCGTGGCTGAGGTAGGTGTACAGCCGTCCCGGGGGCCCGAACATCACCCCGTTGCGACCGCTGCGCCCTCGGTAGGAGTGCGCCGCCGCGTCCGGCCAGGGCCCGTCGGGAACCCCTCCGTAGGCCTCGACCTCGACGACGATTCCGCTCACATCGCGGCCGGTGAGGGTGGCACCGAGCAACCGGTGCGCGGCCGCGACCGGGTCGACTACCAGCTGGTCCGCACCCACCCACCGAACCTACCGGGACCACAAACATGGCAAACTCCCGGTTGCCGCGTGGCAAAGGAGCCCAAAAATGCATGCGATCGACCCCGCCGCCACGGCGTGGCTGCTGGCCAGCACCGCACTGGTCCTACTGATGACCCCCGGCCTGGCGATCTTCTACGGCGGCATGGTCCGCACGACCGGGGTGCTCAACATGATCATGATGAGCTTCATCTCGATCCCGCTCGTGACGGTGGCGTGGCTGTTGGTCGGTTACACGATCGCCTTCTCCGAAGGCGGCACCGGCGGGTTCGTCGGTGGCCTCGGCCATCTCGGGATGCTCGGCATCACCCCCGACACCACCCACGGCACTGTTCCCGAATTGCTCTATGCCACCTTCCAGTTGACGTTCGCGATCATCACCGCGGCCCTGGTCAGCGGCGCTATCGCCGACCGCGCCAAGTTCGCCGCCTGGATGGCGTTCGTCCCGGTCTGGGCGATCGTGGTGTATTCGGTTGTCGCGCACTGGGTGTGGGGCCCCGGCGGCTGGCTGGCAAAGATGGGCGTACTCGACTATGCGGGCGGTTTGGTCGTCGAGATCGTCTCGGGCTCTTCGGCGCTGGCGCTGGCGCTGGTGCTGGGACCCCGGATCGGCTTCAAGAAAGAAGCGATGCGCCCGCACAACCTGCCGTTGGTCTTGCTGGGTGTCGGGCTGCTGTGGTTCGGCTGGTTCGGGTTCAACGCCGGTTCGGCCCTGGCCGCCAATGGAACCGCCGCGGCCATCTTCCTCAACACGCTCGTTGCGGGCTGCCTCGGCATGCTCGGCTGGCTGGCCGTCGAGCAGATCCGCGACGGCAGGCCCACGACGTTCGGTGCGGCGTCCGGCGTGGTCGCCGGCCTGGTGGCGATCACGCCGTCCTGCGGCACCGTCAACACCCTGGGCGCGACGGTCGTGGGCCTCGCGGCCGGTGTGGTGTGCTCGTTCGCGATCGCCGCGAAATTCCGCTTCAACTATGACGATTCGCTCGACGTGGTCGGTGTGCACTTCGTGGGCGGCGTGGTAGGCGTGTCCCTGATCGGCCTGCTGGCCACCGCGGTCATGACGTCGGGTCCGCAGGGCCTCTTCTATGGCGGCGGCTTCGGCCAGCTGGGCAAGCAGACGCTCGCGATCGTCGTCGTCGCGGTCTACGCGTTCACCGTGTCGTTCTTTTTGGCGAAGGCGATCGATCGGGTGATGGGTTTCCGCGTCAGCGCCGAGGATGAGACCACCGGTGTCGACTTCACCCAGCACGCCGAAACCGCCTACGCCGAGGGTGTGCAGGGACATCTGCCGCGTCCGGGCTCCCCGAGCTGACTGAGCGCGAGCTGCCAGCTCGCAATCACATGAGTCACATCAACCTCGTCGACTGACCCCACGGTCATCCCCGTTTGCAATATCGCCGGCGATATCGGATCTGAAATCCACCAAGTGGTCCGCGCTCCGGCGTCGCGCCCCTTGACAGCTCCGCACCGAGGGCGGATATTCATCACATGATGATTTCATCTCGTGATGAATTAATCTCGAATGGCAGCGAGCCGGCCGTCGACGTCGCGCAGCTGCGGGTAATCCGTGGCAAACGCCCCGCACTGCACGACTTCTCGGTGCAGATCGCGCGGGGCAGCATCACCGGCCTGCTCGGCCCGTCCGGCTGCGGCAA
Source organism: Mycobacterium sp. Aquia_216 (assembly GCF_026723865.1). NCBI lineage: Bacteria > Bacillati > Actinomycetota > Actinomycetes > Mycobacteriales > Mycobacteriaceae > Mycobacterium > Mycobacterium sp. Aquia_216. The sequence continues at coordinate 3,071,764 of NZ_CP113529.1, read as the reverse complement.
GACCACGCTGATCCGGTGCATCGTCGGCACCCAGATCGTCACGTCGGGCACCGTCACGGTGCTGGGTAAACCCGCCGGCTCCCCCGAGCTGCGCCGCCACGTCGGCTACCTGCCCCAGGATCCGACCATCTACAACGACCTGCGGGTCGTGGACAACGTTCGCTACTTCGCGGCGCTCTACGGCTTCGACAGCCACGCCGCCGACTCCGCGATCGAGCGGGTCGGGCTGACCGATCACCGGACCGCGCTCTGCGCCAACCTCTCCGGCGGCCAACGCACCAGAGTTTCGCTGGCCTGCGCGCTGGTCTGTAAACCGGATCTGCTGGTGCTCGACGAGCCCACGGTCGGGCTGGACCCCGTGCTCCGCGCCGACCTCTGGGAGCAGTTCACCGACCTGGCCCGCGCCGGAACCACCTTGCTGGTCTCCAGCCATGTGATGGACGAAGCCGACCACTGCGGCGACCTGTTGCTGATGCGCGAGGGGAACTTGGTCGCCCACACCACGCCGACCCAGCTACGAGAGGACACCGGATGCACGTCACTGGAGGACGCGTTTCTGTCCATCATCAAGCGCACCATGCAGCCAGCCGGCCCCAAAGCAGAATGAGCATCGACGGGTACACGGCCACCACGACGCGGATTCTGCGCCAGCTGGTCGCCGACCACCGCAGCGTCGCGATGATCCTCGCGGTGCCGATCCTGGTGATCACGTTGATGTACTTCATGTTTCACAACGCCCGGCACCTCCCGGGCACGCCGTCGCCGTTCAACAATGCCTGCCTGATCCTGCTCGGCCTCTTCCCGCTGTTCGTGATGTTCATCATCACGGCGATCACGATGCAGCGTGAACGCGCCTCGGGGACGTTGGAGCGAATTCTGACCACTCCCCTGCGCCGGCTCGACCTGCTGATCGCCTACGGCAGCGCCTTCTCGATCGCCGCGGCGGCGCAAGCGTCACTGGCATGCATTGTGTCGTTCTGGTTCCTCGGCTTCGACACGGCGGGAGGCTGGGTGTGGGTGTTCCTGATCGCGATCGTCAACGCGGTCCTCGGTGTCGGCCTGGGCCTGCTGTGTAGTGCGTTCGCCCGCACCGAGTTTCAAGCCGTGCAGTTCATTCCGCTGGTGATGGTGCCACAGCTGCTGCTGGCCGGGATCATCGTCCCGCGCGCGCTAATGCCAGACTGGCTGCAATGGATCAGCAACGTCATGCCGGCCAGCTACGCGCTGGAGGCGCTGCAACAGGTGAGTTCGCATACCGAACTGACCGGTACCGCGGTGCGCGACATCGTCGTCGTGGCGGGTTCTGCGTTCGCGGCGCTGTGCCTGGCCGCGGCGACACTGCGGCGCCGGACGCCATAACGTGACGGCCGCCAACACCGGGCGCCGCCGGCCCGGCCGGCCGGCCGGAAACTCCGACACCCGCGAACGCATCCTGGCTAGTGCACGAGAATTGTTCGCACGCAACGGCATTGGACATACATCGATTCGTGCTGTGGCGACCGCGGCCGGCGTCGATTCGGCATTGGTGCATCACTACTTCGGCACCAAGGAGAAGCTGTTCGCCGCGGCGGTGCGCATTCCGATCGATCCGATGGACATCATCGGCCCGTTGCGCGAAATTCCCGTCGAGGAGATCGGCCACAAACTGCCGTCAATGTTGTTGCCGCTCTGGGATTCCGAACTGGGCGCCGGGTTCATCGCCGCGCTGCGGTCCATCGTGGCCGGGTCGGAGGTCAACCTGTTCCGGTCCTTCATTCAAGAGGTGATCGCCGTCGAGGTCGGCAGCCGCGTCGACAATCCCCCGGGAAGCGGGGTCATCCGCATCCAATTCGTCGCGTCGCAGATGGTCGGCGTGGTGATGGCCCGCTACATCCTGGAACTCGAGCCGTTCGCGTCGCTGCCGGCCGAGCGGGTCGCCGCGACCATCGCACCGAATCTGCAGCGCTACCTCACCGGGGAGCTGCCGGACGGGCTCGTTCCATGAGGCGGGCGTGCTCGTCGTCGTCGACATCGCGCGCCTCGTCGATCAACAGCACCGGGATGCCGTCCTCGATGCGGTAGGCGCGGCGCAGTCGCGGGTTGTAGAGCAGTTCGTCGTCCACGAGCAGCAGCGGGCCCCGGTCCTCGGGGCACACCAGAATGCTCAGCAGGGTGTCGTCAACCATCGGTGCCTCGATACGTGGCGCTCAGCTCGGCCCGCACCGCCGGAGTCAGCTTGCGGTACTGATCGCTGGCGGTATCGAAATACCAGGCGTGGCGCCCGGATTTGGGAATCCCGGCCGCGCGCAGCGCGCTGACCGTCGGACGGTAGGTCGCGCTGAGCGTCATCTCCGGCACCACGCAAACGATGTCAGGCCCCAGCCCGACCGGCAATTCTGCGACGGCTTCGGTCAGATCCGCCGCGGTGATGCCGGCTCCCGGCAGCAGCGTCACCGCCGACACTGCCACCTCGAAGTTGCGGAACGGCACGTTGTAGGTCACCGCGAGATCCACGCCGTTGATCAGTCCAAGCGCATCGGTGACCGCATCGGAATAGACCAATCCGCGCGCGGTGTGCACCACCGAGCCGCGACTGCCCAGCAACCAGTAGTCCCCGTCCTCGTCACGGCGGAACAGGTTCTCGGTGGAGATCCAGGTGTCGCCGGGCGCGAACACCCCGCGTTTGACCGACGCCGTCGGGTCGATCGGGCCGTTGGATGCCGCGAGCAACACACCGACCTGGTTGGCCTCGGCGACCTGGACGAAGCCCCGGTCGTCTTCCAGGATCAGGTCGTGTTCGGTGTCGTAGGCACCGAGCTCGACACGCCCGGCGCCGGGCAGGGGCCGGCCCTTGCTGCCGATCTTGGCGCCGGACACGTTGGCCAGCACCGCCTGCCCGTCCGTGGTGGCGAAGAACTCGACGACGCGAGCCGGCGCGAACGCATCGATGACCCGCTCCCACAACCCGGTGGGCATACCCGAGCCGATGAACAGTCGCACCGGATGATTGCCGTGCAGCACGAAGGCGGGATCGTCGACGATCTCGCGGAGCATCGCCCACGTGTAAGAGACCACCGTGACGCCGTACTGCCGTATCTCGTGGACGAACCGGTCGGCCTGCAGGCCGCGCGACAGTGCGATGCGGGTTCCGCCGACGACCGCGCCGCCGAGGGCGACCAGCAGCGCGGACTCGTGGTGCAGCGGTGTCAGGCAGTAGACGGTGTCGCGGCGGTCCAGCACCGCCGTCGATGCGGTCCCGAAGGCCGACACGGCCCATCGGTAGTTGGTGATCTGCTTGGCGACCAGCTCGCCACCGGCCGCGCTGAACGCGATGAACGCCAGGTCGCGGGCCAGCCCCGGGTTGGGCCGGTACCAGGCGGGCAGCTCGACAGCGTCCGGGTCGATCTGCTCCATGTCGATGACGTTGCCGTCGTCGGGCAGGTCCAGGTTGCGCGTCTCACCGCCGCCGAGCACCAGCACCTGTCCCGGCCATTGGCGGGCGGCCTCCAGGTTGGTGGGGTCGGTCAGAATCTCGGTGACCCGCCCGAGCCGGACCGATGCGGTCAGATCGGCTTCTGGGTGCATCACCACGGCGACCGCGCCGAGCCGGGACAGCGCGGCGATCGCGACCAGGGCACTGGGCCGGGTCTCCATCAGGACGCCGACCCGGTCGCCCTGCCGGACGCCGACCTGAATCAGGCCGCGCACGACGTTGTTGATCCGCCGGTCGACCGCCTCGTAGGTGTGCACCCTGCCGTCGAACAGCAGGAACTCGCCCCGCGGGGCGTTGCCGGCCTGCTCACTGATGATGCGGCCCAACGAGATTCGTGTGTGATCGTTGATCTGCCCGAGCCGGGCCAATCGGGGCAGCGTGCGCGCGGTCTCCACGGCCAGGGTCCGCATGGATTTGTTGGCCGCGACGACCGCGTCGGCCGCCCCGCGCACCAGCCCCAGCGCCGCCCCCGATGCCTCACCGATGCCGTGGGTGAGCCGCGAACTCAATGCGACGCCGCTGTCGGTGTGTTCTTCTGGCTGATCGGCCATCAGGTCGATGCCGGACGGCTTGTCGCCGCCGGCAGCGAGCCATTCGATCCACGCGGCGACGGTGGGCCAACCCTGTTCTGCCGCTTTGGATCCGACGACGAGGCCGAAATGCCCTGTCCTGATCCGGGATTCGTAGACCTCGGCGTTGGGCGCAGCGCGCCGGATGCCGCGCACCGATGCCGGCTGGCCGATGTCGTCGACCTCGCCGACGAACGCCAGCACCGGACAGGTGATGTCGGTGAGCGTGACCATCTGCCCGTTGACGGCGAAACCGCCGGTCATCATCCGGTTGTGGGCGATGAACTGCTTGAGCAGCTCGGAGATCGCCGGGCCGGACCAGGCGATCCACCCCTCACGCTCGAGGAACCTGCGCTGCTGTTCGCGGGGCAGCAATGCCTCGCGGTCGTGCAGCTGACGCACGAAGTCGACCCGAGCCTTGGCGGTCTTGAGCGGGTCGAGCATCTGGAAGCCGGCCCGCGCCATCCAGCCCGGGATGGCCAACCGGCTGAAGACGTGGTCGGCCATGAAATTGGCGACCGGCGGGGCAAAGTTTGCCGGGATGCCCATCGGCAGGGCCGCCAGGGTATCCACGGGCGAACCGAAGGTCACGATGCTGGCGAGGGCTTTCGAACGCCGGTAGGCGGCGACCTGATAACACCACATCCCGCCCTGCGAATACCCGACCAGGTGCACATCGCTGCCGGTGGAGTCCTTCACCGTGTCGATGGCGTCACTGAGCGCAACGATGTGGTCGGCCAGGTTGCGGCGCATACCGCCCTCGACCTTGTCGGGCGAACCGAAGTCGATGACCCAGCAGTCCAGCCCGTGGGAGTGCAGGATGCCGACGGCGCCGTCTTCGCGGGTGACGTCCCACATGTCAGCCGACATCATCATCGGGTGCACCATCAGCACCGGCGGGCCGACCGGCCGCTGTCCGGGCCGGTTGTCGGGCGGAAAGTAGCGCCGAAGCTTGTACATCGGCACGCTCTCGACGATCTGTGACGGCGACGGAACGGTGCCGGTCTCCAGGCCCCCCAGCCGTAAGACCTCCAGGCCGTTCTGCGCCGTCGCGACCAGTCGTTCCACCGGCCGCGTGATCATCGACAAATTCAGATCCACCGCTGCTCCCCACTCTCGACAGCTTGGACATCATGGCACATCGACCCCCACAGCGGTTCTGGTCAGGGTGTTTGCCCGCGGGGTGGCACAAACCGCGTCAGAAGGGCGGCGTCTCGTCGTCGCTGTCGGGCGGTGGGGCGAGACCGGAGTAGGCCGGTTGGGGTTGTCGGTATGCAGCCTGGCGGACCTGCTGGTTGTGTCGGCGTTCGGCGGCAATGTGGGCGACCCGGTTCTGCGAGCGAGTGCTCGTGCGCAGCGGCATCATCACTGTTCTGTCGCCGCAGCGGTCAACGCCGGCCGGGTCGGCGCCGGGCAAGTCGCCGGTAGGTACGCACAGGCTCGTGAAGAGCAGCGCGCTGCCGGGGGTGGTGACATAGATGTGCCCGTCCGGCAGTGTCCAGATCACCGTGCCGTCGGGCAGCTGCTGATCGCGCCAGCCCCAGAACGTCTTGAGCAGATGATGGGTTCGGCACAGACACTTCAGGTTCGACGGGTGTGTGGCTCCCCCGTCGTCGTACGGGACGGTGTGGTCGAGGTCGCTTTCGGTGGCGGGTCGATCACAACCCGGCGCCCGGCACGTCAGGTCGCGTGCCCGCACGTAAGCGGCCAGCCCCGCCGACGGGATGTACTGCGGCTCGGCGTCGACCGGCCTGATCAGCGGCCGCAAGGGCGCGGACTTCGCCAACTCGGCCAGCACCGAGGCGGGGATCAGCCCGTCCGCTGCCACCACCGACGCCGGTTTGGCGCCGCGGCCCTCGACGGCGGCTTGGTCGGCGATCACATGAATGACCACCGATCCGGCGCGACGCGCACCCGCGGCGCACTCGGCGTCGCGGCACCGGCAACCCAGCCGATCACCACCGCCGGCCAGCACACCCAGCGCATCAGCCCGCCGCTGATCTCGAGTTCGCGGGTCGCCGCCACACACCGTGTCCGCCAACGCGTCCAGGCGCTTGTCCAGCAGCGTGGCGTCGGTGGTGAACAGGCGGCCGTGCACCTCGGAGATGCCGCCCTCGGATTCCCAGATCGACACCTCGCGCTCAGCCATGCGCTCGCGGTGCCGGCGCACCGCATCGGCATCGGCGATGGCCACGATTCGGTCGATCTCGCCGGCCAGCCGTCCGCGGGTCATCGACGGCCAGCGCGTCGCCCGCACGGCCAGCTGCGCATCGACCCGAGCCAACACCGCCGCATCGGTGATCAGATCGGTGCGGTACACGATCGTTTGGAATAGCCGGTAATCGAGATCGCCGGCCCGAAACGCCTCGGCCACCCGCGGCACCCGCTCACGCATGGCCAATGCGTAGCGCAGATAGCTGCCGGCCATCGCCAGACTGATCCGAAACGCCGCCGCGATCTCGGCGCCCACCGCCGCCCAGGTATCGACCGCCCAGTCCTGATGCTCGTCGTATTCGGCCCGGCGCAGCTCGAACAACTCTCCGATCGCGTCCAGCCGGTCGGCCGCAGCCTGCGCCTCGAGCCGCCAGGCGGCAGACATCCGGTCAACCAGTTCCCGTGACCGTCCGTTATCGAACATACTTTCGATGATAGGCGCGGGGTCCGACACTCTTGCTAGCGTCGGCCCGGTGGCGCACCTACTGGGGGCCGAGGCCGTTCACCTGGAATACCCGACTCAAGTGGTATTCGACTCGATCTCACTCGGGGTCAACGACGGCGCGCGCATCGGCATCGTGGGGCGCAACGGGGACGGCAAGTCCAGCCTGTTACGTCTGCTGACCGGTCAGCTGCGGCCCGATTCCGGGCGGGTCACCCAGCGCAGCGGCCTACGGGTCAGCGCGCTCAGCCAGGCAGACACCCTGGACCCGGAACACACCGTCGGCTGGACGCTGGTCGGCGACCAGGCCGAGCATCAGTGGGCCGGCGACCCGCGGATCCGCGATGTGGTCGGCGGACTGGTAGCCGATATCGCGTGGGATGCAACGATTTCCACTCTCAGCGGAGGGCAACGACGACGGGTGCAGTTGGCCAAACTGCTGATCGGCGAGTGGGACGTCATCGCCCTCGACGAGCCCACCAACCACCTGGACATCGAGGGCATCACCTGGCTGGCCGGCCACCTGCAGCAGCGATGGGCGCGCAACACCGGCGGGCTGCTCGTGGTGACTCACGACCGCTGGTTCCTCGACGAAGTCGCCGCCACGACGTGGGAGGTGCACGACGGCATCGTCGAACCCTTCGAGGGCGGCTACGCCGCATATGTGCTGCAGCGCGTCGAGCGGGACCGCCAGGCCGCCTCGGCGGAGGCCAAGCGGCAGAACCTGATGCGCAAAGAGCTGGCCTGGCTGCGCCGCGGGCCGCCGGCGCGGACGTCCAAGCCGAAGTTCCGGATCGACGCCGCCAACCAGCTGATCGCCGACGTGCCGCCGCTACGCAACACCGTCGAGCTCGCGAAGCTGGCGACGGCCCGGCTCGGCAAGGACGTGATCGACCTGCTCGACGTGTCGGTCTCCTTCGACGGTCGCCCGGTGTTGCGCGACGTCGAATGGCGGATCGCCCCGGGCGAACGGACCGGCATCGTCGGGGCCAACGGCGCGGGCAAGTCGACGCTGCTGGGCTTGATCGCCGGGACCATTGCGCCGGACGCCGGGCGCGTCAAGCGCGGCAAGACCGTCCAGCTCGCGGTGCTCGATCAGCAGGGCGACCGGCTGGCCGACATCGCCGGTGACCGGATCGCCGACGTGCTGGGCCGCCTCCGCGGCGGGTATGAGGTCGAGGGACGCGAGGTCACCCCGGCCCAGCTGCTGGAGCGACTCGGCTTCACCGAGCTCTCGGCGCGCGTCGGCGAGCTGTCCGGCGGGCAGCGGCGGCGCCTGCAGCTGATGCTCACGCTGTTGTCCGAGCCGAACGTCCTGCTCCTCGACGAGCCCACCAACGACGTGGACACCGACATGCTGACCGCGACCGAGGATTTGCTCGACTCCTGGCCGGGCACCCTGATCGTCGTCTCGCACGACCGTTATCTGCTGGAACGGATCACCGATCAGCAGTACGCGATTCTCGACGGCCGATTGCGCCACCTTCCGGGTGGTGTCGACGAGTACCTGCGGTTGGCCGCCCGGTCCGCGGGCGCCGCGGACCCACCGCGCGCAAACCCCGAACCCGAGGCGATGTCGGGTGCGCAGCGTCGCGCCGCGGAAAAGGAGCTGGCCTCGCTGGACCGCCAGCTGGCCCGGCTGGCGGATCGGATTGCGGCCAAACACGTCGAACTCGCCGACCATGACCAGTCCGACCACGTCGGCATCGCCGGGCTGACCGGCGAGCTACGCGCGCTGGAAGGCGAGGTCGGCACGCTGGAGAGCCGCTGGCTGGAGCTCTCGGAAATGGTCGAATGATTTCGATGAGGAAGCAACGGCACCAACCGATTCCGTATCTGCCCGGCGATGGATTGCTGGCCCTGTACCGGCTGCGGGGCCCGGTGGTCAAGTCCGGTTTCGGCCGGCACGGCTACACCTATCTGCTTGGACCCGAGGCGAACAAGTTCGTGTTTGCCAACGCGGACGCGTTCAGCTGGGCGCGCTGATGGCCACGACCGAGATGACGGTCATGCTTGCCCGGCTGGTCGCCCGAACGAAGCTACGATTGCCCGCTCAGCGAATCCGCGCCGCCAACCTCGCCGCGCTGAGTCCCACACCGGGCCTGGTCGTCGAGATCGCCGATTCAGTGCCAGCGCAGTAGCACGAGTTCGGAGGAGAATCCGGGGCCCATCGCGACGATCAGCCCCGGGCTGCCACTGGCCGGCGGCTTGGCGATGGTGTCGCGCAGGACGTGCAGCACCGAGGCCGACGAGAGGTTGGCGATCTCACCCAGCGAGCGCCAGGTCAACTCGAGCGCCTCCGGGGGCAGGTCGAGGCTCTTGCCGATCGCACCGATCACCTTGGGGCCGCCCGGGTGAGCCACCCACGCTTCGATGTCACCCCTGGTCATCCCGTGTCCGGTGAGGAATCGATCGACATCGTCGGCCAGATGCGCCTCGATGAGCGTGGCGAGCTCCGGCGAGAACACGGGCTGTAGGCCGCCGGGGCCGACGTTCCACGCCATCATGTGCAGCGATTCCGGGTAGAGGCGGCTGCGCGAATCGACGATGTCGGGCCCACTGGGCCGTAGCTGCCGGTCTTGTTCGGCGCGACGATCGCCGACGGCGACCACCGCGGCGGCCCCATCGCCGAACATCGCGGTCGAGACCAGCCCCGAGACGGTCGGCTTGACCGTGGGAAAGGTCAGCGAGCACAGCTCGATCGACACCAGGACCGCGACGCCGTCCGGTGCACCCCGCAGGTAGTTGTGCACGGTGGCCAGCCCCGCCGCACCGGCCGCGCAGCCGAGCCCGAACAGCGGCACCCGGCGCACATCCGGGCGCAGCCCAATTCGTCCGGCGATGCGGGCATCCAGCGACGGCACCGCAACGCCGGTGACGGTCGTGGTGGCGATCATGTCGACGTCTTCGCGCTGCAGCCCCGCCTCGTCCAGAGCGCCCAGCAACGCCTCGCAGCCGAGGTCGACGGCGTTTTCGATGAATATCTCGTTCGTCTCGGTGAACTCGGTCAGCGTGAGGTACCGCTCGAGGGGCAGTACCAGGTGGCGGCTGTTGACCTTTGCCCCGGCGTGCAGACGGCGGACGATGTCCTCGTGTTCCTTCAACACCGGGAACTGGACGAGCTGGTCAGTGATCTCGCTCTGGCTGTAGCGGTGCGGTGGCAAGGCACCGAACACACCTGCGACGACGCTCATACCTGGCCTCTGCTGAAAACGATTCGCCCGATTACCGGGAAGTTTATGCGGTCTGGTTCGCACCCGCAAAAACAAGGCTATTCAACATGTGTCGGATATCACTCAGCGTTCGGCACGCGTAATCAGGCCTGCCAGCGTGGATTTCGTCACTCAGCATCATCGGCTTTGTCGGACTCCAACGCCATAGCGATCAGCGCATCGGGGCTCAACGAATCGATGGTGTCGTTACTCACCGCTGGCTCGTCAAGTGCCATCTCGGACTCACCGGCCAGCAGCAATAGTTTGTCGAGCAGCCCCGTTCGCCGAAGTTCGCGCAGCGGAATTTTTCTCAGCGCCGACCACATCTCGTCGTCATCGGATTCGTCGCGGTCCTCGTGCAACAGTTGCCGACGCAGGTGATCGGCCAGCGCTGACGGGCTGGGAAAGTCGAAGATCAGCGTGCGCGGCAGGGCCAGCCCCGTCGCGACTTTAAGCCGATTGCGAAGTTCGACGCCGGTGAGTGATTCAAAGCCGATGTCTTGAAAGGCACGGTCGACATCAATGTCACCGCCGCTCGGGTGCCCCAACACGGTCGCCGCGTGGGTGCACACCAAGTTCACCAGCCGGCCGCGCTGCTCCTCGGGGGCCAGTGCGCGCAGCAGCTCGGCCAGGTCCGCCGCCCGATCCACCGGAACCGGCACATCTCCCCTTGATCCCAACCAAAACCGTTGCCGGGCAAAGCCGTATGTCGGCAACTCGACTCGGCGCCCACCCAGTCCACCGAGAACGGCCGCCCAATCAACCGTCGTGCCGTAGGCGAATAGCCGGCCGGCCGCCGTCAACAGCGCGTCGACTTCTGGCTGGTCGGCGGCAAACGTTGCCACCGCGGCGGCATGCTCGGTGTTCAGTGATTGCTCCACTGCCGCACTCAAGCCGGCGGCGGGGCCCACCTCGACGAACACGGTGGCTCCCAGCGACTCCGCCAACCGCACACCATCGGCAAATCGCACCGGCCGGCGCACATGTTCAGCCCAATACTGAGCCGATCCGTATTCGGCACCGGCGAGCTGCCCAGTCACGTTGGACACCAAGCCAATCCGCGGCTGGTCTGCCTTGATGTCGGCCAGCAGGCGAGCGAACTCGTCGACCATGGGTTCTACCAACACCGAGTGAAACGCGTGCGACACCGCCAACCGATGCACCCGCGTCCCCCGCCGTGCCAACCGGTCAGCCAGGGCGCCCGCCGGCGCCTCGGCACCCGAAATCACCACGGAATGCTGGGCATTGACCGCCGCGATCGCGACACCGTCGGTGAGCAACGGCGTCACCTCGTCCTCGCCGGCGGCCACGGCGATCATCACGCCGCCGGCCGGCAATGCCGCCATCAAACGGCCGCGGGCCGCGACGAGCCGCGCGGCATCGTCAAGCGTCAGCACGCCCGCGATATGGGCGGCGGTGATCTCCCCCACCGAATGGCCCATCACCAGATCCGGCTCGATTCCCCAGCTTTGCAGCAATTCCGCCATTGCCACCTCGATGGCAAAAAGCGCCGGCTGAGCGAACTCGGTATTCGCCAGCAGCGCCGGGTCGACACCCCAGATGACGTCACGCAAATTCGATCGCAGCTGGCCGTCCAACGCGTCGACGGCCTTGTCGAAAGCTCGGGTGAATACCGGATACCGTTCGTAGAGTTGGCGTCCCACCCCCAGCCATTGGGAGCCTTGGCCGGGGAACACGAACACCGTTTTGCCGGTTGGTCCGGCCTGCCCGGCGACCGCGGTCGGGTCGCCGCCGGTGAACCGCGTCAAACCCGTTGTGAGAGCGAGGCGATCACTACCTACCAGTACCGCGCGATGCTGGAAGACCGAACGGGTGGTGGCCAGCGACCATGCCACATCCGTCACCGCCAGATCGTCGGCGACGACGTGGGCCGCCAACCGTGCAGCCTGGTTGGCCAAGGCCTGTTCCGAACGCGCCGACAGCACCCATGCCACCGGGGCGTTCTGTCGCGGTTCGGCCGGTGCCGGCTGTGGGGGGGCCTGCTCGAGGATCACATGCGCATTCGTCCCACCCATTCCGAACGACGACACCCCGGCCCGGCGCGGCCGGTCCTGCGCCGGCCATGCCGTCAAGGTGGTATTGACCTGCAACCCAAAGCTTTTCAGGTCGTTGCCGGGGGCCGCGCTGTCGTAGTTGAGACTTGGTGGGATCACGGCATTTTCGACCGCCAATGCCGCTTTGAGCAAGCCCGCGATTCCCGCCGCGCCGCCGGTGTGGCCGATGTTGGTTTTCACCGATCCGACCCGCACCGGACGTTGCCGGCACTCGCCGAAGACTTCACCCAGCGCCCGCACCTCGACCGGATCGCCGACTTCGGTTCCGGTGCCGTGTGCCTCGACGTAGTCGATATCGTCGCTGCCGAGGCCCGCAGCGGCGAGCGCGCGGCGGATCACGTCGGCTTGTCCCGATACCGACGGCACGGTTTGGCCGGCGGAGCTGTGCCCCGCATTGCCGACCGCGCTGCCCCGGATCACGGCGCGGATTCTGTTTCCGTCCCGCAGCGCGGCACTCAACGGCTTCAACAGCACCATGCCGGCACCTTCGGCCCGCACGTAGCCATCGGCGCGCCCATCGAACGCGTAAGTACGGCCGGACGCCGACATCGCACCGAATTCCTGCTCGAGCATGGCGGTTTCGTCGGCCAGGTTGAGGTGGATCCCACCGGCAATCGCCAGCTGCGACTCCCCCGCGCGCAGACTTTCACAGGCGAGGTGCACCGCGACCAGTGACGACGACTGCCCGGAATCCACGATCATGCTGGAGCCCCGTAGCCCGAGGGCATACGAGATCCTGTTGGCGATCATGGCGCGGCTGACGCCGCCGAACGAGTGATGGTCGAGGTTGTCCGCGCCGTCACGCAGAGTCAGGACCGCGTAGTCGTCGGACATCGCGCCCAGGTATATCGAAACCCGTTCGCCACGCGCGTTTTCCGGCACCAAAAATGCGTCCTCGAAGAGTTCCCAGGACAATTCGAGCGCAACCCGCTGACGTGGGTCCATCGCGCAGGCCTCGCGGGGCGACAGGTTGAAGAAGTCGGCGTCGAACTCGGCGATATCCCCGGGTAATTCGGTTGCTTCCCGTCCGTCACGTACGAGATGCCAGAAGTCACGCGGGCCGGAGGCGCCGGGCAATCTGCAGGCAAGGCCGATGATCGCTATCTCGGTAGGTGACATCAGGGGCCGAAATCGTCATCGAGGATCGCGAAGAGTTCGCGTTCGGTGGCGGTCGTGATGTCGTCGTCGATGAGGTGCGCTTCGCCGGGCGTCAGCGGTGGTGGGCTTTCGAGTTCGCGCACAATGGCTTGGATGCGGGCGGCCAGCCGGGATCTGTCGTCCGGCGTCCAATTGGGTTGGTTGACCAGCGTCTGCAGCTCGCGTGCGATGTCGTTGAAACGCGCCAGCGGGTCCGGCCCGGCCGCGGGCGCAGCTGTCGGCACGGAGCTGAGCTGTTCGTCGATATGTTCGGCCAGTGCCGCGGGCGTGGGGAAGTCGAAGATCAGGCTGGGTGAAAGGGTGAGCCCGGTCGCCATTTTCAGGCGGTTGCGCAGTTCCACCGCGGTCAACGAGTCAAACCCGAGGTCTTGGAACGGCAGCGTCGCCGCGATGTCGGCATTGGACCTGCCCAAAACGGTTGCGGCGTTGGTACACACCAATTCCACCAATTGGTGGTGACGCTGCTCGGGACTCAGGCCCTGCAGCCGGGTAGCCAATCCCGATGTCGACACCGCCGCGTCGGCGTCACCGATCAGTCGCCGCCCCGGCCGAGCGGCCAGGTCCCGGAACACCGGCGGCACGGCGCCGCCGGCGCCCAACCCCTGCGCGTCGATACGGGCGGCCACCAACAGCGGACGATCGGCCAACATGGCCTCGTCGAACAGCTGAAGCGCATGAGGGGTGGACAACGGCGCCAACCCGCCCCGGCTCATCCGGGATATGTCACGCTCGCTGAGGTGTTGGGTCATGGCGCTGGCCTGTTCCCACAGTCCCCAGGCCACCGACAGCCCGGGCAGGCCCTGGGCCCGGCGCGAAGCGGCCAAGCCGTCCAGGAAGCTGTTCGCCGCGGCATAGTTGCCCTGGCCCGGGGAACCCACGATGCCCGCCATCGAGGAGAACAGCACGAACGCCGACAGATCCATATCCATATCCCGGGTGAGTTCGTGCAAATTCCAGGCGCCATCCACCTTGGCCCGCAACACCGTATCGACCCGGTCCGGGGTCAACGACGCGATCAGCCCGTCGTCGAGTAGTCCCGCGGCGTGGAACACACCCCTCAACGGATATGCGGCCGGTAGCCCGGCGATCAGCGCCGCCAACGCATCCCGGTCGGCCACATCACAGGCGACGACCGAAACCTCGGCGCCGGCTTCGGTGAGCCGGTCCGTGAGCTCCGCTACCCCGGCTCCGTCGGGGCCACTGCGGCTGACCAACACCACATGGGCCACCCCGTAACGCGCCACCAAATGCGCCGCGATGGCCGAGCCCGCCATCCCGGTGCCGCCGGTGATCAACACGCTGCCGCCGGTCAATCCGCCGCCCGAACTCGCCAGCACCGGATCGTCCGGGCCGTCGGGGATCCCGAGGACTACCTTGCCGGTGTGGCGGGCCTGGCTGACGAACCGATACGCCGACGAGGCACAGCGCACGTCAAACACCTTGACCGGCAACGGCTTCAACACACCCGCATCGAACATCGTCATCAAGTCGGACAACATCGACGCGATGAGAGCCGGGCCGGCCTCCATCAAGTCGAACGCCCGGTAGTACACCCCCTCCGGCATAGCATCCGGGTCGCGAAGGTCAGTCTTGCCCATCTCGATGAAGCGCCCCCCACCAACCAGCAATCGCAACGAGGCATCCAGGAAATCCCCGGCCAGCGAGTTGAGCACCACATCGACCCCGGCACCACCGGTAGTCACCAGAAACTTGCCCTCGAAATCCAGGGTCCGGCTATCCCCGATATGATCGTCATCAAACCCCATCGCGCGCAACGTGTCCCACTTACCACGGCTCGCAGTCGCGAATACCTCGGCACCCCAATGCCGAGCCAGCTGCACGGCCGCCATCCCGACCCCACCCGTGGCAGCATGCACCAACACCCGCTCACCGGCCTTGAGCCCGGCCAGCACCGACAACCCGTACAACGCCGTCAAAAACACCACCGGCACACTCGCGGCCTGTATCGACGACCACCCGGGTGGCACCGCGGTCACCAACCGCGCATCCACCACCGCCTCAGAACCGACGACACCCACCAAACCCAACACCGCATCGCCGACCGACAGCCCGCGGACTCCGGATCCGACCTCGAGCACCACTCCCGCGCCTTCAGCCCCGAGCTCACCCCCGCCCGGGTACATCCCCAACGCCACCAGCACATCCCGGAAGTTCACCCCGACAGCGGCCACCGCCACCCGGACCTGGCCGGCCGCCAACTCCGCGCGAGGAAGCGGTCGCACCACCAAATCCTCCAACGTGCCGCCGCCACCAACGCTCATCCGCCACTGCCCCGCCGGCAGTGCCGACACCGAGCGCGCCGGGGTCAACCGAGCGGCGTGCGCGACGCCGGAACGCACCACCACTTGCGGCTCACCGCAGGCGACGACGTCCGCGACGTCCAACGACCCGTCCGAATCGACCAACACCACCCGCCCCGGCCGCTCGGCCTGCGCCGAACGCACCAACCCCCAGACCGCCGCACCCGCCAGATCCGCGACAACCTCACCCGCCAACCCCACCGCACCACGAGTCAGCACGACCAACGCCCCCGCACCCTCACCAGCCAGCCACAACTGCAACACACCCAACACCTCATGACAGGCCGCATACACCGACCCGACCACATCACCAGCAACCGAACCCGGCTCCCACACCGTGACCTCACCAGCAACAACAGTGGGCCCCAACGACACCGGCGACCAAACCACTTCATACAGTCCACCACCGCCACCGGCAGCGGCCGCCAACGCGGCCGAGAGCGTACCGATCGAGATCGGGCGAACCACCAACTCACGCACCGACAAGACCGGCAGGCCCGTCCCGTCCGCCATATCCACCGACACCGCCCCGGAGCCGGCCGGTGCGATCCGGACCCGCGCCCGCGACGCGCCGGCGGCGTGCAGACACACTCCCTGCCAGGAGAACGGCAGCATCGTCGAATCGCCACCTTCGGCAATCCCCCAGGCGTGCAAGGCTGCATCCAGCACGACGGGGTGAATCCCGAAGCCGCCCATCGCGACGCCCTCGCCGGCGGACACCTCGGCGTAGACCTCCTGGCCGCGACGCCACAGGGTGCGCAGACCGCGGAATGCGGGCCCGTAGTCGTAGCCCCGGGCGGCCAGCACGTCGTACACGTCTCCGGCCTCGACCGCGGAGGCCCCGACCGGCGGCCACACCGACAGATCCGCGCCGGGTTCGGGCTGCGCGGAGCGCAACGCTCCTTGCGCATGCAGCACCCAGACCGAATCCGCCGCTGCACCACGCGAATACACCCAGACGGCGCGCGAACCGGACTCACCCGCCGCATCCACCACGACTTGCACGCGTGCTGCCCCGCCCGGCGGCAGCACCAGCGGTGCCAACAACGTCAGTTCTTCGACCACCGAGCAGCCGACCTCATCGCCGGCCCGCAACACCAACTCCACGAACCCGGCGCCGGGGAACAACACCACGCCGTCGACGACGTGATCGGCCAGCCAGGGCGATCCGCCGACGGACAACGAGCCGGTCAGCACCACGCCACCCGTGTCGGGCCGCTCCACCACCGCGCCCAGCAGCGGATGCGCGGCCCGGGCCAAGCCGACACTGCTGACATTGCCCGAGCCCACCGCTCCGGGAGGAAGCCAGAACCGCTGCCGGATAAAGCCGTACGTCGGCAACTCGACTCGCTGGCCGTCTCCGACCGCCGCGGGCCAATCCACTGAGACACCGATGGTGAACAACCGCCCGAGCGCCGCGAGCGCCGATTCCGCTTCGGGGCGATCTTTGGCCAGCGTGACCACCGATGTCGCCTGCTCGGTGGCCAAGGATTGCTCGACGGCCGCGGTGAGGCCGCGGCCCGGCCCGACCTCGACGAAAACCCGGGCACCCAAGGACTCGGCGGCCCGCACCCCATCGCCGAAACGCACCGGCCGGCGCACGTGATCGACCCAGTATTGCGGCGATCCGTACTCGGGGCCGGCTAATTGTCCAGTCAGGTTGGATACCAACCCTATTCGCGGGCGTGCAGCCGACACTCCGGCCATCAATTGTGCGAACTCCTCGAGCATCGGCTCCATCAGCGAGGAATGAAACGCGTGCGAAACCTCCAATCGGTGCACTCGGCGGCCCTGCTGGGCCAGCCCGTCTGCCACCGCGGTGACCGCGGCGTCGGGACCCGAGATCACCACCGCCTTGGGGGCGTTGACCGCCGCGAGATTCACCTCATCGGTCAGCGACGGCGATACTTCCGCCTCGCTGACGGCTACCGCGACCATCGCGCCGCCGGGCGGCAGCGCCGCCATCAACCGGCCGCGCCCCGCAACCACTTTGGCCGCATCCGCAAGCGACAGCACGCCGGCCACGTGGGCCGCGGTGATCTCGCCCACGGAATGGCCCGTCACCACGTCGGGGAGCACACCCCAGTGCCCGAGCAACGCCGCCATCGCGACCTCGGCAGCAAACAGGGCCGGCTGCGCGAACTCCGTGCTCTGCAACAGCGCGGGGTCGTCGCCCCAGATCACCTGCCGCAGCGGCAACCGCAGATGCGGGTCCAACGCGGCCACCGCCTCGTCAAACGCCTGCGCGAACTGCGGGAAATGCTCGTAGAGCTGTCGGCCCATCCCCAGCCACTGGGCCCCCTGGCCGGGAAAAACGAACACTGTCTTTCCCGCCGAGCGGACCCGCCCTGCGACGACGCCAGCGCCCGGCTCACCGGCGGCCAACTCGGTCAACCCCGTCACCAAGCTGTCCCGGTTCGCGCCGACCACCACGGCCCGATAGTCGAATACCGCACGCGTCGTCGCCAACGACCACGCGACATCTACCGGCCTCAGCTCCGCGCTACCGGTCACGTGCGCAAGCAGCCGCCTGGCCTGGTTGGACAGCGCCTGCTCGGAGCGCGCCGACAGCACCCAGGCGGTCTCCCTCGGATGCAATTCAGCCGCAACACTTTCGGCTTCGATGGTTGGTGGTTGTTCGATGATCACGTGGGCGTTCGTCCCGCTGATCCCGAACGACGACACCCCGGCCCGGCGCGGACGATCCCCGCTCGGCCACACGCGCGATTCCGTCAAGAGCGACACCGCGCCCGCTGACCAATCCACATGTGGGGAAGGCACATCCACGTGCAGCGTCTGCGGCAGTACCTCGTGCTGGATAGCCTCGATCATTTTGATTACCCCGGCCACGCCCGCGGCCGCCGAGGTGTGACCGATGTTGGATTTGATCGACCCCAGCCACAGTGGGCGGTCCGCCGGCCGGTCTTGACCGTAGGTCGCCAACAACGCTTGCGCCTCGATCGGGTCGCCCAGCACGGTCCCGGTGCCGTGCCCCTCGACCACGTCGACGTCGGCCGCGGTCAGGCCCGCGCTGGCCAGTGCGGTGCGGATAACGCGTTGCTGGGAAGGCCCATTCGGGGCGGTCAACCCGTTGGAGGCGCCGTCCTGATTGACGGCGGTACCGCGTACCAGCGCCAGGACCGGGTGCCCGGCTCGCCGCGCGTCGGCAAGGCGTTCCACCACCAGGACTCCGGCGCCCTCCGACCATGCGGTGCCATCGGCCGCGCCGGCGTACACCTTGCACCGGCCATCGGTGGCCAGGGCCCGCTGGCGGCTGAATTCGACGAAGGCCGCCGGCGTTGCCATCACCGTGACGCCGCCGACCAGGGCCAGGTCGCATTCGCCCGACCGCAGCGACTGCGCAGCCAGATGCAACGCCACCAGCGACGACGAACACGCCGTATCCACCGACACCGCCGGGCCTTCCAGGCCCAGCACATACGACACCCGGCCCGAGGCCACGCTCAACGTCGAACCGGTGAGCCCGTAGCCCTCCAGCTCGCCCTCCACCTGGCCGCCGTAGCCGGCATGAATCACACCGGCGAACACACCCGTCGCCGAACCACGTAACCGCAGTGGGTCAATTCCGGTGCGCTCCAAGGCTTCCCACGACAGCTCCAGCATCAGCCGCTGCTGTGGATCCATCGCCAGCGCCTCGCTGGGGCCGACGCCGAAAAACCCGGCATCGAAATCACCGGCGTCGGCGAGAAATGAACCCTGACGGACGTACATCTTGCCCGGGGCGTCGGGGTCGGGATCGTACAAACCCGCCACGTCCCAGCCGCGGTCGGAGGGAAAATCCGACACGGCATCGCGGCCCTCGACCACCATGTCCCACAAGGCCTCCGGTGAATCCACACCCCCCGGGTACCGGCATGCCATCCCCACCACCGCCACCGGCTCGGACAGCTTGCCTTCCAGCTCTGCCACCCGCCGCCGCGTGCGCCGCAGATCTGCGGTGAGCCGCTTCAGGTAGTCAAGATGTTTGTCGGTATCCGACACGGGTGCTCCTTGGCGTCTTACGAGCCGAGTTCTTCGTCGAGGATGGCGAACAGTTCGCTCTCGCTAGCACTGTGGATGTCGTCGTCATCGGCTTCCTGCTCGTCGTGCGGATCCAGGTGGGCGCTGAGCGTGGTCAGCAGGGTCTGGATGCGGGTGGTCAGATGCGGAGCGTCTTCGGGCTGCCAATCCGGTTGGTTCAGCAGCGTTTGTAGCTCCCGGGTGATGTCGTTGAAGCGGGCCATCAGGTCGGGCTGCTCGGCGAGTGTCGGGGGCACCACCAGCCGGGTGTCGAGATGCTCGGCCAGCACGATCGGTGTCGGGTAGTCGAAGATCAGTGTCGGCGAAAGGGTCAGTCCGGTCGCGGTTTTGAGACGGTTGCGCAGTTCCACGGCCGTCAGGGAGTCGAACCCGAGGTCTTGGAAGACGCTTCCCGCGTTGATGTCCCCGGCATTCGGGCGGCCCAGCACGGTGGCGGCGTTGCGGGAGACGAGGTCCACCAGTTCGCTGTGCCGCTGCTCGGCGGACAGGCCCTGCAGGCGGGCGACGAGGCTGGTCGTCGAAGCGGAGGTGGTGTCGGTCTCGTCGATGACCCGTCGAATCGGGCGGGCGACCAGCTGACTCAGCAGCGGGGGCAGTGTGGCTCCGTTGTCGGCCAGCGCGCGGGGGTCGATGCGGGCGGCGACCATCGCCGGACGTTCGGCCAGCATCGCGGTATCGAACAATCGCAGCGCCTGCTCGGTTGGCATGGGGGCGAGCCCGATTCGGCTCATCCGGGATATGTCACGCTCGTCGAGGTGTTGGGTCATGGCGCTGGCCTGTTCCCACAGTCCCCAGGCCACCGATAACCCGGGCAGGCCCTGGGCCCGGCGCGAAGCGGCCAAGCCGTCCAGGAAGCTGTTCGCCGCGGCATAGTTGCCCTGGCCCGGGGAACCCACGATGCCCGCCATCGAGGAGAACAGCACGAACGCCGACAGATCCATATCCATATCCCGGGTGAGTTCGTGCAAATTCCAGGCGCCATCCACCTTGGCCCGCAACACCGTATCGACCCGGTCCGGGGTCAACGACGCGATCAACCCGTCATCGAGTAGTCCCGCGGCGTGGAACACACCCCTCAACGGATATGCGGCCGGTAGCCCGGCGATCAGCGCCGCCAACGCATCCCGGTCGGCCACATCACAGGCGACGACCGAAACCTCGGCGCCGGCTTCGGTGAGCCGGTCCGTGAGCTCCGCTACCCCGGCTCCGTCGGGGCCACTGCGGCTGACCAACACCACATGGGCCACCCCGTAACGCGCCACCAAATGCGCCGCGATGGCCGAGCCCGCCATCCCGGTGCCGCCGGTGATCAACACGCTGCCGCCGGTCAATCCGCCGCCCGAACTCGCCAGCACCGGATCGTCCGGGCCGTCGGGGATCCCGAGGACTACCTTGCCGGTGTGGCGGGCCTGGCTGACGAACCGATACGCCGACGAGGCACAGCGCACGTCAAACACCTTGACCGGCAACGGCTTCAACACACCCGCATCGAACATCGTCATCAAGTCGGACAACATCGACGCGATGAGAGCCGGGCCGGCCTCCATCAAGTCGAACGCCCGGTAGTACACCCCCTCCGGCATAGCATCCGGGTCGCGAAGGTCAGTCTTGCCCATCTCGATGAAGCGCCCCCCACCAACCAGCAATCGCAACGAGGCATCCAGGAAATCCCCGGCCAGCGAGTTGAGCACCACATCGACCCCGGCACCACCGGTAGTCACCAGAAACTTGCCCTCGAAATCCAGGGTCCGGCTATCCCCGATATGATCGTCATCAAACCCCATCGCGCGCAACGTGTCCCACTTACCACGGCTCGCAGTCGCGAATACCTCGGCACCCCAATGCCGAGCCAGCTGCACGGCCGCCATCCCGACCCCACCCGTGGCAGCATGCACCAACACCCGCTCACCGGCCTTGAGCCCGGCCAGCACCGACAACCCGTACAACGCCGTCAAAAACACCACCGGCACACTCGCGGCCTGTATCGACGACCACCCGGGTGGCACCGCGGTCACCAACCGCGCATCCACCACCGCCTCAGAACCGACGACACCCACCAAACCCAACACCGCATCGCCGACCGACAGCCCGCGGACTCCGGATCCGACCTCGAGCACCACTCCCGCGCCTTCAGCCCCGAGCTCACCCCCGCCCGGGTACATCCCCAACGCCACCAGCACATCCCGGAAGTTCACCCCGACAGCGGCCACCGCCACCCGGACCTGGCCGGCCGCCAACTCCGCGCGAGGAAGCGGTCGCACCACCAAATCCTCCAACGTGCCGCCGCCACCAACGCTCATCCGCCACTGCCCCGCCGGCAGTGCCGACACCGAGCGCGCCGGGGTCAACCGAGCGGCGTGCGCGACGCCGGAACGCACCACCACTTGCGGCTCACCGCAGGCGACGACGTCCGCGACGTCCAACGACCCGTCCGAATCGACCAACACCACCCGCCCCGGCCGCTCGGCCTGCGCCGAACGCACCAACCCCCAGACCGCCGCACCCGCCAGATCCGCGACAACCTCACCCGCCAACCCCACCGCACCACGAGTCAGCACGACCAACGCCCCCGCACCCTCACCAGCCAGCCACAACTGCAACACACCCAACACCTCATGACAGGCCGCATACACCGACCCGACCACATCACCAGCAACCGAACCCGGCTCCCACACCGTGACCTCACCAGCAACAACAGTGGGCCCCCACGACACCGGCGACCAAACCACTTCATACAGTCCACCACCGGCCGGGGCCGCGGCCGCCGCAGTCAGTTGCGCCGCCGCGACCGGCCGAACCACCAATTCGCGCACCGATAGAATCGGCAGGCCCGTCCCGTCGGCGAGGTCCACCGACACCGCGCTCACGCCCACCGGCGCGATCCGGACCCGCGCCCGCGACGCGCCGGCGGCGTGCAGACACACTCCCTGCCAGGAGAACGGCAGCATCGTCTCGGCCTGATCGCCCACCACGCCCATCGCGTGCAGCGCCGCATCCACCAGCACCGGATGGATACCGAAACTGTCGACCCTGCTGACACCGGCGACCTCGGGCACGGCGACTTCGGCGAAGACCTCATTGCCGAGGCGCCACATGGCCTGCAGCCCCTGAAACGCCGGACCGTACTCGTAACCACGCCGCGTCAGCTGCTCGTACGCGTCGGCCACGTCCACCGCGACCGCTCCCACCGGCGGCCAGACCGACAGGTCGGCGGCCGTGTTGCCCGATCCGGTACTCAAGGCGCCCTCGGCGTGCCGTATCCATTCCGAATCAGGTTGCAAGCCATGCGAATACACCGATAGGGAACGACGTCCCGAACTAGCCGCGGCACCCACCACGACCTGCACCTGGACCCCGTCGACCGCCGGCAACAGCAGCGGAGCGGACAGCGTCAGCTCATCGACCACCGAGCAGCCGACCTCATCGCCGGCCCGCAACGCCAACTCCACGAACCCGGCGCCGGGGAACAACACCACGCCGTCGACGACGTGATCGGCCAGCCACGGCTGGGCCGCCAACGACAGCCGACCGGTCAGCACCACCGCGCCGGAGTCGGGTCGCTGCACCACCGCACCCAGCAAGCCGTGCTCGGCCCCGGCCAGGCCCAGACCACCCAGATCACCGCCACCAATGCCTAACGGCGGCAACCAGAATCGTCGACCCTGGAACGCATACGTCGGCAACTCGACGTGACGGGCACCGGGGAACACCGCGTGCCAGTCCACCGCCACACCCGCGACGTGGGCCTGACCCGCCGACAACCAAAACCGATCCAGGCCGCCATTGTCGCGGCCCAGCGACGGAATGACGACGGCATCGGCGAGGTTCCGATCGCTAACCGTGTCTTCGATGCCCGCGATCAACACCGGATGCGGGCTGCACTCGATGAACACCCGATACCCGGCGTCGCTGGCGGTGCGCACCGCCTGTTCGAATTGCACTGTGTGGCGGATGCTGCGGTACCAGTAGTCGGCGTTGAGTCCGGCGGTGTCGATGGGCTCACCGGTGACGGTGGAGAAGAAGGTGACCGAGGAGGATCGTGGCTCGATGCCGCTCAGGGCCCCGGCAAGCGACTCGCGAATCGCGTCGACCTGCGCCGAGTGCGAGGCATAGTCGACGTCGATCCGGCGGGCACGCACGTCGGCACCCTCACAACGCCGGATAAGCTCGTCCAGGGCGTTCACCTCACCGGACACGACAATCGCCGAAACACCGTTGACCGCAGCGATATTGAGCCGATCGCCCGACGGTGCCACCAGCTCGTGTGCCCGGGCCAGGCCGCAGGCCAGCGAGACCATGCCCCCGGCGCCCGACAACTGCACCAACAGCCGGCTGCGCAACGCCACCACCCGAGCGGCATCTTCCAGCGACAGCGCACCGGCCACGTAGGCCGCCGCGATCTCGCCCTGGGAGTGGCCGATGACCGCGTCGGGATGCACGCCCACCGAGCGCCACAACTCGGCTAGCGACACCATCATCGCCCAGAGCACCGGCTGCACGACATCCACCCGATCGAGTCCCGGGGCACCCGCCGCACCACGGATCACATCGATCAGGGACCACTCCACATGCTCGCCGAGCACCTTGTCGCACCGGTTCAGCTGCTCGGCGAATACCGTTGAGGTTTCCAGTAAATCGGCTCCCATACCGATCCACTGCGAGCCTTGACCGGGAAACACGAACACCGTCTTGCCGACCGCCTGGGCGCGCCCCGCCACGACGTTGGCGCCCGGCTCGCCGCCGGCCAATCCGGTCAGCCCCGCCAGCAGCTCGTCGCGAGCACCGACCACCACGGCCCGATGCTCGAACGCCGAGCGGGTCGAGACCAGCGACCATCCCACGTCGGCCACATCGAGCTGCTGATCGGCCTGCACGTGAGCCAGCAACCGCTGCGCTTGACCCGCCAGCGCCTCGGCGGAACGGGCCGACAACACCCACGGAGCCGACGGCAGGTCGCT
This sequence comes from Mycobacterium sp. Aquia_216, assembly GCF_026723865.1. Taxonomy (NCBI): domain Bacteria; kingdom Bacillati; phylum Actinomycetota; class Actinomycetes; order Mycobacteriales; family Mycobacteriaceae; genus Mycobacterium; species Mycobacterium sp. Aquia_216. Next base: position 3,047,302 of record NZ_CP113529.1, on the reverse strand, counting down.
ATCGACGCTTTCCGGCGGCGGAGTCGGTGCGGGAGCTTGTGCAGGAGCTTGTTCTAAGATCACATGCGCATTCGTGCCGCTGATCCCGAATGACGACACCCCCGCCCGGCGCGGCCGATCCACTCGCGGCCACGGACGTTGGTCGGTCAGCAGCGACACCGCGCCCGCCGACCAATCGACATGCGGCGTCGGCACATCCACGTGCAGCGTCTTGGGCATCACGCCGTGGCGCATCGCCTGCACCATCTTGATCACACCGGCAACTCCCGCCGCCGCCGACGTGTGGCCCATGTTCGACTTGATCGACCCCAGCCACAACGGCCGATCCGCCGGCCGCCCCTGCCCGTAGGTCGCCAAGATCGCCTGGGCCTCAATGGGATCGCCCAACGTGGTGCCGGTCCCGTGGCCCTCCACCAGATCCACGTCCGCCGTGCCCAGCCGGGCGCTCTGAAGCGCCGACCGGATCACCCGCTGCTGCGCGGGGCCGTTGGGGGTTGCCAGCCCGTTGGAGGCGCCGTCCTGGTTGACCGCGGAGCCCCGCACCACCGCCAACACCCGGTGTCCCAGCCGCCGCGCGTCGGCCAGCCGCTCCACGACCAGGGCTCCGACGCCCTCGGAGAACCCGGTTCCGTCGGCGGCGCCGGCATACGCCTTGCACCTGCCGTCGACGGACAGCGCCCGCTGCCGGCTGAACTCCACGAACATCGCCGGGGTGGCCATCACCGTCACTCCGCCGACCAGCGCCGCGTCGCACTCACCCGATCGCAGCGACCGCGCGGCCAGGTGCAGCGCCACGAGCGAGGACGAACACGCGGTGTCCACCGACACCGCCGGGCCCTCCAGCCCGAGCGAATACGCGATCCGCCCCGACGCCACGCTCAGCGTCGAGCCGCGCAGCCCGTACCGCTCCAGGTCTCCGGGGACGCGTCCCTGGCCCCCATAGGAGCCGTGGAATACGCCGACGAACACGCCCGTCGGCGATCCCCGCAGCGTGATCGGGTCAATCCCGGCCCGCTCCAACGCCTCCCACGACACTTCCAGTAACAAGCGCTGTTGCGGATCCATCGCCAGCGCCTCGCTGGGCGCGATCCCGAAGAACGCGGCATCGAAATCGGCGACATCCGCGAGGAATCCCCCGCAGCGGTTGTACGACTTGCCGGTGGCATCAGGATCGGGGTCGAACAGCCCGGCCAGATCCCAGCCGCGGTCGGCCGGGAAATCGGACACGACATCGCGCCCCTCGACGACCATCTCCCACAACGCCTCCGGGGAGTCCACTCCGCCCGGATACCGGCACGCCATCCCGACCACGGCCACCGGCTCGTTGGCTTCCTTGGCTAGCAAAGCCAGGTACTCGCGGTTCTCCCGCTTCAGCCGCTCGTTTTCCTTGAGCGACGTGCGGAGGGCCTTCACCAGCTCTTCAGGAGTGCTATTCATGCAACCGACTAGGAGACGAGGCCGAGTCCACACGCCACCCGCATCAGTGCCAGCGCAGCAATACGAGCTCCGAGCAGAACCCGGGACCCATCGCGAGCATCAGGCCCGGGCTACCGCTCGGCGGCTTCTTGGCGATGGTGTCACGCAGGACATGCAGCACGGATGCCGACGAGAGGTTGCCGATCTCGCCAAGCGATCGCCACGTCAGTTCCAGGGCGTCCGGCGGCAGGCTGAGCGCCGCAGTGATCGCCTCGATGACCTTGGGACCGCCGGGGTGGCTGACAAAGGCGCCGACGTCACGCGCGGTGAGGCCGTGTGCCCCCAGGAACTGGGTGACGTCGTCTTCGATGTATTGCTCGACGACGGCCGCGACGTCCTTCGACAGCACCAGCTCGAACCCTTCGGTGCCGACGTCGTATCCCATGGTGCGCAGTGAGTCCGGGTAGAGGTGGCTGCGCGAATCGAGGACGTCCGGGCCGCCGGCGCCGATCTGCTCGGCGCGACGCTCGCCGACGGCAACCACGGATGCCGCCCCGTCAGCAAACAGGGCACTGCCGACCAAACCGGCCAGCGAGGGCTGGTACCCCGGGTAGGTCAGCGAGCAGAGTTCCACGGAGATCAAAGCGCCTACGCCGTCGGGTGCACCGCGTAGGTAGTCGTGGAGCCGGGCCACGCCGGCCGCACCGGCGACGCAGCCCAGGCCGAACAGCGGCACCCGCCGCACGTCGTCGCGCAGCCCGAGCCGCCCGGCGATCCGGGCATCGATCGATGGGATCGCGAGTCCGGTGACCGTCGTCGTGATCAGCACATCGAGGTCGCTTGGTTTGAGGCCCGCCTCGTCCAGCGCGCCTGACAGCGCCTCGCAGCCCAGTTCAACGGCGTTGTCGATATAAATCTGATTCGCGACGCCAAAGTCGGTCAGTCGGGGATAGGTCTCCAGCGGCATGACCAGATGGCGGCTATTGACCTTGGCGCTGGTGTGCAGCTGCCGGACGATGTCTTCGTAATCCTCAAAACCCGGAATGCTGAGGAAAAAGTCGGTGAGCTCGCGCTGCGAATAACGGTACGGCGGCAACGCACCGAACACGCCTGCGACGACGCTCATTGGTCCCACCCCTCGGCGACGAGCATGCAGGTCGACCTTGTTCAACCTTGTGCCTAAGATCTACGAGTTTAAACCTCCCATGCGGGTGGCGCCGCAAAAGCCGCTGACCTGAGAGAATGGCCACAGCAAACCGCGCGTTGCGTGTTGCCAGTCAGCTGTCGGTCAGTCGCGACCGCAGCTGCGCGCAACTGTCCAGCACGCCGCGCAATTGTTCGGCGACTCGGCCGGGTGCGGTGCCACCACGAGCGTCGCGGGAGGCCACCGACCCCTCGATGGTCAGCACCTCTCGCACCTGAGGCGTCAGCTCGGGGCTGATCGCCGCCAGCTCGTCGTCGGTCAGCTCCTCGAGCCCGACTCCGCGGCCCTCCGCGGCGCGTACGGCCGCCCCCGCGGCCTCGTGCGCAGACCGGAAGGCCACTCCCTGGCGGACCAGCCATTCGGCGATATCGGTGGCCAGGGTGTAGCCGGCCGGGGCCAACGCCGCCATCCGCTCGACGTGAAATGTCAGGCTGCCCACCAGCCCGGCCATCGCCGGCAGCAGCAGCTCCAGCTGGGCCACCGAATCGAACACCGGCTCCTTGTCTTCCTGCAGGTCACGGTTGTAGGCCAGCGGCTGGGCCTTCAGCGTCGCCAGCAACCCGGCCAGGTTCCCGATCAGCCGCCCGGACTTGCCGCGGGCCAGCTCGGCGATGTCCGGGTTCTTCTTCTGCGGCATGATCGAGCTGCCCGTCGACCAGGAATCGTGCAGCGTGACGTAGCCGAACTCCGTCGAGCTCCAGATGATGATGTCCTCGGCCAGCCGGGACAGGTCGACGCCGATCATGGCCAAGACGAATGCGGCCTCGGCGGCGAAGTCGCGGGCAGCGGTCGCGTCGACGGAATTGGTGGCGGCGGCCGCAAAACCAAGATCCGCGGCGATCGCGTCCGGATCCAGGCCCAGCGACGAGCCGGCCAGCGCCCCCGACCCGTACGGCGATATCGCCGTACGCTTGTCGAAGTCGACGATGCGGTCCACGTCGCGCAGCAAGGGATGGGCGTGGGCGAGCAGATGGTGCGCCAGCAGGATCGGCTGAGCGGACTGCATGTGGGTTTTACCGGGCATGATCGCGGTCGGGTGGGCTTCGGCCTGCGCGGCCAGCGCGCCGACCACCTCAAGCGCTCCGGCGGCGACTCGGCGCACCGCGTCGCGCAGCCACATCCGGAACAGCGTGGCCACCTGGTCGTTGCGCGAGCGGCCCGCCCGCAGCCGGCCGCCCAAATCGGGCCCGACCCGGTCGATCAGGCCTCGCTCCAGCGCGCCGTGCACGTCCTCGTCGGTCACCAGCGGGCCGAAACTGCCGTCGGCGATGTCCTCGGCGAGGCTGTCCAGGCCGGCCAGCAGCCCGTCGCGCTGCTCCTCGTCGAGCAGTCCGGCCCGGAACAACACGATGGTGTGCGCCCGCGACGCGGTGATGTCGTAGGGCGCCAGCACCCAGTCGAAATGCGTGGACTTGCTCAGCGCCGCCAGCGCGTCGGACGGCCCGTCGGCGAACCGTCCGCCCCATAGCGAACCCTCGCGCGTGCTCACTGTTCTTCGACGGCTTTTTCGTCGTCGGCTTTTTCACCGGATACCAAGTCCCGGCGGGCCGCAAGCTTGGAGGACAGGCCGTGCACGTAGACGAAGCCCTTCGCCTTCGATTGGTCGAAAGTGTCGCCTTCGTCGTAGGTGGCCAGGTTGAAGTCGTAGAGGGATTCCGCGCTGCGGCGACCGTTGACCGCGATGTGCCCGCCGTGCAACACCAATCGGATTTCACCGGACACGTGCTCCTGCGTCTTGGCGACGAAGGACTCCAGCGCGATCTTCAGCGGCGAGTACCACAGCCCGTCGTACACCAGCTCGCCCCAGCGCTGGTCGGTCTGGCGTTTGAACCGGGCCAGCTCGCGCTCCAGCGTGACGTGTTCGAGTTCGGTGTGCGCGGTGATCAGCACCATCGCGCCGGGCGCCTCGTAGATCTCGCGGCTCTTGATGCCCACCAGCCGGTCCTCGACCACGTCGAGGCGCCCCACGCCCTGGGCGCCGGCGCGCGCGTTGAGTTCTTCGATGGCTCCCAGCACCGTCACCGGCTTGCCGTCGATCGACACCGGGACGCCGCGCTCGAATCCGACGATCACCTCGTCGGGCGTGCTCCAGTTGAGCGTGGGGTCTTCGGTGTAGTCGTAGACGTCCTTGGTGGGCGCGTTCCAGAGGTGTTCCAGGAAGCCGGTTTCCACCGCGCGGCCCCACACGTTCTGGTCGATCGAGAACGGCGAACGCTTGGTGACGTTGATCGGGATCGCGTTCTCCTCGGCGAACGCGATCGCCTTCTCCCGCGTCCACGCGTAGTCGCGGACCGGAGCCAGTACCTCCAAATCCGGTGCCAGCGAAGCGAATCCGACCTCGAACCGGACCTGGTCGTTGCCCTTGCCGGTGCAGCCGTGCGCCACGATGCCGCCGCCGTGCTCGCGCGCGGCTTCGACCAGATGCTTGACGATCAGTGGCCGGCTGATCGCGGACACCAGCGGATAGCGGTCCATGTACAGCGCGTTGTTCAGGATCGTGGGCAGGCAGTAGCCCTCGGCGAACTCATTGCGGGCATCGACGACGACCGCCTCGACCGCACCGCAGTCCAGCGCGCGCTGCCGGATGACATCCATGTCCTCGCCGCCCTGGCCGAGGTCGATCGCGACCGCCACGACCTCACGGCCGGTCTCCTTGCCTATCCAGCTGATCGCCACCGAGGTGTCCAGACCGCCCGAATACGCCAGGATGACGCGTTCTGACATGAATCAATCTCCAATCCGCAGCAAGCTATTTCAGGTTTTCCAGAGTTGTGGCCAGCTCGGCGCCGGTCATCGGCTCCCGGGCGGCCACGAAGAGCGTGTCATCGCCGGCGATGGTGCCGACGACGTACGGTAACGCCGCACGATCGATTGCGCTGGCCAAATAGTCAGCCGCGCCCGGCGGAGTTCGCAGCACCGCCAGATTCGCGCTGGCGTCGGTGGATACCAGCAGCTCGCTCAGCAGCCGCGACAGCCGCGCGGTGCCGCCGGACACGCCCCGCACCGGGCTGCCGTCCTCCGGGACGATGTAGACCCCGACGCCGCCGTCGGCGCCGCGCAGCTTCACCGCGCCGAGCTCTTCGAGATCGCGGGACAGCGTGGCCTGGGTGACGTCGACGCCCTCGTCGGCCAGTCGGACCGCCAGCTCGCTTTGGCTGCTGATCGACGACGACGACAGGATCGCCACGATGCGCGCCTGCCGGGCGGCGCGGGTGGTCTCGGCGTTGGCCTTGGTGCGGGTCATCGGGATCGCTCCAGCAACCACACCAGCAGCGCCTTCTGGGCGTGCAACCGGTTTTCGGCCTCGTCCCACACCACGCTGGCCGGTCCGTCCATCACCTCATCGGTGATCTCTTCCCCACGATGGGCCGGAAGGCAGTGCAGCACAATGGCTTCCGAGTCGGCCAGCGCCAGTAGCCTGGCGTTGATCTGAAACGCGCGAAACGGTTCGACCCGGTCCAGGCCGTCGGCTTCTTGCCCCATCGACGTCCAGGTATCGGTCACCAAGACGTCGGCACCCGCGGCGGCCGCGTCGGCGTCAGTGGTCACGCTGACCGAGGCGCCGGTTTGCGCGGCGCGCCGCTCGGCGGCGGCCAGCACGGCCGGGTCGGGCGTGAATCCCTGCGGGGCCGCGATCGTGACGTGGATGCCGGCGGTGACCGCGCCAAGCATCAGGGAATGCGCCATGTTGTTGGCGCCGTCGCCGAAGTAGGACAGCGCCAAACCGCGCAGCGACCCTTTACGCTCCGCGATGGCCTGCAGATCGGCCAGCACCTGGCAGGGATGGAACTCATTGGACAGCGCATTGACCACCGGCACCGTCGCGGTCTCCGCCATGGCCTCCAGCCGGTCTTGCCCGAAGGTCCGCCAGACGATGGCGTCGACATAGCGGGACAGCACCTGCGCGGTGTCCTGCAGCGTCTCGTCTCGGCCGAGCTGGGTGCTGCCGCTGTCGACGACGACGGCCTGCCCACCCAGTTGTGCGATGCCCACCTCGAAGGAGAACCGGGTGCGGGTCGAGTTCTTGTCGAACAGGACCGCGACGCCCCGCGGCCCGTCGAGCGGACGACGGCTGTACGGGTTCTTCTTCAGCTCCGCGGCCAGCTCGAGGACCTCGGCCTGTTCGGCGGGCGACAAATCGTCGTCCCGCAGGAAGTGCTTAGCCAAGTGCGCCACTCCTGTTCATCGCTTCGCTCTGCATCGTCGCCGGCGCGATCATGCCGCGGAGCCGACGGTGTCGAGGATGGCAGGCAGCGCGGTGATGAAGCTGTCGATTTGGGCTTCGGTGATCACCAGCGGCGGCGCCAACCGGATGACGTCGGGCGCGGCGGCGTTGACCAGAAATCCGGCGTCGCGCGCGGCGGCCTCGACGTCTTTGGCGCGCGGTGCGGTGAGCACCACGCCGCACAGCAATCCGCGACCGCGGGTGTGGTCGATCAGCGGATGGCCGAGCGATTCGATGCCCTGACGCAGCGACTTGCCCAACACCTCGGCGCGCCGGATCAGGTCGTCGTCGACCAGCACCCTCAGCACCGCGCGTGCGGCGGCGGTGCACACCGGGTTGCCGCCGAACGTGCTGCCGTGCAGGCCGGGGGTCAGCAGGTCGGCCACGGGCCCGACGACCAGCACCGCCCCGATCGGCAGTCCGCCGCCGAGCCCCTTGGCCAGGGTCACCACATCGGGGGTGATGCCGTCGTGCTGGTGTGCGAAAAAGGCTCCGGTGCGGCCGATTCCGGTTTGCACCTCGTCGAGCACCAGCAGGGCGCCGTGCCGTGCCGTGATCGCACGGGCCGCGGCCAGGTAGCCCGCGGGCGGGACCACGACGCCGCTCTCCCCCATGATCGGCTCCAGGAATACCGCCGCCGTGTCGCCATCGACGACGGCGGCCAGCGCGTCGGCATCGCCATAGGGCACGTGCGTGACGTCACCCGGCAACGGCTCGAAGGGTGCCTGCTTGGCCGGCTGACCGGTCAGCGCCAGCGAGCCCATCGTGCGGCCGTGGAAACCCTCCTCTGCGGCAACCAATTTCGTGCGACCGGTAAGCCGGGACAGCTTGAACGCCATTTCGTTGGCTTCGGTGCCGGAGTTGCAGAAGAACACCCGGGTCGCGATGTCGGTGCCCAGCAGGGCGACCAATTCCTCGGCCAGCGCGACACCGGGTTCGGTGGCATACAGGTTGGAGGTGTGGCCCAGCGTCGACAGCTGCCGCGTGACGGCCTCGACGAGGGTCGGGTGGCCATGCCCGAGCACGTTGACCGCGATGCCGGCGAGCAGGTCGAGGTAGCTCTTGCCGTCCACGTCGGTGACCACCGCACCCTCGCCACTGGCCAAGGCCACCGGCGGGGTGCCGTAGTTGTTCATCATCACGGCTGCCCACCGCTGCCGCATGGTGTCGGCTTCAGTCATGGCGCCGCTCCTCATCATCGCTCCGTCCCCCGCAAGCGGGCGGGGGTACCTCCGACTTGTGGGCGCGTGCCCCCACCGCATCGTCGCCGGCGCAGCTCATGCCGGCACCACCTTGGTGCCGGTGCCCTCGGGCGTGAAGAGCTCCACGAGCACGCAGTGTTTGACCCGGCCGTCGATGACGTGGGCGCTGGGCACACCCCCCGCGACGGCACGAAGGCACGCCTCGACTTTGGGGATCATGCCGGATTCGAATGTGGGCAGCAGTTGGGTCAAGCTCGCGGTGTCGATCTCGCTGACCAATGAGTCGCGATCCGGCCAGTCGGTATATATGCCCTCTACATCGGTGAGCATCAACAGTTTTTCGGCTCCCAGCGCTTCGGCCAACGCCGCTGCGGCGGTGTCGGCGTTGATGTTGTGCACGACGCCTTCGGCGTCCGGCGCGAGCGTCGACACCACCGGAATACGTCGTGCCGCAATCAGATCCAGCACCGCGGCGGTGTTGACCCGATCGACGTCGCCGACCAGGCCGATGTCGGTGACCACGCCGTCGAGGGTGACGCTACGCCGCACCGCGGTGAACAACTGAGCGTCCTCGCCGGTGATGCCGACCGCGTACGGTCCGTGAGCGTTGATCAGGTTGACCAGTTCGCGGCCCACCTGTCCGAACAGCACCATCCGCGCGACGTCGAGCACTTCCGGCGTGGTGACCCGGAATCCGCCCTTGAAGTCACCCTTGTCGATGCCGAGCCGGCGCAGCATGGCGGTGATCTGCGGTCCGCCGCCGTGCACGACAACGGGGTGGATACCGCAGTTGCGCAGAAACGCCATGTCGGCGGCGAACGCCTGGCGCAGCGACTCGTCGGTCATCGCATTGCCGCCGTATTTGACGACGACGATCTTGCCATGCAGTTGCTTGAGCCAGGGCAGGGCTTCGGCAAGCACTTGCGCCTTGAGCTGGGTGGGTAACGCTTCGCTGTTGATCGTCATGTGCTGTATGCCGAATTCTCTTCGACGTAGGCGTGCGACAGGTCGGTGGTCCGGATGGCGACCTCGCCGTCGCCGAGGCCCAGGTCGACGGTGACGTCGATGACGGTCCCCGACAGATCCACGTCGCGTGAGCCCGGGGCTCCGACGCCGTCGGCGTAGACCACAGAACCGTTGAACGCCACGGTGATTCGATCGGGATCGATGATGACTCCCGGTGCCAGACCGACGGCCGCCACCACCCGGCCCCAGTTGGGATCCGATCCGAACATCGCGGTCTTGACCAGGCTGTCGCGGGCGACCGCGCGGGCGGCCATGAACGCATCGGATTCGGAGCGCGCGCCGGTGACCGTCACCGTGACGCGCTTGGTGACCCCCTCGGCGTCGGCTTGCAGCTGCGCGCAGAGGTCGTCGCAGACCCGCTCTACGGCGTCGTCCAGATCGGCTTGCGACGGCGCGATCCCACTGGCACCGGAGGCCAGCAGCAGCACGGTGTCGTTGGTGGAGCAGCAGCCGTCGATGTCGAGCCGATCGAACGTGTGAAAGCTTGCGCGGCGCAGCGCCGCGTCGAGTGCCGCGGAGTCCGCGACCGCATCGGTGGTCAGCACGCACAGCATGGTGGCCAGCGACGGTGCCATCATTCCCGCACCCTTGGCCATCCCGCCGACCGTCCAGTTGTTTTGATGATGCAGCGCAACCGTTTTGGGAACTGTGTCGGTAGTCATGATGGCCTGGGCAGCCTCGTCGCCGCCGCTGAGCCCGCCATGCATTTCGTGCACGATGTGCGTGACGCCGCTCAACACCTTGTCCATCGGCAGCCGGTCACCGATCAGCCCGGTCGAGCAGACGGCGACCTCGACGGCGCCGGTCTCGGTGCCCCAGTCCGACAGCGCGGCCGCGACCGCTTCGGCGGTGGCATGGGTGTCCTGGAAACCGGGCGCCCCGGTGCAGGCATTGGCACCGCCGGAGTTGAGGATCACCGCGCGCAGCGCTCCGGTGGTGAGCACCTGCTTGGTCCACAGCACCGGTGCGGCCTTGACCTGGTTGCGGGTGAACACCCCGGCGGCCGCGTAGTCGGGTCCTTCGTTGAAGACCAGCGCAAGGTCACGAGCCCCGGACTTCTTGATCCCGGCCGCGACGCCCGCGGCGCGAAAGCCGGCGGCCGCGGTGACCCCCTGCGTGCGCACCAACCGCGTCGCACCCTCGTCGCTCACGGAGCCACCCCGACCACCGAAAGCCCTTCTGCCTCAGGCCAACCCAGCGCCAGGTTCATCGACTGGACCGCGGCGCCGCCGGTGCCTTTGACCAGGTTGTCGATGGCGGCGATCGCGACGAATGTCTCGGCGTCCTCGTCTACCGCGACGGCGACCTGCGCGGCGTTGCTGCCGATGACTGAGCCGGTACGGGGCAGCTGACCTTCGGGCATCAGATAAATGAAAGGCTCTGTGTCGTAAGCCTTTTCATAGGCCGCGCGAAGCTGCGACAGCGGCGCCCGAGTGCGCGCGGTGCAGGTGGCCAGGATGCCGCGGGAGGTCGGGATGAGCACCGGGGTGAACGACACCGTGACGTCACGATTGGTGACGGCACGCAGCCCTTGGGCGATCTCGGGGGTGTGCCGGTGGGCACCGGCGATGTTGTAGGCCCGCGCCGATCCGATGACCTCGGAGCCGAGCAGGTCGGCCTTGGCGGCTCGACCGGCTCCCGAGGTGCCGCTGACGGCAACCACGGTGATGGCGGGTTCGACCAGGTCCTCGGCCACCGCGGGTAGCAATGCCAGCAGCGCCGCGGTCGGATAGCAGCCCGGCACCGCGATGCGACGGGCGCCGCGCAGCCGTTCCCGGGCGCCCGGCAACTCCGGCAGGCCGTAGGGCCAGCTGCCGGCATGCGGGGATCCGTAGAACCGCTCCCACGCGGCGGGGTCGGTGAGCCGGAAGTCCGCGCCGCAGTCGACGATCAGGGTTTCCGGGCCGAGCTGCTCGGCCAGCGCCGCCGAATGCCCGTGCGGCAAGCCCAGGAAGACCACGTCGTGGTCGCGCAGCACCGCAACCTCGGTGGGCTCCACCACCCGCTGGGCCAGCGGCAACAGATGCGGGTGATGCTCGCCGAGGGTGCTGCCGGCACTGGCCGCGGCGGTCACCGAACCAATCGTGAGCCGGCCGTCGGCATAGGCCGGGTGCCCGAGCAGCAGGCGCAGGATCTCCCCGCCCGCGTAGCCGCTGGCACCGGCAACCGCCACCCTTGTCACGTCGGCCATTCGGGCGATTCTGCATGATTATGCAGCAGATTGCAAATCCATGCTTTGAGTCCGATCGGGCGGATTGACTACGTTCAGCCGATTCGCGGTCACCACCTCAGGGGTACACAATTCGGAACCCAACCGTCGAAAATCGCGCCCGACAACGGCCCGTAGGCTCGGGGATGCCACGCTTTGGGGACATGGCCACTTTCCCAGTTGAACGAGAAAAACGGGATCTCGGCTAGCCACACCTCAAAGAAGTCACTCAGCAGATCCCGGGCCAGGTGCGACGCCGGACACCGATGCGGACCTCCCCCGAAACTCCAATGCCGGTGCGGACCATCCAGTTTGATGTCGTGACCGGACATGGCATCGGCCTCGTCGCGGTGAACCAGCCCGACACACAACTCGACATTGGCTCCGGCCGGGATCGTCGTTTCGCCGATCGTCACACTGCGAGTGGTGACTCGTGAAACGGTCTTCGCCCCGCCATCCAGCCGCAGCAACTCCTCGATGAAAATGCCTTGACGGCCCGGGTTTTCGCGCAACTCCTGTTGAAGCATCGGCCGGCGCGCCAACATCGCCAGTCCGGCGATGATCGGGAACGTCGCGAAGATCAAGCCGCGGCCCACCGACCCCATCAGTCCCACTATCTCTTCGTCGGTGAGCGGCTCGTCGGCGAGCCGGCTGATCACATCGGCGCCACCCAGCGGCGCCCGGCGGATCTTCCCGACCAGCTTCGTGTCGACCGTGTCGAGAGCTACGTCCGCCGGCAGCCCGCACGCCATAACGACCGATGCGCGCCAAAGCACCTCAGCGACACGCACACCATCGCAGCGATCCAGCTTCGTTGCAATGGCGCCGACGTGTTCTTCGATCACCCCACGCACGGGCTTCAACATTTGCAGCGAGTTGGCCGGGTTGAACAGTTCCAGCAGGATCTCCCGGTACGGGCCGAACGGTGGATTGCCAGGCATCATCTCGCCCTGGCGGCTGGCGAAAACTTCGCCATCACGCATCGCGGCGAGCACATCGTCGCGGCGCCACAACACGTACGTGCCGCGCGGCTCCCGCAATACTCGTTGACCGGCCCGCGCAGCGGCCGCGTGCCACTCCCGAAACCCCGCCGCGGCCTCCTCATCGGACCGCATCACTTCCCGAACGGCGTCGACACCGGGCCCGATCACCGCGCACCACCGACTTTCACGATCGGCGGCCGCCGCGAACCACGGACTAACGGCGCCATCAGCAACTCCAAGCCGCCACTCTATCCTCAAGATCGGTCACACGGCGCGTCGTACGTACCCGTTAGGCCTGAAGCTAGGCGCGTATTTCGGCGCCCACCGCCTCGGCGGCGCGGCGCACCGCGGCATCGCGGGCCGCACTGGCGTCGTCTTCGGTCAGCGTGCGGTCCGGCGCGCGGAACCGAAGTGCGAAGGTCAGCGACTTACGATCCTCGCCGATCTGGGGACCGGTGAACACGTCGAACAGCTGCATGTCTTCCAGCAGCTCGCCGGCCCCCTCGCGCACCGCGTCCGCCACCGCCCGGGCCGGCACGTCCGCGGCCACCACCAGGCTGACGTCCTGGAAGACGGCCGGGAACGGCGACACCCGGGGTGCCGGCAACAGCTGGGCAATCGGAAGCGCGTCGAGGTTGAGCTCGAGCGCGCAGGTCCCCTTCGGCAGGCCGGACCGCTCGATCACGGCGGGATGCAGCTGACCGGCGTGGCCGATGACCGTGTCGGCGACGAGGACCTCGGCGCACCGGCCGGGATGCCACGGCAGGTACTGGGCCGCCCGCAGCGTGACATCAATCCCACTGGTGCGCAATATGGTTCGCACGGCGTCAAGAGCATCGGCGGCATCGACTGCACGGCCGGGACCCCACGGGCCCCGCGGTTCCCGCAGCCCGGCCAACACCGCGGCCACGTGTTGTGGCTGCCGGGGCAGCGACGCGTCGAGCGTGGCGATCTCGGCATCCGTCGGCCGGCGGTCGACGGGGATGAGCTCGATACCACGAGTCTGCTCGGTCGGCCGCACCACTTGCGCGATGGCATACAGGGCGGCGTCGACCAGTCCTCGGGATACATTGCGCCCCAACGCTTCCAGCAGTCCGGGCAGCAGCGTGGTGGCCAGCTCAGGACGATCCGCGTCCAGCGGGTTGAGCACCCGCGTCGCCGTGCGTCGCGGGTCATCGGCCGGCAGGCCCCACAGGTCGAACACACCCGGCGGCAGGAACGGGGTCGGCAGGATCTCGACGTACCCGGACTGCGCAAGCGACTTGCCGATCGCACGCCGACGTTTCTGCACGGGGGTCAGGCCGCGACCGGCGGGCGCCGACGGCAGCACCGAGGGGATGACCTCCAGCCCCTCCAGCCGCAACACCTCCTCGACGAGGTCGGCCGGCTGTAACAAATCGGGGCGCCAGCTCGGCGGCGTCACGGTAAGCCCGTCGCCGTTTTCGGTTACCCCAGCACCGATTTGGGTGAGGCGCCGCACCGTCGTGCCCGGGGCGTACTCGACGCCGGCGACACGGTCCGGCAGGTCGGCGGCGATCGAGATGGGCGACCCGGCCCAATCGTCTCGCGGAGGATTCCCCCGCCAGTCGGTCAGGGTCGGCGACACCGCTCCCCCGGCGATGTCGGCCAGCAGTGCCGCGCACCGGTCCAGCGCGGCAACCGAGATCGCCGGGTCGACGGCGCGCTCGTAGCGACGGGCGGCCTCGCTGGGCAGATGCAGCCGCCGCTGGGTGCGCGAAATAGCGGCCGGATCCCACACCGCGGCTTCGAGGAGAATGTCGGTGGAATCGGCGCGCACCTCGGTGCTGGCGGCACCCATCACACCGCCGATCGCGGTCGTCGCGACGTCGTCGACGATCAGCACATCCGCCGGATCGAGTTTGCGCTCAATGTCATCCAGTGTGACGACGGTCTCGCCGGGCTCGGCGAACCGGACCTTGAAGTCGCCGGTGATGCGGTTGCGATCGTGGGCGTGCATCGGGTGGCCGAATTCCAGCATCACGTAATTGGTCACGTCGACGGCCGGGGAGGTCGCACGGATGCCGGACAGCAACAGGCGGCGCCGCAACCACCATGGCGACGCCGCGGCGGGATCGATGCCGGTGACCGGGCGCAGCGCGAACCGGCGAACACCGGTTTCGGCCTGCACGGCCAGCGGCCACGCCTCGCCTTCGGCCGGCAACGGCTTGACGTCCGCCGGGTCGACGAAGTCCAAGTCGTAGGCGCAGGCGACCTCGCGGGCCAGGCCGCGTACCGACATGCAGTAGCCGCGGTCGGGGGTGATGGCCAGGTTGAAGACCACGTCGTCTAATCCGAGCACCTCGGCACCGCCGGCGCCGGGTTCGGCGGTGCCCGCGGGAAGCACCAGGATCCCGGAGTGGTCTGCGCCCAAGCCGAGTTCGGCTGCCGAGCAGATCATTCCATCGGAGTTACGGCCGTAGGTCTTGCGGGCGCTGATCTCGAAGCCGCCGGGCAGCGTGGTGCCGGGCAGTGCCACCACCACCAGATCGCCAGCCACGAAATTCGTTGCACCGCAAACTATTCCATGCTCTTGGCCATCGCCGACATCGACCAGGCAGGCGCGGATCGGCTTCTTGAATTCGGTGAGCTCCTCGATAGCGGACACCCGGCCGACGGTCAGCGGGCCGTCGACCGGGCCGAGGGTGACGACTTCCTCGACCTCGTGCCCGATGCGCACCAGTGTCTGCTCGAGTTCGCTGGCGCTGACATCCCAGCCCGGTGCCCCGGCGGAAACGACCTCGCGCAGCCAGCTGTAGGGAATACGCATTACAGACCCACCCCGAACGGCAACGAGAACCGGATGTCACCTTCGACCATGTCGCGCATGTCTGGGATGCCGTTGCGGAACTGCAAGGTGCGTTCCAGGCCCATCCCGAACGCGAAACCCGAATAGACCTCGGGGTCAATTCCGGCCGCGCGCAACACGTTTGGATGAACCATCCCGCAGCCGCCCCACTCCACCCAACCGGCACCACCCTTCTTGCCGACGAACCACACGTCGACCTCGGCGGACGGCTCGGTGAACGGGAAGAAGTGCGGCCGGATCCGGGTGCGCGCCTGCGAGCCAAACTCCGCGCGCGCGAACGCGTCCAGCGTCCCGCGCAGATGCGCCATCGACAGACCGCGGTCCACGGCCAGACCCTCGACTTGGTGGAACACCGGCGTGTGGGTGGCGTCGAGTTCGTCGGTGCGGAACGTACGGCCGATCGACACGATGTAGACCGGAAGCTCGCGCTGCAGCAACGTCCGTACCTGCACCGGTGAGGTGTGGGTACGCAGCAGCTGCCGGGAATCCTCCGGCGCAACGTAGAACGTGTCCTGCTCGCTGCGCGCGGGATGGTCGGGCGGGAAGTTGAGGGCGTCGAAATTAAACTGTTCGGTTTCGACCTCGGGGCCCTCCGCCAGCTCCCAGCCCATCGCGATGAACGTGTCGGCGACGTGCTCGGCCAGGATCGTGATCGGATGCCGCGCGCCGGGCGGCTGCCGAGTCGTCGGCAGGGTGACGTCGATGCTCTCGGCGACCAGCACGGCCGCGTCGCGCTCGGCGCGCAGCACCGCCAGCCGCTCGTCGTAGGCGCGTTGGACGTCGCCGCGCGCCGTGTTGACCCGCTTGCCTGCGTCGGAGCGCTCCTCCTTGGGCAGGGTCCCCAGAGCCTGTCTTGCCAGCGCCACCGGCGACCGGTCGCCGAGGTGCTCGGTCTTGACAAGCGCCAGCGCGTCGAGGGTCTCGGCCAACCCGATGGCCTGCCGGGCGGCATCGACCGCCTCAGCCAAAGCTTGCGGCGACAGGTCGACGGGTTGATCACCCACGCGGCGACACTCTCCTTGCTAATGAGGCTGTTCCGGACCGGACCGTCGCCGAACGGGCGGCCTTGAGCGCGGCACGGGTCGAGTGCCGATCATATGTGACTCGGTGCTTGCCGCTCGGCGCGCGTTTGCGTTGCGTGCCGCGACGGCGGGTGCGGTTAGCCGACCAGGACCGGCTGTCGGCCGGTGGGCGCTTCCGCGTCGTCCGCCGGCGCGACCGGCGGCGTGTCGGGCGTGGCCCTGAGCTGGGCGATCTTGTGCGCGACGAACGCGCCCAGCGCCCCGACGACCGGAGCGGCCGCCATCGTGCCCCAGTGGTGAGCGAGGACCAGGAACCCGAAGCCGGACGACGCCACCAGCATCGCACTCAGCACCGGCGTCCAGCGGACCGGTTGACGGAAGCGGGCGGACACCAGCACACCCAGGATCACGGCGACGGTGTGCCCGGCGTCGGTGAAGTCGGCGCCGATGATCGCCGAGGCCAGCCCCGCCGAGATCCACCAGCCGATCCACGCCGGCCGCCATCGCTGCGGTATCGCCGCCGTCATCGCACCGAGAACGGCAAGCGCGCCATAGCTCATCCCGACGTCACTGGCCCGGGTGATGGATGTCGGCATCCAGCCGAGCTCGACGGCGGCGGCGAGAGCGGCGGCCACCACCAGCGTCGCGCCGATGTGGCCGACCACGAATGCCACCACCAGCCGGATGGTCTGCAGATGCAGCTCCGCGAGCGCCAGCAGGCAGGTCAGGAACGGCAGCCAGAAGCAGAGCGGTCCGGCGTCGACGACGAGTGCGCTGCCCAGCAGCGTGCCCACGTGTCCGTGCGCCAGGTTGTGCAGGTTGGTGCTCGCACGCTGCACGATCACGTCATGCGCATGCTGGCCGAGCACCAGGATGGCGCAGCTGACCGCGAGCAGCACCGCTACATACCCCACGGTGAAACGGACCCGGGCAAGCCGGGAAAAGAATCCCCCAAACATTGAATCCATTATGACGGCTAAATTGTTTCGGCTCTGTGATGAGACGCTGTCAACTTGCTAAGAGTATTCGAGACGATATATCGCCAAGTCCGGCGGGATGCCCGGGGTCTTCGGTGCAAACATGGATTTACGTGCGCGTTTAGCGACGACGCCCATCGCATCCAGGTCGCTTTGTGGGATCAGATCCAGCGCCGCACTCGAAATCATGATCCCGCCTTTGGAGGCGCGGTCCATCACGCGAGCAGCGATATTGACGTCGACACCGAGCCAATCGGCGGCCAACCGCTGGGGCCGGCCGGTGTGGATCCCGACGCGCATGCGCGGCCGATAGCCCGCCACCTCGACCTGTCTCACCGCCTCGTCGGCGGCCACCACGGCCCGCACCGCGACATCCGGATGGCGGAACACCGCCATGATGCCGTCGCCCATCCGCTTGACGATGTGCCCGCCGTCATCGAGCAGCGGCGGCTCCACGGCCCGCGCCACCTGGCGCAGCAGGGTCAGCGCCGCGTCGTCGCCGGCCTGCAGCGACCAGGTCGAGAAGCCGACCAAGTCGGTGAACACCAACGTCACCTCGGGGTTGGCCGGCCGTCGCGAGACCGCTTCGGTCAGCGCCTGCCACACCTGCAGCACGCTCAAGCTGACCTCCCGTGACGCCGCGTCGCGATCCCCCAGCAGCCGATCGGCGGCTCGGGCCGCCGCCCTCGGACCGCCGTCACCCGCCGTCGAGAGCGGGTCACCGAACTCGGGATCTCCGGGCAACATCCGTCGCGCCCGCCGGATGAATGCCACCACACCCGGGCTGCGATTAGCGGTCTGCCACCACTGCGTGGCCGCGTGTACCGGCCGTCGTCCGGAAAGATCGGTCGAGCCGCGAGGCGCCGCTGTCGTCACCGATTCTGAGTCCGTTTCTGAAGGCTCGCCCGGATCCGGATCCGGATCGCGAGGCGCGAGTTCCACCTGGCAAGGGTAAGTAGTTTCGGGGAAGCCGGGCAACGACGCCCACCCGGTTTGTGTCACATATCGCACCAAACGTCCTGATCACGAGGTTGCCACACGGCTGTGGAATCTCGGTAACACCACCGCGCGGCGGACGCTGGAATCGTAGACAACGGGCGTTGTCAAAGTTAATCTGAGCGCAGTCAGGAAGTAGGAGGGCGTGATGACTGCCGTATCGACTACATTCGCTGATCCGCTTGGACCAGATTCGCTCACCTGGAAGTACTTTGGCGACCTGCGCACCGGAATGATGGGCGTCTGGATCGGAGCGATCCAGAACATGTACCCACAGCTCGGCGCGGGCGTCGAGGAGCATTCGATCCTGCTGCGTGAGCCCCTGCAACGGGTGGCCCGGTCGGTGTACCCGATCATGGGCGTGGTCTACGACGGCGAGCGTGCGGCCCTGACGGGTGCGCAGATCAAGCACTACCACGACACCATCAAGGGGATTGATGCCGAGGGGCGCCGTTACCACGCGCTGAACCCGGAAACCTTCTACTGGGCACACGCGACGTTCTTCATGCTCGTCGTCAAGGTCGCCGAGTACTTCTGCGGCGGTCTGACCGAGGCGGAGAAACGCCAGCTGTTCGACGAGCACGTGCAGTGGTACCGGATGTATGGGATGAGCATGCGACCGGTGCCCCAGTCGTGGGAGGAATTTCAGGAGTACTGGGACCGGGTCTGCCGCGACGAGCTGGAGATCAACCAGGCGACGCTGGAGATCTTCCGGATGCGCATCCCCAAGCCGAAGTTCATCCTGATGCCGACGCCGATCTGGGATCAGATGTTCAAACCGCTGGTGGCCGGTCAGCGCTGGATCGCCGCCGGGCTATTCGAGCCCGCGGTGCGGGAGAAGGCGGGCATGCGCTGGACACCGGGTGACGAGATCTTGTTGCGGGTGTTCGGCAAGATGATCGAGCTGGCGTTCCTGGCGGTGCCCGACGAAATCCGGCTGCACCCACGGGCACTGGCCGCTTACCGCCGCGCCGAGGGCCGGGCTCCGATCGACGCGCCGCTGGTCGAGGCGCCCGAATTCATGGCCCCGCCGCGCGACCGGCGGGGGCTGCCGATGCACTACTTTCCACCGCACAAGTCGTTGATCGAGCGGGCCGGGTCGCTGGTCCACACCACCCTGTCGCTGGCCGGGCTGCGGCCCGCCCGGGGCCGGCGCAGCGCCGCCTAAAACCGCTGCAACACGCCCAGCGCCCGGGCGCTCTGGTACAGACAGATCGCCGCGGCGGCGGCCACGTTGAGGCTTTCCGCGCCGCCCGACATCGGGATGCGCACGCGATGGTCGGCTTGGTCGGTGATCTCTTCGGACAGGCCGTGTGATTCGGGCCCGAACAGCCACGCCGTCGGCGTGCCCAACAGCTCGTCGGCCTCGTCCAGGCGGATGCCGCCGTCGACGGTGGTAGCCAGTGCCTGCAGCCCTGCGGCGCGCACGGCGCCCAGCACCGCGTCCACGTCAGGGGCGGCGACAACCGGAAGCGAGAAGATGCTGCCGGCCGAGGCGCGCAGGCACTTGCCGTTGTAGGGGTCGACACTGTGCCCGGCGAGGATCACCGCCGCCGCTCCCAGCGCGTCGGCGAGCCGGATCAGGGTGCCCGCATTGCCCGGCTCGCTGATCTCGACGGCAACCGCAACCAGCCGCGGCGAACCGGCTAGCGCCTGTTGCAGTCCGGTAGCCGGCATATCGCACACGGCCACCAACCCCGCCGGAGTAACGGTGTCGGACAAGGCTTTCGCCGCGCGGTCAGTGACCACATGGACCGGATACCGCTGGGTACCCAGCAGTGTTGCGTGGCGCTGCGCGGCAAGCTCGGTGACGAACACCTCACGGACAAGTCCGCGCGCCGACGCGGCCTCGACCAAGTTGGAACCTTCGGCGAGGAACTGACCGGCCCGCCGTCGTACGACATGGCGATGCAATTTGACCGCCGCGGCCACCCGGGCCGAGCGCTCCGTGAGCACCGGGTTAAGCAGCTTCTCCGGAGGGCGCGTTGACGTCCTTGGGCAGTGCCGCCCGAGCGACCTCGACCAGCGCGGCGAACGCAGCCGAATCGGTAACCGCAATGTCGGCAAGGTTTTTGCGGTCGACTTCCACACCGGCGGCCTTCAGGCCTTGAATCAGCCGGTTGTAAGTGATGTCGTTGGCGCGCGCCGCCGCGTTGATCCGCGAGATCCACAACTTGCGGAACTCACCCTTGCGCGCACGGCGGTCGCGGTACGCGTACTGCAGCGAATGTAGTTGCTGCTCTTTGGCTTTGCGATAGAGCCGGGACCTCTGGCCGCGATAGCCCTTCGAGGCCGTCAGGACGCTGCGCCTCTTCTTGTGGGCGTTGACTGCCCGCTTTACGCGTGCCATGGATGTTCCTACTCTCGTTCAGATGTAAATGGTCAGGTGCCGGCGGCAGCTGTGCCTTGGCCCGGGACTCGGCTTTTGTTGAAAGGTCAGCCGTTCAGCATCGCGTTGACACGCTTGGTGTCGTTCGCGGCGACGACGGTGCGGCCATCGAGGCGTCGGGTTCGCTTGCTCGGCTTGTGCTCGAGCAGGTGTCGACGATTGACCTTCTGGCGGACGATCTTTCCGGTTCCGGTGCGCCGGAATCGCTTGGTCGCCCCGCTGTGGGATTTGGCCTTGGGCATGTTTCCTCTAGTTCTCGCTTGTTCTGGCTGTCGGGTCAGTTCGGTGAAGCAGCGGTGTCGCCGGTTTCGTCGGCGTCGTGCGCCTCCTCGGCGCCCACTTCTTCGGGATGCCGCGCCCTGGCGCGAGTCTTCGCGCCGCGGTGCGGTGCCAGCACCATCGTCATGTTGCGGCCGTCCTGCTTGGCGGACGTCTCGACGAATCCGTATTCGGCGACGTCCGCGCCCAGACGCTGGAGCAGTCGGTAGCCCAGCTCGGGCCGCGACTGCTCACGTCCGCGGAACATGATGGTGACCTTTACCTTCGACCCCGCCTCCAGGAAGCGGATTACGTGGCCCTTCTTGGTCTCGTAATCGTGATCGTCGATCTTGGGTCGCAGTTTTTGCTCTTTGACCACGGTCTGCTGCTGGTTCCGGCGGGATTCGCGCGCCTTTTGCGCCGCCTCGTACTTGAACTTGCCGTAGTCCATGATCTTGCAGACCGGTGGCCTGGCGTTGGGGGCAACTTCGACGAGATCGAGATCGGCGTCCGCGGCGACGCGCAAGGCGTCTTCGATGCGCACGATGCCTACCTGCTCCCCCCCTGGGCCGATCAATCGAACTTCAGGTACGCGAATGCGCTCGTTGACGCGGGTCTCAGTGCTGATGGGGCCTCCCTTGTTGGGCTTCTGTCGTCGTCTCGCTACGACCGATGACTGGGCCCGTGGGATTCAGCGGTGGAAACACCACACCATCAGCAAAAAAGCCCTGCAGAAGCAGGGCCCAATGCCGACCGATCACGGCCCGAAATACCTTCGAACCGTCCGCGCCATGCGCGAAACAGGCACCTCGCGGTGCCGGTGACCGGACCGCTGCGCCTTGAACGATTTCGCGGCTAGCGGTGGGAGTGGGACTCCACTTAACTGTCCCAGGCCTTAGCCGGGATGGTCGCGGAGGCAAGTCTAGCAGCCATCAGGCGACTTCCCGCATTTCAGCTCCCCGGGGACGACGAGGCCAGGCGTCTGGCGTGCGTGATCGCGCTCCGCCCGGACGGATAAGTAGTCTCGACGACTATTGGCGCTTCGCCAGGCATTTCACGGGTTGAGGGCTTATCCTCGCGGTCTGTGACTCTCGCTTCTGCTGCTTCGGGGCCTCGTTCAGGCAGCCGGTCGAGTTCCCGATATCGGTGGGTACCGGCGGCGGCCGGCTGGACTGTTGGCGTCATCGCCACCCTGTCCTTGATCGGCAGCGTGTCGCCACTGCTCCGGTGGTTGATCAAGGCGCCGCGGGAATTCATCAACGACTATTTATTCAACTTCCCCGACACCAGCATCGCGTGGTCGTTCGTGCTGGCGCTGCTGGCGGCGGCGCTGACCGCCCGCAAGCGCATCGCCTGGTGGGTGCTGCTGGGCCAAATGGTCCTGGCCGCGTTTTGGAACGCCGCCGATATCGCCGCCGGCGACAACACCGCGGCCGAGACGTTCGGGGAGAACCTCGGGTTCGCGATGCACATCGTCGTGATCGTGCTGCTGGTGTTGAGCTATCGGGAATTCTGGGCCAAAGTCCGCCGAGCCGCGCTGTTGAAGGCGGCCGCCGTGCTCGTCGTCGGGGACGTGATCGGAATCCTTTTGTCCTGGGGACTGGTCGAGCTGTTCCCAGGATCGCTGGCGCGCCAGGACCGGCTCGGTTACGTGGCCAACCGGGTGGTCGGGTTCGCCCTCGCCGACCCCGACCTGTTCACCGGCAAGCCGCACGTTTTACTCAACGCGATCTTCGGATTGTTCGGCGCGCTCGCGCTGATTGCGGCCGCAATCGTGCTGTTCCAGTCCCAGCGCGCCGACAACGCTCTGACCGGCGAGGACGAGTCGGCGATCCGCGGGCTGCTCGAGCTGTTCGGCAAGAACGACTCCCTGGGTTACTTCGCCACCCGTCGCGACAAATCGGTGGTGTTCGCGAACAGCGGTCGCGCCGCGATCACCTACCGGGTCGAGGTCGGCGTCTGCCTGGCCAGTGGCGACCCGGTGGGCGATCCCCGCGCCTGGCCGCAAGCCATCGAGGCGTGGTTGGCGTTGTGCAAAACCTATGGCTGGGCGCCAGGTGTGATGGGCGCCAGCTCGCAAGGAGCCCAGGCCTATCGTGAGCGCGGCCTCAATGCGCTCGAGCTCGGCGATGAGGCCATCCTGCGGACCGCCGACTACCGGCTGTCCGGCCCGGACATGCGCGGGGTGCGCCAGGCCGTGACGCGAGCACGCCGCGCCGGGCTGACGGCACGCATCCGGCGGCACCGCGACATCTCGGCAGACGAGATGACCGAAACGATTTCACGCGCCAACGCCTGGCGCGATACCCAGTCCGAGCGCGGGTTTTCCATGGCGCTGGGCCGCCTGGGTGATCCGGCCGACGGGGATTGCCTGCTGGTCGAGGCATTAGACCGGGACGGCCGGGTGGTCGCGATGCTGTCCCTGGTCCCGTGGGGAAGCACCGGCGTCTCCCTGGATCTGATGCGCCGCTCTCCGCAATCCCCCAACGGCACCAACGAATTCATGGTCAGCGAACTGGCCCTGAACGCCGAAGCGCTTGGCATCAACCGTGTTTCGCTGAACTTTGCCATGTTCCGGTCCGCGTTCGAGCAGGGCGCCCAGCTCGGCGCCGGGCCGATCGCGCGACTGTGGCGAGGGTTGCTGCTGTTCTTCTCCCGCTGGTGGCAGTTGGAGACGCTGTACCGCTCGAACATGAAATACCAACCCGAGTGGGTGCCGCGCTACGCCTGCTACGAGGACGCCCGGTTGATCCCGCGGGTGGGTGTTGCGTCGGCGATGGCCGAAGGGTTCCTGGTATTGCCGTTCAGCCGGCGCGACAAGGTGCACACCGGGCACCATTCCGCCGTGCCGGCCCGGTTGGCGGAATCCGGGTTGCTGCACGAAGACGGATCCACTCCGGACGTCAGCGGGTTGCGACGCGGCGACGAGGTCGACTCCGAGGAGTACCGGCGCCGCCTCCCCGAACAGGTGCGGGTCCGGCTGGCCAAACTGAGGACGCTGCAGCACAACGGAATTGATGCCTACCCGGTGGGATCGCCGCCGAGTCACACCGTCGCACAAGCCCTCGACGCCGACGACCAGGACACCGTCTCGATCGCCGGCCGCATCTTGCGGATACGCGACTTCGGCGGTGTGCTGTTCGCAGAATTGCGTGACTGGTCGGGCGAAATGCAAGTGCTGCTGGACAATTCGCGCCTGGCGGCCGGCCGTACCGCCGATTTCACCGCAGCCATCGATCTCGGTGACCTGGTCGAGATGACCGGGCATATGGGATTCAGTAAACGCGGAACGCGCTCCTTGATCGTGAGCGATTGGCGGATGGTCGGAAAGTGCTTGCGGCCATTGCCGAACAAGTGGAACGGCCTGACCGACCCGGAAGCGCGGGTGCGCAGCCGCTACGTCGACCTGGCGGTCAATGCCGAGTCACGCAACCTGGTGACGGCCCGCAGCAGCGTGCTGCGTTCGGTTCGGGAAACGTTGTTCAGTAAGGGTTTCATCGAGGTGGAAACCCCGATCCTGCAACAGATCCACGGCGGAGCCGCCGCCCGCCCGTTCGTCACGCATATCAACACCTACGACATGGACCTCTTTCTGCGCATCGCGCCCGAGCTCTATTTGAAGCGGTTGTGTGTCGGCGGCGTGGAGCGGGTGTTCGAACTGGGCCGCGCCTTCCGCAACGAAGGTGTCGACTTCAGCCACAACCCGGAGTTCACGCTGCTGGAGGCCTACCAGGCGCACGCCGACTACCGGGTGTGGATCGACGGCTGCCGCGAGCTCATCCAAAACGCCGCCGAAGCCGCCAACGGGGCGCAGACCGTGCTGCGGCCCCGCGCCGACGACTCGTCCGCCAACGACGCCCGTCTGGAACCGGTCGACATCTCCGGCGTGTGGCCGGTGAAGACCGTGCACGACGCGGTCTCCGAAGTGCTCGGCGAACGCATCAACCCGAACACGTCGCTGGCCGCGCTGCGCAAGCTGTCCGACCGGGCCCACATTCCTTACCGGGACCATTGGGACGCCGGGGCGGTGGTGCTGGAGCTCTACGAGCACCTGGTCGAGGGCCGGACCAAGGGTCCGACGTTCTACATCGACTTTCCGACATCCGTGTCACCGTTGACCCGGCCGCACCGCAGTCAGCCCGGGGTCGCCGAGCGGTGGGACCTGGTGGCGTGGGGTGTGGAGCTCGGCACGGCCTACAGCGAGCTCACCGACCCGGTAGAGCAACGGCGCCGGCTGCTTGCGCAGTCGCTACTGGCCGCCGGTGGTGATCCGGAGGCAATGGAACTCGACGAAGACTTCCTGCAGGCCATGGAATACGCGATGCCGCCGACCGGCGGGCTCGGCATGGGTATCGATCGGCTCGTAATGCTCATAACTGGCCGCAGCATCCGCGAGACCCTGCCGTTTCCGCTGGCCAAACCGCATTAGCCGCGGGTCCTGAGGCCCCAGCGACTGCACAGGAACATCGCGTAATTATGTTCCGGGATGGTTAACAATCGATCACAATGGATCGCGTGACAGCGCCGGCGTCCGATGCCACCGGGCAGTTTTTGGCGAGCACTCATACCTCGCTCATGCACGGCTGGGTGCCGATCACGGTCCAGGTCGTCACCGCGATCGCGCTGGCGCTGGCCGTGGGCCGGAGGTCCTGGCGTTGGCGGATGGTGTGCCTGCCGCTCGCGGCCCTCGTCGGCGGCACCGCGGCATACGGAACGCATTGGTACATCGTCGACCGGGGTCTGTCCGACGAACCCGCGCCGGCCGCGCTGTGGCTTTGGACCGCGCTGACCGGTATGGCCGCTGCCGTGCTGTTTCTGGGCTGGCGCGGCGCGCGCGGTTGGCAACGCGGTACCGCCGTGGCGTCGGTGCCGCTTTGCCTGCTGAGCGCCGCACTGACGCTCAATCTGTGGGTCGGCTACTTCCCCACCGTGCAGTCCGCGTGGAGCCAGCTCACCTCGGGCCCGCTCCCCGACCAGACCGATCGGGCCACCGTTACCGCGATGGTCGCCAAGGGAAATCGGCCGCCGCACGGCAGCGTGGTTCCGGTGGTAATCCCCTCGGACGCCTCACACTTCAAACACCGCGGCGAGCTGGTGTACCTGCCGCCCGAATGGTTCGTCAGTAGCCCGCCGCCGCCGCTGCCGACCGTGATGATGATCGGCGGGCAGTTCAATACCCCCGCGGACTGGACGCGTGCCGGCAATGCGATCAACACGATCGATGCCTTCGCCGCGACGCACGACGGTCAGGCTCCGGTGTTGGTGTTCGTGGATTCCGGCGGAGCCTTCAACAACGACACCGAATGCGTCAACGGAGTACGCGGGAATGCCGCCGATCATCTGACCAAAGACGTCGTCCCCTACATGGTTTCGAACTTCGGCGTCAGCCGGGACCGCTCCAACTGGGGCGTGGCGGGCTGGTCAATGGGCGGAACCTGCGCGGTGGACTTGACCGTCATGCACCCGGACATGTTCAGTGCCTTCGTCGACGTCGCCGGCGATTTCTTCCCGAATGCCGGCAACAAGGCGCAAACCATCAGCCGGCTGTTCGGTGGAAACACCGACGCGTGGGCGTCATTCGACCCGAGCACCGTGATCAACCGGCACGGCCAGTATCACGACGTGTCCGGTTGGTTCGCGATCTCTTCGGACGGCCCGCCCGCGGCGCAGCGCGACGTCGCGACGACGGACACCGCCGCGATGCGGCTCGCGGGGCGCGACGCCGCCGCCAACCCGAGCAACCAGACAGCGGCCGCCTACTCGCTCTGCGCGCTCGGCCGTGCCAATGGCATCGACTGCGCGGTGCTACCCCAGCCGGGCAAGCACGACTGGCCGTTCGCCGACCGAGTCTTCGCGGCCGCGTTGCCGTGGCTGGCCGGCCAGCTGGGTACTCCCGGAGTGCCGCGGGCTGCGTTGCCCGGCGCGTCGCCGGCCCCTTCGGGCGCAACGGTGGTGGTCCCGGCGCAGCATTCCAACACCGCGCCGAGGTAACCACCGGTGCTGACACTCGCGCGGGTCCGCCCGTGCGCTATTTCGCCCGGCACTGCAATCCGTGGAGTGCGTGGACGCGCTGGGCCAGCGCGCCCCTGATCCTCGTGCCGGCGTGGACACGGCGGCGCAGCCACGCGATGTGGCTCGCAACGTGGTTGGCGACCAATCCGTTCGTGTTCGGCGAGCGCGAGGGGCAGGACCCCGCCACCCGGCAGTAGCGTGACGAACATGCCCGACGAACCAGCAAACCCCGGCACCGGCCCACCCGACCCCGGGTACGACAGCGCGGGCGTACCGACCTTCGACTCCGTGCGTGAGAAAATCGAGAACCGCTACGCGACGTCACTAGGCGACGCGGAACTGGACGCCGAATCTCCGGAAGGCCGCTCCGTCGACGAGCAATACGACGAGCGCCGGCGCGCCGCGGCCGAACGGTTGGCGCAGATCCGCGAGTCGATGCGCGCGGACGAGGGTTAGGGCAGTTGTAACGCCGGGGGGATATCGATGAGTCAAGCGCGGCCCGGTTCCCGGGCCGGGAGCCGGTTCGGGCACTACCAGCTGCGTCGACTGCTGGGTCGCGGTGGGATGGGCGAGGTCTACGAGGCCTACGACACCGTCAAAGACCGCACGGTCGCGCTCAAGCTGGTGTCCGAGCAGGTCAGCTCGGACGACGTCTTTCGCCGGCGCATGCAACGGGAAGCGCAGACCGCGGGCCGGCTGCAGGAGCCGCACATCGTGCCCATCCACGATTACGGCGAAGTCGACGGCCAACTATTCATCGACATGCGTTTCATCGAGGGCAACGACGTCGGTTCGGTGCTCAACCGCACTGGGCCGCTGCCGCCGCCGCGCGCGGTCGCCGTCGTCGAGCAGGTTGCCTCCGCGCTCGATGCCGCCCACCGCGCCGGAGTCATCCATCGCGACATCAAACCCGAAAACATCTTGCTCACCGAGGGAGACTTTGCCTACCTGGTCGACTTCGGCATTGCCGCGGCGGCCAACGACCAGCGTGTCACCAAAACCGGTGCCGCCGTGGGTAGTTGGAACTACATGGCGCCGGAGCGATTCGGCAAGGACGACGCCACCTACCGGGTCGATATCTACGCCCTGGCCTGTCTTCTGTACGAATGCCTCACGGGCACAACGCCTTTCCAGACCGATACTCTCAGCGGCCTGATGGCCGCACATCTGATGGAGCCGATTCCGCGGCCCAGCCAACGAAATCCCGCCATCCCGGCGGCATTCGACGAGGTCATCACCCGCGGTATGGCCAAAGACCCAAACGACCGCTACATCACCGCAGGCGACCTCGCGCAGGCCGCCTTGCACGCGCTCAGCACACCCGATCAACACCAGGCCACCGACCTGATCCGGCACAGCCTGCACTTCGCCCCGCCATCCCACGTCGCGCAACCGTGGACCCAGCCTGCAGCCACTGCGCCGAACTGGGGAGCCAACCCGCCCGTCGCGCCGTGGGCACCGCCCGCTCCCCCCAAGCGCAGACTGGGGCTGATCATCGGCGCCCTGGTAGTCGTCGTCGCAGCCGTCGCGGGCACCTGGATCGTGTTGGCCACGCGCAAATCCGGTGCCGGCCAGCCGGAAAATCCCGTCACCAGCACCGCCGCGGCCCCGACAACGACGACCGCCGCGCCCAGCAGTGCCGCCCCGACAGTGACGCCCGCACAACTGAATTCGCTCCTGCTTCCAGCGGACCTGATCAACACCCTCGTCGGCACCACCGGAATCGTCGTCGACCACAGCAACACCGAGATGACGGATCCCGGGCCCGACAACACGTTGTCCAACGACAAGTGCCTCGGAGCACTCATCGGTTTCCAAACCGGGACGTACAAGAGCAGCGGCTACACCGCGATGCTTGCCCAGCTGCTGAAGAAGCCGCAGAGCAACCCCGGCTACGTCGTGGTGCAGGGTGCGGTGATTTTCGCGTCCGTGGACCAGGCCCAGGGATTTGTGACGGCCCAGGCTACGCAATGGCGCACGTGTGCCGGGGGCACCGTGACTCAGGTCAACGACGGAACCACGTCCGTATGGACATTCCGCGAGATGAGCGGCAATCCGCCCAACATCGCCCTGCAGCACACTTTGGCCAACAGTCCCGTCGTGTGCCAGCACGTCCTGTCCGCGGTATCCAATGTGGTCTTCGACGTCAACGTCTGCGCGCCCGGGACGATCAACCAAGCCAGGCAAATCTCCAACAAAATGGCGACGAACCTGCCCGGCTAGTCAAGCGCGCCGAATGCGTTGCGGTGCACGGCAACAGCGCGCGGTTGACGGTCGGGCCGTGACCTGGTTGGCGAATCGGGGATCACCAGGGCAGTATTGCGCTATGAGACGAGAAGTGGGCGCCGAACTCGAAGTCGAAATCACCGCGGCCACGACGTTGGAATTTCAGATCGCTGTTGCACCGCATCCAGGCACGGAGGTCTTCGAGTCACTGCGCTTCGTCTTGAACGGACAACAGATCCAGCCCTTGGAGATCAGCGGTGTGCACGGAAACCGCATCCACAAGTTCGCGGCCGCGGTCGGCACATTGAAGGTCGACTATGCGGCGACCATAGTGGGCCAGACCGATCCCGCTCCGGTGACCGAATACGACCAGTCGATGTATCTGCGGCCCAGCCGCTACGCCGAGGCCGACAAGTTCTATGGTTTCGCTGCAACCGAATTCGGTAACGACCATGATTCGGAAACGCTACTGGAGCACGTGAGCTCCTGGGTGGGTACCCGGCTGAACTATGTCCCCGGCTCCAGCGATCCGATAGACGGGGCGGTGGAGACGTTGCTGGCCGGCGAAGGCGTGTGCCGCGACTTCGCGCATCTGGTAGTGGCGCTGCTTCGCGCGGTGAAGGTCCCGGCCCGCCTGGTGTCGGTGTACGCGCCCGGCTTGTACCCAATGGACTTTCACGCGGTGGCCGAGGCTTTTGTCGAAGGAGAATGGCGAGTCGTCGATGCGACACTATTGGCGCCACGCCAATCCCTGGTCCGCATCGCCACCGGCCGGGACGCCTCCGACACCGCATTCCTCGATAATCACAAGGGCGCGATCATGCTCAACCACCTGGCGGTGACCGCCGTCGTGGACGGCGAATTGCCTGCGGACTCGATCGACCGACTGGTTTCCATCCGCTGAGAACGCGCGCGCGTAGTGTAGGACCTGTCGGCGGTATTTCGTACCTGGCTATGCAGAGCCATCTCATCGCCGATTCGAATGATTTGGCCGGTTTCGCGGTCAAGATGGGAGCGTCGTGATGACGCCGAAAAACGACCACACCGATGCCGGGCTCCGGCATACTCCACCGATACATACACCACGCTTGAAGCTCAAGCCCAAGGCACCGCATCAAGGGTACGTCGATGGGGCGTGGTGGCCGCACGGTCCGGACTTGACCGCAGAGCTGCCAGATCTGCTGTCGGTGCTATCTGTACGACTCGGTCCTATTGGTCGCGTGCTCTACAACATGAACGAATGGTCAACGCCGCCTGCGAAATTCGCGACCGGAGGACGAACCGTACGGCTCGACGGATACCGTCGCCAACCGATCAATACCGTCCAAGTCATTGGGCTTAATCGCCATAAAATCGTCTTGCTGGTGGTTTCCCCGCATGCCGATCCAGACCAGGCGCACACCATCATGATGAACGCGGCCGGCCCCAGCAACGCCTCGACTGCCGAAAGCCTACTGATGGGCGGGACTGAAGAAGCGCAAGAGCCGCAAGCCTTGAGGATCGGCTCGTAGCGGCAGCCCCACTGGGTATCAACGAGACCCGCTCTTGGCGTCAGCGCGCCTGACGCGACGTACTTCAAACATTTTCTCACCCCTCGCCGCGCGGAGAATGCATTCGGCGGTCAGGAATGCGCGGGAATCGCGATGCGCCGCAAGCACGGATAAACCCGCGGCCCGCCGCAAAAGCATCACCGCCAGGGCGGTCCCGGTTCGGTACGGAACCACCAGAATCTTCGCCCGCGCATCGTGACCGCAAACCGTCATGATATGCGGGTGTATACCCTGCCACCAGGCCCAATTCAGATCCGGCTGGCGTTGTATCGATGCCCAGTTGACGTTGATGTCGATGACCTGGCCCAGCGGGACCTCCAAAACTGAGACCAATTCAGGGAGCTCCCGCGAGATCCGCCCGGTGCGGGGCCACCACGCGCCATCAATCTGATCCCCCAGCCGGGACGCCAGGGTAAGTCGCACCGGACTCCCAGGACGCCGCGTCCCTACCGTATCGGCCATGTATGCAGGCGCGGGATCCACGACGATGTCCGCTGCTGGATGCTGATGAGAAGTCAGGACTCCGACCGACGGATCTGTGCGATTCATGGGAAGCCCTTCGAAGTCGAAACGATCGGACCGTGCGTCGGGCCGACGGAGGAATCGCATTGCCCATGATCTCGCGTAATACCGATCGAGGTCAGCGTCGACAACGAAACAGCTCTAGGTTGACGGTACCCCTGTCTTCGCGCGGGGGTAGCCGAATTACCGACGGGTGTCCCCTGCGGCAGCCGACGAGGCGTGGCATCGAGCGACGTCCCGTACGCTGCGCGAGTCCCAGAACATCGCAATGGCGCTGAAGTAAAAGCTTTTTCGGCTGATACACTCCGAATCACGCTGCGCCATTGATCTTTCCAGCTCCCGGCACCGTTCATTGGCCCGGAGCTCGGACATGCCGAGATCCGCGGTGTCTCCTTCTGGCGCAAGGGCGCAGTCCCTTCCGGCGATTCGCGCGTCGTCGATGCCATCGAGGGGGTTATGCTTTTGCTGTCGTGGGTTTGTCGAGTACCGCTTCCTCCGGTAGCCGTCCGCGATGTCCAAAATTGGTAGACGGGAGCGTCACTGTGGCGCACGTTTCTTCACCCCCCTCCAGCCCGGCTCGTTTGACACTGTGCGAACGCGACCTCACCCAGGCCGCCGTGGACGGCGTGTGGTGGCCGAAAAGCTTGGACCTGAGCGTGGAACTCCCCGACCTCGTTACCGTGTTCAACTTGTGGCTTGGCCGGGTGCGGCGAGTCGTTTACGACCCAAGCGCATGGTTGCCCGCCCCGTCGCGAGTTATTCGCCGCAACGAGATGGTCTCACTTGACCCCTACCGAATGGTATTCAGCGACACCATTTACCTGAAGGGCGCCAGGTCTCGCGACGCCGTGTTGTTCGTGCTTTCGCCCTCCAGTTCCGGCGACGAGGCGAAGTGTCTTCTCAGCGAGGTCGCCGCGTCAGCACAACCTATGAATGCCAGCGTGTTACGCGAATTGGTCCGCCAGCGGGCACCGGGCTCCGACCGCATATTGGCAGCGGCGCCACACGTAGGGTCCGGCTTGAATTGGATGCCGGGACTCTAGGGAGCTCGGCACGACGCAATCCGTCCCGTCGAACGCCGCGGCCGGGACAAGAGGGGTACACTCGAAAAACCGGGACCACCCAGGCCCCCATCGGAGGGCCGTGATGTCTGATAAATCTCCCCGCCAAACCATGACCAAAAAGTCTGGTAAATCGCTGAAAGAAAAGCGCGCCGATAGGCGGGGCAAAGTCCCGCAGGTCTCGACGGCCGAAGCACTATTGCATACGAAGAAACACTAAATCAACAGTCTGCCGAAAGTCCGCTACCTGGGGCGATGTGCAAGCGGCCACATGGCCGGACCTTAATAACAGCAATAATATTGGACCAACAAAAGTGAATGAATCTGCCATATACAATATGTTATGGTTAGTTATAAGTGCAGCAAATTGCGCTTAGTTGAAAAGAGAGAGAAATAGTATGACACAGGGAACTGTGAAGTGGTTCAATAGCGACAAGGGCTTTGGATTTATCGCCCCTGACGGCGGCGCAAAGGACGTTTTCGTCCACCACTCCGAGATCCAGGGTAGCGGTTTCCGCTCTCTTGAAGAGAACCAGCGAGTCCAGTTCGAGATCAACCAGGGACCCAAGGGCCCTCAGGCGGTGCAGGTGACTGTCGTCTAGCGGGTCAGCACGAAAGCCCCCGGGGTGGAAGGGATTTCGCCCCGGGGATTCGGGCAATATCGTCCGATTGCCCCTCGCGAGCGAGCGCGATCCGCATCAATTGACAGTGCCTGCAACCGCCTCGGCGCGCCACCGGCGGACCGCAGCGATCGCTGTTTTGAGACCACGGTGGCGGCCTGTTGCCGGATCGGTTCCGCCGAAACCCGGCCCCAGTTCGGCGAACATCCGCTCGCTACGGGTCTCCGCCGCGTTGTCGGCGGTATCGCGCAAGTAGCGATCTGGCAGCGACAGTTTGGCGATCGTGCGCCATGTCTTACCGCATTGCACCAGGAATGAGCCTGTGGTGTAAGGCAAGTCGTACTTGTCGCACAACGCCCGCACCCGCACCGAAATCTCGTGCAGCCGGTTGCTCGGCAGATCGGGATAAAGGTGATGCTCGATCTGATAGCACAGGTTGCCACTCATGAACCGCAGCGCCGGGCCGGCCCCGAAGTTGGCACTGCCCAGCATCTGGCGCAGATACCACTCGCCCTTCGTCTCGCCGACCATATCCGTCTTGGTGAATTTCTCTGCGCCGTCTGGGAAGTGCCCGCAGAAGATCACCGCGTCGGCCCAGAGATTGCGAATCACATTGGCCACCAGATTGGCCTTGAACGTCGATTTGTAGGTCGCGGCTGGCGACAGCGAGGTGAGCCCGGGGAACGCGACATAGTCCTTGACCACTTGCCTTCCCGCCTTGACCGCGAACTCACGCATCTGCAGCAGGGTGGTTTCGCGCTCCGGACCAGGCTTGAGGACCTTTCCGGCCTCGATGGGCTGGAAGCCAATCCCCCACTCAAATCCGACCGCCAGGATCGTGTTGAACAGCAGGTTGCCGACGTTGTATGGCTTCCAGGGTTGGTCCCGAGTGACTCGGAGGATGGCGTAGCCGACATCGTCGTCCATCCCGACGATGTTGGTGTACTTGTGGTGCTGATAGTTGTGGGTCGACCGCCAGTGTTTTGAGGCTGCGCTCATGTCCCACTCCCATGTCGAGGAGTGGATCTCGGGATCGTTCATCCAGTTCCACTGGCCGTGCATCACATTGTGGCCGATCTCCATGTTCTCGATGATCTTGGCCACCCCAAGCGTCACCGTTCCGGCCCACCATGCCGAGCGTTTCGATCCACCGGTCAGCATGAGGCGACCGGCCAGCTCAAGGGCGCGTTGCGCGGCGATGGTGCGGCGGATGTAGCGCGCATCGCGCTCGCCACGAGATTCCTCGATGTCCAGCCGGATCGCGTCCAGCTCTACGGCGAGCGTCTCGATGTCGGTGTCGGTCAGGTGCGCGAAGGCGGGAATGTTACCGATCGCCATGGTTTGTCCTTCCGTGGGCTTGGTGCGTCGACCACAGCCAGTAGCTCGGAGTCACCGACGGGTTGCCCTATCGGCAACCGAGGCCGGTGCCTCGACGGCTTCAACGCGATAGCTGGCTGGGCGACGGTCCGCACCCAATTGATTTGCACACCAGTACAATTCGTAGTCCTGATGAAGAGAGCTTGGTCAGCAGATCGCCCGACCGAAGCGAGCTTGTTCCTAAGCGGAGCCGTGGCTGGCCGGGCAGCCGCGCCGAGTAACTCTGGCTCCTTAGTAGTAGTGCCGGCGGTCGCCGACCGCGTGTCCCATCCGTTGCATCAACGCCAGTGGCAGGCCGACGATGAAGAGATGGCCCTTAAACCCCAAACAACATGGGCTTGGCTGAAAGTCTCAACTACTACCACGCTACACGGTGGCGCGCCGTTTGGTTCGCACTGTGATCGACCGCAATCGTTACCGCCGTGTCGAGCTTGATGGGTTGGGTTCCGTGGCGCACGATGACCGGATGGCTGCTCTCGACGAAAGACCGACCCCGGTAGGCCGGGGGGTGAACGCGCGATGACCGAATCCGCCACCACCCGCGTCGCGGTCTACCTCGACTTCGACAACATCGTGATCTCCCGCTACGACCAGGTGCACGGGCGAAACTCCTTTCAGAAGGACAAGATCAAGGGTCTCGAGACGGAGCGGCTGCAGTTGGCGACCGTCGACGTCGGCGCCATCATTGACTTCGCGTCGTCGTTCGGCACACTCGTGCTCACCCGCGCCTATGCGGACTGGTCCGCGGATGTCAACGCCGCCTACCACGGCCAGCTCGTCGGCCGCGCGGTCGATCTTGTTCAGCTGTTCCCGGCCGCCGCGTACGGCAAGAACGGAGCCGACATCCGGCTGGCCGTCGACGCGGTCGAGGATATGTTCCGGTTGCCCGACCTGACCCACGTCGTGATCGTCGGCGGCGACTCCGACTACATCGCGTTGGCTCAGCGGTGCAAGCGGCTCGGTCGCTACGTCGTCGGCATCGGTGTGGCCGGTGCCAGCAGCCGATCCCTTGCCGCGGCCTGCGACGAGTTCGTCACCTACGATGCACTGCCCGGGATACCCACTGCCGCAGTCCAATCCACCGACTCCAGGAAGCGCAGCCGGCGGCAGAGCACGCCTGAGTCCGACGACGAGCCGGCTCCAGCCGATGCGCAGGCCGCAGCCACCGGGTTGCTTGAACGCGCCCTTCGCATCGGCCAGGACAAGGACGACACGGAGTGGCTGCACAACTCGGCGGTCAAAGCACAGATGAAGCGTATGGACCCGTCATTCAGCGAGAAATCCTTGGGCTTCAAGTCATTCAGCGATTTCCTGCGATCCCGCTCCGACCTCGTCGACCTCGACGAGACCAGCACCACGCGCCTGGTACGGCTGCGCGGCGATACGGTCACGTAGTCCGAAGGGCGAGTATTGCCGTCGCCAGTCCGCGTCGCCCCACGCCCGGGGAGTGCGATCGTAGCGGTGTGTTCCGAAACCTGTGCTCGGAGGCGGTCTCTGGCGCGTCGTCGGAGGTGGCGGTCAGAAACCGGTCCGGCAGCGACAGTTTGCAGATCGTGCGCACGGTGAGCAGGAACTGGCGATGCAACGGGCCTGTCGTGTAGGGCAGGTCGTAGGCGACGCACAACGCGCGGACCCGCTCGGCGATTTCTGGGTACCGATTGCTCGGCAGGTCAGGGAACATGTGATGTTCGATTTGGTAGCAGAGGTTTCCGCACATGAACCCCATAACCGTCCCGGCCTGGAAGTTCGCGGTGCCCAGCATTTGCCGCAGATACCATTCGGGCTTCGTCTCGTCCACCAGTACTGACGGGGTGAACTTTTCCGCGCCGTCGGTGAAGTGACCGCAGACAATGACGATGTACGCCCACACATTGCGCAAACCGTTGGCGACCACGTTGGCCCCCAGGGTGCGCCACCACCGCCGTCGGCTCAGCGCGGGAAACACCACGTAGTCCTTGCCGACCTGCCGAGCGATCTTGTGGAGCAGCACGTTCCGGTGTGCGGTTCTACCCGCTTCTGTGGTCTCGCGCTCCTGCATCGATAACAGGCAGTGCAGTGCGACGCCCCACTCGAACAACAGCGCCAGCAACAAAGCGCGCCCCGCCTGCGTCCAGGCGTGTGGCTGCCACTTCTCGTCTCGGGTCACCCGCAGGACGCGGAAACCGAGGTCGTCGTCGACGCCGACCACGTTCGAAAACACGTGATGCTTGTAGTTGTGCGAATTCTGCCAATGCGATGCGACACCGGCCATGTCCCATTCCCAGGTCGTGGAATGGATTTCGGGGTCGTTCATCCAATCCCATTGACCGTGGCTGATGTTATGGCCGAGTTCCATATTCTCGATGCACTTGGCCGCGGCCAGCGCGGCGGTTCCGACCGCCCAGCCGAACCTGCCCTTGCTGCGTCCGATGATCAGCCTCGCCGCGACTTCGAGAAATCGGTGAAAAGCGATGGCACGCTTGATGTATACCCGATCAGCGGCACAGCGCGAGGACTCGATATCACAGCGGATCGTGTCCAGCGCGGCCCCGAACTCGTCGAGATCTGCGTCGTTTAGATGGGCATATTCCGGAACGT
Organism: Mycobacterium sp. Aquia_216; assembly: GCF_026723865.1. Taxonomy (NCBI): domain Bacteria; kingdom Bacillati; phylum Actinomycetota; class Actinomycetes; order Mycobacteriales; family Mycobacteriaceae; genus Mycobacterium; species Mycobacterium sp. Aquia_216. Next base: position 3,010,623 of record NZ_CP113529.1, on the reverse strand, counting down.
CAGTGATGGCCATTGACGCTCAACGCAATTCGCGCGCAGAGGCGCGGGGCGTTGGCGCGGCGATGCACAGTCGAGGAAGGCCTGCAAGCCGCAGCATTGTGGGGACGTCCGATCTGTTTGGGTGGTTCGTTGCGCGCGACGAAGATAGGCGCGAGGTCAGCTCAGCGAGAATGTCTCAATCGGCACAGCGGAACCGCGGCGCCGAGCCACCTGAGTCGGGCGGCAGGGCGGCGCACCGCGCAAAGCCCTCCCCGGAACATAGTGGTCCGGGGCACGGCTGAGCCATCTGTTCAAGCACCTGCCTCACCCCCTGGGCGTTGATCGATCTATGAGGCTACATGAGGCGCCCGATATGCGGATATGGGAATGCTTTCCGGTGCCTGGTCGTGATTTTCTCGCAATGCAAGCTGATCGGCCTACGCTGACCACAGGAGCGAGCGCAAGGGGGCGCCAATGCGGCAACTGAGTTGGACCGACGACATGATGTTGCGCGCGGAGACGCCGGCGACGCCGCTACAGATTCAGCTGCTGCTGATCTATGACCCGTCGACCGCGCCTGGCGGCAAGGTGACCTTCAAGGGAATTCTCGAGGAACTCGACGCCCGGCTGCACCTGGCGGATGTTTTTCGGCGCCGGCTGACCGAGCTGCCCGGTGGTTTGCCCAGGCCCTACTGGGTGGACGACCCGAACTTCGACCTTGAGTACCACGTCCGTCATATCGGGTTGCCGCAGCCCGGTGACTGGCGACAACTCTGTATCCAGATTGCGCGGCTTCATGCCCGGCAGATCGACTTGCGGCGCCCGCCCTGGGAGATCACCGTGATCGAGGGGCTGAATTCCGTGCCGGGAGTACCCACGGGCTCGTTCGCCATGGCGTTGAAGCTGCACCACTGTGCGGTCGACGGGATGGCGAGCGTTCAGATGATCGCGGCATTGCACGACCTTGCCGCCGACAGCCCCCGGCCCGCGCAACCCGACAGGCCCTGGCGGCCCGGTCCCCTCCCCTCGACGGCAGAACTACTCTCGCGCGCGGCGATCAATGCGGCGCTGCAACCGTTGCGGACGAGTCGCGTTCTGGCCGCGAGCGCTCCCCATGCGGTGCGCGGCCTGGCCGGTCTGCCGGGCATGCTGATCAGGGGTGCCGTGAGCAGGGTCGCGGGCGGCGGGGTTCCATCGTTTCCGCCGAAGACCCGTTTCAACCAGACAGTCTCGCCACATCGGGTCTTCGAGGCCCGATTCCACGATCTCGCCGATTTTAAACGGATCAAGGCCAGCGTGCCCGGCGCGACGATCAACGATGTCGCCCTTGCCTACGTCGGCGGCGCCCTTCGCGCCTATCTGGATAGCCACGGCGAGCTGCCTGACGAATCGCTCGTCGCGGCCTGCCCGATGTCAATGCGCAACGCGGGCGATACGACCGACAACGGGAACGATCTGTTCGGCCGGCTGCAAACGCTCGGCACCGATATCGCTGATCCGCTCAAACGGCTCGAAGCGATCGCCGAAGCGACCGGGGGAAGCCGCGCCGAGTCGGAATCGGCGACCCAAACCCAGATCCTCGAATTGATTGGCACCGTTCCGACTTCACTGCTCGGGTTGACGGCGAAAGCAGCGAGCGCGCTTCCGTTCTCCGGCCCGACGATCGCCAACACGACGGTCACCAATGTTCGGGGCCCCGACGAACCGCTCTACTTCAGCGGTGCCCGACTCGTCCGCGTCGCCGGTCTCGGGCCGCTGGTGGGTGGCTTGAACCTCATCCATGTGGTCGCCAGTTACAACGGGATGTTGTCGATCAGCGCTACCGCGGATCGCGACGCCTTACCGGACCCGGCCAAGTATGCCGAATGCATGCAGGAGGCTTTTGACGAGTTGCTGGCAGGCGCCGGCTCTGCGCCGCTCGCCGGGTCTTAGGCGCTGACTTTGCGGCGCCGGTTGGTGCGCGCCGGCGCTCTGGCCGGCGGGGTGCTTCGGCCGACGACCTCGGCAAGAAACTTCCCGGTGTAGCTTTCGGGCACCGCGGCGACATCCTCGGGAGTCCCTTCGGCCACAACGGTTCCGCCTTCGGAGCCACCCTCCGGTCCCATGTCGACGATCCAGTCCGACGTCTTGATCACGTCCAGGTTGTGCTCGATGACGATCACCGTATTGCCTTTGTCGACAAGGCCATTGATGACGTTGAGCAGCTTGCGGATGTCGTCGAAATGCAACCCGGTGGTGGGTTCGTCGAGGATGTAGATCGTGCGCCCGGTCGAACGCTTCTGCAATTCGGACGCCAGCTTGACACGCTGCGCCTCACCCCCCGAGAGAGTCGGTGCGGGCTGCCCCAGCCGGACGTAACCGAGTCCCACGTCGACCAGCGTGCGCAGGTACCGGTGAATGCCGCTGATCGGTTCGAAGAACTCCGCCGCTTCCTCGATCGACATGTCCAGCACTTCGGAGATGGTCTTGCCCTTGTAGTGCACCTCGAGGGTTTCCCGGTTGTAGCGGGCGCCCTGGCACACCTCACACGGCACATACACGTCGGGCAGGAAGTTCATCTCGATCTTGATCGTGCCGTCACCAGTGCAGGCTTCGCAGCGACCGCCCTTGACGTTGAACGAGAACCGACCTGGTTGGTAGCCACGGACTTTCGCCTCGGTAGTCGCGGCGAACAAGGTACGGATCTTGTCGAACACCCCGGTGTAGGTGGCGGGGTTGGAGCGCGGCGTGCGGCCGATCGGCGACTGGTCCACCCGCACCAGCTTGTCCAGATGGTCCAGCCCGGTGACCCGGGTATGCCGGCCCGGGACCTGCCGGGCGCCGTTGAGACGGTTGGCCAACACGGCCGCCAGAATGTCGTTGACCAACGTCGACTTGCCGGAACCGGACACACCGGTCACCGAGGTCAGCACGCCCAGCGGAAACGAGACGTCGATGCCGCGCAGGTTGTGCTCGCGCGCCCCGACGACGGTCAGCTGACGCTTCCGGTCAACCGAACGCCGATGCGTGGGCGTGGCAATGCTTTCCCGGCCCGACAGGTAGGCACCGGTGATCGAATCCTGGTTGACCAGCAGCTCCTGATAGGTCCCGCTGTGCACGATTTTGCCGCCGTGCTCGCCGGCGCCCGGCCCGATGTCGACAACCCAGTCGGCATGCGCGATGGTGTCCTCGTCATGCTCGACGACGATCAACGTGTTGCCCAAAGCCCTTAGACGCGTGAGTGTTTCGATGAGGCGCCGGTTGTCGCGCTGGTGCAGTCCGATGGACGGCTCGTCGAGAACGTACAGCACGCCGACGAGACCTGAGCCGATCTGGGTGGCCAGCCGAATGCGTTGGGCCTCCCCGCCGGATAGCGTGGCAGCCGCCCGGGACAGCGACAGGTACTCCAACCCCACGTCAAGCAGAAAGCCCAGCCGCGACTGGATTTCTTTGAGGACCTGCCCGGCGATCGCCTGCTCCCGAGCACCGAGCGCGAGCGCGTTGAGGAAATCCGAACAATCCGAGATGGACAGCTCGCAGACCTCGGCGATGGACTTCGCAGCCGGCTCCCCCCCAGACTCCCCCGTCAGCGACACCGCCAGAATCTCCGGCTTGAGCCGCGTCCCTTCACACACCGGGCAGGGCACGTCACGCATGAAGCCCTCGTAGCGTTCCTTCATCTGCTCGGACTCGGTCTGCTCCATCTTGCGCTGCAGGAACGCCAGCACGCCTTCGAAATCGGCGTAGTACGAACGGGTTCGGCCGTACCGGTTGCGGTACCGCACATGCACCTGGTGATCCGAACCCTCGAGAATCGCCTTGCGGGCCTTGGCCGGAAGTTTGCGCCACGGCGTGTCGACGTCGAATCCCAGCTCCTCGCCGAGCCCGGCCATCATCCGGGTGAAGTACTCCGCGGTGTGACCCGACGACCACGGCGCCACCGCGCCCTCGGCCAGGGTGCGCTCCGGGTCCGGCACCACCAGATCCGGGTCGACCTCTTTGCGGATTCCCAAGCCCACACATTCCGGGCAGGCGCCGTAGGGCGAGTTGAAGGAGAACGATCGCGGTTCCAGATCGTCGACGGCCAGCGGATGCCCGTTGGGGCAGGCCAGCTTCTCGGAGAACCGCTGCTCGCGCGGTGAGTCGTGCTCTTCGTCCCCGCCGTCGGGAAATTCCAGCACCACGATGCCGTCGGCCAGGTTCAGCGCGGTCTCCACCGAGTCGGTGAGCCGCTGCTTGGCCGCGACCTTGACGGTGAGACGATCCACCACCACCTCGATGTCGTGCTTCTCTTGCTTTTTCAGCTTCGGCGGATCGGTCAGCGGGTGCACCACGCCGTCGACCCGCACCCGGCTGTAGCCCTGCGCGTTGAGCTTGTCGAACAGGTCGGCGAACTCGCCCTTGCGGGTACGGACCACGGGAGCGAGCACCAGGAATCGGGTGCCCTCCGCCATCGCCAGCACCTGATCGACGATTTGTTGCGGGGTCTGACGGGCGATCCGCTCGCCACAGGTCGGGCAGTGCGGGGTGCCCGCCCGCGCATACAGCAACCGCAGGTAGTCGTACACCTCCGTGATCGTGCCGACAGTCGATCTGGGGTTGCGGTTCGTCGATTTCTGGTCGATGGACACCGCCGGCGACAGACCCTCGATGAAGTCGACGTCCGGCTTGTCCATCTGCCCCAGGAATTGGCGCGCATAGGCCGACAGCGATTCGACGTAGCGGCGCTGACCCTCGGCGAAGATCGTGTCGAAGGCCAGGGACGACTTGCCCGATCCGGACAGCCCGGTGAAGACGATCAACGAGTCGCGCGGCAGGTCGAGGTCGACGCCGCGCAGGTTGTGCTCGCGAGCGCCCTTGACGATCAGGCGGTCAGCCAAGGCTGCCCCTTTCCGAAACTTTTGCTGGCCGAACGACGGCTACTGCGCACGGCGCATTCCATGCTAGGTGCCCCCACCGACAAGACGCCCATCCCAGGCCAGCGACCTTGTAGCGTGAGCGGTATGACTTGCGCCGACGACGCCCATGGCGGCGCAGCCGGGATCGAGGAGTGGCGCACATGACGGCCGTGGACGACAACTACACCGGACACGTCGACCCTGGTACCGCGGCCCGTCGCAACCTGCCCGGGGTCACGATCATCAAGGCGTCGGTGGGTCCCATGGATAACAACGCCTACCTGGTGACATGTTCCTCGACCGGGGAAACACTGCTGATCGACGCCGCCAACGACGCCGACGTCCTGATCGACCTCGTCAAACGGAACGCCCCGACGCTGTCCCTGATCGTGACCAGCCATCAGCACTTCGATCATTGGCAAGCGCTGGAGGCCGTGGCCGCCGCCACGGGTGCGCCGACCGCCTGCCACGAGATCGACGCCGAACCGCTGCCCGTCAAACCTGATCGCTTGCTGGCCAACGGTGACACCGTGCAAATCGGCGAGCTGACGTTCGACGTCATTCACCTGCGCGGGCACACCCCCGGATCGATCGCGCTGGCCCTCGACGGGCCGGCGACGGGCGGCGTCACACAGTTGTTCACCGGCGACTGCCTCTTCCCCGGTGGGGTGGGCAAGACGTGGCGGAAGGGCGACTTCACCCAGCTGCTCGACGACGTCACCAGCCGGGTGTTCGAGGTGTACTCGGATTCCACCGTGATCTATCCCGGCCACGGCGACGACACAGTGTTGGGTGCCGAACGCCCTCATCTGAGCGAATGGCGCCAGCGAGGCTGGTAGCCACCGGCGTCGGTGCTCTGGGCGCTAGGGGCCGGGAAGCCGCGGACGTGCGAAAAGTCCTGCCGTCAGGACGTGGTGTGCACGATCAGCACGTCGACCTTGGCCCGGCGTGACACGTTGGCCGGCACCGAGCCCAACAAGCGGCCCGCGATGGTGCTCAGCCCGACATTGCCGACGACCAGCAGGTCGGCTTTGACATCTTCGGCGAGGCTGACCAGGGCGTCGACGGGTGCGCCGACGATGGGTCGCTCCTCGACGTTCTTCGCACCGGCCTTGTGCGCCCGCTCTTTTGCGTCCTGCAAGATCGCGTAAATCGGGGCGGTGCCCGACACCTTGTAGCTTTCATCCTTCAGGACGTCGGCGGCCCGGCCGTCCTGTTGCTGGGGTAGGTACGCCGATGCGACGATCAGCTTCGCGTCCGGCCCGGCGATGGTGGCCGCCCGTTCGACAGCACGCAACGATGAATCTGAACCATCAGTGCCGACCACCACGGTCCGATAAGCGGACATTAACCCTCCAGTGTCGTTTGCCAGGCCAACCCCAAGACAGTAGCGCGTTGTCCGATCCAGATGGGTCAGATTAACCACACAGTTGCCGCGTGGCGCAAGCCTCCATTTACCGCGCCACGCTGCAGCAACGGCCCCTATTCCCGATAATGAGGCCATGAACTGCCCCCACCCAGACCGGAAGGCCTTGCATCGCGGCGTTTTCCGGGAGCGACGGGCGCAGCGAACCAGGACGTCGAGCCGCGCTCGGCGGCGCTGCGCCCAGCGGGGCCCACTGCTGGTGACCAGGTCGATCCGGTGCGCCTTACAGTGACAAGCACCATGGCTACGTCCGCCCTCGAGCAGCGCTCTTCGGATGTCGTTGCCCAATCCGGGCCGGCGCCCACGCGTGGCCGATTGCTCGACCCGTTGGCGGTGGCCGTTCTGGCCGCCGTCATCAGCGGCGCCTGGGCCAGTCGGCCTTCGCTGTGGTTCGACGAGGGAGCCACGATCTCGGCCGCGGCGAGCCGGACTTTGCCCGAATTATGGCGACTGCTGGGCCACATCGACGCCGTGCACGGCCTGTACTACCTGGTGATGCACGGATGGTTCACTGTCTTTCCGCCGACCGAATTCTGGTCGCGGGTTCCAAGCGCCCTCGCGATCGGTGCCGCTGCCGCCGGTGTCGTCGTGTTCACCAGGAAATTCACCCCGGGACGCGGCACCGCGGTATGCGCGGGCGTCGTCTTCGCGATCCTGCCGCGCACCACGTGGGCGGGGATCGAAGCTCGCTCGTATGCCTTGTCGGTGGCCGCGGCGATCTGGCTGACCGTTCTGCTGGTCACCGCGGTGCGGCGCAATCGGCCGCGGCTGTGGGTGGGCTACGCCGTCTCGCTGATGGTGTCGATTCTGCTGAGCCTCAACCTGATCCTGCTGGTCCTCGTCTACGCGGCGATGCTGCCGTTGCTGGCGCCCAAGGGCGCCCTGAGGTCCCCGGCCATCTGGTGGGCGGCCAGCACGGCCGTCGCGTTGGGCGCCATGACGCCGTTCATCGTGTTCGCGCATGGTCAGGCATTTCAGGTCGACTGGCTTTTCCCGGTCAGCTGGCACTACGCCTTCGACATCACGCAGCGGCAGTACTTCGACCACAGCGTTCCGTTCGCGGTGCTCAGCGCCGTCGTCATGGTGGCCGCGATCGTCGCCCGACTGCTCGGCGCGCCCGCCCCGGCCGGCGAGATGCGCCGCCTGGTGATCATCTGCGTCGGGTGGATCGTGCTGCCCACCGCCGCCGTCGTGGTCTATTCGGCGATCGGCGAGCCGATGTATTTTCCGCGCTACCTGATCCTGACCACCCCCGCGATGGCCGTTCTGCTGGCAATCTGCATCATCACCGTGGCGCGCCGGCGGTGGCCCATTGTCGGTGTCGTGCTGCTGTTCGTGGTCGCGGCGGTGCCGGATTACCTGTTCGTCCAGCGCTGGCCGTACGCCAAGGAAGGCTGGGACTACAGCCAGGTGGCCGATGTGATCAGCTCGCACGCCGCTCCAGGGGATTGCCTGCTGGCGGATAACACGGTGCCGTGGCGGCCGGGTCCGATCCGTGCCCTGCTGGCGACCCGACCGGCGGCGTATCGATCGCTGATTGACGTGGAGCGCGGTGTCTACGGCCCGAAGGTCGGTTCGCTGTGGGACGGTCACGTGGCGGTGTGGCTGACGACGGCCAAGATCAACAAATGCACCACGTTGTGGACCATCACCAACTACGACAAGTCGTTCCCCGATCACCAAGTCGGACAAGCGTTGTCACCGGGCATATTCGGCCGCGCCCCCGCGTATCGATTCCCGAGCTACCTCGGCTTTCACATCGTCGAGCGGTGGCAGTTCCACTACTCGCAGGTTGTCAAATCGACGCGCTGACGGGTGGGCATGCCCGGGTGCACCTGGGCTAGCTTGGCGACATGCAGACCTTGCTGGCAGACCCGCTGTTCGGTGGCGTTGCCCAGAACGGCCGTCACCTTGTCGAGCTTTTCGCGGCATTCGGCTTGACGACACTGATCGGCCTGGAACGCACCGTGCAGGGCAAGAGCGCGGGACTGCGAACCCAAACCATCGTCGGGACATCGTCGGCCTTGGTCCTGATGATCAGCAAGTACGGGTTCGCCGATGCCGTGGCCAGCGGCACCGTTGTGCTGGATCCGTCCCGCGTTGCGGCCCAAATCGTCTCGGGGATAGGTTTTTTGGGCGCGGGCATCATCATCACCCGCCGTGGTGCGGTGCACGGGCTGACCACGGCGGCGGCGGTTTGGGAATCGGCCGCGATCGGTATGGCAGCCGGTGCCGGCCTGCTGTTGCTCGCCACCGCCGTCGTGGCCTTGCATTTTGTCAGCGCGCTGGCCTTCCACGCGGTGGAGCGTCAACTCACCGCAAGGCTGCGCGGGACCACGCGGCTACATCTCATCTATGAAGACGGACAGGGCGTGCTGCGGCAGGTACTTCGGATCTGCGGGCACAAAAACTGGCATCTCTTCGAACTCGACGGGGCCCCGCACGACGTCGACGAAGGTCATGTCGCGGTGACGATGACGTTGTCGGGCGCCAAAATCACCGACGCACGGCACGTGTTCGCCAACGTCGATGGGGTTATCGCGGTGCTTCACGACGAGGATGAGCCCGACTGAAGCCGTATCGCCCGATACGACGCCACGACACCAGTCGCCGCCAACGCCGCGAAAACGAGATACAACCAGCGAGCCGCCGTCGCATCATCGGCCTCGGCCAGGTTGACCACCACCCCCGCCAGCCCGGCCCCGAAAGCCGCAGAGACCAGTTGGACGGTGTTGATCGCGGCGGCCGCCGCACTGCTTTGCACCGGGTCGTCGCCGCAATCCATCGCACGCACGGCAAGGTGCGGCCAGGCGACCCCGATGCCGACCCCGGTGATCAGTAGTGCCAGAGCCCACAGCGCGACAAACCCGAGCGGGGCATACGCGCGCTGGGTGACGGCGGCCAGCGCCAAGCCCGTCGCCATCACCAACGGAGCGACGACGATGATGCGCGCGATCACCCGCCGATTGGTCAGCGAAGCACTGACGACCTCGCTGAGGGTCCACCCGGTGGCCAGCGCTGCGCCAAGAAATCCGGCCTCCACCGGGCTCAGGTCCGCGAGCCTCTGACCGAACAACGGCACATAGATATTGGCCATCGCGGCGACCATCTGCACCGACATGGTCAGGTAGATCCATTTCAACGGCCCTGGGCCAAATACGTTGCGCGGCAACACCGCTACCGACACTCGCCCGTCGACGACGACGAAGGCAACCACCAGCAACACGCCGGCGAACAGCAGACCCAGGTTCTCCGCCCGGTGCTGCGGCACCGACGCGACGCTCACGACCAGTGCGGCCGAACCCATCAGCAGCAGCGACCAGATCGGCACCTTGCGGATGGGCGTCAACGGTTTCTCGCCGAACGAGTCGACCCGGTCGGGCTTGAGCACGGCCAGCACCAAAACCGCCATCAGCCCGGCCCAGATAGCGATTGCGATATACGCCCAGCGCCAGAGGCCGAGCTGCGCGAAAATCCCGCCCGTCACCGGCCCGATCACCGTTGACACTCCCCACATCGCCGACACCAGTGCCGAGCCGCGGGTCCACAGCGAACGCGGCAAAGCGGAGTTGATCAGCGCATAGCCGAGGCCGGCCAGCAGTCCGCCGGCCACTCCGCGCAATCCGCGTCCGGCGACCAAAACCTGCATATTGGGTGCCATAAAACTCACCAGACTGGCGAGCACGAACACCGTGAGCCCGATCAGATACGAACACCGGGCCCCGATGCGCTGCAGCATCGGGTGGACTACGGCGGCCGCGACTACCGAACCCGCCAGATACAGCGTCGTCGCCCAGGAAAACAGCCGACTTCCGCCGATGTCGGCGATGATGGTCGGCAGCATGCTGACGGTGAGAAATTCGTTGGTGGAGTAGAGCAGAACGCCGCCGGCGAGGACGGCGGACATCCCGAGGTGCTGGCCGAGCAGCTCACGCCAACTGCCGGTCTCGGTCGACGTGTCGGTCACTCGTACACCGTATGGGGCGGTCCCGCGTTTCGTGAGCGCTTCGCAGCGTCAGCGCGGTGCGCGACGATCGCGCCGGCTGGCCCTGGTGGACGCGACGACAGCTGTCGCTGCCAGCACCGCAATGACGGCGTACAACCAGCGAGCCGCCGCCACGTCCCCACCCTGAACGTTGTTGACCACCACGCCCGCCAGGCCCGCCCCGAAAGCCGCGGAGATCAATTGGACGGTGTTGATCGCCGCGGCCGCCGCGCCGCCCTCGGCCGGGTCGTCGACGGTGTCCATGGCGCGCATCGATAGATGCGGCCAGGTCATCCCGATCCCGATTCCGGCGATCAGGAACCCCACCGCCCAGACCAGGACGGCGCCGGTCGACGCGTCGGCGCGCTGGGTTGCCGCGGCCAGGACCAGACCCGACGCCATCACCAACGGTGCCGCCGCGATCACCCTGCCGATGACACGAGGGTCACTCAGCGATGCGCTGGAAACTTCGGCGATCGTCCAGCCCAGCGCCAATGCGGCACCCAAGAATCCCGCCGTGACTGGTGTCAGATGCGCCAACCGCTGGCCGAACAACGGCACGTAGGTGTCGACCATCACGGCAGCCATCTGCACCGCCATGGTCAGGTAAATCCATTTCAACGGTCCGTGACTAAATACGCTGGGCGGCAACACCGCCGCGTGCATCCGCCAGTCGACGAACACAAACGCGCAGACCAACAATGCGGCGGCCACCAGGAGCCCCACGGTTGCGAAAACGTTGTGCGGCAACTCCGCAACGCTGACCGCCAGGGCGGCGGCGCCCATCAACAGAAGCGAACGCACCGGCACCTTATTGATCGGAGCCGCACCGCCGGGGCCGGCATCGCCGTCGCTGAGTGCCATTGGCACCAACACCGCCATCAGTGCGGCGAGAATGGTCATCGCACCAAACGCCCACCGCCACAACCCGAACTGCGCGAAAAGGCCGCCGATCGCGGGCCCGATCAAGGTCGCGACGCCCCACATCGCCGACACCAGCGCCGAACCGCGGGTCCACAGCGAACGCGGTAGTGCCGTATTGATGAGCGCATAGCCCAACCCGGCCAACAGTCCGCCGGCCACGCCTTGCAGGGCACGTCCGGCTATCAGTACCGCTATGTTCGGGGCCAGTGCGCACACGATGCTCGCGATGCCGAAAACGGCCAGGCCCCAGAGGAACGAGGAGCGCGCACCCAAGCGCAGTCGCAGGGTGTTCACGGTGGCCGCCGCAACCACCGATCCGACCAGATACAGGGTGATCACCCACGCATACAAGCGGCCGCCCCCGATCTCGGCGACGGTGCTCGGGAGCAGGCTGGTGGTCAGAAACTCGTTGGTGGCGTACAGGAAAACTCCGCCGGCCAAGACGGTTGACGTTCCCAGGTAGCTGCCCAGCAGTTCGCGCCAACTGCCGGTGTCGCTCGCCGTGTTGGTCACCCCTACACCGTATGAGGTGCCGTGGTCACTTCAGACCGGCAGCGTCCATTCCGCGTAATTCCTTTTTGAGGTCGGCGATCTCGTCGCGGAACCGTGCGGCCAGCTCGAATTGCAAGTCACGGGCGGCGGCCATCATCTGCGCGGTGAGATCTTTGATCAGGTCGGCAAGTTCGGCGCGCGGCATGCTGGCGGTGTCGCGACCCTCGATGATGCCGGCGCTGACGGCGCGACCGGGCTCCCCTTGTGCCCGCCGACCGCGCGAGGCGTTGCGGCCCGATCCGCCGATCTGAACGTTCTCGGAGTCGTCTGCCTCGCGATAGACCTGATCGAGGATGTCGGCGATCTTCTTGCGCAGCGGCTGCGGGTCGATGCCGTTGGCCTCGTTGTAGGCGATCTGTTTGGCGCGTCGCCGTTCGGTCTCGTCGATGGCCTCCGTCATCGAGTCGGTCATCTTGTCGGCGTACATGTGCACTTCACCCGAGACGTTGCGCGCGGCACGACCGATCGTCTGGATCAGGCTGCGCGCCGACCGCAGGAAGCCTTCCTTGTCGGCGTCGAGGATCGACACCAGCGACACCTCGGGCAGGTCCAAACCCTCCCGCAGCAGGTTGATGCCGACCAGCACGTCGTAGTCGCCGAGCCGCAGCTGGCGCAGCAGTTCGACCCGGCGCAGCGTGTCCACCTCGGAGTGCAGGTAGCGCACCCGGATGCCCATCTCCAGCAGGTAGTCGGTGAGGTCCTCGGCCATCTTCTTGGTCAGAGTTGTGACCAGCACCCGCTCGTCGGCCTCCGCGCGTTTGCGGATCTCCCCGATCAGGTCGTCGATCTGCCCCTTGGTCGGCTTCACCACGACCTTCGGGTCGACCAGACCGGTGGGCCGGATCACCTGCTCGACGAATTCACCGGCGGCCTGGCTCAGCTCGTAGGGGCCCGGGGTCGCCGACAGGTACACCGTCTGCCCGATGCGGTCGGCGAACTCCTCCCAGGTCAGCGGGCGGTTGTCGCATGCCGACGGCAACCGGAAGCCGTACTCGACCAGGTTGCGCTTCCGGGACATGTCGCCCTCGTACATGCCGCCGATCTGCGGCACGGTGACATGCGACTCGTCGATGACCAGCAGGAAATCCTCCGGGAAGTAATCCAGCAACGTTGCCGGCGGCGTCCCCGCCCCGCGACCGTCGATGTGACGCGAGTAGTTCTCGATGCCCGAGCAGAACCCGACCTGCCGCATCATCTCGACGTCGTAGTTGGTGCGCATCCGCAGCCGCTGGGCCTCCAGCAACTTGCCCTGGCCCTCGAATTCGGCGAGCCGCTCGGCGAGCTCTTCCTCGATGGTCGAAATCGCCTGCGCCATCCGCTCGGGACCGGCTACATAGTGGGTCGCCGGAAAGATCCGCAGCGAGTCGACCTGACGGACCACGTCGCCGGTCAGCGGGTGCAGGTAATACAGCGCCTCGACCTCGTCGCCGAAGAACTCGATACGCACCGCGAGCTCTTCATACGACGGAATGATTTCCACGGTGTCGCCGCGCACCCGGAACGAGCCGCGGGTGAAAGACAGGTCGTTGCGGGTGTACTGCACGTCGACCAGCAACCGCAGCAACCCGTCCCGCGGCACCTCGCTGCCCACCCGCAGCTCGACCGAACGGTCCAGGTAGGACTGTGGCGTGCCCAGGCCGTAGATGCACGACACCGAAGCCACCACCACCACGTCGCGACGGGACAGCAGCGACGACGTCGCGGAGTGCCGCAACCGCTCCACATCGTCGTTGATCGAGCTGTCCTTTTCGATGTAGGTGTCGGTCTGAGCGATGTATGCCTCCGGCTGGTAGTAGTCGTAGTACGAAACGAAGTACTCGACTGCGTTGTGCGGCAACATCTCTCGCAGTTCATTGGCCAGCTGGGCGGCCAGCGTCTTGTTGGGCGCCATCACCAGGGTGGGCCGTTGCAGCCGTTCGATCAGCCAGGCGGTGGTCGCCGACTTCCCGGTACCGGTGGCGCCGAGCAGCACGACGTCGCGCTCCCCCGCTTGGATGCGCCGCTCCAGCTCCTCGATGGCCGCCGGCTGGTCTCCTGCGGGATCATGCGGACTGACCACCTCGAACCGGCCGCCGGCGCGCACGACCTCATCAACCGCGCGGTACTCCGAATGCGCGAGGACCGGATGTTCAGTGGCGAAAGCCATGTCCCCAGGGTAGAGGCGCGCACCGACAAGTGTCCCGATGCCGACGGCCGCAGCCACATTCGTCACACGAGTACCTCGTGGGAACAACCACTCGAGCCGCTGACGCGATACCGCCGGTGATGTCGACTTTCACAGTCGCCCATCGATGCGCGCACGGACAAGCCGCCTCAGTGCCGGGTCCACACCCGCGTGACCGGATCGCATTGCAGCAGGTAGCCGTCGTTCGAGGTGGACATCGCGAACACCGGCACGTCGGGCAGATCGCACGAGCTTCCCGCGGCATGCACTCCCGTCGCAATGGGCGCCTTGTCCCAGGTGTTGCCTTCGCACACGACCTGCTGGTTGCTGGTCGGGTCGTAGGCGAGTTTGTCGACGTCGGTGCACAAGCCACCGAGGACGGCCGGCACCGGGTGCGCCGGCGTGGTCGAGGTATTGATCACCTGGCTGGGATCGGCCAACGTCACCCCCGCGGGCGCGTCACCGACCCGGGTCGCGACCACGGGGACCCGCACCACGGCTCCTTGGGCGCCGCACTCGTTGCTCAACGCCGTTTCGGTTTCGGTGCCTCGCAGCGTGCCGTCCGGCTGCGGAGCCAGCGACCAGGCGACGGTCTCCTGCTGAGTCGCCCTGACTTGGCCATTCGGCTGGCGGCAGCCGACCCGCTCTTGCTGCGGCGCGCCCTGCCAATATCCGCCGACGAAACGCAGCGTGTCGGTTTCGCCGCCGTCGGCGGTGCTGGCCGCTTGGTGGTTGGTGTCGTCCAGCATGGTGCCGGTGGCCGCGCATCCGTTGGTGGTGCAGGCGGAACGGAACGCCCACCAGCTCGTGTCGGCGCCGTCGTGACGGATCGCGACGCCGTTGGTGGTCTTCTTGGACCGGTCGTACGTCAACTGGTAGGTGCCGTTGAGGACCGGTCCCCCGGGCTTCGGTGCGGCGCTCGCGGCCGGCACGGACGGTCGCGAGGCCAACGCCGGGTTAGGTTGCGGACTTTCCGGCTGAAACGAGTACAGCGTCGACCAGGTCGCCGCCACAGCGATCAGGACTGCGCACACCAACGCCGCCGACCACCGGGCTCTCGAGGAGAACCGGTGGTAGGCCGCCGCGACGAGGCCACGCGCTCCGCGGCCCCCGTCGGCAGCGATCGCGGCGCCACCGGTCTCCCCAGCACCGTCGGCCTGCGCAGCGACGGCGGCGGCGAATGCGCGGCACCGCTCGAACCGATCCGCGGGTTGCTTCCCGAGCGCCTTGAAGAACACGTCGTCGAGATGCGCCAAGTCCGGGCGGTAGTCGCTGAGCCGGGGCGCATCCTCGTGGAGGTGCTGGCTGATCACCGCGATCGGGTTGGAATGCTGGAATGGCGGAGCACCGGTGAGCAGATGAAATGCCGTGGCGGCCAACGCATATTGGTCCGCCCGGCCGTCGATGTTGGCACCGGTCAACTGCTCGGGCGCCGCGTACGCAACCGTTCCGACGGCGACATTGGTCTCGGTGATCCCGCTGATATTCCCCAGGTGCCGCGCTACACCGAAGTCCGCCAACAGGATTCGCTGATCGTCATCCCCAGGATGGGTGAGCAGAATGTTGGCGGGCTTGACGTCGCGATGCAGCAAGCCGCGATCGTGCGCATAATCGAGTGCGCCCGCGACGGCTTCAAGAATCGCGCACACCTCGTGGATCGGCATCCCGTCCTGATAGCGCTCTTTCACCAGCCGGGACGCATCGGTGCCCTCGACGTAGTCCATCGAGATCCACAGCTGACCGTCGAATTCACCGCGATCGTGCACCCCGACGATGTGCGGGTGCCACAGCGTCGCCGCGAGATCGGCCTCGCGGTTGAACCTTTCGCGGAACTCGCTGTCCGCGGTGACGGCCTCGGCGAGAACCTTGATCACGTCGCGGCGCGGCAGCCGCGGATGCAAAGCCAGGTAGACCTCGGCCATCCCGCCGCTGCCCAGGGGCCGCAGGATGGTGTAGCCCGCGAAGGAAGCGCCATTGGCCATCGCCAGGCGCGATCCGCTGCCCTCGCTGCGCGGCTCGTCCACCGGGGCGGGCGGGAGTTCTGGGCTTTCAGCCGAGTTGACCGGGGGAACGCGACGAAACAGGTGTGCGACGGTTGCTGAATGAAACCCCGCGCGCAGCGCCTCACGGGCCAGTCGCGGGTTAGTCAGCAGCCGTCGGCCACTGCCGAGGCGCCGGGTTGGGCGCTTCAGCTCGTCCATGTGTGATTGCCCCTTCATGTCTCGACATTCCCCCGGGCACGCCAAAACCTCACTGTTCGGCAGTCCGGCAGATCCCCCTCTGAGCCCTCCGGTTCGAATCATGCCGGACGCGGATGGGCGACAGGCGGCTGCACGCTATGAACTGCCTATGAAGCCGCCGAATCGAAACAAAGCTAAGTCACAGGCGAGTCCGATGGGGAGCAGCAACTCGGCGCACCGATACTTGAGTAGTGAGTCGACCCGCCCCACCTGTCCTGACAATTCGGCACGACGGGTCTCAACGCACCTTCGCCGCAGGTCACGAGGTGATCGTCGGACGTGACCAGCATGCGGACCTGCGCATCCCCGACCCGCGGATATCCCGCGAGCACCTGATCCTGCGCTTCGACCAGGGCCGCTGGCTCGCCATCGACAACGGTTCCCTGAACGGGACCTACGTCAACGGCTACCGGATGCCGGTCGTCGATATCCACGACGGCCAGAGCATTAACGTCGGGAATCCCCAGGGACCTCGGCTGACGTTCGCCATCGGACCGCAACAGGGCCAGATCACGGGGCCGCCCCAGACCAGGTCGGCACCGAACGGACCACCCACGATCGCCTGGTCGGCGATTCCGGACCCACCGACCACCACCTCGCAGCCGCTCCCGCCACCGCCGCGGCAGAGCGGAAGCCAGCCGCGTAGCGGCTCCAATCCGGCACCCCGCGTGCCGCCCAGACAGCCCCAAATGCCCGGTCCACCAAGGCATCCCGGCACTCGGCCGCGCAAGGCGCCGCCGCGAATGCCACCGCCGTCGCCACCACTACCACCACGAGCGGCCCCGCCCGAGGAACTGACCGTCGTCAACACCGGATCGCTGGCCGGCTCGCCGCCCGACAGCGCTCCGCCGGCCCAGGTGGACCCGACGCCGCCTACCGAGTCCACCGTGATCGACGCCAAGACCGCCGACGTGTCGAACCTCGCCACACGCTTTGTGAAGTTGCTCTCACCGCGCTCGTCCTCGGCCGCGGGCACCGCCGGCGCCAAGACGATCGGGCGCGCCCCCGAGAACGACATCGTCGTCTCCGACGTCCTGGCCTCGCGCCAGCACGCGACGTTGATTCCCACGTCACTGGGCATGGAGATCCGGGACACCAGCATCAACGGAACGTTCGTGAACGGCACCCGGGTCGGGTCGGCGATCTTGAGTGACGACGACGTGGTCACCATCGGCAACGTCGATCTAATCTTCCGTGACGGCACCCTGACCAAGCTCAGCGAGGCCGCCACGCGCGCCGGCGGCCTGGAGGTGCGCGACGTCAAGTACGTCGTCGACAACGGCAAACAGCTGCTGGACAACATCTCGCTGACCGCACGCCCCGGCACGCTGACCGCCGTCATCGGCGGATCCGGCGCCGGGAAGAGCACCCTGGCCCGGCTGATCGCCGGATACACCACCCCCAGCTCCGGCTCGGTTACCTTCGAGGGCCACAACATTCACTCCGAGTACGCGTCGTTGCGCAGCAGGATCGGCATGGTGCCGCAAGACGACGTCGTGCACCGCCAACTGACCGTGAACCAGGCGCTGGGCTACGCGGCCGAACTGCGGCTGCCGCCCGACACCAGCAAATCCGACCGCGCCAAGGTCGTCACCCAGGTGCTCGAGGAACTCGACCTGACCAAGCACGCCGACACCCGCGTCGACAAGCTGTCCGGCGGACAGCGCAAACGTGCCTCGGTGGCGCTGGAACTGCTGACCGGGCCGTCGCTACTGATCCTCGACGAGCCGACGTCGGGCCTCGACCCCGCCCTCGACCACCAGGTCATGATGATGCTGCGCCAACTGGCCGACGCCGGGCGCGTGGTGATCGTGGTGACGCACATGCTGTCGTACCTCGATCTGTGCGACCAGTTGCTGTTGGTGGCGCCAGGCGGCAAGACGGCCTACTGCGGCCCGCCGGACCACATCGGTACGGCCATGGGCACCAGCAACTGGGCCAAGATCTTCACCAAGGTCGGCGCCGATCCCGAGGAAGCCAACCGGCGCTTCCTGGAACGCGACGAGGCGCAGCGGCGTCCCCAGAAACCATTGGCGGCCAAGGCCGATGAGCCCGGCGAACTGGGTAAGCCGGTGCACACCAGCGTGCGGCGCCAGATCTCGACGATCGCCCGGCGGCAAATCCGCCTGGTCGTCGCCGACCGCGCCTACTTCATCTTCCTGGCGCTGTTGCCGTTCATTCTGGGGTCGCTGTCACTGACGGTCCCGGGCGCGAACGGGTTCCATCTGCCCGGCCCGAACGCGGGCACACCCGACGAATCCGCCCAGATACTGGCCCTGCTGATGCCCGCCGCGGCGTTCATGGGTACCGCGCTGACGATCCGCGACCTGGTCGGTGAACGCGCCATCTTCCAGCGTGAACAAGCGGTCGGGCTGTCCACGACCGCCTACCTGCTCGCCAAGACGGGGGTCTTCTGTGGGTTCGCGATCGTGCAGTCGGCGATCATCACGACGATCGTGGTGATCGGCAAGAGCGCACCGACACGAGGGGGCGTGCTGCTGGGCCACGGCACGGTCGCAGCCACCGTCGAGCTGTTCGCCACCGTCGCGGCGACGTGTGTCGCGTCGGCAATTCTCGGCCTGGCCATTTCGTCGCTGGTCCGCTCCAGCGAGCAGATCATGCCGCTGTTCGTGGTGGCGGTGATGGCGCAGCTGGTGTTGTGCGGCGGCATGGTCCCGGTGACCGGCCGGCTCGGTCTCGATCAGCTGTCGTTTGTGATGCCGGCGCGCTGGGGTTACGCCGCGGCGGCCTCGACGGTCGATGTGCGGCACCTGGTACCGGATTCATTGCTCTCGCAGGACCGGTTCTGGCAGCACACCTCCAAGACCTGGCTGACCGACATGGGCATGCTGGCCGGGCTGTCGCTGCTCTATCTCGGCTTTGTCCGGTGGAAGATCCGGCTGCGCCGCTGACCGTCGAGATCCCGGTAGGGTGACGCCATCCACCCACCGAAGCACGAGACATTCGACCTGCTCGCCCGCACCAACACCGATCCCAAAGGCATCGTGCGGGCGGTCGACGAATACGCGGTGCGCCCGTGGGGGCTCTACGTCGCCCGGCCGACGCCGGGCCGGGTCCAGTTCCACTACCTGGAATCCTGGCTGCTTCCGTCGCTGGGATTGCGCGCCACGGTGTTCCACTTCAATCCGGGCCATGAACGTGACCATGACTACTACCTCGATGTGGGCGAATACACCCGCGGTCCGGAGGTGTGGAGCTCCGAGGACCACTACCTCGATATCGAGGTACGCACCGGCGCGGGTGCGGAGCTGGCCGACGTCGACGAACTGCTGGATGCGGTGCGCCAAGGCCTGCTGGCGGCCGAAGTCGCCGAGCGGGCGGTGCATCGGGCCGTGCAGACCGTCGAAGGACTGGCCCGCAATGGGTATGACCTGCAGCGCTGGCTGGCCCGCGACGGCATCGAACTCAGCTGGCGAGGCCGGTAAGCCCAGGCCGGGCCGGCCCCCGCCCGCCGAACGTCGACGTGATGCGGTTTTTTCGCGAATTTCGTGACAACGAGTCGACGCTCGCCACCGTGAGCGGCAATCAGTTTTCGCAGCGAGCGTCGGGGTAACTCTGCGGTATGCCCTTGAGTGAGTACCGGCGCAAACGCCGGTCCGGCTTTCGATCCGGGAACAGCCCCGAACCGCGCGGAAGACTGCGCCTGAGGCGCCGCGCCAGCGAGAGCGGGCCCCGGTTTGTCATCCAGCATCACGCGGCCCGCAGCGACCACTACGACTTCCGCCTGGAGATCGACGGCGTGCTCGTCTCGTGGGCGATACCCAAAGGACCGTCGACCAACCCCAAAGACCGGCGAATGGCCCGTCGGACCGAAGACCACCCCTTGGACTATGCGGATTTCGAAGGGGTGATCCCCGAAGACCAGTACGGCGCCGGCCCGGTGATCGTCTGGGACCGCGGCAGGTACGCCAACGCGACCGAGTACGACATGGCCGAATGCCTGGACCGCGGGCATCTTTCATTTCGTCTGCAAGGCGAGAAGCTGCACGGCGGGTTTGCCCTCACCAGGATTCGTGAGGGCAAGGCCGAGACCTGGCTGCTGATCAAGCGTAGAGATGAGGGCGCCGACGCACGGCGCAAACCGGTTAAGAGTCAACCCGAATCGGTGCTATCCGGTCGCACGCTGGACGATCTGGCTGAGTCGCCGTGACCGATCTCCCCGGTCTGCCCGATGCGGTGCGCACAGCACTGCACGACGAGCCGGTTCCAGATTGGCGGGCTCCCAGCTTGGCCACCCTGACCGACAAACGGTTTTGCGACCCGAACTGGATATTCGAGCGCAAGTTCGACGGCATGCGTTGCTTGGCATTTCGCAACGGTGACCGAATACAGCTCTTGTCACGAAATCGACAGCCACTCAACGGAACATATCCTGAGCTGGTCGACGCACTCGCCGCGCAGCACACCACTCGATTCGTGGTAGACGGCGAGGTCGTCGCGTTCCAGGGACGCCATACCAGCTTCGCGCGGCTGCAAGGACGCCTGGGCATCACCGATCCCGAAGTGGCCCGGGCGTCGCGAATCCGGGTGTACTACTACCTTTTTGACTTGCTCCACCTCGACGGCAAGTGCACCACCGAGGCGCCGTTGAGGTGGCGCAAACGACTGCTGCGTGACTCGATCAGCTTCGACGATCCGTTGCGCAACACCGCGCATCGCGTCAACGACGGACTCGCCGCCTACCACGCGGCATGCAAGCGCGGTGACGAAGGAGTGATCGCCAAGCTCGCCGACTCCACGTACGGCAGCGGCCGGTCGAAGGATTGGCTGAAATTCAAATGCGTCCGCGACCAGGAATTCGTCATCGGCGGCTACACCAGCCCGAAGGGCAGCCGAATTGAGTTGGGCGCGTTGCTACTTGGCTACTACGACGGCCGCGATCTCAGCTACGCCGGCAAGGTCGGCACCGGCTTCGACGAGGCCACCCTGCGCAGCCTGCACGAGCAGCTCTCCCCCATCGAGCAGGACGCCCCGCCGTTCACCCGGGGGCTGGTGCGCGAGAACGGCGCCCACTGGGTACGTCCGGAACTGGTCGCCCAGATCGGATTCACCGAGTGGACGCGCGACGGCAAGCTGCGTCATCCCCGCTACCAGGGCCTGCGGACCGACAAGGACCCTGGCGATGTGGTACGGGAGACGCACTGATGCCGCGCATTGAGGTCGAGATCACCCACCCGGATCGCGTCATGTTCCCGGCAGACGGGATCACCAAGCAAGAGTTGGCCGATTACTACGGCGAGGTGGCCGAGACCATGCTGCCGCACCTGAAGGGCCGCGCGCTGACCGTACAACGGTTCCCGCGTGGAATCGGCGAAAAAGGCTTCGTTCAACAGGATTTCGCCGAGACACTGCCGGACTGGATGAGCGGAGTCGAAGTCGCCAAGGAAGGCGGCACACTGGTGCATCCACTGGCCGAACGCCCGGAGGCCCTGCGCTGGCTGGCCAACCAGAACTGCGTCACCCTGCATGTGTGGCAGTCGCGACAAGACCGGCTGCACAATCCCGACCGCTTGGTATTCGACCTCGATCCGTCCGGAACCGATTTCGCGGTGGTGCGTGCGACCGCCCGCACGATTGCCGACGTGCTCGACGACCTCGGACTGGCCCGCTACCTGCAGACCACCGGGTCACGCGGGCTGCATGTCGTGGTGCCGATACGCCCAGATGCCGACTTCGACACCGTCCGGCAATTCGCCCGCGACGTCGCCGAAGTCGTCGTGGCGGACGACGATGCGCACCGCACCGTGGAAGCCCGCAAGGGCAGGCGCGGCGACAGAGTGTATCTGGATATCATGCGAAACGCCTACGCGCAGACCGCTGTTGCACCGTATTCGATCCGGGCCCGCGCCGGCGCTCCGGTGGCAACCCCGCTGGAGTGGGACGAACTGGACGCTCGTGGCCTGCGGGCGGACCGGTTCACGATCCGCGACCTGCCCAAACGGCTGGCGGGGCAACGCGATCCGTGGGCAGACATGTCCCGGCACGCCCGCTCGCTGAGCGGCCCGCTCGCGCGGTTAGCGAAGCTTCGTGCCTGAGCTGCCTGATGTCGAAGGGTTTCGACGCGAGCTGGCTAATACCTTGCCCCGCCGCCGGATTCAGCATGTCCGGGTGCGCGATCCAGGCATTCTGCGCAACACCTCCGCCGCCGCACTGGGCCGATGCCTGGTTGGGCACCGCTTCCGCACCCCGCGCCGGCATGGCAAGTGGCTGATCCTGCCCACCGACGGTCCGACGCTGCTGATCCACAGCGGCATGACCGGACACCCCTACTACGCCAACACCGACGCCGAGCCGGAAAAGTATGAGCGACTGGTCGTGTCGCTCGACAAGGGCGAGCTGCGCTACGCCGACCTCCGCAAGCTGCGTGGGGTGTGGCTGGCCGATGGCGACGACGACCTCGCGGACGTGCTGGGCCCGCAGGGGCCTGATGCGCTGGGCATGAGCCTGCGGGAGTTTCGCGGAGTGCTCGCCGGGCGGCACGGCCAGTTGAAGCCGACGCTGATGGACCAGTCGGTGATCGCCGGCCTCGGCAATCTGCTCACCGACGAAATCTGCTGGCGGGCCAGGTTGCGGCCCACCCACCCGATTGCCGGTCTCGAGGCCGACCAGGTGAAGCGCGTGCACGGCGCGATGACCCAGGTGCTGCGCACCTCGGTGCGACACGGCCGGGTGCCTCGCTCGTCGCGATGGTTGAGCGGGGTGCGCGACGAGCCGGATCCGAGTTGCCCGCGCTGCGGCACTCGCCTGCGCCACGGCCGGGTGGGCGGCCGGATGTCGTTGTGGTGCCCGCACTGCCAGCCCTAGCGGCCCGGGTAGCTCGTGTGGTTCCCCAATCTCGCCGAAGGTAATCTCAGCAGCTATGACCCCTCGTAAACCTAGGTGGATGCCGGTGATCGCGGTGACCGCGTTCGCGGCCGGCTCACCGCTACTGCCGGCGACGGCGCACGCGGACCTGCACAACATCACCTACCGCGCCAGGATCGACGCGCTGACGACCGGCAGTCAGGCCACCTTCATCACCAACGGTGGCCAGACGAACACGACGAACCTTCCGTCGATGCCGGGCAACGCCTTTGAGGCCAACACCGTATTGCCCGATCCGCAGCAAGCCGGTCTGCGGATCGTGCTGCATTTCCCGTATGCGGCGAACGTGCACTGCGAGATCGACGTCGACGACAACGTTTTCACCCAGGCCGACCAAATGGTCCGCCCGGTGGCGGGCAGTTCCGATCCCAATAACGGTGCGCTGCAATGCGGTGCGCCGATGCCCACCTAGGTTACGGTTTCCAGCCGGTGAAGTCCGCCCACTCCCAGGCGCGGCGGTAGGCCTCGTCGAACCACGGCTCCTTGGCCTCGACGTAGCCGGCGGTCTCGCCGTTGGCGCGCTCTTCGGCCACGCGTTTGGCGGCCAGATAATCCGTCCGCTCCGCCGGGTTGGCGGCCAGCCAGTCGACGAACAGCAGAGCGAACTGCTGATTGGGCCACCCGGCTACCCTGATGTGCACGTTCGTCGGGCGGCCGGGGTCGGCCGAAGCATGAATTCGCTTGCCCCACAATGTCGGATCGCTGTTGTGGTCGTAGTCGCTGACCGTGCTGCGGGCATCGGCTTTGATGCCGTCGTGCTCTATGTGAACGATGCGGGGGTAGCCCGCGAACAGCAGGGTCTCGGCGAGCTCATCGGCCACCGCCAGAGATTCGACGGTGATCTGGACGTCAATGACGTCCTTGGCGTCGAATTCTGGCACCGCGGTCGACCCAATGTGGTCGACGCGCAACGCCTTATGGCCGCACGAGGTCGCCAACCGGGCGACGATACGCCGCGCCTGGTCCGGCCACGTCGGATCGGCCGACACCACTCGCGCCGGTGCGCGGACGAACCGTCGCTCGGTCAGGTTGTGCGCGAACGGCACGATCCGGTCATTCCAGACCTCGCGGGCCCGCTTGACCAAATCCTCTTGGCTGCCCGAGTTATCCAGCCAGATGTCGGCGACGGCACGACGCTGCTCGTCGTCGGCTTGTGCCGCGATCCGGGCGCGGGCATCGTCCGCGGGCATGCCGCGCAGCTCGACGAGCCGCTGCACCCGCAGTTCGACGTCGGCGTACACCACCACGACCAACGGGAACAGCGGCGCCATGCCGGATTCCACCAGCAGCGGAATGTCTTCGACGACGACCGCGTCCTGCGGCACCGAGGCGATGATCTCCGCGCGCCGCTGCCCGACCAGTGGGTGAACGATCCCGTTCAGCTTCTGGCGCGCCTCGTCGTCGGCAAAAGCCTTGGCCGCCAACGCCGGACGATCCAGCGATCCATCCGACTGCAGGATGTCCGAACCGAACGCCTCGACGAGCGACGCCAGCCCTTCGGTGCCCGGCTGCACGACCTCCCGGGCGATGACGTCGCCGTCGACGATGATCCCACCGCATTCCGCAAACGTGGCGGACAGCGCCGATTTCCCGGCGCCGATGCCACCGGTCAACCCGACGCGCAGCATCCCAGGCGTGGGTTATGCGTTGCCGGCGAGCTTTTCGCGCAGCGCAGCCAGCTGGGCGTCGCTGGCCAGCGAGCCGCCCGCCTCCTTCGGCGAGGAAGAGCCGTTGCCCGGCGAGTGGTCGCTTTCGCCGTGCCCGGCCGCTTCGGCAGCAGCGAACTTCTCCATCTGCGCGGTGTGCATCTTGTGACGGCGCTCGGCCTCGGCGTAGCGGGCTTCCCATTCGTTGCGCTGGGTGTCGAAGCCCTCGAGCCATTCGTTGGTCTCGGCGTCGAAGCCCTCGGGGAAGATGTAGTTACCCTGCTCGTCGTAGCTGTCGGCCATGCCGTACTTCGCCGGGTCGAACTCGTCGGTGTAGTCCTCGTTGGCCTGCTTGAGGCTCAGCGAGATTCGGCGGCGCTCCAGGTCGATGTCGATGACCTTGACCATCGCGTCGTCGCCGACGGCCACGACCTGGTCGGGCACCTCGACGTGGCGCTCGGCCAGCTCGGAGATGTGCACCAGGCCCTCGATGCCCTCCTCGACACGCACGAACGCGCCGAACGGCACCAACTTGGTGACCTTGCCGGGCACGATCTGACCGATGGCGTGGGTCCGGGCGAAGTGGCGCCACGGGTCTTCCTGAGTCGCTTTGAGCGACAACGAAACCCGCTCGCGGTCCATGTCGACGTCGAGCACCTCGACGGTGACCTCGTCGCCCACCTGGACGACCTCGGACGGGTGATCGATGTGCTTCCAGGACAACTCGGAAACGTGCACCAGACCGTCGACACCGCCGAGATCGACGAACGCGCCGAAGTTGACGATGGACGAGACCACACCCTTGCGAATGGTGCCCTTCTGCAGCTGGTTGAGGAACTCACTGCGAACCTCGGACTGAGTCTGCTCCAGCCAAGCGCGACGCGACAGCACCACGTTGTTGCGGTTCTTGTCCAGCTCGATGATCTTGGCTTCGATCTCCTTGCCGATGTACGGCTGCAGATCGCGCACGCGGCGCATCTCGACCAGCGAAGCGGGCAAGAAGCCCCGCAACCCGATGTCGAGGATCAGGCCGCCCTTGACGACCTCGATGACGGTGCCCTTGACGGCCTCGTCCTTCTCCTTGAGCGCCTCGATGGTGCCCCAGGCGCGCTCGTACTGCGCACGCTTCTTGGACAGGATCAGACGGCCCTCTTTGTCCTCCTTGGTGAGAACAAGGGCCTCGACCTCATCACCGACGGAAACGACCTCGTTGGGGTCGACATCGTGCTTGATGGAGAGTTCGCGGGCGGGGATGACCCCTTCGGTCTTGTAACCGATATCGAGGAGCACCTCGTCCCGGTCCACTTTGACGATCGTGCCTTCGACGATGTCGCCATCGTTGAAGTACTTGATTGTTTTGTCTATTGCGGCGAGAAAGTCCTCGCTGGAGCCTATGTCGTTGACGGCTACTTGCGGCGAGGTGACGGCGGGACTCGGCATGTTGTTGGGGTGCTCCGGACAGGTTGGGTCGTAGGGATAAAACTGGGATTTACCTGATTAGGCTACTCGACTGGGCACACGCTGGCCAAACTCGGCCTCCGCATACCGTTTGCATATCTGAAGCGAAAGTTACGACACGGCAAATTCCGAGGCCGATTTGCGGTTAATGCGCCGCGTTGTCCCAGCTGCGGCCGTAACCGACCGAAACCTCGAGCGGGACGTCGAGCGGGTAGGCGGCGCCCATCTTGTCCCGCGCCAGCGCCTCGACCTGTTCGCGCTCGCCAGGGGCGATTTCGAACAACAATTCGTCGTGTACCTGCAACAACATGCGTGACGACAGCCCGGCCTCTTTGATGGCCTTGTCGACCTCGATCATCGCCACCTTGATGATGTCGGCCGCGCTGCCCTGGATCGGCGCATTGAGCGCCGCCCTTTCGGCGGCCTCGCGGACATTACGGTTGCTGCTGTCCAGCTCGGGCAGGTAGCGCCGACGGCCGAAAACCGTGGAGGTGTAGCCGTCCTTGCGGGCCTGCTCGACCACGTTCATCAGATAGTCACGGACCCCGCCGAATCGGGCGAAGTACTGATCCATCTGGACTTTCGCCTCTTCGGTGGAGATCTTCAACTGGGCAGCCAACCCGTAGGCGCTCAATCCGTAGGCCAGGCCGTACGACATCGCCTTGACCCGGCGGCGCAGCTCCGCGGTGACTTCCTCGATCGGCACGCCGAAAGCCCGTGAGGCGACGAAAGAGTGCAGATCCTCGCCTGTGTTGAAGGCCTCGATCAGACCTTCGTCGCGGGACAGGTGCGCCATGATCCGCATCTCGATCTGGCTGTAGTCGGCGGTCATCAGCTCGGCATAGCCGTCGCCGACCACGAACGCGTCGCGGATGCGCCGGCCGGCCTCGGTACGGATCGGAATGTTCTGCAGATTCGGCTCGGTCGACGACAATCGGCCCGTCGCCGCGATCGTCTGGTTGAACGTGGTGTGGATACGCCCGTCGGAGGCCACCGAATTCAGCAGCCCGTCGACGGTGACCTTGAGCCGGGTGGCGTCACGGTGTGCGAGCAAGTGCTGCAGGAACGGATGGCCGGTCTTGTCGAACAGCGACTGCAGGGCGTCCGCGTCGGTCGTGTAGCCGGTCTTGGTGCGCTTGGTCTTCGGCATGCCCAGCTCGTCGAAGAGCACCGTCTGCAACTGTTTTGGCGAGCCCAGGTTGATCTGCTTGCCGATCACCTCGTAGGCCGCTTCGGCAGCGTCGCGGATCTGGTGCGCGAAATCGCTTTGCAGTTCGCTCAATTGCGCCATGTCCACCGCGATGCCAACGTGCTCCAGCCCCGCCAGCACTCGCTGCACCGGCAACTCCATGCCGCCCAACAACGACGTGGAATTGATGCGGGCCAGCTCCTCGTCGAGCGCGTCGGCCAGGTCCAGTACGGCGACGGCGCGCAGGATCAGCGTCTGCACCGCCTGATCGTCAACGCCCTCAGAATCGTCGAGAAGCGAAAGCTGTTGCTGCTCAGCCGTTTCAGCGCGCAGCTCGCGGCGCAGGTAGCGCAGCGAAAGATCGTCGAGGGAGAAGCTGCGCTGCCCGGGCCGCACCAGGTAGGCGGCCAGCGCGGTATCGGAGGTGACCCCGGCCAGCGTCCAGCCCCGCCCGGCGAGGTCGTGCATCGCCAGCTTGGCTTCGTGCAGCGCCTTGGGCGGGCCGGGGTCGGCCAGCCAGGATGCCAGCGCCGCCTCGTCGTCGGGATCGAGCGCCGAGGTGTCGATATAGCGGCCCTCGCCGTCGGAGGACACGATGGCCAGCGCGGTGGCGTCGGCGTCGTATGCCAGGTGGGTGCCGACGACGGCCAGGCCGAACCGCTTACCCGAGCTGTGCTCGGCCAGCCACACGGCCAGCTGACCGGCCTCCAGCGCGCCGCCACGCACGTCGAATCCCTCGTCCACCTCGGGCTCGACGGCCGCCAGCGTGTCGAATAGCCGGTCCCGCAAGACCCGGAACTCGAGGTCGTCGAAGAGCCGGTGAATCTGGTCGCGATCCCACGGCAGCAGCCGCAGCGTGTCCGGCGTCTGCGCCAGCGGCACGTCCTTGACCAGGTCGGTGAGCTCCCGGTTGCGGATGACGTTGGCCAGGTGGGCTCGCAGCGCGTCGCCCACCTTGCCGCGCACCGAGTCGACGTTGTCGACCAGACCCTGCAGCGACCCGTACTCGACGATCCATTTCGACGCGGTCTTCTCCCCCACGCCGGGAATCCCGGGCAGGTTGTCGCTGGGATCGCCACGCAGCGCGGCGAAGTCGGGGTACTGGGCGGGAGTCAGTCCGTACTTCTCGACGACCGCCTCCGGGGTGAAGCGGGTGAGTTCGCTGACGCCCTTGCGCGGGTACAGCACCGTGACGTCGTCGCTGACCAATTGCAGCGAGTCCCGGTCGCCGGTGACCACCAGCACCCGGTAGCCCTCGTTCTCGGCCTGCGTGGCCAGCGTCGCGATCAGGTCGTCGGCCTCGAATCCCGGCTCCGCGAGCACCGTGATGCCCAGCGCGGCCAGCACTTCCTTGGTGATGTCGATCTGCCCGCGAAACTCGTCCGGGGTTTCCGACCGATTGGCCTTGTACTCCGGGTAGCGCTCCAACCGGAACGTCTGTCGCGACACGTCGAACGCCGCGGCGATGTGCGACGGAGCCTCGTCGCGCAGCAGATTGATCAGCATGGCGGTGAAGCCGTAGACCGCGTTGGTGGTCAGGCCACCTCGGGTTTTGAAGTTCTCCGCGGGCAGCGCGTAGAACGCCCGAAAGGCCAGCGAATTGCCGTCCAGCAACATCAGAGTCGGCTTGGTCTGTTCCTCAGTCTTCTGAACGGATGGCGCAGGCACGGCTCTCACTCTAGGCACCTGCTGTGACGAGTCACCCGCCCCGGCAGAACTGCAACACGTTTCAGTTTTGCGTTTGAGCTGGGTAGTCTGGCCAAGTGCCAGAGGTCACCAGTACAGAACCCGCGATCGACGGGTGGTTCGCCACCGATGACGCCGGAAATCCCCATCTGATCGGCAGCAAGTGCCCGCAGTGCGGCACCTATGTCTTCCCGCCCGTTGATTCGGGGGGGCAGAACAACTGCCCCAACCCGGCGTGCACCAGCGACACCCTAGAGTCCGTCGCGTTGTCGACTCGAGGAACGCTGTGGAGTTACACCGAAAACCGGTATCCCCCGCCGGCCCCGTACCCCGCGGCGGACCCGTTTGAGCCGTTCGCCATCGCGGCGGTGGAGTTGGCCGCCGAAGGGATCATCGTGCTGGGCAAGGTTGTCGAGGGCACGCTGGCGGCGGACCTGAAGGTCGGCATGGAGATGGAACTGACGACGATGCCGCTATTCACCGACGACGACGGCGTCGAGCGCACCGTGCACGCCTGGAAGGTCGCCTCATTCGCCGGCGACGATGCAGAGCGAAGCGATGAGGAGGAGCGGCGATAATGACGATGAGCACACCCGAACCGCTCTACATCCTCGGCGCCGGAATGCACCCCTGGGGCAAATGGGGCCGCGACTTCACCGAATACGGCGTGGTCGCCGCCCGCGCCGCCCTGGCCGAAGCCGGGCTGGACTGGCAGCAGATCCAGTTGGTCGCCGGGGCGGACACCATCCGCAACGGCTACCCCGGCTTCATCGCCGGGTCGACCTTCGCGCAGAAACTCGGCTGGAACGGCGTGCCGGTCAGCTCCAGCTACGCCGCCTGCGCCAGCGGGTCCCAGGCCTTGCAGAGCGCGCGTGCCCATATTCTGGCCGGGTTCTGCGACGTCGCGCTGGTCATCGGCGCCGACACCACGCCGAAGGGGGCGTTCGCCCCGGTCGGCGGCGAGCGCAAGAACGACCCCGACTGGCAGCGGTTCCACCTGATCGGCGCGATGAATCCGGTGTATTTCGCGCTGCTGGCGCGCCGCCGGATGGACCTGTACGGCGCGACGTCCGAGGACTTCGCCCAGGTGAAGGTCAAGAACTCCCAGCACGGC
The DNA here is from genome assembly GCF_026723865.1 of Mycobacterium sp. Aquia_216. Taxonomy (NCBI): domain Bacteria; kingdom Bacillati; phylum Actinomycetota; class Actinomycetes; order Mycobacteriales; family Mycobacteriaceae; genus Mycobacterium; species Mycobacterium sp. Aquia_216. The sequence goes on along the minus strand of NZ_CP113529.1, from coordinate 2,980,498 downwards.
CTGCAAAACCCGAACGCCCGCTACCGCAAGGAGTCATCGGTCGAGGACGTGCTGGCCAGCCCGGTGGTCTCCGACCCGCTGCGGCAGCTCGACATCTGCGCCACCTCCGACGGCGCGGCGGCGCTGATCGTGGCCAGTGCCGAGTTCGCACGCAAGCACCTCGGCTCGCTCGACGGGGTGCCCTCGGTGCGCGCGGTAAGCACGGTCACCCCGCGCTACCCGCAGCATCTGCCCGAATTACCGGACATCGCAACGGATTCCACCGCCGTTGTGGCCGCACCGGACCGGGTGTTCAAGGATCAGATCCTCGACGCGGCCTACGCCGAAGCGGGCATCGGCCCCGAGGACGTGAGCCTGGCCGAGGTCTACGACCTGTCCACCGCGCTGGAACTCGACTGGTACGAGCACCTGGGCCTGTGCCCGAAGGGTGAAGCCGAGAAGCTGCTGCGCAGCGGGGCGACGGCGATCGGCGGCAAGGTTCCGGTCAATCCGTCCGGCGGTCTGGCGTGCTTCGGCGAGGCCATTCCCGCCCAGGCGATCGCTCAGGTCTGCGAGCTGACCTGGCAGCTGCGCGGCCAGGCGACCGGCCGCCAGGTGGAGAACGCCAAGGTCGGCGTCACCGCCAACCAGGGCCTGTTCGGCCACGGCTCGTCGGTGATCGTGGCCCGCTAGGGCTCAGCTCTAATCCCGTCGCGTGTGCACTCAGGCCGCCCTACGCGCACACTCGCCGCCGTCAGCGCACACTCAGACGCGTAGGCGCCGGGTAGGGTACGCGACGGGGCCTAGCGGCTACTCCGCATCGTCCGACTCGCCGCCGAGGGTTTCCAGCACGACTTCGGCGACCCGCTTCATCGTGGTCCGGCGGTCCATGGCGGCACGCTGAATCCACTTGAACGCCTCGGGCTCGGTCATGCCCTGCTTGGACTGCAGCAGGCCCTTGGCGCGTTCGACCACCTTGCGGGTTTCTAGTCGCTCACCCAGCGTTTCCACTTCGCGTTCCAGCGCCCTGATCTCGCCGAACCGGCTGACGGCCAATTCGATGGCCGGGATCAGATCGCTGATCGTGAAGGGCTTGACCAGGTAAGCCATCGCCCCGGCATCGCGCGCCCGTTCGACGAGGTCGCGCTGGCTGAACGCGGTCAGCACCACAATCGGCGCCAGACGTTTACTCGCGATTTCGGACGCCGCGTCGATGCCGTCACGGCGCGGCATCTTCACATCCATGATCACGAGATCGGGTTTATGACGCTCGGCGAGCTCGACGGCTTCCTGGCCATCGCCGGCCTCGCCGACGATGTCGTAGCCCTCCTCTCGGAGCATCTCGGCCAAGTCCATACGGATCAGCGCTTCGTCTTCCGCGATCAGGACCCGGCGCGGCACAGCGGCGTCGGTGTCGGTCGTGGGGCCTGTCATGACGAACATTCTCTCGTGGATCGCTGCGACCAGCGACATCGGGGGCAGTGAGAACAGGTGACCATGCCGATCCTCTATGGTGGGAGGCCGCTTAAGGTAATAGGCCGAGCAAGCCCTCGTATCCCAACTGGCAGAGGAAACGGATTCAAAACCCGTCCAGTGTGAGTTCGAATCTCACCGAGGGCACCACACCCGATCGGGGCATGGGCACCGCGTGATCTCACGGACCCGGATACGAAACAATTAGCGGACTCACGTCCGCATCGCAGTCGTCATAGCCCTCACCCCCTCACCACTGCGGGATGCGGAGCTCCTGCGATCCCAACTCAACCGGCTGTTGCGTTCTTAAGCGGCTCGGCCCAGATCGCCCTTTCACGAAGGGATGATCGACGTTGACTGCATAAGTCAGCGAAACCTGTTGTACGCCAACATGTTTTGACGCTCCTGGCGTGCCGACGATCGAATCACACCCAGCGCGGCGCAACGGCCGATCGATGTGCTGTTCATCGCCCTCCGCACCGGCCGGGGCGCCCGGCGCGTCGCGGCCCTGAACGCTGATCTGACAAATTCATCGCGACGCTGGGGAATCGTCTGACAAGCGGTTACGCTTCTATCGTGGTGGCTAGGAAATGTGGCGCCCCACCGAGTCGGCCGGATGACTCGACACCCCCGGACTGTAAAGCGGCGGTGCGGGCGAAAAACCGCGCCCGCAACGAGCACTACGCGGACAGCAACGCCCGCCGAATCAGGGTTCTCAACATCAACGCGGTGATGGGCGTGCTGGTGTGCCTAGTTTTTGCCGTTCTCGGCTTCTGGTCCGGACCTGCGGCCTACCCCATCCAGGCGGTCAACCTCGTCACCGGGGTGATCTTCGCATTGGTCCCGTGGCTCAACCGCTTCGGGGAATTGGTTGCGCCGCTTACCTTTATCTTCACGGCCTACACCGCGGTCGTCGTGACCTGCTGGGAGGTGGGCACCGGCGGCGGCATGCAGTACTTCCTCGTGACGACCGCCAGCCTGGTGGTATTGCAGCTCGGCATCGAGCGCATCGGCCTCGCCGCGCTGCTGGCCACCCTGGGGGTCTCGCTGGTGGTCGCCCTGCAGTTCCTGGTCCCCCGTTCCACCGGGCTGGAACCACCGTGGGCGATGACGATGAGCTTTGTCATCACCACCGTCTCGGCGTGCGCGATGGTGGTGGTCACGGTGTGGTTCGCGCTGCGTGACACCAAACGTGCCGAGGCGGTCATGGAAGCCGAATACGACCGCTCCGAGGCGCTGCTGGCCAACATGTTGCCCGCCAGCGTGGCCGAACGGCTCAAAGAACCCGAGCGTGACGTCATCGCCGATCGCTACGAGGAGGCCTCGGTGCTGTTCGCCGACATGGTCGGCTTCACCGAGCGGGCAAGCTCAACCGCGCCATGCGATCTGGTCAAGTTCTTGGATCGCCTCTACACCACTTTCGACGAGCTGGTGGACAGGCACGGCCTGGAGAAGATCAAAGTCAGCGGGGACTCCTACATGGTGGTCAGCGGAGTTCCACGGCCCCGGCCCGATCACGTGCAAGCACTGGCCGACTTTGCCCTCGACATGGTCGCCGCCGCCGCGAAACTCGAAGACCCGCACGGCCTCTCGGTGCCACTACGAGTCGGCTTCGCGACGGGCACCGTGGTCGCAGGCGTCGTGGGGTCGCGGCGTTTCTTCTACGACGTGTGGGGTGATGCGGTCAACGTCGCGGCGCGGATGGAATCGACCGACTCCGTGGGGCGGATTCAAGTGCCCGAGGACGTTTACCACCGCCTCAAGGGCGAATTCGTGTTGCAGGAGCGCGGCCGGATCGAGGTCAAGGGCAAAGGCATGATGCACACCTGGTACCTCATCGGCCGCAAGCCCACCGCTACGGAACCGGGTGATATGGCTGCCGACGAACCCCGCACGTCCTACCGCGCCACGGTCTAAAGCCCCTATTCTCGGCTCCGCCGTTGTGCCACAGTGAGGCTATGCAGCCCACTCCTGTTCCAACCATGTTGCCCCATCTATGGAAATCCACGCTGGTATCGGGAATTCTGACCCTCGTCGTCGGCATCCTCGCGCTGGCGTGGCCGGGCATATCCGTTCTGGCTGCCGCGATCGCCTTCGGCGTCTATCTACTGATTACCGGTGTGGCACAAGTCATATTCGCCTTCAGCCTGCACGTTTCGGCAGGCAGTCGCATCCTGCTGTTCATCAGCGGCGCCGCGTCGCTGGTCCTTGCCGTGCTGGCGTTTCGCCATTTCGGCCAGGGCTACGCGGTGCTGTTGCTGGCCATCTGGATCGGCATCGGATTCATCTTCCGTGGTGTGGCCACAACGGTTTCCGCAATCAGCGATCCCACGCTGCCGGGACGCGGATGGTCGATTTTCCTCGGCGTGATCACTCTGATTGCCGGCATTGTCGTGCTGGCGTCGCCGTTCGCCTCGATCATCACCCTGGCGATCGTCGTCGGCATTTGGTTCGTCGTCATCGGCGTCTTCGAGATCGCCGCGTCGTTCGCGATCCGGAAAGCCGGCAAGGAACTCAGGAATGGCGTTGCGAACCCCTAACTACTACACTCTGTCGTAGAACGCTGCAGTGACGGGAGATGACAGATGAATGTCGTCGACATATCGCGGTGGCAATTCGGTATCACCACCGTCTACCACTTCATCTTTGTGCCGCTCACCATCGGCCTGGCCCCCCTCATCGCGGTCATGCAGACCGTATGGGTGGTCACCGGCAACACCGCCTGGTACCGCCTGACCAAGTTCTTCGGCAAACTGTTCCTGATCAACTTCGCGATCGGGGTGGCCACCGGGATCGTGCAGGAATTCCAGTTCGGGATGAACTGGAGTGAGTACTCACGGTTTGTCGGTGACATCTTCGGCGCCCCGCTGGCGATGGAAGGCCTGGCCGCCTTCTTCTTCGAATCCACCTTCCTCGGGTTGTGGATCTTCGGCTGGAGCAGGCTGCCGCGGTTGGTGCACCTGGCCTGCATCTGGGTCGTCGCCATCGCGGTCAACGTGTCCGCCTTCTTCATCATCACGGCGAATTCGTTCATGCAGCATCCGGTCGGCGCACATTACAATCCGGCGACGCGGCGCGCAGAGTTGGACAGCATCGCGGCGCTACTTAGCAATAACACTGCGCGAGCGGCATTTTCACACGCGGTCAACGGTTCGCTGCTGACCGCCGCGACGTTCGTTGCCGCGGTCAGCGCCTGGTGGCTGATCCGCGCGAAAAAGACCGGCAACGTCGACGTCGGCGCGGTGTTTCGCCCGGCGGCCATCCTGGGGTGTTGGGTGGCGCTGTTCGCCACTGTCGGGCTGTTCTTTACCGGCGACCAACAGGGCAAGCTGATGTTCCAGCAGCAACCGATGAAAATGGCGTCCGCGGAATCACTGTGCAGCACCGAGACCGATCCGGACTTCTCCATCCTGACGGTCGGCAGGCACAACAACTGTGACAGCGTGACCCGCGTCATCGAGGTGCCCTACGTCCTGCCGTTTCTCGCCGAGAGCCGTTTCAGCGGGGTGACGCTGCAGGGTGTGCGCAACATCCAGCAAGATTATGAACACAAGTTCGGGCCAAATGACTACCGGCCCAACCTGTTCGTCACCTATTGGTCGTTTCGGATGATGATCGGCTTGATGGCGATTCCGGTGCTGTTCGCACTTGCCACCTTGTGGCTCACCCGTGGTGGCCGCACCCCCACCCAACCGTGGTTCTCCTGGTTCGCGTTGCTCACCATTCCCACCCCGTTCCTGGCCAACAGCGCTGGATGGGTGTTCACCGAAATGGGACGGCAGCCCTGGCTTGTCGCGCCGAATCCGACCGGCGATCAACAGGTTCGCCTGACGGTCAGCCAAGGTGTGTCCGATCACGCGTCCGGTATGGTCGTTACCTCGCTGGTGACGTTCACCTTGGTCTACGCGGTGCTCGCGGTGATCTGGTTCTTCCTGCTGAAGCGCTACATCAGCGAGGGCCCGTTAGAACACGACGCGGAACCCGCACCGCCGAAAGCACCCGGCGACGGCGAGGTGGCCCCGCTATCGTTCGCCTACTGACACGCCGCCCGGGAAGGAGTTAACCAATGGCGTTGCAAGAGTTGTGGTTCGGCATCATCGCCGTGCTGTTCCTGGGCTTCTTCATCCTGGAAGGGTTCGACTTCGGGGTGGGCATGCTGATGGAGCCGTTCGGCCGCATCGGCAGAGGTGATCCGGAGAACCACCGGCGCGCAGCGCTGAACACCATCGGCCCGGTGTGGGACGGCAACGAAGTCTGGCTGATCACCGCCGGCGCCGGCATGTTCGCCGCGTTTCCCGGCTGGTATGCAACGGTGTTCTCGACGCTGTACCTTCCGCTGCTCGCGATCCTGTTCGGCATGATCGTGCGCGTCGTGGCCATCGAATGGCGCGGCAAGATCGACGACACAAAATGGCGCGCCCTGGCCGATTTCGGTATTGCGGCCGGGTCCTGGTTGCCTGCGGTGCTGTGGGGTGTGGCGTTCGCCATCCTGGTGCGCGGCCTGCCGGTGGATGCCAATGGTCACATTCACCTGTCCATCGGCGATGTGCTCAACGCATACACGTTGCTGGGTGGATTGGCCACTGCCGGGCTGTTTCTGTTCTACGGCGCGGTGTTCGTTGCGTTGAAGACCTCCGGCGCGATCCGCGACGACGCGCACCGCTTCGCGAAGCAGCTGTCGATTCCGGTCACCGGACTGGTTGCGGTCTTTGGGCTTTGGACGCAGCTGGCGCACGGCAAGAACTGGACCTGGTTGGTGTTGGCAGTGGCGGTCGTCGCGCAGCTCGCCGCCGTGGCGGCGGTGTGGCGCCGCGCGTCCGACGGCTGGGCGTTCGCATGCACAGCGCTGGTCGTTGCGGCAGTGGTGATTCTGCTGTTCGGCGTGCTGTACCCCGATTTGGTTCCCTCAACGCTGAACAAGCAGTGGAGCCTGACGATCTACAACGCGTCGTCGACCCCGTACACACTCAAAATCATGACATGGGTGACCGCTTTCTTCGCCCCGCTGACCGTCGTGTACCAAGCATGGACGTATTGGGTATTCCGGCAACGGATCTCGGCCGAGCGGATCCCGCCGTCAATCGGTCTGACTAGGCGTCCGTCCTGAACACACGCAATTCCCGCGCGCCCCTGGACCCGCGACTGTGGCGGACCTCGCCCGCCTTGCGTCGCTACCTGCGCGCCACGGTGAGTTGCGGGGTGGTGATCTCCGGATGCGCGATCGGCTCGGCAATCGTGCTGGCCGGCATCGTCGCACGGGTCATCACCGATCCCTCCGCCCGTAGTCTGCGCAGCTGGCTGGGGCCACTCTCCGTGCTGTCGGCGCTGTGGATTGTCCGCACACTGACTCACTGGATACAGGCACGACTGGGTCAACGTGGTGCCAGCGCGGTGATCGCCGATCTCAACGGTCAGGTGCTGGCGACGGTAACCGCGCGGCAACCCCACGAACTCGCCGCACAGCGGGACGCGGCGACGATTGTGGTGACCCGGGGCCTCGACGGCTTGCGCCCCTATTTCACCGGCTACCTGCCCACCTTGCTGCTGGCCGCGATCCTGACACCGGCGACTGTGGCGGTGATCGCCCTCTATGACCTCAAATCGACGGTGATCGTGGTGATCACGCTGCCGCTGATACCGATCTTCATGGTGCTGATAGGGCTGGCAACCGCGGACCGATCCTCGGCCGCGCTGGTCGCGATGACCACCCTGCAAGGCCGGTTGCTGGACCTGATTGCCGGTATCCCCACCCTGCGGGCGCTGGGCCGTGCCTCTGGCCCGGAACATCGCATCGCCGAACTCGCTGCCGCCCACCGGCGCTCGGCGATGGCGACACTGCGGATCGCATTTCTGTCGGCATTAGTGCTGGAGTTGCTGGCCACATTGGGTGTCGCGCTGATCGCGGTCGGGATCGGTCTGCGCTTGGTGTTCGGCGAGATGAGTCTGACCACCGGGTTGACGGTGCTGCTGCTGGCCCCGGATGTGTACTGGCCGCTGCGCCGTATCGGGGTGGAATTCCATGCCGCTCAAGACGGCAGAACCGCGGCCGACAGGGCTTTCGCACTCATCGGCGAGCCCAGGGTGGCGGCGGTGCGCACCCGTGCGGTAGCCGCGCGCGGCGCGGAGATCCGCCTGGAAAACCTCAGTGTGGCCCGACGAGATGGCAATTCACCGCGCGAGTTGAGCGCGGTGATCCCGCCCGGTCGCGTGACCGTGTTGACGGGTCGAAATGGCGCCGGCAAGAGCACCACGCTGCAGGCAATCGCCGGACTCACGGTGCCGTCATCCGGCCGAATCATTGTCGACGGGGTCGATCTCACCGAGCTGGAGCAGACCGGGTGGTGGCGACAATTGTCCTGGCTGCCGCAACGCCCGGTACTCGTGCCTGGCACGGTGCGTGACAACCTCAGGTTGCTCGGCGAGGTGGATGACATTGGGTTAGCCTGCGCCGCAGCCGGATTCGATGCGGTGCTGGCCGAGCTACCCGACGGGCTGGACACGACGCTGGGGCGCGATGGCGTCGGACTGTCACTGGGACAGCGGCAACGGCTGGGTCTGGCCCGAGCGTTGGGGACGCCGGCTCCGGTGCTGCTGCTCGATGAACCCACCGCCCACCTGGACGCAAGCACCGAACGACGGGTGCTGCGGGCGATCGTCGAGCGGGCGCGGACAGGGGCGACCGTCGTGGTCGTCGGCCACCGGCAGCCGGTCGTGGCAATCGCAGACCAGGTCGTCGGGGTCGTCTCGGATCGTGAGGTGCACCATGCTCACGTCTGATCCGCTTCTGGCCGCGTCGAGCTTGTTGCGCCCGCGGCTGCCCCGCATCCTGGCGGCCGTCGCGCTGGGGGTGCTGTCGCTGGGCAGCGCGCTGGCCCTCGCCGGGGTGTCGGCGTGGCTGATCACGCGGGCCTGGCAGATGCCGCCCATCCTCGACCTGTCCGTCGCGGTCGTCGCGGTGCGCATGTTCGCCATCGCGCGGGGCGTGCTGCACTATTGCGAGCGACTGGCCACGCACAACATCGCGCTGCGTGCGGCCGGCGTGGCCCGGGCGCAGATCTATCACCGGCTGGCCCACGGGCCGGCCGCGGTGGTCGCCCGGTTGCCCGGCGGTGAACTGGTGGCGCGGGTCGGCGCTGATGTCGACGAACTGGCCGACGTACTGGTGCGCGCCCTGATACCGATGAGTGTCGCGGCGGTGTTGGCGGTGGCGGCAACCGTTGCGGTCACGGTTATTTCGCCGGCGGCCGGGACGGTGTTGGCCAGCTGCCTGCTTGTCACCGGTGTTGCGGCTCCGCTGCTTGCCGGCAGAGCCGCGGGTGCTCAGGAAGAGGTTGCCCGCCAACACCATTCCGAGCGCGACACATCGGCAGTGATCGCCCTCCAACACGCACCCGAACTTCGGGTGGCCGGTGCCCTGCCCGGAGTCATCGCCGAATCACACCGCCGCCAACTCAATTGGAGCGATGCGCTCGACGCTGCCGCCAGACCGGCCGCGCTGGCCGAGGCCATGCCCACCGCCGCGATCGGCGCCAGTGTGCTCGGCGCAGTCGTGGCCGGGATCGGGCTGGCGCCCGCGGTCGCCCCCACCACGCTGGCGGTCCTGATGTTGTTGCCGCTGTCCGCGTTCGAGGCGATGACTCCCCTGCCGGCGGCCGCCATCCAGTTGACGCGCTCACGCATCGCCGCGCGTCGTCTGCTCGACCTGGCTCCGGACGTCCACACGGCTGAATCCCCCACGCGGGCACCGTTGCCGACCGGCACCTCCCGATTGACGGCCGAGGTGTGCTCCGGTCACGCGCGGGCGTCCGCGCACCAGGTCAGTGTCGACCTCGTGCCGGGCGCTCGGCTCGCCGTCACCGGCGCCAGCGGCTCCGGCAAGACGACGCTGCTGATGACCCTTGCCGGTTTGCTGGCGCCGTTGCACGGCCGGGTGACGCTGAACGGAACCGACCTGGGCCAATTCGATGAAGATGAATTGCCCCGCGCGATCGGGTTCTTCGCCGAGGACGCCCATATCTTCGCCACCACGGTCCGAGACAACCTGCTGGTCGCGCGCGGAGACTGCACAGACGATGAGCTGATCGACGCACTGGCCGCGGTCGGGCTCGGCGAATGGCTCGCAAGCTTGCCCGAGGGCCTGTCGACCGTGCTCACCGGCGGTGCGCACGCGATCTCGGCGGGCCAGCGCAGGCGACTGCTGCTGGCCCGGGCAACGGTCTCGCCGGCCCGGATCGTGCTGCTCGACGAGCCCACCGAACACCTCGACGCGGGTGACGCCGAACGGATCCTGGTGGATCTGCTGGCCCCGGCCTCCGGCTTGATCGGCGCCGGCCGGACGGTGGTGGTGGCCACTCATCACATGCCCACGGCCGTTCGCTGTCCCGAACTGCGGATGGGGTAGACACACGAGCAGACCGAAGCTCAGAGGTGGCGTCGACGCGGCGTGAATTCCAATGTCAGCAAAACGAATACGAGCGGGGCCAGTTGCGTCAGCGATATCAGTGCGTAGCGCCGGGCAGCCAGCGCGTGAAACTTGTGCACGTAGCGGTACAACGACTCCAGTGCGATCAACGGATCCAGCAGACGGATCAACCGGTAGAACACCCGTTGCGGCCGGCTGGGATCCGCGTCGTCGAAGATCTCCGGGAACGCCGCGAAGGAAAGCGAAACCCGTTTCGCCCCAGACTTTTTACCAGCCATGATCATGTCAACGCTGAGCCGTTCGTCGATCCCGTTGGGCGCACCGCGGCGACGCCACGGCACGTCGAGGGTGATATCGCTGCCATGCCCGGCCGTCGCGTATCGATGAAATCCCTGGACCTGCCCGTCGGCGTCCCTGGCGATAATCAACTGGATGCCCGGGAATCGGCCCTCCAGCACGCCATCGAGGTTCATATAGAACCCCCTATCGGTGTGGGCGCCGCTGGACGAGGCGCGGACCACGTCGGCCAATTCTGCCAGCACCCTGTCGTCGAGTCCCCGCTCCGCGACGATCTCCGTTGTGATACCGGCGTTGTGAGTGCGCTGCACCGCCTGGCGTAGGTTGCGGAATTTACGCCCCACCATGTCGAAGCAGGACACGTCGACGACGACATCGCGGCCGATCGGCACCGCCCGCAGCGATTGCCTGAGCGTCGCTCGGTCGCTCCACAATTCGAGCCGGCGCTCGCTGCAGCCCACCACCGCGATGCGCCAGCCGTGGGCATGACACATCGCGGCGAAATCGGCGACCAATGCCGGGAACTGTGCTTCATCACCGATCGGGTCCCCGCCCACCACGGCGAACCCCATCCGCGTCCGGTAGGCCAGTGCCGCGGTGCGCTCGGCGGTGAAGTGGTAGCTCTTGCCCGTTTGCATCGCAAACGGGGCCAGCGGGTCGTCGCTGGTGGTGTTGATCAACGCCCAGACCAACGGCAGATCTTCGGATTGCGGATGCGACGACGTCGGCCACATCAACACCAGGCCCGACCCCGCGATCAACAGGTTACCAAATAGGTTGAACCCCAACACATGCCAGCCCAGTCCCGCTACTACAGCCAAGGCGGCCGCTGCCGCATGCATCGTCGTGACCGGACGGCCCAGGAAAATGCCCCGGGCGATCAATGCCACAGCGGCCAGCACGGTTAAGGACCAGCCCAGCCGATCGGTGTAATGGCCTTGCGGCTGATAGCGATGATGGGCGAGTATCGCGACCAGCCAGCACGCGGCGCACAGCAGGGCTACCGCACCGGTACAGCGCGCTGCCAGCGAATCGACGTGAACCACAACACGTTCGCGCGCGCGCAGTTTTAGAAGGAGGTCCGCCGACGGGCCTTTCATAGTTCACCTCCCGATGGGAGTGGCGCCTGTCCCATCGAATACCCGGCCCATTTGAAGCTACGCTCAATTGCGGCTCCGCAGAACCGAAATCGGACGGGAGTCCGGTAACTATTGGATAACCGTTATCGGCCCGCGGACGGGAAGTATTTCAGCACGCCTTCTTGCACCACGGTCGCGACAACTTGACCGGTGCCGTCGAAGAAATGGCCGGTGCCCAGCCCGCGCGAATCCGCGGCCACCGGCGACGATGTCGAATACAACACCCAGTCGTTGAAGTCGACCTGCCGGTGAAACCACACGGAATGATTGGCCGACGCCGCAAAGATGCGATCGAAGCCCCACGACAGCCCGTGCGTGGTGATGACCGAGTCCAACACCGTGGTGTCCGAGGAATACACCATCGTCGCGGTGTGCAGCACCGGGTCGTCGGGCACTGTGCCCAGCGCCTTCATCCAGACCCGGTTATGGGAAAGCCGCTCCCCCTTGTCCCGCATCACCCAGGCCGGGTCGTTGGTGTAGCGCCATTCGATCGGTTGCAGCGCGTTGACGAAGTGCGGGACCCTCTCCTCGTAGCCACGCAGCAGCTCTTTGATCGACGGCTGCGTGTGAGGTTGCGCCACCGGCGGCGGTTCCACCGCGTGCTCGAGGCCGCGGCCGCCGGACATATACGTGATCATCGCCGAGGACAACAGCACGCCGTCCTGGACCGCGTCGACGCGCCGGTTGGCGAAGCGCCGTTCGTCGCGTAACCGGAACACGTGAAATTCGATGTCCTTGGCGGTGTCGCCACCGTTGACGAAATGCACCGAAAGGGCGCTGGGGGGCAGGTCGTCCCGGATCAGGGTGCGGCTGCTCGCGACGAACGATTGCGCCATGAGCTGCCCACCGAAGGTCCGCATCGGGTTCTTGCGCGGATGAGATCCGAGGAAGAGGTCGTCACCGACGCGATTGAGGTCCAGTACCGCCAGCAGGTCTTCGAAATCCGAATTCGGCTCTCCGTCAGACTCGAAGCCGGCCGGCACGGGCTCTCCTTCGCGTTAGAGGTCGTCCTCCCCGATCCGGTGCACGTGGATCAGGTTGGTTGACCCTACTGTGCCAGGTGGAGCGCCGGCGACGATCACCACCAGGTCACCCCGCTTGTAACGGCCCAGCTCGATCAGCGACTTATCGGCCTGGCGGATCATCTCGTCGGTGGATTCCATGATCGGAACGATGAACGTCTCGGTGCCCCAGGTCATGGCCAGCTGGCTGCGCACTTCGGGCCAGGCGGTGAAAGCGAGCAGGGGCAGCGGAGTGTGCAGCCGCGCCAGCCGTTTCACCGTATCTCCGGACTGGGTGAAGGCGACCAACGCCTTGGCGTCCAACCGCTCGCCGATGTCGCGGGCGGCATAGGAGATCACGCCGCGTTTGGTGCGCGGCACGTGTGTCAACGGGGGCGCGGCGGTCGAATTGTCCTCAACCGCGCAAATGATTCGCGCCATCGTCCGGACCGCGGCCAGCGGATACTTCCCGACCGACGTTTCTCCGGACAGCATCACCGCATCGGCGCCGTCGAGCACGGCGTTGGCGACGTCGGAGGCCTCCGCTCGGGTCGGCCGCGAATTCTCGATCATCGACTCGAGCATCTGAGTCGCCACGATGACCGGCTTCGCGTTCTCCCGGGCCATTTGGATGGCCCGCTTCTGCACCAGCGGCACCTCTTCCAGCGGCAGCTCGACGCCCAGGTCGCCACGCGCCACCATGATGGCGTCGAAGGCCAGCACGATCGCTTCGAGATTGTCGACGGCTTCCGGCTTCTCCAGCTTGGCGATCACCGGCACCCGCCGGCCGATCCGATCCATCACCTCGTGCACCAGCTCGACGTCCGCCGGCGAGCGCACGAACGACAACGCGACCAGGTCGACGCCGAGATCCAGTGCGAAGGTGAGGTCGTCAATGTCCTTGTCCGACAACGCCGGTGCGGTCACGTTCATCCCCGGCAGTGACATGCCCTTGTTGTTGCTGACCGGGCCGCCCTCGGTGACGGTGCAGATCACGTCGTCGCCATCGATGCCTGCAACGACGAGCCCGACGTTGCCGTCGTCGACCAGAACCCGGTCACCAGGCACGGCGTCCTGGGCCAACCTCTTGTAGGTGGTCGATACCCGGTCGTGTGTGCCATCGCAATCCTCGACCGTGATCCGGATCGTTTCCCCGTCGGCCCAGTAGGTGGAGCCCGTGGCAAAGCGGCCGAGCCTGATCTTCGGGCCCTGCAGATCGGCGAGCACACCGACGGCGCGCCCGGTGGCGTCCGAAGCGGCACGCACCCGCTCGTACGCGGCCTTGTGATCCGCGTAGTCGCCGTGACTGAAGTTCATTCGGGCGACGTCCATTCCAGCCTCGACCAGCGCCAGAATCAGTTCGTCCGATTGGGTTGCAGGGCCAAGGGTGCAGACGATCTTTCCGCGTCTACTCACGCCTCACTACCTTAGTCGCGCTGTTGGTTATCGGGGTGACTTGAGGGTGGCCACACGTTGAGCCGTCGGGAAATCAGGAGATGGGCGGCCACGCGGCCCACACGACTATCCGCTCAGAATCGTCGGAACCAGCGGAAAGCCAGGCAAATTACGCAGCACCGTCCACGCGATCGCCGTGACAGTGAGCGTGATCACCACCGGAATCGGCGGCGACCGCCGACCCTGTTGCCGCCGGATCAGCAGCCATCCGGCCAACAGCGGCAGACCGACCAGTAAAAAGACGTTGTCGTTGATGCTGGCCGCCAGGTCGCCGTGCAGCAGGTCGTGCGTCATCCGAAGCCCGCCACAGAAGGGACAGTTCCAGCCGGTGAGCCACTTGAAAGGGCAGTGCGGGTAGGCCGAATTCGCGTTGTGCGGGTCGACCAGGCCCACATAACCGAGCGCTCCGGCCAGCAGCACCCCGGTGCCGGCGGCGATATAGCGGCGGTGACCGTGCCACTGGTCTCCCATGCGGGAGGACTGGTCAGGTTCCATAGCGCAGTGGGCGGCCCTGCGGGTCATTGACCTTGTCGGTCAGTATCAGCACGGCGTCGATGATGCTCCAGATCAGACCGACCCCGCAGGTGAGCAAGCCGACGAGCAGTTGCGCGACACCCAGTCCGACGTCGCCGATGTAGAACCGGCCGATACCGCCGATGCCGACCAGGCTGAGTAGCTGCAATAGACCCGCAACGGTCTTCGATTTGTCCGAATACGGCAAGCCCGTCACCGGGTGACGGCCAAAGGGCGCGGCCGGGTCGTAGGCGACACCGGGTCCCGGCGCTCCCGGGTATGGCTGGTAGGGCGATGGGTACCCCGGCGGAGGCGGCGGTTGTGCACCTGAGTCTGGGGCATCGCTCCACGACGGATCGGTCACGGTTCTCAGCATGCCAGAACAACGGGGCGTACCCCAGCCTCAACGGATAGCGTGCCAGCGGCCCTAGCGCCGGCTCCGCCGTCGGAGCGGCCAGCGGCGCCGAGTTTCCCGGTCGCCCCCGGCAGGCGGTGTCGACGCTGCAGGCTTCTCAGCTGCACGTTCTTCGGATTTGACGTCGACGCCCGGCTCGCTCTGCCCGGCTTCTTCGGCGGGTTCTTCCGCTTCGCCGGCATCAGTCTCGGCCGCGGCGGTTTCTGCCTCGGGTTCTTCGGCTTCCGGCTCTTCAACCTCGGCCTCTTCGACTTCGGGCTCCTCAGCCTCTGGCTCCGTGGCTTCAAGCTCGGGCTCCGCCGACTCCGGCTCCGTGGCCTCAAGCTCGGGCTCCGCCGACTCCTCAGCTGCAGCCGCGGGCTCTTCGCGCTGAGGCTCTTCGACCGCCTCGGCTTCGGGCTCCTCAGCCTCCGGCTCCGCTTCAGGCTCCTCGGCTTCTGCCTCGACCGTTTCGGGCTCCTCGGCTTCGGCCTCAGCCTCGGGCGCTTCGGGCTCTACAGCTTCGGTCTCCGACTCCGTGGCAGCTTCGGGTTCCTTGGCTTCTGCCTCGACCGTTTCGGGCTCTACAGCTTCGGCCTCAGCCTCGGGCGCTTCGGGCTCCTCAGCCTCCGGCTCCGTGGCAGCTTCGAGCTCCTCGGCCGCTACAGCTTCAGTCTCACGCTCCTGCGCCTCGGCCTCGTCGGGCTCTGCCTCGGGCTCCTCAACCGCGGCCACTTCAGCCGCCGGCTCCTCGACTGCTACCTCCTCGACTGCTACCTCCTCGACTGCTACCTCTTCGACCGCGGGCTCGCCCGGCTCCTCAGCTTCTGCGTCGATGGCCTCGATCTTCGCGGTTTCGTCCGGCTCCGCTGAACCACCAAGTTCGGCGCCGTCGTCCGCGCCGGCCACAGCCGCGCCCGTCGCTGCCGAAGCCGAAGCCGAAGCCGCAGCCGCAGCGACACTGGCAAGTTCCTCTGCCGGCTCGACCTCCGGCTCGGATTCCGTGTCGGCGACGTGATTCTTGCCGCGCAAACTTTCAGGATCTTCACGGCCCTTCGGCGCCAAAACGATGAAGACGACGGCGCCGATGAACACGAAAGTCGATGTGAACGAGTTGATCCGGATGCCGGCGATATGCGTGGCGGTGTCATCGCGCATCAGCTCGACCCAGAAGCGCCCAACGCAGTACAGCGCGACATAAGTCGCAAAGAGCCGTCCGTGACCGATCGCGTACTTCCGATCGAGGTAGATCAGTACGACGAAAACAAGGACGTTCCAAATCAATTCATATAGAAATGTCGGTTGCACGACGACCGCGAGCTGCCCGGTCGAAACGCCGTCGAGCGAATGCGGGTCGATGTATCCCGAAGGGTCGCGGCGGTAGAAGATTTCCAGACCCCACGGCAGCGTGGTCTCCCGGCCGTAAAGCTCCTGATTGAAGTAGTTCCCGAGCCGACCGATGGCCTGCGCCAAAATGATTCCCGGGGCGACCGCGTCGAGAAAGGCCGGCAACGGCATGCCATGCCGCCGGCAACCGATCCACGCTCCGAGCACGCCGAGGGCCACCGCACCCCAGATGCCCAACCCACCGTCCCAGATTCGGAACGCCGCGCCCAGCCCGGCGCCGCCCGGACCCCAATATGTCCGCCAATCGGTGGCCAGGTGATAGAGCCTGCCGCCGATCAAACCGAACGGCACCACCCACAGCGCGATGTCGTAAATCACCCCGCGCTGCCCGCCGCGCGCTACCCAGCGCCGGTCGCCGATGATCAGCGCAACCACGATCCCGGTGATGATGAACAGCGCGTACGCGCGAATCGGCAACGGCCCGAGGTGCCAAACACCTTGCGGTGGGCTAGGAAAATACGTGGGCAACATCGTCATGATGTCGACACTCGCACACCTTCGGCTAATTCCTGGGTCAAGGCACGCAAGCCAGGCAGACCGTCGCCGAGTGCCGACACCAAGGCGGAACCGACGATGACGCCGTCGGCGTAGCCGCCGATCTGCGCCGCCTGCTCGCGCGATCGCACACCGAGGCCCACCCCAACAGGGATGTCGGACACCGCCTTGACCCTGCTTACCAGCGCGGGTGCGGCCTGCGACACCGCATCACGTGCCCCGGTCACGCCCATTGTCGACGCGGCGTAGACGAATCCACGCGATGCCTCCACCGTGGTCACCAGGCGCTCGGGTGTCGACGACGGCGCCACCAGAAATATGCGATCCAGCCGATGCTCGGTGGATGCGGCCATCCACTCGTCAGCTTCATCGGGGATCAGGTCCGGGGTGATAAGCCCGTGCCCACCTGCCGAGGCCAGGTCCCGCGCGAACGCGTCAACCCCGTAGCGCAGCACCGGGTTCCAGTACGTCATGACCACCGCACGACCACCGGCCAAACTGATCGCCTCCACCGCGGCCACCGTGTCACGGACACGCACTCCCCCACGCAGCGCGGCCTCGGTGGCCCGGGCGATCGTCGGGCCGTCCATACCGGGATCGGAATACGGCACACCCACTTCGATGAGATCGCAACCCGATTCGACCAGCGCGATCATCGCATCCACCGACATCCGCACGTCGGGATAGCCGGTGGGCAGATAACCGATCAGCGCGGCACGGTTTTCCGCCCGGCACGCGTCGAAAAGCGGTGCCAGCCTGCTGGCGTGGCTCTGCTCCACCGTCATTGCTTGTCCCGCTCCGATTGCCCGGCTCCTCCTCGGTCGGGGCCGCCGACCGCATCGTCACCGGGCGCTATCAAACCGAACCATTTCGCGGCCGTCTCGACGTCCTTGTCCCCGCGGCCGGACAGATTCACCACAATGACTGCGCCGCTGCCCAATTCATTGCCGAGTTTCAGGGCGCCGGCGACGGCGTGTGCGGATTCGATGGCCGGGATGATGCCTTCGGTGCGGCACAGCAGACGAAATGCGTCCATCGCCTCGGCGTCGGTGATCGGCCGGTACTCGGCGCGCCCGGTTTCGCGGAGCCACGCATGCTCCGGGCCCACGCCCGGATAGTCCAAACCCGCTGAGATCGAATGGGATTCGATCGTTTGACCATCTTGGTCCTGGAGCAGGTAGGAGAACGACCCCTGAAAAGCCCCGGGCGAACCGCCGGTGAATGTCGCCGCGTGCCTGCCGGTTTCGACGCCGTCACCCGCAGCCTCGTAGCCGACCAGCCGCACGCCCGGGTCGTCGATGAATGGGTGGAAGATTCCGATGGCGTTGGAACCGCCGCCGACGCACGCCGTGACGGCGTCGGGCAACCGACCCGCCTGCGTCTGGATCTGCGCGCGCGCCTCCAGCCCGATGATGCGCTGGAAATCGCGCACCATGGTCGGGAAGGGGTGCGGTCCCGCCGCGGTGCCAAAGCAGTAGTACGTGTTGTCGGCGTTGGTGACCCAATCCCTGAACGCCTCGTTGATCGCGTCCTTGAGGGTTTGCGAACCCGTGTCGACCGAGACGACCTCGGCGCCCAGCAGTCGCATTCGCGCCACATTGAGCGCTTGACGCGCGGTATCGACGGCGCCCATGTAGATCACGCAATCCAGGCCGAGCAATGCGCAGGCGGTGGCGGTGGCCACGCCATGCTGTCCGGCACCGGTCTCTGCGATCACCCGGGTCTTACCCATTCGCTTGGCCAGCAACGCCTGACCGAGAACGTTGTTGATCTTGTGAGAACCGGTGTGGTTCAGGTCTTCTCGCTTGAGGAAGAGGCGTGCCGAGCCGGCGTGCTCGCTCAGGCGAGTGGCCTCATAAAGCGGCGACGGCCGGCCCGCGTAGTTGGCTTGCAGGTCATCCAACAGGTCCAGGAAGTCTGGATTGACGCGTTCCTTCTCGTAGGCGGCGGTGACTTCTTCGATCACCGCCATCAATGCCTCGGCGACGTAGCGGCCGCCCCAACCAGCCGGGCCGCCGAAATGCCCACCCGAGTCGGGGTCGTGTCGGGTGGGTTCGGAGATGGCCTCGCTCGTAAGCGGGAGTGCGGGGCGCGTTAAATCCACCATCACCAATGCTCAACGCGGGGATGGTTCATGAAGTTCAACTAGCGAGCCGGTTTCGGACAGGACGGATGCGTGCCCGCGGTCACCAGATCGGCAACCGCGGCACGCGGATCGCCACTTTTGACCAAGCCCTCACCGACGAGGACGGCATCAGCGCCGGCACCGGCATAGGCCAACAGGTCTCCGGTGCCACGAACCCCGGACTCGGCAATCCTGATCACGTTGCTGGGCAGCCCGGGAGCGATGCGTGCGAAGCAATCCCGATCCACGTGCAGTGTCGCGAGGTCACGGGCATTGACCCCGATCACGTTTGCCCCGGCCTTCAGTGCCCGGTCGGCCTCTTGCTCGGTGTGGACCTCGACAAGCGCTGTCATACCCAATGATTCGGTGCGGTCGAGCATCGCCGCCAGCGCCGACTGCTCCAAGGCCGCGACGATGAGCAACAACATGTCGGCGCCGTGCGCGCGCGCTTCGTGAATCTGATACGGCTGCACCACAAAGTCCTTGCGCAAGACCGGAATCGACACGGCCGCCCGAACCGCATCCAGGTCGTCGAGCGAGCCCTGAAAGCGTCGCTCCTCGGTCAGGACACTGATGATCCGGGCACCGCCGTCTTCGTACGCCTGAGCCAGCTTCGCCGGGTCGGTAATGGGCGCCAGCGAACCCGCCGACGGACTCGCGCGCTTGACCTCGGCGATGACGCCGATCCCGGGCTCGCGCAGGGCGGCCATCACGTCGAGAGGAGGTGGCGCCGCCGCGGCGGCCGCCTTGATCTCGGGAAGAGAGATACGGGCTTCGCGCGCGGCAACATCGGCCCGGACTCCCTCAAGGATGGAGTCGAGGACTGTCGCCGGACTCATACCTGTCGTTTCCCTTCCCAGATGTCACTCACGGTCACCTAACCGGTTCCGAGCCGATTTCGACGACGTCAATGAAGGGTAGCGACCGTCGGCTCGCGACCCGTCACCGACCCTCGGTGTCAGACTCGCGGGGACGATCAGTCGGGTCGTGCCCCTCATCGAGTGCGTCCCAGATCATCCGCTCCGACATCTCTGGGGCCCCCGGCTCCTCCAGCATCGCCCCATCGGCGCCGTTGCGTCGCGCAATTGAGCGGCGGGTCGCCGGCGCGGCGTATTTTTTTGCCCCGGCGCGTGCGGACATCGCCGACCGCATCAACAGGACGGCGGCGACCAACGTGCACACCGCGGCGGCCACCGCCAACCCCGCTCCCCAGTAGCGCCGCTCGCTGCCCACCAGCGTCACCAGCGAAATGTGGGCAAGTTCAGCCCCCCGCACCGCCACGTCCGGCAGCGCCCAGAGGCTGACGCCGAGGTAGCCGATCGCCAGGCTGACTACGGCCAGCAGCCCCGCCATCGCCCGCAGCGCCCAACCACGCACCGCGAGCGCCGCCACGGCCGTCGCCAGCATCAACAGCGCCAACGGCAGCAGGGCCGTCGACCACGACGCGCCGGCCAGGATCACCTCCTTGGGCGGTCCCAGCCCGTCGAACGACCGGATGACGACCCACGGCAGATGCGAGGCCGCCCACAACAGGGCGGCGGAAACCACCAGCAGCACCTGGGCGATGCCGATCGTCAGCCGGGCCCGCCGGTCCGGCCGCGCATCAGCCATTGCGGGTGGCGTCCGGGGCGCTGAGCGTCTCGGCGGCCGCGATCGCACTCAGCACCGCGCGCGCCTTGTTACTCGCCTCGGTGTGCTCGTACGGACCATTGGAGTCGGCCACTACCCCGCCGCCCGCCTGGACATACGCGGTGCCATTGCGCATCAGCGCGGTGCGAATGGCGATCGCGAAGTCGGCGTTTCCGGCGAAGTCGAGGTACCCGAGCACGCCGCCGTAGACGCCGCGGCGCGTCTTCTCCACCTCTTCGATCAGCTCCATGGCCCGCACCTTGGGCGCGCCCGACAGCGTGCCGGCCGGGAAACACGCCGTGACCGCGTCCAACGCGGTGCAGCCCGCACCGAGCATGCCCGTCACCGTGGAGACCAGGTGCATAACGTGGCTGTAGCGCTCGATGTGGCTGTAATCCTCGACGCGAACCGTGCCGGGCGTGCATACCCGGCCCAGGTCGTTGCGTCCGAGATCGACCAACATCAGGTGCTCGGCACGTTCCTTCTCGTCGGACAGCAGCTCCTTTTCCAGCAGCTGATCTTCTTCCTCGTTCTGTCCCCGCCACCGCGTGCCGGCGATCGGATGCGTCGTCGCACGGCCGTCGACCACGGTGACAAGCGCCTCCGGGCTGGATCCGACGATCGAAAAGTCCGTCACACCAGCGCTATTCGGCACATGCAGCAGATACATGTACGGGCTCGGGTTGGTCACCCGCAAAATCCGGTACACATCGATCGGGTCGACGTCGGTGTCCATCTCGAAGCGCTGCGAGGGCACCACCTGAAAGGCTTCGCCGGCCGCGATCTGATCGACGAGGTAGTCGACGATCTTTCCGTACTCCTCCACCGTGCGCTGTGACCGGTATTGGGGCTCGGGCCTGCTGAAGGTGGCAACCGTCGACGGCAGCGGCTGGCCCAGCGCCTCGGTCATCACGTCCAGGCGCGCGATGGCGTCGTCGTAGGCCTCATCGACGTGCTCGTCGGTGCCGTTCCAATTCACGGCGTTGGCGATCAGCGTGATGGTGCCCTCGTGATGGTCGACCGCCGCGACATCCGTGGCGAGCAGCATCAGCATGTCCGGTAGCCCAAGGTCGTCGACGGCCATTTCCGGCAGGCGTTCCAAGCGCCGCACCATGTCGTAGGCGAAGAAACCCACCAGTCCGCCCGACAGCGGCGGGAGGCCCGGCACCGCGGCGGTAGCCAGCAGCTCAAGGGTGGTCTGCAGCGCCTCCAGCGGGTCGCCGCCGGTGGGCGCATCCCGCGGCGCCGCACCCAGCCACACGGCTTCGCCGTCGCGCACGGTCAACGCTGAGGGCGATCCTGCCCCGATGAATGACCATCGCGACCACGACCGGCCGTTCTCCGCCGACTCCAGCAAGAAAGTGCCGGGTCGATCCGCGGCAAGCTTGCGGTATGCCGACAATGGCGTCTCGCTGTCCGCCAAGACCTTCCGGGTCACCGGTACAACGCGGTGCCCGGCCGCAAGCAGGCGAAATTCCTCCCGTGAGGTCGTGTTGGCGAGGTGAGGGTGCACCAAACCATCCTCGCAGACTCGTTTGCCCAGTCCGGGTCAGCCCGACGACGACGCAGGCCGCATAGCGGCGTGTGCGGGGGCACCCCCAGCCCCAAGAGGGGTGAGGGGGCGAGTCGGGCAGTCGGGCGTAGCCTGACGGCCATGAAGACTGGTGACACCGTGGCCGACTTCGAACTTCCCGACCAGACCGGAACACCACGCAAGCTCAGCGCCCTGCTTGCGGACGGTCCGGTGGTCTTGTTCTTCTACCCCGCTGCGATGACCCCCGGGTGCACCAAGGAAGCCTGCCACTTCCGGGACCTGGCCGCCGAATTCGCCGCGGTCGGCGCCAACCGGGTCGGTATCAGCACCGATGCCGTGCAAAAGCAGGCCAAGTTCGCAGACAAGGAGAAGTTCGACTACCCGCTGTTGTCGGACAACGAGGGCACGGTGGCCACCCAGTTCGGTGTCAAACGCGGTCTGCTGGGCAAATTGATGCCGGTCAAGCGCACGACGTTCGTCATCGACACCGATCGCAAGGTGCTCGACGTGATCTCCAGTGAATTCAGCATGGACACCCACGCCGACAAGGCGTTGCAGACCCTGCGAGCGCGTTCTTCGGCGTAGCCGCGTGCGCCGGCCGGGACCGGACGCCTAGTCCGGCGAATTGTCAGGGGTACCGCGAACCAACTCAGCCGCCTTCTCGGCGATCATGATGGTCGGCGCGTTCGTGTTGCCGCGCACGATGGTCGGTATTACCGAGGCGTCGACGACCCGCAGACCGTCGATACCGCGCACCCGCAACTCGGAATCAACGACTGCGTGTTCACCGCTGCCCATCGCGCAGGTGCCCACGGGGTGATACATCGTCTGGGTGTGAGCCCGCGCGGCCGCCGCGAATTCGGCGCTGTCCGGGCGCGCTTGGGTCGGGTAGAACATCGTGTGCAAGTGCTCGCCGAGTGGCCCGGCGGTGCTCATTTCGATGAATGCGCGCGCACCGGCCAGGAGCGAGTTGAAGTCGCTGGCCTGCCGGTAGATGCCGAGGTCGATCAACGGTGCGTGGGTGGGGTCGGCCGAATTCAGGCGCAGGGTGCCTCGGCTGGCCGGGTCGAGCAGCGAGACAGTCCCGGTGAACGACGGTGTCGAGGGCGGGGCCAGACCGTCAGCGAATGCCGTAGGCCCAGTGTGGATTTCGATGTTCGGCACCGCGGGGTCAGCGGTGGTGGAGAAGAAAGCCCCGACGTCGCATAGCGCGGAGTTCAGCGGGCCGGGCCGGCCCGCGTCAAACTGATCACGCGCTCCGGGCGCTAACGCCAGGGCCACAACGTCGGTGGCCTCACGGGTGCTCCAGATTATGGGCAGCGTCGGGTGGTCCTGCAGATTGGCACCCACGCCGGGCAGATCCACCGCGACCTCGATGCCGTGGGCGCGCAAATGCTGCGCGGGTCCGATACCGGAGAGCATCAACAGTTGCGGAGAGTTGATCGATCCCCCGCACAGCAACACCTCTCGCTCGGCGCGCGCGCTGAGCTGTTGGCCGCCATGCTCGTAGACCACGCCGACCGCGCGCCCGCCTTCCAGCAGCACCCGGTGGACCAGCGCGCCGGTGCACAGGGTGAGATTTGGGCACGCCAACGCAGGCCGCAAGTAGGCATCGGCCACCGACCAGCGCCGGCCATGCTGTTGCGTGAGCTGGAAACGGCCCGCACCGATCTGGCGTGAACCGTTGAAGTCATCGTTGCTTGGCAAACCCCACGCCGTTGCCGAAGCGACCCAGAGCTCGTTTAGGCTATGCACGTACACGGGGTCCTGCACGTGCATCGGGCCGTCGACGCCGTGCAGCGGCGCCCCCAGTCGGGCGTTGCGCTCGGCACGCACGAAGTACGGCAGTACCTCGTCGAAACTCCAGCCGGTGGCGCCGTGTTCGGTACGCCAACCGTCGTAGTCCACCGGGTTGCCACGGTTGTAGACCATGGCATTCAACGACGAGCAGCCACCCAACATCCGGCCCCGCGGCACAGCAACCCGACTACCCGTGCCCTCCTGCAACACGCTTCGATAGGCCCAGTCCATCTCGGTACCGAACAGCGTGCCGAACAGGGCCGGAATGTGCACTTCCGGTGCACAGTCCTCACCGCCGGCCTCAAGCAGCAGCACGCGCGCGAACCCGTCGGCGCTGAGCCGGTTTGCGAGCACACAACCCGCGCTGCCAGCACCCACGACGATGAAATCGAAGGCAGTCGTCTTTGGCATCAGGCTAAACAGTTGTGGCGCTCAGCGATTTGCGTTCGATGCTGGCGGCGAACAACGGAGTCTCGCGGCGGTTGTGGTCGGTGACGGCGTCCTGCAAGTCCGCGGCCACGGTTTCAAGGGTCTGGCCGGCCGCCTCGAGCGCATCGAGGAAGCCGTGGGTGGGGTAGCTGATCACCAGGTTGGTGAACTGACAGCTCCCCGAGTCCAGGGGGGTTACGCTGAGATCCCAGATCACCTGAATCTTGGTCCAGCCCAAGGGTGTTCGCAGGTCGCTAAGCGACACCATGTGACAGCGATGCGGTTCGTGGCGTTCGGCCACATAATGCTGGACCACCAGGCTCCCACCAACTTCCTCGACGTTGATCGACATCGGCTGCCCGTCGTCAGTCGTCGTCGATCCGGCGGCGATATGGTCTGGTGGAGCGCAGCGCTGATACTCGGCGTCAGGCAAATTCAGCAACCAATCGGCAATATGTACCTTGTCGATGGGCGCGTGGATGATTGCTGACTCCGTGGTCCGGACCAGAGTTATGTCGGTCCGTACGTCGTTGACTGTCATGGCAGTATTTCCTCGCTATCCGATTCCCTTGCGACCCAACACTTAACGGCGACCCGTGGATCGCCTGACACGCCGAGGGCTCGCGCTGTCTCCAATGGGTTAGCCGAACGCCAGCTTAGGAACCGGTTACCGCGCGCGTTTGACCATGCGCGCGGTTCCAGTTGTCGAACTGCGCGAGTCGATCACGCAGAACGACGGGCTCGGCTCGGAGCGAACCCATATTGCTTCACGAAGGCCCGGCTGAAGTGCGGCAGACTGACAAAGCCCCACCGAGACGCAATATCACCGACCGGATCGTCGGTGCTAATCAAGTCGGCATAGCAGCGCGCCAGCCGGCGGGTCCGGATGTATGCCGAGAGCGACATGTCCCGTAGTTCGAAGGCGCTGTATAACGTTCGGGTCGAGACGAAATGAGCGGCCGCAACGGTCGCCGGCCGCAATGCCGAATCGCCGAGGTTGTTTTCCACGTATTCGAGAACGCGCTCGGACAGATTCGTTGCGCTGCGCCGGCCCAGGATTATTCGGCGGGTTCCGCGGCCACCGAGGTCGGCGAGCATCTGAATCACCAGCGCCGCCGCCTTGTCGGAGGCGTGCGGGCTCATCGTCGGCAGTGTTTTGCTGAGCACAGCCAACAACTCGAACAACGGCCGCACAAAATGGGCCCGCTCACCCGATATCACCCGCACGGTCCCCGGCGTGTGCAACTCGGGCAGCAACGCATCGGCCAGGGAGCGCGGCAGCACCAACGTCCGTTTGCGGACCGCCTCGATCAGCTCGTAGCCGCCGACAACATCGCTGTCCCACACCATCAGGTCACCCGGACCCATCGGGATGACGTCGTCGTTCCCGTAAATGAGTTCCCGGCCGGCCAGCACGCATTGCAATCCGACCACATCACGCGAGGTGACGCCGACCTGCCGGGGACCCCGGACGCCGCGGTGCGGGGACGCTAAACCGTCCACCAAGCGCAACTGACCCAACGGTTGCTCTCGCACGGTCGCTGAAAACAGCTCGAGGTTGCCGTCCGCACCGGTCATCGCGAACGGGAGATAGCAGTTATGCAGCATGTCGGTGAACACGTCGACGTCGTCGGTGACCTCCCACCGCGCCGGCGCCTCGACTGTCATAAGACAATCCAGTTTAACGACCGGGATGGCGCCGATATCTGTGTTGTGCAGCACATTAAGCCGCTACGGGACGATGGCCAAAAATACGAAGGCGGCCAGCAACACCAGATGTACCTCACCCTGCAGCCGGGTTGCCCGGCCGGGTATCACGGTGAGCATGGTGATCACCACGGTCAACGCGAACAACACCAACTGGGTCGGGCCCAAGCCGAGGATCAGCGGTCCCTTGAGCCAGATCGACGCCAGCGCAATGCCGGGAATGGTGAGCCCGATACTGGCCAGCCCCGACCCGTAAGCAAGGTTGAGGCTGGTCTGGATGCGGCCCTGGCGCGCCGCTCGCGCCGCCGCGAGGGTCTCCGGTAACAACACCAGTGCCGCGATCACGACGCCGACGAATGAGTGCGGGAAGCCCGCCACCGACACCAGTTTCTCGACGGCCGGCGACTCTTGTTCGGCCAGACCCACCACCGCGACAAGCGCCACCAGCAGCAGTCCCAGGCTCCGCAGGGCCTCGGCATTACTCGGCGGCTCGGCATGGCTTTCTTCGTCGAAGATGCGCTGCTGACCTTTCTGCGCGACCGGCAGAAAGAAGTCGCGGTGCCGCACGGTCTGAGTGAAGACAAACATCAGGTAGAGCAGCAATGACGCGACGGCCGCGAATTCGAGCTGGCCGGGCGAGAATTCCTGACCCCCACGAGTGGTGGTGAACGTCGGCAGCACCAGGCTCAGGGTCGCCAGCGTGGTGAGCGTGGCCAGTGCCGCACCGCTGCCGCGCGGGTTGAACAAGGTCTCGCCGTACCGATGCGAACCCAGCAGCAGCGACAAACCGGCGATGCCGTTCGTGGTGATCATCAGGGCTGCGAACGCGGTATCCCTGGCCAGCGTTGCGGCCTCGTTGCCGCCATAGGCCATCAGCTCGATGATCAGGGCCAGCTCGATGACCGTCACCGCCGCGGCAAGCACCAGCGACCCGAACGGCTCGCCCGCGCGGTGCGCCACCACCTCCGCGTGATGCACCGCGGCCAACACGGCGCCGATCAGAAATACCGCCTCCACCGCGGCGAGCGCCGGGCCGGGCACCATGTCCCAGGTCAGTGCCAACATGACGAGGGCGATCAGCGGCACAACGACGTTCCAGGACACCTGCTTAAACATCGCCCGCCATTCTCACTTAAATCGTCAGCCAGTACCCCGTGCGGCCAGGTGTGCGATTGCCAGGTGTCGCCGCGGGCGCCTCAGTAGCATGCTCACATGCCGCAAAGCGCTGGGTTACCCGAAGGCGCGGTATTCGCCGGATTCACGATCGTTCGGCGGCTGGGGGCCGGCGGGATGGGCGAGGTATATCTTGCGCAGCATCCGCGGCTGCCCCGTCGTGACGCGCTGAAGATCCTGCCCGGCGAGCTCACCGACAACCTCGAGTTTCGCCAACGCTTCAACCGCGAGGCCGACCATGCCGCAAGCCTGTACAACGAGCACATCGTAGGCGTCCACGACCGCGGCGAATACGAAGGGCAACTGTGGATCTCGATGGATTACGTGGAAGGTACCGACGCCGCGGAGTTGCTGCGCCAGTACCCCTCGGGGATGCCGAAAGCCGATGTCATCGAGATCATTGCGGCCGTGGCCGACGCGCTGGATTATGCGCATTCGCGCGGCCTGCTGCATCGCGACGTCAAACCGGCCAACATCCTGCTCAGTGACGCGACGCCCCGACGGCGGATTCTGCTGGCCGATTTCGGCATTGCCCGCGAGCTGGGTGAAATCAGCGGCCTGACAGCGACAAACATGATGATGGGCACCACCGCCTACTGCGCACCAGAGCAGCTGCAGGGTCTGGATCTCGACGGTCGCGCCGACCAGTACGCGCTGGGCTGCACCGCGTTCAACCTGTTGACGGGGACCGCTCCCTTTCACGGCTCCACGCCGGCGGTGGTCATCACTCAGCATTTGTCCGCGCCGCCACCGCGGATCAGTGAGCGCCGACCAGAATTGGCGGGGCTCGACGGCGCGCTCGCCAAAGCGCTCGCCAAGAACCCCGCCGACCGCTATGCGACGTGTGCGGATTTGGCCGCCGCGCTGGCAAGCCAGCTCGGCAACACGGCGGCCGAGGCCGTCGCGCCGACACAAGCGGCCGCGATCCCGACCGACGTGATCGCGGCGCCTACGCCGGCTCCCTCGCCGCCGGCGCGCGGCAACCGACGCACGGCAATCGCTGTCGCGGCGATCGTCGGCGTCGCGCTGGTCGGCCTCGGGGCACTCGTCGGCGTGCGCGTGCTCGGCGGCGACTCGAACCAACCGGAAACCAGCGGCGCCGCCCCACAATCGCAATCGGCCGCGCCGCCCAGCGCGGCGGCACCGAAGCCGGCGATCACACTGTCCGGCCAAATCACCGACCAATCCGGTGTGCTCGGGCCGCTCGAGTACGACGCGGTGAACCGCGCGCTCACCAAGCTCTACAACACGCAGGGCACCCGGCTGTGGGTGGTGTACGTCAAGAACTTCGGTGGGCTCAAGCCGTTTCGATGGGCCGAGGACACCATGCGTGCGAACAACTTCACGGATAGCGACGCGATCCTGGCCGTTGCCACCGAGGAGCCGGCGTACTCCTTCCGGGTACCGAACGCGGCGATCAACGGAAAGGCCATCGATCTGGAAGTCATTCGCCGGGACCGCATCTCACCCGCGGTCTTCCGCCGCGAATGGCCACGCGCGGCGATCACCGCGGCCAACAGCTTGGACGTCGGACCGAGCTAATTCTCAGGCCGCAGCAACACGTCGGCGTCGAAGCAGCTGTGGTCTCCGGTGTGGCAGGCGGCGCCCACCTGATCGACGGTCAACAGTACGGAGTCGCCGTCGCAGTCCAGGCGCACCGAGTGCACATGCTGGGTATGGCCGGACGTCGCGCCTTTGATCCACTGTTCGCCGCGGGATCGCGAAAAATAGGTCGCCTCACGGGTTTCCAGGGTGCGGGCCAGTGCCTCGTCGTCCATCCAGGCGACCATCAGCACGTCGCCACTACCCTGCTCCTGCACGACGGCGGTAAACAGGCCGTCGGCATTGCGCTTGAGGCGGCCCGCGATATTCGGATCGAGCGTCATCGCACCGTGATCCCTTCAGCCGCCATCGCGGCCTTCACCTGCCCGATCGTCAGCTCGCGGAAATGAAAGACACTGGCCGCCAAGACCGCATCCGCGCCGGCATCGACCGCGGGCGCGAAGTGATCCACCGCCCCGGCGCCACCGCTGGCGATCACCGGAACAGTGACCGCGGCGCGGACGGCGCGCAGCATCGCCAGGTCGAACCCGGCCTTGGTGCCGTCGGCATCCATCGAGTTGAGCAGGATCTCCCCCACCCCCAGATCGGCGCCGCGGGCCGCCCATTCCACTGCGTCGATGCCGGTACCGCGGCGACCGCCGTGTGTGGTGACTTCCCAGCCCGACGGGGTCGGTGCCGAACCGGAGGGCACCGTGCGAGCGTCGACGGACAACACGATGCATTGCGAGCCGAATTGCCTTGACATTTCGGCCAGCAGGTCGGGGCGGGCGATCGCGGCGGTGTTGACCGAGACCTTGTCCGCTCCCGCGCGCAATAACACGTCGACGTCGGACACGGTGCGGACGCCGCCGCCGACCGTCAGCGGGATGAACACCTGCTCGGCGGTATGGCGCACCACGTCCAGCATCGTCGCCCTGCCCGACGAGGACGCGGTCACGTCGAGGAAGGTCAGCTCGTCGGCGCCTTCGGCGTCATAGGCCGCGGCGAGTTCCACGGGGTCACCCGCGTCACGCAGGTTCTCGAAATTGACCCCCTTGACGACCCGTCCGTCGTCGACGTCCAAGCACGGAATCACCCGCACGGCAAGGTCGGTGCCCGTATACATCTCAGTAATCCTCCGGTCGGCCGGCGCTGCGCACGATCTCCAGAATCTGCTCGTAGGCGCCGGGGGCGGCGGCCAGCACGGACCGCGATTCGGGAGTCCACGGTTGGCCGGCCAGATCGGTGACGGTGCCCCCCGCCGCCCGAACCTGCGCGACGCCCGCGGCGTGATCCCAGACATGGCCACCGAAATTGACTGCGCCCGCGAGTATCCTGTCGGCCACGTAGACGAGGTCGATGCCCGTCGACCCGTGCATACGCAATCGCGAGCACACCGTGCTCAGCTTCTCCAGCACCGCGATCCGGTAACGTCCCGGGAAACGGCCCCGGGACTCGGCGTTGAACGTGCCGACGCCGATCAGGTTTTCGGCCAGGTCGGTGTGCGTCAACGGCGGCTGCGCGACATCGTTTTTCACCAGCGGGCCGTCGGCGACGGCGGTGTAGCGGTCGTCGGTGAACGGTATCCAGGTCAGGCCGGCCACCGGCTCGCCGTCGTGCAGCAGGCCGAGCAGTATCGCCGCCATCGGTGATCCGGCGGCGTAGTTGAAGGTGCCGTCGATTGGGTCGAGTACCCACACCCACGGCGAATCGAGCGGCGTGCCACCGAATTCCTCGCCGTGCACCCCGATTCCGGTGGCCGCTTCCAACGCGGCGACAACCTGCCGCTCGATCGCGAGATCGACTTGGGTAGCGAAGTCGTTGCCCTTCTTTCGAACCGCTGAATCGGCGCGATGGCCGGCCACAAACGGCTCTACTGCCGCGTCGAGAATTGTCGACGCCTCGGCCAGCAGCGCGTGCAGATCCATCGGTCTACGACCGTACCGCGTCCAGCGCCTGCGGCAAGGTGAATCGCCCGGCGTAGAGCGCCTTTCCGATGATGGCGCCCTCGACGCCGTCGTCGGTGAGGGCGGCGATGGCGCGCAGGTCGTCCAGGCTGGACACACCCCCCGACGCGATGACCGGAGCGTCGGTGCGGTCGGCGACACGGGCCAACAGATCGAGATTGGGGCCGCCCAGTGTGCCGTCCTTGGTGACGTCGGTGACAACGAAACGCGAACACCCTTCGCCGTCAAGGCGTTTCAACACATCCCACAGATCGCCGCCGTCGGTTTCCCAGCCGCGGCCGCGCAGCCGGTGCTGGCCGTCAACGATCTGGACGTCCAACCCGACGGCAACCTTGTCGCCGTGCTCGGCGATCGCCCGTGCGCACCATTGGGGGTTCTCCAGCGCCGCGGTGCCCAGATTGACGCGGGCGCAGCCGGTGGCCAGCGCCGCGGCCAGCGAATCGTCGTCGCGGATCCCACCGGACAACTCCACCGACACGTCGAGCTTGCCCACCACCTCGGCGAGCAATTCGCGGTTGGACCCGCGGCCGAACGCAGCGTCGAGGTCCACCAGATGGATCCAGTCGGCGCCGTCGCGCTGCCAGTTCAGCGCCGCGTCCAGCGCCGAGCCGTACTCGGTTTCGCTGCCGGCCTTGCCCTGCACCAGGCGCACGGCACGACCTTCGACGACATCGACGGCGGGTAACAAAATCAGTGGCATTTACAGTCCCTCAACCCAGTTGCTCAATACGGCCGCACCGGCATCCCCGCTTTTCTCCGGGTGGAATTGGGTTGCGGCCAGCGGTCCGTCCTCGACCGCGGCCAGAAACGGCACTTGATGCGTAGCCCAGGTCAGCACGGCTCCCGACGAACCCTCCCAGCGCTGCGCGGCGTAGGAGTGCACGAAGTAGAACCGGGCGGACGCGTCCAGGCCCTTGAAAAGTACACTGCCCGAGCCGGATTGCACGACGTTCCAGCCCATGTGCGGGATCACCGGGGCGTCCAGCCGGGTCACGGCTCCCGGCCACTGGCCGCAGCCCGTGGTCTCCACGCCGAATTCGACACCGCGCGCGAACAGGATCTGCATGCCGACGCAGACCCCCAGCACCGGGCGCCCCGCGCCCACCCGCTCGGCGATGATCCGCTCCCCCGCGATCTTGCGCAGCCCGGTCATACACGCCTCGAACGCGCCGACTCCGGGTACTACCAGCCCGTCGGCGGCTGCCGCCGCGCGCGCATCTGCGGTGACTTCCACCGTCGCGCCGACCCGCTGCAGCGCGCGCTGAGCCGACCGCAGGTTGCCTGAGCCGTAATCCAGTACCACAACCGATCGTGTTGTCACAAAACACCTTTGGTGGAAGGCACACCCGATACGCGGGGGTCGGGCTCGACCGCCTGACGCAACGCGCGTGCCACGGCCTTGTACTGCGCTTCGGTGATGTGGTGCGGGTCGCGCCCATACAGCACCCGCACGTGCAGGGCGATGCGGGCGTTGGCGGCCAGCGATTCGAACACGTGCCGGTTGATCACGGTGTGATAGGGCACCGAGCTTCCGGCAATGGTGGTGTGTTGCAGGTGATCCGGCTCGCCACTGTGCACGCAGTACGGCCGGCCCGACACGTCGACGGCGGCGTGGGCCAGCGTTTCATCCATCGGGATGAAGGCGTCCCCGAACCGGCGGATGCCCTTCTTGTCGCCGAGGGCCTGGCCGAGCGCCTGCCCGAGCGCGATCGCGGTGTCCTCGATGGTGTGGTGTCCTTCGATCTCGACGTCACCCTTGGTGCGCACGGTCAAGTCGAAGCTGGCGTGACTGCCCAGCGCCGTCAGCATGTGGTCGTAGAACGGCACCCCGGTGTCGACGTCGACCTGCCCGGTGCCATCGAGGTCGAGCTCGATCACGATGTCGGATTCCTTGGTGCGGCGCTCAATTCGTGCGCGACGGGTCGCTGTGCTGGTTTGGGCGGTCACGGGGCTCCTAATACATGGTCGCGGCCCGCTTCACGCGGCTTCGCCGCGCTTGCGATCGCTCCTACGGGGCTGGGATCGGCTGGGGCCAGCTCGGTGTCTGCGATCTGGGCGCTCGCTGTGAGAAACGCATCGTTCTCGTCGGCCAGTCCGATGGTGGTGCGCAGGTAGCCGGGAATACCGACGTCGCGGATCAGCACGCCGACATCCAGGTAACGCTGCCAGGCGGCGGGTGCGTCGGCGAACTGGCCGAACAGCACGAAGTTCGCGTCGCTGGGGACCACCCGAAAACCCAAGCGGGTCAAGGCCGCCATGACCCGTTCGCGTTCGGCGCTCAGGGTGGCCACGCTGCCCAGGGTGTCGTCGGCGTGCCGCAGCGCGGCCCGGGCCGCCGCCTGAGTGAGCGACGACAGATGGTAGGGCAACCGCACCAACAGCATCGCGTCGACCAGCGCCGGCGTGGCGACCAGATAGCCGAGCCTGCCGCCGGCGAACGCGAACGCCTTGCTCATCGTGCGGCTGACCACGAGCCGGTTGGGGTACTCCTCGACCAGCTCGACCGCGCTGGGCTGCGACGAGAATTCGCCGTACGCCTCGTCCACGATCAGGATGCCCGGCGCCACCTCGAGCAGGCGTCGCAGATCTGACAGCGGAATGCTTTGCCCGGTCGGGTTGTTCGGGCTGGTGACGAACACGACGTCGGGTTTGCGTTCGGTGATGGCGGCGACTGCCGCATCAACGTCGAGGCTGAAGTCGTCGGCCCGCGCGGCCTGCAGCCATTCGGTGCGGGTGCCGTCGGAGATGATCGGGTGCATCGAGTAGGACGGGACAAACCCGATCGCGCTGCGCCCCGGCCCGCCGAACGCCTGCAGCAGCTGCTGCAGGATCTCGTTGGAACCATTGGCGGCCCAGACGTTTTCGACACCGAGCCGGGTGCCGGTTTGCGCGGTGAGATACCTTGCCAGATCGGTGCGCAAGGCCACCGCTTCGCGGTCGGGGTAGCGGTGCAGCTCCCCGGCGGCCTCCTGCACGGACCGGACGACGTCGTCAACCAGAGCCTGGCTCGGCGGATGCGGGTTCTCGTTGGTGTTCAGCCGCACCGGTACCGCCAATTGCGGTGCACCGTAAGGCGATTTACCCCGCAGGTCGTCGCGCAGCGGCAGATCGTCGAGCGTCGGTTTGGGTGCCGTCATCGCTCGAACCTCCGCCGTACCGCCTCGCCGTGCGCCGGCAGGTCCTCGGCTTTCGCGAGTGTGACCACGTGTCCGGAGACGTCTTTGAGCGCCGCCTCGGTGTAATCCACGACATGGATGCCGCGCAAGAAAGTCTGTACCGAGAGGCCGCTGGAGTGCCGGGCGCTGCCCGCGGTCGGCAATACGTGGTTGGACCCGGCGCAGTAGTCGCCGAGGCTTACCGGCGACCATGGGCCGACGAAAATGGCGCCGGCCGAACGGATTCGGCTGGCGACCCGGGAGGCATCGACGGTCTGGATCTCGAGGTGTTCGGCGGCGTAGGCGTTGACGACCTTGACTCCGGCGTCCAGGTCGTCGACCAGGATGATCGCCGACTGCGGCCCACTGAGCGCGGTCGTCACCCGCTCGCGGTGGACGGTGGTCTGCAGCTGGGCCGCGACTTCGGTGTCGGTAGCGGCGGCCAGGTCCTCGCTCGCGGTGACCAGGACGCTGCCGGCCATCTCGTCGTGTTCGGCTTGGCTGATCAAGTCGGCGGCCACGTGTGCCGGGTCGGCGGTGTGGTCGGCGAGAATGGCGATCTCGGTCGGCCCGGCCTCGGCATCGATGCCCACCGCCGAGCGGCAGAGCCGCTTGGCGGCCGTGACGTACACGTTGCCGGGCCCGGTGATCAGGTCGACCGGCGCCAGTTGCGTGCCGTCGGTGTCGACGCCGCCGTAGGCCAGCAACGCCACCGCCTGCGCACCGCCGGCGGCCCACACCTCGTCGACTCCCAGCAGGCGGGCCGCGGCCAGGATGGTCGGGTGCGGCCAGCCGTCGAAGCGGGCCTGCGGTGGACTGGCCACCACCAGGGACTCGACGCCCGCGGCCTGCGCGGGCACCACATTCATCACCACGCTGGACGGATACACGGCGTTGCCGCCGGGCACGTACAGGCCGACCCGCTCGACGGGCACCCACCGCTCGGTGACCGTCGCCCCCGGCCCGAGCACGGTGGTGACGTCGGTGCGGCGCTGATCGGCGTGGACGGCTCGGGTCCGCTCGATCATCACCTGCAGCGCGTCGCGGACGTCGGCGTCCAGTCCGTCCAGCGCGGCCTGCAACGCGGCCCCGGGTACCCGGACGGTCGCGGGCCGCACCCCGTCGAACGACGCACCGTATTCCAGCGCCGCCTCGGCCCCGCGCTCGGCGACGGCCTGGACAATCGGGCGCACCTGCGGCAATACCGAGTCCACGTCGGCGCCACCGCGCGGCAAGGCGGACCGCAGCCGGGCAGCCGTCAGCTCCACACCCCGCAGGTCGATGCGGGCCAACACGGAGGGCGGGGAGGCAGTCACAGCGTCCATTGTCCCAGAGGAACTCAAATCAATATCCGACCGGTACAGTGCCCGTATTCAGGCCCACGCCCGCGTCAACAACGTCCGCAAGGGAGCCGACATGTCCGCGAAGGATCACCCGAACAACGCCCCGGGCATCCCGATGGTTTATCCGACGTGGTTTGAGAACTTCCAGGTCAAATACGTCAACCCGGCGCTGAAACCGATCGCGCGCTTCCTGCCCGGAACGGGCACCATTGAGCATCGCGGCCGCACGTCGGGCAAGCCGTACAAAACCATTGTGGCGGCCTACCGCAACGGCGATGTGCTGGCGGTCGCGCTGGGTCACGGCAAGACCGACTGGGTGAAGAACGTGCTGGCCGCGGGCCACGCTGACGTGCACTTTGCCCGCAAGGTCGTGCACATCACCAATCCCCGGATTCTGCCCGCCGGTTCCGACGGCACGGGGCTGCCCTGGCTGGTGCGTCTGCAGTTGCGCCGCATGGCGGTGTTGCTCAGTGATATCGCCTAACGAGTGTGCGCCCAGAGCGGTGAATGTGCGCTTACGCCGACCAGGACGCACACGCAACGGAAAGGGCGCCGGCGGGGCCGGCGCTAAGCCCGGGTGAAGACGGTCTTGCCGGTCATCGTCGGCCACACCGACGGCGCGTCTTCCCACGGCACCACCCGGTCGACGGCCGGTGCCAGGTCGCATCCCCCGGCCAGCAGCTTCAGCACCTGGGGGATGGCCGAACGCGCATTGACCCGCCCGGTCACAAACCTCACCCCGCGGGTGTACATCGGCAGCAGCGGCATCTCGACGGTCGGCTGGTAGTAGATCCCGGTGTCGGTACACACACCGTCCGGCCAGGTCGCCCGCAGCGCGGCGGCCAGCAACGACGGGTCGGCGGAGGTGTGCACCGTGACCGGATACGGCTCCCAGGATTTATCCGGCTTGACCCGATCGTGGACCACCGCGCCGAGCTTTTCGGCGGCCGCCAGCCGGCGCACATCGCCGTCGAGATAGTCGACGTGGGCGCCCAACGCGGCCGCGAAGGCGGCCGCGTACAGCCCGATCGACAGCTTCCCGATCACCAGCACGCGTCGGTCGGCCGGCGCGAGCGCGGCCAGTTCGGCCGCATACGGCCCGACCGCCCGCCAGCCGTCGGGGATGTTGTCCGACAGCGAGGCAATAGCGTTGGGCTGCACGCCGTCCGGGACGGGGATCAGCATCGCGTCGGCGTAGGGCACCAGCACCTGATCCGACATGAATCCCCCGCCGTTGAGACCGGCGAGGGGGCCGAGACCGTACATCGCCATCAACGGCACCGAGCCGCATGAGCCCGTTACGCCGCGGCGGCAGTGCGAGCAGTTACCGCAGTTGATCTGGAACGGCACCACCACCCGGTCGCCCGGCCGGACGGCGTCCACGGCGTCGCCGACCGCCACGACCTCGGCCAACCCCTCATGCCCGACGGCGTATCCGGGCGGCAGCGGCGCCTGGCCGCGGGCGACCGCGATGTCGAGGTCGCAGCAGGCCACCACCAGCGGCCTGACCAGTGCTTGTTCGGGTGCGGCGAGTTCCGGCTCGGGCACGTCGCGCCATGCGTACCGGTCGGCGGCTTCGGACGTCAGCTGCCGCATCTGGACCTACATGTCCAGACCGATATCGAGCACGCGCACGGAGTGGGTCAACGCGCCGACGGCCAGGTAATCCACTCCGGTGCCGGCATATTCCGCCGCGGTCTCCAGGCTGAGCCCCCCCGACGACTCCAGCAGCACGGCCGGCGCACGTGCGTCGCGGCGCTGCACGGCGATCTGGGTCTGCCACACCGGGAAGTTGTCCAGCAGGACCAGTTCCGGCTTCTCCGGCAGCACCTCGTCGAGCTGTTCGAGCGAGTCGACCTCGACCTCACACGGCAGATCGGGGGCGGCCTCGCGCACCGCCCGCAACGCTTCGACGACCGATCCCGCGGCCGCGACGTGGTTGTCCTTGATCAACGCGGCGTCGCCCAGACCGAGGCGGTGGTTGACCCCGCCGCCGATCCGCACCGCATACTTCTGCAGCGCGCGCAGGCCGGGCAGCGTCTTGCGGGTATCGCGGACCTGGGCCTTCGTGCCGCTCACGGCGTCCACCCAGGCCGCCGTCGTGGTCGCGATGCCCGACAGATGGCAGATCAGGTTCAGCATGGTCCGCTCGGCGGTCAACAAACCGCGGGTCTCCGCCCGGACGGTCAAGACCGGCTGGCCCGGCTGCACGTGGGCGCCGTCGGAGACGCGATCGAGCACCTGATAACCGTCGGCACCGAGCACCTCGTCGAGCACCAGCAGCCCGACATCCAATCCGGCGATCACGCCGATCTCCCGCGGCACCATCGCCGCAGTAGCCGCGCCGGCGGGCACCGTCGCGAGCGTGGTGATGTCGGGCCCGTAGCGCAGATCCTCTTCCAGACCACGCCGAACGACGTCCTGAGCGGCGGCGAGTTCGCCGTCGGACAACGTCATGACACCGCCGCCAACGCTTCGGCACACACCGCGTCATCCGATCGGACCACGATGCTGCGGGCCTTTTCCGACGCCGTCTCCGGGTAGTCCGCGCGGTGGTGGCAGCCCCGGCTTTCGTTGCGGGCCAACGCCGCAGCGGCCACCGCACGAGCGGTCAGGGTCAGCGCCACATCCTCGAAATCGCGACGGCCCTCGATAGCGCGAACGCGCGCCCTCGACAGCGTCTCGGAGAGCCGCTGCAGGCTCGCGGCGTCACGCACGACCGACGCGTCCCGGGTCATCGCGGTTTGCAGTTCGCGGCGTTTCGACGCGGTGTGGGCGATCGGCTCCGGCGGGCTCGCGGGCATCCGGCCGGCCGCCAACGCATGAGCGGCCGCCGCCTTGCCGGCGCGGCCACCCACCACCAGCCCCTCCAGCAAGCTGTTGGACGCCAAGCGATTCGCGCCGTGCATCCCGGTGCGGGCCACCTCACCCGCGGCGAACAGCCCGGGCAGTTCGGTTTGACCGTGCACATCGGTGACCACGCCGCCGCAGCTGTAGTGCGCGCCCGGAACCACCGGGATGGGCTGGCGGACGGGGTCGACGCCGGCGGCCCGGCACGCGGCGGTGACATTGGGGAATCGGGCTTCGAAGCCCTCGATGCCGCGCGCGTCGAGGAACACGCATTCATCGCCGGTGGCCTTCAGCCGCGCGTCGATGGCTCCCGCGACGACATCGCGCGGCGCCAGGTCGCCCATCGGGTGAACCCCCGCCGTGACCGAATTGCCTTGCCGGTCAATCAATACCGCACCCTCGCCGCGGATGGCCTCGGTGATCAGCGGCCGGCGATTCCCGGCCCGCGGGCCGGGACTGGCACTGTACAACATGGTGGGGTGGAACTGGACGAACTCGAGATCGCTGACCGCGACGCCGGCCCACAATGCCAAAGCGATTCCGTCGCCGGTGGATCCGTCGGGATTGGTGG
Organism: Mycobacterium sp. Aquia_216; assembly: GCF_026723865.1. Lineage (NCBI taxonomy): Bacteria > Bacillati > Actinomycetota > Actinomycetes > Mycobacteriales > Mycobacteriaceae > Mycobacterium > Mycobacterium sp. Aquia_216. The sequence continues at coordinate 2,942,098 of NZ_CP113529.1, read as the reverse complement.
TCGCGCTGTAGAGATGCCCGAGGCCGCCGGAGGCCAGGATTACCGAAGGTGCGCTGACGATCCCGATGCCGTCCGGATTGCCCACGGCCACCCCGGTCACTGCCGTACCGTCGTGCAGCACTCGCAGCGCCACATGGCCGGTGCGGATGTCCAGCATCCGGGCGGCGTCGTCGAGTGCTCGCTGGACCTCGGCGCCGGTTGCGTCACCGCCGGCGTGCACGATGCGTCGTCTCGAGTGCCCGCCTTCGCGGGTCAGCGCCCACTGGCCGGGCACCGATTCGTCGAATCGCGCGCCATCTCCGACCAATTCGGTGACCGCGCGGTAGCCGTCGGCGACGATCGAGTACACCGCGGCGGGGTCACACATGCCCGCGCCCGCGGCCAGGGTGTCGGCAACGTGAGCGTCGACGGAGTCGTCGTTGTCCGGCAGCACGACAGCGATCCCGCCCTGCGCGTAGTGCGTTGCGGTAACGCCGTGCGTTTGTTCGGCCTTACTGAGGACGACAACGTCGCGGCCGGCACGATGGGCGGCCAGCGCGGCGGCCAATCCCCCGACGCCTGTGCCGATCACGACGACGTCGGCGGTATCTGTCCAAACGGGACGGGTGATCATTCGCCGCCGCCCGGCTGGCCGATCGAGATCATGCGCTGCACGCTGCGCCGGCCCGCCGCCGCGACTTCCGGGTCGACGTGGACCTCGTCGGCGCCGTCGGCCAGGCAGCGCAGCAACGCACCGGGGGTGATCATCTTCATGTACTTGCAGGAGGCGCGGTCGTTGACCGCGCGGAAGTCGACTTCCGGTGCGGCTCGGCGCAATTGGTGCAGCATGCCAACTTCGGTGGCGACCAGAACCTTGCGGGCGTGCGTCGCGTGCGCCGCGTCGAGCATGCCGCCCGTGGAGAGGATCTTGACGCGATCCGCCGGAAAGGCGCCCTCCCCAGCGAGGTACAACGCCGAAGTGGCACAACCGCATTCGGGATGCACATAAAGCTCGGCATCGGGATTGGCGCGGGCCTGTTCGGTAAGCTCGTCGCCGTTGATGCCGGCGTGGACGTGGCACTCGCCGGCCCAGACGTGGATGTTCTTGCGGCCCGTCACCCGGCGGACGTGGGCGCCGAGGAATTGATCCGGGCAGAACAGCACCTCGCGATCGGGGTCGATCGACTCGACCACGTCGACCGCGTTGGACGAGGTGCAGCAGATGTCGGTGAGCGCCTTCACGGCCGCCGTGGTGTTGACGTAGGAGACGACGACGGCGTCGGGGTGCTCGCCTTTCCAGGCCCGCAGGTCCTCGGGCGTGATCGAATCGGCCAGCGAGCAGCCGGCCCGCTGATCCGGGATAAGGACGGTCTTCTCGGGGCTCAGGATCTTTGCCGTCTCGGCCATGAAGTGCACGCCACAGAACACGATGGTGTCCTCCGGCGCTTCGGCGGCGATCCGGGACAGCGCGAGTGAATCTCCGACGTGGTCGGCGACGTCCTGGATGGCCGGCAGCTGGTAGTTGTGGGCGAGCACGGTGGCGCCGCGCAGCTTCGCCAGGCGGCGAATCTCGTTGGCCCACTGCTCATCACCGTCGACGCCGCCGTAACCGGCCGGGGAATTGGTGATGCTGGCAATCATGTCTTCGGCGAACGTGTCCATGCGATTCATGACCGTCACGGCGACTCCTTCCGACCTAGGAGGTTTTCGACTTATAATCGAAAACATGCCCAATGGTAGCACCGCCCATGAAGTGCTCGCGGTCGTGTTCCAGGTTCGCCAGGCCAGCGAGCAGGTTAAGGGTGCCTCCCGAAAGGGAAAACCGCAGCTTAACGTGCTGTTATGGCAGCGTGCGCGGGATCCGCAACGAGGCTCATGGTCACTGCCGGGCGGACGGCTGCGCAACGACGAGGACATGACCACCTCCGTACGGCGTCAGCTGGCCGAAAAGGTGGATCTGCGCGAGCTGTCCCACCTGGAACAGCTCGCGGTGTTCTCCGACCCGCACCGCGTGCCGGGCGCGCGCGTGATCGCGTCGACCTTCCTGGGCCTGGTCCCCTTCCCCGCCACTCCGGAGCTGCCGCCCGACACCCGGTGGCATCCGGTGAACGCGCTACCGCCGATGGCGTTCGATCACGGCCCGATGGTGACGCACGCACGGGCCAGACTCGTCGCCAAGATGTCGTATACCAACATCGGATTCGCCTTGGCACCAAAGGAATTCGCACTCTCCACGCTGCGCGACATTTACGGCGCGGCGCTCGACTATCAGGTGGATGCGACGAATCTGCAGCGGGTACTGGTCCGTCGTGGCGTGATCACCCAAACCGGCACCATCGCGCAGTCGGGTCGCAGCGGCGGGCGACCGGCGGCGTTGTACCACTTCACCGACTCCCAGCTGCGGGTCACCGACGAATTCGCCGCGCTTCGGCCGCCCGGCCAGCCTTGATCCGCCCCACCCTGGGCCGCCCGGCGACAAATGGCGCACAGCCCGGCCATTACATTTTGGTTACCGCCCGTTCATGCGCGAAAATGCCCGGTGGCCTAGAAGGGAATCCTGAATGGTTGAGCTCGGCAATTTGGCAGGCACCGATGGTGCGGAGTGGATCGGTCGGCCGCCACATGAGGGACTGCAGCACAAGGCGCGTCCGCTGCTGCCCTGCGACGACCCGTTCTACCAGCCGCCTTCGGGCTTCCAACACGCCGAACCCGGCACGGTGCTGCGATCCCGCGACGTCGAACTGGCGTTGCTCGGCCTGATTCCGCAATCCGTTTCGGCCATCCAGCTGCTCTACCGGACGACGGACATGAACGGCACCCCGGAAGCCTGCGTGACCACGGTCATCGTCCCGGCCGAACGTCGGCAGGGGCAGAGCTATCCGTTGCTGTCGTATCAGTGCGCGATCGACGCCATGTCGTCCCGATGCTTTCCGTCGTACGCACTGCGGAGACGCTCCAAGGCCCTCGGTTCCATAGCCCAACTGGAGTTCTTCTTGATCGCCGCGGCCGTGGCGGAAGGCTGGGCGGTGTCGGTGCCCGACCATGAAGGCCTGCTGGGTATGTGGGGAGCGCCGTACGAACCCGGCTACCGCGTCCTGGACGGCATCCGCGCCGCCCTGAACTCCCAGCAGCTCGCGTTGTCGCCGTCGGCGCCGATCGGGCTGTGGGGGTACTCCGGCGGCGGGCTGGCCAGCGCCTGGGCCGCCGAAATGTGCGCCGACTACGCGCCCGAGCTGGACATCGTCGGGGCGGTGCTGGGATCGCCCGTCGGCGATTTGGGCCACACCTTCCGCCGGCTCAACGGCGGTTTCTTCGCGGGGTTGCCCGCGATGGTGGTCGCCGCGCTCGCGCACGTCTACCCCGAGCTGGACCGCGTCATCAAGGAGCACACCGACGCCGAAGGGCGCGACCTGCTGGACCGCCTGGAACAGATGACGACGGTGGGCGCGATCCTGCGGATGGCCGGCAAGAACATGGGCGACTACCTCGACGAACCGCTCGAGGACATCCTGTCGTCACCCGAGGTGTCACACGTCTTCGACAGCATCAAGCTGGGCGTCGCGACGCCGGCACCGCCGGTGCTGATCGTGCAGGCCGTCTACGACTACCTGATCGACGTGCACGACATCGACGCGCTGGCCGACGCCTACTCGGCCGGCGGCGCCGACGTCAGCTACCACCGTGACGCGTTCAACGAGCACGCGCTGCTGCACCCGCTGTCGGCGCCGATGGCGCTGCGCTGGCTCACCGACCGCTTCGCCCGCCGGCCATTGAGGGACCATCTGATCAGGACTGTCTGGCCGACGGCGTTCAACCCGATCACTTACGCGGGGATGCTCCGGCTCGGCGTCATCGCGGCCAAGGTCGTCACCGGACGCAAGATCCGTCGCCGCCCGCTATGAGACGGAGGCTTCGGGCTCCATCGGCAAGACGTGCGACGCCCGACCGGTAGGCGCGGAGCTGCCCAGGTCGTCGTGCGCGCTTCCGGCCGCCAGCAGGGCGTATACCAGCGCCGCGACGGCGGCGGGCCACAGCAACGTGGTGGCGATCTGCAGCGGCCCAGGCCCGAAGAACACCGGCGGCGCCTCGACGACGTAGGACACCGCAGGGCTGCCCAGCAGCGGCACCTTGTCGACGTCCAGCGCGCCATAGCGCAGCACGACCAGCACCGCCCCCACCCCGGAGGCGACCGCGGCGGCGCCGATCATGCCGGCCGTCAGCCCGATGACCATGCCCGGTCCCCGAAGCCGGCGCCACTGCCACGCCAGCACCGGCGCGACGACCGCGAGCACCGTCAATAGACCCAGCATCAGGCAGGGCACGTCAAAGAAATGCTGGGATTCGGTGCCCAGGTACTCGTGCACCCGCTCGCCGGAGCGAGTCATCGCCACCACCAAATGGATCGGCGGGGCCATCCAAGCCCAGAGGCCGCCGACCAACACCCCGGTCGCCGAGAGTCCAAGTGTCGCAAGGAAAATCGCGCGTCCCCGAGACTGGGCGGCGCGACCGGCCGGCTCGGGCGCCACGGGCGACCCGGGTTCGGTCACCGCTGAGGCTCCAGGTCCACCGAGTCCACCTCGCCGTGCCGCGAGCAGCGCGCCCGCCAGCCGTCGGGGCGAACCTGGACGATCATCCGGCGCCCGCACTCGGCGCAGAAGCGCGGCGGTTCAAGGCCCAGCTGAGCCGCGGTGGGCACGGTGGTACCCCCCAATTCTCCGGTGTAGACGTTGTAGACGCCGGCGTTGACCGGAGCACCCAGATCCCCAAGCACAAGACTCCAACCTAGCCGTTACCGGCCGGCTCAGAGGCTTGCATTGAGCGCCTTGATCGGCATCTGCAGATCCTCGAGCAGTTCGAGGTCGGATTCGGCGGGACGGCCCAGTGTGGTCAGGTAGTTTCCGACGATCACGGCGTTGATGCCGCCCAGGATGCCCTGTTTGGCGCCGAGGTCGCCCAGCGTGATCTCCCGGCCACCGGCGAACCGGAGCATGGTGCGCGGCAATGCCAGCCGGAATGCGGCCACCGACTTCAGCGCTTCGCTGACCGGCATCAGCTCGAGGTCGCCGAACGGCGTGCCGGGCCGCGGGTTGAGGAAGTTCAGCGGCACCTCATCGGGATTGAGTTCCGCAAGCTCGGCGGCGAATTCCGCGCGCTGCTCGATCGTCTCGCCCATGCCGAGGATGCCGCCGCAGCACACCTCCATGCCCGCGTCGCGCACCATCGTCAACGTCTGCCAGCGCTCTTCCCAGGTGTGGGTGGTGACGACGTTGGTGAAGAACGATCGGGCGGTCTCCAAATTGTGGTTGTAGCGGTGCACGCCCATCGCGGCGAGCTCGTCAACCTGCTCGGGGGTCAGCATGCCCAGCGAACAGGCGACGTTGATCTCGACCTCGTTGCGAATCGCCTCGATACCGGCTGCGACCTGCGACATCAGCCGTTTGTCCGGGCCACGCACGGCGGCCACGATGCAGAATTCGGTGGCACCCGACTTGGCGGTTTGCTTGGCCGCCTCGACCAGGCTCGGAATGTCCAGCCAGGCGCTGCGCACCGGCGAGGCGAACAGCCCGGACTGAGAGCAGAAATGACAGTCCTCGGGGCAGCCGCCGGTTTTGAGGCTGATGATGCCCTCGACCTCGACCTCGGGGCCACACCAGAGCATCCGCACCTCGTGGGCCAGCGCCAGAAGCTCCTCGAGCCGCTCGTCGGGCAGCTGCAGCACCGCAAGGACCTGATCCCGGCTCAGTCCCTCGCCGCCGTCGAGCACCTGCCGGCGGGCCACCGCCAGGATGTCCGCCCCGTGGTCGGCTTCGGTGGTGGGTCGAGTTGCCGCTTGAGTCACCAAGTACTCCCCTGCATCTTTGTCGCGCCGCGTCTGCGGTCACATCCGCCACAACGTCGTGGCAGCCTGAACGAAACGGTGTTCAAAGTAGGGTAACGGCCCGCGCGTGCCCAGCCGCGACGTGGGCGAGCCGGGACCCAGGAGATGACGACCGCGGGGGTACACGACCACCATGGCTACCCAGCACGTCGAGTACCTGGCACACCACTGGATTGTGTTGGCGGTGCCCGCCTTCATGCCGGCCGTAATCGTCGCCGGCGTGGTCTTGTACGTCGCGCTGCGGGACCGCCGCACCGGCCGGACCGACGATTCCCCCGAGTCGGCCAAAACTCCCGATGAGACAGGTGATTGACAGGCGCCCAATCGGGGCATTACACACAGGATCTTGAACCTACCTGGCAGTAAGAAGTGTTCGCTGGAGCAAATCTTCCGGGACGGCCCGCCGCAGTAGGGAGGACATGACAATGGTGTCAACAGGATTACCGCTTCTCGCGGAGCCGTCGGCCCGCGGCGCCGGGCTCAGCCAGGTGATCGGGCTGTCGATCGCCGCGATGGTGATCACCTTGGTGATGTTGTGGGTGGGCTATGCGCACCGCACGCATCGCATCACCTGGTTGGCCCGGACCGCCGACAAGCTGGGCGAGATATTCCACCGGCCTAGCTGGGTGGCGCTGCCGGTCCTGGTTTTCACGACGTCGATCATCTGCGCCCTGTTCGGCTTCATCTGGGATGTCAGCTGGCATATCGGAAACGGCCGCGATCCCGGACCGCTGGCCAACCCGGCGCACTACTTCATCATCATCGGCCTGTTCGGGGTGTTCCTGGCGGGCATGATCGCGATCGTCATCCCGTTCGAGAAGCCCGGGCCCGCGGCGGTGCGCATCACCCGCACCTGGTACGCGCCGGTCGGCGGCGTGCTGATGGCCGGCTGCGGGCTCTACGCCATGATCGGATTCCCACTCGACGACATCTGGCACCGGATCTTCGGGCAAGACGTCACCCTTTGGGGCCCAACGCATTTGATGATGATTGGCGGCGCCTGCTTTTCCCTGTTCGCGGTGCTGATGCTGGAGCACGAAGGCGAGGCCGAGCAGGCCTTGAAAGCCACAGAGGCCGTGCGAGGCGCCTTCATCACCTTCCTGCGTTACCTGTCATTCGGCGGGATGTTCATCGGCCTGTCGGTCTATCAGATCGAATACGACTTCGGCGTTGAGCAATTCCGTCTGGTGTTGCAGCCGATGATGATCGCATTCGCGGCCGCTCTGGCGGCCATCGCCGCCCGCGTCACCATGGGTCGCGGCGCGGCGATCATCGCCGCCTTGTTCGCCGTCGCGCTGCGTGGGGTGGTGGCATTACTGGTGGGCCCCATCCTGGGCGCCCCGATCAACTGGTTCCCGCTTTATCTGGGCCCCGCGCTCGTGGTCGAACTGGTAGCCCTGACTCCGCTTCTCAAGCGCCCCATCGCTTTTGGTGCCGTCTCCGGCCTTGCCGTAGCGACGGCCGGACTGTGGCTGGAGTCGCTGTGGATTTCAGCGGTCTATCACTACCCGTGGCCGGTCAGCATGTGGGGCGAGGCCCTGGCCATGTCGGTACCCGTGGGGGTGCTGTCCGGGACCTGCGGCGCGTTGTTCGGCATGGTGCTGACCGGGCAACGGCTGCCACGCCGCTCGATCGGCATCTCGGTGGTCGTGGCGACCGTGGTGGTGATCGGCGGCGCGGTGGCCAACGGCCTGCATATTGTGGTGCCCGAACAAGGCAAGGCCGCGATCACACTGACCGAGTTGCCCAGTGCCCCCGGGCAGCGCATGGTGTCCGCCGACGTGCAACTGGCACCGCCCAATATGGTTGATCCGCAGCCGGATTGGGTGACAATTCTGTCATGGCAGGGCCGGATGCAAAACCAGCGCGGCCTGGTGATCGACCGGCTCGAAAAAGTGGGCCCGGGCCATTTCCGGTCCACCCAGCCGGTCCCAGTCTGGGGATCGTGGAAGACGCTGCTGCGGATTCAAGACGGCTACACGATGACGGGCGTACCGATCTACGAACCCGCCGATGACGCCATTCCCGCGGCCGAGGTCCCCGCCCTGTCCTCGACCGACCGGCCGTTCGTACACGAGATCACCATCCTGCAGCGTGAACGCGACCAGAACGCCCCTGGCTGGCTCTACAACGCCGGTTCGATCGTCGTGCTGATCCTGACGCTGATGGTCATCGCCGGCCTGACGTGGGGCGCGGGCCGTATTAACAATGCGCTGTCCGCGCCGGAACCGGCGGAGGAAAAACAACTACTCCCGCGAGCGGCCTGAGGCGATGACGTTGCGCGGCAGGCTTATTGCGACGTGGGTGACGGTGCTGATGTGCGGCTTGATCGCCTGCGGCGGTTCGCCGGGACAGGCTCCCACCGGCGCGGTGAACATTGACGTCACCATCGCCCACGGTCAGGTCACCCCGACCAACGCGATGCTGCAGGCGAAGGTCAAGCAGCAGATCACCCTGCACGTCACCAGCGACGCTACCGATGAGCTGCATGTGCATTCGGTGCCCGACCACACGTTCCAGGTCGCGGCTAGACCCAACCAAGTCTTTCAGTTCAGCGTCAACGTCCCCGGCAATGTCGACGTGGAGCTCCATCACCTGGACCGCACGATAGCGACCATTTCAGTCGTGCCGTGACGGCGGTGCTGGCGCACGGCCTGGGCGGGTCGAGCGATCTTCCCGTGCCCTACGCGTACGCGATGGTCGGTGCGGCATGGGCGTTGACGTTCACGTTCGCGTTGGTGGCCTTTGCGTGGCGGCGACCGCGGTTCGATCCGGATGCGCCCGGCCACCCGCTGCCCGCGTGGGTGACGACGCTGGTCGACGCGCGCGTCACGCGCTGGACGATGGCGGCGTTGGCGCTGGGCTTCGCGGTGTGGGTTGTGCTGGCCGGAATCTTTGGTCCGCAAACGCAAGCCAACGGCCTGCTCGGGGCGTTCTACGTGCTGCTGTGGGTCGGGCTGGTCGCGCTGTCGCTGGCGTTCGGGCCGGTCTGGCGAGTGCTCTCACCGATGCGCACCGTGTACCTGTTGCTGCGGCGCGCCGCGCCGGAACGGCTGAGCCGCCCGCGCCGGTCCTATCCGCAAAGCTGGGGCTATCGGCCGGCCGCGGTGGGGCTGTTCGCGTTCGTCTGGCTGGAACTGGCGAGCCCCAACTCCGCGTCGCTGCCCTGGGTGCGGGCCTGGCTGCTCGTCTACGCGGTCGTGTCGCTGGTCGGGGCGTGGCTGTGCGGGCAGCGCTGGCTGGCCAGGGCCGATCCGTTCGGCGTGTACAGCATGGCGGTGTCGCGGCTGTCCCCGTTTCGGCGCTCGACGACGACCGGCCAGATCGTCATCGGCAACCCGTTCGACCATCTGCCGTCGCTGCCGGTGCGGCCCGGTGTGGTCGCGCTGCTGGCGGTGTTGCTCGGGTCGACGGCGTTCGACAGCTACTCGTCGTCGCCGAGCTGGCGCGGCTTCGCCGATCAGCTGTCCCGGCTGGTGCGCGGTGTGCCGAACGGACTGTCGTCGTCCGCGCTGCGGACCGTCGGGCTGCTCGTTTTCATTTCGGTTGTCGCAGGGACCTTTTCGCTCGCGGCCCGGGCAACCGGCGGTGTGGACCGCGAGCAGCGTCGCGCCTTGCCCGGCCAGCTGGCACACTCGCTGATCCCGATCGTGGTGGGTTACATCTTCGCGCACTACCTGTCCTATTTGGTGGAACGCGGGCAGCAGGCGGTGATCGCGCTCGCCGATCCGTTCGGTCGGGGCTGGAATCCGTTGGGGCTGGCGCATCAGCAGGTGGCTTACGTGTTGTCCCAGCACCCGCCGGTGCTGGCCGGAATCAAGGTGGCCTGCGTGGTGTCCGGGCACATCGTCGCGGTGATCGCGGCGCACGACAAAGCGCTGCGGCTGTTGCCGCCCGGCCATCAGCTCACCGGGCAGCTCACCATGATGCTGGTCATGGTCGGCTACACGTTCACCGGCCTGTACTTGATCTTCGGCGGATAGCTGAGCTGCGCGCTAGCGTCGATACCGGCGTCCGAGTGCGCCCGCCTCAGACGTTTGTCGGCCCGTACCCGCGGGCAGGCCCTTACAGGCCGCATTTCACGAAGCCGCAGGAGGCCAACCAGATGAATTCCGTCCCGTCGATCAAGCTCAACGACGGCAACGCCATCCCCCAGTCGGGCTTCGGCGTCTTCCAGATCAAGCCCGACGAGACCGCCGCCGCTGTCCGGTCCGCACTGGAGGTCGGCTACCGCCACATCGACACCGCTGAGATGTACGGCAACGAGAAGGGCGTCGGCCAGGGCATCCGCGACGCCGGGCTGGACCGCGGCGACGTGTTCGTCACGAGCAAACTCAACAACGGCTACCACCGGCCCGACGACGCCCGCCGCGCGTTCGACGCCACGCTGAGCGCGCTGGGTTCTGATTACGTCGACCTGTTCCTGATCCACTGGCCGCTGCCCACCCTCTACGACGGCGACTTCGTGTCCACGTGGGGCGTGCTGGAGGAGTTCGCCAAGCAGGGCAGGGCGCGCAGCATCGGCGTGTCGAATTTCCAGGTACCGCACCTGAAGCGGCTGGCGGAGGATTCGGAGACGGTGCCCGCCGTCAACCAGATCGAGGTGCACCCATACTTCGCCAACGACGAGGTGCGCGCCTACGGCAGCCAGCACGGGATCGCGACCGAGGCGTGGTCGCCGATAGCGCAGGGCAAGGTGCTCGACGACGAGGTGATCACCCGCGTCGCCGAGGCGCACGGTAAGACGCCGGCACAGGCGGTGCTGCGCTGGCACATCCAGCGCGGCGACATCGTGTTCCCCAAGTCGGTGCGACGTGAGCGGATGCAGGCGAACTTCGAGATCTTCGACTTCGAGTTGACCGACGCCGAGATGGATGACATCGGCGGCCTCGACCGCGGCGAGTCGGGCCGCACCGGTCCCAACCCCGACGAATTCGACCACATCCCCGACTGACGGCTCGCGCACGTAACGCCACTGCGAAATGTGAGGGCCAGAATCGCAGTGGCGTTACGCCCGCCGACCCGAATGCAACGGGATCAACCGAGCGGATACTCGACCCGCTTGTCGCCATCCCAGCGGCGCAAGCCCGCGAAGCTCCCCTCGATCTGCGAGGGCCGGCCGGCGATGCGCAGCGCCCGTCCCAGCTGGGCGCCACCGACGCGGCGGGCCAGCGTGACGTGTGCGGTCCACTGGCCGGGCAGGCTGTTGGCCATCGGTGCGGGCGCCAGATAGGGACGGCACAGTCGGTGCACCTCGGCGTGCAGCGCCAGTAGTTCGCCGCTCGGCACCAACAGCCGGGCGAACACGGCGCCGGTGCGGCCGAACAGCACCGGTGCACCGATCAATGCGCTCAGCGGAAGACGTTTGGTCACCGGACGCAGCAGCTCGTCGACGTCGGTCGCGATGCTTTCGGCGACCGCCAGCGTGACGTGCGGACGGCTGGCCGGAGCCTGGCTGGGGATCCCGGCGCCGGCCAGCTCTTGCCAGATCCGGCGGACCGCGGCCTCGGTATCGCGGTCGAAGAACAGCTCGATCGAGTGCACCATCAGCGCACCAGCGAGTTCACCCAGTCACGGTCGAACGCCGCGGCGCTCATCGCCGCGAAATCGTCGGCGTTCATCGAGCCCGCCCCGGCGGGCAGCGCGGCCCGCACCGCTGCCAGCCGGTCCAGGGCCGACCGGTTCGAGGTCTCCACCAAGCCTGGCTGCCGCGGCCAACTGCCGATCACCACACCGGCGCATGAAAGTTGTTTTCCAGCAATGGATTCCAGTGTAAGTGCGGTATGGTTCAGGGTACCCAGTTCCGCGCTGACGGTGACGAGAACCGCGGCACTCAGGTCGACGGCGAGATCGCGCAGGGTCACGCCGGCATCGGCGAGTTCGACCAGCAGCCCGCCGGCGCCCTCAACCAGGATGAGCCGGCCCGGGCGGTCCAGGTCGCGGATGAGCCGCAGCATCTGGTCACGAGTGGGCAGCGCCATCCCGGCCTGCTCGGCCGCGGCGACCGGTGCCAATGGCCGCGGATATCGCGCCAGCCCGGCGATCTCGGTCACCCCCGACAGCCGAGCGACCTCGGCGAGATCGTCGTCACCGGAGTCCGTCCCGGTCTGAACGGGTTTGCACACGGCGACGTCGATCCCGGCCTGACGAGCGTGACAGGCCAGCGCCGCGACAGCGACCGTCTTACCAATCCCCGTGCCGGTACCCGTGACGGCGAGGACGGTCAACGGCGCGCCACGGCAAGAACGTCGGTCAGCACTCGGCGTGCCACGTCCAACTCGGCGGCATCCAGGGAAGCGCGCGCCGAGAGCCGCAACCGTGAGGTCCCGGCGGGCACGGTCGGGGGCCGGAAGCAGCCCACCCGCACCCCCGCGTCCAGGCAGGCGGTCGCGGCGGCCAGCGCGACCTCCGGCTCGCCCAGGATCACCGATACCACCGCCGACTGCGGCTGCACGGCCACGTCGCAGATGCGGGCCAGTTCGCGGGCATGCCGCAGCACCGCCTCGGGCCGCCACGCCTCGGTTCGCAGCACGTGCAAGGCGGCCAGCGCGGCGCCCACCGCGGCCGGGGCCAGGCCGGTGTCGAAGATGAACGGGCGGGCCGCGTCGATCAGGTGAGCGCGCACCTCCGCCGGCCCCAACACCATGCCGCCCTGGCTGCCCAGCGCCTTGGACAGTGTGGTCGTCATCACCACATCGGGCGCACCGGCCATCCCAAGCTCGTACAGCAGGCCACGGCCGCCGCCGCGGACACCCAGCCCGTGGGCCTCGTCGACGATGAGCAGCGCCCGGTGCCGGCGACAGACGTCGTGCAGCTCGCGCAGCGGGGCCAGCGCGCCGTCCGCACTGAACACCGAGTCGGTGACCACGACGGCCCGCTCCTCGTCGCGGGCGCGCAGCGACGCATCGACGGCGTCGACGTCGCGGTGCGGCGTCACCACCACCCGCGCCCGCGACAGCCGGCAGGCGTCCACCAGCGAGGCGTGCGAATGGGCGTCGGAAACCAGCAGCGAACCCGGGCCCGAGAGTCCGACGACGGTGCCCAAATTGGCGGTGTATCCCGAGGAGAACAGCAATCCCGCGGCGGCCCCGACATAGTCGGCGAGCTCGGCTTCGAATTGCTGATGCAGTTCGGTGTCGCCGGTGACCAGCCGGGAGCCGGTGGCACCGGCACCCCAAATGCGCAGCGCCGCAACGCCTCCGTCGATGACATCGGGATGCTGGGACAGACCGAGATAGTCGTTGGACGCCAGGTCCAGCTCGGTGGCGACCGCCGGGCGCGGCCGCAGCGAGCGACGCAAGCCGGCCTGCCGGCGCTGCTGCTCTACTGCCTCCAGCCAGGCCAGCGGGGAAACCTGGATCGGTGCCTGCTGACTGGCCTTCATAGCCCTAAAGACTACGAGAGGCGGCGATCCGGCTGACCTCGACCATCGCCGAGGTGATCTGCGCGATCTCGCCGGGCCCGCAGATGTAGGGCGGCATCGCGTAGACGAGGTTGCGAAACGGGCGTAGCCAGATGCCGTGGTCGAGCGCCGCGGGGGTGGCAACGGCCAGGTCGACCGGCCCGGCGCATTCGATGACGCCGATGGCGCCGCATACCCGTACGTCGGTGACACCGGGCAAGGCCCGGGCCGGCTCGAGTCCCGCCACCAGCCCGGTCGCGATGTCGGCGACCCGCGCGCGCCAGTCCTGGCCCAGCAGCACCTCGACGCTGGCCACCGACACCGCACAGGCCAGCGGGTTGGCCATGAACGTGGGGCCGTGCATCAGCGCGCCCGCCTCGCCGGAGCTGATCGTGTGCGCGATGTCGGTGGTGCACAGCGTCGCGGCCAGGCTGAGGTATCCCCCGGTCAGCGCCTTGCCGACGCACATGATGTCCGGGCTGACGCCGGCATGGTCGGCGGCGAACAGCTCGCCGGTGCGCCCGAATCCGGTGGCGATCTCGTCGAAAATCAGCAGCACCTGGTGGCGGCGGCAGATGTCGCGCAGGTCGCGCAGGTAATCGGGATCGTGAAAGCGCATGCCGCCGGCACCCTGCACGACGGGCTCGACGACGACAGCCGCCAGTTCGGTCGCGTGCCCGGCCAGCTGCTCCTCGAACGCCGCGCTGTACCCCGCGTCGTACTCGCGGGGCACCTGCGGCGCGAACACCTGGGCGGCCAGGATGTCGGTCCACAACGAGTGCATCCCGCCGTCGGGGTCGCAGACGCTCATCGGCGTGAAGGTGTCGCCGTGGTAGCCGCCCCGCCAGGTCATCAGCCGGTGCTTGCCGGGTTGCCCGCGGCTTCGCCAGTACTGCAGCGCCATTTTGACCGCGACCTCCACCGACACCGACCCGGAATCGCTGAAGAACACCGTCTCCAGGCCGGCCGGGGTGATCTCGACCAGCAGCTGGGCGAGCCGGGCCGCCGGCTCGTGGGTCAGGCCACCGAACATGACGTGATTCATCGAGCTCAGCTGCGCTGCCAGCGCCGCGTCCAACACCGGGTGGCCGTGACCGTGGATCGCGGTCCACCAGGAGCTCATCGCGTCCAGCACCTCGACCGACCTGCCGTCTCTGATCAGCGTCAACCAGGCGCCGTGCGCGCCGACGGCCACGACCGGCGCGACGGCTTCACCGCCGATTGTGCTGTAGGGATGCCACAGGTGCGCGGCGTCGATCGCGCTGATTTGCTCGGGGGTCAACCCGGATCTCGCCGCAGGCATAGAAACCGAGCGTAAAGCAGCCGGTTCGCATAAAAGCCGACCATCGGGAAGCATCTATCGGCATGGCGCTGCCGTACCCGTTCGAGGACCCGCACCGTGGCGACCGCGCCGGCTCCCCGCCGGCGCCCCAGGAGTCCGGCGAGCCGGCCGAATTTCAACCGATGCCCTACGGCGCCAACGACTCTGGCAACGAGAAGTCACACGTCCTTCGCCTCAAGGTGGCCCCGTGGGACTTGATCGCCACCATCACGCTGGTGACGCTGCTCGTCGTGCTGGCCACGGCGACGACGTGGCCGACGAGGCTCTACGGCTTCCTCGGCGAGGTGTGCACGGACGAAACGTGCGGACTGGTGCCCTTCCAGGTCGACATGTACATCTACCCGATCGTCTGGGGCGGGATCGGTGCGGCGATCGCGGCGGCGGGGATCGGCCCGTTCGTCTCCCTGCTGAAGGGCTGGTACATGTCCTTCTGGCCGGTGCTGTCCCTCGCGATCATCATGGTCAGTTCCGTCGTCGGCGATTCGCTCACGGTCTTCAGCGCGCGCTACTGGCACTGATTCACCCGCCGCAGCGCACCGGGCGAACAACGCGACCGCGACGCGGTGTGAGACCGAAATCACAACTGCGGATAAAGATTTGGGCTCGGCAGTCACCGTCCGGTCACGGTCCGAAAAAGAATCATTCGGGTAGCTCAGCAACGGTATTCGCGGTGCATCTTCTGTTGTAAAAGTGTCTGTAGTGACTGGTGTGACTCAACGGGTGAACCGAGTGATTCACGCTCCCGCAAGGAGGCGGCATTCGATCCCCACTCCGGGGGTCGTCGCGAGTCAACCCGACAGAGTTCAGGAAGGCTGGAACTCCAATGAAGCGCATCTACTCGTTAGCCATCGGCCTCGCCATACTGGCGGCCCCGCTGGCGGCCGGCACGGCAATCGCCGCCGCCGACCCCGGCGTCCGGTCGACGGACTACCAGCAGGCCACCGACATCGTCGTCATGCGCGGTCTGTCGCAGCGCGGCGTGCCGTTCTCGTGGGCCGGCGGCGGTATCAACGGCCCCACGCGCGGCACCGGCCCCGGCATCAACACCATCGGCTACGACGCCTCGGGCCTGATGCAGTACGCCTACGCCGGCGCCGGGATCAAGCTGCCGCGTTCGTCGGGCGCGATCTACCGGGTCGGCCAGAAGATCCCGCCCCAGCAAGCGCAGAAGGGCGACCTGATCTTCTACGGTCCCGAAGGCACGCAAAGCGTCGCGATGTACCTCGGCAACAACCAGATGCTCGAGGTGGGCGACGTCGTCCAGGTGTCGCCGGTGCGCGCCAACGGTATGACGCCGTACCTGGTCCGGGTTCTCGGCGCCCAGACGCCGCTGCAGCAGGCACCGGTGCAGCAGGTCCCGGGCCAACAGGTCCCGGGCCAGACACCCGCGCAGCAAGCCCCGCTGCAACAAGCACCGGTACAACAGGTCCCCGGCCAGACACCCGCGCAGCAAGCCCCGCTGCAACAGGCACCGGTACAACAGGTCCCGGGCCAGACGCCCGCGCAGCAAGCCCCGCTGCAACAGGCACCGGTACAACAGGTCCCGGGCCAGACGCCCGCGCAGCAAGCCCCGCTGCAGCAACCGCCGACGCAACAGGCCCCGCTGCAGCTGCCCACGCAGCAAACCCCCCTGCAGCAGACCCCGCCGCAGCAACTGCCGGCCCAGCAAGCGCCAGTGCAGCAGCTGGCTCCGGCGCAGCCGGCCCCCATGCCGCAACTGCCGAACCTGCAGGCGCTGTTGCAGCCGGCGCCTCCGGGTGCCACGCGGTAGGTTTCGCGGCCTTCCCGCACCGCCACTTGCTCCGCTGAGCAGCATCGCCGGAAGGCGAGCGCGCAGGAACAAGTGGCGGTTTTGGGTAAATTAACGGTGACCATGCAAACCTCGTCACCGCCTCCGCGACCGGCCGCCACGGCGAACCCGGGCGCAATCGCGGCGCCCGCCGCAGGGTCCGAGGGGTTCTATCGTTACGACCTCGACGGCGTGCGGGGCGTCGCGATCGCGCTCGTCGCCGTGTTCCACATCTGGTTTGGCCGGGTTTCCGGCGGTGTGGACGTGTTTCTGGCGTTGTCCGGGTTCTTCTTCGGCGGCAAGATTCTGCGCGCCGCGCTGAACCCGGCCGTCTCGCTATCACCCGTTGCGGAAGTGACCCGGCTGGTCCGCCGTCTGGTGCCCGCTCTGGTTGTGGTGCTGGCGGCGTGTGCAGTGCTCACAATTCTGGTGCAGCCACAAACCCGTTGGGAGACCTTCGCCGACCAGAGCCTGGCCAGCCTCGGCTACTACCAGAACTGGGAGCTGGCGAACACCGCGTCGGACTATCTGCGGGCGGGCGAGGCCGTCAGCCCGTTGCAGCACATCTGGTCCATGTCGGTGCAGGGGCAGTTCTACGTCACGTTCCTGCTCCTGGTGGCCGGGTGCGCCGTCCTGTTGCGGCGCCCGCTCAAGGCCCAGCTGCGCACCGTGTTCGTCGTGCTGCTGAGCGCCCTGACGCTGGCTTCCTTCGTCTACGCGATCTTCGCTCACTCCGATGACCAGTCGATCGCCTATTACGACAGCTTCGCCCGGGCCTGGGAGTTGCTGCTCGGCGCTCTCGTCGGTGCGGTGGTGGCCGATGTCCGGTGGCCGATGTGGCTGCGCACCGCGGTCGCGTCCGTCGCGCTGGCGGCAATCGTGTCCTGCGGGGCCCTGATCGACGGCGTCGACGAATTTCCGGGCCCGTGGGCCCTGGTACCGGTCGGGGCCACGATGCTGATGATCCTCGCCGGGGCCAACCTGCAAGGCGATCCCCGCACCAGCGGCCGCATGCCGCTGCCAAATCGGCTGCTGGCCACCCGGCCGCTGCTCGAGCTGGGCGCCATCGCCTACTCGCTGTACCTGTGGCACTGGCCGCTGCTCATCTTCTGGCTGTCTTACACCGGCAACAAGCACGCCAACTTTGTCGAAGGCATGGCGGTGCTGCTGGTCGCCGGGGTGCTCGGGTACCTGACCACCCAGCTCGTCGAGGATCCACTGCGCTACCGGGCGCCGCAGGGATCCGCACCGTCGCTGGTCGCCCCGGCGACGCCCTGGTGGTCTCGGTTGCGCCGCCCCACAATGGCCCTGGGAACGTCGGTCGTGCTGCTGGGCGTCACCCTGACCGCGACCTCGTTCACCTGGCGTCAGCACGTGACCGTGTTGCGGGCCGCGGGCAAGGAACTGTCCGTGCTCAATCCGCAGGACTATCCCGGCGCCCGCGCCCTGACCGAACACGTGCGGGTGCCGACACTGCCGATGCGGCCCAGCGTCCTGGAAGTCAAGAACGACCTGCCCGTCTCCACACGGGACGGCTGCATCAGTGACTTCGTCAACCCGGCGGTGGTGAATTGCGTCTACGGCGACCTCGCCGCGACCCGCACCATCGCACTGGCCGGCGGGTCCCACGCCGAACATTGGCTGCCGGCACTGGACGTGCTCGGCCACGCACATCACTTCAAAGTTGTGACATATCTCAAAATGGGCTGCCCGTTGTCCACCGAGCAGGTCCCGCTGATCATGGGCAACAACGCTCCCTACCCGCAGTGCCGCGAGTGGGTGCAACGGACGATGGACAAACTGGTCGCCGACCGGCCCGATTACGTGTTCACCACCACGACCCGACCCTGGAACATCAAGAGCGGTGACGTGATGCCGGCGACCTACATCGGGATCTGGCAGACATTGTCCGACAACAACATTCCGATCCTTGGCATGCGCGACACGCCCTGGCTGGTCAAGAACGGCCAACCGTTCGATCCGGCGGACTGCCTGGCCAAGAAGGGCGGCAATGCGACGTCGTGCGCGATCAAGCGCTCCGATGTGCTGTCCGAGCGCAATCAAACCCTCGACTTCGTCGAGCAGTTCCCGCTGCTCAAGGTGCTCGACATGTCAGATGCCATCTGCCGCACCGACGTCTGTCGTCCGGTCGAAGGAAACGTGCTCATATACCACGGCGCACATCACCTGACACCCACCTACATGCGGACCATGGCCCACGAGCTCGGCCTTCAGATCGCGGCTGCCACCGGCTGGTGGTAGCTCGGACAGGACAGTCCGCCGCGGATAAGGTCGAGTGGTGCCATCAACCAAGCCGACTTCCGGACCGGCCGCAGCTTCGGGTGCTGCAACACCGGACGAGGTCACACCCACGCTGCCCACCGTTTGGCCAGGGGGCGCCTATCCCCTCGGCGCCACCTATGACGGCGCGGGCACTAACTTTTCGCTGTTCTCCGAGATCGCCGAAAAGGTCGACTTATGCCTGATCGACGAGCGCGGCAGCGAATCGCGGATCCCGCTCGACGAGGTCGACGGCTACGTGTGGCACGCCTATCTGCCGAACATCACACCCGGTCAGCGCTATGGATTTCGGGTGCACGGCCCGTTCGATCCGGCGGCCGGACACCGGTGCGACCCGAGCAAGCTACTGCTTGACCCGTACGGGAAGTCGTTCGACGGCGATTTCACCTTCGGCCAGGCGTTGTTCTCCTATGACCTGAAGGCCATCGATCCGAACGGCGACACCACGATCACCGGCACTCCCCCGATGATCGATTCCCTGGGCCACACCATGACCAGCGTGGTGATCAACCCCTTCTTCGACTGGGCCTTCGATCGCGCGCCGCTGACCCCGTATCACGAGACGGTGATCTACGAGGCGCACGTCAAGGGCCTGACCAAAACCCACCCCGGCATCCCAGAGGGCCTAAGGGGCAGCTATGCCGCGCTGGCCCATCCCGTGATCATCGATCACCTCAAGTCACTCAATGTCACCGCGCTGGAACTGATGCCGGTCCACCAGTTCATGCACGACGAACGGCTGCTCAACCTCGGGTTGCGAAACTACTGGGGCTACAACACATTCGGGTACTTCGCCCCGCACTACCAGTACGCATCGAATCGACAGGCGGGCGGCGCGGTCGCCGAATTCAAGATGATGGTGCGCAGCCTGCACGAAGCAGGCATCGAGGTCATACTCGACGTCGTCTACAACCACACCGCCGAAGGCAACCACTTGGGGCCGACGATCAACTTCCGGGGCATCGACAACAGCGCCTACTACCGGCTCCTCGACACCGATCTGCGGTTGTACAAGGACTACACCGGCACCGGCAACAGCCTCAACCCGCGCCACCCGCACGTCTTGCAGCTGATCATGGACTCGCTGCGCTACTGGGTGACCGAAATGCACGTCGACGGGTTCCGCTTCGACCTGGCCGCCACCCTGGCCCGCGAGCTGCACGACGTGGACCGCTTGAGCGCATTCTTCGATCTGGTGCAACAGGATCCGATCGTCAGCCAGGTCAAATTGATCGCCGAACCGTGGGATGTCGGTGAGGGCGGTTACCAAGTCGGCAACTTCCCGGGTTTGTGGACCGAGTGGAACGGGAAGTATCGCGATACTGTGCGCGACTACTGGCGGGGCGAGCCCGCAACCCTGGGCGAGTTCGCTTCCCGGCTGACCGGGTCGTCGGACCTGTATGCGGCGAGTAGCCGGCGGCCGAGCGCCAGCATCAACTTCGTCACCGCGCACGACGGCTTCACCCTCACCGACCTGGTCTCTTACAACGAGAAGCACAACGAGGCCAACGGCGAGGACAACCGGGACGGGGAAAGCCACAACCGGTCGTGGAACTGCGGCGTCGAAGGTCCCACCGACGATCCCGAAATCGCCGAGCTGCGCTGCCGCCAAATCCGCAACTTCTGGGCCACCCTGATGGTCAGCCAGGGCACGCCGATGGTCGCGCACGGCGACGAGCTCGGGCGCACCCAGCAGGGCAACAACAACGCCTACTGCCAGGACTCCGAATTATCTTGGATCGACTGGTCTTTGGTGGACAAGAACGCCGACCTGCTGGCCTTCGCCCGTAGGGCGACCACACTGCGCAAGAAACATCCGGTGTTTCGCCGGCGCAGATTCTTCGACGGCGAGCCGATCCGCAGCGGTGACGAAGTGCGCGACATCGCCTGGCTGACGGCGACCGGCAGGGAGATGACGCACGACGATTGGAACCAGGGCCTGGACAAGTGCGTTGCGGTGTTTCTCAACGGTGACGCGATCACCGCACCCAATGCGCGGGGCGAACGCGTGGTCGACGATTCATTCCTGTTGTGTTTCAACGCCCACAAGCGCGAGGTGGAGTTCGTCACGCCGCACGACGACTATGCGCGGGAGTGGACCGTGGAGATCGATACCAACCACCCGGCCGGGGAGGCCGACCGCGTGGTGGCCGCCGAGGAAAAGGTGATTATTCCGGGCTGCTCGGTGCTGATCCTACGAAAGACCGGCTGACCTATGGGTTTTCCGGTGCTGTCCACCTACCGATTACAGTTGCGTGGACCAGCCAGCGGCAGTGCCTTCACCTTCGCCGACGCCGAAAATCTGCTGGACTATCTCGATGAGCTCGGGGTGTCACATCTGTACCTGTCGCCGATCCTGACCGCGGTCAGCGGCTCGACCCACGGATACGACGTCACCGACCCGACGACGGTGTCGCCGGAACTTGGTGGCGCCGAAGGTCTGGCGCGGCTGTCGGCGGCGGCCCGGGGACGCGGCATGGGGCTGATCGTCGACATCGTGCCCAACCACGTCGGGGTCGATGCGCCTCAGCAGAATCCGTGGTGGTGGGACGTGTTGCGGCACGGTCGATCATCGACCTACGCAACGTATTTCGATATCGACTGGGATCTCGACCGGCAGGGCCGGATCGTGCTGCCGGTGCTGGGCTCCGACGATGACGTCGCCGACCTCGAAGTGCACGGCGACCTGCTACGGCTGGGCGATCTGGCGCTACCGATCGCTCCCGGCACCGGCGATGGCAGCGGCCCGGAGGTGCACGAACGCCAGCACTACCGGTTGGTGGGCTGGCGCAGCGGAGTCGTCGGCTACCGCCGCTTTTTCTCGATCACCTCGCTGGCCGGGCTGCGTCAGGAGGATCGCGCGGTGTTCGACGCCAACCACGCGGAGATCGCCCGCTGGTTCCGCGAAGGACTTGTCGACGGGGTGCGCATCGACCACCCCGACGGATTGTCCGACCCCAGCGGGTATTTGGCCTGGCTGCGCGAGTTGCTCGGCCCCACCGCGTGGATAGTCATCGAGAAGATCCTGGCCGTCGACGAGGCGCTGGAGCCGACGTTGCCGATTGAGGGCACCACCGGCTACGAGGTATTGCGGGAACTGGGCGGAGTATTCGTCGACCCGGCCGGAGCCCCGGCGCTGACCGAACTCGTCGAGTCGGCGGGTGTGGACTACCGCGGCATCCCACAGCTGTTGGCGGACCTCAAGGTTCAGGTGGCCACCGACACCCTCGCCAGCGAGCTGGCCAGGCTGCGACGGACCATCGCGGCGACCGCCGGTGCCGACGATCCGCTGCTGCCCGAGGCGGTGGCCGCACTGCTCAGCCACATCGACGTCTACCGCACCGACTATCACGGACTGGCCGCGATCCTGCCCAGCGCGCTCGCCGAAACCGAGGTCGCACGACCCGAATTCGGCCCGGCGCTGCAAGTGCTCGCCGCGGCGCTGGCGCACGGCGGCGAGCCCGCCGCACGCCTACAACAACTGTGTGGTGCGGTGACCGCCAAGGCCGTTGAAGACTGTCTGTTCTACCGCGACGCCCGGCTGGTTTCACTCAACGAGGTGGGCGGCGAACCGCACCGGTTCGGCGTCGGCGCCGCGGAGTTTCACCACAGCGCCGCCACCCGCGCGCGGCTGTGGCCGCAGGCGATGAGCACGCTGTCCACCCACGACACCAAACGCGGCGAGGACGTGCGCGCCCGGATCGGCGTGCTGTCCCAGGTGCCCTCCCTGTGGACGGAGTTCCTCTCCCGCTGGGAAAGCAGGGCGCCCTCCCCCGATGCCGTGACCGGACAGTTCTTGTGGCAGAACATCTTCGGCGTGTGGCCGCTCGGCGGCGAGGTCACCGGCCCGTTGCGCGACCGGCTGCACGGGTATGCGGAGAAGGCCATCCGGGAAGCCGCATTGCACACCTCGTGGAACGACCCCGACACCGCGTTCGAGGAGGCGGTCCATCGCTGGCTGGACACCGTGCTGGACGGCCCGGTTGCCGGTCAGCTGACCGAGCTTGTCGCCCAACTCAACCCACATGCCGCCAGCGACGCGCTGGGTCAGAAGCTGCTCGCGCTGACCGTCCCCGGTATTCCCGACATCTACCAGGGCACCGAGCTCTGGGACGACAGCTTGGTCGACCCGGACAACCGCCGGCCCGTCGACTATGCCGCGCGCAGCGCCGCTCTCGGCGAGTTACAACACCCGAAGCTCCGTGTCGTCACCACGGCGCTGCGGCTGCGGCGCTCGCGTCCGGACACCTTTCTGCGCGGCGGTTACGTTCCGGTGCTGGCCAGCGGTGAAGCCAGTGAACATGTCGTGGCGTTCCGGCGCGGCGACGATGTGCTGGTGGCGGTCACCCGCTGGACGGTGCGGCTGGCCGAAAAAGGTTGGGGCAACACCGTGCTGCCGCTACCCGAGGGTTCCTGGTCCGACACACTCACCGGGGCGATGGCGAACGGGCCGACATCGACCGCCGAATTGTTCGCCGACCTCCCGGTCGTGTTATTGGAGAGAAGCAATGGCTGAATTCCGGGTCTGGGCACCCAAACCCGCCGTGGTCCGCCTCGACGTCGACGGCGCGGTGCACGCGATGACACGCGGACAAGACGGCTGGTGGCACGGAGTTGTCGACGCAGCCCGAGACGCCCGCTACGGCTACCTGCTCGACGACGACCCGACCGTGCTGCCCGATCCGCGCTCACCCCGTCAACCCGATGGGGTGCATGCCCGTTCGCAATTGTGGGATCCGTCGAACGCCAGCTGGACCGACAGTGAGTGGGCTGGCCGGTCGGTCGAAGGCGCGGTGATCTACGAGCTACACGTTGGCACCTTCACCGGCGAGGGAACCTTCGACGCCGCGATCGAAAAGCTGGACTACCTGGTCGATCTCGGGATCGACTTCGTCGAGCTGATGCCGATCAACTCCTTCGCCGGAAGCCACGGCTGGGGATACGACGGCGTGCTGTGGTACAGCGTGCACGAACCCTATGGCGGCCCCGACGGCTTGGTCCGGTTCGTCGACGCATGCCACGCAAGGGGTTTGGGCGTGTTGATCGACGCGGTGTTCAACCATTTCGGCCCGTCGGGAAACTACCTGCCGCGGTTCGGCCCCTACCTGTCGTCGGCGAGTAACCCGTGGGGCGAGGGCGTCAACATCGCCGACGCCGACTCCGACGAGGTGCGCCGTTACATCATCGGCTGCGCGCTGCGCTGGATGCGTGACTTTCACGCCGACGGGCTGCGGCTGGACGCGGTACATGCGCTGGTGGATATCACAGCCGTGCACATTCTCGAGGAGATGGCCACCGAAACCGATTGGCTGTCACAACAAGTGGGTCGTCCGTTGGCACTGGTCGCCGAAAGCGATCTCAATGACCCGCGGCTGATCACCCCGCGCGGCCACTACGGCTACGGGATCACCGCGCAATGGGACGACGATATCCATCACGCCATCCACACGGCGGTGTCCGGCGAGCGGCAGGGCTATTACGCCGACTTCGGTTCGCTGGCCACACTGGCGGATACCCTGCGCCGCGGCTTCTTCCATGCCGGCACCTATTCGTCGTTTCGCCGGCGCCGGCACGGGCGACCGCTGGACACCAAGGCCATCCCGGCCAGCCGGCTGCTCGCCTACACCTGTACACACGACCAGGTCGGTAACCGTGCGCTCGGCGACCGGCCGTCGCAGAATCTGACCGGCGGGCAGCTGGCGATCAAGGCCGCTCTGGTTCTCGGGTCTCCCTACACCGCAATGCTTTTCATGGGTGAGGAGTGGGGGGCATCGACACCGTTTCAGTTTTTCAGCTCGCATCCCGAACCCGAGCTGGCCCGGGCCACGGCGGAGGGCCGTAAAGCCGAGTTCGCCGGGCACGGCTGGGATGCCGACGACATCCCCGACCCGCAGGATCCCCAGACATTCCAGCGCTCCAAGCTGAATTGGGCCGAGGTCGACGCCGCGGAGCACGCGCGACTGCTCAGTTTCTATCGCGACCTGATCGCCTTGCGGCACAACGACCCCGACGTGGCCGACCCCTGGCTCGAGCACCTCGCGATCGACTACGACGAGGAACTGCGCTGGATCATGCTGTCCCGCGGACAGTTACGCATCGTCTGCAACCTCGGCGCCGAATCCGTGACGGTGCCGGTCGCGGGCGACGTCGTCCTCGCCTGGGGCGACCCGACTGCCAGCGGTGACGACACAGTGCTGGAGGGCCATTCGGTGGCGATCCTGCGCCACGGGTGAACGCGGCCTGGCGTCGCTCAGGTCCAGGACCGGTCATGGGAGGCAGTGAGAATGGCACGGACCGCCGCACCTACCCGGTCCGTCACCGCGACAGGATCTGAGGTATCGAATTTGCCGTCAAGATGCAGGAATGCGAGGCCGTGCACGAGGCCCCAGACCGCGTTGGACATCGCCTCGACGTCAGAGTCGGGGAATGCTGCCCGGACACCGCCACTCACGAGTTCCCTGAGGGCGCTCGTAGCAGCAAGTCGATCGTGGTTGTCCCGGTCGCAGGGCCCTCCGAACATCGTGTGAAATAACGCGGGACGGCGGATGGCGAATTCGACGTACGCTATTCCGATCGCCACGAGGTCGTCCGGAGTCGTGGGGGCGGCATTAGCGGCGGCCATGCAACCGGCCAGCTCGCGGTACCCGACGGCCGCGACGGCAGAGATGAGGGCGTCCCGATCCGCGTAGTGGCGATAGGGCGCTCCGGGAGATACGCCAGCGCGGCGCGCCACCGCACGAAGGGAAAGACCCGCGGTGCCGCCATCTTCTTCGAGTAGCTCCATCGCCGCATGCACGCAAGCGGCCGCCAGGTCCCCGTGGTGGTAGCGAGAATTCGACATGAGCTAGATCACAAACCTCAAATGTAGACATTGTTTACACTGCGCCCTAATGTAAGCAATGTATACAGCATAGACGTCTCGAAGCCAGACATCACCGTCGTTTCCCAAATCTCAAACGAATCAGCGCCCTTGCTCACGAGCCACCTACGCCGGCAGGTGCGCTGGGGTGCCGCATTGCGGTGAGCCGACTTGGCCCACCGGGTTGGCCGTCCACTCCTACCCACGGAAGAGAATTCTGATGCTCGAAGTAATCGACAAAGGGGAAGTCACCCAACAGCATCCAGCTCCGCTACTCTTCGTGCACGGCGCGTGGCAGGCCGGGTGGTGCTGGGATATAAACTTTCTCGATTTCTTTGCCGAACAAGGATTTCGCACGGTGGCGCTGAGCATGCGCGGTCACGGCGCGAGCGCGCCGGCCAAACCGTCACGGATTTGGTCGGTTTCGCACTACCTGAGCGACGTGGCGTCCGTGGCGGACAAGCTTCCCGCAACGCCGGTGATGGTTGGGCATTCGATGGGCGGATTCCTGGTGCAAAAGTACCTCGAGGACCGCGAGGTGCCCGCCGCCGTACTCATGGGGTCGGCACCACCGCGAGGGCAGATGCGTTCACTGCTTCGGTCGATAGCCCGGCATCCCTGGCGCTGCACCAAGTTCTCGCTTACCGGCAAGCCCGCTCACTTGTACGGGTCCTCACCGGCGGGCGCCCGGGAACTCTTTTTCGGCGACAAGGCCGACGACGATCTCGCTGCCGCCTTCGCAGCGCGGCTTCAATCCGATAGCGATCGCGCGATCTTCTTCGACATGGTGGCCGGCAATCTGGTGCGGACAAAAAAAGTCAGCACACCCGTGCTTGTCATCGGTGGCGAAAAGGATTGGATATACAACCAGAACGACGTGCGCCGGACCGCCAAGGCCTATCACACAGAACCCGTCTTCATGCCCGGCATGGGACACGAGCTGATGATCGAACCCGGATGGGCGGATGTTGCGGAACGGATCAAATCCTGGCTGGGACAGCAAGGGCTCTGAGGCCGCGCCCGCTCGCCCGTACGAAAGACAAGTGTTGTCTAGTCCCCCAACCGGCTGACCGCAGGCGTCTGCGGATCGGCGACGCCGATCGGCATCGATCCGGACGCAACGGGTTCGACAACACCGAGCCGACCGTCCGAGGCGTACCGCCGGAGCCGATGGCCGAGGTGGGTTTCGAACAGGACACCCTGGTCAACGTGTTCTCGACCACCAAAGGCATTGCCTGAATGCCTGGTCCTTTCCTCAACTGCTGCTGCATCTCAACACCATGCCGTCGCGGTTTGTGCTGGCCTTGTTCAACCCGTTCGACCTGGCGGCGCCGTCACTCCTGTTCGCCGCGGGGATAGCTCGGGTTGACCGCCGCTACCCTCGACGCCCTGCACAAGCCCGCGCGGCCACCGACAGAAGGGTTGCGCGACAAGGTGTTACACGTTGACACGACGTTTTCGCTGGGATTCAACAAACCCATCGCGCTGTGCATGTTCGGCTCGTCCGACAACGCCTTTGGGACACCGGGAGCGGGCGGCTCGTTCGGGTTCGCCGATCCAGACACCGGCATCGGTGACGGCTACGTGATGAACAGGCTGGGTTTCCACCTGGTCAGCGATCCGAGAGAACTCGCACTGCGCAACGCGCTATTCCACGAGACCCTGGGGACTCGGCCGCAAACCTGACCCACGTGCGGCCGCGCAGCGCGTCGGCGGGTTGATCACGTCGCCGACATGCCGCCGTCCACTTCGAACACCGTGCCGGAAATGTAGGACGCTTCTGGGGACGAGATGAACACGATGGCGTTGGCAAGTTCCTGAGGGGTTCCCCTACGACGCATCGGAACCGTCCCTATCAGCGCATCGTTGCCTTCCGCTGAACCGGTGAAGCGGTCGAGCATCACGGTGTCCGTCGGGCCTGGGCCGACGGCGTTTACCCGAATGCCTGAATTCCCCTGCTCTAGCGCGGCCGTCTTCGTGAGACCTTCCACCGCGAATTTGCTGCTGACATAAATCGATGCACCGGCGGCCGCCTTGTGCCCGTAGGTCGAGGCGATGTTGACGATGCTGCCGCTGCCTTGAGTGGCCATTGCACGCAGTTCGTGCTTCATGCTCAGCAGGACTCCGAGGACGTTCGTGTCGTGAACGGCTCTGAAGTTTTCCACGGTGGTGTCCTGGATGACGCCCGTCTCGCCCTCGACACCGGCATTGTTCACGGCAACGTCCAGACGGCCGAATCTCCCGACCGCTTTGTCGACGAGGTTGCGGACGTCGTCCTCCTTCGTGACGTCAGCACGAACGAACTCCGCGTCGGCGCCCAGCGCTCGCAGCTCCGCGACAAGGGCCTGGCCCTCGTCGTCGTGTCGGCCGGACACGACGACCCTGGCGCCTTTGTTCGCAAAGGCCACCGCGGTCGCACGGCCGATGCCGGTGAGGGCGCCGGTAATGAGAACAACCTGTTGAGTCATCTTTTCCTTTAGGCGGAGTCTGTGGACATGCCATGCCGGTATGACATGAAGCTAAGCGCTTACCGCTAGATTGAAAAAGGCTTTCCGGGGCTGGGGACATATCTGAAAGGCATGGCTTTCGATGGAGTTGCGGCACCTGCGATATTTCATTGCCGTCGCGGAGACGGGCAGTCTCACGGAGGCCGCGCAGGGACGGCTACATACTTCCCAGCCGTCATTGAGCCGGCAGATCCGCGATCTCGAAAGCCAGGTCGGCGTGGACCTGCTGAACCGAAGCGTTCGCGGTGTGGAACTAACCGATGCGGGAAAGGCGTTCCTGCATCACGCCCGACTCGCGCTGATGCAGGTCGATGCCACCGTCGAAGCGGCGCTCAGAGCGGCACGGCCAGCCAGGAAGACCTTCGACATAGGCTTTCAAACCGGGCACGAAATGAACTGGCTACCGCGGGCGACGCATCTGCTGCGCGACCAACTGCCGAACATCCAGATCGTGGTCACCAGTGACCTTTCACCAAACCTCGCCCAAGCCCTCACCCGCGGGCGGCTGGACTTAGCCTTCATGCGCGTGGAGCCGGGCTACGACCTCGGGTACCACGTGGTGGATCACGAGCCGCTGATCGTCCTCATGCCAAGGGACCATCGCCTCACCGCGTGCGAGGCGGTGTCTCCACAAGATTTCGTCGGCGAGATCTTCATCGGCGCTTCCCATAAGGCCAATGTGCTGCGCGCCGTCACCGACGACTACCTGCGTCGCTCCGACGTCGATATCAAACCGGATCACGAGGTGGACAATATGGCGATGACCCTATCGCTGGTCGTGTCGACCGGTGGGCTGGCCCTGATGCCCGCTCTCGCCAAGGGATTGCTGCCGCGCTCCGTCGTCAGCCGCCCACTGGTAGGCACGCCACCGACGATCGATGTAGCCGTCGGCTACAGCAGAACGAACACCTCGCCACTGCTGAAACTTTTCGTATCGCGGCTCGACGAACTCACGGGACATCCCGAAACTGGGCAGGCCCAATGAATCTGACGTCGCGCTGTCCGCACTAGACGCTGCTACGGCCGGCGGTGCGCACCGCGTCCGCGATCGAGCCGGCGAGCGGATCGACCTCGGCCTCGGTCATATCGGCGATGGTGACGCGGATTCCGGCCGGCGTGCCGACCCGAAATCGTGTCCCGGGCGCCGCGGCCCAACCCGCGTTGATCAGCCGGGTGATCGCGACCGTCTCGTCGGGCACCGGGATCCACACGTTGAGCCCCGAGTGGCCGTACGCGGTGACGCCGCGGTCGGCCAGGGCGGCGCGCAGCCGAGTGCGGTTGCGGGTGTAGCGCTGCTCGGCTCGGTGGATCAGACGCGCCGCGGCCTCGTCGGACCACAGGCTCACCGCGAGGTCTTGCAACAGATGGCTGACCCAACCCGGCCCGAGCCGCAGTCGTCCGTGCACGCGCTCGACGGTGCGCCGGTCTCCGGCGAGGACGGCGACCCTCAGGTCGGGACCGTAGGCCTTCGACGCCGACCGGACGAATGCCCACTGGCCGCTCGATCCGGCCAACGAATGCAGCGGCGCACCGGAAATGCCTGCGCAGTGATCGTCCTCGACAACCAGAACGTCGCGGCCGGCCAACAACGGACGCAGTTCGCCGCGGCGCTGCGCGGATAGTGCCGCACCGGTCGGGTTCTGCGCGCGCGTGGTGACCACGAGTGCGCGCACCCCGCGGTCCAGCGCCCGCGCCACGTCGGCAACCAGCGGACCGTCGTCGTCCACCCGCACTGGTTCGACCGAAAGTCCCAGCGCGGCAATAAGATCCAATAGATTGGCCCAGCCCGGATCCTCGACGGCCACCCGGTCGCCGGGGCGCAGGTGCGCAGTCAACGCCCGTTCGATGCCATCGAGTGCCCCGCTGGTTACCGCGAGATGATCGGCCGGGACACCGTCGGCGGTCAGCGCCGCGCGGGCGTGTTCGACCAACTCCGGCGACATGGCCGGCTCCCCGTACAGCACCGGGCGCCGGCGCGAACGATGTTGCGGTACCACAGCGATGGGCAGCAGCGCGGGATCCGGGTTTCCGGTCGACAGATCGCGCACTCCGGCGGGGATGTCCAGCCCGAGCAGCGAGCGGGGGCTGGTCGCGGGGCGGTGCCGCACCCGGGTGCCGCGCCGACCCGAGGTTTCCACGGCTCCGCGATCGCGGAGCAGGCGGTAGGCCGCGGCGGCCGTATTGGCGTTGACGCCGAGTCGCGCGGCCAGTTCCCGCACCGGGGGCAATGCGTCGCCGGGCGCCAGGGCGCCCGCCGAGATTCCTTCTTCGATGCTGGCGGCGATGGACTCCGCGCCCGTCCCCGCTATGCTGTATTGCACTGGCACATATTATATTATGTTCTATTACAAACTGAAGGTTATCCGATGGACTACCGCCCCACCTCCCGAACGACGCCCACCCGCTACCGGGAACGCGCTCGCTACGACCGCGACACCGTCCATCGCATCCTGGACGAGGCCCTGATCTGCCACCTGGGCTACCTGCGCGCCGGCCGGCCGGTGGTGTTGCCGACGACGCACGCCCGCCTGGACGAAACCCTGTACCTGCACGGTTCCACCGGCAGCCGGCCCATGCTGAGCGCCAACGATCAGCTGCCCGTGTGCGCCACCGCTACCCTCGTCGACGGACTGGTGCTGGCTCGCTCGGCGCTGCATCATTCACTGACCTATCGCTCGGTGGTCGTGGTCGGCGACGCGCACTTGGTCGACGACCCCGAGGAGAAATCGGCGGCGCTGAGCGCGCTGCTCGACCACATCGCGCCCGGACGTGCGGCCGACTGCCGGGCGCCGAATGCGCGGGAGCTCGCCGCAACCGCGGTGCTCGCTCTTGACCTGGTCGAGGTTTCGGCCAAGGTCCGCGCCGGCGGGCCGGTCGATGACCCGGAGGATTGCACGCTGCCGCACTGGGCCGGAGTGGTTCCGCTGAGCCTGACGGCCGGCGCACCGGTGCCAGCCGACGACCTCGATCCTGCTACCCCGGCGCCGCACTATCTGACGCACTACTCGCGGTGACGAACCGCCCCGGGTTACAACAGCAGATAGCGGTAGGCCGGCGAGCCCGGCTGCAACGTCTCGAAGTGAATCTCGGTCTCGCGCATCCGGGCCAGCAGGTCGTCCAGTTCGGCTGACGACCCCAGCTGAATACCGACCAGCGCTTCACCGGTCTCCCGGTTGTTGCGCTTGACGTACTCGAACAGGGTGATGTCGTCGTTGGGGCCGAGAACGTCGTCGAGGAACCGGCGCAACGCGCCGGGCTCTTGCGGGAAATCCACCAGGAAGTAGTGCTTGAGGCCGAGATGGACGAGGGAGCGCTCGAGCACCTCGCCATAGCGCGACACGTCGTTGTTGCCGCCCGAGATGAGGCATACGACGGTGGATCCCGGCTCGATGTCGGCTTCGAGCAGGCCGGTGACCGACAGCGCGCCCGCGGGCTCGGCGATGATGCCCTCGTTCTGATAGAGATCCAGCATCGCCGAGCACACCGCGCCCTCGTCGACCGCCGTGATCGAGACCATGTCGCCCGCGGCGGCCAGCACGGCGTGGGTCAACGTTCCGGCCCGTTTCACCGCGGCGCCGTCGACGAACTGGTCGACATGGTCCAGCGGCACCGGCTCTCCGGCGGCCAGCGCGGCCATCATCGCCGCGGCCCCGGCCGGTTCGATACCCAGCACCGCGGTGTTCGTCGTCCGCTCGGCCAGATAGGTCGTGATGCCCGCGATGCAGCCGCCACCACCTACCGGGACCACCACCAGGTCGGGCTCCCCGAGACCGAGCTTGTCGAGCTGGTCCAGCATTTCGACGGCGATGGTGCCCTGGCCGGCGATCGTGCGCGGGTCGTCGTATGGGGGTACCAGCGTCGCACCCGTGCGCTTCACGTCCTCGAGCGCCGCCTCGGCGGCAAGATCGTAGGTCGATCCCCCCACGATCAGCTCGATGAAGCTTCCCCCGTGGTAGCGGATCCGGTCGCGCTTCTGTTTGGGCGTCTTGGCCGGCACGTAGACGCGGCCATGCAAACCCAGGATCCGGCAGGCGTAGGCGAACCCCTGCGCGTGGTTGCCCGCCGACGAGCACACCACGCCGGCGCCGATCTCCTCGTCGGACAGTTGCACCAGCAGGTTGTAGGCGCCGCGCAGCTTGTAGGACCGCACGATCTGCAGGTCTTCGCGTTTGAGGTAGACCTGCGCACCGGTGATCGCCGATAGCCGATCGCTGTATTGCAGCGGGGTGGGTGTGACTACCGCGGCGATCCGCTGAGCGGCGCTGTCAATGTCGGCCCCGGAAAGAAGAGGCGACGGAGACATGCTCGGGCTCAGGTCAGCGGACACCGACTAATGGTGCCACGCACCCCCCGCCACCTGCCTAATCGGCTCAGCCCACCGGCGTCAACACGAACACCGGAATCTGGCGTTCGGTCTTCGTCTGGTATTCGGCGTAGGGCGGAAAGGCCGCGACGGCGCGCTCCCACCAAACCGCCTTCTCGTCGCCGAACACCTCTCGGGCGTCGTAGTCGCGGGTGACGGTGCCGTCCTGCAACTCGACGCGTGGGTTCTTGGCGATGTTGTAATACCAGACCGGGTTTTTCGGCGCCCCGCCGAGCGAGGCGACGACGGCGTACTCGCCGTTGTGCTCGACGCGCATCAACGGAGTCTTGCGAAGCTTGCCGGTCTTGGCTCCGACCGTGGTCAGCAGGATCACGGGTATTCCCTGCAGATCCGTACCTTCGGTTCCGCCGGATTCGATGTACTTGTCGGCTTGCTCACGAGCCCAATCCGAGGAGCTGGGCGCATAGTCACCTGTAAGCGGCATGCTCACCACTTTAGGCCCGATTCAGCCCCGGCGGCGTGGCCAGCCGCGGCCCCGACCTTCCGAGATTGGGGGGTGCGGATCAGCGCGATCTGGCGAGTTCGGCGATCGCATTGACGCGTCTGGTCGCCGTCGCGATCTCGTCGGCGAACTCCTGGCGGCGCTTGGCGATGTGCTCCCGGTCGGCACCGTCGACCAGTTCGCGATGACGCGCCAACCGCAGCGCGGTCTTGAAGAGCTCCATCGACCTCGACTCGGCGCTGGCGATGGTGCGCTGCAGCTCCCACTGCTTGCCCAACTCCAGGCACTCGGCCAGGAACGCATTTTCGTCGAGTGACTCGTCCTCGAGGGCGGCCAGTCGGTCGGCCACGATGTGGTACGCGTCGAGGAACGGTCGCAGCACCAAATGCGCCAACAGGAGATCGGCCGATTCCAGGAGCCCGCGTACGTCGGCGGCCGCGGCGGCCTTGCTGGTGTCCACCGGCCCAATCAGGTGCACCTCGTCGGCAAGCTCCTTCTCGAACTGGGCTCGGCCGGAGAACAAGAACTCGAACTTGAGCAACTCACGCAAGCTCAGCGCCTCGTCGCGCACCGTCACCGGCGACACCATGCCGTCCGCGGAGTTCTCGGCATTTTCCGCCGCGGCCAGCAACGCCGTTTCGGCGATCGCGCGATCGACCAAGATGTGGATCGCGGTATTGCGGTAGAACGCCGCGACCAGGTGCTGGTCCTCGCCGATCCCCCAGACCGGTTCGGTCCCGGCCTCATACACGCTGACCACCCCGGAGGCGACGAGCTGGTGCAACGTCCACCGAATCGTGGAGCGGTTGTTCAGGTCCGCGGCCCCGGCGACCGCCCAGTTGCGTGCCGTCATGTAGCTGGCCAACGGTCGCACGGTGGCCAGCACCTCGCTGATCGACAACGACCGGTCCGCGCCCAGCAACGCCAGGCTCACCACCGCGGTGGGGGTGACCGGTGTGGCGCGGTTGATCCGGTGTTCGACGTCCAGAGCGATGCGTTCGATTTCGGTGCCGGTTCCCACTTCG
Source organism: Mycobacterium sp. Aquia_216 (assembly GCF_026723865.1). Taxonomy (NCBI): domain Bacteria; kingdom Bacillati; phylum Actinomycetota; class Actinomycetes; order Mycobacteriales; family Mycobacteriaceae; genus Mycobacterium; species Mycobacterium sp. Aquia_216. The sequence goes on along the minus strand of NZ_CP113529.1, from coordinate 2,908,190 downwards.
TCGCCGCGCATTTCCTCGAGGCGTTTACGCAGCGGCAGCGGCTCGCCGAAGTCCAGGTAGGCGCGACCAAGCCGCTTGCCTTGCTGGCGGGCCAATCCGACCAGGAAGCGCAGGTCTTCGGGCCGCTTCTTCGCCCCGTAGGCTTCGGTGGTCATCGCCTCCACCTCGTGCAGCTGGTCGTACACGATCGAGGTCGGTACCAAATACACTTCGGGACCGTCGATTTCGTCGACGGCGTCGGTGAGGTAGCGCAGAATCCCGAACACTGGGGGCCGTAGCTTGCCGGTCCGGGTCCGGCCCCCTTCGATCGACCAGGTGAGGTTGGTGTGGTCCTGCACCAGCTGCGCGGTGTACGCGCGCAGTACGAATCGGTAGACGGGAATGTCTTTGGTCTGCCGCCGGATGAAAATCGTTCCGGTGCGCTTGGCGAAGCCACCCATCGGGAAGAAATTCAGGTTGGCCCCGCCGAACGTAAAGGCCGCCGAAAGCCGGTTGGCCACGATCATTTCCGGCAGCAGCATGCCGTCCAAGTACGACCGGTGCGAAAAGGCAAAGGCCAACGTCGCGTTGCGATCCAGTTTGCGCAGCTGCGTGATCTGGTCCTCGTCGACCAGCACGTCGTAGGCCCGCATCAGCCAGCGGCTGAATCCGCGCCACCCCTGCACCGCCCGCTGGTCCAGCGAGGCCGCCATCTCGCGCAGGTACCCCGCCGCCTCGGCGCGCACGTCGCCGTGGTCGCGGCCCAGCTCGTCGGCCAGCTTGGCCAGTTTCTCGTCGTACCATGATGCGCCGAGCAATTGGGCGACGGCAGCCGGGTCAGTTGATAGCGGCGTCTCCGATTCATCGATAATTCCGCCGCGCTGCAACATCTTTCGCGCTCCAACGCGGCCGAGTTCACGCGCTGTCGCGAGACGCCCCCCGGTCACGCCGCGCGCACCGTTGCAGCGGCGGATTTGGTTCTGGTCATGTCGTTCTCCTTAGGGTGTCGCCGGGTGCCGGGACCGGCTTCTCACCAGCTGCGCGTTGTCCACATCCCCTCGGTGAGCGTACGTCCGTCGTCGGGCGGCACGGAACACAATTCGCGATTTCGCGCATCAGTCCGAACTGCCCGATCCGCGGACGCCGAGTACTTTCGGATCATGCGGTCCAAACCCCGTGCTGGCGCGCACGACCTCACGCCGCTCGAACAGACCGCGTTGCTGACCCAATACGCCCGCGCGCTGGACAGCCAATGGCCGCAGCCCATTCTCGGAGACACCCTCGCCGCCGACATCGTCGACAAGATCGACTTCGACTTCGCGGGACTCGGCATCCCCGCGAGCGTGGTCTGCCAGACGGCGCTGCGCGCCAAGATGCTCGACGAAAGGGTAAGGGCATTCACCTCCGAGCATCCGGACGCCGTCGTCGTCGATCTCGGCGCCGGCCTGGACTCGGGCCCGTTTCGGGTGTGCCCGCCCGACAGCGTCGACTGGTACAGCGTCGACCTGCCGGGGGTCAGTGCGCTGCGCAACCAGCTGATGCCGACCAGCGAGCGAGCCCACGTGTTGACCGCATCGGTGGCCGACCAGAGCTGGCCCAACACCATCCCCGCGGATCGGCCCGTCATGGTGATCGCCGACGGGCTGTTCGCGTTCCTGTCCGAGCCGGTGCTGATCGCCGCCTTTCGGCGCGTCACCACGTACTTCACCTCCGGGGAGTTGGCCTTCAACGACTACGGCCGCATCGGCTGGTTCAGCCGGCTCGCGGTGAAACTGGCCCCGCAACGGATGTTCAGCAGCGTCGGCGCGCAATGGGGTTATCCGGGGTTCGAAGACCCGCGAGTGCCCGAACAATGGAATCCGCGGTTGAAGTTGGTCGAAGAGGCCAGCCTGGCACACGCTCCCGAGGTCGAGCTGTTTCCGGGCTGGATTCGGTTCGCTACCAAGGTTTCCGGGATGTTCGAGGTATCCGCCCGCAAAGCACGAATCCTGCGCTACCAGTTCTAGGCCGGGTGGACGCCGCACGTGCAGGCGTCGATCGACGGGCAGGTGCAGCTCATCCCCCACTCGATCACTGCCCGCGCCCGGGCCAGCGACGCCATCTGGTCATCGATCTCGGCGAGCTTGGCCTCGGCGAGCGCGCGGCTGGCGGGGCGCCCCGGTGCATCGTCGGCGAACAGCAGCTGGATTTCTTCCAGCGCGAAGCCGGCTGACTTGCACAGCCGGATGACCTCCAGCCGCGCCAGGATCGAGTCGTCGTAGCGGCGCCGGCCGCCTTGGCGCGCGGGCGACGGCAAAAGCCCGATCTGCTCGTAGTAGCGCAGCGTGGTCGCGGCCACCCCGGCCTGGCGGGCGACCTCTCCGATCGTGAGCGTCGTGCGCGAGCGGGTGGTTCCCGCGGTCGCCATCGGGCCTCCCAGGATTCGGCACTTGACTTAGAGTCAACTCTAAGTCGTTGACTATGATCATGCACAACAGCGCACTCGGTGAGCTCAGCGACGCTCGCTACGCCCTGCTCCGTTCGTTTCGGCGCGACGGCACACCCCGGGACACCCCGATCTGGTTCGCGATAGACGGCGACGGATTGGTCTTCCGGACCAAGGTCGGCCCCAAGACCAAGCGGCTCGCGGCCCGCCCCGACATCGAGCTGCGCGCGTGCGACCACCGCGGCCGGGTGCGCCGGGGCGCGGCGACGGTGGCGGGACGCGCCACCCTGCTCTCCGGCGCCGACGCGGAGCGGGCCAATCGGATCCTGCACCGGCGATACGGCTGGCAGTGGAACATCGTCCCGCTGATCAAACTGCCCGGCGTGACCAACGTTCACCGGGATCTGGGCGTCCGGGAGAAGCTGCGCCGGGCGCGCGAACGCGGGGTCTGGGCCGACAGCGTCATCGTCCACGTGCAGCTTTAGGCCCCCGACCGAATGTGAAGCCAGCCGCACGTTCGGGCACAAGTGTGAAGCTGGCCGCGCACTCGGCAAGACAAGCGACGAACGCCTAGCTGCCCAGGCAGCCCGGGCCCAGTAGCTCCTTCAAGTCGCCCATCAGCGCCGGAGACGGTGTCACCCGCAGCGACTGATCGAGCTCCAGCGTGGTGATGCGGTCGCCGCTGATCAGTCGCAGATGCACCTGCGAGGTTCCCGGATGCCGCGCCAGTACCTGCTTGAGCGCGCTCACCTTGTCGATGGTGCACTGCCGGGTGGGCAGGCTGACCGCAATCGGCCGGTTGGGCTGAGCATTGGAAAAGTCCGGCACCACAAGCTCATTGGCGATCAACGAGATCCGGTCGTCGCGGATCGCCACCTTCGCGTTGATCAGCACCACCGCATCGTCGGCGATGTCCGCACCGTAGGCGGAGTACGCGTGCGGGAAGAACATCACCTCGATACCACCGGTCAGGTCTTCCAATTGGGCTGATGCCCAAGGCATTCCGTTCTTGTTGACGCGTCGGTTCACTGAGGCGAGGATGCCGCCCACCCGCACCTGGGTCTCGTTGGCGACGTCGCCGTCCAGTATCGCCGGGATCTGCGTGTCGACCTGAGCGGACAGCAGATGCGCTACCCCGTTGAGGGGATGCCCGGACACGTAGAGCCCCAGCATTTCCCGCTCCAGGGCGAGCTTGTGTTTGTCTTCCCATTCGTCCTCGGGCACCCGGATGGTGAACACGGCGTCCGCGCCGGCATCACCGCCGCCGAACAGGTCGTACTGGCCCATCGCCTCGGCCTTCTTGGTGCCCAGCACCGAGTCGACGGCGTCGGTGTGCACCAGGAACAGACCCTTGCGGGCGTGCCCCAGCGAGTCGAACGCGCCCGCCTTGATCAGCGATTCGGTGACCTTCTTGTTGCACGCCGAGACGTCGATCTTGTTCAGGTAGTCCGAGAAGTCGGTGAATTTGCTTTTCTCGCTGCGGGTTTTGATCAGCGAGCCCACCACGTTGGCGCCCACATTGCGCACCGCGCCCAGGCCGAAGCGGATGTCTTTTCCGACCGAGGCGAAGTTGACCAGCGACTCGTTGACGTCCGGCGGCAGCACCGTGATGCCCAGCTTGCGGCAGTCGGCCAGGTAGACCGCGGCCTTGTCCTTGTCGTCGCCCACCGACGTCAACAGACCGGCCATGTACTCGGCCGGGTAGTTCGCCTTCAGGTAGGCGGTCCAGTAGGAGACCAGGCCGTAACCGGCGGCGTGCGACTTGTTGAATGCGTACCCGGCGAACGGAAGAATGGTGTCCCACAACGCTTTCACCGCTTTTTCGGAGAAGCCGTTGGCGGTCATGCCTTCCTGGAAGCCCTTGTACTCCGCCTCGAGCACCTCAAGCTTCTTTTTGCCCATGGCCTTGCGCAGCGCGTCGGCCTTGCCCATCGTGTAGGAGGCGACCTTCTGGGCGATGAACATGATCTGCTCTTGGTAGACGATCAGGCCGTGGGTCTCGGCCAGGATCTCGCGCAGCGGTTCCTCGAGCTCCGGGTGGATCGGCTTGACGGCCTGGCGGCCGTTCTTGCGATCGGCGTAGTCGTTGTGAGCGTTCATCCCCATCGGTCCCGGCCGGTACAACGCCAGCACGGCGACGATGTCGTTGAACTCGGTGGGCTGCATCCGGCGCAGCAGGTCGCGCATCGGCCCGCCGTCGAGCTGGAACACACCCAGCGTGTCGCCGCGACCCAGCAGCTCGTAGGTGGCCTTGTCGTCGAGGGGCACCGACTCGAGGTCGAGGTCAATTCCCCTGTTGGCCTTGATGTTCTCCAGCGCGTCGCCGATGATCGTCAGGTTGCGCAGACCCAGGAAGTCCATCTTCAGCAGGCCGATGGCCTCGCACGACGGGTAATCCCAACCGGTGATGATCGCCCCATCCTGCGGACGTTTCCACAGCGGGATGGCCTCGGTCAGCGGCTCGCTGCTCATGATCACCGCGCACGCGTGCACGCCGGCGTTGCGGATCAGGCCCTCCAGGCCGCGCGCCGTCTGGTAGATGGTGCGCACATCCGGATCGGTTTCGATCAGGCCGCGCACCTCCGCGGCTTCCTTGTACCGCTCGTGGGCCGGGTCGGTGATGCCGGACAGCGGAATGTCCTTGGCCATGATGGCCGGCGGCAGCGCCTTGGTGATCCGGTCGGCGATCGCGAAGCCGGGCTGCCCGTAGTGGATGCGGGCCGAATCCTTCAGCGCGGCTTTGGTTTTAATGGTGCCGAAGGTGATGACTTGGGCGACCCGGTCGTGGCCCCACTTATCGGCGGCGTAGCGCACCATCTCGCCGCGACGACGGTCGTCGAAGTCGATATCGATATCGGGTGCGGACGGGCGCTCCGGGTTGAGGAAGCGCTCGAAAAGCAGACCATGCGGGATGGGATCGATGTTGGTGATGCCCATTGCGTACGCCACCAGCGAACCCGCCGCCGACCCACGGCCCGGCCCGACCCGGATGTCGACCGAGCGCGCGTAGTTGATCAGGTCGGCGACGATCAGGAAATACGCCGGAAAACCCTTGTCGCAGATGACCTTGATCTCGAATTCGGCCCGGTCGATGTAGTCCTGGGCGACACCGGACGGGAAGCGCCGCTGCAGTCCCGCCATCACCTCGTGGTGCAGCCAGGTCGCCTGGTCGTGTCCTTCGGGCACCGGGAAGACGGGCATCCGGTCGCGTGGCGCCCAGACCTCGTCGTACGGCTGCACACGCTCGGCGATCAGCAGCGTGGAGTCGCAGGCGCCGGGCACCTCGTCGTCCCAGATGCGGCGCATCTCGGCGGCCGACTTCAGGTAGTAGCCGTCCCCGTCGAACTTGAACCGGGTCGGGTCCGACAGTGTCTTGCCGGTCTGCACACACAACAGCGCCTCGTGGTTGTGCGAGTGGTCGCGGGTGACGTAGTGGCAGTCGTTGGTAGCCAGCGGCGGGATGCCGAGCTTGCGGCCGATCTCGAGCAAGCCCTCGCGGACCCGCTGTTCGATGGACAGCCCGTGGTCCATCAGCTCCAGGAAGTAGTTGTCGGCACCGAAGATCTCGCGCCACTTGGCGGCCGACTCCAGTGCCTCGCGGTCATGGCCCAGCCGAAGGCGTGTCTGCACCTCACCCGACGGGCAGCCGGTGGTGGCGATGATGCCGGCCGAGTTTTCCGCGATGAGCTCGGCGTCCATCCGCGACCACTTGCCGAGCTGGCCTTCGAAGGACGCGAACGAGGACAGCTTGAACAGGTTGCGCAGCCCGGTGGCGTTTTCGGCCACCATCGTCATGTGCGTGTAGGAGCCACTGCCCGAGACGTCGTCGGACTTCTGCCCCGGGTCACCCCACAGGATTCGCTTGGTGTCGAAGCGCGAGGCCGGTGCGATGTAGGCCTCGACGCCGATGATCGGCTTGATCCCGACCTTGGTCGCCGCGTTGTAGAACTCGCTGGCGCCGAACATGTTTCCGTGGTCGGTCATCCCGACCGCGGGCATCTCCAGCCGCTGCACCTCCGCGAGCATTGGCGTGATCTTCGCGGCACCATCGAGCATCGAATACTCGGTGTGGTTATGCAGGTGCACGAACGACGACTCGCGCCGAGCGCTCGCGGGAGGAGGTGACGAACCGGTCATAGGGACGCCAGTCTATGACCGACCACCGACGCTTCCTCGGCGTGTCGCGAAGTGTGTCTTGGCGGTTTATCCGTACAGCTCGACGAAGTTCTGCAGCGACTTCTCTACGTCGCCGTTGACGGCGCGCGCCGCCGCCGATCCGACCGGCCCGAACAACGCCCGACCGCCCAGCTCAAGCCGCAAACCAAGGGTCGATCCGTCGCCGGTGGGCAGCACGGTCAGGGTGACGCCGTATTTGGCTCCGCCCTTGCCCGCGCCCGACATCACCAGGGCTTTGGGTGTGCGCTCGGGGCGGCGATTGTGCGCGCAGGGCGCCAAGGACGCGCACTCGTTGGCCCCGGGCGTGGTCAGTTGCTGGGCCCACCGCGGAATCGGTTGCCGATGCGGATTGCGGGCAGCAGCAGGCTGCGGGGCGCGAACCGCCCCCCGCTGCTGACGACCTTGGGCACGACGCCGGGGACGACGGTGCGCTTGCCGGCCACCATCGCCCCGATGGCGGCTTCGGCTACGTCGGCCGGCGACACCTGCGCGGCGGGCACGCTGAACCGGTTGGCATTGGCGATCTCGGCCCACTCGGTGGGCACCGGGCCCGGGCACAGCGACGTCACCGACACCCCCGTCCCGTGCAACTCCTCGTGCACGGCTTCGGAGAATGTCTGCACGAACGCCTTGGTCGCCGAATACACCGCCATGTAGGGAAGCGGCTGAAACGCGGCGATCGACGCGATGTTCATCACCGCTCCGGCGCCGCGCTCGACCATTCCGGGCAGCGCCGCGTGGGTCAGTTCCATCAACACGAGGGCATTGAGGGTGACCTCTTCACTCTCGCGTTCGACCGGCAACTCGTAAAAGACCCCGCTGGTGCCGAATCCGGCGCTGTTGCACAAGCCGGCAATCGGTTCGGCGCGCAGCCGGTCGGCCAATTTCCCGCGCGCCTTGATGTCGCTGAGGTCCAGTGGCATGACCTCGACCGCGACCGAGTGCTCCTCTCCCACGCGATCGGCGATCTCGTCGAGGCGTTCGCGTCGCCGCGCCACCAGCAACAGCGGGAAGCCGCGCCGCGCCAGGCCACGGGCCAGTTCGGCGCCGATGCCCGAGGAGGCACCGGTGATGACAACGGTCGTCTGATTACCGGATTTCGGAAGGCTCATCGCGTCACCAATGGATTCCGCGAGTCGCTTGCACGAACGTCTCGCTTCGCCGATCGAATTCCGATGTGCTGCTTGAGGATTCGCCGCCCTTCGCAGCGTGGGAGTCCTCGAACATGCCGAACGCCCGGTTGCGCACGCGATCCATCACCGCCGGGTTGACGGCATCGGCGACGGCGGCGAATTGCCCGAACGGTGAGCTGGCCCGCCGCGGGCGGTGCACGATCGCGTCGGTGACCACCCCGGCCGCCTGATCCGGGGTCAGCGCGGGGAATTTGTCGTACATCTTGGTCGGGCTGATCATCGGGGTCCGCACCAGCGCCATGTGCACAGTGGTGAATTTGACGTCATCGTTGACCACTTCGGCCTGCAGCGCGTCGCAGAGACTGTCCAGCGCGGCCTTGCTGGCGATGTAGGCGCCGAAACGCGGGGCGCGGGTCTGCACGCCGACGGAAGAGACGTTGATGATCTGGCCGAAACCACGCTCACGCATTCCGGGGATGAACTTCAGGATGAGCTGGACCGCACCCAGGTAGTTCAGTTGCATGGTCCGCTGGTAGTCGTGAATCCGGTCGTAGGACAGTTCCAACGAGCGCCGGATGGACCGACCCGCGTTGTTGATCAGGATGTCGACGCCGCCAAGCTCGGTGAGCACCTTGTCGGCCATTGCGGCGATCGCGTCCATGTCCGTGAGGTCGCATGGGTAGACGTGGGCGACGCCGCCGTCGCTGCGGATCTCGTCGGCGACCTTCTCGAGGTTTTCCGGCGTGCGGGCCACCAGCACCACCTCGCCGCCGGCTTCCGCGATTTTTTTCGCGGCGGCCTCCCCGATTCCCGACGATCCGCCGGTGATCAGAACGGTCTTGCCTTCGACGGCCTCGCTGAGGCTGTGGCCCTGCACCGCATCGAGCAGATTCCTCAGATAGAACGGCCGATATCGGCCGGCCGAGTTGGGGGTATTGATGATGTTGGAGACCATCGCAAATGGCTTTTCCACCAAGTTCGTTAAGTCGCCAAGGTTCATCGGTTGTCGCTCCTGTCGGTGGCAGATGTGACGTGGGTCATACAGCTAACCTAGGGCATTACGCGCCGGCGACGAATCGATGGCCACCATCTGGACCGGGCGAACCGTCTCACCCAGCAGCCGAAGATGCGATCACCCGTCGGCAATCCGCTTGTTACCTCGGGCAATCCGAGCGTGATCGCCGACTAACTGACGAGCAACGCCCGAGTGCTCCCCTGGTTACATGAAACTCCTGGCAACATTCCACAAACCCCCGCCGACAACCATCTACGACCGGATCGGCGGGCACGAGGCGCTCGAAGTCGTCGTCGAAGACTTCTACGTGCGGGTGCTCGCCGACGATCAACTGTCCGGATTCTTCACCGGAACGAACATGAACCGCCTCAAGGGCAAACAGGTGGAGTTCTTCGCGGCCGCTCTCGGCGCGCCGCAGGTCTACAGCGGCGCCCCGATGAAGCAGGTGCACCAGGGGCGCGGCATCACCATGCACCACTTCAGCCTGGTGGCCACGCATTTGGCCGAGGCACTGGCCGCGGCCGGGGTTTCGCCGGCGACGGTGACGGAGATTCTCGGCGTCGTCGCGCCGCTGGCCCCGGATATCGCGTCGGGTGAAGCCAGCACCGCCACCGTCTGAGCCGCGCAGCGCCTAAGAATTTGACGGCGCCCGGGCGTGTCGCTCGCGGTCACCGGGGCACAGCCGGTAGTCAGCACGTATGAGGCTGATCGCTGTCACCGTCGTGGTCATGATTTTGAGCGCCTGCAGCTCGCCACCCAACCAATCAGCCCCCAGCTCGCCGTCGACTACCCCATCCAGCTCTCCGGTCGCGCCGGTGCCGGCGGCGGTCGACTGCACCAAACCGGCGAATTCCGCGCAGCAGCTGATCTGCACCGACTCGCATCTGTTCGACCTCGAACGCCAGCTGCAGGATGCCTATCGCCAGGCACTGGCCCGCCCCGGCGCGGATCAATCCGCCGTGACGGCCGCGCAGACCGGCTTCGCGACGGCCCGCGATGACTGTGCCCACAATGCCGATGTCCACACCTGCGTGCTGGAGGCCTATCAGACTCGGCTGGTGCAGTTGGCCATCGCCGACCCGGCCACCGCGGCCCCACCCGTCGTCACCTACCACTGCCCCGCCGAATCCGGCCCGCTGACCGCTCAGTTCTACAACCAGTTCGCCCCGCCGACCGCGGTGCTCAACTGGAAAGGCACCCAGCAGATCCTGTTCGTCCTGCCGTCCGGCAGCGGCGCGAGGTACGGACGGCAGGGCTCTGAGTATTGGGAACATCAGGGCGAGGTCAAACTCGATTTCAACGGCACCAAATTCGTCTGCACCACGGCGTGATCCCGTCGAGCCCGAGCACACCGGCCCGTCGTTGACGACAATGCCTAGCATGGGCCGCACATTCGAAGATCTGGTCGCAGAAGCCAATTCGGTGTCCGTCGACGGCTGGGATTTCTCGTGGCTGGACGGGCGCGCGACCGAGGAACGACCGTCGTGGGGCTACCAACGACTGATCAGCCGCACTTTCGCGACCGTGTCGGCCGCGCTGGAAATTCAAACCGGCGGCGGCGAGGTGCTGGCCGGAGCGGCGCCCTTCCCGCCGACGATGGTGGCCACCGAGTCCTGGCCGCCCAACGCCGCACTGGCGACCAAGCGGTTGCATCCGCTGGGCGTGGTGATCGTGGAGACTCCCGCCGAGTCGCTGTTGCCGTTCGCCGCCGACGCCTTCGACCTGGTCACCAGCCGGCATCCCAACTCCGTGGTGTGGCCCGAGATCGCTCGGGTGCTGCGCCCGGACGGCACCTACCTGGCCCAACACGTCGGGCCCGGCACCGTGTCCGAGTTGGTAGAACACTTCATCGGACCGCAGCCGGAGGCTTGGGCCCGCCGCCATCCCGACACCGAGCGAGCCGCGGCGCAGGCCGCCGGGCTGCAGATCGTCGACATGCGGATGGAGCGATTGCGGCAGGAGTACTTCGACGTCGGCGCGGTGGTGTACTTCCTGCGCAAGGTGATCTGGTCGGTACCGGACTTCACCGTCGAGCGCTACCTCGATCGGCTGTGGGAACTTCATCACCGCATCGAGGCCGAGGGGCGTTTCGTCGCGCACGCCACGCGGGTTCTCGTCGAAGCCCGCAAGCCCGGCTGATCAGCCGTCGTCGCGCAACACGCCCAGCGCGTGCTGCAGGTCACCCGGATACGGGCTGACGAATTCCACCCACCGCCCGTCGGCCGGATGGGCGAATGCCAGCGACCTTGCGTGCAGCCATTGACGTTCCAGCCCAAGTCTTTTCGCGAGCTTCGGGTCGGCCCCGTAGACCAGGTCCCCACAACACGGATGGTGCAGTGCGGCGAAATGCACCCGAATCTGGTGGGTGCGACCGGTTTCCAGGTGCACGTCGAGCAGGCTGGCGGCGACGAACGCTTCCACGGTGTCGTAGTGAGTGAGGCTGTGCCGGCCGTTCTGGGTGACGGCGAACTTCCACTCCCCGCCGCGGTGCCGCCCGATCGGCGCGTCGATCGTCCCGCTCGACGGATCCGGATGTCCTTGCACCAGAGCGTGATAACGCTTGTCGACGGTGCGCTGTTTGAACGCCCGCTTGAGCAGGGTGTATGCGCGCTCGGAGAGCGCGACCACCATCACCCCGGAGGTGCCCACGTCGAGGCGATGCACGATGCCCTGCCGCTCGTGCACACCCGACGTGCTGATCCGGTAACCCGCGGCGGCCAGGCCGCCGAGCACCGTGGGCCCGCTCCAGCCCACCGAGGCGTGCGCCGCCACCGCCGCCGGCTTGTCGACCACCACGATGTCGTCGTCGGAGTACAGGATCCTCATGCCCTCGATGTCGACCGGGGTGTTCTCCAACGGTGCCGGCGCCTCGGGCAACCGCACCTCCAGCCAGGCGCCGGATGTCAGGCGGTCGGACTTCCCCGCCTGCACACCGTCGAGTTCGACGCCGCCATCCTCGGCGATGGCCGCCACGGCGCTGCGGGACAGGCCGAGCAGGCGTGACAGCCCGGCATCGACACGCATGCCCGCCAATCCCTCCGGAACGGGCATCGAGCGACTGGTCATTTGGATTCGTCGGCGTTGCCCCGGCCCTCGGAGTTCCCGCCGGCTTTGCGCCGTCCTACCGCATCGAAATCGAAGCCGAAAACCGAGAGCACGACGAGCAGGATCGCGCCGCCGACCACCGACGGATCGGCGACGTTGAACACCGGCCACCAGCCCACCGACAAAAAGTCCACGACGTGGCCGCGAAGCGGCCCGGGCGCGCGGAAGAAGCGATCGACCAGGTTGCCCGTCGCGCCGCCGAGGATCATGCCGAGACCCACCGCCCACCAGGGCGATACCAGCCGCCGGCCCATCCAGAAGATCCCGATCACCACACCGGTGGCGATCAGCGTCAACATCCAGGTGTAGCCGGTCGCCATCGAGAACGCGGCCCCGGAATTACGTACCAACGTCCAGGTCACCGTGTCGCCGATGATCGACACGGGCTGCCCGGGGGGCAGCAGTCTGACGGCGAGCACCTTGGTCACGATGTCGAGCGCCAGCACGACGGCCGCCACCGACACCAGCAGCCGCAGCCGCCTCGGGGGTGACTGTGGTGCGGGGGCTTCGGGTTCTGCCACTTCCCCGGACGTTCCAGCCTCCCCCGCTGACGTCACCGGTTCAGCCGATCCTGTTGGTTCTTCGGGCACCTCCCCATCATCCCCTAGCGCCCGGCATGGCCGGGTGCTGCCTCGCCGCCCCGGCGCGTGCGCAATGATTCGCCCATGGGTCGAATCACCGTTATCGCCACCGGCGGCACGATATCGACCAGCACCGGCCCCGACGGCGTGCGCCGTCCCAGCCGCAGCGGAACCGACCTCACCTCGGGCCTCGATGTCGACGTCGTCGACCTGATGGCGGTGGACAGCTCGGAGCTGACGACGGCCGATTGGGATCGAATCAGCGCCGCCGTGCGCGCCGCGGTCGCCGGCGGCGCCGAGGGCGTGGTCGTCGCTCATGGCACCGACACCATGGAGGAGAGCGCGCTGTGGTTCGACCTCACCTACTCCGGTAACTCCCCGGTCGTCCTGACCGGCGCCATGCGCAGCGCCGACGCGCCCGATGCGGACGGCCCGGTCAATCTGCGCGACGCGGTGGCGGTGGCGGCCAGCCCGGCCGCGCGTGGCCTCGGCGTACTGGTGTCGTTCGCCGGCCGGGTGTTGCAGCCGCTGGGCCTGCACAAGAGAGCCACCCAGGATCTGAGTGGCTTCGTCGGTGAGTTGGTCGGCACAACACCAGGCGGCGTGGCGCTGACCGGCGCTAAGACCCGGCCTTACCTCGGTGAGCTGCGAGCCGCCGACGCGCCGAGGGTCGATATCGTCGCGGCATACCTGGGCAGTGACGCGGTGGCGCTGGACGCGTGCGTCGCCGCCGGAGCGCGTGCCGTCGTGCTGGAGGCGCTGGGCTCGGGCAATGCCGGGGTCGCGGTCGTCGACGGGGTGCGCCGCCACTGCCGCGACGGGGTCGTCGTCGCGGTGTCCACGCGGGTGCCGGGCGGCCGGGTCAGCGCGGGCTACGGGCCCGGTCACGACTTGGTCGAAGCCGGCGCCGTGATGGTGCCGCGGTTGCGGCCGCCGCAGGCCCGGGTGCTCCTGATCGCCGCGCTGGCCGCGCAGTTACCGGTCGGCGACGTCATCGCCCGCTGGGGCTGACTCCTGGCTACGCAGCGCGCCCAGGTAGTCCTGCCAGTCCAGGGAATCGATCGGATTGGCACCGACGAGGTCGGCGGTGCCGGCGGGGAACGTCCGGGCCTGACCCGGTCCGCTGCTTCGCGTTTCGAACCGCACGGTGACCACGCCATGGCCTGCGCCCTGCACCCAGCCGTGCCCGAGCTCTCGGTGCTCGACGTCATCGCCCACCCGCCACGGCGCGGCTTCCGGGGCCGGCGCGAACATGGCCTCGGTCGCCGTTTCGAAGGAGTGTTGTGCCTCCGATTCCGGCGGTGAGAGTTCCAGGTCGGGAAACAGCGACCCCTGGCGCACGTCGCTCAGCCCCGAAAACCCCACGCCGAGTAGACGAATGGGCCCGATCTCGCGCGGGTCGAGCAGCAGTCGCCGGGCCACTGCGACCAGCGCGCCGGCCTCGGTTGTCGCGTAGGGCAATGTCGCCGAGCGGGTCAGCGTGCTCATGTCGGATTTCTTCAACTTCACCGTGACAGTGCGCGCGCCACGGCCGTCGCGCAGCAGGCGTTGATGCGCATGCTCGGCGATCGGCTCGATCGCCTCGTGGAGCTGCTCCAGGCTGGTCAGGTCGACGGCGAAGGTGGATTCGGCGCTGATCTGCTTGGCTTCGGCGCGCTCGGCGACGGGGCGATCGTCGATGCCGCGGGCCAGCCGGTGTAGCGCCGGCCCGACCGTCGCGCCCAGGATGTTGGCCACCTCGGCGTCGGTCAACGCGGCCAGCTGCCCGACCGTCTCGATGCCCAGCCGGTTCAGCTTATCCTCGGCGACCGGGCCGATTCCCCACAGCCGCCGCACCGCCAACCCGTCGAGCAGCGACCGTTCCTGCGGGCGCCCGACCACCCGAATGCCGTCGGGTTTGGCCAGCCCGGAGGCGATCTTGGCGATCTGTTTGCCCGAGCCCGCACCCACCGAGGCGATCAATCCGGTCTCGTCGCGCACCCGTCGCCGCAGTCCCTCGCAGAACTTCTCGACGTCGCCCGCCGACGCCCCGGCAAGCTGCGGCGGCTCCCCGAACGCCTCGTCGAAGGACAGCTGCTCGACGATCGGCACCAGAGACCGCACCGCGTCGAACACCCGCCGGCTGGCGATCCCGTAGACCACCCCGCGCGGCGGCAGCACCACCGCGGTAACACCGATCATTCGGCGGGCCTGATGCATGGGCATGGCCGACCGTGCCCCGTACACCCGCGCCTCGTAGCTCGCGCCGGCCACCACCCCCCGGCCGCCCAACCCGCCGACCAGCACCGGCCGACCACGCAGGGTGGGCCGGGTCAGCTGCTCCACGGAGGCGAAGAACGCGTCCATGTCCAGGTGCAGCACCCAGCGCGACTCCACCCGATAAATGCTATTGCGCAACTGGGCTAACGTTTTCCACATGGCCATGAACCTCGCGCACCGACGGATCTGCAGCTCCGATAAGTGGGCTAAAGCAGTCCAGGACGATCTGCTGCCCTGGGCGCTGGCCGATGTAGACCTGGGCGACAACACGCTGGAAATCGGGCCGGGTTACGGCGCGATCCTGAAGGTGCTGGTCGACAAGACGCCGAAACTCACCTCGGTCGAGATCGATACCCCGATGGCGCAGCGACTACAGCGGCTGTACGGTGACCGGGCGCGAATCATCAACGGCGACGCCACCAAGACCGGATTACCGGCCGACGAGTTCAGCTCGGTGGTGTCGTTCACGATGCTGCATCACGTCCCAACCGTCGAACTGCAGGACCGGTTGTTCGCCGAGGCTTTCCGGGTGCTTCGCCCCGGTGGCGTTTTCGCTGGCAGCGACAGCGTGACGTCGCTGCGCTTCCGCATTCTGCATTTCCGCGACACCTGCAACACGGTGTCGCCCGACACCCTGCCGGATCGCTTGCGCGCAGCGGGATTTAGCGATGTCGAGGTCGAGGTCCGCGACGGCAGGCTGCGCTGGCGTGCGGTCAAGTCTTAATTGTCCGCGAGCGTAACGCCGCAGCGAAAACTCATCCAGATTTCGCTGCGGCGTTACGCTCGGCGCGGGCCTAGCCGGTGAGTTGTTGCGGCTGCTCTTTGGCCCACTCGATGTAGCGGTCGATCCCTGCCCAGATGTCGACGATCGGTGCAAAGCCGATGCTTTGCGCGACGGCGATGCTGGCCGGGAATCGACTCACTTCTCCCGGTCGCGCGGGACCGTTGACCACCCGGGTGCCGAATCTCGTGGCGATGTATTCGGCGATGTCGCGCACGCGGGTGTTCGTGCCGCTGGCGAAGTTGATGGCGCGACCCTGCAGGTCGGGGGTCTGCAACACCAGCCGGTATGCCGCTACCGCATCGCTGACATGCAGGTAGTCCCGTGTCGCGGTGCCGTCCCCGAAGACGGTGAGATCCTGCCCCGCGATGGCGCGGCGCACCAGGATCGGAATCAGGGCACCGAAGGCGCCGCTTTTCTGTCGCTCGCCGAAGATGTTGAAGGGACGAACCATCGTGACATCCACGCCGTACGAGCGGAAATAGGAGTAACAGAGCCGATCGGCGGCTGCCTTCGACGAGGCGTACGGACTGTTCGGTCTCAGTTCGGCCGTTTCGTCCAGCAGCGCATCCGGGCCGAGGCTGTGGCCGTCCCCATACACCTCACAGGTCGACGCGAAGATGACCCGCGACCCGTGTTCACGCGCGGCCTCAAGAACGTGGTAGGTGCCCATCACATTGGTCTCGAGAAAGCTTTTCGGGTCGTCGAGTGATTTGTCCACGTTGACGTTCGCCGCGAGATGGAAAATGACGTCGTGGTCACGCGCCGTCTTGCTGATCAATTCCCAATCGGTGACCGAGCCGAACACGATGTCCGCCAATTCGTTCGACTCGAAAATACGCAGGTTCCGTTTGGCGGCAACGGACAACGTGTTGAGGACGGTCACGTGGTGTCCCATGGTGAGCAGGGCCTCCGACAGATGACTGCCCTGGAAGCCCGCCCCGCCAGTTACCAGAATTCTCACCGCACGCCGCTCCCCGTTATGTGGGTCCTGTGCCGCATCCTAGCCACTGCACCGGCCGAATATTGTCGCTAACGCTAAATCAGTGAAGTGAACGATGGTCGCCGCGAATTGGCGGTACGTTGTGAATGGCCCAATGAGCGCTCAGGTTTCACGAAACAAGGAACATCACGTGTGTTCGTCGCATGCCGCTGTCGACGCTTCTGAACTCGAGGAGCAAGTCGCGTCGTGGTCCGCTCACCCCGCGCTGGCGGAGCTGGTCGGTGTCTTCGGCGGCGCCGTCCCGCCGGGACTGAGCCTGCGTGACCGATTGGCGTTCCTGGACGAATTCAGCGACGCGTGGGACTACCGGGGCCGGGCCCGCGCAACCGCCGCGGAACGGCTCAGCAGTCAGGACGCCGCGGGGGCGGCCAGGTGGCTGATTCCCCGGTCGACCCTGCCCGCCGCGCAGCTGGACAGGATCGACGCGGCCGTCGCCGCATTGGGCCTTACGAACGAAACCCGGCCCGAGCGAACCGATTTCGACCACATCCTGGTGATCGGTGGCGCCCGATACACCAACCGGCTTCGAGCCCACTACGCACGCGAGATGGCCACCGGTCGGCGGATCGGCCACGTGGTGCTGGCCGCCGCGTCCCGGCCAGTGCTCGACTCCGAGCAGGACGCGATCGACGCGTGCGCCCCGGGGGCGCGCACCGAATTCGAGCTGATGACCGCGGGCGCAGCCGACGCGTTCGGGCTCGACACCCGCGAACTGGTGGAGCACACGCGCGAGCGGGTCGGTCAGCCCCAGGGCGACGAGACGGTATGGCGCTTCGCACCGGACAGCAACGAACTCGGCGTGCCGATCACGCTGCTCGAGACGCCGTCGCCGGACCCGGACAAGCGCCGGGCGAACTCCGCGGACACCTACACCTTCGCCGCGCAGACGGTGGGCATGCGCGGCTCGTCATGCCTGATTGTGACCGGCCAACCCGTGGGCCGCTACCTGCACTTCGAGGCGCTGCGGTCGTTGGCGCTGCCATTCGGGATACGGGTGGAGTCAGCAAGTTTCGGCGTCGACCGCTACAACAGGCTCGGCGCAAAAGACGAGCAGCATCACGCCAAGGTGCTGCAGGAGGTCCGCTCGGCGATTCGGTCCGCCCGCGGCCTGGTGGAACAGCTCACCCGGTGATCGTGCACGGCGACGACGGCGGAAAGGGTTCCCGACACCGGTCGCGGACGCCCCGCCGGAGGCCACGGCTGCAGCACCATGTTCGCCAGATACCGCACCGGACCCGGGGCCGAACATCCTCGCCGTTGTGAACACGGAACACGCCCAGAATCCGCAACAATGCCTCCGCCGAGTGATCTCAGGTACCGGACGCTACCCCTTTTCGTGATATATACAACACGATTTTTGTCGCACAAGCTGCCGGAT
This sequence comes from Mycobacterium sp. Aquia_216, assembly GCF_026723865.1. Classification (NCBI taxonomy): domain Bacteria; kingdom Bacillati; phylum Actinomycetota; class Actinomycetes; order Mycobacteriales; family Mycobacteriaceae; genus Mycobacterium; species Mycobacterium sp. Aquia_216. Next base: position 2,890,355 of record NZ_CP113529.1, on the reverse strand, counting down.
CGCTTGCGGCCAGCGGGCTTTCGTGACGGGATCCGCAACGGCGGCACTGCCGGCACAGTGTCAAGGGGTACAACGGTGATATGCCCACTGTGTCGACTGAACCCTCGCCATCGTCCGACCGCCAGCCGCACCTGCTCCGTGAGGTCGCGGAGTCCTTCGGAGTGGACGCCGATCGCTACGACCGGGCCAGGCCCAGGTATCCCGACGCTTTGATACAGCGCGTGATCGCCGCGAGCCCCGGCACCGAATTTCTGGACGTCGGCTGCGGCACCGGAATCGGAGCGCGGCAGTACACGGCGGCCGGTGTCACGGTGCTCGGCGTCGACCCGGACGCCCGGATGGCCGAGGTTGCCCGTCGGAGCGGCATCGAGGTCGAGATCGGCAACTTCGAAACCTGGGACCCGAGCGGCCGGACTTTCGACGCGGTCGTCGCCGGGCAGGCCTGGCACTGGGTGGACCCCGTACTGGGTGCCGCCAAGGCCGCACAGGTGCTGCGGCCACACGGACTGTTGGCGCTTTACTGGCATGTTTTCGACCCGCCCGGCGAGGTGGGCCGGGTCTTCGATGAGGTCCTGCAGCGCGTGGCGCCCGACGCACCACTTCAGACGCCCGGCACCGCACTGCAAGAGGCGAATCTCAACCGGGCCGTGGAGGGCGTCCGTAGTGCCGGCGGCTTCGCCGAACCCGAGCAGTGGCGGTTCGAATGGCAGCGGCGGTACACGCGCGACGAATGGCTGGACCATCTGGCCACCACCGGCCAGCTCACCCTGCTCGGGCCGGACGAGGTCGCGGCCGTGCGGGAAGCCGTGGGAGCCGTCGTCGACTCGCTCGGCGGCGCCTTCACCATGGACTACGTCACCCTGGCGGCCGCCGCGACCCTAGCCTGATGTCGCCCGCGCGCTAACCACCCATCCGCGAGACTGCAACTGCCGACGGGTCTTCTCGAGAATGCGTCGTGGAAGACAGTTTCGCGGTCAGAGTTTGGCGATACTCACGCGGACGCCGTCGCCGATGGCGACGGCCTCCGGTGCCGGTTCGCCGAACTCGAAGCTAGTGGCGAGTATCTCCCCCGCGATCAGGTCGCGATGCGTCTGCGCCCAGTCAAATCGTTCGGCCGGCACCGACATGACCACGCGGATGCGATCGGAGACATCCAGCCCGGTCTTCTTCCGTAACTCCTGCAGCTCGCGGATCCGGTCTTTGGCCCAACCCTCGGCCTCCAGCTCCGGAGTCACCGTGCCGTCCAGGACCACCAAACCGGCTCCCCCGGGCAGCGCCGCGGTGAACTCGGGATCGGCGGCCACCAGCCGCGAGCTGTACTCCTCGGGTTGCAGCACCGCGGGACCGGCGGTCAGAGTGCCGTCCGGGTTGACGACGCCGTCGCCGGCCTTGACCGCCTTGATCGCGGCTTGCACGCCCTTGCCCAGGCGTGGCCCGGCGACGCGGGCGTTGACGGTCAGCTCAAAGCGTCCGTAGGTGTCAATCGCGTCGGTCAGCTCCACGCTCTTGACGTTGAGCTCGTCGGCGATCAGATCGGTAAACGGCTGCAGCCGTTGCGGGTCTTCCACTGCCACAGTCAATTTCGACAACGGCAGCCGCACCCGCAGCTTCTTCGCCTTGCGCAGCGACGAAGCGGCCGAGCACACCTCGCGAACCTGATCCATCGCGGCAACCAAGTCGGGGTCCGCGGGCAGCTCGTCGGCGTGCGGCCAGTCGGTCAGGTGCACCGACCGCTCACCGGTGAGGCCGCGCCAGATGATTTCGGTGATCAACGGGAGCAGCGGCGCGGCCAGCCGAGAAGTGACCTCCAGCACGGTGTGCAGGGTGTCGATGGCGTCGCTGTCTTCTTCCCAGAACCGCGAACGTGACCGTCGCACATACCAATTCGTCAGCGCCTCGGTGAACTGGCGTAGCTGCTCGCAGGCCCCGGAGATGTCGCACACCTCCAGCGACCCGGTGAGCTCGTCGCGCAGCACGGCGAGTTTGGCCAGAATGTAGCGATCCAGCACGTGTGTCGAATCGGTGCGCCAGGCACCGACTTTCGGTGCGTACAGCGAAAGGAAGCTGTAGGCGTTCCACAGCGGCAGCAGAACCTGCCGCACCCCGTCGCGGATGCCCTGCTCGGTGACGATCAGGTTGCCACCGCGCAGGATCGGCGAGGCCATCAGGAACCACCGCATCGCATCCGAGCCGTCGCGGTCGAACACCTCGCTGACATCCGGGTAGTTGCGCAGCGACTTGCTCATCTTCTGGCCGTCTGATCCGAGCACGATCCCGTGTGCCACACAAGTTTTGAATGCAGGACGGTCGAACAGCGCGGTGGCCAGCACGTGCAGCGTGTAGAACCAGCCTCGGGTCTGCCCGATGTACTCCACGATGAAATCACCCGGATAGTGCCCACCTTGTCCCGCCGCCCCGCCCGCGAACCAATCCGCGTTCTCGAACGGGAAGTGCACCTGGGCGTACGGCATCGAACCCGAGTCGAACCACACGTCGAGCACATCGGGGATGCGCCGCATCGTGCTACGGCCGGTTGGATCGTCCGGGTTGGGCCGGGTGAGCTCGTCGATGTAGGGCCGGTGCAAATTGGTGGGCCGCACCCCGAAGTCGCGCTCCAGCTCGTCAAGGCTGCCATAGACGTCGATGCGCGGGTAGGCCGGGTCGTCGGATTTCCATACCGGAATCGGGGTGCCCCAGTAGCGGTTTCGCGAGATCGACCAGTCGCGGGCGCCCTGCAACCACTTGCCGAACTGGCCGTCCTTGACGTGCTCGGGGTACCAGGTGATCTGCTGGTTCAGTTCCACCATGCGATCCCGGAATTCGGTAACCGTGACGAACCACGACGAAACCGCCCGGTAGATCAGCGGATTGCGGCATCGCCAGCAGTGCGGGTAGGGGTGCTCGTAGGTTTCGTGGCGGACCAATACCGGCTGGTTGACCGACACCGGCCCGCTCTGGTTCTTCAGGTCGCGGATGATCTGCGCGTTGGCGTCGAAGACGTGCTGCCCGCGGTAATCGGGGACGGTGACGTCGAAGCGGCCCTTGGAATCGACCGGGGTGACCGGCACGATGCCCACCTTGTCGGTGGTCGCCATGTCGTCCTCGCCGTAGGCGGGCGCCATGTGCACGATCCCCGTGCCGTCGTCGGTGGTCACGAAATCGCCAGGCAGCACTACAAACGCCCTGTCGGTGTCCATGAAATATGGGAACGGCGGCAGATAGCGGGTGCCCAGCAGGTCAGTGCCCGAGTAGCTGCCGAGTATTTCGGGTTCTTCGCCCAATTCGCGGGCATAGGCGGCCAGCCGCGCCTCGGCGAGCACGAACCGCCGGTCCCCCACTTTCACCTGTGCGTAGGTCACGTCCGGGTTGACGGCAACGGCCAGGTTGGACGGCAGCGTCCACGGCGTGGTCGTCCACACCAGCAGGTAGGCACCGTCCAGCTCGCCGCCCGCAACCTTGAAACCCACCGTGACCGCCGGGTCCTGGCGGCTCTGGTAGACGTCGTCGTCCATCCGCAATTCGTGGTTGGACAACGGGGTTTCGTCGCGCCAGCAGTACGGCAACACCCGGTAGCCCTCGTAGGCCAGGCCCTTGTCCCACAACTGCTTGAACGCCCAGATGACCGACTCCATGTAGGGGAGATCGAGTGTCTTGTAGTCGTTGTCGAAGTCGACCCAGCGGGCCTGGCGGGTGACATAGGCCTGCCATTCGTTGGTGTAGCGCAACACCGATTCCCGGCAGGCTTCGTTGAACGCGGCGATGCCCATGTCGTCGATCTGAGACTTGTCGGTGATGCCCAGTTGCCGTTCGACTTCGAGTTCGGCGGGCAGGCCGTGGGTGTCCCAGCCGAACCGGCGGTCCACCCGATAACCGCGCATTGTGCGGTACCGCGGCACAATGTCTTTCACGTAGCCGGTCAGCAGATGCCCATAGTGCGGGAGCCCGTTGGCGAAGGGCGGCCCATCGTAGAACACGTACTCTTCGGCGCCGTCGCGCTGGGCGATGCTGGCCCGGAAGGTGTCGTCGTCGGCCCAGTAGTCGAGGACCTCGAGTTCCAGCGCCGGGAAGTCGGGTGCTCCCCCGGCCAGCTTCGGATAAGCCCTGGCGTCAGCGTTTTCGGTCACGGTGCGCATCGTCTCCTGCGTGCCTACGGTCAGGCCGGGGACGAAGTCGCGCTACCTGCGCGAGCACCGCGGTACCACCCCGCTTGCCGCGCTCACGCGTGGCCGCTCGATTGAGGCTGTGACGGGCCTACCCGTTCGGGTCTACTGGGCTGCCCCGATCGCGGAGCGGGCTGTTCTTCCGAAGGCTCCCCGGTGATGGCCGGATCAATGCCGCTCCACTTTACCGCGAGACCGCAACTGCCGACGCAAGCACCGAGTCGGAACGTCGGCAGATGCAGTCTCGCGGTAGGCAAGGCGAGCTCACGCCTTGACCTCGAGCACTCCAACACGCAACAGGGCCGCGTAAACGTGGCGCACCGGGTAGGCCAACAGGATCGCAACCCCGTCGACGATCGGGTCGTGGCCGAGGCCGAACGGCACGGCGTCGGCGGGCCGGGCGGCCTTCTTGGGCGCGGGGGCCTGCGTGGGGGTGGTGTCACGCACCACGCGCAGGTTGCGGGCGGGCGCTACGGCAACTACTTCGTCGAAGAGTACTGCGGTCATGATCGTCTCCTACCGGAATTGCAAACGGGTTATGACTGGACTTTGAGGTGTCCCGTCCCGTAACGGTTCCGATCCGAGAACGCTTGAGCGGTAAGTCGATTCGTGTGCGGTCTGCTAGCTCAAGGCGTCGGGCCGGAGGTCGGATTGGGACGGAGCGTGCCCCGGATATCCATCCGGACTGCCACTGGAACTCATGCGTCCCTCACCTCCTCTACAGCCACGACGCGTGCGGTTACCCGCGCCCATTGCGCGCACCGAAAGGAGTTCAGAATCCGGCGACCGCCGGAAATCCGCACCCCTCTCGTCAGAGCTTTGGCACCACACGACGTGTCCGGAACTCCGGAAGCCACTTGGACTCAACCCTTAAGCCGGGAGGAGCTGTCCTGACCCGGGGCGTCTTTCGACGTTCGGGGTCAGTGGCCTGTGTTCGTGTAGCCGCCTCACCTAACGAGGTGCTGTCGTAAATACTGCATGAGGGGCCCAGCCCGGTCAATGTGATCTGACCCGTGTCGCGCAACTTTTAGGCGCTTCACAGCTTTCGCCCAGGCTCTGGCTCGCTGACCTACGAAAATGCGGCGGTGTGGGGTTTACACGCCCATGTACGTACGCCAAACCGCACGGGCCCGGCGCGGGTCAGTTATCGGCCAAGTTCTCGAGCCGCCCGATGGTGTCGACGAATTCCTCGATCATTTCGAGCACGACCGCACGGGTCGGCCGTACCCGGTCGAGCGAACCGACCACCTGGCCGACGAAATAGGTTGCCAGCTCACGGGCCTTGGCGCCGGGATGAGCGGCGGCCTGGTTGATGCGCACCTGCGGTTCGGTGACCAGAGTGGTCTGCAACGGCATGCCGAGTGGCGCCGGGTTTTCCGGGCGTTCCCATTCGTCGGTCCAGGCGGTCCGCAGCATCCGCGCCGGCTTGCCCGTCATAGACCGCGATCGCACGGTGTCGGAGGAGCTTGCGGCCAGGAACTTGTCCTTGACGACCGGGTCCGTCTCGGCTTCCTCGGTGGTCAGCCAGACCGAGCCACACCACACGCCCTCGGCGCCCAGGGCCAGCGCCGCCGCGATCTGGCGTCCGCGGGCGATCCCGCCCGCCGCCAGTACCGGGACCGGTGCGACCGCGTCGACGACTTCGGGAACCAGGACCATTGTCGCCACCTCACCCGTGTGGCCGCCCGCTTCGGTCCCCTGCGCCACGATCAGGTCGACCCCGGCCGCGGCGTGCCGTCGCGCGTGCTCGGTGGTGCCGGCCAGCGCGGCCACCAGCACGCCGCGTCCGTGTGCGCGTTCGACGAGGTCGGCCGGCGGCGGGCCGAGCGCACTGGCGATCAACCGGATGTCGTGTGCAAAAGTCACTTCCAGTAGCGGCTCATAGCCCTTGGGCGAGACATTGAGACCGCCGCCGGACGGACGCGGCGGTGCGGCCGGCGTCGTTATGCCATAGCGGGCGAGCAAGTCCTCGACGAACGCGCGGTGCTCCTCCGGGAGCAGCTCCCTGACCTGCTTCGCATCGATTCCACCTTGCTCGGCCCCGACGTATTTCGGCGGTAGGAGCAGGTCGACCCCGTACGGTTTGCCCCCGGTCTGTTCCTCGATCCAGGTCAGCTCGTTCTGCAGCCGCTGCGGGCTGTGCGCGACGGCACCGAGGATTCCGAACCCGCCCGCATTGGTGACCGCGGCGACGACGTCGCGGCAGTGGCTGAAGGCGCATATCGGGAACTCCACACCAAGCATCTCGGCGACTCTGGTCCGCATTCCACGACGCTATGAGTTATTGCCTGACATGGCAATCAACTAGTCACCCGTCGCGGGTCCACGCCCGTCGGGCGGCCAACCCGCCACCCCGTCCTCCAGCGGGACATCGAGGCTCTGCAGAATCGAAGCGACCATTCGCCATGCACTGATCGCCGTGACGAGCTCAACGAGAATCGTTTTGTCGCTTTGCAATTCGCGTTCGCACGCCGCCCAGCTCTGGCTACTGACCGCACCGTCGCGCACCACGTCGTCGGTGGCCGCCAGCACCGCGCGCTCGGCGGGCCCGAATCCGTCGTGTTGTTGCCACTCCCGCACACCGAGCAGGTCGTCGGCCGTCACACCTAAACCGGTAGCGACGCGCCAGTGTTGCGTCCATTCGTATTCGCATGCGGTGAGCCAGCCGATCCGCATGATCACCAGTTCACGTAGCCGGGCGTCCAGCGAACCGTGCCACAGCATGGTGGCGAGCAGGTCGTTGACGGCGCGCGCCAGCTGCGGATGGTTCAGCAACACCTGGAAGATGCTGAGCTCGGCCATGTAGTCGGGGACGGCCGCCTCATCGGCGGCGGCCTTGGCCTCGCCGAGCGGCAGTCCGGGCACGCGGGCTGTTGTCATCGTGTGAGCACTCCGGTCTACTGGCGCAACGTCTTCGCGTTCACCGGTAATCGTAGTCAGCACTAAACAGGCTTTTCGTGGCGCAGCGGGCAAATATCGAACCCCCGGCCAGGAGCAGATAGACACGTGTTGAACGACAGACGTCCGCCGATGAACGTTCCGCGAAAAAGCGGCTGTTCACCCCGACGCCCGGCCGCCCTGGCAATTACCGTCTAAAGAAAAGGGCGCAATGAATTGCAAGCCCCCACAGCTGAATTCGGGCCAGGCCGCTGCGACAGGCACTCAGGCGCTGGCGGTCCCCTCACGTCCGCAGATTGGTGTGTAAGCCATGGCGCAACAGCCCTCGGTCACGATCGTCATTCCCGCTTATAACGAAGAACGGTTCATCGGAAAATGCCTGGAATCGTGCATCAACCAAAGCTCGGCGCCGGACGAAATAATCGTCGTCAACAACAAGTCGACTGACGACACCGCATCGATTGTGCGCAGATATCAAGCCGAGACACCGTACCTGGACATTCGGCTACTCGACCAAAGCGCCTACCAAGGCCTCGCGCCCACCCGCGACCTCGGGTTCGAACACGCGCGGTGCGACGTCTTTGGCCGTATCGACGCCGATACGATCATTCCGCCGGACTGGGTGGAGAAGGTTCGCCGCTACTTCCAGGACCCCCAGATCGACGCCGCGAGTGGTCCGATCGCCATTTACGACTTGCCGTTGCGGGGGTTTCTTTTCTGGGTCGATTCCACGCTTCGCTACCACCTGCACAATCACGTCAAAAGCGAACGGTTTCTTCTTGGCTGCAACATGGCAATCCGCGCCACGGCGTGGAAGGGGGTCCGGAATCTGACGCAGCTGGACCCGGAAGTGCGCCTGCACGAAGATATCGACCTCGCGCTGACGCTGTTCAAAAGCAATTTCGAGATTTCCTACGAGCCGACCATGGTCGCCGCCATCTCTGGCCGGAGGGTGGAGTCCTCACCGCGGGATTTCTACCGGTATGCCACGCGTTACATGCGGACGACCCAACTTCACGGCATCAAGAGCCCGACGGCGCACACGACGATTGCCACGTTACTGCTGCTGTATTACCCGTTCCGTACGATGCGGTTCTTCTATGACGCGGACGGGCAGAAATTCACCTTGGCGAGGCTGCGGGACCTCCTACGCAGGTTGGCCGAATCCACCGGAGCTGTCGCCAACTAGCTTATGGCAGTTGGCAATCGGAATATCGACTAGAGCAGTCCCACCAGCTGCAAGTCGGTCACGTATTTGATGATGACCGGCGCGGAGATGTGCGGAATGTCGTTGTCCGGGCCGATTTTCGCTTCCTGCACCGCGGCACGGAAACGATCCGTAGGCGCGAACGACCCGCGGGTCGGCTCCAGGGGCTGTATTTGCTCGGGATTGTGCAACATCAGCTGCAGCATCTGCAGCACCGAGTGCTGGCGCTGGCGATCCGGCAGGGCACGCAGGCCGGCCTCGAACTGCCGCACCCACTCCCCGAAGTCGTCGATACGCTGGATCGGATAGCCGGACTCGATCAGCCAGTCGACGTAGGTGTCGATACCGATGCCGTCGTCGTGCGGGTTCATCACGTGATACGTCTCAAACCCGTCGACCACTTGGGCGCCCAGCGTGGCGATCGCCTCGGCGACGAATTCGACGGGAAGCCCGTCGAAGTGCGCCCGTTGCCGGTTGCCGTTCTCGTCGCGCCGGTAGAACGAGCCGGGCGCGACTCCGGTGGCCACCAGGCTCAGAATCATCCGGGTCACCACATCCGTCACGTTGAACTGACCCGCATAACTGGTGTCGGACAAAATCATGTCGCTGCGGAACACCGAAACCGGAAGCCCGAACAGCTCATTGGCTTCCCGCAACAGCACCTCGCCGGCCCACTTGCTGTTGCCGTAGCCATTGGCGTAGCTACCGTCGAGGACACGAGTGGGGCTAATGACCCGGATGTCGGCGTCCTCGGTGAACAACGACGGCTCGATTTGGCGACCGAGATCCGAGGTCGATACGTACGCGTAGGGCTTGACTCTGGTGGTCAGCGCGAACCGGATCAGTTCGGCCGTACCAACGACGTTGGGTCCGAACAGTTCTCGGTAGGGCAGCACACCGTTGACCACGGCGGCCGAGTCGACGATCAGATCGACGGAGTCGGCCAGCCGTTGCCAGGTCTGCTCGTCGAGACCCAGGTTGGCTTCGCCCTTGTCGCCGGCGACGACCTCGAGATGATCGGCTGCCAACTCGTGGAAATGGTCCACCAGTCGGGGGTCGCCACTGTCGAACGTCTTCTCCAATCGGCGCCACGCCTCCTGATCAGAGCTGGCTCGCACCAGGCAGATCAGCTTGCCGTCGACCCGCTTCAGTTGCTTGAGCCACTCCAGGGCCAGATAGCGCCCCAAGAAGCCGGTCGCCCCGGTCAACAACACCGTGCGCGCCTCGGCACTCGGGCCCGGCAGCGTGGGAGCGGTGTTCAGCGTCGTCTCGTCGATGAACTTGTCCAGCTTGAGGTCGCTGGCCCGGAGCCCTTCGGTGTCGCGGCCGTGCACGGCAACGTAACTCGGTCCGTTGGCATCCGTCTCGTCCAAGTCGTCGTCGCTGTCCAACCGCTGACTCATGGTTCGCACCGAAGGCGCTTCGAACAGCGTGCGCACCGATAGGTTGCCGTCGAACGCCGTGTTGATCGCGGCAACCACGCGCATCGCCGACAGCGAATCGCCGCCCAAGTCGAAGAAGGAGTTCTCGACGCCGACCCGCTCCAAGCCCAGCACCTGGCCGTAGATCCCGGCCACGATCTCCTCGGTGGGTGTCGCCGGCGGCGTATAGCGGACAGCACTCTGGTATTCGGGTGCGGGGAGCGCACGTTTGTCGAGTTTGCCGTTCACGGTCCGCGGCAACGTGTCGAGCACGACCACCGCGGAGGGAACCATGTAGGGCGGCAACCCCTCGGCCAGCGCATTACGCATCTGGCTCGTGTCCACATCCACATCGCCGGTGACGGTCACATAACCCACCAGCCGCTTGTCACCCGGACGATCCTCGCGGGCGACCACGGCCGCGGCCTGCACTCCATCCAGGGCGGCCAACGCCGCCTGAACCTCACCGAGTTCGATGCGGTAGCCGCGGATCTTGACCTGCTCGTCGGCCCGCCCCAGGTATTGCAACTGGCCGTCGGCACCCCAGCGCACCAGGTCACCGGTGCGGTACATCCGCGCGCCGGGCCCACCGAACGGGCACGCCACGAACCGCGACGCGGTCAAGCCGGCGCGGCGCATATAGCCAACCGCCACACCACGGCCGGCGATGTACAACTCGCCGACCACACCCTCGGGCGCCGGCCGCAGCCACTTGTCCAGTACGAACAACGCCGCACCCGGCACCGGCACACCGATCGGCGCGCCCCCGCCAGCCGTCATTGGCGCACTGATCGCGGCATAGATGGTGGCCTCGGTCGGACCGTAGGCGTTGATCATCACCCGTCCGGGCGCCCACTGATCCACCACTTCATTCGGGCAGGCCTCCCCGGCCATCACCAACGTCGTGGACTCCAACCCCTCACCCGGCAACATTGCCAGCGCCGACGGGGTTTGGCCCACCACGGTCACTTTTTCGGTGACCAGCAAGTCGCGCAGTTCGTGAGCGGACGCCGCGGCCGACTCGGGCACCACGACCAGCCGCGAACCGTGCAGCAGGGCGTTGAAGATCTCCCACACCGAGACGTCGAAGCTATAGGAGTGCCATTGCGACCACACCTTCCCCGGCCCGGTGGGGGCGCCAGGGTCCGGCGACTCGAGTAGCGACGTCGCGTTGTGGTGAGTGATCGCCACACCCTTGGGCATCCCAGTCGTACCCGAGGTGTAGATCAGGTACGCCAGATCCTCCGGAGTCGCCACCGGGAAAGTGATGTCCGAAGGGGCGCTGAGCTCGGGGTCGTCGACGTCGATGACCGCAAGATCGGCCCCGTCGAACCGCGACCGCATGATCGCGTTGGTGACCGCGGCGACCGGTGTGGCGTCACCGAGCATGAACTCCAGCCGTGCGTCGGGCATCGCCGGGTCGATCGGCAGATATGCCGCGCCGGACTTGAGTACCGCCAACATCGCCACGATCGCCTCGGCCGACCGCGAAAACAGTAGTGCCACACACTCACCCGGACGCGCCCCGTGGCTGACCAACACCCGGGCCAACCGCTCGGCCGCCTCATCGAGTTCGCGGTAGGTCCACGACCGCTCGCCGTCGACCAGCGCCACGCCGTCCGGGGTGCGCGCCACCTGCGCGGCAAACATCTGCGGGATCGTCGTGCCCACCGCCGGCTGGGTCAGCACGGCACGGTTGCCCCACTCGTCCAGGCGGGCATGCTCACCGGCATCCAGCACGTCCATCGACGACAACCGCTGGGTGGGGTCGGCGGTCATGGCCACCAGCACCCGCTTGAATCGCTCCACCAGCGTTTCGATGCTGGCTGGGTCGAACACGTCGGTGTCGTACTCGACGCGGATGCCCAATTCGTGGCCCGGCAAGGCCATCACGGACAGCGGGTAGTGGTTGTATTCGCGGTTGGTGACGTCGGTGATGGCCAGCTCGTGGACGCCCACCGGCACGTTCGTGTCGATCGGGTAGTTCTCGTAGAGGAAGAGAGTGTCGAACAACTGGTCGTGGCCGGTGGCGCGGTGAATGTCGGACAGGCCCAGGTGCTCGTGCTCGAGCCTGTTGTTGTGCGCGGTCTGTAGCTGGTCGAGTAGGTCGGCGATGGTGGTGGTCACGGTGGTGTTCGCCCGCACCGCAACGGTGTTAATCAACAGGCCCACAATCGATTCCGAGCCCAACACTTCGGGTGGCCGTCCCGAGACCGCGGTGCCGAATGCGACGTCGCGTTGCCCGGTCAGCCACATCAGGAGCTGCGCCCACCCGGCCTGCAGCACCGTGTTGACGGTGGTGTGGCAGGAGCGGGCCAGCGTGCTCAGCTCCCGGGTGGTCTCGGCGGACACCCGATACGAATCGACGCGTCGCCGCCCGAGCCCCATTCGGGTCGCGGGGCCGACCAGGGTCGGGTTGTCGAAACCTTCGAACATCCGGCGCCAGGCGGCCTGGGCCGCGCCGCGGTCCTGTGCCGCGAGCCAGGTGAGAATGCTGCGATACGACGCGGGGGCGGGCAGGCGCTCCCCGTAGTAGCTGGCGAAGATTTCGCGCAGCAGGATCGGCAGCGACCATCCGTCCATCACGATGTGATGGTTGGTGAGCACGAACCGGTGCTTGTTCTCCGCGATCCGGATCAACGCCGCGCGGAAGGCCGGCCGCCCGAGCAGGTCGCTGACCGCGTCGCGTTCGTCGGCGCAGAGCTGCTCGATCTGCTCGTCGTGGTCTGCTTCGTCGCTGTCGAGCTGGATGTAGCGCCAGGCCATGACGGGCTCGGCGGGAATGACCTGCACCGGCTCGTCGAACTGTGCGCTGAACCGAGCCGCCAGGTTGGGGTGCCGGTTGACCACCGTTTGCACCGCCTCGCGCAGCCGCTGTGGCTCGATGGCACCGGCCACGGTGATGCCCAGCTGCACCGCGTAGACGTCGTCGCCGTTGTCGCCGCCCTGGGCAACACTGGCGTGAAACAGCAGACCCTGCTGCACGGGGGTCAGCGGCAATACGTCGGCGAGATGGTACTGCTGGTCGAGTTGGTCAAGCTGCTTTTGACTCAGCCGTGCGGGCGCGAGGTCGGACGGCGTCAAGCCGCCCCCGCCGTTGCGCACGTGCGCGCAGATGCCCGCCAGCGCCTCGAACCAGAGCCGGCTCAGCCGGCCGATCTGCTCGCCGTCCAGCGCCGAGGGCGCCCACGTCCAGCTGGCGTGTAGGTGCGGGCCCGCCTCGGTGTCCATGGTGCCGGCGTTGAGGTCGACGGTGTGCATGAGTGGCAGCGGCACCGCGGTGGCCGCGCCGGCCAGCGACAAGCCTTCTTCGGAGATCCGCCAGAGATCACCGGAGAGCTCGGCCGCGGTGCCTGCGCCCAGGCGGCCCAGGTAGTTGAACCCGATCGTCGGATCGTTGCCGTGCAGGTCCACCTCGTTGTTGGAGTAGCGCAGCAGGCCGTAGGTCAGCGGATCGGGCAGGCCGCGCAGCTGTTCCTTGGCGTCCTTGATTACCGGCCCGAGCGCGGTGTCACCGGAGACCACTTGCGCCCAGTCCAGACCGCCCAGGGCCAGCGACACTGGGTACTTGGTGGTGAACCACCCGACAGTGCGCGACAAGTCGATGTTGGGAGCCAGTTCTTCGTGGCGTCCGTGCCCCTCGACGCCGATGCCGATCGGCGAGCCGCCGGCCCCCAGGAACTCCGCCCAGGCCAACCCGAACGCGATCAACAGAATGTCTTGCACCCCTGCGTGAAACGCCGCCGGCACCTCACCCAACAGCAGCCGGGTGGTCTCGACGTCGAGCTCGGCAGATAACTGCTCGGCGCTGACGTAGGTGTCCACCTCGGGGCGGACGGCCGGCAAAGCGGCCGGGACGGATGCGACCCGCCGCCATGCCTCGGCGTGCTCCGCCACCTCGGGGCGCTGCGCGTACTCCTCGAGCAGCGACGACCAGCGGGCAAACGACGTGCCGCCCGGGGGCAGCTCCAGCGGCTGTCCGCTGTGATGCTGGGCCCACGCAATGTTCAAGTCTTCCAACAAAATTCGCCACGACACGCCATCGACAGCCAGGTGATGAATGATCAACACCAACTGCGACGTGGAGCCGACCCACAACGCGCTGAGCATCGTCCCGGCGGCCGGGTTCAACCGCGACCGTGCCTCGACAAGCGCGTCATCGGACAATACGTCGACCGACTGCAGCAGACCGGCGGCATCCACGGTCCCGACTTCGGGCACCTGAAGCGACCACTCACCCGCGTCGTCGTCCTCGACGCGCAACCGCAAAGTGGCATGCCGATCCACCAACGATTGCAGCACCGGTGCCACGTCGGCCTCGGTCACGCCGGCCGGTGCCTGCACCACCATCGTTTGGTTGAACTGCTCGACGGGACCCACCACGCCTTGCAGCCAGCGGATGATCGGGGTGGCCACCACTTCCCCGATGCCCTCATCGACGACGCCGTCGGCCCCGTCGGTCATGGTGGCCACGCGGGCCAACCGTGCGACGGTCTGCTCGACGAAAATGTCACGGGGACGGCACAATACGCCGGCGGCCCGCGCTCGGGCCGCCACCTGCATCGACAGGATGCTGTCGCCGCCGAGATCGAAGAAGGAGTCATCCACGCCGACCCGCTCGACGCCCAGCACCTGGGCGTAAATCCCGGCCAAGATCTCCTCGACCGCGTCGGACGGAGCGCGGTATTCGCCGCCGCCGGCGTATTCAGGTGCGGGCAGGGCGCGCTTGTCGAGCTTGCCGTTGACGGTCAGCGGCAGCGTGTCGAGCACGACGACCGCCGACGGGACCATGTAGGCCGGCAACCGCTCGGCCAGCGCGCTGCGCATCTGCGCGGTGTCAACATCTGCGGTGACGGTGACGTAACCGACCAGTCGCTTGTCGCCGGGGCGATCCTCGCGGGCGATCACCGCCGCGGCCTGAACCCCGTCGAGAGCGGCCAAAGCCGCTTGTACCTCGCCCAATTCGATGCGGTAGCCGCGGATCTTGACCTGCTCGTCGGCCCGCCCCAGGTATTGCAACTGGCCGTCGGCACCCCAGCGCACGAGGTCACCGGTGCGATACATCCGCGCCCCGGGCCCACCGAACGGGCACGCGACAAACCGCGACGCGGTCAGCGGAGTCCGGCGCACGTAGCCGCACGCCACCCCACGACCGGCGATGTACAGCTCGCCGGTCACACCCTCGAGGGTGGGCCGCAACCACTTGTCCAAGACGAACAGCGCCGCACCCGGCACCGGTACACCGATCGGCGCCGCCGCCCCCGGCGTCAACGGAGCACTCATCGCCGCATAGATGGTGCCCTCGGTCGGGCCATAGGCGTCGATCAACACCCGCCCCGGCGCCCACCGATCCACCACCTCGGAAGGGAGCGCCTCCCCGGCGACGAACACCACCGTCGACTCCAAGCCCTCTGACGACAACATCGCTGCCGCAGAAGGGGTTTGGCAGAGGACGCTCACCTTTTCGGTGACCAGCAGAGAGTGCAGATCCTCCGGTGAACTGGCCACTGTTTCGGGGACGATCACCAGCCGTCCGCCATGAAGCAGGGCGCCGAAGATCTCCCACACCGAGACGTCGAAGCTGTACGAATGCCATTGGGACCAAACCTGTCCCGGGCCGGGTGGCACGCTCGAGTGCAACTTTTCCAGTAGCGATGTCGCATTCTGGTGGGTGATCGCCACACCCTTGGGCACCCCGGTCGTCCCAGAGGTGTAGATCATGTACGCCAGGTCCTCCGGCGCCGGAGCCGACAATTCGGTGCCGGGGTCGTCGCCCGGGTCGGCGAAGTCGACCACGACCAGATCGGCCCCGTCCAACCGGGAGCGCAGGCTCGCGGTCGTGACCGCCGCGACCGGGGTGGCATCGCCGAGCATGAATTCGACTCGCGCGTCAGGCAATGCGGGGTCGATCGGCAGGTAGGCCGCTCCGGCTTTGAGCACCGCGACCATCGACACGATCGCCTCAGCCGACCGCGAAAACAGCAGCGCCACAGACTCACCCGGGCCCGCGCCATGACCGGTCAGCACCCGCGCCAACCGCTCCGCTGTCTCGTCGAGCTCACGGTAGGTCCACGACCGGTCCCCGCAAACCAGCGCCACGGCATCGGGGGCACTGGCGACCTGCGCGGCGAACAACTCCGGAATCGACGCCCCCGCCACCGGCCGGGTCAACACCGCGCGGTTGCCCCAGTCGTCCAACCGCGCGGTCTCACCCTCGTCCAGGAGGTCAATCGATAAGAGCCGCCGTTTTGGGTCGGCCATTACTCGTCCCCTGCATCGTCGGTCATGGCCACCAGCACCCGCCGCAGCCGCTCGACCAACGTTTCGATGCTGGCCTTGTCGAACACGTCCGTGTCGTACTCGACGCGAAGGCCCAGCTCGTGACCCGGCACGGCTTGCACCGAAAGCGGGTAGTGGTTGTATTCGCGGTTGGTGAACCTGGTGATCGACAGATCCTGAACGCCCGACAACGCCGCGGTGTCGATCGGGTAGTTCTCGTAGACGAACATGGTGTCAAAGAGCTGGTCGTGCCCGGTGATTCGGTGAATTTCGTTCAACCCCAAATACTGGTGTTCGAGCGTGTCGGTGTAAGAGCTTTGCAGTTGGCCGAGCAAGTCCTCGATGGTGGTGGCCGAGTTGATGTTGGCCCGGATCGGCACCGTGTTGATCATCAGCCCCACAATGGATTCCGCGCCGGGCAGGTCCGTCGGCCGTCCCGAAACCGCGGTGCCGAAGGCGACATCCGGTTGACCGGTCATCCGCATCAGCAGCTGCGCCCACGCGGCCTGCAGTACCGTGCTGACGGTGGTCCGGCAGGAACGGGCCAGCTCGCTCAGAGCGAGCGTGGTCTCCGCGGACACCTGGAACTCTTCGACGCCCCGCGCCCCAAGCCCCATCCGCTGCGGCGGACCAACCAGCGTCGGGGTGTCGAAGCCGTCGAACACCTCACGCCACGCCGCCCGGGCCGCACTGCGATCCTGACCGGCCAGCCAGGTGACAAACTTGCGATACGACACGGCTGCAGGCAGCCGGTGTCCGTAGTAGCTGGCGAAAATCTCTTGCAGCAGAAGCGGTTTCGACCAGCCGTCCAGAACGATGTGGTGATTGGTCAGCACGAACCGATACTGATCTTCCGCGGTGCGCAGCAATGCCGCCCGGAAGGCCGGCTTGTCGACGAGATCGCAGACGGCAGCACGCTCGGCAGCGGACACCTGCTCAACCTGCTCGTCGACGTCGCCTTCGTCCAATTCGAGGTACTGCCAAGTCAATTCGGGTTCAGCCGGCAGAATCTGCAGCGGCTCGTCGAAGTCACCGCTGAAGCGTGCCACCAGGTGCGGGTGCCGGGTGACGACGGTGTGCACCGCATCGCGCAGCCGGTCCTGGTCGACGGCACCGGTGATGGTGATGTCCAGCTGCACCGCATACAGGTCGTCGCCGCTGACGCCGAGGTCCTCTGCGGTACTGGCGTGGAAGAACAGGCCCTGCTGAAGCGGGGTGAGCGGCAACACATCAGCGATTTGATCGGTTTGCTGCAGTTCGTCGATTTGCTGCTGGCTGATACGCGCGGGCGCCAGGTCGGACGGCGTCAAGCCTCCGCCACCATCGCGCACGTGCGCGCAGATGCCCGACAGCGCGTCGAACCATAGCTGGCTCAACCGATTGGCCTGGGCCTGATCGAGTGCCGACGACGCCCACGTCCAGTTGGCCTGCAGCTGCGGGCCATCCTCGGTGTCCATCGTGCCGGCGTTGAGTTCGACGGTGTGTGCCAGCGGCATAGCGACGGCTGTTGCTGCCGCCACGGCCGGCAAGTCGTCCTGGGAGACCTGCCACAGGTCACCGGAGAGATCGGTCGCGCCCGCGCCCAGACGGCCCAGGTAGTTGAAGCCGATGGCCGGGTCGGATCCGTCCAGGTCGACGTCGGGGTTCAGGTACCGCAGCAGACCGTAGGTCAGCGGATCGGGCAGGCCGCGCAGCTGTTCCTTCGCGTCCTTGATCACCGGCCCCAGCGCCGAATCACCGGCCACCACCTGCGTCCAGCCGAGCTCACCGACGGCCAGCGCCACCGGGTACTTGGTGGTGAACCACCCCACCGTCCGCGACAAGTCGACATCGGCCGCCAATTCCTCGTGACGGCCATGCCCCTCGACATCGATACCGATCGGCGAGCCTCCGGTCCCCAGGAACTCCGCCCAGGCCAACCCGAACGCGATCAACAGAATGTCTTGCACCCCAGCGTGAAACGCCGCCGGCACCTCACCCAACAGCAGCCGGGTCGTCTCGACGTCCAGCCCGACCGACAGTTGTCCGGCCGTGGCAAATGTGTCCGTCGTCGGCTGCACCGCCGGCAGCGCGGCAGGCACGGCGGCCACCTGCCGCCACGCCTCGGCCTGGGCTACGACCTCTGGCACGCGCGCGTGCGCATCCAGCATCGACGACCACCGGGCGAACGACGTCCCGGGTGCCGGCAACGCCACCTCTTGCCCGCTGTGATGCTGGGCCCAGGCAATGTTCAGGTCTTCCAACAGGATTCGCCACGACACACCATCGACAGCCAGATGGTGAATGATCAACACCAACTGGGACGTGGAGTTGACCCACAGCGCGCTGAGCATCACACCGGCGGCCAGGCTCAACCGCGACCGCGACTCGACGAGCGCGTCATCCGACAACACGTCGACCGACTGCAGCAGCGCAGTGGCATCCACCGCGCCGACCTCGGGCACCCACAACGACCAACCACCGGCGCCGTCGTCGTCGACGCGCAGCCGCAACATGGCGTGCCGATCCACCAAGGCCTGCAGCACGATTGCCGCATCGGCTTCGGTCACCCCGTCGGGAGCCTGCACCACCATCGTCTGGTTGAACTGCTCGACCGGGCCGTCGGTGTCCTGCAGCCAGCGAATGATCGGGGTGGCGACGACCTCGCCCAGACCCTCATCGACCGCACCATCGCCCTCGGCACCCATTCGGGCCACCCGTGCCAGCCGCGCCACGGTCTGCTCAACGAAAATGTCACGCGGACGGCACAATACGCCGGCCGCCCGGGCCCGGGCCACCACCTGCATCGACAAGATGCTGTCGCCGCCCAAGTCAAAGAACGAGTCGTCGACACCGACCCGCTCGACGCCCAGCACCTGGGCGTAGACCCCGGCCAAGATCTCCTCGATCGCATCGGTCGGGGCGCGGTAACTGTCGACGTCGGAGTATTCCGGCGCGGGCAGGGCGCGGGTGTCGAGCTTTCCGTTGACCGTCAACGGCAGCGCGTCCAGCACCACCACCGCGACCGGCACCATGTACGTCGGGAGTCGCTCGGCCAGCTGGCTGCGGATCTCGGTCGGGTCCGCGGTTCCGGTGACGTAGCCGACCAGACGCTTGTCGCCGGGGCGATCCTCGCGAGCGATCACCGCCGCCTGCGATACCCCGTCCACACCGGCCAGCGCCGCCTGGATCTCACCGAGTTCGATGCGGTAGCCGCGGATCTTGACCTGCTTGTCGGCGCGTCCCATGTACCGCAGCTGTCCGTCGGTACCCCAGGACACCAGGTCCCCGGTGCGATACATCCGCGATCCGGGCCCACCGAACGGGCAAGCGACGAACCGGGTCGTCGTCAGGTCCGGGCGGCCGACATATCCGCTCGCGACACCGGCGCCGGCCACATACAACTCACCGACCACGCCGGGCGCGACGGGCCGCAGCCAGCCGTCCAGCACGAAGAAGGCGAGATGAGCCAGCGGCACCCCGATGGGGCTGTTGTTGCTGTCGACGTCGGCGTCGACGATCTCCCGGAACGAGGCGTGCACGGTCGTCTCGGTGATGCCGTACATGTTGATCATGCGTGGCAGTCCCGGGTGGTTGTGCAACCACGGCTGAAGACGTTGCGGCTCAAGCGCTTCGCCGCCGAACACCACGGTCTGAAGCTTCAGCTGTTGTCCCAGCTCGGGCGCCAGCGCGTCGGCGGCTTGCAGCGCGTAGAACGCCGAAGGAGTCTGGCTCAAGACGCTGACTTGTTCGCTGACCAGTAAGGCGTGCAGGTCTTCCGGTGAGCGGACCACGGAGTCGGGCACCACGACCACCCGGCCGCCGTGCAGCAACGCGCCCCAGATCTCCCACACCGAGTAGTCGAAGGCCAGGGAGTGGCACTGCGTCCACACCTGTCCCAGCTCCATCTCAGCGTCGAGGGACTCGAGCAACTGGGTCACGTTTCGATGGGTGACGGCCACGCCCTTGGGCTTACCCGTGGTGCCCGAGGTGTAGATGATGTACGCAACGTGGTCGGCCGCGGGTGTCGGCAATGCGGTGTTGGGGGCAGCGGCGACGGCCGGGTCGTCGATGTCGATGACCTGCAGGTCGACCCCCTCCAGCCGCGGACGCAGGTCCGCGCTGGTGACAGCGGCGATCGGCGCGGAGTCGGACAGCATGAACTCCATCCGCGCCGTTGGATGCGCGGGATCCATCGGCAAGTAAGCCGCCCCGGTCTTCAACACTGCCAGCAGCGACACGATCGCTTCGGCGGATCGGTTGAGCAGCACCGCTACTCGTTCGCCCGGGCCGGCGCCGCGATCGGATAGCAAGTGCGCCAATCGATTTGCGGCCTCGTCGAGCTCGCGGTACGTCCACGACCCCTCGCCGCAGTTGACCGCCACCGCCTCCGGAGCGCGTGCGACCTGTGCGGCGAACAGTTCAGGAATCGACACCGGCGCGCTCGCGGGCTGCGTCAGCACCGCACGGTTGCCCCACTCCTCGAGCCGGGAATGCTCATCGTCGTCAAGCAGATCGATCGCCGACAGCCGTCGCGTGGGATCGGTGGTCATCGTGACCAACACCCGCCGCAACCGCTCGATCAGCGAGTCGACGGTAGCCACGTCGAACACCTGGCTGTCGAATTCGACGCGCAGGCTCAGTTCGTGGCCCGGCGTCACCACCACCGAAAGCGGGTAGTGATTGAATTCGCGACTGCTGAAGTCGGTGATGGCCAACTCGTGGACGCCCAACAGCGCGCCGGTGTCGACCGGGTAGTTCTCGTAGAGGAAAAGAGTGTCGAACAGCTGGTCGTGACCGGTCACCCGGTGGATATCGCGCAGCGCCAGGTGGTCGTACTCGAGGGTGTCGTTGTGGGCGCGTTGCAGCTGGGCCATCAAGTCGGCGATGGTGGTCGTCGCGGTGGCGTGGGCCCGCACCGGAATCGTGTTGATCAACAGTCCCACCAGCGCTTCCGCGCCTACCAACTCGCTGGGCCGGCCGGAGACCGCGGTGCCGAAGGCGACGTCCTGATGGCCGGTCAGCCACATCAGCACCTGCGCCCATGCCGCCTGCAACACATTGCTGACGGTGGTGTGGTTCGAGCGGGCCAGCTCGGTGAGGGCCTGGGTCGTGTCGGCCGGTACCCGGTACGACTCGACCCCGCGCTCCGCCGCCTGGCCGGGCGGACTGACCAGGGTGGGCGTGTCGAAGCCGGCCAGCACTTCGGCCCACGCCGCCTGGGCGGCGTCGCGGTCCTGTTCGCCCAGCCAGGTGACAAAATTGCGATAGGCCGGGGCGGCGGGCAATCGCTGCCCGTAATAGAGCGTGAAGATCTCCTGCAGCAGGATCGGCAGCGACCAGCCATCGATGACGATGTGGTGGATGGTCAGGACAAGCCGATGCCGGTTGTCTGCGGTGCGGATCAAAGCCACCCGGAACGCCGGCTGGTCGGCGATGTCGCAGACGGCGGCGCGTTCGTCGGCGCACAGCCGTTGCACCCGCTCATCGACTTCGGCGTCCCCGCCGGCCATTTCGACGTACTGCCACGCTATGACGGGATCGGCCGGAATGATCTGAATCGGCTCGTCGAACTGCTGGCAGAACCGCGCCGCCAAGTTGGGGTGGCGGTTGACGACCGCCTGCACGGCCTCGCGCAGCCGCTTCTGGTCGAGCGGGCCGGTCACCGTGATGCCCAGTTGCACCGCGTACAAATCGTCGCCCGAGCCCTCCGCGAGCGCGGTGTGGAACAACAGTCCCTGCTGCACGGGGGTCAGCGGGAGCACATCGGCGATCCGGATCTGCCGGGACAGATCGTCGATTTGCTGCTGGCTCAGACGCGCCGGGGCGACGTCGGACGGTGTCAGGCCGCCGCCACCGCGGCGGACATGCGCGCAAATCCCGGCCAGGGCGTCGAACCACAATTGGCTGAGCCGGTTGATCTGGCTGTCGTCGAGCGCTGAAGGTGCCCAGGTCCAGTTGGCGTGCAGGTGCGGACCGGCTTCGCTGTCGACCGTGCCGGCGTTGAGCTCCACGGTGTGTGCCAGCGGCATCGGGATCGCCGCGGCCGCACCGGCCAGGGCGAGGCTTTCCTGGCTGACTCGCCACAGGTCCTCGGAGAGCTCGGCTGCCGAGGCGCCCATGCGGCCCAAGTAGTTGAAACCGATCGCCGGATCGGTTCCGGCCAGGTCCACCTCGGGGTTCAGATACCGCAGCAGGCCGTAGGTCAGTCCGTCGGGCAGGGCGCGCAGCTGCTCCTTGACGTCTTTGATGACCGGGCCGAGTGCCGGGTCACCGGCGGTCACCCGCGCCCAGTCCAGCCCGCCCACGGTCAGCGACACGGGATACTTCGTGGTGAACCACCCGACCGTGCGCGACAGGTCCACGTACGGAGTCAGCTCCTCGTGGCGCCCGTGGCCCTCGACATCGATGCCGAGCGGCGTCCCGGGGGTGCCCAGAAATTCCGCCCAGGCCAACCCGAACGCGATCAACAGAATGTCTTGCACCCCAGCGTGAAACGCGGCCGGGACCTCTCCCAACAGCAGCCGGGTGGTGTCGACATCCAGGTCCACCGACAACCGTCCGGCGCTGGCCTGGGTATCCACCGCCGGCTGGACCGCCGGCAACACGGCCGGGGTGGCCGCCACCCGCCGCCAGGCGTCGGCCTGCTGGACGACGGCCGCGTCGCGAGCATGCTCCTCGAGCAGTGCCGACCACCGGGCGAACGACGTGCCGGGCGCCGGCAACTCCACCTCTTGCCCGCTGTGATGCTGGGCCCAGGCAATGTTCAAGTCTTCCAACAAGATTCGCCACGACACGCCATCGACGGCCAGGTGGTGAATGATCAACGCCAGTTGGGAGGTCGAGGTGACCCACAGCGCGCTGAGCATCGCCCCGGTGGCCGGGTTCAGCCGCGACCGCGCTTCGACGAGCGCCTCGTCGGACAAGACGTCGACCGAGTGCACCAGACCAGCGGCCTCCAGCGACTCGACTTCGGGCACCCACAGCGACCAGCCGCCGGCACCGTCGTCGTCGGCCCGCATCCGCAGGGTGGCATGCCGATCCACCAAGGCCTGCAGCACCACCGCGACGTCGGCTTCCGTCGCCCCGGCGGGAGCCTGCACCACCATCGACTGGTTGAACTGCTCGACCGGACCCTCGATGTCTTGCAGCCAGCGGATGATCGGCGTGGCCACGACCTCCCCAAGGCCCTCGTCGACCGCACCGATCTCACCGGTGGTCACACTGGCGACCTGGGCCAGCCGGGCCACGGACTGCTCGACGAAGATGTCACGGGGACGCAGCAGCACGCCGGCCGCCCGGGCCCGCGCCACCACCTGCATCGACAAGATGCTGTCGCCGCCCAGGTCGAAGAACGAGTCATCGATCCCGACCCGTTCGAGACCCAGGATTTCGGCGTAGATACCGGCCAGGACCTCTTCGACCGCGGTCGTCGGGGCACGGTACGCGCCGCCGACGTTGTGGTATTCGGGTGCCGGCAGGGCGCGGGTGTCCAGCTTGCCGTTGGGGGTCAGGGGCAGTGCCTCCAAGACGACCACCGCGGCCGGCACCATGTACGCGGGCAACCGCTCGGCCAGCGTGGCCCGCGCCGCGGCGGGGTCGACCGCGCCGGTGACATAGCCGACCAGGCGCTTGTCGCCGGGACGGTCCTCGCGGGCGATAACCGCTGCCTGCTTGACATCGTCCAGCGCGGCCAGGGCTGCTTGCACCTCGCCCAGCTCGATGCGATACCCGCGGATCTTGACCTGCTCGTCGGCACGACCCAGGTAGAGCAGTTGTCCATCATCGCCCCACGAGACCAGGTCCCCGGTGCGGTACATCCGCTCCCCCGGCTGCCCGAACGGGCATGCCACAAAGCGCGACGAGGTCAAGCCGGCCCGGCGCACATATCCGCACGCCACACCGGCACCGGCCACGTACAACTCGCCGACGACGCCGGGCGGCACCGGCTTCAGCCACCTGTCCAGCACGAACAACGCGGCGCCCGGGACCGGCGAGCCGATCGGCACCACGCCCGATCCCGCCACCAGCGGGGCACTGATCGCCACACACACCGTGGTCTCGGTGGGGCCGTACCCGTTGACCATCACTCGCCCGGGCGCCCACTGATCCATGACCTCGGCCGGGCAGGCCTCGCCCGCCACCACCAACGCGGCCGTTTCCAAGCCCTCGGGTGAGAGCATCCCGACCGCGGAAGGCGTCTGGGTGAGCACGCTGACGTGTTCGCCGACGAGCAATGCGTGGAAGTCTTCCGGTGAGCGGGTCACCGATTCGGGCACAACCACCAAGCGCCTGCCCCCGAGCAGGGCCGCCCAAATTTCCCACACCGAGAAATCGAAGGCCAGCGAGTGGCACTGCGACCAGACGCCCGTGCGTGGCAGGCCGGCATCGAAGCGCGCGAACAGTTGCGTGACGTTGTGATGAGTGACGGCAACACCTTTGGGTGTGCCGGTGGTGCCGGATGTGTAAATGATATGGGCGATGTTGTCCGGGTCCGGTGTCGGCAGTGCCGTGCTGGGCTGGGCCGCGATGCGGGGATCGGCGACGTCGATGACCACCAGATCCTGTCCGTCCAACCGCGACCGCAGGTCTGCGGTGGTCACCGCGGCCGTCGGCGCGGCGTCGGCAAGCATGAACTCCGTGCGCGCCGCGGGCAGTGCGGGGTCGATCGGCAGGTATGCCGCTCCGGTCTTCAAGACCGCCAGGATCGCGATGATTGCGTCGGCCGAACGGGAAAACTGAAGCGCCACACAGTGGCCCGGGCCAACTCCCTCGTCGACGAGGAGGTGCGCCAATCGGTTGGCGGCCTCATCGAGTTCCCGGTAGGTCGTGGGTCGGCCCTCGAAGGTCACCGCCACTGCCTCGGGGGTCTGCTCCACGTGTTCGGCGAATACCGCCGGAATCGACACCTTCGCGGGTGCGAACTCGGTCAGGACGGCCCGGTTACCGACCTCGTCGAGGCGAGCCGCGTCATCGGCGTCCACGGCCTCGATCGACGACAATGTCGCCGTGGGGTCCTCGACCATCGCCAACAGCACCCGCTGCAAATTCGCCGCCAAGTCGGCGACATCGAAATTCGCAAAGGGCTGCCCGGGACCGGCGGTGCTCAGGAAGAGCTGGTCACCGGCACCGATGAAGAAGAATCCGAAGTGTCCCACCGGGCCGTGGTTTGTATATGTCGCGGTTGCGGGTGCACCCGCGAGGTTCAGAGTCAGGCGGGACGGGATGAAGTTGACGCCCACGCGATTCGCGCCCTGCCGGGCGCCACCCTCACCCTCGAGGGCGTGCACCGGGAAACGCTGATGTTGCAACAGCTCCCGAATTCGCGTGTCGACGTGGGCGACAAAATCGGCGACCGTCGCCTCAGGGGAAGTCGACAACACAAGTGGAACAACTCCGGCGAGCATCGCGGGGAGTGTCTTCGACTCCGGCGTTACCCGGCGACTGACCGGGAAGTCGAGCGTCACCTCGGAAGCATTGCCAGACCAGCCGCGCACCAACAGCGCGCAGGCGGCGGTAATGGCCGAATACCGACGAACCCGCAACTGTTTCGTCAGCTGTTGCATTCGGCTCACCACTGCCGGGTCCAACTGAACCGACGCGGAAGTCAGATACGGGTCACGCTCGACGGTGGCCTGGGGCAACCGATAATTGAATCCGGTGTCGGTGGGCAGGTGCTCCTGCCAATAGGCCCGGTCGTCTCGATAGTCGACGGAGGCCTCGTAGCCTTGCTCGCAGTCGATCAGGTCCTGCAACGAACCGAAGTACGGGTCAGGTACCGGTTGACCGGCGACAAGCGCTGTATAGACGGTGGCGACCCGGCGAGCCACCAGCGCCATGCCCATGCCGTCCACGGCGATGTGGTGGCAGCAAGCGAACAAATAGAATTGTTCGTCTTGTGTTTGAAATAACACAAATGTAAAAAGCGGACCCGAGAATGGCATTGGCGTGCGCTGAATTGACGACGCCGTTTCGCGGGCCGTTCGCACCGGATCGTCGGAGCCCCGGAAATCATAAAAGCCCAGCTCTGTATCCGGATACTCGACAGCCTTTTGGGAAACGTGACCGCCGGCTTCGAAGAACGCGGCCCTGCCCGGCTCGGCCTCCGCAACCACTTGCCGGATTGCCTGCTGCAGCAAATCGCGATCGACGGTGCCTTCGATCGACACCATAAGGCCAAGCTGCCACTCGGTACCCGCGAAACCGGTTTCCTGCGAGAGCCAAATATCGAGCTGCCCCCGTGTCAGCGGATGTGCCCGCTCACCACTTTCCATGTGAGTCCCCCAAAGCTCCACCCGAGTCCCCATACCCAGGCGGTTTACTTATCAAAACTCCGACCCGCTGCCAGCCGATCGCGCAGACTCTTGGGCCGGATATCGGGCCAGTTCTGCTCGATGTACTCGAGGCACGCCGCACGGTCGGCTTCGCCGTATACCACCCGCCACCCTGCGGGAACGTCGGCGAACGTCGGCCACAAGCTGTGTTGCTCCTCATCATTGACCAACACGAAAAAACTGCCATTATCGTCGTCGAACGGATTCGTGCTCACAGTTCTCCAGGCGTTCTCTCGATATAAGTGGGGTCGTTCCAAACCATACTGGAGGCCTACAGGCTCGGTCGGAGGTTTCGACAAAGTTCCTGATGTGATCCGTTAAGCACTCGTGACACCGCTTGGCAATTCGGTGCGCGGCGCAACGCCCGGGCGTTGACGCCTTGAAGTGCAGTGACCTGCAGCGACGGTATTGGCTGTGTGCCGCCCGCCAAGGGTACGGCACCTGCGGAGAGAAAACGACCGAGTTACGGTCTCGTTGCTCGTTGGTTGCCGGGAAGGAATGCCGCGGCACGCGCCGAGGCGTGGCCCGCAGCTCAGACCTGAGAGGTGTCGGGTAGCGGTCACAGCAAACGCGGTAGCTATCCGGGGTGCGAAGATCGGTGTCATCGCCGGTTGGCAGGGATCCGTTTCCCCGCCCGCGCGGATCGCCGTTCGTGATCTGACAAGACAAATCGCACGCTGACCCGTCTCAGCGAACCACCACGACTTCGTTAGCTGGCCACGGCGCATGAGGCCTTCTGCACGGATCGCGCAGCAATGTAATATGTATCACCATTGCCCGGGACAATGACGCATACAACACCTGCTTCATGACGGGATTGCACCCATTGCTAACGTCCCCATACGCACGCGGGCGAGTTACGATCCGATACCGGGTTACGAAAGATCTGATGTCGGGGCCAATGGCATGGTTTACTCATCAAGATCTGGTCGCACTCGCCGAACGCCGCTCGTTTTGAGCTGACCGCCGCAGGTCTGGCGTGGTGTGATCGAGGTTTGGGTACTGTTCGAGCGGTTGACATAGCGAGTCCAGGAACGGGTTGAAGGGGGTGCGGTGGTCGAACACGGCGTTCGAGCCCGATCCGACGTCGCCGCCGAAGGCAGCCAGGGCGCTAGCCAGCCCTCTAGCCGCTTACGGCGGTTCGGTCGCCAGTCGGCACCCGGATCCCAAGAGCCGGATGGTGGCCGAAGAGGCCGCCGGAATCCGGGTGCTGGAGCATTCAAGCTGCTGGGGCGAATCTGGATCCCGCTACTCATCGTCGCCGTGCTCACCGCCGGCGGATTCACCGTCTCGCGGTTGCACGGGATATTCGGCTCCGAGAAACGTCAGTCGTATGCCGACACCAGGATCAAGGACAGCAAGCCTTTCAACCCCAAGCATCTGAAGTACGAAGTCTTCGGAGCACCGGGGACCGTGGCTGACATCAGTTATTTCGACGTCAATGCCGACCCGCAGCACATCAACGCAGTCACGCTGCCGTGGTCGATGGATCTCTCGACAACGCTGCCGTCAATCGTGGGAAACGTGGTGGCACAAGGCGATAGCGATACTATCGGCTGCCGAATCATCGTCGATGGCACCGTCAAGTCCGAGAAGGTCTCACACGAGGTGAACGCCTTCACGTACTGCGTGCTGACGGCGGCATGAGCGAAGAAACCTTAGGCACGGAGCGGCCCTCGCGACCCTTCATCGCGCGGACAATCCACCGGTTTTCGATCCTCATCATCTTGGGGTGGCTGGGCGTCACGGTCTTCCTCACCATCGGCGTCCCCCCCTTGGAGGCCGTCGAGGCACAGCATTCGGTTTCGCTGACTCCCGTAGATGCACCTTCCTTCAAGGCGATGTCACGCCTGGGCCAGGACTTCAAGGAATCCAATTCCGGCGCCCTCGCCATGATCGTGTTGGAGGGGGACCGACCCCTCGGCCAAGATGATCACAAGTATTACGACGAATTGATTCGTCGGCTGGAAGCCGATACCAAGCATGTCCAGCACATTCAGAATTTCTGGGGAGACCCGGTCACGGCGGCCGCCGCGCAAAGCATTGACGGAAGGGCCGCATATGTGCAATTGAACCTTGGCGGTAGCCAAGGTGCGGCTGCGGGTGACGAATCGGTCGCCGCCATCCGAAGGATCGTGGCAGAGCTGCCTGCGCCAAGCGGGCTCAAGGTCTATGTCACCGGCCCCGCCGCAACCGTCGCGGATATGAACAAAGCGGGTCAAGAGACCGTCACGACGGTGACACTGGCGAGTCTTTCCGTAATCTTCATTACATTGCTACTCGTCTACCGATCGATCTTTACCGTCATTGCTTTGTTGCTGATGGTCGGGCTGGAATTGACGGTTGGCCGAGGAATGGTCGCGTTTCTCGCCTACCACGGACTTGTCGGCCTCACTACCTTCGCGGTTAATCTCCTGGTAGCAGCGGTCATCGCTACGGGTACCGATTATGCGATATTCTTCGTCGGACGATATCAAGAAGCCCGCCAGGCAGGCGAAGATCGCGAAACGGCCTTCTATACCACATTCAGCAGTGTCGCCAAAGTTGTCTTAGCTTCCGGCTTGACAATCGCCGGGGCGGTTCTTTGTTTGAGCTTTACCCGACTACCGTACTTTCAGCCGCTGGGCCTGCCTAACGCGGTGGGTATCGCCGTTGCGGTCCTCGTCGCGATCACGTTGGGGCCGGCACTTATTGCTGCCGGAAGCCGTTTTGGCCTGTTTGAGCCGAAACGGAAGCTCCAAGTGCGCGGCTGGCGGCGAATCGGTACGGCGATAGTTCGCTGGCCCACACCGATCCTCATTTCCACAATAGCGGTCGCCCTTATCGGATTATTGACGCTACCCGGGTATAACCCTAGCTACGACGACCAGAAGTTCATTCCCGATGATATCCCTGCCAGCGTGGGAAACGCGGCTGCAGGACGACATTTTCCCGAGTCGCGAATGATGATGCCGGAAATCCTTGTAGTCGAAGCTGACCACGATCTGCGTAACTCGACCGATATGCTGGTACTGAATCAATTAGCTAAGGGCATACTCGCGGTCCCGGGCATCTCCACAGTTCAGAGTGTGACCCGGCCGGAGGGAACTCCGCTCGCGCACACAAGCATTCCGTACATCATGAGCATGTCCCAGTCGACTCAGCTAACAAATATGGCGTTCCAAAAGGATCGCATGGAAGACATGCTTAAGCAGGCCGAAGAGCTGGCAAAAATGATTGCTCTCTTGCAGCGGATGTTGGGGCTGATGAAAGAACTCATTGGCGTAACTCATGACATGGTCGGCCAAACGCATGAAATCCAGAAAGCCACAGCTGAGTTGCGAGACCGCGTTTCGGACTTCGAGGATTTCTTCAGACCTCTCCGCAGTTATTTCTACTGGGAAAAGCATTGTTACGATATTCCAGTCTGCTTCGCAATCAGATCCGTGTTCGACGCACTCGACGGCGTTGACGAGGTCAATGACAAGTTTACCGAATTGGTGGGAGACCTCGATAAACTGGATGCGCTCCTGCCGCAGTTGGTTATCCAAATTCAGC
Source organism: Mycobacterium sp. Aquia_216 (assembly GCF_026723865.1). Classification (NCBI taxonomy): domain Bacteria; kingdom Bacillati; phylum Actinomycetota; class Actinomycetes; order Mycobacteriales; family Mycobacteriaceae; genus Mycobacterium; species Mycobacterium sp. Aquia_216. Next base: position 2,860,540 of record NZ_CP113529.1, on the reverse strand, counting down.
CAATGATAGCGACCATGCAGAGCATGCGAACGATGATGCTGACCATGCACAGCACCATGCAAGGAACCATCGGCCAGATGGAGGTCAACGGCGGTCAGAATCCGAATGCCATGGGTCAGGCTTTCGACACCTCCAAGAACGACGATACTTTCTATCTGCCGCCGGGGATCATCGAAAGCTCGGACGCCTTCAAACGGGTCATGAAGATCTTCCTGTCGCCGGACGGTAAGAACGCCCGGATGCTCATTTCACAAAAGGGTGACCCGGCAACGCCCGAGGGCCTCTCGCGGGTCGACCCGATCAGGACGGCCGCCGAGGAGGCGCTGAAGGGCACCCCCCTGGAAGACTCCAAGATCTATCTCACGGGGACCGCGGCGGTGGTAAAAGATTTGGTCGACGGCGCCAAATATGACCTGTTGATTGCGGGCGTCGCCGCTATCTGCCTGATTTTCATCATCATGCTGATCATGACACGAAGTTTTATCGCCGCGCTGGTCATTGTGGGTACGGTATTGCTTTCACTGGGCGCATCCTTCGGCATGTCCATCTTGGTTTGGCAGTATTTGCTTGGACTGCAAATACACTGGACAGTTCTGTCGATGGCGGTGATCGTCCTCTTGGCCGTGGGCTCTGACTACAACTTATTGTTGGTCTCCCGGATGAAAGAGGAACTGGACGCCGGGATACGCACCGGCATCATCCGCGCGATGGCGGGTACCGGAAAAGTCGTCACCAACGCGGGCCTGGTATTCGCATTCACCATGGCGTCCATGGCGGTCAGCGACTTGCGCAGCATCGCGCAGCTGGGCACCACGATCGGGATGGGTCTGCTCTTCGACACGCTGGTCGTGCGCGCCTTCATGACCCCGGCCGTCGCGGCGTTGCTGGGACGCTGGTTCTGGTGGCCACAACAAGTGCGCACCCGACCCGCAAGCCAAATGTTGCGGCCGTTGGGCTCGCGCCCGTTGGTACGTGCGCTGCTGCTGAAAGAATCGCGGTGAGGCCCGCATGACCACGGAACCTATGAGTACGGAAACTCCCCCGGCCCCCGCCCGGAAACCGCGCTTTGCCAGGGTGCTTCGTAAGTTGTCGGTGTTGACCATTTTGGGCTGGGTGGCACTCACGCTGCTGGTGACATTCGCCGTTCCCTCGCTAGAGCGCGTAGGCCGGGAACACTCCGTGCCGTTGGCTCCTCAAGACGCGCCAGCGGTGCAGGCGATGATGCGGATGGGCAAGGTCTTCAAAGAGTCCGATTCGGATAGCTTTGTGATGCTCGTGCTCGAGGGCCAACACGAGCTTGGGGACGACGCCCACAAGTACTACGACAAATTGGTTCGCGAGTTACGAGCCGACACGAAACATGTTGAGCACGTACAGGATCTGTGGGGAGATCGACTCACCGCTGCCGGCGCGCAAAGTGCCGATAGTAAGGCCGTATACGTTCAAATGAACCTGGCCGGAAACCAGGGCACGACGCAGGGCCAGGACTCCCTTGCCTCCGTTCGGGATATTCTCGCGCGGACACCCCCACCTCCCGGGATCAAGGCCTACGTCACCGGTCCATCGGCGCTGTTTTCCGACATGCAACAGGCCGGCGATAGATCCATTCTGAAAATGACAGCGGTAGGTGCCGCGATTATTTTCGTGGTGCTGCTTTTCGTCTACCGATCGATCATCACCGTGATTCTGCTGTTGATCACAGTCGGGATCGAAGTACTCGCGGCTCGGGGAATCGTCGCCTTTCTCGGTGATCACAGCCTTCTGCAATTGTCGACGTTCGCCGTCAACTTGCTGGTAGCCCTCGCGATGGCGGCGGGAACCGACTATGGGATCTTTTTCTTCGGCCGATATCAGGAGGCGCGCCAGGCCGGTGAGGACCGGGAATTGGCCTTCTACACCACTTTTCGCGGTGTCGTTCCCGTTGTCCTGGGTTCCGGTCTGACGATCGCCGGGGCGATGTTGTGCCTGAGCTTTACCCGGATGCCCATCTTCCAGACCATGGGCGCGCCCTGCGCGTTGGGCATGGTCGTTTCCGTCGTGATCGCTCTGACGCTGGTGCCCGCGGTAATCACTGTCGGAAGCGGCGTTGGACTGCTCGACCCCACACGGGCGATCCGCTTCGGCCGCTGGCGCCGGATCGGCACTGCGATTGTGCGCTGGCCCGCGCCCATTCTGATCGCGACGGTCGCCGTGGCGCTGGTCGGTTTGGTGACGCTGCCTGGCTACCAGACGAGCTACAACAACCGGCTCTATATGCCTGACGATATTCCCGCGAACGTAGGGTATGCGGCCGCTGACCGACATTTCTCTCAGGCCCGGATGATGCCTGAAATCGTGATGATTGAAGCCGATCATGATATGCGCAATCCGGCTGATTTCATCACCCTGCACCGACTGGCCAGAGGAATATTCAAGGTCCCCGGGATTGCTCGGGTTCAGGGCATTACTCGGCCCGAGGGAACGCCGATCGAACACACCTCGATCCCGTTCATGCTCAGCATGCAAAACGCGGCTCAGTCACAAAACGTGAAGTATCTGAATGCACGTATGGACGATATGCTCCAGCAGGTCGCCATGATCGACATCCAGCTCGCCTCGATGAGACGCCTCTACGAATTGCAGAAAGAGCTCACCGCTCTTACGCACGAATCGATCGTCAAGACCGGCGAAATGACGCAGATCTTGTACGAGTTGAGAAATCACTTCGCGGATTTTGAGGACTTCCTCAGGCCGATCAAGAGCTACTTCTACTGGGAAAAACACTGCTTCGATATCCCGATATGCTGGTCCCTGCGGTCAATATTTGACACGCTCGACGGCGTCGACGAACTCAGCGACAAACTCGGCGACCTTCTCGTGGACCTGCACAAGATGGATGTGCTGCTGCCGAAGCTACTTGAGCAGTATCCGCAGATGATTGCAACCATGGAGTTCTTCAAGAAGACGACGCTGACGATGCACAGCACGATGTCCGGGATCATCGGCCAGGTGAATGTCGACAGCAAGGACGCCAACACGCTGGGTCAGGCGTACGACAACTCCAAGAACGACGACTCGTTCTATCTGCCGCCGGAGATTTTCAAGAACGCGGACTTCCAGAAAGCGATGACTCAATTCTTGTCGCCCGACGGCAAGGCGGCCCGGTTCATCATCTCCCACAAGGGTGACCCGGCGTCGCCCGAAAGCGTGGACCGCGTCGACAAGATACGGACGGCGGCCGAAGAGGCGCTCAAGACGACACCGCTGGAAGACGCCAAGATCTATATCGCCGGAACCGCATCGACCTTCAAGGACTTCAAAGACGGATCCAAATTCGATCTATTGATCGCGGGAATTGGCGCGCTCTGTCTTATCTTCACCATCATGCTCATCATCACGCGCAGTTTTGTGGCCGCTCTGGTGATCGTGGGTACGGTCGCTCTATCGTTGGGCTCGTCGTTCGGTCTTTCGGTGCTGATCTGGCAGTACATCCTGGGCATCAAGTTGTACTGGATGGTGCTTCCCATGTCCGTGATCGTCCTTTTGGCGGTGGGGTCTGACTACAACTTGCTGCTGGTGTCCCGGATGAAAGAGGAATTAAGCGCGGGTATCAACACCGGCATCATTCGCGCAATGGGTGGTACCGGTAAGGTCGTGACGAACGCGGGTCTGGTGTTCGCCTTCACCATGGCTTCGATGGCCTCCAGCGACTTGCGGATCATTGGTCAGGTCGGTACCACTATCGGCCTGGGCCTGTTGTTCGACACTCTGGTCGTACGCTCGTTCATGACTCCGTCGATCGCCACAATGCTTGGGCGTTGGTTCTGGTGGCCGCAAGCGGTTCGCCCGCGCCCGGCCAGTCAAATGCTGCGGCCAGAAGGTTCGCGTCCGCTGGTACGCGCGTTGCTAGGCGAGGAGCGTCCCGGCGAGGCGCCCACCGCCGAGATCCCACGGCAATCCGTCTAGGGTGCCGGAGCCGGAAAGCCAGTCCCATTCCGGAAATCCGGAGACGCCATATGCTTGACCAAAGACAAGGCCATCTCGGGTGGTCCGCCGAAGCGGTGTGGCTGCTGCCTTCGGCTGATCAACAGCGGAAACGCGGCCGCGACCGGAATCACACTGCCGCACAAGCCAACTCGATCGAAAGCCCCAACCCCACTCGAATCGTAAGCCGCCCGCTGGCAAGCATTTCACCCTAACGCGCCTTCATCCCGTGTGACAGCCACCACAGCAAAGAGGGCTGATAGCATCGGCCGAACCACGTGCCGGGTAAGACCGATACCGCCCACACGCTGGCACCCACCATGAAATACTCCCAACTGTGAGCCCGCTTGCGATAGAAGTTGATGGCCTTACGAAGACATTCGGGGAGGGCACACACGCGCTGCGCGGGGTGAGCTTCTCGGTTCCGGCCGGGACGGTTTGCGGCGTGCTCGGCCACAATGGCGCCGGTAAGACCACCACCATCAACATCTTGTCCACGCTGATCCGCCCCAGTTCGGGCCACGCTGTCGTCAACGGATACGACATCGTGCGCCAGCCCGCGGAAGTACGTTCCAGCATCGGGATCGCGGGACAGTTCAGCGCGATGGACCCCCTGCTCAACGGGCGGGAGAACCTGGTGTTGTTCGGTAGGTTGCGCGGACTGAGCCGGCGGCAGGCAAAGGCTCGTGCCGACGAGCTGATCGAACGGTTCGACCTCGTTGATGCTGCCGACCGGCGCGCATCCACCTACTCCGGAGGCATGCGGCGCCGCGTCGATCTCGCTATCGCCCTGGTGGTGTTGCCGAAGGTGCTCTTCCTCGACGAACCGACCACCGGACTGGACCCGCGCAGCCGCCGCACCCTGTACACCCTCGTGAGTTCGATGACCCGACAGGGCATTACGGTGCTGCTGACCACACAGAACCTGGAAGAAGCCGATCTGCTGAGCGACTCAGTCGTCGTCATCGACCAGGGACAGGTGATCGCCAACGGCACCGCCGAGGAACTCAAGCGCAGGGCGGGTGCCGGCTACTGCCAGGTCACTCCGACGAATCCGGCCGACTTGGGTCAGGTCGCAACCGCGCTGACGGGACTGCAAGGCGTCGATGTCGACGCCGACGCCAATTCGGTCTCGGTGATGGCCCCCGACGGAGTGGCAACGCTGAGCGAGGTCTTTCGCCGCGTCGATGCGCTCGGCATCGAACTCACCGACATCTCGCTGCGCAAGCCCTCCCTGGACGAAGCGTTCATCCATCTCACCGAACGAACCGTCACTCAGTCATGAGTGCCCTGGCCGCCCTCACCGAACGTTCGATGACAGGTGCGGTACGCGACGGCGGGCTTGTCTTCGAGATGCTTTCTCCCGTCGGGTATTTGGCCGGTTTCGGGGTAGCGCTGCACGGTCTGGTCGATACCGGGCGCATCAGCTATACGCAGTATCTGGTGCCTGCGGTGGTGGTCCAATCCGTCGTGTTCGTCGCGTTGGTCACCGCCGACCGTGCGGCCCGCGACCGGCTGACCGCGGTGGGCGAGCGGATTGCGGCACTACCGATCCCCGCGGTGTACCCCGTGGCAGCCCGCATAGCGGCGACCCTGATGCGGGCCACGCTTGCCCTCTCGGTTGCGCTGATCGCCGGCTACGCCTTCGGATTCCGGATGACCGGCGGCCTCGGATATGCGCTGGCCTTCGTGCTTATCGCATTGCTGTTGTGCCTGGCTGTGGCGCTGGGTGCCGACGCGCTGGGATCGGCATCGACCAGTCTTGAGGCGGTCACTCCCCTACTGTTCGTCCCGCAGGTGCTGCTGTTCATGCTGTCTACCGGAATCGCTCCCGAGAGAACCTTTCCGGGCTGGTTACGCCCATACGTGCGCAACCAGCCGGTGTCCCAGGTCGCCGAAACGTTGCGCGGCCTGGCGAGCGGGCACGTGATTCTCGGGAACCTCGCCGCCAGTCTCGCGTGGTGTGCCGGGATGATGCTCGTCTTCGGCACAATCACATTGCGGATGCAGAGGCGGGCCAGATGACGACGCAGCCCGGAATGCAGGGCTCCCTACTGACCCAGAGCTGGGTACAGGCCGGCGTGCTACTCACCCGGTGGCGGCGCGATCAAGGTGTGCTGATGGGGTCGCTGCTGCTCCCTGTCTTTCTTCTGGTCGTCTACCAAGTGGTGTTGGGTGAGCGGGTTCGTGCGGTAACCGGCGTCGACAGCGTGTACGGCCTGGTCCCGTTGTGCACTGTGCTGTCGGCGGTGTTCGGCGCTCTGGGCGGCGCGGTCGGCATACAAATGGAACGCGATTGGCGGCTGCTCAGCCGGATGTGGGTGTTGCCGGTTCACCGCGCGAGCGCGCTCACCGGTCGGCTGGCCGCCGAAGCCGTGCGGGCGCTCGTGGGAACGATCCTGATCACAGCGGTCGGGGTGGCGATGGGGCTGCGCTTTACCCACGGCTGGCCCTCGGCACTGTTTTACATTCTGATCCCCTCGATCGCTGTCACCGGGTACACGGCGATGGTCATGGCGCTGGCCGTCCGCACCAATGGCCGCACCATGATGACGTGGCTGGTCGCCGTGACTGTCTCGCTGGCCTTCCTCAACCCCGGGACGACTCCGATCGGGCTGTTTCCGGCCTGGCTTCAACCGTTTGTCCGTGCGCAGCCGATGTCTCCACCCATCGAGGCGATGTGGGCGCTGGCCCATGGGGGCTCGTTCCTGCGGCCGCTGGCGATGACGCTGCTCTGGACGACCGTGCTGCTCGCGGTGTTCATCCCGATCGCGGTGCGTGGCTATCGACGTGCGGCCGAATCCAGCGCCTAATCCCGCAGATTCATTGCCTCGCTGCGTCGGCGTTCGCCCGGTACCACGCCACCGTTGCCACAATGCCGTCCCGTAACGAGATTTCGGGCGCCCATCCCGCCTCCCGTAACACCGAGACGTCCAACAGCTTGCGCGGCGTGCCGTCCGGTTTGGTTGGGTCCCAGCGTGTTTCGCCGGTGTACCCCACTGCGGTAGCGACCATTTCGGCGATCTCACTGATGGTGTGATCGACACCGGTCCCCACGTTGACGTGATTGGGGCCGTCGAAGTGCTCCAGGAGGTGCAGGCTCGCGCTGGCCAAATCGTCGACATGCAGCAACTCGCGTTGCGGCGTACCGGTCCCCCAGTTGGTCACCGCCGGCGCACCACCGGCCTTGGCCTCCTCATAGCGCCGGATCAGCGCCGGCAGCAGATGTGAACCCGATGGGGAAAAGTTGTCACCCGGTCCGTAAAGATTCGTCGGCATCGCCGAAATCCAGGCCAGGCCGTATTGCCGCCGGACCGCCTGCACCTGAAGGATGCCCGCGATTTTCGCGATCGCGTACGCGTCATTGGTCGGCTCCAGCGGGCCAGTGAGCAGCGCGCTCTCCTGAATCGGCTGCGGGGCGAATTTCGGGTATATGCAAGAAGATCCGAGGAACAGCAACCGTGGCACCCGCGCGGCCACAGCCGCGTCCAGCAGGTTGACCTGAATCTGCAGGTTTTCGGACAAGAAGTCCGCGGGATAGGTGTTGTTCGCCATAATGCCGCCAACGCGCGCCGCGGCGTCGACGATCACCTGCGGCCGGGCCTCGAGGATGAAATCGAACGTCGCGGCCCGATCCGTTAGGTCGAGTTGATCATGGGACCGCACAACGAGATTCGTGAATCCCTCGGCCTCGAACTTGCGCAATAAGGCGGAGCCGACGAGTCCCCGGTGCCCGGCGATGTATACCGGCAACGCGCGATCGAGGATGCCGACGGGCGTATCCATGCTTTGCTCAGCTCCAGCCAGGGAGGGCCGGCTTGTCGATCCATGGCCGGCCATCGCACTCCAATGCGGCAATGTCGGCGTCCACCATGATGCGCGCCAGTTCGGCGGTGTGTACGGAAGCCTTCCACCCGAGAGATTGAGCGGCCTTGGTCGCGTCGCCGATCAGCGAATCCACTTCGGTGGGACGCAAATAACGGTCGTCGAACTTCACGTACTTCTGCCAGTCGAGTCCGGCATGCTCGAATGAGGTTTGGGCGAAGTCGCGCACGCTGTAACCGCGCCCCGTCGACAGCACGAAGTCGTCGGGGTCGGCGGCCTGCAGCATGCGCCACATCCCTTCGACATATTCGGGCGCGTATCCCCAGTCGCGGACGGCATCGAGATTGCCCAGGTAGATGTCCGACTGGACGCCGGCTCTGATGCGCGCCACGGCTCGCGTGATCTTTCGAGTAACGAATGTCTCGCCGCGCCTTGGCGATTCGTGGTTGAACAAGATGCCGTTCACCGCGAACAATCCGTACGCTTCGCGATAGTTGCGGGTGGCCCAATAGGAGTAGACCTTGGCCGCGCCGTACGGCGAGCGGGGATAAAAGGGGGTCTGCTCGTTCTGCGGTGGTGGCGATGCGCCGAACATTTCCGACGAGGACGCCTGATAGAAGCGGCAGTCCACGCGGGAAAGGCGGACGGCTTCGAGCAGCCGGACCGATCCCATGCCGGTCGTGTCGCCGGTGTGCACCGGTTCGTCGAAGCTGACCCGTACATGCGATTGCGCCGCAAGGTTGTACACCTCGTCGGGGTCGATGGTGGTCAGCAGGGTCACCAGGCGGGTTCCGTCGGTGAGGTCGCCGTAGTGCAAGAACAGCCGCGCGTCGGACTGGTGCGGGTCGACGTAGAGGTGATCGATCCGCGCGGTGTTGAAGGTGGAAGCTCGACGGATGAGGCCGTGGACCTCGTATCCCTTGCTCAACAGCAGTTCGGCGAGGTACGAGCCATCCTGTCCGGTGATCCCGGTTATCAGCGCTCGCTTCACTGGTTTCTCGCCTCTATCGGTGCATGCTCATCACTACACGTCCCGCGTCCGATCATCGCGCTAGTCCCACTCCTCCGCGCTTCACCGGCTAGCGATTGTCCGTCCATAGTAATTGGAGAGGACAACAGACACAGAGCGACAGCTTTGTTGATCTGCTATGCAAAGGCCGCCAGCCGAAGGATGCCGCGAAAGGCACCGATCAGGCAGGCCGGATGCTACCTACTTGGGTCCAGGTCGCCGCCAACGTTCAGCCAACCGTAGACCATCCGAGAGCGCCTTTTTCGAGTGCGTTGTCACGGGATATCCACGCCGTAAGCAGAGCCACAACCGCAGGAGCGGCCGAAACGTCGTGGTTACTAACCATCCTCAACGACAGCTGGTCAAACCAACCTTAAGCCGCGGCTCGCTGCGATTAGTCGAAAACGTCGGCATTCATTTCGGGTTCCACGCCACGTCGGCCAGTGACGCCAGGTACGGTAGGGCTGCACCAGCCCCGTAACGCTGGCGGCACTCGGGACTAGCCGTGTTTGTCCCTAGTAAGGAAGAGCCACGATGTCTGTCCTCGCTCGCCGTAACGAGGCGGTCCGCAACGACGAACATTGGCAGCCACCTTCATTTGCCGACTTGAGCAGTGCGCGGGGCAGGTTGATGTCTCGAGTGCGTCGCGCATTAGACCTACAGGCCGCCTCCATCTGGCGAGATCTCAAGTCCCCATTAGGACAAGCTACCGGCACGATTCTTGATGTAGGCGCAGGCGCCCAGCCCTATCGCCCGCTCGTAAGTCGCCGTGCGACCTATCGCGCCATCGACATCGCAGACGCTGGTGAGCAGTTCGGGTATGAGGTTCCTGGCACTGCTTATTTTTCAGGCGACGAATGGCCTGCCGGTGATCGCACAATCGACCTTGTTCTCGCGACCGAGACCCTCGAACATGTTCCTGATCCCGATGCCTTTCTTTCCGAAGCCCGGCGTGTGCTTCACGATGACGGCCGACTCATCCTCACTGTCCCCTTCGCCGCGCGCTGGCACTACATTCCGCATGATTACTGGCGATTTACGCCTTCCGCATTGCGGATGCTACTGGAGCGAAATGGCTTTTCCGAGGTGGTGGTGTTTGCGCGGGGCGATGAGTTAACCGTTGCTTGCGCCAAGATCATGGCCCTTGTGCTCCCCTTCCTTATACCGCAGGGAGGAGGGTCGTCCGTGGTTCGCCGATTGGTCGGTGTGGCGTTCTCACCAGTGCTACTCATCGCCGCATTCATAGGCCAAGGCAGCTTGCGCCGACAAGGCGGAGACGATTGCCTCGGCTACACCGTGTTTGCTAGGGCGAGCTAGGTGGCTTCACTCCGCTCGCCATGCTGTTGCCCACGTTGAGTCTAATTCGGACGCCGCCAACACGGGTAGCTTCAGCAACCTTGGCCACTGCCCGCTTCACGGGACCCGGCGCTGGTGCTAACCGCCACCAGTAGCGGAATGCGTAACGATTGACGAACCGTTCGACCCGAACATTCTGATAACCACTTACCTCGAAGAGTCTTTGAATGCTTGTGCCCGAGAACAACTGCATGTGCTCGATATCGATGATCGGAGAGCGTCTCCCCAGCATGCGATTCAGCCAGCCGCGATAGTCATGCGTCACCGTGACGAACGCCCCACCAGGTCGAAGTAGCCGAAAGGCCGCCAGGGAGATCACTTTTGGATCGATTACATGCTCCATCGTCATGAAGCAGCAGATTAGGTCGAACGACTCAGGAGCAAAATTCTGCTCCTCGAAAACGCCCTCCCGAATCCAATTCTGACGATATGTCGGGGCTGCGGCAATCGCCGAGGCGGACGGTTCAACGCCGACCAACTTTGTGAATCCCTGATGCGCCAGGTGCTCCAGCAGAACCCCTGTGCCCGTGCCGATCTCCAGGACTGATTCGCGCCTGGTCAAGGCTTGCAACACCGGTTGCATGGCACGTATGTACGCGGACGCCGCGTCGTCGGCTTCCTCGGCGCTGTCATAGTCGGCAACATGGTAGGCACGTGCGAGATCGTCTTGGCTGGGCGGGCTGTCCGCGTAAACGAGGTCGCATCTTCGGCACTGCACGAGTTCGAGATTCATATACTCCGGCGTCTTTCGCGACGAGTAGCTGAATTCGTCCAAGCGCGAGACGTCAATGTTGGCTTCTAGGAACGAAGTTGCGTCGAGCGACCCGGCGCCGCAGACCGGACAAGATCGCGCCGAACTCATGGTTGCTTCTCCACCACAGGGGACCTCATGGCCTTGCCGTCCGGTAGTAGCTCAGTTTGCTCTCCATTGCGGATCAGCGAGGCTCTGATGAGGCGAGGCCGACCCTTCACCTCGGTCATGATCTTGGACACGTATTCACCAACGAGGCCGATCGCGAACAGATTCATGGACCCAAATATGAGCATGACGAGCAATAGGGTGGTAACACCTCGAGGCGCGATGTCAGGCACGAGCACCCGGAGGAGAAATACCACCACTGCCGCAAGCAGTGAAACAGCGAGTGATGCTATCCCCATGTTGGTCAGCATGTTCAGCGGGGCGTTGCTGAACGAGAAGATCGCCTTCTTCGCCCAGTCGATGTTCTTCATAAGGTTGTTGGTGGAGCGCCCGAACATACGCTCCGGACGAACGTAGTCGACGCCGGTCTGCTTAAAGCCAACATAGGCGCGCAACCCGCGCATGAACAGGTCGCGCTCGGGGCAGTTAAGTAGCCACCTGACCACTCGTCGATCCATCAGCGAGAAGTCGCCAGCATCGAGTGGAATGTTTATGTAGCTGTAGCGCGCAAATAGCCGATAGAATAGCTTGTATTCCAAGCCTCGATGCCACGGCATATCCCGCTTGACTCGTCTGCCGTACACAACGTCATAGCCTTGCTCCCACAGCGGATAGAATTCGTGGATTAACTCAGGCGGATCTTGAAGGTCACCATCCAACAGGACGACGCCGTCCATTGTCGACAGCTCCATGCCGCTCCGAAACGCCATCTGCGAACCATAATTTCGCGAATGAGTGATCCCGATGACGTGTCGATCTTGCTTACTGATCTCGCGTATCACGTCGGCGCTGTCATCCGGGCTGCCGTCGTTTACGAAAATAATCTCGTAGTCCACGTCGAGTTGGTCGAACGTGTCAGCAAGTCGTTTGTGCATCACCGGTATCGCCTGACCGTCTTTGTAGCAGGCGATTACCGCCGATACGCTGCGCCGGCGCCCTTTGCCACCTTTCTTTGTAGATTCTGCGATCTGCCGATCAGTAAGAGTGGCAACCCATTTCGACATTGACACCAACCCATCCTTCAGATCGGTACGCGCACGCCAGCCGATCTCTCGAAGGGCCTTGCTAGGTTCGGCATACCAATCCGGCGTGTCCCATTCTCGACCCGCCATTGTGTCGAAACTTGGTTCGGCTTCGACGCCGAACGTCGCCCGAGTCAGCTCCACCAGGTCGCCAATGGTTGTCTTGATCCCGGTGCCGATGTTGAGACTCTCCCCGTACAGCCCGGGATGCATACGTGTCGCCGCGAGAACGAAGGCTTCGCAAACGTCGTCAACATGTACGAAGTCGCGTGACGTCTGGGGATCGACCAGCGGCGGCAGCCGCCCCGCCACCGCCTCACGCAACAGCGTTGGGACCAATCGCGAAGTGTCTTCGAGAGGGCCGTACGCCGAATAAAGGCGGAGGTTCACCGCCGGAAACTGCTGATGCTTGCCCATGTAGTGGAGATAGTTAGCCACCGCCACTTTGGAGACGGCATACGGGCTGTTGGGTTCGCAAAGGCTATCTTCGTGTGGCGCCGCGCAATTCGTTCCATACTCTGAGGAACTCCCCGCGCTGATGAAGGCGACAAGGGGCCGCGACCCCAAGCGGTCGACCAGGTTGACCGCAGACTGAAAGTTGGTCTGATAGATGAGCGTGGCGTCGTCCTCGAATGAGTAAGCACCGTAGGCAGCGCAGTGGAACACCGTCTGAGGTGCCGAACTATCGACTAGGTGTCTCGTCATCACGTAGTCATTGAGGTCAACCTCGATGGTTTGTTCGTCCGGTATATCGCGCAGCCTCCACCCCTTACCGCCACGCACAATCGCGTACACGTCGTCACGAACGTTGTACAGCTTCTTGAACAGATTCGCACCGATAAATCCCGAGGCACCGGTTACTAGGATCGGTCCCTTCAAGCCACGGATGTTGGACTCAAGCGAATCCATGCTCAGGCGCTTACCAGCGCGGACATCACCGCAGCGGGATCGAGTCCGGATTGTGCTCGGAGGAATGTTTGCGAGCCGTAGCGACCGAAGGTATGGGCCCGGGCACAAAAGTGTTCAAAGTGTTTGGGTAGGCACTCGCGCTCCGCCAGGTGTAGCAGCACTTGCGACGCGAAAGATCCCTGACGCACGTGTTCCTCCACCACGATGAGCCGTTCTGACGACGCCAGTTGGGTCAGCAACGCGTCCGGGACAGGATTTCGCTCTAGCGGCAGTGCGCCGGCCACCCATAGGTTGGGTCTTCGCTCGGCCGGCATCGCGTCGAAACACCCGATATACGTCCCAGCGATAGGTCCGACCCCAATCACAGTTGGGCCATTGCCTGTGGTCAGTTCCCGCCACGGTTGGTAAGGAGGAACAGGCCATCCTTGCGGTGCCTCCCCTCGCCCCAGCCGCAAGTAGATCGGGCTATCGCTGCCACCCGCGAGCGTAATGACGGATTCAACGTCTTCGTCGAACGCAGGAACTGCCGCAGTCATGCCCGGCAGCGTCAGCAATGCGCCGTAGTCGTCGATGGCGTGATGCGTCGGCCCCATCACCCCGTAGCCGTAACCGCCTCCATTGCCGATCAGTTTCACTGGTAAATGGTGGAAACAGATGTCATTGCGGATCTGCTCGAACGGCCGCGCATAAGCGAAAGGCGCGATGCTGTAAATCCACACCTCCAGATTCTGCGCCGCCAGTGCTGCGGCAACAGTGATCATGTTCTGCTCAGCGACGCCAGCATTGATGAACCGCTCACCCATCGCGTCCTGCAACGGCTCAAGCGCCATAAAACCCAGGTCGCCGGTAAGAAATACCATGTTCTGGTTAGCCGACCGGGCGACTAATGCGTCACAAAGCTGTTTCCTCATCGGCTGTCGAGCTCGTCAATCGCCTGCTGGTAGAGCTCCTCCGTCAGCGGAAGATAGTGCCATTTCATCTCATTCTCCATGAAGCTCACTCCGTGACCTTTGACCGTGCGAAGGATGACGACTTTCAGCCGTTCGCTGGGGGAAGATAGTGCGCAGCCTATCGCGCTCGTATCATGCCCGTCCACGACGTAAAGATCCACGTCGAATCCCTGCAATCGCTGCCACAATGGCGACATACTTGCGACCTCGGTGGTCGACCCGAATCCCTGTAGTCCATTGTGATCGACGAGGATTGTTAAATTATTTAGTTTATGGTGAGACGCAAAAATGAGACCTTCCCACGTCGACCCTTCCTGCCATTCACCATCGGACGTCAAACAAACGACTCGTGCGCCCTTGCGCTGAAACCGAAAGGCTAGAGCCGTACCTGCGGCGAGCGAGACACCGTGCCCCAAACTGCCTGTTGCAAAAGCAATGTCAGGAATGCCGGCAGCAGGCGGATGCCCCGCGAGAAGGGTGTTATCCCTGTGGAATGACTCAAGGTCGTGGTCGTCCAACCTACCGATGGTCCACAGTGTCGTGTAGAGCGCACCTGCCGAATGACCCTTGGATAAAAAGAATTGATCTTCATCACGTAGGTAGTGGTGGAATACGACCAACATGGCGTCGAGCGCCGAGAGGTTCCCGCCGATATGACCAACGCCGCTTTCGTAGTGCATCTTAAGCAGACGCTGCCGTGCCGTTCGAACATCGACGGCGCAAAGCGACTCGCCCCCAGTAGTCACCATGGTTGGCCGCCCCTAACCATCGTAGGTCGACACCGCGGGGAAGCTGCCCGCGACTCGCGGAAGGAAAGCGCCAGGCTCAGTACCGTCGCCATCGGCACAAACAATACTTGATCAAGCTTCCAGTGCACACTCATAGCAAATCACCTGTCGACGTTCACGAACAGCGCTGGCCAAAACCGTTCGGGTGGCTGCAGATCGGGTTGGGCGCCGGAAGGCACCTGCGTGCAGTCCCGTTGACGCGTTTGCAGTCGCCCGACCGAGAGACCATCGCAGAATGCTGCGAAGGACCCAGGGAGCCGTAGAGATCGAACCCGCTGGGCAACGAATCCAATCCAGTCCAAGATCGGATCGCCCCCGCCAGTCAATCTTTTTGCCGTCGACCTGACGCTCGTCGGCAAAAACCTTGGCCCACGCGGTTCGACCACCGTAAGCTCCTGCACGTGCGAAGCTCAATCCATTCGCGTGGCCGCTCGCATCACCGCGTGTTGCGAGTCCTCTGGATGAGTTGTCATGCCCGTTTGGACTTGAACACGAGTAACCAGTTAGGCACCGCCTCCTATCGTTTCCTGCAGAACCGAGGAGAACGCAGATGAGTCGATCGATCGAGACACTGCGCAGCCCCGTTACCAAGATCAAGGGCCTGCTTTCGGCGTTCACATCCCAGTCCGAACGCACGGTGGTGCTCGGCACTGTACTGATAGTGTCGGCGATCTCTATGGGCTTCAGTTACCTTCTCGCCCGGTGCTTTTCGGTCGACATGCTTTCCTCTCTCCTCCTCAGCCCGCCGGAAGACTGCTGGCTCAATTGGGGCGAGAATATCGGCCGGCACTGCTTCAGTGACTACGCAATAATCGTTGACGTCGGGCGGTGGCCCAACCCGTGGGACCATCAGGTTCCCCTGCCTCACGATTTCCCGCCGATGTGGTCCATTTACCCGGCGGCCGCCATGACGCCGCATCTACTGTTTGGGCTACCCGCGGCATGGCTGGGTGCGCCAATCCTCGGGCTGCTGGCTTACCTCCTAGCGCTGACGATCGCAGTTCTCTCGCCCGCGATCTGGGCAGCTCGCGGGGCGTGTGGCCTAGAGCGGGTGGTGGTATTCCTCGCGTTGGGTGCGTTGGCCATTCCGGCGTGGGCGGTGATTGATCGAGGCAACTCGACGGGTTTCATTGTGCCTATCGCCCTAGTTTTTTTGGTGGCGTTGCGTCGCGAGCGGTGGGGCCTGGTGGCCATTATGGTAGTCGTGGCCGCGCTCGTGAAGCCACAGTTCGCCGTTCTCGGCGTGGTGTTGTTAGCTGCCCGCAAATGGCGACTGAGCGGCCTCGCGGCCGGTGGCTTCGCCATCTCCAGTATTGCTGCGTACCTGCTTTGGCCGCGCGACTTTCCCGACACAATCACACAGTCGATCCATAATATTTTTTCTAAGAACAGCCCGCTCCAGCAATATCTTCTCGGACAGCAGAACGTGTCTTATGGCAAAGCGTTTCTCATGATTCCGGATACGGTTGAGTTGTTTCAGACGGGCGGCAAAATACCAGACAACTTCCTCGCTGGTCCGCGGTCGCTGATCGGGTATGTCATCTTGGTCATTGTGGTCGCCTCCGTGGTTGCTCTAGGGCGACGCATCGTGCCCATCATGGCCGGAATTGTGCTGCTAGCCACGGCGGCATTCTTCGCCCCCATGGCTCCCTTCTACTACCTAGTCTTCGTCTTGCCCGTCGCAGCGCTTATTGTCCGAGACCCCGACGGGTCGCCAGGTGCTGGGGTATTCGATTGGCTTGCGATCCGCGACGGTCGCCGCCGTGCGGTCGGCTTATGGGTGAGTTTCGCCGCTGCGCTTAGCATCGCTCAACTCGCCTTGGGCCAACCGGGCTCTGCACCTATCCCAGGCCACAGCGGAGGAACCAGGCTAACGGTTG
Source organism: Mycobacterium sp. Aquia_216 (assembly GCF_026723865.1). Taxonomy (NCBI): domain Bacteria; kingdom Bacillati; phylum Actinomycetota; class Actinomycetes; order Mycobacteriales; family Mycobacteriaceae; genus Mycobacterium; species Mycobacterium sp. Aquia_216. The sequence continues at coordinate 2,843,919 of NZ_CP113529.1, read as the reverse complement.
TCACGACTGTCGGTTGGGCGCCGATCTTGTGGCTAATCGCAAGTGCGGTGATCATCGTTTCCTACGCGCGCAGGCCGGCTTCCGGAGACGACGAAGATACTGCTGTCAGTGCATCCGAGCTGAGGACGGAGCCTCCAACGCCAGCAGCGGCTCGACCCGACGCCTAAACGGGTTGAGGCGATTCACTCCGCCCACCGGCGGATCCGCATCCGCCTGACGGCGGATTGGCCTGCGCGCTCGATAGATTCGAGCAGGGACGGTTCGACGGCAATGAGGTTGCCCCAACTATCGCCGCCAAGCTCGGTCGGGTACCGCGCAAAACGCCGCCATGTGTGCCGAACGCCGTATTGCGTGATGGGCTCCCACTCGGAAACCAGAACTGAGTAGCCCTGCCGCTCGAGGAACCGGGCGATGTCGTGTACATCGTGCCCGAGCCTGGTCGTCTTATTATCCTCGAACTCGCACACCACGGCCTTCGGATGAAAAGTGTCCCAGGGGAACGTGCGCAAGACGAACAGGTCGAAACCCTCGGTGTCGATCTTCAAGAAGTCGACCTGCCCGACGCTTTGCTCGCGAATGTAGGTGTCGAGGCGCACGGTTCGGACGGTCGTGGTCGGCTCGTGCGTGGTGTGGAAGGGCGACAGGGTGCTGATGCCCGTCGATACGTCGCTCGTGAACAGCTGCACCTCGTCGCCGTCCTGCTCGGATACGGCGCGAGGATCGATGGCGATGTTGGGGAATCGATTCGACAGGATGGCCCGATTGGCCGGGTCAGGCTCGAACGCATGCACAGTCCACCCTCGCACCAAAAACGGTGCCGCAGAATAACCCTGGTGCGCTCCGACATCGAGCATCGTCCCCGGCGTCCCGCCGATGACGTGGAATACTATCCCCACCTCGTCCAGATCCCAGGGCGGCAACACCCGACGCGCGAGCCATCGCAAAACCATTTCTTCACCTGTCTCGGAATGGTGTGGACACTGTCAACGCAACACCTTCGCGCTCACTTGCCGAGCGCTTCCGCGAGCGCCAGCTTCGGATATATCGTCAGCGCACCGTCGACGGTCGCATCCACGATCCGCCGCCCGTCGGCTTCGAATGCCTTGCGGGCCAACCGGTATGCGACCTCGGAGTTTTCCAGGTCAGGCAGTTGCCACTTGAAGCCCTTTGGGAAATAGCGCGGGTCGAAATGACTCGCGTCCGGTCCTGTGGACTCGACGAGTTGATTCGGGGTTCCGCTGACCGCGAAGCTGTGATCGACGCCGATCAGCACGACCTCGGAGAATCCCATGTAATACGCCAGCTGCATCGCCACATAAGTCACCGTGTAGCCCTCCCATACCCCGCGGCTTGCGTCACGTGAGAAGTACGGCCACAAACCTACGATCGTGTTCAGGAAGCCGGTATTGGCTGCGCCGTCGAGGAAGTCGCGGTTCGGCGCGGTCGTAAAGAGGGGTGCTTTGATCTTCCTGAAGTCATCGGCACACTGCTCCACCACGTGCCGGTTGATGACGACGTGGAAGGTGGTCTCGAATCCGAGTTCGTCGAACATCAGGTAGATGCGGTTGAGGCCGAAGGTGTACTCGCCGCGCAACAGGCCCATGTCGGTCTTGCGGAGGCTCGGGCCGTTGCCGATAATCACGCAACGCTCGCCGGCATGGGCGCCCCGAAACTGTCGTATAAAACCATGATTGGCGCGACCGGCAGAGGTCAGAGTGTCGTTCAGCCACGCTTGGGTGCTCGCGATGGATCGAGTCAACATCCGGGCTGAGTGCTCGCGAAATTGATTCACTGCGTTGCCGATCTCCTCATTCCGATCCCAGGCGAGCCGTTGCCCCACCGTCGACGACCAAGACCGTTCCCGTGATGAAACGCGCGTCGTCACCGATCAGAAACGACACCGCGCCGGCGACATCACTCGGCTCCCCGATGCGGCGCAGTGCGGTGCGCTGGCGCAACAGCTCCTTGCGTTCCTCGGCCGTCTCCCCCCACCGCGCGAATCCCTCACGAAGCTTCGCGGTGTCGATCGCACCGGGCGCAATCGCGTTGACCCGCACGCTCGGTCCGAGGTCCATCGCCGCGGAGCGGACCCAACCCTCCAGCGCCGCCTTCGTCGTGGCATACGCGGTAATGCCGCCGGTTGTCGCGCGGCCGTGCACGCTACTGATCGCGACGACCGAACCATCGTGAGCGCCTAGGTTTTCGCGGGTGCCGGAGACGAGGGCGTCGACGGCAAGGACGTTGACCCGCAAAGCATTTGCCCATTCATTGAAGGGCGTCTCCCCCGCCCCCGCGATCGGTTGTACCGCGCCGTTGTGCACGATGGCCTTCAGCTCGTAGTTCCGGGCCAGCTCCCGGCCGAGCTCCACGAGCTGCTCGGATTCGCCCAGGTCGACCTGAAGGTAGGTGTCGGCCGCCGGCGCGACGTTTCTGTCGATCCCGATCGCGTGATAGCCGTCTTTGCGCATGCGTTCGCACAAGGCCGTGCCGATCCCGCCGGCCGCCCCCGTGACAATGACCGCACCGGTCACCGTGCCAGCTCCTCGATCAGGAAGTCCACCGCCGCGGTGCTCGCCCGGACCACGCCCTCGCGGGTGTTGGACCCGTTGTGCGCGCCCAGCACAACGTTCGGCAGCATCCGCAGCTCGCTGTCCAGCGGCAGGGGCTCGACCTCGAACACGTCGAGCGCGGCTCCCGCCAATCGGCCACTCTTGAGGGCTTCGATCAGATCCCGCTCCGCCACGACAGGGCCTCGGGCGACGTTCACCAGGTAGGCATCCGGGCGTACCAGGGCGAGACGTTCGGCGTTGATCAGGTGAAACGTCTGCGGCGTCAGCGGGCACGCCAGAACGATGAAACGGCTTGTCGTCAAAAGCTCGTCCAGGTCGACGATCGGCACATCCGTTTGCGCGGCATCGGCGAAAGGATCGTAAGCAACAGCATCCATATCGAAACCCTTTGCCCGCTTGGCGATTTCACGCCCGATAGCACCGAATCCCACGATTCCGAGCTGCGCACCGGCAAGTGTGATGCCTTCCGCCTTGGGCCACTCGCCGCGACGAACAGCGGCATCCACCGCGATATAGCCACGGACCAGGTTCAAGATATAGCCGAACGCCGAGTCGGCGACTTCGCGGCCGAAGACTCCCGGGGTGTTGCGCACGGCCACCCCATGATCTCGTGCAGCCTCGTGATCGACGGAATCCATCCCGATCCCCCAGCGGATCACCGTCTTGAGCTTGTCGGCGCCGTCGAAGAAGGAACGGTCAAGCTCGTCGTCGCCGGCGATGATTCCCACCAGGCGTTCGCCATACTCGAGCAGTTCCGCGGCGGTGAACTGTTGCCGCCCGGCAAGATCCGGTGCGAGGACTTCGTAGCCGAGTTCCTCGATGCGGTCGCGGTGGTGTGGGAGTTCCACCTGCATCTGCCGGCAGGTCACCAAGATCAGCGGGGCACTCATGTGCTGATCTCGCTGCGCTCGGCGATGGCGGCCGCCAAAGCGAAGTCCTCTTCGTTGTCGATGTCGATAGCTTCCAGCGGGGCCATTTCGACCATGAACGGGCGCGCCCCGATGCGAGTACCCCTGTCCCGCAGCAGTTCCGGAGTGAATATGAAGAAGCAGGAGTTCTCGACGAAAAGCGGAGCAAGGTCCTGGGTTCGGAGCAACACGGACGGATCGTGATTGACCGGCCGGTTTTCCGCATCCCAGAGACGGGCCTGTAGTCGCGTCACACTGAACACCGAGTCGAACTCACGATCAGACCCGGTGAACAACTTCAGCGCCGCAGATACCGTGTCGGCCTTGAGGAATGGATTCGTCGAGTGCGTCTGCAACACGACGTCGGCATCCACCTGGTCGAGCGTGTTGAGCAGCACGTCGTTCATGGCGATATTGCCGTCGCGTAGATGTTCTGGCCGGAGCAGCACCTGCACTTGCGGAAAGTGCTCGGCGCAGTCGTCGATGATGAAGTCACTGTCGGTGTCGACCACAATCAGGTCAATTTCGGGTACCGCAACTAATGTCCGGATGACGTGGTGGTACAGCGGAATTCCGGCCAGTGGCCGATAGTTCTTTCCGGGAACGCGCTCACTGTTGTGGCGCATGGGTACGACGGCGACGGTGCGGGTCATTGCTCTCTCACGGCTGGGGGTCTTCGGAGTAGACAATCTTGCGACCGGGTGCGGGCGGGGGTTCATTGCTCTGCGTTTCAGCCGGGTAGTAAAAGCGCTCCAACAAGCGGGCCGAGACGTGATCTGGCTCGCGGAAGCCCTGCCATGCCCCGATGAACTGGGCGAATCGAAACTGCGGGATGCTCAGCGCGTTGCTGCGCAGCAGATGCGCCTTGATCGCGTCACGGTAGTCGTTCGCAATGTTCGATAGGGCCAGTCCGAGCGCCCGCTGCAGGGACATCTCCGAACCCTTGACGATGCGGGCGTAGGCCATCGCCTCGCGCCGATACCGGTTGCGGATGGTGCTCCACGTCTCCTCGTGCACATGGACCACCGGCGCATCCGCGACGTAGGCGATCTTGTAGCCCTTGTCGAGGGCCTTCTTGGCGAAATCGAGGTCTTCGAGGCCGGTCAGAGTCTCGTCGTAGGGCGTCTCTTGCCATACCGACCGCAGCACGGCGGCGTTGGCGTTGTTGCTGAATGGGTGGCCCTGGTCCCAGATGTTCTGGTTGGGAAACCATTTCAGCATCACTCGCGATTCGGAGAACTTGGTCCGCTCATCGCCGACCTGACGTCCATAGGCGATGGCCACGCCGTCACGGTCGAATGCGCTGACGATGTGCTCGACATAGGTGTTGTAGACGGGATAGACGTGCGCCGAGGCGAAGAGCAGGATGTCGCCACTCGCCGCGGCGCACCCTCTATTAAGCGCACGCCCGAAAGAGAATTCATTCTTGGCGATGTGCACGATGGTGCAGCCGGCAGCTTCCGCGATCGCGACGGTGTCGTCCGTGGAACCCGAGTCGACCAGGATGATCTCGTCGAGTTTGACGGTCTGCTGGTCGAGTCCCTTCAGCAAGCGACCGATGTGCTTGCCTTCGTTCAGTGCGCGGATGACCGCTGACACCCGGCGTGGCGAATTGTTCTCACTCATCGCTGGCGAGTTTGCCCCCATGTCGATCGACGTATGCCTTGTGGTCAGGTGGCGAAATCACTGTTCGCTGAGGTGCCGTCGGGTCCAGACCATACCGAAGGCCGAGCCACGGTACATACCGTATTCGAATGCTCGCGGCATTTAAGCTGTCCGCCACGTCTTTCCCCCTCCCCAGGATCGAGAGACAGGCAAGTTCCGCCTGGAGCTGCATCGTGCCGTAACGATACGCGCAGGTTGTGGAATTCGAGGGCGTTGCGCCGCACAGTCGGCCCTCGCCGTCCGTCGGTATTGCGTCAGGTTAAGCGGTACGAAGAAATTCCGCGAACTCCCCCTCGTCGGCGCTCGGGAGGGCTATCAAATCTGTTTGAATCCATTGACCGACACCATTTAGCTCACGCAATACGGGACCGATTTCAGAGCCCGACCCTCGATATACCATTTCCAGCGCCGGCTGCCCAATCGACAATGGTATTAGATCGATAACTTCGAACCCACTGCGCTCAAAATTACGTCGCGCCTCGTCCGAACCAGAACCCACATACACCGAATCGAAAATAGAATACCCAGCCTCATCGAGCCGCCTTTCCACTTCGGCGTCGCCCGACCACTCGAGATACATCAATTTGATTTTCTGAGATTTCAAGGCCGACTCGGCGCCCTCGAGTACACGGCATTCCGCGCCCTGCACGTCGACCTTCAAAAAATCGACAACCCGTCCGCTCAACTCGGAGTCGAGGGTGGTTGTTTGGACCCGGACCAGCGTCGCCCCGCGCTGGCGCCGCAGGGCTGCCAGGCCGATCGAGGCGTAGTTGTTGAGCGTGGCCAAGACCGAAGTGCCGATTTTGCCGACCGAGGAATAACCAACCTGGTCGTCCCAGCCCGGTTCGTCTCCCTGGACAGTCGACCCAACGAACAATGTCGTTCGCCCACGTCGACTCGAGACAGCTTTCTCCACCAATCGGACGTGCGAGTGGTTAGCAAGACGCTTTCTGAAAAGTCGAGCATTGTTTGGAAAAGGTTCGAACGCCAGGACATGCGCTGCACCGCCCGCTATACGCTCGCTGATTTCACCCGACGCCGCACCCACGTCGACGTAAAGATCGGCGGGTCCGCGACTGCGCAGAAAGTCATAGATAAAGTCGCGGCGCGGCACATATGGAATTGAAGTCACAGGTGTCACGGGCACGATTTTCACACTATCAGCATCGAAAACCTCGTGCGCCGGATCCACAATGCGGCTCCATAGCACCAAGCCGTCGCGCACGACCCGCCTGCGGCTGTCGCCGTCATCCAGCAAACTCTGCGGCAACCGCACCCCGCAGCCCGGCAGGTACTGCGAATATTGCGCCCGCCGAAGGCTCGTCATCGTCGGGCAGCCCCTGGCGCGATGTGGTGACGTAGAGGACGTCGCGCCCGTCGCCGCCGAAGGTGCACGAACTGACCTGCGTGATGCCGGGCACGCTGATGATCTCGACAAGACGCCCCGCCGCGTCGTAATGGTTTACGGCTCCGCCGCCCCACAGCGCAACCCAGAGCCCGTCGTCTTCGTCGATCGCCATCCCGTCGGGGTATCCCGGTGTGCCCTCGACATGGAGATGAACCCGGCGCCCCGACCACGCACCGGTTTCGGGCTCGACGTCGAATACGTCGATCCGCCGCGTCGGAGTGTCGACGTAGTAAACGCGGCTGCCGTCCGCCGACCACTGGACACCGTTGGAGATCGACACAGGCGACAGCAGTTCGACGACCCGGTGATCGGGCGTCACGCGGTAGACCGCTCCCCCGCCCGGCTGCTCGTCGTAGGCCATGGTGCCGATGACGAAGCCGCCGGACGGATCACAGCCCCCGTCATTGGTCCGCACGTTCGGATCGTCGGTGATGCCGGCGATTCGCTCGAATGCCGACAGTTGTTCGTCCGCAGCGACGAGTCCATGTTCGGTGGCGATGACGAATCCACCAGATGCGCGGCGCCTGACCACCGCGGCGACTCGGCTCGGCACCCTGCGTCGGGACACCCCTCCTGAAGGATCGACAACGACGATCTCACCCGCGAGAACGTCCATCGACAGCAGTCGTCCGGTGGGCGCGTCCCAGAAGGGACCCTCACCGTGGTGGGCCACCGGAACCGTCACCCGTTCGGCCTTCCGCAGCACAGGCGGCGGCCGTCTAGAGCTCGTAGGCGAGGCGAATAGCGTCTGCTGCCGGCCCCGTGGCACCGCGCCGCATATATATGCAGTCGCAGGCGGCGTCGAACGTGGCGTGCGGCGGATATTCCTTGACCAGGCCGTACCCCATACCGTCGAGCATCTCTTCAACCTCTGGCCGCAGCGCAATTCCTTCGTACAGCGGCACTCGGAACAACTCCAGCTGCAATGCCAGGCAGTCATCACCGGCGAGGAAGTTGGCCGCCCCTTCCAGGATCTGCCGTTCGGCGCCCTGGGCGTCGATCTTGAGGACGTGGTAGGGCTCCGAGCGGTCGGCCAGCACGGCGTCGAGCGTGGTGCACTGGATTTCCTCGATGTGGTCCAGACGCGACCGCTCGAACCACGTCTCGGCAAGCTGGGGTGGGCCGAAAGTGCGTAGCGTGTCGAAGTTGTCCCGCACGTAGTCGTAGTTCTGCCGAAATAGCGACGAGCCGTGGCCGGACTGGCCCGCATACACGTAGAACGGCCGCTTGGCCGTCTCGCTCCATAAAGCCGCGTCTATAGTGACGACGCGCGGTTTCTCGCCGCTGGGGTCACGGGGCTCGAACTTGAGGACATGGCTGACCAGGTCGGACCGCTGATGCCAGGGATTCGGCAGCGGGCCTACCGAACCCACGTCGATCAGTCCGACGACACCTCGGCCGCCGCGGTTGATAACCCCGTATCCGTGCACCCGATCGACCGCGCGCTGCGCGAGGCGGTAGACGGATTCGATCGTCCCCATTCGTTCTCCTCTACTACGCCTGTTGGCCCGCCACGGCCAAAGTTTGACACGAACCGAAACGTCCCCGCAGCCAATACAGGCCAGCGTCCTGCCTCCCAGCCCCGGCACTGGCCGTCCACGCTATCGCAGCAACCATCTCGCGGTACGGACGATAAATTCTCGGCGGTGATGTTACGATCGCCGCGTGAGCCGGGCACGCACTGAAAGTCACTGGCGCCCTTGGCGAATCGCTATCTGCCATGAACCGTGGCGATATGACCCAAAAGCATAGCGAACGATGCAAAAATTTCAGAAATTCTTGTTCTCGCTGATCGATTTCGCGTTGGTCCCGATCGCCGCTAGCGCGTCTTTCGCGTTGCGGCTGATCCGCCAAACCGGATTCGGGCGCATGCCCCTGACCTTGCGGGTATTCAGAAAAGTTGGGATCTATCCGCTTCTCGACCATTACTACGAGCCCCTGTTCAACCCTGCCCATTTGCGAAAGCCGTTATCCGAAGACCGCGAGTTGCTGGGCATCGATTGGAATGTCACTGAACAGCTGGATCTGCTGACGAAGTTCCACTTCAACGACGAATTGACCAGATTCCCCGTCGACCGGCAAGCCGACCAGGAGTTCTTCTATCGGAACGGCTTCTTCGAATCGGGCGATGCCGAGTACCTGTACAACATGATCCGGCTGTTCAAGCCGAAGCGCATTTTCGAAATCGGCAGCGGCCAGTCAACGCTGCTGGCGGCGAGCGCAGTGGAGGCCAACCGCGGTGAGGATCCCGACTACCAGTGCGAGCACGTCTGCATCGAGCCCTACGAGGTCGGGTGGCTTGAGCAGCTCGGCGTGAAAGTCGTCCGCAAGCCGGTGGAGCTGATCGACACATCGTTGTTCAGCCAATTGGCGGAGAACGACATCCTGTTCATCGACTCCTCACACATGATCCGGCCACAAGGCGACGTTCTCTTCGAGTACTTCGAGATTCTGCCCATCCTCAAATCAGGTGTGTTGATTCACATTCATGACATCTTCACCCCCAAGGATTACCTGGACGAGTGGGTACAGGCGGTCTGCTTCTGGAATGAGCAGTACCTGCTCGAAGCCTTCCTCAGCTACAACTCAGAGTTCAAAATCATTGGCGCGCTGAACTTCTTGAAGCATCACCACCCTGACGAGCTGACCGCGGCCTGCCCAGTACTGCGGGAACAACTACAATTTCGCGAACCCGGCTCGTTCTGGCTGAGACGGGTCTAGCCACACCCGATCGGGAGTGACGATGCAGCGGTCATCGCCGGAATATGAATGCCAACAAGGCGAAGTAGTACTCGCAAACCCGTAGGTAGGCACGCGAGACTCGCCGGCCGCCCAGCGGATAGCGACCATGCATGTCCCACATGCGGCGCAGGTCATTGAAGACTTCGCTGGGGGGACGATTCGTGCCGACACCATTGGTGTCGAAATCGCAGAGCACCCGCCGGATCGTGATCGGCTCGCGCAGCAACGCGGCTCGGAGAATGAACTCCTGGTCGGCGGCGATCCCAAAATCGAGGTCATACCCGACCAATTTGTTGACCAGCGACGAACCATAGAACGATGCCTGATGCGGGATCACCTGCCAGCCGGCGAGGAACTTGCGGATGTTGAAAGGCATAGGGCTGCGCACGCGCCCGAGGCCCACCAGGTTATCCATGCCATAGCCCCAGATGTCGCGCGCCGCCCCGTGCCTCGAGATCGCCTCAACGGCCTCCGCCACGGCGTCCGGATCGGGAAAGCAATCGCTGGAATGCATGAACCACAACAGATCGCCAGACGCGTGCGAAATGCCCTGGTTCATTGCGTCGTACCGGCCGCCGTCGGGCTCGGACTGCCAATACGTCAAGCTCGGCCCGCACCCGGACAGATACTCCACCACCGCATCGCCGGATCCACCGTCGATCACGATGTGCTCGATGCGTCCCGCGTAGCGCTGGGCCCGCACGCTGTCCACGGTCCGCTTCAGCCCGTCCAGGTCCTTGTAGGAGATCGTGATCACGGAGACGGTTGGACCGCGGAGCCCGTCGGCGGCGGCGCTACTCACGTCGTCGGGCACCATGATTCAAACCTCCTCAGTCCGTAATCTCCCCTTGAGCCACATCGCGCAATGGCCCCGCCGTGCCAGGTCCCCAGGCGAGCGTGCCGTATCCCGGTCCCGATCACCTTAAACCCTGGTCGCCGCTCTCGAGTCGGATAGCTGAAAGGTGCCGATTGACCGCGGGTTCCAAACGCCACGGCTTGCGCTCTTAGGCCTGTAGGGTGATCGCGTGGGCCGGACTACCAGGCTGCCAATCCAACGAGACGAGTTGTGCCCAAGCCGGGTGAACAAGCGATCAGGAGGTGTTGGAGTTCACAATGTTTGGTCTCTTTCGGAAAATTCTCCAAGATAAAGTCGATATCATAGATCAGGCATTTTCCTCTCTGGACATCGAGTCGTTCGCAGACCTCGGCGGTGTCTGGCGGGTGGAGGGCGGGTACACATTCCATGCGCTGGACCATCACAAAATAAAAGACGCCGCATTGGTCGATACGCACCTGACTTCGAAGGTCATCGGCAAAGCAAAGTCATATCCGCAACTTCGGTTGGTCAACGGAAATTTCGGCAGCCAGCAAGTCGCCGACGAAGTGGGCAAAGTCGATGCGGTATTACTGTTCGACGTTTTGCTACACCAAGTCGCACCCGACTGGGACGCCATCCTCGACATGTACGCCAAGAATGTACGTGCCTTGGTGATCTACAACCAGCAATGGACCGGACCGGGAAACAACGTGCGGCTGCTCGACTTGGGCGAGGATGAATACTTCCGCAACGTCCCCCACAACCCGCGTCAAGAAAATTACAAAAACCTCTTCGGCAAACTCGACGAGATCCATCCGGATCACGGCCGGCCCTGGCGCGACGTGCACCATATCTGGCAATGGGGTATCACCGATGCCGACCTGGAGGCAAAGGTCGGCGAACTGGGATTCACACTGCTGCACAAGAAGAATTGCGGCAGGTTCGGCCGGCTGCCGAACTTCGAGAACCACGCCTTTATCTTCGCTCGCCAATAGCCTCCGGCTGAGGCCGCGCGGTCTCAAGGCGGCTACGAATCGGCGTCGCGGATCTCCTGGCCCTGGTCGCCGAGCGGTCGCGCCGGCCTTCCGGTCGCTTCGGTCTGCTGGCGTTTGAGGCTAAACGGCCAGACGTCCACCAACCCCTTACGGTGCGGCGCAACGAGGGCGAACCTGCGCCACGACGCCTTGAGCCGCTTCCATCGCGGAGCCTCACGGTGCTTGCGGGCCAGCTCCACCATCCGGGGGTACTTCGCGACGGTGTCGTCGAACGCGGCGCGGCCCTCCGGTCCCGGGACATTCGCGATCTGGCGCAGAATCCAGTCGGCCATGGCGGCGATGAGCTCTTCGCGCGCCGGGTCGCCGGGGAACAGGTCGAGCATCGCGTCGAACGTCGCGGCGTGCCCGGGACCCAACGTCAGCCAGAACTTCGGTGGATCGGCGACCTGGTTGTGCCACATGCCCTGGGCATGCCGGCGGTAAACGGACATGGTCTCAGGCAGCATCGCAATGTCGCCCTGAGCCGCGTGGCGGACGTGCAGATACCAGTCGAGGGGCATCACGTCGGCGGGAATGTCGTCGTAGCGCTCGAGGCGACGATAGACAACCGAGTTGGTCTGAATGAAGTTCATCAAGAGCAGGGCATCGACACTCAAGTTGCCGCGCAGGTGTGCAGGGGGGAACTTTGAGTCCTTCGCGTAGCCGTCTTCCCACACCACGCGAACGGGATGAAAGCACACCGTCGTCTCCGGATGCCGGTCCAGGAAGGCGATCTGCCTGCTCAGCTTCAGCGGATCGATCCAGTAGTCGTCCGCCTCGCACAGTGCGACGTATTCGCCGCGGGCAGCCGACAGGGCGCCCGTCATGTTCCTGTTGAGACCGAGGTTTTCGGGCCGGAAAATCGGCCGGAACATGTGCGGGTAGCGGCTGGTGTACTCCCGGATTATCGACGGTGTGGAATCGGTAGAGGCATCGTCGGCGACGACGATCTCCACCGAGAAGTTGGTCTGCTGGGCGAGGAAGCTGTCGAAGGCCTGGCGGACGTAGCCCTCCTGATTGTGGGTGGTCGCCACGATGCTCACCTTGGGTGAGCTCGCCGCGCCTTCGGTCACTGCGGCCTCCTTGTCCCGTACAACGGCGATCATCCGTGCGTCCACCGTACGACACCCGAGCGGCGCTCCGACAAAGACGAAATCGGAGCGTAGCGGCAAGGCGCACACGTGTATTTCCCCGGGCCGCCAGCCGAACACGCGCATGGAGTAGCGGTCGACGCCCCATTGTGGGCAGTCTGACTATGGAGCTGACCGCGGATGCCGTCGGAGGGGGCGCGTCGAGGGTTGCGCCCGGACAGGAGTATCACTGTCGGCAGCCGGATCGAATCCGTTCGGGAGTTGGCCAAGATCAGAGAGGTGCAATGGGGATCCGCAGAAAGATAATCGAGTTCGCGCCAGCCGTCGCGGTTTACAACGCCGGTACCTATCTGTTGTTTCAGGCGCGGCTCTCATACGAAACACTTCGCGAACGCAGAGGCAGTACGGGCGCGTCGCAAGAAGAACCGACTCCGCCAGCTCGGCTTCGATGGCGAGTTCACGGAACTTTGGATAAAGCCTCATACCTGGCGGTGGGCAAATTAATTGCGCGAAACATACAAGACCTCTGTCAGGCCGCCGGCCGTGATTTCTCTTCGTTTGACGACATTCTCGATTTCGGCAGCGGTTGCGGTCGAGTCATCCAAAACTTTCGAAACGAGCCAGGGACGCGCACTCTCTACGCAACCGATATCGATCCAGACCTCATCGGTTGGGCCAAGGACCACCTGGACGGTGTTCACTGGAGTGTCAACGGCCACCGGCCACCACTGCCTTTCGCCGCCAACGCCTTTGACTTGATCTACGGTATCTCTGTTTTCACTCACTTGGACGAGGACTTTCAAGACGTATGGCTGCGTGAACTTGAACGCGTCGCACGACCGGGAGCCACCCTTATCCTCACGGTCCACGGCGAACATGTGATCAATGGCCTTCGAATGTTGGACAGTTCCTACGTCGAGGAGATTCACGAACGCGGTTTCATGTTCTTCAAATGGTCCAGCGGCAAACTCAAGATTGACGGATTCCCCGACTTCTATCAAACCGCCTTCCACACGAAAGAGTACGTATACGAGCACTGGTCGAAATATTTTGAAATCGTGGATTACGTCGAACGCGGGATCGGCAGCTATCAAGACGCCGTGGTGCTACGAAAGCCCCTGAACCTGAATCGCCCCTAGGGGGCTCGGCATCGGCCGAACCTCGGCCTGCGACGGGACGAACAGAGATAATGGCCCCTGGGGTCGCCCACCGTCCGGCACCCGAAAGGCAGGATCCGGTTGTGAAGTTTGCCCTGGCAAGCTATGGGACCCGCGGCGATATCGAGCCCAGCACCGCCGTCGGCCGCGAACTGCTGCGCCGGGGACACGACGTCCGGTTGGCCGTCCCACCCAACCTGGTGAGCCTCGTCGAATCAGCCGGGCTGGAGGCGGTCGCCTACGGGCCGGACCAGCAGGAGGGGTTCTGGGACGTCGATTTTTTGCGCAAGTTCTGGAAGGTCCGTGAGGTGGTCGAGTCCTGGCGGGAAGTTCAGACGCTCTTGACGCAGTCCTGGGCGGAGATGAGTGCCACGCTGGTGTCGCTGGCGGACGGGGCCGACCTGATCTTTTCCGGGCCGGGCTTTCCGGGCGTGCCCGCCAATGTCGCTGAGTATTACGGCATTCCGCTGGCCACGATGCATTATTTCCCGATGCTTCCCAACGGTCAGCTCGCCCCGGGGGTGCCGGCGCCGGTGGTACGCACCGCCATGCGAGTGCTCGATTGGCCGCAGCGGTTCGTGACGAAAAAGGCCGAGGATGCGCAACGCCGCGACCTCGGGCTGCCCAAGGCGACGGGACCGGCGCCCCGACGGATCACCGCATGCGGATCGCTGGAAATCCAAGCGTACGACCAGGTGTGCTTCCCCGGGCTGGCCGCTGAATGGGCCAAGTGGAACGGCCAACGGCCGTTTGTCGGCACGCTGACGATCGAGATGTCCACCGATGCCGATGAGGAGGTCGAGTCGTGGATAGCCGCCGGGAGTCCGCCAATTTTCTTCGGCTTCGGCAGCACCGAGGTGAAATCTCCGGCCGAGACGATCGAGATGATCGCCGCCGCCTGCGCGCAACTGGGTGAGCGAGCGTTGGTGTGCTCGGGCTGGAGTGACTTCAGCGACGTGCCACATTTCGACCACGTCAAGGTGGTCGGCCCGGTCAACTACGCGACAGTCTTTCCCGCGTGTCGCGCGGTGGTGCACCACAGCGGCGCCGGCACCACGGCCGCAGGCCTGCGCGCCGGGGTGCCTACGTTGAGCCTGTGGAGCTTAGGCGATCAAAGAATCTGGGCCGGCCAGGTCAAACGTCTCAAAGTAGGTACCGCCCGGCCATTTTCGGCCACGACCCAAGAAACATTGGTCGGCGATCTGCGCGAAATCCTCGCCCCCGGTTGCGTCGACCGCGCCCGTGAGATCTCCAGCCGGATGACCAAGCCCGCCGAAAGCGCCGCCAAGGCAGCCGATCTCCTAGAGAATTTCGCTCGCGTGCCGGCGACGAACGATTAACCGACAGGAAGGCTGACTGCGGGATGAAATTTGCCCTGGCAGGCTACGGAACGCGCGGCGACATCGAACCTTCCGCCGCCGTGGGCCGTGAACTGCAGCGCAGGGGGCACGAAGTCTGCCTGGCTGTCCCGCCCGGCCTGCTGGATTTCGCCGAGGCAGCGGGTTTGGCGGCCGTGTCGTATGGGCCCCCGATAGAAGAATTTCTGGACGAGGATTTCCTGCGCAACATGTGGGCGAATTTCTTTCGCAGCGCATGGACGCTCAGCGGTCCGATCAGCGTGGTGCGAAAGATCTGGGAGCCCATCATTGTGCACTGGGCCCAGGTCAACAAGACGCTGGTGTCGCTGGCGGACGGAGCCGACCTGCTATCCACCGGCATCAATTTCGAGCAAGCTGCCGCCAATGTCGCAGAGCATTACGACATTCCGTTGGCCACGCTGCATCATTTCCCCATGCGGGCGAATGGCGAGCTCGTCCCCACCGTCCCGGCACCGCTGGTCCGCTCCTCGATGACGGCGATCGAATGGCTGTTCTGGCACTCGACCAAGAAGGTCGAAGACGAACAGCGACGTGAACTGGGCCTGCCGGAAGCAACAAGTCGATCGCAGCGACGGATCGCCGACCGGGGCTCGCTGGAAATCCAGGGCTACGACGAGGTGTGCTTTCCCGGGCTGGCCGCCGAGTGGGCGAAGTGGGATGGTCTCAGACCGTTTGTCGGTGCGCTGACGATGGAATTGACGACCGAAGCCGACGACGATGTCACGTCGTGGATCGCCGCGGGAGCGCCCCCGATCTGCTTCAGCTCAGGCAGCATACCGGTCGAGTCTCCGACCGAGTTGGTCGAAATGATCAGTGCGACCTGTGCGCAATTGGGCGAACGAGCACTGGTGTGCTTCGGCGGAACCGACTTCACCGACGTACCGCATCCCGACCACGTCAAACTGGTGGGTCCGGTGAATTACGCGGCGGTCTTCCCCACCTGCCGCGCGGCTGTTCACCATGGCGGCTCAGGCACCACGGCCGCAAGCATGCGCGCCGGGATCCCCACGCTGATCCTATGGAGCTCGGCCGATCAGCCGTATTGGGGAGCACAGGTGAAACGGTTGAAGGTCGGCGCCGCGCGGCGCTTTTCGACCACGACCCAAGAGACATTGGTCGGCGATTTGCGCGCGATCCTCACCCCGCAATGCGCCTCCCGCGCCCGCGAACTCGCTCCCCGGATGACTACCCCCGCGGAAAGCATTGGCCGCGCAGCCGATCTGCTAGAAGATGCCGCACGCAGAAAAGCGTCCGGCTAAGCGGCCGGCTTGATCAGCAGACCCTGCCCGGTAGGCAGTGCGCAGATCGGCACGCCCAATTCGGCTGCCAAGGCATCCATGGCGACGCGCTGTTCCTCGCGCCCGCGATTTGCGTAATCATCCAGCAGCACAAAGGCGCCCGGTGAAAGCCGCGGCCAAAAATGGCGTAGCGCAGCGATTTCCGGTGGCGCACAGTTCATATCGATATGGAGATAGGCCACCGTGCGCGCCTCGACTTGATCGAGTGTTTCCGGGACCGCGCCGACGATGATGCGCTGGTTTTGCCACTGTGCGAAATTGGCCCGGACACCCTCGACCCCACTGACATACATCCCGTTGCGGAGCTTGAGCTGGCTTCGCTCGACCTCGCCACCTTGGCGTTCCGCGTCGGTGACGAAGCGGGAATCGATTCCTGCGAAGGTGTCGAGGAGATAAAACGTTTTGCCCAGGCGATCCCAGTCGAGGTGCTCCATGATGGCGCTGCTCAAGAATCCATAACTGACGCCGCACTCGACGAAATCGCCGTCCAGCTTGCTCGCGTTCTCCGCCGCCCAGAGCCCGACGTGAACGCGCCACTGCCACTGATACCAGTCCGGGTCGGGGAGGGAACGCGCGCCGCGGTTGTAGGCGCGCTGAAACGCGGGGTCGTCCAAAAACGCGTCGTTGTGGAAGCTGATCAACCCGTCGCTTGCGTAGACATCGGGTAGCAGAGTGCGCGCGAGCCAATACTCAGTGCGCACCCACCACATCAGCAGGCGAGTCTTAGCGTCTAGACCGGTTGCCACGGCGGCAACCATAGCATTGGCGGGCGCCGCGCTTACGGCGAATCGGATGGGTTCGCCGGCAACCAATTTGACCTGTTGGCCGGCGACGTTAAAAGCAAACACGTTCGTAGGCACAGATTTCCAGCGAACGGCACTTGCCGATCATGCGGGCCGTGGATCCAGGCCTTAACGTTGTGTGGTGGTTATGGCTTGCGCCACAGCACACCGGTGCCGTCGATTTCCACGATCTCCGCGGATATACCGTGCTTCTCGCGGTAGTCGGCCACGGCCTGCTCACAGGCTTTCAGGGCGTAATAGTCGTCAATGATGCAAAAGCCGCCGGACGACAACCGCGGATAAAGCCCATCCAGGGCCTGAATCGTCGATTCATACAGATCACCGTCAAGCCTCAACACCGAAATCTGCTCAATCGGAGCATCACCCAACGTGTCCTTGAACCACCCCGGCAGAAAACGAACCTGATCATCCAACAGCCCGTAACGCTCAAAATTCGCCCGGACCTCAGCCTCCGAAACCCCCAGCACATTCGCGTGCCGGTGCAACCTAATCCCTTTATCCGCCTTGTAATTCACGGTATCCGGCGGAGGCACACCCGCAAACGAATCAGCCAGCCACACCCGCCGCGTCTCATCACCATAAGCGGCCAAAACCGCGCGCATCAGAATGGAGGCACCACCCCGCCACACCCCGCACTCGACCAGATCACCAGGCACGTCATCGGTGAGCACCGTCTCCACACAATGCTGCAAACTGGTCAGCCGCTGCATCCCAATCATCGTCAACGCATCCGCAGGCCAATCCAGGCCCCGATCCCGCGCATAGGCATTAAACGGCCGCTTACGCACCAACATGAAATTACGGGTATTGATCACGGGGCGCCCGAGCCGATACCAGCCCACCGGCACCAACTCATCCTGACCGTAACGAGTCAGGTCACGACGGAGCAGATCGAGGTACGCAGACCGCGAGTCGGTATCGGCCACGGTCACAACTGCCCCTCTCCTCGCATGCCAGAACTTCCAGTCATGGAGCCTAGACGCCCAGCGACGTCAGCAAAGCGTTTCACGATCTTTCATCAACCCCCGCCCGAACGGCGATCCCGACCCGCACTACCAGCCGGGGCTCGAGATGCCGTCCACGCCGACCTCAAGCATGCTAACCGAGTGCGCGGCGCGCCATACCCGTATCGGCGTGGTGAAGTGCAATGTCCGCTGTCCAACGCTTTCGCCGATCATGCAAAACGGCCGTTGCGACCAAAGCTCTCCAGGAGGTCGGCTGCGCGGCTGACGCTCTCCTCGGGTGTAGTCATCCGGGTCGCGAGTTCGCGCGCGCGGACCGCGTACTCCGGAGCGAGGATCGTGCGCAAATCCTCGACCAGCGTTTCCTTGGTGGTCCCGGAAAATCGGCGGCCGGCCCCCACCTTCAGCTGTTTGAGGTGACCGCCCCAGAAAGGTTGATCGCCCGCGGTCCAGAGGATCAGAGCCGGAATTCCGGCGCGTAGGCCCGCGGCCGTGGTGCCCGAACCGCCGTGGTGAACCACCGCGCGGCACAGGGGGAAGGTCGCCGCGTAGTTCACCGCGCGCACCACCTTGACGTGGTCGAAATGCGGTACGTCGCTGAAGTCACTCCAGCCTGCGCAAATCAGCGCTCGCTCACCGAGCTGTTCGCTGGCCGCGCTGATCATTTCGATCGTGTCGGACGGCGACTCGCTGACCGGCATGCTGCCGAAGCCGAAGCAGATTGGCGGGGTGCCCGCGGCGATCCAGGAGGCGGCTTCCTCATCGGCGTCCGTCGTAAGGCCCATCGTCAGCGTGCCGACAAAGGGCCGCCGATCGCCCCATTTGGACCATTCGGCCGCCAGCCCCGGGAAACAAACCTCATCGTATGCCTGGAGTTCGAGCGAACCGAGGTCTGCGATCCGTCGCGGCGAAGACGATACGGTCTTATGCAGGCCAAGTTTGCGGCGCTGCTCGTCCTCGGCCTTCTTGTTCATCCGCCAGACAAGCCAGTCGTAGGCCGTCATTCCGGCACGGACCATCGGCCCCGGCAGGTTCGGAATGAGTTGACCGTTGGGCCGCATCGGGATGTAGTGCAGCACCGCCATCGGAATGTCGTAGTACTCCGCGATGTTCACGGCGAGGTCCTGATAGAGCTGACCGGTGAATAGCACGTCCGCCCCAGCGGTGAGCGCCGTGAGAGTCGTGCTCATGTCCGTCCAGGCGCGCAGCACGGGCTCCCACGCCTCGCGCACCATCTTGATCGGTCCCCGGATCGTCCAGAGCTCGCGGCGAAGATCCGACCAAAAGTTCCGGAGGAACTCGTCGTCCCAGAAGGCCTGCATATCCGGACCGTACGAGACCGCCGACAGGCCAGCGCCCTCCGCGAGGCCGATCAGGTTGGGCGGGATGGCCATGCGCACTTCGTGCCCTCTGCGCAGCAGTTCCCGACCCGCTGCGAGGGACGGCTCAACATCGCCGCGAGTTCCATAACACGCCAGAGCAAATTTCATCGCGAGGCTAGCTCTATCACTTCCCGCCGACCTAGGCAAGCTCAGGCTAGCGTGTTAACCCCTGGTTTACACCGGTCTTTCCCGGTTGACACCGACTTGAAATTCGCTGTTGCCACGGAAAAATTTCGCGTAGCCAGGTTGCTGGCTCGCGTTTTCTATCTGAAGATGTGCTGGAAAGCCAAAGGTGTTCTGCCGCTTTATATTCAATTAACGGGCGCGGTCGGCAAAGCTCTGAGTACATCGTTGGCGGGATCGGGCCTGTCATCACATAATAGGCGGTGAACCGCATTGCTTAGGCGTAATGCTTGCCGCGAGCGAAGTTTTCCACCAGATCGGCGGCGGTGCTGACGCTCTCGGCTGGCTTGGTCATCCGGGCGGCGAGCGCACGGGCTCTGGTTGCGTATTCCGGGTCAAGGATACGGCGCAGGTCCCCGACCAGCGATTCACGGTTAGTACTCGAAAAGCGGCGGCTGGTACCAACTTTCAGCTTTTTGAGCTGTGCTCCCCAAATCGTTTGGTTAGGATCCATCGAGAGAATCAGGGTGGGAACCCCTGCGCGCATACTGGCGGCGGTGGTTCCCGAGCCGCCATGGTGCACGACGGCACGGCAAGCGGGAAACACCTTCGCGTAGTTGACCGCGCCCACTACCTTGACGTGGTCGGAGTGCGTGACACCGCTGAAGTCGCTCCAGCCGGCGCACACCAATGCCCGCTCACCCAACTCCGCGCAGGCCGCACTGATCATCGCAATGGTGTCAGCCGGCGATTCCACGGGCATGCTGCCGAATCCGAAACAAATCGGCGGCGTTCCCGCGGCAATCCACGATGCAACCTCGTCGTCGACTTCAGTCGTCAACTCCATTGTCAGCGTGCCGACGAAGGGGCGGTGGCCGTCCCATTTCGCCCATTCGGTTGCCAACCCCGGAAAGCAAGCTTCGTCGTAGCCCTGGATTTCCAAAGATTGGCGTTCGGCGATCCGTCCCGGAGAGGGACGGGTTGCCTTCGGTAAGCCGAGTGCGCGGCGCTGTGCGTCTTCGACCTTCTTGTTCAGGCGCCAGCAGAACCAGTCGAATGCCGTCATCGCATAGCGAGCCAGCGGCGCCGGGAGAATCGAAACGACCTGGCCGTTGGGCCGCATCGGGACGTGATGCAGCGTGGCCAACGGAATGTCGTAATACTCAGCGACATTGGCGGCGGGCTCCTGGTAACTGAGACCGGCGAACAGCAGGTCGGCGCCCCGCGCCAACGACACCAGCGTGGTGTTCATCTGAGTCCAGCACTGGTCGCTGAGCTCCCACATCTCGTGCCACAACTCTTTCAACCGCCGGACCTGCCAGAACCTGCTGAAGAAAGACGTCCAGAAGTTGCGATACACGTCCAGCCAGGTCCGCGTGTCCAGCCCGTACGGGACCGCCGTTAGCCCTGCCGCCTCGACGAATGCGATCAGGTCGGGCGCAACGGCCATCTGCACGTCATGGCCTCTGCGCTGCAGCTCGCGGGCGACGACGAGAGAGGGCTCGACATCGCCTCGAGTTCCATAGTTCGCCAGCACGAATTTCATTGCGGGCCAGACCTTAACGTCGTGTGGTGGTTATGGCTTGCGCCACAGCACACCGGTGCCGTCGATTTCCACGATCTCCGCGGATATACCGTGCTTCTCGCGGTAGTCGGCCACGGCCTGCTCACACGCGCTGAACACGTGGTAGTCGTCGACGATGCAAAAGCCGCCGGACGACAACCGCGGATAAAGCCCATCCAGGGCCTGAATCGTCGATTCATACAGATCACCGTCAAGCCTCAACACCGAAATCTGCTCAATCGGAGCATCACCCAACGTGTCCTTGAACCACCCCGGCAGAAAACGAACCTGATCATCCAACAGCCCGTAACGCTCAAAATTCGCCCGGACCTCAGCCTCCGAAACCCCCAGCACATTCGCGTGCCGGTGCAACCTAATCCCTTTATCCGCCTTGTAATTCACGGTATCCGGCGGAGGCACACCCGCAAACGAATCAGCCAGCCACACCCGCCGCGTCTCATCACCATAAGCGGCCAAAACCGCGCGCATCAGAATGGACGCACCACCCCGCCACACCCCGCACTCGACCAGATCACCAGGCACATCATCGGTGAGCACCGTCTCCACACAATGCTGCAAACTGGTCAGCCGCTGCATCCCAATCATCGTCAACGCATCCGCAGGCCAATCCAGGCCCCGATCCCGCGCATAGGCATTAAACGGCCGCTTACGCACCAACATGAAATTACGGGTATTGATCACGGCGCGCCCGAGCCGATACCAGCCCACCGGCACCAACTCATCCTGACCGTAACGAGTCAGGTCACGACGGAGCAGATCGAGGTACGCAGACCGCGAGTCGGTATCGGCCACGGTCACAACTGCCCCTCTCCTCGCATGCCAGAACTTCCAGTCATGGAGCCTAGACGCCCAGCGACGTCACCTACGCATTTCACAGTTTTCTCTCATCCCTCTTCACCGGCCAGCCTTCGCCGTCCGCCAGCAACTATCAGACGCCGTTCACACCAACACTTACCGGAGGATGTTGACGGTTCGGCCTCGAACACACGTGAGGCGCAGCAGCAATCGCTGACGGCCCCTAGGTTTGTTCATGCGGCAACCAAAATACCCAATCACCCCCGCCCGCGTGCCCTAACGCGTGACGCAAACGGCTCTGCCGCCCGGCAGCCAGCCGTCAGGCTAGCGAGGCCGGCCGAGCTTGCCCAAACCGGTGATTTCTAGGCTGACGGACTTGCGCGACCCGACGGCGCCGAGCAGAAAAAGCACGTCGCCTATTGGGGCCCCCAACCAGAACCGCCAGAACGGCTTGCGGAAGCAGATCAAGGCAAAGCGCCCCTCCCCCAATAGCCAGAAAATTGGAATCGCGACGGAGTAGTACAGCATGCGCATCCACCGCGATTGCACCATTTCGATATTCATTTCCATCATTTCGAGGCCCCACGCGCGGTAATTCCATTCCAGCTCGTAACGGCTCTGGAACTCATAGAACGCCCGCATTTCACCGTTGGTGACCAGGTACTCGTCGAAGACGAGAATGGATCCCGGTACGAAGTTGTCCTTGCAGGTCTCTAACGCGTGCAAGCAACTCTCGTACGTGTCCAGATCCATGTGGAAGAGCCTGATCGGGGCACCCGGGTGCTCGGCAAGGAATGGCGCCAGCGTGTCGTAGGTGCTTCCCTTGATGAACTGCACTTTCCGGCCGAGCGCAGCGGGCAAGCCGTCCTCCTGGAACACCACGCCGGTGTCTCGGATAAAGCGCTGCGCGAAGGGATCCGACAGCGAAAAGGTTCCACGCTTGACGACTTGGTCTTCGAGTTTCCAGTCCTCGACCAGGCCCTCGAAACTATCGAAGCCGTACACCATCCGGCCGCTGGCATCAGATATGAGTCGCGTCGACCAACCGATCCAGACACCGAGATCCAGCAGTAATTCGTCGGAATCCCCCAGCGATGGCCCGGCCAGGCTCGCTGCTTCCAACAATAATGTGTGGCCACGGATGCGGCGTCGCCGCAAGTCGGACATTGTGCGGCTGATAAAAGCACGGTATCCGTCGTCATAAATCCTGGTGTCGCGTGCATACAAGTTGGGGATGTAGCGATCGCACCCGGGATAGGCAATGCGCGCAATCACCAGCGAAACTAAGAGTACGCCAATCGGGACGAGCAGGACCGGCAGATAGAAACACGCCGCAGCCACGATGAGCGCGATGGCAACGAGGATCGCCCTCCACAGACGATGAACGGTCGTCCGATCCACTGTCTGCCTGTCGACTGCCACACCACCCACCGGATCACCTCCCTGTTCTTGGGCTAGACTAAAGCGAATCACCCCGATTTATTGAATGAATCACTCGATTGCTTCGAATCGGCCCGCATTCCCCACATCTGCTGCGCGAACGTTGCCACGGCATCTCCAGGCCGGTCGGCAGTCCCTTTGCCCGGCCGTAGCAGCCGCCTTCAGCGCGGCAGTCGATGAATACTCCGCCCGGGCTGCCAACAATGGTCACGACTGCTCACCGCGGTGATTTGGTGGCTTCGGCGTCGACTCGTGTGCACGGTCCTACGGCTTGAAGCGGGATCCCGTCAGGGCCGTTCCGCATGCTGTGCAACTGGACGCTCGGGTTCAAGCGTGGGACCACTTGCTGCTGAGGAGGTTTCGCGCTGCTGGCCAATCCATTCCAGCAGTTCGCGCAGTCCGTCGTCGAGCGTCCAGTTGGGACGCCAATCCAACGCTGCTTTCGCAGGCTCGATGTCACAGCTGGCGGCACGCACGTCACCATCACGGAATTTCGCTACGACGACCGGTTCCGGAGCACCGCAGACGGCGCTGATCGTTTGCGCCAGCTCATGGATCGTTGTCGGGGTTCCCGATCCGATGTCCAGGCAGCGTGGCTGCGGCGCGGGTTGCTGGACCGACGCGAACAACGCGTCGATCACGTCATCGACGTACACGAAATCGCGCACGATCCGACCGTCTTCGTAGACCTCGAGCGAGTGGTGCTCACGTGCCAGCCGTGCGAAGAGAGCAACTATTCCGGTGTACGAGTTGGTCAGCGACTGGCCCGGCCCATAGACGTTCTGCAGGCGCAGCACACTCACCTTCGTGTCATGCGCGGTGGCCCAGGCGGCCAATGTGTGCTCCTGGGCGAGCTTGGTCGCCGCGTACACGTTGGTGGGCCGGGGTTCGGTCCGATCTGCGCAGCTCGGAAGTGGTACCGCACGTTCCCCCGTGGGGCCTTGCGGATCCCAGATGCCGGCTGCCAGCTGAGCGTGGCTGCGCGGTCGCGGATAGAAGATTTGTGTGCCGCATTGCCAAGCACCCTCGCCGTAGACAGCCCTCGACGACGCCAGGACAAGCTGATCGGGCACGATCCCCGAGCGGCTCAAGGCATCGAGAAGCTGGGTGGTGCCCACCACATTGACCAAGCCGTGGCGCGTCGCCTCGGAAAGCGACTGTGCCGTTCCCGTCTCGGCCGCCAAATGGACGACCTGGGAAGGGCGGAACAATCGAAGCACCGCATCCCAGTCGGGTGCGTGGGTGACGTCGCCCGGGAACAGCCGCACCGATGTCGGCAGGTCGATCGCCTGACCCGCGGCGTGCACCTGTGGGTGCAGGACATCCATCACTGCGACGTCATAACCCGCCTTGACCAGGCGCCGCGACAGTGCAGACCCGATGAATCCAGCTCCACCAGTGATAAGCACGGATTGTGACAAGAGCCGACGTCTCCCGTTCGCCTGGGCGGTGGTACGGACACATGCGTTGCCGAGAATGGTTCCGTCGATCATATCGATGACCGGCACCGCGCTAGCGGCGAATCGCAGGCTGCCATGCCCGCTTCATTCGCCGAAGACCGGTCAGCCGACGGCGGCGTCGGGCGCGCTGAATGGCGCCCCGTATTCGACGACGGGCCGGAAACCGCGCTTGCGGGCTTTCCCGACGCCCACCCGGAGCAGGTTGCCCAACGTGGCCACCCCGGAGTGATCCAGCACCAGGAAGGGCGACAACAACCGGTTGTGCACGAACGCGAACGCCAGCCCGGACGCGGGATCGGCCCAGCCGAACGAGCCACCCATGCCGACATGCCCAAAGCCCGGCATCACGTTGCCGAACGGCACACTGTGATAGCCCAGGTGGAACGACAACGGCACAAAGATGTTGCGGTCCCTCTTCAGGCTTCGGCGCCCGGTCAGGCCCGCCACGAGCTCCTCCGACAAGAACCTGGTGCCGTCGATCTCTCCGCCGTTGGCGATGGCGCCATACATCCGCGCCAAGCCGCGAGCCGTCGCTACCCCGTTCGCCGCCGGCATTTCGGCGTCCAGCAGTGCAATATCGCCCTGCACGGCAGCCATGACGCCGCGGAAATACAAAGAACGGAATCCGGGCGACAGCCGGGTGGCGACCTTGGTTGCGACCGAGCCGATGGCCGGGTTACCGATGATGCTCTGCGGCATGATGATCTCGGCAACGCGCGTCGGGGACCCGGCGGGCGGGCGGCCCAGGTGCATGCCGTCAGTGCGCAGCGGCTCGGCCAGCTCCTCGCGAATCAGCTGGCGCATGCCTTTGCCGGTCACCGCCCGGGCCAGGCCCGACATCAGCCAGCCGAAGGTCAGCGCGTGATAGGCCGGTTTGCCCAGCAAACGACCGGGCGGAGCCGCGGCGAGCCGCTCTTCCATCACGAGGTGATCCAGCAAGTCTTCCTGAGTCGCGCCCCGCAAACCCGACAGTCCAGCCCGGTGCCTCATCACCTCACGCACGGTGAGATGCGCCTTGCCATTGGCGGCGAACTCCGGCCAGTACTCGGCAACGGGTTCTTCGTAGTCGATCAGCCCCCGATCGGCGAGCCGGTGGATCACTGTCGCGGCCATGCCCTTGGTCGCCGAGAAAACCATCGGTGCCCGGTCGGCCGTCCAAGGCACCTGGCCAGCCCGGTCCGACCAGCCCGTCCACACGTCAACCACGGGTTGGCCGTCGAGGTAAACCGCCAACGCGCCACCGCCGAAGCGGCGACCGGGGAACATACTCGAGAAACCGCGTACAACGCACGAAAAGTTTGGGTCCGCCGCACCGAAAACACGATGACCTGCGTCAGGGGCATCGTGGGAGGGGTTCGTGCGGTGGTCGACCCCGTTGTCTACCGTCACAATTTTTGAATTTACTTTCTATCGGCCTGTCGGAGGGTCAAACACGGATTAATTTACCGTTCCGTTAGCGGGACGCCGCGTCTAGTATTTGCTGGGCCGCCATCGCGGGTGTCAGCTCGCCCCCCTTGACTTGCCGCTCCACGTCGGCCCGCATCTTGCGTACCGCCGGGTTGGTCAGCACCCGGTCCAGGACCGTGTCACGGACCATCTGCCAGGTCCAGTCGACCTGCTGCGCTCGCCGCCGGGATTCGAACTCCCCGGCCTCGGTGAGCACCTCGCGATGACGCTCGACGGTGTCCCACATCTCGGTCAGGCCCGTGCCCTCCATCGCACTCATCGTGAGAACCGGTGGCCGCCAAAGGGTTTCGCGGGGATAGATCAGCCTGATCGCCGACGAGAGCTCCTGAGCCGCTTTACGCGCCTCGGGCAGGTGGTCACCGTCGGCCTTGTTGACCACCACGATGTCGGCGAGCTCCAGCACGCCCTTTTTGATGCCTTGCAGTTGGTCGCCGGCGCGCGCCAAAGTCAGCAGCAGGAAGGTGTCGACCATGTTGGAAACGGTCACCTCGGACTGGCCGACTCCGACGGTTTCGATGAGGATCACGTCGAAACCGGCCGCCTCCAGCAGGACGACGGTCTCCCGAGTCGCCTTTGCTACGCCACCCAACGTCCCCGACGTCGGCGACGGCCGGATGTAGGCGGCCGGGTCCGCCGCCAACCGCGACATCCGGGTCTTGTCGCCCAGGATCGAGCCGCCGGTCCGCGTCGAGGAAGGGTCGACCGCCAGGACCGCAACCCGGTGGCCGCGGTCGATCAGATGCATGCCGAGTGACTCGATGGTGGTGGACTTTCCCACCCCGGGGACCCCGGTGATGCCCACCCGATGAGCGTTTCCGGAGTCGGGCAGCAATTCCAGCAGCAACTGCTGCGCCCGCTCGCGATGGTCGGCGCGGGTGGACTCCAGCATCGTGATGGCCCGCGGCAGCGCCGCGCGATCGCCGCCCCGAATGGCTGTGGCCAGTTTGTCGACCGCGCCGTTTCCTTCGGATGTCATCGAGCCCACCGGCAGACGGTGAGACACGACGTATTGCCCGCCCCTGAGTGACAATTCGGGCGCGAAGGGCTGCGGCACTCCGGACGACGGCCGAGTTGTCGCTCAGAGGCGGGCAAAATGAGCTTCTTCCGTTGCGGTGACCAGTGTGGCCGAGGTGACCATTGCGATACGCCTAGCTGAGGTCGTAACCCAACCGCTCGGCGAGCTTGTTCAGCAACCCGATCGCGGCGTCGGCTATCACCGTTCCCGGCGGGAAGATGGCGACGGCCCCCGCGGCGTAGAGCTCGTCGAAGTCGCCGGGCGGAATGACGCCCCCGACCACGACCATGATGTCGGAGCGCCCGACCTCGGCCAGCGCGTCGCGCAGTGCGGGCACGAGGGTCAGGTGTCCGGCGGCCAGCGAGGACACCCCGACCACATGCACATCGTTGTCGGCGGCCTGGCGGGCCACCTCCTCGGGTGTGGAGAACAGTGATCCGACGTCCACGTCGAACCCGATGTCGGCGAAGGCCGTCGCGATCACCTTTTGACCGCGATCGTGACCGTCCTGGCCCATCTTGGCCACCAGGATCCGGGGCCGGCGGCCGTCGGCCTCGGCGAACTTCTCGACTAGTTCGGTCGCGCTTGCCATGTTCGGAGCCTTTCCGGCTTCGTCGCGATAGACGCCGGCGATCGTACGGATCTCCGCCTGGTGGCGGCCGTACACCTTCTCCAGCGCATCCGAGATCTCCCCGACCGTGGCTTTGGCCCGCGCGGCGTTGATGGCCAGCGCCAGCAGATTGTTGCCCAGCCCGTCCTCGCCGGCCCGGCCGTGCGCGGCGGCCGCCCGGGATAATTCGGCCAGGGCTGCTTCGACGGCTTGGGAGTCGCGGCTTGCCCGCAGCTCCTTCAGTTTGGCCAGCTGTTCGGCGCGCACCCGGCTGTTTTCGACCTTGAGGACCTCGACCTCCTGGTCCTCCTCGACCTGGTACTTGTTGATCCCGACCACCGGCTGGATCCCGGAGTCGATCCGGGCCTGGGTGCGCGCGGCGGCCTCCTCGATGCGCAGCTTGGGAATGCCGTCGTCGATGGCCGCCGCCATACCGCCGTGCTCGGCGACCTCGGCGATGTGGGCCCGCGCCCGCTGCGCGAGCCGATGGGTCAGCCACTCCACGTAATACGAGCCACCCCACGGGTCGATCGGCCGCGTGGTACCCGACTCCTGTTGCAGCACCAGCTGGGTGTTACGCGCAATCCGGGCCGAGAAATCGGTGGGCAGCGCCAGCGCCTCGTCTAGCGCGTTGGTGTGCAGCGACTGGGTGTGCCCCTGGGTCGCGGCCATCGCCTCGATGCAGGTCCGGGCGACGTTATTGAAGGCGTCCTGTGCGGTCAACGACCAACCCGAGGTCTGCGAATGTGTGCGCAGTGACAGCGATTTCGCGCTCTTCGGGTCGAATTGGCTGACCAGCTCGCTCCAGAGCAGACGGCCCGCCCGCAGTTTGGCGACTTCCATGAAGAAGTTCATCCCGATGCCCCAGAAGAAGGACAGCCGGGGCGCGAACTTGTCGATGTCCAGGTCGGCATCCAGCCCCGCCCTGATGTAGTCGACACCGTCGGCCAATGTGTAGGCCAACTCCAAATCCGCTGTGGCGCCGGCTTCTTGGATGTGGTAACCGGAGATCGAGATGGAGTTGAACTTCGGCATCTTGGCGCTGGTGTAGCCGAAGATGTCGGAGATGATGCGCATCGACGGCTTCGGCGGGTAGATGTAGGTGTTGCGCACCATGAACTCTTTGAGGATGTCATTCTGGATGGTGCCGGCCAGCTTCTCCGGCGGCACCCCCTGCTCCTCGGCCGCCACCACGTAGAGCGCCAGGATCGGCAGTACGGCGCCGTTCATCGTCATCGACACCGACACCGCGGACAGGTCGATACCGTCGAACAACTGCCGCATGTCCAGGATGGAATCAATTGCCACACCGGCCATTCCGACGTCGCCCTGAACTCGGGGATGGTCGGAGTCGTATCCGCGGTGGGTAGCCAGGTCGAAGGCCACCGACAAGCCCTTCTGGCCGGCTGCCAGGTTGCGGCGGTAAAACGCGTTGGACTCCGCGGCGGTGGAGAAGCCGGCGTATTGGCGGATCGTCCACGGCTGATTGACATACATCGTCGGGTACGGCCCGCGCACGAAGGGCGGCTCGCCGGGAAAACTGTTCAGTGGGTAGCCGTCGGCCTCGACGGCGGCGCGATCGGCGGCGATGTAAACCGGCTTGACGTCGATGTCTTCCGGCGTATGCCACACCAGCTGATCGGGCGTATACCAGTGCGCGGCGGCGGCCGCGGCGACGTGCTCGTCCACGGCGGCTTCGGTGGGCTGCCGGCCCGCGCGATCACCGTTCAGCGGGATGTCGGCGAAACTGCCGATCACAGGAGTAGACGTTGTCATCGTGTTACGCCCCCAACCGAGTGAGCAAATCCGAAAGCGCTTCGATCGCATTGATTTTGGCCGTCAGGTATTCGTCGGGCCGGTGCTCCGGATCGGTATCGGCGACGGCTTTTTCCGGCCCGGCCAAATAGACCCGCGATACGCCCGCGTTGCGCGCCGCGTCGACGACCCCGGCCACCTCGATGCCGTAGCGCTTGTCGGTTCCGCAGATCACCGCGACAGCGGGCGATCCCGCATCGGATACCGCCGCTGCGACACCGTCGGCGTCCAGCGTGCCCGGATTGACCGCCTCGATGCCGCCCGACGCCAGCAGGTTCGCCGCGAACGTGGTGCGGATGTTGTGCTCGGCCAGCGGGCCCAGCGGAAGCAACAGCGCCTTGGGGCGTGAACCGGTGCGCGCCAGGAAGGCATCCGAGCGATCGCGCAGCGCCTCGAATCCCGCGGCATAGCGGTGCAAGTTCCCGACATCGGGCTGACCGATCGAATCACTGTGCGGCAGTGCAGGTTCGGATAGGTTGGGAAATTCGTTGACGCCGGTGATCGCCGTGCGGCGATGCGCGATGTCGTCGGCACGCCGCGCGGCGATACCGGCGATCTGATCGGCGATGTAGTCCCGTGCGTCGACGAATCCACCGCGGGACTCGACGGCTTGGAAGTGTTCCCAGGCCTGCTGGGCAAGCTGTTTCGTGAGATCTTCGACGAACCACGATCCGCCCGCCGGGTCCAGCACCCGACCGACGTGCGACTCCTCCAACAGCAGCAACTGGGTATTGCGCGCGATGCGTCGCGCGAAGCTTCGTGCCGTGCCGGGAAAGCCGCCGGGAATCGCGATGTCGAACGGGAAGACCAGTACGGTGTCGACCCCGCCGACACCGGCGCCGAAGGCGGCCAGCGTGCAGCGCAACATGTTCACCCACGGATCGCGCTGGGTCATCATCGGCAGCGATGTCTCCGCGTGCACGATCGCCCCGCCGGCGTCGGGTTCCCCGACGACCTCCGCGACGCGTGCCCACAGTTGACGCACGGCGCGCATCTTGGCGATCGTCATGAACTGGTCGTCATCGGCGGCCAACCGGAAACTGATCTGGCCCAGCGCCGTTCCGACCGGAATTCCCGACTCGGTGAGCACCCGCAGATAGGCCACCGCAGCCGCGATAGCGGCGGCCAGCTCCCACGTCGCGTTGGCGCCAAGGTTATGGAAGGCGGGTCCGTCGACGGTGATCGCCCGCACGCCACGATCGCCGGCCACTCGCGAAGCGACCGCGACGACGTCGTCGATCGCCGGCGCGGGACGCCCGCTCAGTGCGGCGGTCAACGGGTCGGCACCCAGGTCTACCGACAGGGTGGCGCGCTGGTCGGATTCGACATCGGCTACCAGCGCCAGCATCGCGTCGGCTGCCGCCGCATAGTCGCCGCCGGCCTCGAGGATGATCGGCGCCATGCTCAGGTAGACGCCTGCGAGGAGCCCGCCGAGCTCCTGCGGTGCCGCGCCGTCCTCCCCCACTCGGATCAGCAGGGCGCTGACGCCGTCGCCGAGCGCGCCCAGCACGGCCGCGTTGGCCTCAGCCGCGGAGGCTCCCGCGGTCGGAAACGCCTCCACGACCTTCCAACCGGATTTGACGTCGCGGAAGGGATCCCCGCCGCGCAGGTAGGGCCACTCGCCTGGCAGCGACGGCTCGGGCAGCTCGTCGAAAGCGGTGTAGAGCGGGCGGACCGCGAACCCGTCGTAAGTCGGGGTGTCCAGCAGCTGCTCGGGTTGGTCCCCCAACTCGGCGGGTTCCTTGCGGGCGCTCTTGGCAAGCACACCGGCAACCGCAGTGCGCCAACGCTCGCGGACCTGTTCCAGGCCGGCGAGCTCGGGTACATCAATGGACACCGACTGCTCCTGTTTTCGCAGCTATTGGCAACGTTGCTTGAGGTTGGCGAGCAACACTCGACTTGCTAATCAGGCTAAATGATCGCCCCCGTTGCCAAAAAACGCGGGGTGATCGGATCGGCGAGGTCCGCGGCGAAACGCCAGGCACGGGATGCGAGTTATTCATTTCTGACCCGTAACGTTGGGTGACGTGCCGGGCCCCGCTACCGCCAAAACCACCAGCACGCTGCGCAGTCTCTCGCGCGCGCTGGGTGTGAGCGTGCGCGCACTGTCCCGGCCGCGCGCCATCGCGGCAGTGGTCGGTATCACAGCCCTGGTCGCGGTGGCGCTATGGGTTCCGCTGCCCAGCGCGGTGCAGCTGCGCGACTGGGCCCAGTCGTTGGGACCGTGGTTTCCGCTGGCATTTCTGATCGCGCACATCGTCGTTACGGTGGTGCCGGTCCCCCGCACGGCCTTCACCCTGGCCGCGGGGCTGCTGTTCGGCCCCGCCCTGGGCGTGCTGATCGCGGTGATCGCCAGCACGGCCAGCGCGGTGCTGGCGCTGGTGTTGGTCCGCGCCGCAGGGTGGCGGCTCGACCGGCTGGTTCGCTACCGGGCGATCCAGCGAGCCGACCAGCGCCTGCGCGAACGGGGCTGGGTGTCGGTCTTGTCGCTGCGGTTGATTCCGGTCTTACCGTTTTCCGTGGTCAACTACGCCGCCGCCGCATCCGCCGTGGGCATCCTGCCCTATACGCTTGCCACGCTCGCCGGCCTGATGCCCGGCACCGCCGCGATCGTTTTCCTCGGCGACGCGCTGGCCGGCCACCCCAGCCCGCTGTTGTACCTGGTGTCGCTGATCACCAGCGCGCTGGGGCTCACGGGGCTGTTCCTCGAAGTCCGTCATTACCGCCGGCACCACCACATGCAGCATCCCGACGACCACGCCTCCGAACCAGTCATCATCAGCTAACTGAGCCGTCCTGTTGAGTGCGCCGCCGGTTGCCTGAAAGATCTAGTCAATGGAGCGGGTGTACGCGCAGCAGCTTGCGAGTCTTGACTTGCAGCCGTCGCGGGTCGGTCTCCTGATGCTCCTGCTCGGTGCCCTCGCGTCGGTGGCCGTCGCGCTGCTGTCCTTCCTGCTCGGTCGCATCAAGCTGTATCGCGCGCCCAACGGCGGCGTCCTTGCCGCATCGACGGTCCCCTACCCGACGGCGCCGCGGGAACGGACACATGCGTCATGGCTGACGATCGGCGCGGCGGTCGCCGCCGCCGTGTGTATGACGGCCATCTGGCTGTCGCCCGCGAATGTCGAGCGCGCCCAAGAGCCCTCGCCGTCCGACCTGACGCCGATGGCGTTACCGGCATCCGCGGCCGCGGGCCCGGGTGCGGGCATCTACGTCGAATACGCCGACGGTTCCGGCGGGATGGGTTGTACGGCTGGGTTTTTGGTACGCACCAACGCGGGCGAGGCCGGTGTTCTCACCGCCGGTCACTGCAATCGGCCTCGCACACCGAGCAAGGTCGTAATGAACCTTGGCGGGGTCCTCCCCTACGCAAAGCTGGGCACATTCGTCCGGACCGTCAGCGAAGGGGTCCACGGCGAGCAACACGACATCGGCCTGATCGTCCTCGACGGCGACAATGTCCCCCAGAATCCGGCCGTCGCCGCCACGCTGCCGATCACGGGCGTCACCACCGACGTATTGGTCGGACAGCAGCTGTGCAAATTCGGCATGAGCAGCGGTGAGGCCGAATGCGGAGAGGTCTTCGATGTCACCGACAGCAAGGTCTCGTTCTCGGCCGGAGGCCAATGCGGCGATTCCGGCGGTCCGGTCTATCTCATCGGAAGCGACGGCAGCGCCACCGCGGTCGGCATCGACATCCGGGGCAGCAATCCCGCCAATCCCAACGCGGGCTGCCTGGCCCCGGCCAAATTCTCGGTTGCCGAGCTCGTGCAGCCTTGGCTGGACCAATGGCGGCTGACCGCCGTGACCGCGCAACCACCCGGACCGCGCTGACGACCGGCCTCACTGCCGTCCTACTGATCGGCGGGCGTGGGAGCCACATGACCTCCGACGACGCCCACCCGGCGGCCGCTAGTTCTGGTCCGGTGCCTTCGCCGTCATCGCGGCGAATAAGGCCAAAAACACCGCGGCGGGAAGACCGTTGACGACCTTGTCGCGCACCCGGATGTGCGCGCCCACCGCCAAGACGAAATAGAGCGTCAGCATCGCCGTCGTCAGCCTCGCCAGGGCGGGGAACCGGGTGACCGACAGCAGGCCGACCGCGGCCGCGGCCTTCACCACCGGCAGCACGGGTCGAATGTTCTCCGGAACTCCGAGATCGTCCAGGGTCTTCTTGATAGGAGCCACCTGGACGCCGCACGCGACCGCGTCGACGGCGTGGAAGGCGGCGAGCGCCACATAAGTCTTCGGCGAAGTCAAAACACTCATCTGGCAATCCTATTGGGTCAATTCCGGCGGCGCCCCTGGCCGGCCGTCGACCGGCTGGCGGGCTACCGCCTCCGCCTTCGCCACCGCCTGGGCGATCGTCGGGTCGGGTTCGGTGGAGAACCAATCCGCGACGTCTGCGTCGTCCGCGTGCTTGGGCACGTCCTCGACGGGAGACGGCTCGAACCGGAACACCCCGTCGTCGCCGGGCGTGCCCAGCAGTTTGGTGAAGCCCTGCAGCGCCGCGCCGAAGTCGCTGGGTACCACCCACACCTTGTTGGCATCGCCACGCGCCATCTGCGGCAGCGTCTGCAGGTATTGGTAGGCCAGCATCTCCGGGGTGGGGCGGCCGGCCTTGATCGCGGCGAACGTCTTCTCGATGGCCTTGGCCTCACCCTGCGCCCGCAGGTAGGCCGCGGCGCGTTCACCCTGCGCGCGCAGCACCCGGGACTGCCGGTCGGCCTCGGCGCTCAGGATCGCGGCCTGCTTGGCGCCCTCGGCCGCCAGGATCTGCGCGGTCTTCTGTCCCTCCGCCTGCATGATTGCCGCTTGCCGGTTCCCTTCGGCGGTCAGGATCATCGCCCGCTTCTCCCGGTCGGCCTTCATCTGCTTTTCCATCGAGGCCTGAATCGACGGCGGCGGGTCGATGCTGCGCAGCTCCACCCGGGCCACCCGCAGGCCCCAGCGCCCGGTCGCCTCGTCGAGCACGCCACGCAATTGGCCGTTGATCATGTCGCGCGAGGTCAGCGTCTGTTCGAGCGTCATGCCGCCGACGACGTTGCGCAGCGTGGTCGTGGTCAGCTGCTCGACGCCGACGATGTAGTTGCTGATCTCGTACACGGCCGCCTGCGGAACGGTGACCTGGAAGTAGACCACCGTGTCGATGTTCAGCGTCAGGTTGTCCTCGGTGATCACCGGCTGCGGCGGAAACGACACCACGCGCTCGCGCAAGTCGACCCGCGCCCGGACGCGATCGATGAACGGCACCAACAACGTCAGCTGCCCGCTGACCGTGCGACTGTACCGACCCAGCCGCTCGATCACCGCGGCCTCGGCCTGCGGGATCAACGCAACGGACTTGGCCACCACGATGATCGCGAAGATGACGAGGATGGCCAGCAACACCACACCAGCAACTGCACCTTCCACCGGACTTCCTTTCTCTCGCAGCGTTTTCGCAGCGTCTGTGCCGACGGGCTACTGTTTCAAGACCACCGCCGTGGCGCCGTCGATGTGCACGACGATGACCGATTCGCCCGGTTCGTAGATGTCGCCGTCGTTGAGCGGGCGCGCTGTCCACACCTGGCCGTCCAGCTTCACCTGGCCCGCGTCGTGGGCGACCCGATCGAGCACCAGCGCGCGTTTGCCTTCGAGCGCCTTTATGCCCGTCGGCAGCGACTTCGGGGTCAGCCGCTGCCGCAGAGCCGGCCGGACCAACACGACCAGCAGGACCGAAACAACCAGGAACACCGCCCCGTCGGCAAGGATCGGCCAATCCGTGAGCCATGCGGTGGCCGAGGCGGCCAGCGCTCCGCCCCCCAGCATCAACAGGAACATATCGCCCGTCAGCGCCTCGGCACCGGCAAGAGCCAGCGCGAAGATTAGCCAGCTCAGCGCAATCGCCATGCCGTCAGAATACGCGTGATCCGCCTTTGCCGGACTGA
The DNA here is from genome assembly GCF_026723865.1 of Mycobacterium sp. Aquia_216. Taxonomy (NCBI): domain Bacteria; kingdom Bacillati; phylum Actinomycetota; class Actinomycetes; order Mycobacteriales; family Mycobacteriaceae; genus Mycobacterium; species Mycobacterium sp. Aquia_216. The sequence continues at coordinate 2,808,463 of NZ_CP113529.1, read as the reverse complement.
ACAACTACACTGCGAGATCATGTGGTGTCCCAGTGTCTCGCTGTCCGTGTGGGCTAACGCCTGGCTCGCGGGCAAGGCCGCGCCCGACGACGTGTTGGACGCGTTATCTCTTTGGGCGCCAAAGCAATCGGTTACCGCGTATGATGCGGTCGCGGCCGGCCATACCGGACTGCCGTGGCCCGACGTGCACGACGCCGGGACGGTCTCGTTGTTGCAGACGTTGCGTGCCGCTGTTGGCCGGCTGACGCTGCCGGTTTCCACCGCAGCCCCCGGACCGTTGCGCGGGACGATCAACGTGGTGTTGCCGGTTCCCGGCGACGTCCGCGGCCTGGCCCCCGGGACACAATTCGAACGCGACGCGCTGGCCGCCGGTGAGGCGCTAATCGTCACCAACCCCGAGGATTCCACCGCCGCTGTCGGGCTGGTGCCCGAGTTCTCCTACGCCGATCTCGAGGAGGCCGGCGACGACCTGGGCGCACCGGAATTGTGCGCATTGGCCTGGACGGTGTATTCACTGCCCGGCGCACCGATGTTCGATCACCACGAGCTGGGCGACGCCGAATACGCGCTGCGCTCGGCCGTGCGTTCGGCCGCCGACGCGCTCGGCGCCATCGGGCTGGGCTCGTCCAGCGACATCGACGATCCGCGGGGACTTGTCGAGCAGTTACTGGAATCCGCACGGCAACACCGGGTTCCCGACCATGCACCATCGCGTGCATTGCGGGTGCTGGAGAACGCAGCGCACGTCGACGCGATCATCGCGGTCAGCGCCGGGCTCAGTCCGGCCTCCGATCCTTCCGCGCACGGGGGCGGTGCCCCCACCGCGGATCGCTTCGCGGCCCGCGTCGTGTCGGGGCTGGAACCAATCGGCACCCAATCATCGTCAGAGGCGCAGATAGCCGGCAACGCGCTGCGACCGCTCAACGCGGTGGTACGTTCGGCGCGAATGGCCGCGGTTGACGCGATCCTGCACTCGGCCTGGGCCGACTAACCGTCTTCTCGCGCAACGCAATGCGGCGGACAGCATGCCGTGCCGTTGACGCTGGCAAGGCAGCCCGGCACCGGATCGGTACCACTGGTGCGGACCGGCCCGCGAGCGTAGCGGAGTTCGTCGATCAAATCCGCGGCCAGCCTCGCGAATCGCGGATCCGCGTTCGGCGTGGTAGCTCGGGCGAACGCCACTCCCGCGGCGTGTGCTTGTGATCGCAATTCTTCGTCGAGATCCCACACCACCTCGATATGGTCGGCGACGAATCCGACGGGGCAGACAATGACGGCCTTCGTGCCCGCGGCGGCCAGCGTCGTGAGATGGTCGGCGACATCGGGTTCCAACCACGGCACCTGCGGCGGACCCGAGCGGGACTGCCAGACCAGGTCGTAATCGCGGTATCCGGCGGCCGCCGCCACCAGCCTTGCGGCGTAAGCGACTTGGCGGCTGTAGAGCTGCGGGCCGCATCGCTGGTCGGCGGCCACCGGAATCGAATGCGCGGTAAACACCAGACGAGCGTCCCCGCGCAGTTCGGCCGGCAACGCCTCGGCGGCCGCCGAGATGGCATCGGCGAACATCTCCACGAAAAGCGGATGGTCGAAATAGGTTCGCAGCTTGACTAATTCGGGCGCATCGGACCCTGCTGCCCGGCGGGCGCGGGCGATGTCTTCGACATACTGGGTACAGCTCGAATAACCGCTCCAGGCCGACGTGGTGAACACCGCAGCGCGACGGATACCGTCGTCGCGCATAGTCGTAACCGCTTCTTCGACATACGGATCCCAGTTCCGATTCCCGAAATACACCGGCAGATCCAGACCACGGTCGCCGAACTCGGCTTCCAGCTGCGCGATCAGCGCGCGGTTGATGCCGTTGATCGGCGAGACGCCGCCGAAATGCAGGTAGTGCCCCGCGACATCGTCCAGCCGTTCCGGCGGCACATTGCGGCCTCGGGTGACGTTCTCCAGGAACGGCCGTACCTGCTCAGGACCCTCCGGTCCACCGAAGGACAGCAACAGGACGGCATCGAAATCCATTGCTGCCTATAGCAATTGGGTGCTGGCGCCGCCGTCGGCGTAGATGATGGTGCCGGTGGTCGCGGGCAGCCACTCCGAGAGCAGCGCGCACACCGTCTTGGCGACCGGGGTGGGGTCCTTCATGTTCCAGCCGATCGGAGCACGCTGGTCCCAGCCCTCCTCGAGCAGCTGCATCTGGGCGCCGGCTTCCTCGCCGAGCGCGCCACCGACGATCGCGCTCATCGCGAGCGTCCGGATCGGCCCAGCGGCAACGAGATTCGAACGCACACCAGACTTACCGGCCTCGCGCGCCACGAAACGGTTGACCGACTCCAGCGCGCTCTTGGCGACCGTCATCCAGTTGTATGCCGGCATGGCACGGGTCGGGTCGAAATCCATGCCGACGATGGAGCCACCGGAATTCATAATCGGCAGTACCGCTTTGGCCAGCGAAGCGTACGAGTACGCCGAAATGTGGATGCCTTTGGCCACATCTTCGTACGGCGCGTCGAAGAACGGGTTGATGCCCATCCCCGTCTGGGGCATGAACCCGATCGAGTGCACGACGCCGTCGAGTTTGTTGCCCTCGCCGATCTCGGCGCTGATCCGGTCCGCCAGCGAGTTCAGGTGTTCCTCGTTCTGCACGTCGAGTTCGATCAGCGGGGCCTTCTCCGGCAGCCGATCGGCGATGCGCTGGATCAGCCGCAACCGGTCGAATCCGGTCAGCACCAACTGCGCCCCGGCCTCCTGTGCCACCTTCGCGATGTGAAACGCGATCGAGGAATCGGTGATGATCCCGGTGACCAGGATCCGTTTGCCTTCGAGCAGTCCTGCCATGTCCGTCCTAATCTTGTGGTTTCGGCTGGTCTAGTTAATGGCCCATACCCATGCCGCCGTCGACCGGGATGACCGCACCGGCGATATAGCTGGCGTCCTCGGACGCCAGGAAGCTCACCGCACCGGCCACCTCTTCGGCCGTACCGACCCGCTTGGCCGGAATGAATTCCAGGGCACCCTCCTGGATCCGCTCATCCAGCGCGCGGGTCATCTCGGTGTCGATATAGCCGGGGGCGACGACGTTCGCGGTGACGCCGGCCTTGGACAGCTCCCGGGAGATCGAGCGGGCCATGCCGACCAGCCCGGCCTTGGCGGCCGCATAGTTGGCCTGGTTGCCGATACCCCAGCTGCCGGAGACCGAGCCGATGAAGATGATCCGGCCGAACCGCTTGCGCTGCATGCTGCGCGACGCCCGCTGAGCCACCCGGAACGCCCCGGTGAGGTTGGCGTTGATGACCTTCTCGAACCGCTCCTCGGTCATCCGGATGAGGAACGCATCCGCGGAAATGCCGGCATTGGACACCAGCACCTCGACGGGACCCTGGTGCTCCTCGACCTCCTTGAAGGCGCGATCGACGGCCTCGTTGTCGGTGACATCGCACACGACGCCGAACAGCCCCTCGGGCGCCCCGGATCCGCGGTGCGTGACGGCCACCTTGTGGCCGTCGGCGGCCAGCCGCTGCGCGATCGCCAGCCCGATCCCCCGATTTCCGCCGGTGACCAGCACTGAACGGGATACGAATGCGGGTTTGCCGCTGTGGGCGGCGAGCTCGGTGGCTGCGTCAGTCACCCGGCCAACTTATCGTCTCGCTGCCGCGGGACTGCAATCTGCCCCTTCTTGCGCCGCGCGCGTAACGCCAAGGTGAAAAAACTGGACTCAAAGTGGTCGTGACGTTACCCCCGCGCCGGGGTGTCGGTGGTTGTCGGCACACTTCGGCCATGGCGGAGCCATTTCTAGGCAGTGCTGCCCTGGCCGCGGGCGAATTGACCCGGTACCACCTGCGCAGTCGGTATGTCGCGGTGCATCGGGACGTGTACATCGCAAGAGGCACGGAGTTGAGCCCGATGTTGCGGGCAAAAGCATGTTGGCTTCGATCCCGTCGGCGCGGCATCCTGGCCGGCTTCTCTGCATCCGCTTTGCATGGCGCAAAGTGGATCGATCCGGCGTTACCGTCCGCGATCATCGACACAAATCGCCGCCCGGCAGCCGGCGTGCAGGTGTGGGAAGAGCACATCGAGGCCGACGAAATCGTCATCGTCGACGGTATGCGCGTTACTACGCCTGCGCGGACGGCCCTCGACCTGGCACGTCACTATCCCAAAGGCGTCGCAGTGGCGGCGGTCGATGCACTCGCGCGGGCAACTGAGTTGAAGCCGGCCGACGTTGATTTGCTGATCGACCGTTACCGGGGCCGCCGTGGCATGAAAGGCGCTCGAGCCGCGCTCGAACTCGTCGACGGCGGTGCGCAATCGCCCAAGGAAACCTGGCTGCGCCTGCTATTGATCCGCGCCGGGTTACCGCGTCCGCAGACTCAGATCGCAGTCCGCAACGAATGGGGTTGGGCCGAAGCGTATTTGGATATGGGTTGGGAAGACATCAAGGTGGCCGTCGAGTATGACGGCGATCATCATCTGTCCAGCCGTACGCAATACGTCAAGGACATCCGACGCCTGGAAACGTTGGAGCGTATGGGGTGGATCGTGGTCCGGGTCGTCACCGAGGACCACCCCGCGGACATCGTCCACCGAGTGCGGGAAGCGCGAGCGCGCCGGGCCGCAGGCTTCCCGGGTTCGCGAGCGTAACGCCGGCGCGAAAAATCCGGCCCGAAATGGCCGTGCCGTTACGCTCGCGACGAACGGCGTGCACGCTCGCGGCGAAGGCGAAGGCGAAGGCGAAGGCGAAGGCGAAGGCGAACGGCGTTCCGGTTCGCGGGAAAAGGGCGGTCAGGTCGGCAAGCGCCGGTTGATCAGCAGCGCCGCCAGCGCTGCCAGCGCCAAAACCAGCGCACCGAGCCGCAGCCAGCCCACGCTGGCGTCGCCCTTGATCGTCTCGTAGCCGATCTGCTGCTGCAGCGACGCGTAGACCGCCTTGAGCTCCTGCAGGGTCGCCGCGTTGTAGAAACTCCCGCCCGAGAGCTGCGCGACCTTCCTCATCGTCTCGTCGTCGACCGGCACCGGCTGGCGCTGGTCGTTGATCTCGACGAAGCCGTACGGGGTGCCGAACGAGATGGTCGAGATCGGCACGCCCTGGTCTTTGGCGGTGCGCGCGGCGGTATAGGCGCCCTTGGGATTGTCCGGATTGGTCGGCATCGTCTCCTTGCCGTCGGAGAACAACACGATGCGCGCCGGGGGTGGCTTGTCGCCGCCGCCGATGACGGCGCCGACCGTGGCGATGGCCTGCAGCGCGGTGAAGATCCCCTCCCCGGTCGCGGTGCGGTCGGCGAACTGCAGCTTGTCCAGGGCGATTTTGGTCGCGTCACGATTGGTGGTCGGCGACACCAGCACCGTCGCGGTTCCCGCATAGGCGATCAGCCCCAGGTTGATGCCCGGAGTGAGCTCCTCGGCGAACTGCTTTGCCGCTTCCTGCGCGGCGGCCATCCGGTTGGGTTCGACGTCGGTGGCACGCATCGACTGCGAGACGTCGATCACCAACATCACCACCGCGCGGTTGCGGGGAATCCGGACGTCGTTGGTCGGACCCGCCATCGCGACGGTGAGCAGCACCAGCGAAGCCACCAGCAGGATCGCCGGCAGATGCCGCCATTTGGCGGGCCGCTTGGGGGCCACGCTTTCCAGCAGCTCCATGTTGGCGAACCGCAGCATGCGCCGCTGGCGGGCCAACTGCATCAGCACGTACAGCACGGCCAAGCCGACAACGACGAGGAGGAACAGAAAGAACCACGCGTGAGCGAACCCGGAAAGCGACATCGCGCCGAGCAAAGGCATTGTCATAACAGACCCGTCTTGCCGTGCATGACCGCCTTGCGAAAAGCGCGAGTCACTGGCGCCCCGCCATAGCCCCGCGCCGGCGGGACTCCACGAATCGGACGATGTCGGCGATCCAGTCGCGGTCGGTGCGCAGCGTCAAAACCGGTGCGCCACAACCGCGAATCGTTCGGGCCACATCGGCGCGATGCGCCGCGGCCGCCTTGGCGAAGTCGTCTCGCAGTTGCGCATCGACGGTGAACTCGCGCGTCACGCCGGTTTCGGCGTCCTGCAGCACGACGTCGCCCACGTCGGGCAGTTCGACGTCGCGCGGATCGAGCACCTCGATGGCCAGCAACTCGTGGCGGGCCGCGATCGCGCGCAGCGGGCGCATCCAGTTGATCGGCCCGAGGAAGTCACTGATGATCACGGCCATCCCCCGGCGGCGCTCCGGCCGGCGCAGGGCGTCGATCGCAAGCGCCAGGTCGCCGCGCACCCCGACCGGCGCCTTGGGCATGGTCGCGATCGTGCGCAGCAGCGTCTGCTCGTGTTGGCGCCCGGACCGCGCCGGAATCCGAACCGTCGTCGCCCCGTTGGTAACCAGCGCGCCGAGCCGATTGCCGCCACCGCTGTTGAGGAAGGTGATCGCGGCCGCTGCGGCCACCGCCAGGTCGCGCTTTTCGCAGACCGTGGTGCCGAAGTCGAGGCTGGCCGACATGTCGACGACCATCCAGGTCTCCAGCTCGCGGTCGGCGATCATCTGCCGAACATGCGGATGAGTCGTGCGCGCGGTGACCGCCCAGTCCATCCGCCGGACGTCGTCGCCGGGCTGATACTCGCGCGACTCCCCCGGCTCCGAACCCGGCCCGGGGATCAAGCCGAGATGGTCGCCGTGCAGGACGCCGTCGAGCTTGCGCCGGACGGTGAGCTCGAGCGTGCGCAGCGCCGCCGACAATTTCGGGTCATCGATCTGCCCGCGCTGAAACGACGGCGGATGTAGAGCCGCGGGCTTCGCGGCGGATTTCGGATCGGTCACCGATTGCTAGCCGCGCCCGCAGCCTGCATCACCGGCGGTACCGAATGCCCTTGCTGCGGAACGGCATTCACTTGGGGAAGGGAAACGGTCTGCAGGACCCTGTTGATGACGATCTCGGGCGAGATCTCGTCGGCCAGCGCGTCGTAGGTCAGCACCAACCGGTGGCGCAGCACGTCGGGGATGACCTCGACGACGTCCTGCGGGATCACGTAGTCGCGACCGCGGACCAGGGCCAGCGAACGCGAGGCGGCGATGATGCCCAACGACGCACGCGGGGAGGCGCCGAACGAGATCCAGGTCTTCACGTCGTTCATGCCGAGCTGTTCGGGATGACGGGTGGCGGTGACGACGCGCACCACATAGTCGACCAGCGCGTGGTGCACGAAGTTGTTGGCGGCGAGGTCCTGCAGCCGCAGCAGGTCACCGGTGTCCAGGATCTGCTTGGGCTGCGGTGGTTTGACGCCCATCCGGTAGATGATTTCGCGCTCTTCCTCGGGCGAGGGGTAACCGACGTTGATCTTGAACAGGAAGCGGTCGCGCTGCGCCTCGGGCAGCTGATACACACCCTCGTGCTCGATCGGGTTCTGCGTCGCCATCACCAGGAACGGGTTGGGCAGCGGGAATCGCTTGCCACCGATCGACACCTGACGTTCCGCCATGACTTCGAGCAACGCCGACTGCACCTTGGCGGGCGCACGGTTGATCTCGTCGGCGAGCAGGAAGTTGACCACGACCGGGCCGAGCTCGGTGTCGAACTCTTCCTTGCCCTGCCGGTAGATGCGGGTACCGATGATGTCGGTGGGCACCAGGTCGGGCGTGAACTGGATACGCGCGAACGTACCGCCGACCACCTTCGCGAACGTTTCGACGGCCAGCGTCTTGGCGACGCCGGGGACACCCTCGAGCAGCACGTGCCCCTTGGACAGCAGGCCGACCAACATCCGCTCCACGAGCTGGTCCTGGCCGACGATGATCCGCTTGACCTCGAAGATGGCCCGTTCCAGGGTGTGTACCTCGGCAGCCAATCCGTCGGCACCCCCGGATGGCGCCGCATGGGCTCCGGGACCAGCCTGCCCGCCCGGGGCCGAGTAACCACTGGCGCCCGGGGGCGGCCCACCTGCTGCTGTCATGTACATCCTCTTCTCGGCTTAACCGACACAGCTCAATCGGACACTACTGCCATCACGACGAATGCCGTGGGGCAGCGACGTGCCCTCGTCCAACTATTCCAGGCCCCTGGGATTCCGTCGACGCCGCGCTTGGCTGACGAACAAATCCAAACCCGCCAGGTCCTGGAGGCGACCCCGACGACACACCGGGATCAGTACTCGATGATCCTAGTCAGGAACGGCGTCATGCCGGGCTTGCGCACGGGGCTCACGGTCACTTTGCCCGCGCTTCCGGAGGCCTCCAGCATCTGGCCGTTGCCCAGATACATGGTCACGTGCTGGCCGCCGTTCGGACCGTAAAAGATCAGGTCGCCGCGCCTGGCCTCGCCGGGAGGAATGTGGCGGCCGGCGTTGTACTGGTCACCGGAGAATCGCGGGATCAGCACGCCGACACCGGCGAACCCGTACCGCATGAGGCCCGAGCAGTCGAAGCCGGTGATGTTGGCGCCGTCGTCGATGCCCTTGCTCGGACCCTGCAGCGAACCGCCGCCCCACGAATACGGCACGCCCATCTGGGAGCCCATCCGGCGGATCACGTACTCGATGGCCTGCCGGCCGTTCGCCCGCGGAATCTTGGCGCCCGGATTACTGGGCGTGGCAGCGGCGGCGGGCGCATCGCCGCCGAGGTTGATCCCGAGCCCGCTCAGAAATTGCTTGCCCAGGTCCATCGTGGTCTGGGTGGCCTGGGCGGTGGCCTGCAGCGAGGCGTTGGCCATGGCCAGCGGGTCGCCGGGAGCGCCGGCACTGATGGTCGCGGGCAGCGTCGGATCCCAGGCGCCGGGGTCGGCCCTGGCCAGCGGAGCCGGTGCGGCGACAGACAACATCAGCCCGGTCACCATGGCGGTGACCCAGGCCAGGTTGATCAAGCGAAAACGCTTCTGCCGCATAGCTCCTCGTTAGTAGTCGATGTAGCGGATCACATAGGGCGTCATGCCGCTGGTGCGCACGGGCGCAACGCGCACCTTCAAACCGATGTCGGGGGCCTCGAGCATCTGGCCTTGGCCGAGATAGATCGTCACGTGCTGGCTACCACCGGGCCCGTAGAAGATGACGTCGCCGCGGCGCATCTGAGCGGACGGGATCTTGCGGCCCAGGCCGTACTGCGAACCCGAGTAGTGCGGCAGCTTGATGCCCACCCCGGCGAACGAGTACAAGACCAGCCCCGAACAGTCGAAGCCGGTGATCCCGGCGCCGGAGTCGATTCCTTTACTGGGGCCGGCCGCGTTGCCACCGCCCCAGGAGTAGGGCACGCCGATCTGCGACATGCCGCGACGGATTACGTATTCGGAGGCCTGCCGACCGTAGACCCGTGGAATGCGTCCCCCGACTCCACCCGGTGTGGCGTTGGTGATCCCGGTGTCGTCGGGCTTGAGGATGCCGATCGACTGCAGGAAGCCCTTCCCCATTTGCGCGGTGACCTGCGTCGAGGTGGCCGAGATCCCCAGCACCTGGTTGATCACCGCGACCGGGTCGCCCGGCACGTTGGCGCTGGGCACCGCGGGCAGCGTGGGATCCCAACCGTCCCAATGCCTGCCCCCGGACGGGGGTGTCCCGGCCGGTGCTCCCGGATCCCACCGGTCGCCCGACGTGGGCGCACCGGGCCCGTCCGCACCGGTGGACCAATACGCGGACGCGAGTTGGGCCTGCTGAAGTTTCGCCTGGGCCTCGTCACGCTCGGCAGCCAGGCGAGTGATCTGCTCACGCTGATCGTCGAACTTGTGCTTCGACTCGGTCAGCGCGGCGACCGCGGCATCCTGGCTGGATTTCGCGTCGGCAGCGGCCTTTTCAGCTTTCTGCTTGGCCAGCCGCGCGGCGGATTCCTTGTTGACCTGTTCGGTCCGGGCCCGCTGCAGGTTGGCCATCACCGTCTGGGAACTCGTCGCCAGGGTCCTCGAGGCGCTCTCGGTGGCGATGATGTCCTCGGGACTGCTCGCGGTCAGGTAGCTGCCCGACGGACCGTTCATATAGGTGGCTGCCGCGAAAGTGTCGAAACGACGTTGGGCCGCAGCGATTGCCGCGTTGGCATCCTTGACCGATTGCTGGCTGACCTCCACGTCGTGCTCGGCCGCGGTCACGTTGTCCCGTGCGGTCTCGACATCGACGAGGGCCTTGTTGACGGCCTCTTGCTCCGACTGGATTTCTGCGCTCAGGTCTTCCAGGCGCTGGTTGGCCTTGGCGACGTTGGCGATCAGCGCGCCGAGAGTGTCGGCGTTCGGATCACCCTGCGCCAGACCCGGTGTGGTGACGAGCATCGCCACGCTCAGGACCGTCGGAATCAACGGACGGATTAACCTGGCGACCGGCCGCGCAGCAGAGCCCCGGCGTGTGCGTCTCATTCGACTTAGCTCCCCTTGGGCTTAACGCGGATGGCGGCGCCAACCCCAATTTTCTCTATAAGCGCCGAAGACAACACGAGCATCATTTGCACCGTACGTCACACCGCTCGCCGAAGAAATGCTCGTCACAAATCGCAACCCTCTACGTGCGTTTACTGTGACCGAACGGTGACCTACGCGATTTGCCGTGGACCGTCTCGAGGATTGTCCCTCCCGGGACACCCAGCGCCGGACGTGCGTGGTTAGAAGCCCTGAGTGGGCTCGTCCGATTGGGTTTCTTTGGTCTCCGCTGGGGTTGCTGGCCGCCTGCTGCGCAGCTGCGCGAACCGGGTGCCGACGGCCGCGGCGAACACGCCGACAAGCAAGAAAATCGTCAGCCCGGTCCAGGGAAACTCGGGGGTTTCCAACTCGTGCAGAAAGTGCTGCGCCGAGACCACCGGGTTGCCGGTTTTGGCGATGTCTTCGCCGGCCTCGAGCGTGACGCGCGGAAACTGCGTGCTGTAGGTGCCGACGTAATTCGGGCTGAGCGTCAGGACGGTGGCGTCGTGATAGTCCGCACCCACCACGGTGGAGATATCGCGCAATGGAGTGTCGTTCGGCGGATTGTGGTCGAGCAACACGATTTTGAGATTGATGCCCGCCCCGTGGGCCTGGTTGACCACGTCGAGTAGGCCCGGCACCGCGTCCGGTGGCGCGCTGACCCCGGACGCGGCAACCTGCGCCTTGACCGCCGCCATGTCGACGTCCTGCGGGATGTAGGCGGGCAGGAACGGGGGCAAGAAGGAAGGGGTCTGGACAAAAGCGTCGTGCCCGGTCATGGTGCCCTCCTGCCCTCGAAACAGCCCAGCGCTACAGGCACCGTACGCGAACAGTCGGCAAAAGGGGTTTCAACCCGGCCCCGACCCGACAACACTGAAATTGGAGTGCTGCTTTATACAGGACAAGCGTACTGTTAAAGTTGGCACGATCGTTTGGACGAACCACCGACACAGCCCCGTCGGCGGAAGAACTTAATCCCAGGGAGTTGATGTGACTAGCCAAGAATCTGTGAACTCGTTCGGAGCCCGCGACACCCTGACGGTCGGCGAGCAGAGTTACCAGATCTATCGTCTCGACGCCGTTCCCAATACCGAGAAGCTTCCGTACAGCCTCAAGGTTCTTGCCGAGAACCTGCTGCGCAACGAAGACGGCGCCAACATCACCAAGGACCACATCGAGGCGATCGCGAACTGGGATCCGAAGGCGGAACCCAGCATTGAGATTCAGTACACGCCCGCCCGGGTCGTGATGCAGGACTTCACCGGCGTTCCGTGCATCGTCGACCTGGCCACCATGCGCGAGGCGATCGGCGACCTGGGCGGCGACGCGGAGAAGGTCAACCCGCTGGCGCCGGCCGACCTGGTGATCGACCACTCGGTGATCGCCGACCTGTTCGGCACCGCCGACGCGTTCGAGCGCAACGTCGAGATCGAATACCAGCGCAACGGCGAGCGCTACCAGTTCCTGCGCTGGGGCCAAGGCGCGTTCGACGACTTCAAGGTGGTGCCTCCGGGCACCGGCATCGTGCATCAGGTCAACATCGAATACCTGGCCAGCGTGGTGATGGAGCGCAACGGCGTGGCCTACCCCGACACCTGTGTGGGCACCGACTCACATACGACGATGGTCAACGGGCTCGGCGTGCTGGGCTGGGGCGTCGGTGGTATCGAGGCCGAGGCCGCGATGCTCGGCCAGCCGGTATCGATGCTCATCCCCCGGGTCGTCGGTTTCAAGCTGACCGGCGAGATTCAGGCCGGCGTCACGGCCACCGACGTTGTGCTGACGGTCACCGAGATGCTGCGCAAGCACGGCGTAGTCGGCAAGTTCGTCGAGTTCTACGGCAAGGGCGTAGCCGAGGTGCCGTTGGCCAACCGCGCCACCCTGGGCAACATGAGCCCCGAATTCGGTTCCACCGCAGCGATTTTCCCGATCGACGAAGAGACCATCAAGTACCTGGAGTTCACCGGCCGCAAGCCCGAGCAGCTGGCGCTGGTCGAGGCCTACGCCAAGGAACAGGGCCTGTGGCACGAGCCCGAGCACGAGCCCGCATTTTCGGAATATCTGGAACTGGACCTGTCCGACGTGGTGCCCTCCATCGCGGGCCCGAAGCGGCCGCAGGACCGAATCGTGTTGTCCGAGGCCAAGTCCACGTTCCGCAAGACCATTCCCAGCTACGTCGGCGACGACCCCGACAAGAACGAGTACTCGAAGCTTGACGAGGAGCTCGACGAGACGTTCCCGGCCAGCGACCCGGGGCAGGTGGCCAACGGCCACGCCGACGACCGCGCTCCGGTGCAGTCGGCCGCCGCGTACTCGAAGGGCCGGGTGAGCAACCCGGTGTCGGTGAAGACGGAGGCGTACGGCGACTTCGTGCTCGACCACGGCGCGGTGGTGATCGCCGCGATCACGTCGTGCACCAACACCTCCAACCCCGAGGTGATGCTGGGCGCCGCGTTGCTGGCCCGCAACGCCGTCGAGAAAGGACTGGCATCCAAGCCGTGGGTGAAGACCACGATGGCGCCGGGCTCGCAGGTGGTCAACGATTACTACGACAAGGCCGGCCTCTGGCCGTATCTGGAGAAGCTCGGTTTCTATCTGGTCGGCTACGGCTGCACCACATGCATCGGCAACTCGGGCCCGCTGCCCGAGGAAATCTCAAAGGCGATCAACGACAACGATCTTTCGGTGGCGGCCGTGCTGTCCGGCAACCGGAACTTCGAGGGCCGGATCAACCCCGACGTCAAGATGAACTACCTGGCGTCGCCACCGCTGGTCGTCGCCTACGCGTTGGCCGGCAGCATGGATTTCGACTTTGAATCCCAGGCACTCGGCAAGGACAAAGAAGGCAACGACGTTTTCCTCAAAGACATCTGGCCGTCGCAGCAGGACGTTTCCGACACCATCGCCGCGGCGATCAGCCAGGAGATGTTCGTCAAGAACTACGGCGACGTCTTCAAAGGCGATGAGCGCTGGCGGAATCTACCGACCCCGAGCGGCAACACCTTTGAATGGGCCGAGGGCTCGACGTATGTGCGGAAGCCACCGTACTTCGAGGGGATGTCCGCCGAACCGGAGCCGGTCAAGGACATCAGTGGAGCGCGGGTGCTGGCACTGCTCGGCGATTCGGTGACCACCGACCACATCTCCCCCGCGAGCAGCATCAAGCCGGGCACACCGGCCGCCCAGTACCTCGACGAGCACGGTGTCGAGCGCGCGGACTACAACTCGTTCGGATCGCGCCGCGGCAATCACGAGGTCATGATTCGCGGCACGTTCGCCAACATCCGCTTGCGTAACCAGCTGCTCGACGACGTGTCCGGTGGCTACACCCGCGACTTCACCCAAGATGGCGGGCCACAGGCGTTCATCTACGACGCGGCGCAAAACTATGCGGCAGAAAACATTCCGCTGGTGGTGCTGGGCGGCAAGGAGTACGGCTCCGGTTCGTCGCGGGACTGGGCGGCCAAGGGCACGGCGCTGCTGGGCGTGCGGGCGGTGATCACCGAGTCGTTCGAGCGCATCCACCGCTCCAACCTGATCGGGATGGGTGTGATCCCGCTGCAATTCCCCGAAGGGGAGTCCGCGGACTCGCTGGGACTGGACGGCACCGAGACGTTCGACATCACCGGAATCGAGGCGCTCAACGACGGCAAGACGCCGAAGACGGTGCACGTCAAGGCCACCAAGGACTCCGGTGGTGACGCCGCCGGAAAGGTCACAGAGTTCGACGCGGTGGTGCGCATCGACACCCCCGGTGAAGCCGATTACTACCGCAACGGCGGCATTCTGCAGTACGTGCTGCGCAACATGCTCAAGTCCGGCTAGTGACGATCGCAAGCGCGGCCGTGGCGATCGCAAGCGCGGCGGAGCCGGGTGCAGCGGGCCGACACCCGAAGACCTGAGTCGGCTCCCGTGCCCAAAGTCAGCGAGGACCATCTGGCGGCTCGGCGCCGCCAGATCCTTGACGGCGCTCGTCGTTGCTTCGCCCAACACGGCTATGACAGAGCCACCGTTCGGCGACTCGAGCAGTCGATCGGGATGTCGCGTGGTGCGATCTTCCACCACTTCCGGGACAAGGACGCGCTGTTTTTCGCGCTCGCGCACGAGGACGCCGAGCGGATGGCCGACGTTGCCTCGCGCGAGGGTCTCATCCAGGTGATGCGCGACATGCTCGCCGCGCCCGACCAGTTCGACTGGTTGGCCACCCGATTGGAGATCGCGCGCAAGCTACGCAACGACCCCGCGTTCAGCCGCGGATGGTCGGAGCGTTCCGCGGAACTGGCAGCGGCGACACACGGTCGGCTGCAGCGCCAGAAGGAGGCGCAACGGGTGCGCGACGACGTGCCCGGTGACGTGTTGCAGTGCTATCTGGAACTGGTCCTGGACGGATTGGTGGCCCGGCTGGCTTCGGGGGAAGATCCGCAGCGGCTGGCCGCCGTCCTCGACCTGGTGGAGAACTCGGTGCGCCGCAACGACTCTGGGACGTAGCGGCCCGGGGGGTGAGTCGCGGCCCGAGTGCGCTTCTAGCGGTGGCGAGACGTATGGTTGGGGCCGCCCCGGCTGCGCATCGTGGTACCCGACTCACGCAGCATGCTGTGAATCGACCCGTACGACCTGCCGGTATTGGCAACGAGCGTGCGAATACTCGCTCCGCCTTCGTAGGCATTGCGCAGCTCGTCCAACAGCTCGGCGCGCATCTCTTTCGACTTTGGCACTGACCCCTCCACGCTTGAAACTCAAACCCAAGCACCAAGAGTAAGAACCCGCCCCCAAACGCGGGTCAATTTCGCCGAATTCGCGTGCCGTGACTTGACAAGACTCAGGCGAGCTCGATCAGATCCCGGTATTCCTCGGACCAATAATCCTCGGTTCCGTCGGGCAGCAGGACGACGCGTTGCGGGTCCAGGGCCTCCGCCGCGCCCGGGTCGTGAGTGACCAGAACCACCGCGCCCTGATAGCTGCGCAGCGCGTCGAGCACCTGTTCGCGTGACGCGGGATCGAGGTTGTTGGTCGGCTCGTCGAGCAGCAACACGTTCGCCGTGGATGCCACCAAACCGGCCAGGGCGAGCCGCGTCTTCTCGCCGCCGGACAGGGTGCCGGCCGGCTGGTCGAGCTGCGCGCCGCTGAACATGAACGCTCCCAGCAGGCCGCGGAGGTCTTGCTCGCCAGACTCGGGTGCGGCGTGGCGGATGTTCTCCCACACCGTGGCGTCATTGTCGATGGTGTCGTGCTCCTGCGCGAAATAGCCCGTGCGCAAACCGTGTCCGGGCTCCAGCCCGCCGGTGTCGGGCGTCTCGGCACCGGCCAGCAGCCGTAGCAGCGTCGTCTTGCCCGCGCCATTGAGCCCCAGCACCACCACTCGGGAACCCCGGTCTATCGCCAGGTCGACCCCGGTGAACACTTCGAGCGAGCCGTAGGACTTGCTCAGCCCCTTGGCCACCAGCGGGGTGCGGCCGCACGCGGCCGGGGTCGGAAACTTGATCCGGGCCACCCTGTCTGCGACCCGTTCCTCGTCGAGCGCGGCCATCATCCGATCGGCGCGCCGCAACATGTTTTGGGCTGCAACAGCTTTGGTGGCCTTCGCGCCCAGCTTGGCGGCCTGTGAGCGCAGCGCGGTGGCCTTGCGTTCGGCATTCGCGCGTTCCCGGCGGCGGCGCTGTTCGTCGGTGGCCCGGGCGTCGAGATACTTCTGCCACGTCATGTTGTAGACGTCGACCTCGCCGCGCACGGCGTCGAGAAACCACACCCGGTTGACGACGTCGGCGAGCAACTCGACGTTGTGGCTGATGACCACCAGGCCACCGTTGTGCGACCGCAAGAAGTCGCGCAGCCAGCCAAGCGAGTCCGCGTCAAGGTGGTTGGTCGGTTCGTCGAGCAGCAGCGTGGTCGACGAACCCGCACCGGTATCGGAGGCGGCGAACAGGATTCGCGACAGCTCCACCCGGCGACGCTGTCCGCCGGACAGGGTGCACAGTTGCTGCGTCATGACCCGTTCCGGCAAGCCGAGACTCGCGCAGATCCGGCCGGCTTCGCTTTCGGCGCCGTAGCCGCCCAACGCGACGAATCGCTCCTCCAGTTGGCCGTAACGACGGATGGCGCGGTCGCGTGCCTCATCGTCGGCGACCTCGGCCATCAACGCCTGCTGCTTCTCCAAATCGGTGAGCAGGACGTCCAATCCGCGGGCCGACAGCACCCGGTCGCGGGCCAGCACGTCGAGATCGCCCTCTTTGGGATCCTGTGGCAGATAACCGATTTCGCCGATCCGGGTCACCGCCCCGGCATACGGTTCGCTCTCCCCCGCCAGGATGCGCAGGGTTGTGGTCTTGCCCGCGCCATTACGGCCGACCAGCCCGATGCGGTCGCCGGGCTGAATCCGGAGATCGGGGCCGTCGGGTGAGAGCAAGATGCGCGCACCAGCGCGGACCTCAAGGCCCGTAGCCGTGATCACGATCGCTCTCCTCTTTACAAGCTATTTGTCGTCGGTGAACACCGCGGGCCGCCGTTCCGCGCGCGCAGCAACCGCTTCTTCGAAGTTGGCGGTGAGCAGTCGGACGAAAAGCTGTCCCAAGCCTTCGGCTTGCATGTGCCCTTCCAGACTACCGGCGTCCAGTCCAGTCCAGAGTGTGCGTTTGGTCAACTCGACTCCGGGCCGGGAGAACGCGGCTATCCGCGCGGCGATCGCATAGCAGGTGTCCAGCAATTGACCCTCGGGGACCTGACATGACACCAGCCCGATGCGCTCGGCCTCCTCGGCGGTGACGTCGCGGCCGGTCAGCATGATCTCGAAGGCCCGCGACGCTCCGATGGCCCTCGGCAGCAGGTAGGACAGACCCAGTTCGCTGGCGGTCAACCCGTTGTTGATGCCGGCAGCCCGGAAATAGGCGTTGGTGGAGGCCACCCGGATGTCGGCGGCAAGCGCCAGGCACAACCCACCGCCGATCGCCGCGCCGTTGACCGCGGCGATGACCGGCTGATGCAGGCGCCGCAGCATCAGGATGACGTCGTCGAGAATCTCCATCGAACGCAGTGCGTACGTAGGGCGCGTGAGCCCATCCACGTTCGGCACGGTGCCCGCAGATTTGTGATCAGCACCGGAGGAGAACCCCCGACCCGCCCCGGTCAGTACGACGACTCGCACGGAGTTGTCGTAGGTGACCTGTTCCAGGGCCTCTTTCAACGGCACCATGACGTCGAACGCCATGGAATTCATGCGCTCGGGCCGATTGAGGGTGATCAAGGCAACACCGGGCCGCGGGTGTTCAACGAGTACCAAACTCACCCGTGAACGGTATCGCGACCGAGGCCAGCGACCTATTCGGCGGCGCTGGTCAGGCTTGCTCTGCTTGAACCGCGTCGACGTCGAAGTCCCTGACTTGCTGCACCAGATCCTCCAACGCCGCCGGCGGCAATGCCCCGGGCTGGTTGAACAGCAACTTGCCCTTCTTGAAGGCCATCAGCGTCGGGATGGACCGAATCTGGGCCGCGGCGGCCAGCTCTTGTTGGGCCTCGGTATCGACCTTGGCATGCACGATGTCAGGGTGTTTTTCCGACGACGCCTGGAAAGTCGGCCCGAACTGGCGACATGGCCCACACCAGGAAGCCCAGAAGTCAACCAGCACGATGTCGTTGTTTTCGATGGTCGCGTTGAACTGCTCCGCAGTGAGATCCTGTGTCGTCACATTCTGCCTAACGCCGCGTACTTCTCCGATGTTCCCGCCGCAAATGTCGACCATTGGCGCAAGCCCATCCTGCTCTCGCCAGCAGTGATTGGCCAGCCGACGGTCGGGACGCGGCGGCGGCGGAGTGACGCGCGCCGATCTTCCCAATGAACAGTGGGGTTTTCGTTTGCGGTCGACAACGACCGGTGCCCCGAGGTTACGGTTGCGGAAGGTTTCCCTGCTCGGACAGACTTAGGGCTGATGATCCGTCGCCGGACGGACCGGTCGAGGGAGAAGTCTTGGGCCACTACATCGCCAATGTCCGTGATCTCGAGTTCAATATCTTCGAAGTTCTTGAGGTGGGCGCTGTTCTCGGCACCGGACAGTACAGCGAGCTCGACGCTGACACGGTCCGGACCATATTGTCCGAAGCCGCCCGCCTGGCAGAAGGCCCGGTCGCCGAAACCTTCGCGTTCGCAGACCGTAATCCGCCGGTCTTCGACCCCGACGCGCACACGATCAGCGTGGCGCCCGAATTGGCCAAGACGGTGCAAGCCATCAAGGACGCCGAGTGGTGGCGGCTCGGCCTGGCCGAAGACATCGGTGGCATGCCGGCGCCGCCGCCGCTGGCGTGGGCGGTCAACGAAATGCTCTTCTGCGCCAATCCGTCCGCGAGCTTCTTCTGCCTGGGACCTTTTATGGCGCAAGCGCTTTACGCCGAGGGTGATGAGGAACAGAAGCGGTGGGCGGCAGAGGGAGTCGAGCGCGGCTGGGCCGCCACAATGGTGCTCACCGAACCCGATGCGGGCTCCGACGTCGGCGCCGGTCGCAGCAAGGCCATCGCGCAGCCGGACGGCACCTGGCATATCGAGGGCGTCAAGCGGTTCATCTCCGGAGGTGACGTCGGCGACACCGCCGACAACGTCTTTCATCTGGTGCTGGCCCGCCCGGAGGGCGCCGGTCCGGGCACCAAGGGGCTGAGCCTGTTCTACGTGCCCAATTACCTTTTCGACCCCGACACGTTCGAACTCGGTCCGCGCAACGGCGTTTTCGTCACCGGGCTGGAGCACAAGATGGGTATCAAGTCCTCCCCGACCTGCGAGGTGACGTTCGGCGCCACCGACGTGCCCGCCGTGGGCTACCTGGTCGGCGGCGTGCACAACGGGATCGCGCAGATGTTCACCGTGATCGAGCACGCGCGCATGACGATCGGCGTCAAGGCCGCCGGCACGCTTTCCACCGGCTATCTCAACGCACTGGCCTATGCCAAGGAGCGGGTGCAGGGCGCGGACATGACCCAGATGACGGACAAGACCGCGCCGCGGGTCACGATCCTGCACCATCCCGATGTGCGACGTAGCCTGATGACCCAGAAGGCCTACGCCGAGGGGTTGCGGGCGCTCTATATGTATGCCGCCGCGCATCAGGATGATGCTCTGGCACAACAGGTTTCGGGTGCAGACCACGACCAGGCGCACCGCATCGATGATCTCCTTTTGCCCATCGTCAAAGGGGTGAGCTCCGAACGGGCGTACGAGATTCTGACCGAGTCGTTGCAGACACTGGGCGGCTCGGGCTTCCTGCAGGACTATCCGCTGGAGCAGTACATCCGCGATTCCAAGATCGACTCCCTCTACGAGGGCACCACCGCGATTCAGGCGCTGGACTTCTTTTTCCGCAAGATCGTCCGCGACCACGGCCAGGCCCTGCAGTTTGTGACCGCGCAGATCAGTCAGACGATCGACAACTGCGACGAGGCGCTGAAATCGCAGGCGCAAGCGCTGCAAACCGCCCTCGACGAGGTCACGGCGATGACGGGTGCGTTGACCGGCTACCTGATGTCCGCCACCCAGCACCCCACGGAGATTTACAAGGTGGGACTTGGGTCGGTGCGCTACCTGCTCGCGGTCGGCGACCTGCTGATCGGCTGGCGATTGCTGGTCCACGCCGGAGTCGCGCATGCGGCGCTGGGCAACAATCCGTCCGACAGCGACGCGGCGTTCTACCGGGGGAAGATCGCGACCTCGGCGTTCTTCGCCAAGAACATGCTGCCGAAACTGACCGCGCTGCGCCGCGTCATCGAGGCCATCGACGATGACGTGATGCGCATCTCCGAAGACGCGTTCTGACTTATCGGGTGCTAAGGCGTCACGGTTCTGTTGACGTCGTTGAACCTGACAATCACCCGCTCGAGCCGTTTGACACGTTCGGCTTTCGCCTTCTGGGTGTAGATCCGGCGATCGGCGGGTGTGAGTTCGGCGTCGTCGCTGAATGCGCTCAGCAATGCACGCGGATACAGCTGGTCCACCAGAACCACGTTCATCTCGGCACAGAGCACCAGCGACGTCGACACGAGATACAGGAACGCAAGCAAGCCCAACACCAACGCGAAAATGCTGTTGGTGGCACTGGCCGTCTTGACCGTGTGCTGGATATAACCGGCCCCGAACCACTGCAATATCTGCCAAATGAATGCTGCCGCAACGGCTCCCGGCAGCACCTGCCGGTAAGTGAGTTCCCGTGCGGTGGTCACGCGGAAAGCCACCAGACAGATCAGCGCGTTGACCGCCACGGTGGCCAGCGCCACGCCGATCCTTCCGAATACGCCTAGTGTCTGGGTCGTCTGCCCGATCCCGGACAGGACGGTCGCCGCGATGACCACCGAGCCGAGGACCAACAACAACAGCAAGCTGCGCACCCGCGACCGAATTAGATTGGGACGCTTATTTTTCGGGACTGCCCAGACCGAGTCCATCGCGTTCTGCACGGCCTGACCGACACCCAGTCCACCATAGAGAGCGGCCAGGATTCCGACGACGACGGCGAGCGTGCCCCCGCGGAGCCCCTCGGGCTGATGCAGCTGGCTGCCGATCACCGGAAATTGGCTCAACGTGCTGTGTAGCACCTGCTCTTGCAGATCGGGGTGGCCGGCGAGCACCACCCCCAGCCCGGTAGTCAACAGCAACAGCATCGGGAACAGCGACACGAAGGCGTAATAGGTGATCAGTGCGGCCAGGTAGCCGCCCTGGTCATCGAAGTATTTGTAGATGACGGAAACGGCCACGCTCACGCCCCGGTTCCGTCGCTGCAGTCCGTCCAACCAGCCGACCATCGCCGATCACTCATCCCCCCGGGAACCCCGCACCTCAATCGAACGGGATCAGCCGGGCATACCCGGATTCGGCGACCGCCAACCGCGCCGGCAGCGGGGCTAATCGCCGCGTGAACGTGCTGCCGCGAACTCTTGCCGATCGACACGGTCGTCCTCGGCGTCCGGCCCCTCGAAGACGCGGCCGCGCTGTTCGGCACCCGGACTGCCGCTGAAGAGAGCGGAATCCGCCCGTGACACCGCGGGGGGAGTTGCCTCGTGCGTGGCGCCTGCGACGGAACTGCCGCCGGGCATGGGCGCGGGCTCGATCCGGCGCCGCGGCAGCGCGCCCGGCTCGCTGCCCTGCAGCCATCTGACGATGCCCTCGCGCACATCACACCGCAGGTCGAACAACGCGGCGGCGTTCGAGGCGCTGACCAGCATCCGCAGCCGCACATAGCCGTTCACCGCATCGGTGACCTGCAGCACGCCGACCCGGCCGTCCCACAATTCGTTGGACCGCAGCAGCCGGTCCAACTCAGCGCGCATCACGTCCAGCGGGACGCTGAAATCGACGTCGAGTTCGACGGTGCCCAGCAGCGCCGTGGCGTTGCGCGTCCAGTTCTGATACGGCGTCTTGGTGAAGTACGTGGTCGGCAGGACCAGGCGGCGCTCGTCCCACAGGTGCACGACGACGTAGGTGAGCGTGATCTCCTCGATGCGGCCCCACTCGCCCTCCAGCACCACCACGTCGCCGACGCGGATGGCGTCGGAGAACGCGATCTGGATGCCGGCGAACATCGCCCCCAGCGAGGTCTGGGCGGCCAGACCCGCCACCACCGACAGCACACCGGCCGAAGCGAACAGCGTCTTGCCGATATTGCTGAACGACGGGAAGGTCATCAGCACCGCGGCCAGGCCGAGCACCACCACGAGGGCGACGACCAACCGGCGCAACAAGGTGATCTGGGTCCGGATCTTGCGCCGATGCCGGTCGGCCTCCGCGATGTCCATGTCGCCGCCGGCGAAACGAGCGATCGCGCGCCGTTCGGCGACGAAAATCAGGCTGGCGATCAACCAAGTATGGGTAGCAGTGAGCGCGATGAGCAGCCCATGGTCGACGTAGCCGCGCCACGGCGCTGTCGAAGCCGAGGTGTGGTGCACCGCGGTGGTGGCGGCGATGACCATCAGGGTCGCGCGCACCGGCCGCCGGGTCAACACGTCGATGTCGTCGATGATCGCGCTGCGGCCCTTAATTCGCTGCAACAGCCACGACAACGCCAGACCGAGCGCGTAGGCGACAGCCACGGCACCGACTACCCACGCGAGGTTGAGGGCATGGTGAGTCACGGCTTCGAACGGGATCGCTGTGGGCATCAAGAAGCTTGCTCCTAGAAATCGGGGGCAAAGAATCGATCTCCGTACGCCTTCCCACAACTCGTCGCCAAAAAACCGATACGAGAAGGTATTTGGCAATGAGATTGAAGTCACAGTGCGCTGTCAGCGATTTCGCACAGGTCAGGCACAGCTCGATCCGGTAGACCCGGTCGCTGGGACCATCCCACGATTGGAGAAACGTTGATGTTTGCCAGCTCTCAAACGCTTACCCGATTCGCGTTGCTTGCGGTCACCGGAGTCACCGCGGTATCCGTCGCGGCGTGTGGTTCGTCGAACACGGCAAGCCCCGGTTCCTCGCCGGGCACCACGAGTTCTGCGTCGTCGCCGGCGGCGACGACGACGCCACCGACCACCGGGCAGGCCCGGGTGCGCGGACTGATCGCATCGGTGTCGGGAAACACCGCCCAGGTCACGCAGGAAAAGGGCAATGCCGCGGTGGCTTTCACGCCGTCGACCAAGGTCACCGAGATCACCCCGGCCGCGCTGTCTGACGTCACCGCCGGCAGTTGCGTCACGGTGCGGCCCGCTCACCAGGAGTCGCGGCCCGGCCAGCCGCTCACCGCGGCCTCCGTGCGCGTGAGTCCCGCCGTCGACGGCAAATGCCCGCAGGGTAAGGAAGCCGCCCCTGGTGACTCGACCACTCCCGCGCCGTCCGGCACACCGACGACGACGCCCGCCAAGCGAGCGCCCGTGCGGGGCGCCGTCGCGTCGGTCGCTGGTAACACGATCACCGTCACGAGCACCGACGCCGGCGGCTCCGCCTCGCAGACGCCGGTGACGGTCACCGACAAGACGCGATACAGCAAGCAAGCCGGTGCCGACGTCCGCGCGATCGCGCAAGGCAAATGCCTGACGGCACAAGGGACTAAAGACGGCAGCGGCACGCTACAGGCGACAAACATCGATCTGCGACCGGCCCACGACGGCAAGTGCGGGGGCAGTAAGCCGGCGGGCC
This sequence comes from Mycobacterium sp. Aquia_216, assembly GCF_026723865.1. Lineage (NCBI taxonomy): Bacteria > Bacillati > Actinomycetota > Actinomycetes > Mycobacteriales > Mycobacteriaceae > Mycobacterium > Mycobacterium sp. Aquia_216. Next base: position 2,785,018 of record NZ_CP113529.1, on the reverse strand, counting down.
ACGGCGGATGACCGCGGCCCGCAGTCGGTCAGACGGTGAAGCCGAGGGCGCGTAGTTGTTCCCGTCCGTCCTCGGTGATCTTGTCCGGGCCCCACGGCGGGTTCCACACCCAGTTGATCCGCAGGTCGTTGACCAGACCACTGCCGACCAGCGCGCTGCGCGACTGGTCTTCGATCACATCGGTGAGCGGGCAGGCCGCCGACGTCAACGTCATGTCGATGGTTGCGACCTTTCCTTCATCACCCTGTTCGACATTGAGGCCATAGACCAACCCCAGATCGACCACGTTGATGCCGAGCTCGGGGTCGACAACGTCGCGCATCGCCTCTTCGAGGTCAGCGAGAAATTCCTCGTCCGGTGCGGTGATTTCGCTCATCGTTGGTCCTCCTCGCAAGCGTGGCTGGCTTGAGCCAGTGCGTCTTTGAAAGCCATCCATCCCAGCAGAGCACATTTCACCCGGGCCGGGTACTGGGCTACTCCGGCGAAGGCCACGCCGTCGCCCAGGACATCCTCGTCGCCCTCGACCGTTCCCCGCGACGACACCATTTCGGTGAACGCGGTAATGGTCTTCAGCGCCTCCCCCACGCTCTGGCCGATCACCTGCTCGGTGAGCACCGAGGTGGCCGCCTGGCTGATCGAACAGCCTTGTCCGTCATAGGAAACGTCGACGACGGTCTGACCGTCGTCGGACAACGCCACTCGCAGCGTGACCTCGTCGCCGCAGATCGGGTTCACGTGGTACACCTGAGCGCCGAACGGCTCGCGCAGACCGCGGTGCTGCGGGTGCTTGTAGTGATCGAGGATCACGTCTTGATACATCTGCTCGATGCGCACGGCTCACGCTCCGCCGAAGAAGTCCACGGAGCGGCGCACGCCGGCCACCAGCCGGTCGACCTCGTCGGCGGTGTTGTACACCGCGAACGATGCCCGCGCCGTGGCGGCCACACCGAAGCGGCGGTGCAACGGTAACGCGCAGTGGTGCCCGACCCGCATCGCGACACCCTCGTCGTCGAGCACCTGGCCCACGTCGTGGGCGTGTACCCCGTCGACGACGAATGCGACTGGCGAGCCGCGGTTTTCCGTCGACGTCGGTCCGATGATGCGCACGGCGCCGATACCGGACAAGCCGTCGAGGGCCGCGGCCACCAGCTCGTGTTCGTGGGCCTCGACGGCGTCCATCCCGATGGCGCCGAGATAGCGTGCGGCCGCGGCCAGGCCGACGACCTGAGAGGTCATCGGAGTACCGGCCTCGAAGCGCTGCGGGGGCGCCGCATACGTCGTGGCCTCCATCGTGACCGTCTCGATCATCGAACCGCCGGTGATGAACGGAGGCAGCGCCTCCAGCAACTCACGACGGCCGTAGAGCACGCCGATTCCGTTGGGGCCCAGCATCTTGTGTCCGGAGAACGCACCGAAGTCGACGTCGAGGGCGTGGAAGTCGACGGGCTGGTGTGGTACCGACTGGCAGGCGTCCAGCACGGTCAGCGCGCCCACGGCCTTGGCGCGGGCGACCAGCTCGCTCACCGGCGCCACCGCACCAGTGACATTCGAGTGATGGCTGAAAGCAACAACTTTGACGCGCTCGTCGAGTTGCAACGAGTCCAGGTCGATACGTCCGTCGTCGGTCAGGCCGTACCAGCGCAGCGTCGCCCCGGTGCGCCGGGCCAGTTCCTGCCACGGGACCAGGTTGGCGTGGTGTTCGAGCTCGGTCGTCACGATGACGTCGCCCGCACCGACGGCACCGCCGAATCGCTTGTCGCCCAGCACATAAGACACCAGGTTCAGCGATTCGGTCGCATTCTTGGTGAAGACCAGCTCGTCGGTGTCGGCACCGACGAAGGCCGCGATGTCGGCCCTGCCCTGCTCGTAGGCGTCGGTGGCTTCTTCCATCAACTGGTGCGCACCGCGGTGCACGGCACCGTTGGACGTCAACAGAAACTCCCGTTCGGCGTCGAGCACCTGCAACGGGCGTTGTGATGTCGCGCCGGAATCCAGATACGCCAACTGATTTCCGCTGCGCATGATGCGCTTCAGGATCGGAAAGTCAGCACGGATCGCCGCGAGGTCCAGTGGAGTCACGGAGGCCGACATCGTTACGCCCCCGTGGCAGCCGAGTGTGTGAAGCGCTCGTAGCCGTGCTCTTCGAGCTCGTCGGCCAGTTCGGGGCCGCCGGCCTCGACGATGCGCCCGCCCACGAACACGTGCACGAACTGCGGCCGGATGTAGCGCAGGATCCGGGTGTAGTGCGTGATCAACAGGACGCCGCCACGCACCGGCTGGCCGGTGCCATCGTCCCAGCCGGCTTCGGCGTAGCGGTTCACGCCCTCGCTGACCACTCGCAGCGCGTCGACATCCAGCCCGGAGTCGGTCTCGTCGAGGATCGCGATCTTGGGCTTGAGCAGCGACAGCTGCAGGATCTCGTGGCGCTTCTTCTCACCACCCGAAAAACCTTCGTTCACACTGCGTTCGGAGAACGCCGGATCGATCCCGAGATCGTCCATCGCGCCCTTGACTTCCTTGACCCAGTGGCGCAGCTTCGGCGCCTCGCCACGCACCGCCGCGGCCGCGGTGCGCAGGAAGTTCGACATGGACACCCCGGGCACCTCGATCGGGTATTGCATGGCGAGGAACAACCCGGCGCGGGCGCGCTCGTCGACGCTCATCGCCAGCACATCCTGGCCGTCCAGCGTGATGGAGCCGGACGTCACCTCGTACTTCGGGTGCCCGGCGATCGCATACGAGAGCGTGGACTTGCCGGACCCGTTCGGGCCCATCAGCGCGTGCGTCTCTCCCGAGTTCACCGTGAGATCGACACCCTTGAGGATCGGGATGGCCTCGGTCTCGTTGGCGGGCGAGACACTGACGTGCAGATCCTTGATTTCGAGCGTGGTCATCAGTTCTTGATTCCTTCGGTTAACTCAAGTTCGTGTTCGATGGCCTCGGTCAGCCGTTCCCGCACGGCGGACACGGCGATCTTCTGGATGATCTCCGCGAAGAAGCCGCGCACGATCAACCTACGGGCCTGGTCTTCCGGGATGCCCCGAGCCTTCAGGTAGAACACTTGCTCGTCGTCGAATCTTCCGGTGGCACTTGCGTGTCCGGCGCCGACGATCTCGCCCGTCTCGATCTCGAGGTTGGGCACCGAATCGGCGCGGGCGCCGTCGGTGAGCAACAGGTTGCGATTGGTCTCGAAGGTATCCGTGCCGGTGGCCTCCGCGCGGATCAGCACGTCGCCCACCCAGACGGTATGCGCGTCGGGACGGTTGGATTCCGGATCTGCTTGCAGCGCACCCTTGTACAACACGTCCGAGCGACAGTTGGGATGCGCGTGGTCGACGAGCAGCCGCGATTCGAAGTGCTGGCCGTCGTCGGCGAAGTAGGTGCCCAGCAGTTGAGCGTCGCCGCCTGCCGCGGTGAATCGCACCGTCGTCGACGTACGAACCAGGTCGCCGCCGAGCGTCACGTTGACGTGGCCGAGCACCGAATCCTTGCCCAGCCGTGCGTGATGTGCGCTGACGTGGACCATGTCGTCGGCCCAGTCGGCGATCCAGATGACCCCGAGGGCTGCCGAGTCGCCGACGATGATCTCGACATTGTCGGCGTACGTGCCGCTGCCGCGCAGGTCGACGACGACGATGGCCCGGGCGAGTTCTTCGACGCGGATCTGCAGGTGCCCGTAGGCAACCGCGCCCTCGCCCGGCCCGGTGACGACGATCTCGATGGGCTTGGCAACCTCGGTGTCGCGCGCCACGGTCACCACCGTCGCGGAGTTGAACGACGAGAATGCCTGGGCTGCAACACGATCAGTGGGGACACCGCCCTGGCCCAGCCGCTCGTCGCCGCGGCGTACGGTTTCGGTGTGCACGCCGGGCTGTTCTCCGACACTGATCTCAGCCTTGCCGGTGGCGACCGCCGAGCCGTCGTGCAGGCCACGCAACCGTCGCAGCGGGGTGAACCGCCAGATCTCGTCGCGGCCGCTGGGTACCTCGAAGGCGTCGACGTCGAAGGACGCGAACAGCTCGCCCTTGTTGACAGCGGTGAGGGCCGAACCCTCAACCGCTTCAGTCAGTTTCGTCACTAGCCGACCGCGCCTTCCATCTGCAGCTCGATCAGCCGGTTGAGCTCCAGCGCGTACTCCATCGGCAGTTCCTTGGCGATCGGCTCGACGAAGCCGCGCACGACCATCGCCATCGCCTCGTCCTCGGTCATGCCGCGGCTCATCAGGTAGAACAGCTGGTCCTCGCTGACCTTGGACACGGTGGCCTCGTGGCCCATGGTGACGTCATCCTCACGGATGTCGACGTACGGGTAGGTGTCGCTGCGACTGACCGTATCCACAAGCAGCGCATCGCATTTCACGCTGGACCGCGAACCGTGGGCACCCTTGTTGATCTGCACCAGGCCGCGGTAGGACGCGCGGCCACCGCCGCGTGCCACCGACTTGGAGACGATGTTGCTCGACGTGTTGGGTGCCAGGTGCAGCATTTTGGCCCCGGTGTCCTGGTGCTGGCCCTCGCCGGCGAACGCCACCGACAACACTTCGCCCTTGGCGTACTCACCGGTCATCCAAACCGCCGGGTACTTCATGGTCACCTTCGACCCGATGTTGCCGTCGACCCATTCCATGGTGGCGCCGGCTTCGGCGCGGGCACGCTTGGTGACCAGGTTGTAGACGTTGTTCGACCAGTTCTGGATCGTCGTGTAACGGCAACGGCCACCGGGCTTCACGATGATCTCGACCACAGCGGAGTGCAGCGAGTCGCTCTTGTAGATCGGCGCCGTACAGCCCTCGACGTAGTGCACGTAGGCGCCCTCGTCGACGATGATCAGCGTCCGCTCGAACTGGCCCATGTTTTCGGTGTTGATCCGGAAGTAGGCCTGCAGCGGGATGTCGACGTGCACACCCGGCGGCACGTAGATGAACGAGCCACCGCTCCAGACCGCGGTGTTCAGCGCGGAGAACTTGTTGTCCCCGGCCGGAATCACGGTGCCGAAGTACTGCTGGAAGATCTCGGGGTGCTCGCGTAGCGCCGTGTCGGTGTCCAGGAAGATGACGCCCTGCTTCTCCAGGTCCTCACGGATGGAGTGGTAGACGACCTCGGACTCGTACTGCGCGGCGACACCGGAGACCAGGCGTTGCTTCTCAGCCTCCGGGATGCCCAGCTTGTCGTAGGTGTTCTTGATGTCCGCGGGCAGATCGTCCCAGGTCGCGGCCTGCTTCTCGCTGGAGCGCACGAAGTACTTGATGTTGTCGAAATGGATGCCGTCGAGGTTGGAGCCCCAGTTCGGCATCGGCTTCTTGTCGAAGACGCGCAGCGCCTTCAGCCGGGTCGCCAGCATCCACTCCGGCTCGCTCTTCTTCGCAGAGATGTCGCGGACCACCGCCTCCGACAGCCCGCGCTGGGCGCTGGCGCCCGCGACGTCGGAGTCCGACCAGCCGTAGCCGTATTTGCCCAGCGACGCGATCGCCTGCTCCTGGGTCAGGGGCTCTACGGGCGCGGCGGGGACGGATCCCGTGGTTGCCTCTGGCGTGAGTGTCATGCGGACGCTCCTTCGGTGCTCGTACGGTGCAGGCGCGGGCTGGGCGCCGCTTGATGCTAGGTCTTGGTCGTTGCCTTGCCCGCTACGTGAGCGAGGGGCACGTGGGTGGTACAGGCGCAGTCGCCGTTGACGATGGTCGCCAACCGCTGTACGTGGGTGCCGATTACCTCGGCCATGGCCTCCTGCTCGGCTTCGCACAGCTCCGGGAATTCCTCGGCGACATGCGATACCGGGCAGTGGTGCTGACAGATCTGCACGCCGTGCAGCGGTAGGCCCACCCGGGTCGTGGTGGCGACGTAGCCGGCCTTGGTCAGCGCGCCGGCCACTCGTTCGGCGGCCGCCTCGACGTCGGCGTCGTCGGCGCTGTCAGCGGGCGCGACACCGGCCAGGATCGTGTCGATGCGGCGGCGGGCGAACGCCTGGAGCGCGCCTTGTCCACCGATTTCGCGCAGCTGGCGCATGGCCGCGGCCGCCAGATCGTCGTAGGCGTGGTCGAGCTTGGCCCGGCCGGCCGCCGTCAACCGGAAACGCTTCGCGGGACGCCCACGTCCGGCCTGCTGCCATGCCGCGGCCGCGGCGGACTCGGCGTCGCCCGCTTCGATCAGCGCGTCGAGATGACGCCGCACGCCGGCCGCCGCCAGCCCCAGCCGGTCACAGATCTCGCTGACGGTGATCGACCCGGATTCCAGCAGCAGCCGCACGATGGCGCGACGGGTGTGACCATCCGGCAGCACGACAGGAGCCGCGGCACCCATTGCGGGTGCCGCAACGGCTTCGTCAGCGGTCCGGATTTTCACAACACCAGTGTGACGCAATTCCGGAAATCGGTCTAGCAAGGGTGCCCTGAGTAGCGGGTCGTGCCCATCCCCCGGCGAGCACCGGCTGGCCGGTTCTCGACATGTCGCTACGCTGCACTGATGTCGGCCCGCCACCACACGCTGAGCTCGTCGATCGCCAGCTTGCACGGCGACGAGCGGCCCGTGGGGTCACCTCTGAATGAGACGGAACTCACCGCACTTCGGCGTACCCGGCTGTTCGGCGCCGCCGGCACGGTCCTGATGGCGATCGGCGCCCTGGGCGCCGGGGCCCGGCCCGTCGTCCAGGACCCCACCTTCGGCGTCCGGCTGTTGAACCTGCCGTCCCGGATCCAGACCGTGTCGTTGACGATGACCACGGTCGGGGCGGTCATGATGGCGCTCGCCTGGCTGATGTTGGGCCGATTCGCGCTGGGCAAGCGGCAGATGTCGCGCAGCGATCTGGATCGCACCCTGATGCTGTGGATGCTGCCGTTGCTGATCGCGCCGCCGATGTACAGCAAGGACGTCTACTCCTACCTGGCTCAGAGCCAGATCTCGGTGGAGGGCCTCGACCCCTACAAGGTCGGCCCCGCGTCCGGACTCGGCCTCGGCCACGTGTTCACCCTGTCGGTGCCCAGTGTGTGGCGGGAGACGCCGGCCCCCTACGGGCCGCTCTTCTTGTGGATCGGGCGCGGCATCTCAGCCCTGACCGGCGAGAACATCGTCGCCGCGGTGCTCTGCCATCGCCTGGTGGTGCTGGCCGGGGTGGTGATGATCGTGTGGGCCACCCCGCGGCTGGCCCGGCGCTGCGGCGTCGCCGAGGTCAGCGCGCTGTGGCTGGGCGCGGCCAACCCGCTGCTGCTGATGCATTTGGTCGCGGGCATCCACAACGAAGCGCCGATGCTCGGGTTGATGCTGATCGGTGCCGAATTCGCGCTGCGCGGCATCGATTCGCCACGGCTGTGGCCCGCGTCCTGGCGCCGGTTCGGACCCGACTGGGAACCGTTGGGAATGCTGCTGGCCGGCTCCATCCTGATCATTCTGTCCTCGCAGGTGAAGCTGCCCTCGCTGTTGGCGCTGGGATTCGTCACGATGGCGCTGGCCTACCGCTGCGGCGGCAATCTGCGGGCGCTGCTGCTGGCCGGCGGCGGCATGGGGACGTTGTCGCTGGCGGTGATGGGCCTGGTGGGCTGGGCGAGCGGGCTCGGGTTCGGCTGGATGTTCACGCTCGGCACCGCCAACGTCGTGCGCAGCTGGATGTCGCCCCCGACGCTGCTGGCCCTGGCCACCGGGCAGGTGGGAATTCTGCTCGGCCTGGGCGATCACACCACCGCGGTGCTGGCCCTCACCCGTTTCATCGGCGTGCTGATCATCATGGTGCTGGTCAGCTGGCTGCTGCTCGCTGTGTTCCGCGGTCGGTTGCACCCGATCGGTGGGCTCGGCGTCGCGCTGGGCATCTGCGTGCTGCTGTTTCCCGTCGTGCAGCCCTGGTACCTGCTGTGGGCGATCATTCCGCTGGCCTGCTGGGCTACCCGCGCCGGCTTCCGGGAGACGGTCATCGTGATCACTCTCGTCGTCGGCATCTTCGGACCCACGGCCAACGGCGACCGTTTCGCGCTGTTCCAGATCCTGGACGCCACCCTGGCCAGCGCCGTGGTCGTGGCCATCCTGGTCGCGTTGACCTACACCCGCCTGCCCTGGCGACCGCTGCAGACCGCGCCGAGCGACAGCGCCGAAGCGAACCGTCAAGCCGACGCGCCCGCGACCGCGGAGACCCCACGGGCCACCCCTCGATCCGAGTCGGCACCCGACGCCTACGCTGACTCGACGTGAGTTCGGGCCCCCAAAACCCCCAAGCCCCCGAGACAGTGGTGCGGCTGCGCGGGGTGAGTAAGCAGTACGGGTCAACGACAGCCGTCTCCAATCTCGATCTCGAAGTGCATGCCGCCGAGGTGCTGGCCCTGTTGGGGCCCAACGGGGCCGGCAAGACGACGACCGTCGAGATGTGCGAGGGCTTTGTGCGCCCGGACGCCGGCACGATCGAGGTGCTGGGCCTGAACCCGGTCACCGACAACACCAGGCTGCGCGCGCGCATCGGGGTGATGTTGCAGGGCGGCGGCGGCTACCCGGCGGCCCGCGCCGGCGAAATGCTCAACCTGGTGGCGTCCTATGCCGCCGACCCGCTGGACCCGCAGTGGCTCCTGGCCACGTTGGGCCTCACCGACGCCGCCCGCACCACCTACCGGCGGCTCTCCGGCGGGCAGCAGCAACGACTTGCGCTGGCCTGCGCGCTGGTCGGGCGTCCCGAACTGGTGTTCCTCGACGAGCCCACCGCCGGCATGGACGCGCATGCCCGGTTGCTGGTGTGGGAACTCATCGATGCGCTGCGCCGGGACGGCGTGACGGTGGTGCTCACCACCCACCAGCTCAAGGAGGCCGAGGAGCTCGCCGATCGGCTGGTCATCATCGACCACGGCGTGACGGTCGCCGCGGGCACTCCGTCGGAGCTGACTCGTTCCGGCGCGAAGGACCAGGTTCGGTTCACTGCGCCGCCGCGACTTGACTTGTCGCTCTTGGCTTCTGCTCTGCCGGAGGACTACAAGGCCACCGAGGTGACGCCGGGCGAGTATCTGGTCGAGGGCTCGGTCGACCCGCAAGTGCTGGCGACCGTGACGGCGTGGTGCGCCCAGATCGACGTGCTGGCCACCGATATGCGTGTCGAGCAACGCAGCCTCGAAGATGTGTTCCTGGACCTCACCGGCAGGAAGTTGCGACCGTGACCGACACCGACACCCCGTTTCCGGTGGGCACCTTCACCCCGGACCCGCGCCCCAACGCCGTGCCGAAAATGCTCGCCGCGCAGTTCGGTCTGGAACTAAAGCTGTTGCTGCGCAACGGCGAACAGCTGCTGCTGACGATGTTCATCCCGATCACGCTGCTGGTCGGACTGACACTGTTGCCGTTCGGTTCGTTCGGCCAGAACCGCGCCGCGACGTTCGTTCCGGCCATCATGGCCCTGGCGGTGATCTCGACCGCGTTCACCGGACAGGCGATCGCGGTGGCGTTCGACCGCAGGTACGGGGCTTTGAAACGGCTGGGAGCCACGCCGCTGCCGGTCTGGGGAATCATTGCCGGCAAGTCGCTGGCCGTGATCACCGTGGTGTTCTTGCAGGCAATCATCTTGGGCGCCATCGGTTTTGCGTTGGGCTGGCGACCCGCCCCGGCGGCGCTCGCGCTGGGCGCGGCGGTCATCGCACTCGGCACCGCCGGCTTCACGGCGCTCGGCCTGCTGCTGGGCGGGACGCTGCGCGCCGAAATCGTGCTCGCGGTCGCCAACCTGATGTGGTTCGTTTTCGCCGGGCTCGGTGCGCTGACCGTCGAGACGAACATGATCCCGACGGCGGCTAAGTGGGCGGCCCGGCTGACGCCGTCCGGCGCGCTGACCGAGGCGTTGTCACAGGCGATGACGCTGTCCGTCGACTGGTTCGGCGTCGTCGTCCTGACGGCGTGGGGCGCGGTGGCCGCCCTTGCCGCGCTGCGTTGGTTCCGTTTCACCTGACGGTCGCTAGGACCACCCGGCCCGCGACACTGCAACCGCGCAGACGACGCGCCGCGGCAGGCCTGCGAAATGACAGCCTCGGCGCAGACACGGTCCCGTACTACAGGGCGTAGTTTTCATTGGCCTACGATCGGGCGGTGGTGAGACGAGTGCTGATGCGGTTGGTGGGCCTGCTCCCCGACCCCAGCCTGCGCGTCCAGCGGATCATTGCCGCGACCGTGATCGTCTCTCAGGGCGGTATCGCCGTCACCGGCTCGATCGTGCGCGTCACCGCATCGGGATTGGGTTGCCCCACTTGGCCGCAGTGTTTCCCGGGCAGTTTCGTCCCGGTCGCCGTCGCCGAGGTGCCGCGGGTGCATCAGGCCGTCGAGTTCGGCAACCGGATGTTCAGCCTCGCGGTGGTGGTCACCGCGGCGCTGGCCGTGCTGGCGGTCTACCGGGCCCGCCGGCGGAACCAGGTGCTGGCCTACGCGTGGCTGATGCCCGTGTCGACGGTGGTGCAGGCGGTAATCGGTGGCATCACGGTGCGCACCGGGCTGCTGTGGTGGACGGTGGCGATTCACCTGCTGGTATCCATGTCGATGGTGTGGCTGTCGGTGCTGCTGTACGTCAAGGTCGGCGAGCCGGATGACGGAGTGGTGCACGAGCGGGTGGCCAAGCCACTGCGCCTGCTCACCGCGCTGACCGGGATGAACCTGGCGGTGGTGCTGGTCACCGGCACGCTGGTCACCGCGGCCGGCCCGCATGCGGGCGACCGGAGCCCAAGCAGGACGGTGCCGCGGCTGAAAGTCGAGATCACCACGCTGGTGCACATGCATTCGTCGCTGCTGGTGGCCTATCTCGCGCTGACGGTCGGTTTGGGCTTCGGACTGTTGGCCGTCGGTGCGACGCGGGCGATCGTCGTGCGGCTGGGCGTGCTGCTGGGCCTGCTGTGCGCGCAAGCCGCGGTCGGCACCACGCAGTACTTCACCGGTGTACCCGCCGCCCTGGTCGCCGTGCATGTCGCCGGCGCCGCGGCATGCACGGCCGCGACCGCGGCGCTATGGGCGTCGATGCGAGAACGGGCCAAGCCCGAGCCGCTCGCAGGCTGACTCCACGGCCAGCGCGAACTCGCGCTGGGCCAGGCCGCGGGTGTCGGCATCCAGCCGCCGCCAGCCCAACGACGGCGCGACGAGATCGAGCCCCGCGACCCGTTTCCCATTCACGTCGACCCGGGCATACAGCAGTTCGCCCGGGCCGACTCCGGCGCGTTCGGCGGCCGCCGCGATAGCCGCGTAACCCACGTCCCACACCTCGAAGTCGGGCTCGTCCTGGCGGCTGTCAGTGAATGCGTGCGAACGCTGACCACCGAAAAAGATCAACGCCACCGGATGGCGCGGCGGCCCATCGGACAGCGTTGGCACACCGGCACTCTCGAGGTCGCGCAGGTATTGCGCGCCGAGATTCCAGGCGACGACGCTCGGCGCATTCAGCAGATTCTTGACGCGGGTGGTCCAGGCCAGAAACTCCTCGAGCCGCGCGGCGTAATCGCGAGCACCACGCAGGATGACCAAGTCCGCGTGGCAGGTATCGGGGTTGTCCCAGGACAGCCGGCGCGCGTGCAGACCGCGTTGTCGCAGCGCCGCAATCACCCCCGCATCGTCGCCGTCACCGCCTGCGTGCTGCGGACTTCCGGCGAGCACGATGCGGGGGTGGAAGACATCCGGGCGCGCAAGCTTCATGCCCGGGCATGATAGCCACATGCACGCAATCGAAGTCAGTGAAACTGGCGGCCCCGAGGTTCTTCGCTACGTCGACACATCACAACCCTCGCCGGGCCAAGGTGAGCTGCTGATCAAGGCCGAAGCCATTGGCGTCAACTTCATTGATACGTATTTCCGATCCGGGCAATACCCGCGCGAGCTACCGTTTGTCCTCGGTTCCGAGGTGTGTGGCACCGTCGTGGCCCTGGGCGAGGGAGCCGAAGACTTCAGTGTCGGCGACCGTGTCGCGTCCGCCGCGGCGTCCGGCGCCTACGCCGAATTCGCGATTGCACCAGCACATTTGACGGCGAAGGTGCCGGAAGGCGTTACTTCCGAGGTAGCGGCCTCGGTGCTGCTGAAGGGCCTGACCGCGCACTACCTGCTGAAGTCGGTGTATCCGGTGCAAGCCGGTGACGCGGTCCTGGTGCACGCCGGGGCCGGCGGCGTCGGGCTGATCCTGACCGAATGGGCACACCTGCTCGGCGCCCGGGTCATCAGCACCGTCTCGACGCCGCAGAAGGCCGAACTGTCCAGGAAGGCGGGCGCCGACGAGGTGCTCGCCTACCCCGACGACGCCGCGCAATTCGGTCAGCAGATCCGTGACCTCACCGAGGGCCTCGGGGTGGCGGCGGTGTACGACGGCGTCGGCGCCACGACGTTCGACGCCAGCCTGGCCAGCCTGGCCGTACGCGGGACCCTGGCGTTGTTCGGCGCTGCCAGCGGACCCGTGCCGCCGGTGGATCCGCAGCGGCTCAACGCCGCGGGCTCGGTGTTCCTGACCCGGCCGACGCTGGCCCACTTCATGCGCACCGGCCAGGAATTCAACTGGCGTGCCGACGAATTGTTCGACGCGGTGGCCAGCGGAGCGATCAACATCGAAGTAGGCGGCCGCTATCCGCTGGCCGAAGCGACTCGCGCCCATCAGGACCTGCAGGGCCGCAAGACCGCGGGCTCAATTGTGCTGCTGCCGTAGGTCGGGTCAATTTCTCGACGATGCGCCCGTATGCCATGGCCTCGGGTCGTAAGGCGCGCCCTTAGCCCCACCCGCCGCACGCGGAGAAGGACCCGGTTCGGCGGTGCCGAAGTGGCGGAAGTGATTTCACCCGCGACGCATGTCAGAGCAGCGTGGGCAGCGCGATCACCGAGTCGACCGCCAGCGCGCAGAACACCACCGCGAGGTAGTTGTTGGACTGCAGGAACAGCCGCAGCGGCTTGACCGGCTCACCGGCCCGGACCCCGGCGTACAACTGGTGGGCCATCGCCAGGAACCAGACCCCGGCCACCACGGCGACCGCCGTGTACAGCCAGCCGGCGGCCAGCGCCAGCGCCATCGTCGCCAAGACGGTCAGCCAGGTGTAGATCAGGATCTGCTTGGTGACCTGGCGCTCGGTCGCCACGGCGGGCAGCATCGGAACCCCGGCCGCCTTGTAGTCGTCCTTGTAGCGCATCGCCAACGCCCAGGTGTGCGGGGGCGTCCAGAAGAAGATGATCGCGAACATCGCCAGCGCCGGCCAGCCGATGGTGCCGGTGACGGCCGACCAGCCGATCATCACCGGCATGCAGCCGGCCGCACCGCCCCACACGACGTTTTGCGAGGTGCGCCGTTTGAGCAGCAAGGTGTAGACGAACACGTAGAACGCGATCGTGGCGATGGCGAGCAGCCCCGACAGCAGGTTCGTCGTCCACCAGAGCCAGAAGAACGAGCCCACGGTCAGCAGCAGACCCAGTACCAGGGCGTTTCGGGTGGGCACCGCGGCCCTGGCCAACGGTCGGCGCGCGGTGCGCTTCATCAGCTTGTCGATGTCGGCGTCGGCGACGCAGTTGAGCGTGTTCGCCCCGCCGGCCGCCAGCATCCCGCCGATCAACGTGTTGAGGATCAGCAGCGGGTCGACATGGCCGCGGTGCGCCAGCAGCATCGCCGGAATGGCCGTGACCAGCAGCAGCTCGATGACGCGCGGCTTGGTCAACGCCAGGTAAGCCAGGACCGTGCCGCGTATGCGGCTCGGTGCTCGGGTTGGCTCTAGGCGCCCGCGAACGCTCACGCAATAACTCCTCGGGGTCGCAGCGGGGCGCAGGATCTACTACGCACGATGGTAGACCGCGTTGGCACCGCGGCCCGCCTCCAGGGTCAATTCACACGAAATTTCCCGACGGCGGCACTGATCGCAAGGTCGCGGACGCCTGGGCGTCACATCCGCCACGGGCGCCCAGGAATACCCGCAATCCCACACTGCAAACGCTGGCCCTCCCGCACTAGGGTGAGGATTGATCAGCGCATGTATTACGGCCACCCCAAGGACTGACGCCTGTGACCACACTCGAAGAGATCTCCACGCTGACCCGACCGCACCACCCCGACGACTGGAGCGACCTCGACTCGGCCGCCGTCGACACGGTGCGGGTGCTGGCCGCCGACGCGGTGCAAAAGGTCGGCAATGGCCACCCCGGGACCGCGATGAGCCTGGCGCCGCTGGCCTACACCCTGTTCCAGCGCGCGATGACCCACGACCCCAGCGACGTGCACTGGCTGGGCCGCGACCGGTTCATATTGTCGGCCGGGCACAGCAGCCTGACCCTGTACCTGCAGCTCTACCTCGGCGGGTTCGGCCTCGAACTGTCCGACATCGAGTCGCTGCGCACCTGGGGCTCCAAGACTCCCGGCCACCCGGAGTTTCGGCACACCAAGGGTGTTGAGATCACCACCGGCCCGCTGGGCCAAGGCCTCGCGTCCTCGGTCGGGATGGCGATGGCGGCGCGCTACGAGCGCGGTCTGTTCGACCCGGACGCCGCGCCCGGGGAAAGCCCGTTCGATCACTTCATCTACGTCATCGCCTCCGATGGGGACATCGAGGAGGGCGTGACCTCCGAGGCGTCCTCGCTGGCCGCCGTCCAGCAGCTGGGCAACCTGATCGTGTTCTACGACCACAACCAGATCTCGATCGAGGACGACACCGACATCGCGTTGTGCGAGGACACGGCCGCGCGCTACCGCGCCTACGGCTGGCACGTGCAAGAGGTGGAGGGCGGCGAGAACGTCGTCGGCATCGAGGAGGCCATCGCCAATGCGAAGGCCGTCCTCGACAAGCCGTCCTTCATCTCGCTGCGCACCATCATCGGCTACCCGGCGCCGAACTTGATGAACACGGGCAAGGCGCACGGCTCGGCGCTCGGCGACGATGAGGTGGCCGCCACCAAGAAGATCCTCGGCTTCGACCCGGACAAGACCTTCGAGGTACGCGACGAGGTCATCGCCCACGCCCGCAAGCTGGTGGACCGGGGCAAGGAAGCTCACGAGAAGTGGCAAGCGGAATTCGACGCCTGGGCACAGCGTGAACCCGAGCGTAAGGCGCTACTGGACCGGTTGACCGCGCAGAAGTTGCCCGACGGCTGGGATGCCGATATCCCGTATTGGGAGCCCGGCTCGAAGGCGCTGGCCACCCGCGCGGCATCCGGCAAGGTGCTCTCCGCGGTGGGGCCGAAACTCCCCGAGCTGTGGGGCGGTTCGGCCGACCTGGCGGGCAGCAACAACACCACTATGGATGGTGTGAAATCGTTTGGCCCGCCGTCGATTACGACCAAGGATTACACCGCCGACTGGTACGGCCGCACCTTGCACTTCGGAATTCGCGAGCACGCCATGGGCGCCATCCTGTCCGGCATCGTGCTGCACGGACCGACTCGCGCCTACGGCGGCACGTTCCTGCAGTTCTCCGACTACATGCGCGGGGCGGTGCGACTGGCATCGCTGATGGACATCGACACCATCTACGTGTGGACGCACGATTCGATCGGCCTCGGCGAGGACGGTCCGACCCACCAACCGATCGAGCACCTCGCGGCGCTGCGGGCCATCCCGAAGCTGTCGGTGGTGCGCCCGGCCGACGCCAACGAAACCGCCTACGCCTGGCGCACAATTTTGGCGCGGGGTAATGGCAGCGGCCCGGTTGGCCTGATCCTGACCCGCCAGGGTGTGCCGGTGCTCGAGGGCACCGACGCCGAAGGCGTCGCCCGGGGTGGCTACGTGCTGGGTGACGGGGGCGACGAAGAACCCGACGTCGTCCTGATCGCCACCGGCTCGGAGGTCCAGCTCGCGGTGGATGCCGCGAAGTTGTTGGCGGACAAGGACATTGTCGCGCGGGTGGTGTCGATGCCGTGTGTGGAGTGGTTCGAGTCCCAGCCGTCCGAGTACCGCGACAGCGTGCTGCCGCCGTCGGTCTCGGCCCGGGTGGCGGTCGAAGCCGGCATCGCGCAGCCGTGGCACAAACTGGTCGGCGACACCGGGAAGATCGTCTCGATCGAGCATTACGGCGAATCCGCCGACGCCAAGACATTGTTCCGTGAGTTCGGCTTCACCGCGGAGGCCGTCGCTGCCGCTGCGGAAGAAGTAGTCGATAATTGAGAAAGGCTGATTCAGATGACCCAGAACCCTAACCTCGCGGCGCTGGCCGACGCGGGCGTGTCCGTGTGGCTGGACGACTTGTCGCGAAACCGGCTGCAGTCGGGCAACCTGCAGGAGCTGATCGATACCAAGAGTGTCGTCGGTGTGACCACCAACCCGTCGATCTTCCAGAAAGCGTTCGCTGACGGCGACTCGTACGACGCCCAGATCGCCGAGTTGGCCGAACGCGGCGCCGACGTGGATGCGACCATTCGCACCGTCACCACCGACGACGTGCGCACCGCGTGCGACGTGCTGAGGCCGCAGTGGGAGGCCTCCGATGGGGTCGACGGCCGGGTCTCCATCGAGGTCGACCCGCGGCTGGCCAACGAAACCGACAAGACCGCCGCGCAGGCCATCGAGCTGTGGAAGATCGTCGACCGGCCCAACCTGCTGATCAAGATCCCGGCCACCAAGGCCGGCCTGCCGGCCATCACCGCCACTCTGGCGGAAGGGATTTCAGTCAACGTCACGCTGATCTTCTCGGTCGAGCGGCACCGCGAGGTGATCGACGCCTACCTGGCCGGCCTGGAAAAGGCCCGCGAGGCGGGACACGACCTGTCCAAGATCCATTCGGTGGCATCGTTTTTCGTGTCTCGGGTGGACAGCGAAATCGACAAGCGCCTGGAAAAGATCGGCACCCCGGACGCGCTCGCGCTGCGTGGTCAGGCCGCGGTCGCCAACGCCCGGCTGGCGTACGCGGCTTACCAGGAGGTCTTTGACGACGGCGAGCGTTTCCAGGCATTGAAGGCCGACGGAGCCCGAGTCCAGCGCCCGCTGTGGGCATCCACCGGCGTCAAGAACCCCGATTACTCCGATACCCTCTACGTGACCGAGCTGGTCGCGCCGTTCACGGTGAACACCATGCCGGAGAAGACAATTGATGCGGTCGCAGACCATGGAGTCATCAGCGGCAACACGATCACCGGCACTGCCGACTCGGCTCAGGGCGTGTTCGACAAGCTGTCGGCGATCGGCGTCGACCTGACCGATGTGTTCCTGGTCTTGGAGAATGAAGGTGTGGAGAAGTTCGTCGAATCCTGGACCGAGCTACTCGACGAGACACAGAAGCAGCTGAGTTCCACTGCCAAATGACGCAGGGTGCTGATGTCTCGCAATGGCGTAACCCATTGCGAGACAAGGACGATAAGCGGCTACCTAGAATCGCCGGCCCCTGCGCCCTGGTGCTTTTCGGTGTCACCGGCGATCTGGCGCACAAAAAAGTGGTGCCGGCCATCTATGACCTGGCCAACCGCGGCCTGCTGCCACCAACCTTCTCGCTGATCGGCTTCGGCCGCCGCGACTGGGATCACGACGCCTTCGCCCAGGTGATCCACGACGACGTCAAACAGTACTGCCGCACCCCGTTTCGGCAGGCTATTTGGGAGCGGCTGGCCGAAGGATTGCGGTTCGTGCAGGGCGCTTTCGACGACGACGCCGCGTTCGCGCGGCTGGCCGAGACGCTCGACAAGCTCGATGCCGAGCGTGGTATCGGCGGCAATCACGCGTTCTATCTGGCAATCCCGCCGAAGTCGTTCCCGGTGGTGTGCGAACAATTGCATTCCTCCGGGCTGGCGCGCCCGCTTGAGGGCAGGTGGAGCCGGGTGGTCATCGAGAAGCCGTTCGGCCACGACCTGAAAAGCGCGTGCGATCTCAACCATGTGGTCAATTCGGTGTTCCCGGAGGAGTCGGTGTTCCGCATCGACCACTATCTGGGCAAGGAGACGGTCCAGAACATCTTGGCGTTGCGATTCGCCAATCAACTGTGGGACCCGATCTGGAACGCGCACTACGTCGACCACGTGCAGATCACGATGGCCGAGGACATCGGGCTGGGTGGACGGGCCGGTTATTACGACGGCATCGGCGCGGCCCGCGATGTCATCCAGAACCACCTGATGCAGTTGTTGGCGCTCACCGCGATGGAAGAGCCGGTGAGCTTCAATGCGCGCGCGTTGCAAGCCGAGAAGATCAAGGTGCTGTCGGCTACTCAGCTCGCCCAGCCGCTGGACCAGACCACCAGCCGCGGCCAATACGCCGCCGGCTGGCAGGGCGGCGAGCAAGTGGTGGGACTGCTTGACGAGGAAGGTTTCTCCAAAGACTCCACCACCGAGACCTTCGCCGCGATCACGCTCGAGGTGGACACGCGACGCTGGGCCGGGGTGCCTTTCTATCTGCGCACCGGGAAACGCCTGGGCCGCAGGGTGACCGAGATCGCACTGGTTTTCAAACGCGCACCGCATCTGCCGTTCGACGCGACCATGACCGACGAGCTGGGCACCAACGCTCTGGTCATCCGGGTACAGCCCGACGAGGGAATCACGCTGCGGTTCGGCTCCAAGGTCCCGGGCTCGATGGAGGTCCGCGATGTCAACATGGACTTCTCCTACGGCGCGGCCTTCGCCGAAGACTCACCCGAGGCCTACGAACGACTGATCCTGGACGTACTGCTGGGCGAACCGTCGCTGTTCCCCGTGAACGAAGAGGTCGAATTGGCCTGGCAGATACTCGATCCCGTTCTCGACCATTGGGCGTCAGACGGAAAGCCCGACCCGTACGAGTCGGGCACCTGGGGACCGGCGTCGGCGTTCGAGATGTTGCGCCGCACCGACCGGGAATGGCGGCGGCCGTGATCCGCGCCGGCGACGATGCTGAGGAGCGGCGCCCATGATTGTCGACCTGCTCGACACCACGACCACCGCGGTCAACAAGAAGCTCGACCAGTTGCGCGAAGAGGCCGGCGTGGTCATGCTGGGCCGGGTCGGAACGCTGATCATCAAGTCGGACAACGACACCTGGCTCGAGGAGGCCATCGAGGCCGCCAACGCCGCCAGCCACGAACACCCGAGCCGGGTCCTGGTGGTGGCGGCCGGCGACACCGATGGCCGCGATGCGCGCCTGGATGCTCAGGTTCGGGTCGGCGGCGACGCCGGTGCCGGGGAGGTCGTGGTGCTGCGGCTGTCCGGCCCGCTGTCCGGTCACTCGGCCAGCGTCGTCATTCCGTTCCTGCTTCCCGATATCCCGGTCGTGGTGTGGTGGCCCGATGTTGCCCCCGCGGTGCCCGCCCAAGACCCGTTGGGCAAGTTGGCGATTCGCCGGATCACCGACGCGACCAACACCGACGACCCGCTGTCGGTGATCAAGAGCCGGCTTCCCGGATACACCGCCGGGGACACCGACCTGGCCTGGGCGCGGATCACCTATTGGCGGGCGTTGCTCACCTCCGCGGTAGACCAGAAACCGCACGAGAAGATCGAATCGGCGGTGGTTTCCGGTCTGCGCACCGAACCCTCGCTCGATGTCCTGGCGGGCTGGTTGGCCAGCCGCATCGACGGACCGGTGCGCCGGCAAGTCGGCGAACTCAAAGTCGAACTGGTGCGCAAGAGCGAAACCATCACGCTGAGCAGACCACAGGAGGGCACGACCGCCACCCTGAGCCGGACGGGCCGACCGGATGCTCTGGTTCCGTTGGCGCGCAGGGAAACCCGCGAATGCCTGGCCGAAGATATGCGCCGACTGGACCCCGACGAGGTCTACTTCAGCGCCCTCGAAGGAATCGATAAGGTGCAATACGCGTGAGCAGAATTGTTGAAGTCTTCCCGGACAGCGAATCCCTGGTCGACGCCGCGGGGCAGCGGTTGGTCGACACCATCCGGGCCGCCGTGGCGGCGCGCGGACGCGCCTTGATCGTGCTGACCGGCGGCGGCAACGGCATCGGACTGCTGAAGTATCTGCGCGCCCACGCCGACCGGATCGACTGGTCGAAGGTTCACCTCTTCTGGGGCGACGAGCGCTATGTTCCCGAGGACGACGGCGAGCGCAACGAGAAGCAGGCCCGCGAGGCGCTGCTCGATCACATCGACATCCCGTCGAGCAACGTGCATCCGATGGCCGCCAGTGACGGCGAGTTCGGCAGCGATCTCGTCGCCGCGGCGCTGGCCTACGAGCAACTGTTGGCGGCCAACGCCGAACCCGGCGAGCAGGTACCGAACTTCGATGTCCACCTGCTGGGCATGGGGCCCGAGGGCCACATCAACTCGCTGTTCCCCGACACCGCGGCGGTGTTGGAGACCGCCCGCATGGTGGTGTCCGTCGACGACTCCCCCAAGCCGCCGCCGCGACGAATCACCCTGACGATCCCGGCGATCCGGCGTTCCCGCGAGGTGTGGTTGCTGGTCTCCGGGGCCGCCAAGGGTGAGGCCGCCGCCGCTGCCATCGGAGGTGCCGAACCGGTTTCGATACCGGCCGCCGGAGCCGTTGGGCTCGAGACGACGCTCTGGCTGCTCGACGCGGAGGCCGCCGCCGAGCTTCCCTCCTGACGAGGCCCGCCCATCCAATTCGATGTTCAGAGGTTTTCCCTGGTCCCGTCCCGGTCATAATTACCGTCATGGCAGACCGAACGGTGCGCAACGGGCCTGAGCGAAACCGGATCAAAACCCTCACTCAGGCAGCTCTGAACGCCGACAAGACGGTCGGGCAGGTCGAGGACGTCCTCGACGGTCTCGGCAAGACCATGAACGAGCTGAGCAGCTCCCTGACCCGGTTGAACGGCACGGTCGAGCGCTTGGAGGGCGGACTGGACCATCTGGAGGGGACGCTGCAAAACCTCGACGAGCTCGCCAAGCGACTCATCGCGGTGGTCGAGCCGGTGGAATCGATCGTCAAGCGCATCGACTACATCGTGGGTGTGGGCGAGACGGTCATGTCGCCGCTATCGGTGACCGAGCACGCGGTACGCGGCGTGGTGGACCGGCTGCGGAACCGGACACCGCAGTAGACGTGACCGGCGCCCACCCGGTGCCCGCGCCGCCGTACGCGGAAGGCATCGGCCTGCCGTGGGACGTCCCCGTCGACGACGCCGTCGCGGTGATCGCCGCGGCCCGCGCCCGACATGGCGACACCTTCGCCGTGAAAAGCGGCGCCGACCGCTATCTGTTCACCTTCTCGCCCACCGGCGTCGAGTCGTTCTACGCGCTGACCGAGGAGACCGCCAGCAAGGGTGTCGCGGACTACCTGATGCTGCGGCGCAAGCTGCCCGACGACATCTTTGCCGGGCGACGCATCCTGCCGAACATGCTGTTTCGCCGCGATGACGTGGCCGGCTATCTAGTCAACCTGGACCACGCGCTCGAGCAGACCGTGCGCGAGCTGGGTTCGGCGGGTTCGGTCGACGTCTTCGGGCTGATGCGACGGCTTGGCCACCGGATGGGGCTGGCCTCGTGGGCCGGACCCCGGTCAGCCGACGGCGAGACTTTCGAGCGCCTGGTGCGCGCCTTCGACACGCTGGACGGCTCCGACGCGTTTGTTCATCCCGATCGGATGGCGGCGGTGGCCGCAACCGACAAGCGTGCCGAGCGGACCGCGCTGGACGAGATCGCCGACGCCATCGCCGATGCGGTGCGCAGTTTCGACAACGGTGACACGCGGAACCATGAGCTGTTCGGCAGGATCGTGGACGCCTGGTCGTCGGAGTCGCAGCACACTCGGCCGCGCGGGATCGCGCTCGACGTCGCGCTGATCCATATCGCGTCGATGTCGAACCTGGCAGCCGCGCTGGGCTGGGCACTGGTCGACCTCCTCGAGCATCCGATCCAGCTGCAGCGAGTTCGTTTGGGCGACAATACTTTTGCCCAGAGCTGTGCGCTGGAGTCGACTCGCATCGCCCAACGTTCGATCATGAGCCGCAGCGTGCTGTCCGCGGTCGCGTTCGACGCCGGCGAGGTCACTTACCAGGTGCCGCCAGGCTGGACCATCGCCACGTTGCTGCCGCTGCTCAACACCTCCGTGGCGCCGGGCCTACAGCGGTGGGATCCCGATCGATGGACACGCCGCCATCTGACCGAAAGGGACGCTCTCCCTTCGCCCATGCTGGTGACGGCCTTCGGGCACGGCAAGCATTCCTGTCCGGCCCAACCGTTCTCGCTGTCGGCCATGACGGCGGCCATGACTCACCTGTTGGGTCAGTACCGGATGACGCCGCGGTGGACGTCGCATCCGCGACCCGTCGGAGCCCAGATCGGTGGTGTCGCAAGGGCGGCCGGCCCGTGCCGGATCGACTATGTGAAATCTTCCTGAACCGCTACATCTTGGTCAAGCGGGCCATCGCGAAGCTGTACAAACCGTAGCTGACGATCCCCAGGCCGGCCGCGATCAGCAGCACCCGTCCGTACGGTTGAGCGCCCAGCGTCTTGAGAGCTCCGTCCAGCCCGCTGGCCTTCTCCGGCTCCGAGCGGAGTGCGGCGAGGACGACCAGAGCCCCCGCGCCGGCGATCACCACCCCCTTGGCGATATAGCCGACGATGCCCAATCGCCGTACCACGTTGCCGGAATTGCCCTTCAGATCGTCGACGAAGTTGCGGCTGGCGCCCTTGTAGACGTGGTAGCCGCCCACCGCGACGACGATCACGCCGCAAAGCACGAGTGCGACGGTGCCGGCGGTGCTCTGCATCAGGTGCGCGCTGATCGTGGAATTCTGCTGGCCGGCAGACTTGCCGGCGCCCCGGGCGAAACCGAACGCGGAGTAGGCGAGCGCGACGTAGACCACGGCCAGCGCCAAGGCCTTCGCCCGATCCAGCGCGCCCGACGGGGCGCCGTCCCGCTGGTCGCTGGACCGGCCGAGTGCGGTTTCGACCAGCCGCCACAGGCCCAGCACCAGCAGAGCGGCGGCGGCGAACCACAGCGCGACGGGGCCACCCGGTTCACCTGCCAGGGTGGCCAGCGCACCGGTTTGATCGGCGATGCCGCCCGCACCGAACGCGATCCGGATGGCCAAGTAGCCGACGACCAGGTGTAACAGCCCGCTCACGACGAAACCGGCACGTGCCAGTCGCTCGAAGACCGTGTTCTGGGCTACCCGGGTCGCAGTGGCAGACGACGTTTCCTCGGACGGCATCGAGTCAGACATGGGCCCCACCCATGCCCTATGCCCGTTATCCGCTATTGCGTAACGCGCTCGCCAACCCGTTCATCGTCAACAGAATCCCGCGTTGCACCAATGGGTCGTCGTCCCCCGAACGGTAGCGCCGAAGCAGCTCTACCTGCAGGTGATTCAGGGGCTCGAGGTAGGGGAATCGGTTGAACACCGAACGTGCCAGCGCCGGGTTGTCGGCAAGGAGATCGTCCTGACCGGTGATCAGCTTGTGCATCGCGATCGTTCGCTGATGCTCGTCAACGATCTTGCCGAAAACCCTGCGTCGCAAGGATTCATCGGCCACCAGTTCCGCGTAGCGCGCGGCCAGCCCCAGGTCGCTCTTGGCCAACACCTGCGCCATGTTCGACAACACGCTGCGGAAGAACGGCCAACGTTCGTACAGATCGTGCAGGATTTCGACTCGCTCGTTCTCGTCGCCGGCGGCGATCCACTGCTCGAATGCTCTTCCCGTGCCATACCAACCGGGCAGCATGACCCGCGACTGACTCCAGGCCAGCACCCACGGAATGGCGCGCAGGTCCGCGATCGACTCGGTGGGCTTGCGTGAGCTCGGACGGCTGCCGATGTTCAACGACCCGATCTCGCTGACCGGTGTGGAAGCTTTGAAATACTCGACGAAACCCGGTGTCTCGTGGACTAATTCGGCATACGCCTGACGAGCCAGCTCGGCGATCTCCTCCAGCACCGCGTACGCTGGCTCCGCCGCGTCGCCGAGACCCTCCACATCCAGCAGTGTCGACTCCAAAGTGGCCGCCACCAGGCTTTCCAGATTCCGTTGCGCCAGAACCGGTTCGGCATACTTGGCCGCGATCACCTCGCCCTGCTCGGTGAGGCGCAGCGAACCGTTCACCGCACCCGGCGGCTGCGCCAGGATAGCCTGGTAGCTCGGGCCACCGCCACGGCCGACAGTACCGCCGCGGCCATGAAAGAGCCGCAGTCGAATTCCGGTTTTCCGGGCCACTTCGGCCAGTGCGAGCTCGGCCCGGTAAACCGCCCAGTTCGCGGTCAGATAACCGCCGTCCTTGTTGGAGTCGGAGTAGCCGAGCATCACCTCCTGACCGTCGCCGCGGGCGGCCACCACCGCTCGATAGATCGGGAGCTCGAGCATCGCGTGCAAAATCGCTGCGCCGTTGTGCAGGTCGTCAATCGTCTCGAACAGCGGGGAAATGCCGATGGGACAATAGGGTTCGGGCCCGGAGACATCCAGCAGCCCGGTTTCCTTGAGCAGGATCGCGGCCTCCAGCACGTCCGACACGGACTGGCACATCGAAATGACGTAGTTCGGCACGGCCGCCGGACCATAGCGCTCGACGGCGTGCGCGGCGGCCTCGACCACACTCAATTCCTTGTGGGCCAGCTCGGACAACCGCGCGCGGTCGCTGAGCAGCGGGCGCCTCGTAACCAGTTCGTCCGCCAATAGCTCCACCCGCTGGTCTTCCGGTAGCGAACGATAGTCGGGGTGGACTCCAGCCCAGGCGAGCAGCTCGCCGACCACTTCCTCGTGTACGTCGGAGTTTTGCCGCATATCCAGGCCGCTCAGGTGAAATCCGAAGACGTGCACGGCTTCTCGTAAGAGACCCAGCCGATCGTCGGCCAGCAGCACGCTGCCGTGGCTGCGCAACGACACGTCGACGACGTCGAGATCGGCCCGCAGTTCGTCGGGCGTGGCATACGGTTCCAACGCCAGGTCGAGCAGATGCAGCGGTTCGTCGTCCAAAATCGCGGCGGCCGTCGCGCTGAGCCGGCCCCGAATCACCCGCACGGCCCGTCGATACGGCTCGTCGGCTCTGGCCTGCTCCGGGCAGCTCTGCTCCAGCGCCGTCAAGTCGGGCGTGACGGTGATCAATCGCGCCGACATCGAAAGCTCCTGCTCGAGGTCGGTGAGCTCCGACAGATAGTGCGCCACCGCGGTGAATGCGGCGCTGGCGGTGGCTCGCCGGACCACCGCGGCGGTCACGTTGGGGTTTCCGTCGCGGTCCCCCCCGATCCACGAGCCCGGCTGCAGGATGGGCTCGGAAAGCAGGTCGGCGTCGGGCCAGCGGGCGCGCAGCGCATCGCGAACCTCGGAGTTCACCTGCGGGATCACCTCCAACAACGCTGCCTGGTAGTACCGCAGGCCGACGTCGATTTCGTCGGTGATCTGCAATCGCGAGAGCCGGATCAGCGCGGTCTGCCAGAGCGTGAGCACCTGCCGGCGCAACTCGCGCTCGATGCTGTGGCCATCGCTGGTCTCTCGGTGACCCTCGGCGTGCCGTCGCATCAACTCGGTGATCCGATGTTGGGCGACGAAGACGGTGCGCCGGCGGGTCTCGGTCGGATGGGCGGTGATTACCGGAGAAACCAGCGCACCCTTGAGCGCTTCGGCGACGGTGGCCGAATCCAGCTCCGCGGAATCCAGTTTCGCGTAGGTGGCGGCCAGGCTGCTGTCTTGCGGGGGCTCGCCGGCGTCGACGTGGACGTGGCGGCGGCGCTCGCGGTGGATGTCTTCGGCGACGTTGGCCAGCAGCGCGAAGTGGCTGAACGCCCGGATGATCGGGACCGCCAAGTGGATGTCGATGCCGTCGAACATGTGCGAGATCTCGGTCCGATCGATCTCGGAGCGACGCACCCGGAACGATTCCACCCGGGCACGTTCGACCAGGTCGAATACCTCGTCACCGTTCTGCTCACGCACCGTGTCGCCGAGGATGGTGCCGAGCATCCTGATGTCGGCGCGCATGGGCTCGGTCGCTTCACGACCCACCCGGGTCCGCTGCACGGCGCCGATCGGCGCCAGCGCGGCTTCGGAAGCAAGCTCGGAAACCTCAACCATGCGTTCCAGTATCGGTGCGGACGGCGCGAACCGCTTGCCGACAGAAAAGCGTCAGCGGTACTTGATCTGCAGCGCCATGCCGATGATGCACACCAGCCAGATGCCGACGACGAACACCGTCAGTCGGTCCAGGTTCTTCTCCACCACGGTGGACCCGGACAAGCTGGACTGCACACCGCCACCGAACAGCGTGGACAGGCCGCCACCCTTGGCGCGATGCAGCAGCACCAGCAGCACCACCAGGATGCTGGTGACCACCAGGGTGATCTGTAGGGCCAAAACCATGAGCGACAGCTTACCGGTTACCGCTGGACCGGCCGTGACCGCTGCTTCCCAGGGGTCCGGACGCCCACGCGGTCGCGGTCCGGTCGAGGTTCTCCAACCGACGCCGCACCTCCGCGATCAGTCCCGCCGGCGCCTCACCGGCATCCACCGCCGAGCTGACCGCGGTGATCGCGTCGACGGTGTCTTCCAGGTCGATGGCGGCGGGGATGACCCGCAGGGCCAGGGAACTCACCGGCGGCGGTTCCAGCGCGGCGGCCTCTGCGGTGGCGCGCACCTGATGGGCCAGCCGGTAGGCATCGGCCCGGATGGGTTGCCAGTGCCGGCGCTGCCCGGCGGGTTTGACCGCCTCGGTCAAGTAGCTGTGTGAGGCCGTCAGCCCCCGGACCAGCTGGGCGTAGGCGGGAAACCGCCGAGCTTCGGGCCACAACAGGTATCCGAACACCACCGCCACCGCGGCCCCGACGAAGGTGTCCAGCAGTCGCACCGCGGGCGCGACCGGATCCACCTGGCCGATCGCTTGGGACAGCAGCGCCGAGGTGGTGATTCCGATCACGGCAAGGCCGTACAGCTTCGGTACCGAGAGCACGACGAAACCCAACGCCAGTGCCGTGGCCGCTACCAGCGGCAAGCCGGGCGAGAGCACCGCCAGCACGGCCGTTGCCACCAGCGCGCCGATCAGGGTGCCGAATATCCGGTTCACCGTGCGCACGAAGACCGAGGCGTATTCGGGCCGCACGATGACGGCCGTGGTCAGTGGCAGCCAGAACGAATGGGTTTGCTGCCGCATCGCGACCGTGAGCGCGGTGGCCACGGCCATGCAGAGGCCGAGTCGCACCCCGTTGGCCAGGCCGGCGCGCGAGGTGGCGGCGCGAACCAGCCCCGACAACCGCGGCGTCTCGGGCGTCACCGTGCCCGGCCGTGTCGGCTGCCGGCTCAGCGCATCCGCCAGCTCGACCAAACCCGGATTCGTCCCGGCATCCGCCTCGGAAAACGGGACCGATACCGGCAAAGCATCCCAAATCTGTTGTCCTGCTTGGCGAATGGACGTGATCGCGGCCTCGGGCACTGGTCTGCCCTGGGCGTAGAGCGTTGCCGCCGCGAAGGCCACCAGGTCGGCCCCGCGACGGTCGCGCGCGGCGCGTGCGACGGCCGACGCGGCAGCCAGCCGGGTGCGGGCCGCACCGGCCTGCTCGGTGCCGATCGCCGCGCACAGGTCCGCTGCCGCGAAGTACACCGCCGCCTGCGCCCGGCGTTCGGGTTTATCGCGATGGAATGCCCACGGCGCCAGCACAGAAACCGCGGCGACCGACGTGCCGCCGAGGTAGCACACCGCCTGCTGCCACCACGGCAGCGACGAACCACCGAACTGGCCGAAGGCGACGCCGATCGACAGCATCAGCCCGAATGCCGGTGCGCTGGCCCCGGTTCCGCCCACCATGCCCGAGATCGCCCCGGCGACCGCAGCGGTGAAAACTTGCCCGGCGCCGGAGCCCGGCCACAGCTGCGCGCCCACGCTGATCCCCACCGCCCCGCCGATGGCCTGCGCCACCCAGGCCCACCACCGGGCCCGGTAGAAGCCCCGGACCAGGAAGACGACCGCGCAGGCGGCTCCCAGGTAGGCCAGCCCGACCAGCTGCAGCTGGCCGAACAGGACGCCGGTCCCGGCGATCAGGGCCGCGGTGCCCGTTGCCCACAGGGCGGGACCCACGGCCCAGGGCGCCTTGGACGGACGTAGCGATGCGGCGATGCTGCGGCCGAACGCCGCCGCCGGCGAACCCATGTCGGCCGCGAAGCTAGGGCAGCGGCCCACCGGCGGCGATGGCGGCCAGCGTCGCGAACTGCTCGCCGTCCAGCGACGCGCCCCCGACCAGGCCACCGTCGACGTCGTCCTGCGCGACGATCTCGCCGACGTTCTTAGCGCTCACCGAGCCGCCGTAGAGCACCCGCACGGTCTCGGCGGTCTGCGGTGACGCCAGCGCGCCCAGCTGCGTGCGGATCGCCGCGCATACCTCCTGGGCGTCCCCGGCACTGGCCACCCGGCCGGTTCCGATCGCCCAGACCGGCTCGTAGGCGATGACGACCTGGCCGATCTGATCGCCCGACAGCCCGGCCAGTGACTCGCGCACCTGCTTCTCGCAGTGGCTGACATGCTCGCCGGCCTCCCGGACGTCGAGGTGTTCGCCGACGCACACGATCGGGGTCAGGCCGTTCTTGAGCGCGGCCGCGGCCTTGGCGGCCACCAGTGCGTCGTCCTCGTTGTGATAGGTCCGCCGCTCCGAGTGGCCGACGACGACGTAGCTGCAGCCCAGCTTGGCCAGGAAGGTGCCGCTGATGTCGCCGGTGTAGGCACCCGACTCGTGCTGAGACAGATCCTGGGCGCCGTAGGTCAACCGCAGCTTGTCGCCGTCGACCAGGGTCTGCACACTGCGCAGGTTGGTGAACGGGGGCAACACCGTGACGTCGACCTTGTCGAAGTACTTGTCCGGCAACGCGAATGCGATCTTCTGGACCAGCGCGATGGCCTCGAAGTGATTGAGGTTCATCTTCCAGTTGCCGGCGATCAGCGGCTTACGGCTCACGACTCTCCTTCGCTCGGCTGCGGGCGACCCAGAACCTCGATGCCGGGGAGCGATTTGCCCTCCAGGTACTCCAGCGATGCGCCACCGCCGGTGGAGATGTGCGAGAAGGCGTCCTCGGGGATTTTCAGCGCGCGGACCGCGGCGGCGGAATCACCACCGCCCACCACGCTGAACGCACCCTTGCCGGTGGCCGCGACGATCGCGTCGGCGACACCCTTGGTGCCCGCGGCGTATGCCGGGAATTCGAAGACGCCCATCGGGCCGTTCCAGAACACCGTTCGAGCGTTGGACAGCAACGTGGCGAACCGCTTGATCGAACCCGGTCCGATATCCAGGCCCATCAGGTCGTCCGGAATCGCGTTGGCGGCCACAAACTGTGGTGGCGAGTCGGCGGCGAAGTTCTCGGTCACCACGATGTCGCCCGGCAGCCGCAGCACGTCGGCGTAGGTGTCCAGCAGGTTGCGGCAGGTCTCGATCATGTTTTCTTCGAGCAGCGATCTGCCCACCGAAAATCCCTGTGCGGCAAGGAAAGTGAAGCACATCCCGCCGCCGATCACGATGCTGTCGGCTTTGGTCGCCAGCGACTCGATGACGCCGAGCTTGTCGGACACCTTGGAACCGCCGAGCACGACCGCGTAGGGGCGGGTGGTCGAGCTGGTCAGCTGCTCGAGCACCCGGATCTCGTCGGCCACCAGCGTGCCGGCGTAGTGCGGCAGCAGCGTGGCGATGTCGTACACCGAGGCCTGCTTGCGGTGCACCACGCCGAAGCCGTCGGAGACGAAAGCCCCTCCCGGCGAGACCAATTCCGCCAGCTGCTTGGCCAGGGCCAGCCGCTGGCCGTCGTCCTTGCTGGTCTCACGCGCATCGAACCGGATGTTCTCCAGCAGCAGGACGTCGCCGTCGGTCAGACCCTCGGCACGGGCGAGCGCATCGGTACCGACCACGTCACCCGCCAGCTGCACATGCCGACCCAGCTGCTCGCCCAGCGCGGCCGCGACCGGCGCCAGCGACAGCTTGGGGTCGGGCCCGTCCTTGGGACGACCCAGATGCGCGGTCACCACCACCTTGGCGCCGGCATCCAAAAGCGCCTTAAGGGTCGGGACCGACGCGGTGATCCGGCCCGGATCGGTGATCTTGCCCGCATCGTCGAGCGGGACGTTCAAATCTGAACGCACCAGCACGGCACGACCCGAAACACCCTCGGACAGAAGGTCTTCGAGGTTTGGAACGCCCACGGTTAGAGCGACTTGCCGACCAGCGAGACCAGGTCAACGAGGCGGTTGGAGTAACCCCATTCGTTGTCGTACCACGAGACCACCTTGGCCTGGTTGTCGATCACCTTGGTCAAACCGGAGTCGAAGATCGAGCTGTGCGGGTCGGTGACGATGTCGCTGGACACGATCGGGGCGTCGTAGTACTTCAGGATGCCCTTCATCGGCCCCTCGGCCGCCGCCTTCATCGCGGCGTTGATCTCGGCGGCGGTGGCCGCCTTGTTCAGCTCCGCGGTCAGGTCGGTGACCGAGCCGGTGGGAATCGGCACCCGCAGCGCATATCCGTCGAGCTTGCCCTTCAACTCGGGCAGCACCAGGCCGATGGCCTTGGCCGCACCGGTGGAGGTCGGCACGATGTTCAGACCGGCGGCGCGGGCGCGGCGCAGGTCCTTGTGCGGCCCGTCCTGCAGGTTCTGGTCCTGGGTGTACGCGTGGATCGTGGTCATCAGGCCCTTGACGATGCCGAACTCGTCATTGAGGACCTTGGCCAGCGGCCCGAGGCAGTTCGTGGTGCACGACGCGTTGGAGATGATGTTCTGGCTGCCGTCGTACTTGTCGTCGTTGACGCCGAGCACGATGGTGATGTCCTCGTCGCTGGCGGGCGCGGAGATGATCACCTTCTTGGCGCCGGCGTCCAGATGGCCCTGCGCCTTGGCGCGGGCGGTGAAGATGCCCGTGGACTCGACGACGACGTCGACACCCAGGTCACCCCACGGCAGCGCGGCCGGTCCCTCACGAACCGCCAGCGCCTTGATCTTTGCCGGGCCCACCACGATGGTGTCCTCGCCTTCGAGGCTCACGTCGTGGGGCAGCCGGCCCAGGATGGAGTCGAATTTCAACAGGTGCGCCAGGGTGCTGTTGTCGGTGATGTCGTTGACGGCGACCACCTCGATGTCAGCACCGCCCTTCTCCTGCTGGGCCAACAACGCACGATAGAAATTGCGTCCGATCCGACCGAAGCCGTTGATGCCTACTCGGACTGTCACGGTGTTTCTCCCTCGTCTTCAAGTCTGCAGTTAACCCTGGCCGTCAGCCTAGATCAGTACTAGCAACGGTCGCGGAGCCGGTAACAGTCCCGAAACCTTCGAGGACGCTATGCCCGCGCGCTTCTGGATTCAAGTTGTGCGGGATCGAGTTAAACGGCGAGCTCGACGGCGCCCGCGGATTCAGGCCGGGCGACGGCGTGAGGAGGTTGTTGCGGCCCTACCGGACCACAAGCCGCGGCTCTCGCTCGATCGGCGAAAGCTCGGGCGGCGGCTCCACGGGAAACCGGCGGTGCAGGTTGTCGATCAGGCTGTCGAGAGCATTGCGTTCCTGCTCCTCGATGCGCGCCGTACGCCGGAAGACGGTCGCACTTTCGGCGTCACCCCGGGCTTCGGCGACAGCAATCGCCTTGTGGTAGCCGTCGATCCGTTGTTCGATCAGACGGCGATTCTGAGTGAGCAGCCGCAAAAAGTAGTCCGCCTGGCGCTGATCCGCCGTGTCGGCCGCGGCACGGTCGAAAGCACCCGCGGGCCGGTTCGTGGTCAGCGCCGACCCTGATTGATGGACGTGCCCCGAACCGGGACGGATTGCGGTCCCGTGAGGTGTCCGCACGCGCCGGTCACGACCACCGCTCGACCTGTGCGGTGCGGCCGAGCGCGCGTCACGCTCGTCGGATAAACCAGCGAAGTCCATCTCTTCTTCTCTCAACTGGCAGTTCAGCACTCAGCGCGGTAACAATAACTCCCGAAATCCGCCCGACGCCAGATAGTTCGGCGAGATCCGTAGGTCGCATTTGCTCGCACGGAGTGCACGCCGACTCGGCCACTGCGGGGACGGTATTTGCTTCGGCCGCTCATTGGACGACGACTACGAACAGCGTTGGCGAGTCGGACGCACGGTCACCGGAGACACCCGCCGGTGGGCCGCCACGTCCGTCGTCGCATGCCGTCGAGGGTCAATTCGGCTTCGCCGTCAATCGACGAATGTGTAGTCCAGCTCACATTTTTCGGCTTTTGTTTGTTCGAACACGTCCGTGCTGAAGTCCTCGCGAGCTCGGCCCGTGTTCGCCGATGCGGCCGCCCGACCCCAACCGATTCCGGCCATTTCCCCTCCCGTCATCTAGCGTTCATTCCGGCGCTCATCCGGTTGCCGGGCAGTAAGAGTGTTTGCCTGCCAGCCATGCGATGCAACGCCCTAGCTACCATCTAGGGACTCGGCTCGGGAAGTCTCGAGGAAGCCAAAGGGGGCATCGGTGAGCGAAGCGGGCGACACCAGTGGTGACGAACCCGAGATCGGCCAATTCGACCCGGGGCTGACCCAGCGCCTGATGGACGTGATGCGCCCGGTCTTGAAGAGGTATTTCCGGTCCGAGGTGCACGGTCTGGATTCCTTCCCGCCCGGCGGAGCACTGGTGGTCGGCAACCACTCCGGCGGCATGCTCCCGATGGACGTTCCGATCTTCAGCATCGACTTCTACGAGAAGTTCGGCTACGACCGGCCGGTCTACACGCTCAGCCACGACATCTTGTTCATGGGCGTGACGGGCGGCCTGTTCCGGCGCACCGGCTACATCCCGGCCAATCGGAAGAACGCCGCCAAGGCGTTGCGGTCCGGCGGCGTGGTGGTGGTCTTTCCCGGCGGTGACTACGACGCCTACCGGCCGACCCGCTCGGAGAACGTCATCGACTTCAACGGCCGCAAGGGCTACGTCAGCACGGCGATCGAAGCCGGTGTGCCGATCGTTCCCGCGGTGTCTATCGGCGGCCAGGAGACCCAGCTTTACCTGACCCGCGGCACCTGGCTGGCCGAGCGGCTGGGGATCAAGCGCCTGCTGCGCAGCGCCATCCTGCCGGTGTCGTTCGGCTTCCCGTTCGGGCTGAGCGCCGTCGTCCCCCCCAACGTGCCGCTGCCCACCAAGATCGTCACGCAGGTGCTGGAACCGATCGACATCGTCGCGCAGTTCGGCGAGGACCCCGACGTCGACCAGGTCGACGCGCACGTGCGCTCGGTCATGCAGGAGGCCCTCAACGAGCTGGCCGCCAAGCGACGCTTCCCGATTCTGGGCTGACATGGCATCCCTCCTGGATCAGGCTCGCGGCGTCTTAGGCGTCGTGTCCACGCTGCGACGCGCCGGCATGATCGCGCCGATGCGACCCGACCGCTACCTGAAGATGGCCGCGGCGATGCGTCGCGAGGGCATGGGCATGACGGTGGGTTTCGCCGGCGCCGCGCAGCGTTGCCCGGACCGGCCCGCCCTGATCGACGAACTCGGCACGCTGACCTGGCGGCAGCTCGACGAGCGGATCAACGCGCTGGGGGCCGCATTGCAGGCCCTGCCTTCCGGACAGCCGAAGGTGATCGGGATCATGTGCCGCAATCACCGCGGCTTCGTCGAGGCGCTGGTGGCGGCCAACCGGATCGGCTCCGACGTCGTGCTGCTGAACACGTCGTTCGCCGGGCCGGCGATGGCCGAGGTGGTCAACCGCGAAGGCGTCGACGCCGCCATCTACGACGAGGAATTCACCGCGACGGTCGACCGCGCGCTGGCCGACAAACCGAACGCCACCCGCATCGTCGCCTGGACCGCGGACCAGCACGAGCTGACCGTCGAGAAACTCATCACCGACCACCTCGGGCAGCAGCCGGAGCGTACCGGCCGCAAGGGCAAGATGATCCTGCTGACCTCCGGGACCACCGGAAGTCCCAAGGGCGCCAGGCAGTCGGGCGGCGGCGCCGGGATCGGCACGCTCAAGGCGATCCTGGACCGCACGCCGTGGCGCGCGGAGGAGACGATCGTGATCGTCGCGCCGATGTTCCACGCGTGGGGCTTCTCACAGTTGATCTTCGCCGCGTCGATGGCGTGCACGATCGTCACCCGGCGCAAGTTCGACCCGGAGGCGACGCTGGACCTGGTCGACCGGCACCAGGCGACGGGCCTGGCGGTGGTCCCGGTGATGTTCGACCGCATCATGGATCTGCCCGACGACGTCCGAAACCGCTACAGCGGCCGCTCCCTTCGCTTCGCCGCGGCATCGGGTTCGCGGATGCGGCCCGATGTGGTCACCGCGTTCATGGACCGGTTCGGCGACGTGATCTACAACAACTACAACGCCACCGAGGCGGGCATGATCGCCACCGCCACGCCGGCGGATCTGCGCGCCGCGCCGGACACCGCGGGCAAGCCGGCGGGCGGAACCGAAATCCGGATCCTGGACCCGGAATTCAACGAGATGCCCACCGGCGAGGTCGGCACCATCTTCGTGCGCAACGACACCCAATTCGACGGTTACACCTCCGGCAAGACCAAAGATTTCCACGCCGGGTTCATGTCGTCGGGCGACGTCGGTTATCTCGATGCGGCCGGACGGTTGTTCGTCGTCGGCCGCGACGACGAGATGATCGTCTCCGGCGGCGAGAACGTGTATCCGATCGAGGTGGAGAAAACGCTTTCCGCACATCCCGAGGTGGCCGAGGCCGCGGTCATCGGTGTCGACGACGAGGAGTACGGGCAGCGCCTGGCGGCGTTCGTGGTACTCGAGCCCGACTCGAGTACGACGCCCGAGACGCTCAAGCAACACGTCCGGGACAACCTGGCCAACTACAAAGTGCCGCGCGAGATTTCGGTTCTCGACGAGCTCCCCCGCGGCAGCACCGGCAAGATCGTGCGCGCCGAACTGCAATCCCGGGTGAGCGGCTGATGCGCCGCCTCAAGCCCCGGCCGCTGGCGCGCGCTGCGCTGGAATTGGCCAACGCCGCCAACGGATTACGACCGCTGGCCCGCAAGGGCTACACCACGGTGTTGGTGTTCTGGTTCGGCTGGCCGACGTCGGAAGTGCCCGGCCTGTACGCGGGCGCCTCGTTGCTGGACGTACTGCGGCGTGGCCGCCGCGGTGACTTCGCCGGGCGCCGGGGCAAGGCGGCGCTGGCCCTGACGGCGGCGTCCTGGGCGATCCTCGCGGTGATCCGCTATCGCAACGTCACCACCCCCGGCCCGGTGCTGGAGGCGGGGCTGCGCGAACAGCTGGGGGCCGATTACGCCGAGGCGGTGGCCTCGCTGCCGCAGACCGAGCCGGAGCGCCGGGGGCGGCTCAGCCTGCCGCGGGGCATCGCGGTGGCGCGCCGGCGCTACGTCGAGAAGACCAACGTCGTCTCCTACGGGCCGCACCGCGCCAATCGGGCCGATATCTGGCGCCGCCGCGACCTGCCGCGGGACGGCAAGGCGCCGGTACTGGTGCAGATCCCCGGCGGTGCCTGGGTGATCGGGATGCGCCGCCCGCAGGCCTATCCCCTGATGAGCCATCTGGCCGCGCGCGGCTGGGTGTGCGTGTCGGTGGGCTATCGGGTTTCTCCGAAGCACACCTGGCCCGACCACATCGTCGACGTCAAACGGGCGCTGGCGTGGGTGAAGGAGAACATCGCAGCCTACGGCGGCGACCCGAATTTCGTTGCCATCACCGGCGGTTCCGCGGGCGGGCACCTTTCCGCGCTGGCCGCGCTGACACCCAATGACCCCGAATTCCAGCCCGGTTTCGAAGACGCTGACACGTCGGTGGTCGCCGCGGTTCCGGTGTACGGACGCTACGACTGGTTTTCCACTGCCGGCGAAGGTCGCCGCGAGTTCGTCGAGCTGCTCGAAAAGTTCGTCGTGAAGCGCGAACTCGACACGCACCGCGACGTCTATCTCAATGCGTCACCGATCCGGCAACTGCGCGCCGACGCGCCACCGTTCTTCATCCTGCACGGGCACGACGACTCGCTGATCCCCGTCGGCGAGGCGCAGGAGTTCGTAGCGGAACTGCGAGCGGTGTCGAAATCCCCCGTCGCCTATGCCGAGTTGCCTTACGCACAACATGCTTTCGACATATTCGGTTCCCCGCGGGCACACAAATCGGCCGAGGCCGTCGCGCGCTTTTTGTCCTGGGTGTACGCGACGACCTATCTGCGCCGCGACTGACCGCCTAGCCCGACGGCGCGGCCTTCTCGAGTTCGGTCAGCGCCGCCTCGATCGCATCGGCCATTTGGTCGATGTCATTGGCGATCTCGGGGGTTGTCACAAAACCGAAGTCCAGGGAGTCCTGATAAGAGAAGCAGGTGATGTTCAGCGCGACGTCCATCACCGGCGGTCCCAGCGGCGCCAGCATGTCCAGTTTTGCGCCTGCCATGTACAGCGGCACCGGCGGTCCCGGAACATTCGACACGACCAGATTGATCGGAGCGAGGTTTCGCGACAGCCCGCTGGCCGTGTAGGCCCGCGCGGCCAACTGCAGCAGCCCGGGCGGTGTGGTCTCGGTGAGCCCCATGATCTGATGCGCGGACAAGGCCTGGGCCATGACCTTGGCGCTCGTGGTGCTTTCGTGGATGGCGCGCAACCGCTCGGCCGGGTCCTCGATGTCGGTGGCAAGGGACGCGGTCATCGAGCTGATCTTGTTGCCGACGTCGTCCTTGTTCTCGTCGGTTCGGGTGGAGACCGGGATCTGCGCGATCAGCGGCTTGGCCGGCAGCTCTCCGCGTTTCTGTAGGTAGTCGCGGGCGGCGCCGGCCACCAGCGCCAGCACGACGTCGTTGAGCTTGACACCGTAGGCATCCTTGACGGCCTTGGCCCGGGCCAGCTCGACGCGGCAGCCGGTCACCCGCCGGTGCGGCGAGACCGACGCATTGAACCGCGTCTTGGGCGCTTCGAAGAATCGGGGCGGCCTACTGGTCAGACCCAGCGCGGCGATCTGCTGGCGCACCGTCTGTTCCACCAACCGGGCGACGCGGAACGGCGTCTTGACGCCGACGTTGATCAGTGCGCCCACCGCACGCCGCTCAATCCCCGGAATCTTGTTTCCCACCAGCGATCCCACCGTCTGTTGTTGCGGCGGGCGGGGTTCCGGCGTGACGTCCAACAGGATTTCGCCCAGCCCGGCCCCGGACACCCCGTCGACGATCGCGTGATGCATCTTGGTCAGCGTGGCTACCCGGCCGCCCTCGACCCCCTCGATCACCCAGAGCTCCCACAGCGGCCGCGAGCGGTCCAGCTTGTAGGACATCAGCCGGCCCACCAGCTCCTCGAGCTCGCGGCGACCCCCGGGCCCGGGAACGCCGATGCGCCGCAGGTGGTAGTCGATGTCGAGGTCCTCGTCTTCGACGAACCAGGGTCGGTCCAGACCGAGCGGCGCCCCGGTGACCCGCCAGCGCAACTGGGGCAATTCGGGCAGTCGCTCGATCAGCATTTCCCGAAGTCGGGCGAAACTGTAGTCGGGCGCATCGCTGGGATCACAGATCGCCAGCGCACCCACGTGCATGTGCCAGCCCGCAGTTTCCGCCGACCAAAATGCCGCATCAACACTCGAAAGCCGCTTCATGGGATGACCGTAGCCCGCGCCAGCAAATCCCGTTGAGCTATCCGCGACAATCCCACCACGCGCCCCCCATATCGCTCCCCCGCGCCGCTTCGCGGCTTCCCGCACCCCCAGACGCGGCTAGGCGTCTTCCAACAAATCGGGCGTCACGGCCGACTCGGTGTCGGGGATGCCGTCGACCTTCGCCTTGCGGTCGGCCATCGACAGCAAGCGCCGAATACGGCCCGCCACAGCATCTTTCGTCATCGGCGGGTCGGCGAGCCGGCCCAGCTCCTCCAGGGAAGCCTGCCGATGCTCAACCCGCAGCTTGCCGGCCGTGGCCAGGTGGTCGGGGACGGTGTCGCCGAGGATCTCCAGCGCCCGCTCCACCCGGGCCGCCGCGGCGACCGCGGCCCGTGCCGACCGGCGCAGGTTGGCGTCGTCGAAATTGGCGAGCCGGTTGGCCGTCGCCCGCACCTCGCGGCGCATCCGGCGCTCCTCCCAGATCAGCCGGGTGTCCTGGGCGCCCATCCGGGTCAGCAACGCACCGATCGCCTCGCCGTCGCGCACCACCACGCGATCGGCGCCGCGCACCTCGCGCGCCTTCGCGCTGACCCCAAGCCGACGGGCCGCGCCCACCAATGCCAGCGCCGCTTCCGGGCCGGGGCAGCTGACCTCCAGCGCCGACGAACGTCCGGGCTCGGTCAGCGATCCATGCGCCAAAAATGCGCCGCGCCATGCGGCTTCGGCGTCCCCGATGCTGCCGCCGACGACCTGGGCCGGCAGACCCCGCACCGGACGCCCCCGCATGTCGAGCAGCCCGGTCTGGCGGGCCAGCGCCTCGCCGTCGTTGGCCACCCGCAGCACGTACCGGGTGCTCTTGCGAATCCCACTGGCCGACAACACATGCACGACCGCGTTGTAGCCATACAGGTCGAAGATGTCCTTGCGCAGCCGGCGGGCGATGTTGCCCAGGTCCACCTCGGCCTCGACGACCACCCGACCACCCACGATGTGCAACCCGCCGGCGAACCTCAGTAGGGCGGTGACCTCTGCTCGACGCGCGCTCACCGACTTCACTACCAAGCGGCTCAGCTCGTCCTTGACTTCGGTCGTCATCGCCACGCGTCGTCACCCCTTGGTCCGCTGCCAGCCGGTCCGTTCACGCCCGTCGGTGGACTTTCACCGTCGACCCGAATCTCTGCGGTGGCCTTCGCCGAAGGCGCTGCCGGACCCGTGCGGCCCGTTCGGACCCCGTCCAGAGCCGCCGCAAGCTTGCCCGGATCATGTAAAGGTGTACCAGGTCGGGCCACGTCGGCGAAGTGGACCTCGGCTCTCAGCAGGGTCGCAGTGCGGCGCAGCTGCTCGCGCTCCCGCTCGCTCGGCACTCGATCGACGTCGATGATGATGTCGTTGACGGTGAAACCGGGCGCGTGCTGCGCCAAGACATGCAGATGACGCTCCACCGAGAAACCGGCCGTCTCCCCCGGCTCGGCCACCAGGTTGAGCACCAGCGCACGCCGTGCCGTGGTGGCCTGCAGGGCCGCGGCCAGCTCCGGGACCAGCACGTGCGGGATCACGCTGGTGAACCACGAGCCGGGCCCCAGCACCACGAGGTCGGCGGCCATGATCGCGTCGACCGCCTGCCGGGTCGCCGGCGGATCCGGCGGGAGCAGTCGCACGCGGCGCACCTTGCCCGGCGTGGTCGCGATGGCGACCTGACCGCGGATCACCCGGAATATCCGCGGGTCGCCCTCCAGTCCGGACACATCGGCTTCGATCTGCAGCGCGATCGGACACATCGGCAGCACCCGGCCTTTGACGCCGAGGATCCGCCCCAGCTCGTCGAGGGCGGCGACCGGATCGGCCAGTACCTCAGACAGCCCGGCCAGCATCAGGTTGCCGATCGGATGTCCGGCCAGGGCCCCACTACCGCCGAATCGATGCTGCAGGATGGTCGCCCACAGACGCCCGTATGGACTGTCGGATGCCAACGCCGCCAACGCCATTCGCAGATCGCCCGGCGGCACCACGTCCAATTCGCTACGCAGCCGGCCCGACGAGCCGCCGTCGTCGGCGACGGTCACGATGGCGGTGACGTAAGGGGTCAGCCGGCGCGCCGCCGACAGCGTCGCGTACAAACCGTGTCCACCGCCCAGCGCGACGATGCCCTCGCTCTGTGGCGGGCTCATTCGCGGCCCAGATCCCGGTGCAACACCCGCACCGACAGTTGTTGATCGGCCCGCAACAACTGCATCAATGCCTCCGCAATCGCGACGCTGCGGTGTTTGCCGCCGGTGCAGCCGATCGCGACCGTCATATAGCGCTTGCCCTCCCGGCGGTAGCCGTCGACAACCAGAGATAGCAATCGATGGTAAGTGGCGAGAAACTCCGCCGCGCCCGGTTGCCCCACCACGTAATCGCGCACCGCCGGATGTTGCCCGGTGAGCGGCCGCAACTCGTCGACCCAGTGCGGGTTCGGCAGAAATCGCACATCCATCACCATGTCGGCGTCCATCGGCAGGCCGTACTTGAATCCGAACGACTCGACGGTGACGCTCGTCGACGTGCTCGCGTCGCCACCGAAGGCGCGCTCGATGCTTTCCCGCAGGCCCCGTACCGACAGGGTCGAGGTGTCGATGATCAGGTCCGCGGTCGCTCGAACCGATGCCAGCATCCGGCGCTCGGCCGCAATGCCCTCGGCCAGCGTCTGCTGGCCCTGCAGCGGATGGCTGCGGCGATTCTGCTCGTAGCGGCGTACCAACATGTCGTCGGAGGCTTCCATGAACACCACGCGCGGGGTGATATTGCGGGTGGCCAGTTCGGTGCGCACCTCGTCGAGGTCGCCGGTGAATCCGCGCGACCGCACGTCCATCACGACGGCGAGCTGGGTGATCCGCGATCCGGCCGCCAGACCGAAATCCACCATCCGCGTGATGAGCTGCGGCGGCAGGTTGTCGGCGACATACCAGCCGAGGTCCTCGAGCACCTTGGCCGCCGTTCCCCGTCCCGCCCCCGACAGTCCGGTGACCAGAACGACGTCGATCCCGGCGGCATCGGCGGCGTGGCCGTCGGTCAGTTCCGCGTGCCGTTCGCTGTCCCCGTAGTGACTCGTCATGCCGAGGCTCCGGGTTGCTCGGATTGCTGGGGTCGCAGCGCCTCGAGGACGGCCGTGGCCGTTGCCACGCCGATACCCGGAACGGCAGTGATCTGGTCGACGGTGGCCTCCTTGAGGCGGGCTATCGATCCGAAGTGAGTGACCAGCGCCTTGCGGCGATGCTCCCCCAATCCTGGCACCGAATCCAGCGCCGACGCGGTCATTCGCTTGGATCGCTTGCTGCGATGGTAGGTGATCGCGAAGCGGTGCGCCTCGTCGCGCACGCGCTGCAAAAGATAAAGCCCCTCGCTATTGCGCGGCATGACGATGGGATCCGGCTCCGACGGCACCCACACCTCTTCCAGCCGCTTGGCCAGGCCGATCACCGCGACATCGGTGACGCCCAGCTCCTCGAGAACCGCGCTGGCCGCGTTGACTTGCGGCGCGCCGCCGTCGACGACGTACAGATTGGGCGGGTAGGCGAACCGGCGTGATTTGCCTTCCGCGGAAAGCATATTCGGGTCGCCCTGGTCGCTGAGATGCCGCAGGAAACGGCGGCGGGTCACCTCGGCAATGGAGGCGACGTCGTCGGAGCGTCCTTGGCCGGCGGCTTCCCGGATCCCGAAGTGCCGGTAGTCCGACTTGCGTGGCAGACCGTCCTCGAACACCACCAGCGAGCCAACCACATCGGTGCCCTGCACGTGGCTGATGTCGACACACTCGATCCGCAGCGGCGCATCGGCCAACCCGAGAGCGTCCTGAATATTTTGCAGCGCAGCAGATCTGGCGTTGAAATCACCGGCCCGCTTCAGCTTGTGTTGCTGCAGCGCTTCTTTCGCGTTGCGCTGCACGGTCTCGGCCAGTGCCCGCTTGTCGCCGCGACGCGGCACCCGCAGCGCCACCCGGGAACCGCGCAGCCCGGACAGCCAGCTGGTCAACTCGTCGGCGTTGGACGGCAGACATGGCACCAGCACCTCACGCGGAACCGGGTTGGTCGATTCGTCGGCGGCGCCATCCAGCTCAGCCTGGTCGCCGTAGAACTGTGTCAGGAACTGTTCGACCAACTGCTCCTCGCCCGAATCGCCTGGGTCCGCAGACTTTTCGACGATCCAGCCGCGCTGACCGCGGACCCGGCCACCGCGAACGTGAAAGACTTGCACCGCGGCCTCGAGATCGTCGTCGGCAAACGCCACCACGTCGGCGTCGGTACCGTCGCCGAGCACCACGGCCTGCTTCTCCATCGCCCGCTTGAGCGCGCCGAGATCGTCACGCAACCGGGCCGCCCGTTCGAAATCGAGTTGATCGGACGCCGCGTGCATCTGCTGTTCCAGCTCGCGGGCAAACCGGTCGGTCCTGCCGGACAGGAAGTCGCAAAAGTCGTCGACGATCTGGCGATGTTGCTCGGCGCTGACCCTACCGACACACGGCGCCGAGCACTTGTCGATGTAGCCGAGCAGGCACGGACGGTCGATCTGCTTGTGCCGCTTGAACACTCCGCCGGAACAGGTACGTGCCGGAAACACCCGGGTGAGCAGATCCAGCGTCTCGCGGATCGCCCAGGCGTGCGAGTACGGGCCGAAGTAGCGCACACCCTTGCGCCGTGGACCGCGATAGACCATCAGCCGGGGAAACTCCTCGTTGAGAGTCACGGCGAGCACCGGGTAGGACTTGTCGTCGCGGTAACGGACGTTGAAACGTGGATCGAATTCCTTGATCCAGTTGTATTCCAGCTGCAACGCCTCGACTTCGGTGTTGACCACCGTCCACTCGACCTTGGCCGCAGTGGTCACCATCTGCCGGGTGCGCGGGTGCAGATTGGCGATGTCGGCGAAATATGACGTCAGCCGGCTGCGCAGGCTCTTGGCCTTGCCGACATAGATCACCCGCCCGTGCGCGTCCCGAAATCGGTAGACGCCCGGCTCGACCGGAATGGATCCGGGAGCAGGACGATACGTGGCGGGATCTGGCACGCATCCAGGCTAGTAGCCGCCAAACGGACGGCGGCAGATCGGGATCGCATGGCGAAAATTGGCCGCCTTTCGCCGGTCGCGAAAGCGCCGGACGGTTTGGGAGGCCCTGGTTCGGGCTAAGCACCGTGTTAGCTGTGGCGCTAGAGTGGTGCGATAGCTGGAGGGAGCTTACAAATGAGCAAACGACCGTTGGCCGGGCTGGCCGTTGGGGTTAGCTGTCTGGCATTGTCGTTGAGCGCGGGGGCGGGGGTCGCGTCAGCTGTCCCCGATATCGGACCGATGGTCAACACGACCTGCACCTATGACCAGGCGATGCGGGCGGTGCACGCGGAGAACCCGATGGCCGCTCAGTACCTGGACCAATCGCCGCCCAACCTGAAATTCCTGCAAACGTTCATGGCATCGTCGCCGGACCAGCGGGTCAATCTCCTGAAGCAGATCCAGAACAACCCGGGAGCAGACCAGGCGTTCCCGATCTTCAAACAGATGATGACCGACTGCAAGAATTACTGAGCAAACTTTCAGGCGGCCCGGCTGTCGAGTTGCGCTCTTCTTTTCGAGGCCCAGTCCGCCATTGGAAAACCGGGTTTGAAGTCGCACGCCGATAGCATCAGCGCTGTCCGCGCAACCACCACCAGCCCGTAATCGCAGGTCCAATCCGGGCGGGCCATGGTCCACACCAAGACACCGCCCGAGGGTGTGCCGAAGGAGCTGAGCCGCATCGGCTGAAAGTCCCCGAGTGGGGAATGACCGATCGCGTCGGCGTGGCACTTCGACACGGCGCCAAACCCCTTCCACACCACCTCTTGAGCGTTCAACTTCTTGTCGTAGACGTCAACCGACTCGGCGTAGAGCGCCGGGCTGCTGAACTTGTATTCCGAGTCGGCGTGGTCCGACGAGCGGGCCGGCCGCAGCGGCGAACCCTTGAACAGCAGGGCCGCCGAGCATTCGGGCGGCTGGACGCTGGTGAAGTAGCTGTCGCCCACCGGAACCGCGGCCGCCACACCAAGAGGCGTGGTATCCCCATCCTGCAGTAGCAAGTCGCGCGCCGGCATCCTCGCGGGCGCCGGCGACGCGGACGGCGAACCCGCGCCCGGGGACTGGTCGGGAGCCCGAATCGCGCGGCCGCTGACCGACGTGGTGCACGCGCACAGCATCAATGCGACCAGGACGGATGCGACAGCCCCCCGCAAATGACGCGCCATCGGGCGATCCTACGGCAATGTCGTCGCCCCCGGTGTTCAGCGCGCGCGCAGGTCGGGCCGATAGCGGGCCAACAGCGACCGCACCCTGTCCATCGCATCCACGGCCCGGCCCTTGTCGACGGCCTGGATCGCCATCACCGGGATGTACTCGTCGTCGGGCAGGTCGATGTGCGCCCAGCGGCTACCGGCCGGAAACGACACCCCGACCACCTCCGACCAGGGAACTAACCGGTCTCCCAACAGGTTTCGCACCGAGAGCCCGGCCGACCCGACTCGCAGCCGGGGCCGGGCGAACAGCAGTACCAGCCCGGCGATGAGCAGCCCCAGAATGGCCATCGCCACCTGATCGGCGGTTTGGAAGATCACGCCGCTGGCGCTCGTCTTCAGCAGCAAGCCGACGGCGATATGCGCCATCGCGATCAGAAATGCCGCACCGTAAGCAAATAGCGGCGTCCAATGTGGACGCAGTTCGACATCCCAGTCCTGTCGGGACGACAGTCGACTCACGACCGAGCGCGCAGGTCACGCAAGGTCAGCGCGGCGGTCAGGGCAGCACCGGCCGCCTGAGCGCCCTTGTCC
This sequence comes from Mycobacterium sp. Aquia_216, assembly GCF_026723865.1. NCBI lineage: Bacteria > Bacillati > Actinomycetota > Actinomycetes > Mycobacteriales > Mycobacteriaceae > Mycobacterium > Mycobacterium sp. Aquia_216. The sequence goes on along the minus strand of NZ_CP113529.1, from coordinate 2,740,905 downwards.
TCCGCGGACGTCGGAAGCCCGGCCCGGTCCAGTGCCTGCTCCTCGGTGTTGGTCGTCAGCACCCCGTTGGCAACCGGTGTCGACGCGTCCAAGGAAACCCGAGTGAGACCCTGGGTTACCGCATCACAAACATACTCGAAATGTGGTGTTGCACCACGGATTACGACGCCGAGGGCGATAACGGCATCGTGGTTGCGGGCGAGCTCCTGGGCCACCACCGGGATCTCGATCGCGCCGTGCACCCGCACCACCGTCGGGCTGTCGATGCCCGAGTCCGCGGCCACTTTCTGGGCGCCGGCCAGTAGCGCGTCACAGATGGTGCTGTGCCACGTGCTTGCGACGATACCGAGCCGCACGCCGGACGCATCGAGTTCCCCCGCCTCCGGAACGCCAACTCCACTCACAAAGCACCACCGAATTCGCCTGGCAGATGGACGGATTCGTGGAAGTCGTCCAGCCCGACCAAGTCGTGTCCCATCCTGTCCCGTTTGGTCATCAGGTAACGAATGTTCTCCGCGTTGGCACGCACCGGAAGGGAGACGCGCTCGATGATGTGCAGCCCGTAGCCGTCCAGCCCGACCCGTTTGGCCGGGTTGTTGGTCAGCAGTCGCATCGATCGCACGCCGAGATCCGACAGGATCTGCGCGCCGATTCCGTAATCCCTTGCATCGGCGGGCAATCCGAGCTTGAGGTTGGCGTCCACGGTGTCTTCGCCGGCGTCTTGCAGCTGATAGGCCTGCAGCTTGTGCATCAGGCCGATACCGCGGCCCTCGTGACCGCGCATGTACAACACCACGCCGCGCCCCTCCCGCGCGACCATGGCCATCGCGGCGTCGAGCTGGGGCCCGCAATCGCAGCGCCTGGAGCCGAAGACGTCTCCGGTCAGGCACTCGGAGTGCACTCGGACCAGCACGTCGTCGCCCTCGCCGTTCGGCCCGGCGAGGTCGCCGCGGACCAGCGCGACGTGTTCGACGTCCTCGTAGATGCTCGCATAGCCGATGGCCTTGAATTCTCCGTGCCGGGTCGGGATGCGCGCTTCGGCAATGCGCTCGATGTGCTTTTCGTGCTTGCGCCGCCACTCGATGATGTCGGCGATCGTGATCAGCGCGAGGTCGTGCTCGTCGGCGAAGACCCGCAGCTCGTCGGTCTGGGCCATCGCGCCCTCGTCTTTCTGACTGACGATCTCGCAAATCGCGCCCGCGGGCTGCAGGCCCGCCATCCGGGCCAAGTCGACGGCGGCCTCGGTGTGGCCGGGTCGCCGCAGCACACCGCCGTCCTTGGCGCGCAACGGAACTACGTGACCGGGGCGGGTGAAGTCATCGGCAGCGCTGGTGGGATCGGCAAGCAGCCGCATCGTGGTCGCGCGGTCGGACGCCGAAATCCCGGTGCCGACACCGTTTCTTGCATCGACGGTGACCGTGTAGGCGGTGCCGTGCTTGTCCTGGTTGAGCGCGTACATCGGCAGCAGCCCCAACCGGTCGCAGACCGCGCCGTCCAGCGGGACGCACAGGTATCCGGACGTGTAGCGCACCATGAAAGCCACCATCTCCGGCGTCGCCTTCTCGGCGGCGAAGATCAAGTCGCCCTCGTTCTCACGTTCCTCATCGTCGATGACGACCACGGCCTTACCGGCCGCGATGTCGGCAACCGCCCTCTCGACGGAATCCAACCTCGTCATCTGCGCTGCCTTGCTGTCGTGCCAAGCAACACGCGAAGCCCGCGTATTGCTACAAGTATGAACCACGCACAGCGCAGGGTTATTGCCGCTACTTTCGGCACCACTTCGACAGTCACATCGGGGATTCGCGTCGGGTTCGCGGCCGCGCTGACCAGCGCGTGGCGCCGCCCCTGAGCATCGGCCCGAGAGCACGGCGCGGTGTGACAATTATTACGGAGAATGATTAAGCGCACGACGATCGATATGCACGCAAAGCCGTGACCCGTGCGGGCCGGCGCGAAGTGCTAGCCGGTTCGCCTCATCGGCATCTGGATCACCTGGCCGCCACCACAATCGCCCGCGTATTGGGCCAGCCACCTGCCGACCGAACCACCGAGCTCGATGAAGTGCGTCCACTTGCTGACCGCGGCGGTGGCGGAGGGGTAACTGGAAAACCGCCCCAGCGACACGTCGCGCCCGTCGTCGCCGACCAACTCGTAACTCGTGTAGTCGCGCACCCGGTGCTCGACGATGGTCAACACGGTGTCGTTGACTTCCCTGCTCCACAGCGCTCGCGATTGCGCGTCGGCCTTGCGGGGGGCCAACGTCGCTACCGCTTCAAATGCGAGGTCTTCGTAGACGGCCTCGGCTAACCTCTCGACGGACATTTCTGCAGCTCCTTCGCTTGGTTAAAGCGGCCGGCCTATGCGATCGAGTATGGACCCGCAAAGGGCTGCGTGGGGGTTTAGAACAGGCGTGTCGCCATGGTGTAGTGCGATCGTGACTATTGTTACCAAAATGCAATCTTTGACCAGGGCCTATACCCGACGGCCGCACGCCTGCCCGAGCTCAGTAGCTGACACCGCCGTTGCACGAAACTGATTGCTGCAGTGCATAATTCACGAATCCACTGCTTCTCATCGCCAGCTGGCCGGTAAGTCGATGATGTGGTTCGGGCAGAAGTCCTGGGCCCCCAGCGAGATCGCGTTTCGCGCGTCCTGCGCCGTCATCTTGCCGCGCAACACCATGAACGCGTATTCGGCCGGCTGATAGCCCGAATCATGTCCTTCCGGATCGTCCATCAGTTGGCACGCTTCTTTTTCCTGACTCGCGTCGGCGTGGGCGGTTCCGCAGCCCACCAGCGACGCCATCCACAGCAGGGCGCCGGCGGCGATTGCGGGAGCGCCTCTCATGGATTTCTCGCGGCCATCAGCCGCTCGACATATTTCGCAATCACATCGACTTCGAGGTTCACCTGGGTGCCGACCGGAGCATGACCAAGGGTGGTCAGTTCCCGGGTGGTCGGGATCAGGGACACCTCGAACCAATCCCGCGGCTGGGCGCCAAGGCCGGAGACCGTCAACGAAATACCGTCGACGGTGATCGACCCCTTCTCCACCACATAGCGAGCGACCGCCGCGGGGATCTCGATGCGCACCACTTCCCAGTGTTCGGAGGGCGTGCGGGCCACCACCTGCCCGGTGCCGTCGACGTGCCCCTGCACGATGTGGCCACCGAGCCGGCTGTTGACCGCGGCGGCACGCTCCAGGTTGACCCGTTTGCCGACCTGCAACCCGCCCAGGTTGGACCGGTCCAGCGTTTCGGCCATCACGTCGGCGGTGAATTGGCCGTCGGCCAGCAGCTCGGCCACCGTCAGGCAGACACCGTTGACGGCGATCGAATCGCCGTGGCCGGCGTCGGCGGTGACGACGGGTCCGCGGATGGTCAGGCGGGCGGCATCGGTGAGGACGTCCCGACCGGTGATCTCTCCGAGTTCCTCGACAATTCCGGTGAACATTCCACCAGGCTAATTCGCCGGTGCTTTGCCTGGTGAGCGACCACGACCGACGCGCGGAACGCCCTCGTCGCGGGGCTCACCCGACCCCACGTCCCAAGGCCCGGTCATCGAGACCCACTACGATGCACGTTATGCAGACACGCCGCCGTCTAACGGCCGTCCTCGCTTCCCTGACCCTCGCCACCGTCCTGATCGCCGGTTGCTCGTCGGGGTCGAAGAACAGCGGCGGCCCCTTGCCCGACGCCACGACACTGGTCAAGCAATCCGCCGACGTCACCAAGAACCTCAAGAGCGTGCACCTGGTGCTGTCGACGCAGGGCAAGATTCCCGGCCTGCCGATCAAGCAGCTGACCGGCGACCTGACCACCACCCCGAACACCGCCGCGTCGGGCAACGCCCAGCTGTCCATGGCCGGCTCCGACATCGACGCCAACTTCGTGGTCTACGACTCGGTGTTGTACGCCACGCTCACCCCCAACAAGTGGAGCGACTTCGGCAAGGCCGCCGACGTCTACGACGTCTCGGTGCTGCTGAGCCCGGACGCCGGCCTGGGCAACGTGCTGGCGAACTTCACCAACGCCAAGGCCGAGGGCCGCGAAACGATCAACGGCCAGACCACCATCAAGATCAGCGGGAATGTCACCCCGGATGCGGTGAACAAAATCATCCCCAGCCTCGCCGCGTCGCAGCCCGTGCCGGCGACCGTGTGGATTCAGGAGAGCGGCGATCACCAGCTGGTCCAGGCCAACCTGGAGAAGAGCCAGGGCAATTCCGTCCAGGTGACGCTGTCGGACTGGGGCAAGCCGGTCACCGTGACCAAGCCCCCGGTGAGCTGATGAGCATGCGAGCCGGACGCGGAATCGCGATCAGCGCGGGCAGTCTCGCCGTACTGCTGGGCGCCCTGGACGCCTATGTCGTCGTCACGATCATGCGCGACATCATGAGCGACGTTCATATCCCGATCAACCAGCTGCAGCGCATCACCTGGATCATCACGATGTACCTGCTGGGCTACATCGCAGCGATGCCGCTGCTGGGCCGGGCTTCCGATCGGTTCGGCCGCAAGCTGGTGCTGCAGATCAGTCTGTCGCTGTTCATCGTCGGCTCGGTGGTCACCGCGCTGGCCGGGCATTGGGGCGATTTCCACCTGCTGATCGCCGGCCGCACCATCCAGGGCATTGCCAGCGGCGCGCTGTTGCCGGTCACGCTGGCCCTGGGCGCCGATTTGTGGGCACAGCGCAACCGCGCCAGCGTACTGGGCGGAATCGGTGCCGCGCAGGAGCTGGGCAGCGTGCTCGGCCCGCTGTACGGGATCTTCATCGTCTGGCTGTTCCACGACTGGCGCTACGTGTTCTGGATCAACGTCCCGCTGACCTTGGTCGCCATGGTGATGATCCAGTTCAGCCTGCCCTCGCACCAGCGCGTGGAGGAGCCCGAAAAGGTCGACGTCGTCGGAGGTCTCCTGCTGGCCATCGCGCTGGGCCTGGCGGTCATCGGGCTGTACAACCCCCAGCCCGACGGTAAGACGATATTGCCCAGCTACGGATTGCCGCTGGTGATCGGGGCGGTCGTGGTCGCGGTGCTGTTCGTGCTCTGGGAGCGCTTCTCCCGCACTCGGCTCATCGAACCCGCCGGGGTGCACTTCCGGCCGTTTCTGGCCGCGCTGGGCGCATCGGTCGCCGCCGGCGCGGCGCTGATGGTGACCCTGGTCAACGTGGAGCTGTTCGGCCAGGGCGTGCTGCAGATGAGCCAGACGCAGGCCGCCGGCTTGTTGCTGTGGTTCCTGATCGCGCTGCCGATCGGAGCGGTGCTGGGTGGTTTCATCGCGACCCGGATCGGCGACCGCGCGATGACCTTTATCGGGCTGCTGATCGCGGCGTACGGCTACTGGCTGATCCACTACTGGCGCATGGACGTGATGACCCAACACCACGACGTCTTCGGGGTCAGCCTGCCGCTGGTCCACACCGACCTGCTGGTGGCCGGTCTGGGACTCGGCCTGGTGATCGGGCCGCTGACCTCGGCCGCCCTGCGGGTGGTTCCGTCGGCCCAGCACGGTATCGCCTCCGCGGCGGTGGTGGTAGCCCGGATGACGGGCATGCTGATCGGCGTCGCGGCGCTGAGCGCTTGGGGGTTGTACCGGTTCAACCAGATCATCGCCGGGCTGTCGGCGAAGATCCCGGCCGACGCGACGCTACTGGAACGCATCGCCGCCCAGGCCACCCTGTACCTGAAGGCCTTCGCCCTGATGTACGGCGACATCTTCGCGGCCACCGTCGTCATCTGTGTGGTGGGCGCGCTGCTGGGCCTGCTTCTGGGCGGCCGTAAGCAACACGCCGAGGAGCCGGAAGTCGCCGAGCAGGAAACCGTCGCGGCGGGCGAGCGCTAACCGCTCTGCGGCACCAGGCTGAGCAGTAGATCCGGGCCGATCCGGTCGGCGCCGTCGAACCGCCACCGCAACGCCCGGGTGATGGTGGGCACGCCCACGTCGCCGACGGCGGTGACGGGTCCGCCCAGCAGGACCGGCGCGACGTAGGTCAGGATCCGGTCGATCGCCGCTTCCCGCAGGAAGGCACTGGCCAGGGTGGGGCCGCCCTCCAGCAGCACATCGGTGCGGTCCGAAAGCGCCTTGAGTACCTCCATGGGGTCGCGGGTGCGAATCACCATGGTGCGCGAATCGTCGTTGAGAACCTTTGCCTCGGAATGTATTTCGCGCATGCCGACCACGACGCGCAGCGGTTGCTTCGCCGCCAGCGAACCGTCGGGCAGCCGGGCGGTCAGCGCCGGATCGTCGGTCAGCACGGTGCCGGTCCCGACGATGATCGCGTCGGCCGCGGCGCGGCGACGATGCAGGTCCAGGCGGGCCGCCTCGCTGGAGATCCACCGGCTGGTGCCGTCGGCGGCGGCGCTGCGACCGTCGAGACTGCTGGCGTATTTCCAGGTCACATGCGGCAACCCGGTGCGCTGCTTGTGCAGCCACTCGCGCAGCGGCCCGCCGGCGACCTCCGCGGCCAGCACGCCGGACTTCACTTCCACGCCCGCTTCCGCCAACCGGGCCGCCCCGCCGGCCGCGACCTCGTTCGGATCGGTGACGGCATAGACGACCGTCCGCACGCCCGCGTCGATCAGCGCGTTCACACACGGCGGAGTCTTGCCGTAGTGGTTACACGGCTCCAGCGTGACCACCGCGGTGCCACCGGCCGCCAGGCCGCCGGCCCGGCGCAGCGCCAGCACCTCGGCGTGGTCGCCACCGGCCGGCTCCGTGGCGCCGACGCCGACCACCTGGCCGCCGGCGTCCAGGATCACCGCCCCGACCGGCGGATTCGGATAGGTGCCGCCCTTGACCAGACAAGACTGTTCGACAGCCAACCGCATTGCGGCGTCGAGGCTCTCGACAGGCCGACCGCTCACCGGCGTAGATGCGGCGACGCGGCACCGGCCTGGCGTCGCAGCGCCGCGACCGCAGCCTGGGGGTCCTGCGCGCCATAGACCGCGGAACCGGCGACGAAGCAGTCGACCCCGGCCTCGGCGGCCTCCTCGATCGTGTCCGCGTTGATGCCGCCGTCGATTTCGACCAGAATCGTCAACTCCCCCGCGTCAACCATCTTCCGCACGGTGCGGACCTTGCTCAGCACTTCGGGGATGAAGCTCTGGCCACCGAAGCCGGGCTCGACGGACATGATGAGCAGGGTGTCGAACTGGGGCAGGATCTCCAGGTAGGGCTCCAGCGGGGTCCCCGGCTTGACGCTGATCCCGGCCTTGGCACCCGCGGCCCGGATATCGCGGGCCACCCCGATCGGGTTCTCGGTGGCCTCGGCGTGAAAGGTGACGTTGTAGGCGCCCGCCTCGGCGTACGGCGGAGCCCACCGGTCCGGATTGTCGATCATCAAGTGGCAATCCATCGGAATCCGGGTGGCGGCCAGCAAGCTCTCCACCACCGGCAGGCCGATCGTCAGGTTGGGCACGAAGTGGCCGTCCATCACGTCGACGTGCAGCCAGTCGGCACCCGTGACGGCGGCCGCCTCGTCGGCGAGCCGGGCGAAATCGGCGGCCAGGATCGACGGAGCTATCAGGGGTCCACCGCTGCTGCCGGCCATGTGTGCCACATTACTGAGCCCGGCAGTCACTCGCTCCCGCTACTCCGCTACGCGGACCAGCGCGGCCGCGAACATGGCATCGGTGCCGTGCCGGTGCGGCCACAGCTGCGTATAGGGCCCCTCGCCCGGCTCCGCGGGCTCGAACAGTGGCCGGGTATCCAACGCCCGCACCGGATGACGGCGCAGCGCGTCGGCCACCACCCCCACCGTTTCGGCCAGATGCGGCGAGCAGGTCGAATAGAGCACCACGCCGCCGGGGCGGGTCAGCGCGATCGCGGCGGCCAGCAGCTCGCGTTGCAACTTGGCCAGCGCCGGCACATCGGACGGCTGACGGCGCCAACGCGCCTCGGGCCGGCGCCGCAAGGCACCCAACCCGGTGCAGGGCACGTCGACGAGCACCCGGTCGAAACCCGGCTCGAGATCGCTCTGGCGCCCGTCGACGCGGCGCACGTCGACGTCCAGACCGCGGGTGTTCTCGGCGACCAGGTCCGCGCGACCCGGCGACGGCTCGACCGCGGTGACCCGCGCACCACGCTCGACGCCCAGCGCCGCCAGCAGCGCCGTCTTGCCGCCCGGACCGGCACACAGGTCGAGCCAGCGTCCGGTGTCGTCGTCGACCGGCGCCAGCGTCAGCGCGCGGGCCACCAATTGGCTGCCCTCGTCCTGCACCAGGGCCCGGGCCTCGCGCACCGCCGCCAGCTGTCCGGGGTCCCCACCCGGCAGGTACACCGCATACGGCGAGTAGCGGCCGAGGGTGCCTCCGACCGCCTCGGCCAACTCCCCCGCGCTCAGCACGCCCGGGCGAGCGGCCAGGTGCACCTGGGGCCGTTCGTCATCGCCGGCCAGCGCCGCGCCGAGTTCACCGGCGTCCGCGCCCAGCGCGTCGGCGAAGGCCTGGGCGACCCAGCGTGGATGGGCGTGCACGAAAGCGGCGTGCCCGATCGGATCCCGCGCCGGGTCGGGAGCCAGTTCGTCCACCCAGGACTTCTCGTCTCGCCCGGCGATGGTCCGCAGCACGCCGTTGACGAAACCAGCTCGCGCCGAATCGAATTCGACCCCCGCCTGTTCGACGGTGGTCGACACCGCGGCATGCGCGTCGACCCTGGTGCGCAGCAGTTGGTAGGTGCCCATCCGCAGCAGATCGAGCAGCACCGGGTCGATCGCCTCCGGCGGCCGTCCGGCGGCCGCGCCGATGACCGCGTCCAGCAGGCCGCGGGTACGGCAGGTGCCGTAGGTCAGCTCGGTGGCGAACGCCGCGTCGCGTCCGCTGATGCCGCGGTCGCGCAGCAGCGCGGGCAGGGCCAGGTTCGCGTACGCATCGCGTTCGCTGACGGCCCGGAGCACCTGGAAGGTGGCGGCCCGGGCCGGATCCAACGGCTTACGCCGCCTTGGCGGGGCAGACCGGCGCTGATTCGGGCTCATGATGCCCGCGCGCCGGCGTCGAGCCGCGCGCCGCGTGCCCAGTCGACGGCGTTCATGAGTTTCTTGCCGGGTGGCTGAATCTGGCCCAGCCGCACCGGTTCCGATCCGGTACCGATCCGCACGCTTTTGCGGTCCACTTGAATTACGCCGGGCAGCAACAACTCTGGAGCATCCGCATCGATCTGCACCGGCCCCAGCTTGACCCGCAGGTCGTCGACCATCGTCCAGGCCCCCGGGTTGGGTGTGACGGCGCGGATACGGCGCTCCACCACCGCTGCCGGCAAGTCCCAGCGCACCCGGGCCTCCTCAACGGTGATCTTCGGCGCGATGCTGACCCCGTCGGACGATTGCGGTCGTGGCGTCAGTGTCCCGTCGGCAATGCCGTCCAGTGTGGCCGACAGCAGCGCCGCACCCGAAATCGCCAGTCGCTCAAGCAGATCACCCGCCGTATCGGTCGACTGGATTGTCTCGGTCACGACGCCGTAGACCGGTCCGGAGTCCAGGCTGGGTTCGATCTGGAACGTCGTCGCTCCGGTGATGGTGTCCCCCGCGGCGATGGCGGCCTGTACGGGCGCCGCGCCGCGCCAGGCCGGCAACAGCGAGAAGTGCAGATTGACCCAGCCGCGCGAGGGCACCGCGAGCAGGCCGTCGCGCAGCAGCGCGCCGTAGGCCACCACCGGGCAGCAGTCCGGCGCGAACTCCGACAGTTCGGCGACGAATTCCGCCGAGTTCGGCCGCGAGGGCCGCAACAACGGAATGCCGCGGTCGAGTGCCTCGCGCGCCACCGGTGACGGTTCCGGCTTACCCCGCCGCCCGGCGGCGGCATCGGGCCGGGTCAGCACGGCCACCACCTCGTGAGCAGGCGAGTCGATGAGGCGACGCAACGCGGGCAGCGCTGGTTCGGGGGTGCCGGCGAAGACGAGACGCACCGGGACAGTCTAAGAAGCACCGGATCCGGCTCGACGGCGCGAGTGGTTTCGGCCGGCCAGCGTATAGTTGCCTATGGCTACTATTTCTAGAAGATAGTATTTCGGAGACTGCCGGCGACGACGAGGTCGAGTACGCAGCCTCTTCCTACTACCCAGGAGGACTGATGACTCTCGACGTATCCATCCCCGAGGACCTTGCGGCCAGCCATCGGGCGATGTGGGCGCTGGGCGACTATGCACTGATGGCCGAGGAAGTAATGGCCCCGCTAGGACCAATCCTGGTTTCCGCCACCGGTATTCGACGCGGGACTCGAGTACTCGACGTGGCCGCCGGCTCGGGCAATATCTCGCTTCCCGCCGCGCAGACGGGCGCCACCGTGGTCTCCACGGACCTCACCCCGGAGCTGCTGGCACGGTCGCGGGCGCGCGCCGCGGCGCAGGGAGTGACGCTGGACTACCGGGAAGCCAACGCGCACGCGCTGCCGTTCGCCGACGGCGAGTTCGACGTCGTGATGTCGGCGATCGGCGTGCAGTTCGCGCCAAACCATCAGCTGGCGGCCCGGGAGCTGGTGCGAGTCTGCCGGCCCGGCGGGAAGATCGGCGTGATCAGCTGGACCCCGGAGGGTTTCTTCGGCCGGATGCTGGCGACCATCCGGCCGTACCGGCCGAGCCTCTCACCGGCCGTGCCACCTGCGGCCTTATGGGGACGTGAAGGCTACGTCGCCGGGCTGCTGGGGGATCGAATCGGTCGTTTGACCACGGTGCGGGGCATGTTGGAAGTCGACCGATTCTACTGTGCCACAGCCGTTCACGAATACTTCAAAAATCACTACGGCCCGACGATCGAGGCCTACGCGAACATCGGCCACAATCGGGTGCTGGCCGCCGAGCTCGACGCACAACTCGTCGAACTCGCCGAGGAATACCTGGCCGACGGCGTCATGCGCTGGGAATACCTGCTGTTCACGGTGGAAAAGCGATGAGCCCTAAAGGTCGAGGTCCAGGTTGGCGTCGGGCTCTCCGCCGGCCGCGGTGAAGGCCGTCAGGGCACGTACCAGCCCGTGGCGCTCAGCCACCGGCATCTTTTCCACGATGGCGGCGATTTCCGCGCGCCGGTAGGCGGTGACCCGACGCACCACCTCGCGGCCCCGCTTGGTCAGGGCGGCGATCAGCTCGCGCCGGGAAGTCGGGTGCGGCAGGCGATCGATCAGCCCGGCGGCGACGAGGCGATCGACCATGCGCCCGGTAGCCGAGGGTTGCACACCCAGCAGGCTGGCCAGCGTGGCCAGGTTGACCGGGCCCCGGTTGGACAGGATCACCAGGGTACGGAACTGCGCGATGGTGATGTTCTCGTCGACCTGTCCGATTGACCGAGCCGACAGGCCGACCAACAATCGCGAAGCGGTGAGCAACGCGTCGGTGATGGCATCCAGCGACTCGCTGGCTTCGAGCGTGTCTTCCGTTGCCATCCTGGCCTCCTTACCGGGCCCCCAAACCTACGAATATCACAGAAAGGGACTATTGCTCATGAATACTATCGCTGCCGGAGACGGGCCGGCGCGGCCGACCGCAAAATTGCTGTCCGGCCGACCCAGATGCGCCGGCTACCCGATTTGCAGGGGGTCGATCTGCACCCGCACCGGTTCGTGAGTTTGCCGGGCGCTCAGCACACCAACACCGCGGCGCAGGCTTGCCGCCAGCTGTAGACCCTGCTCGCGGCTGACCCGCACCAGCATCCTGATCACCGGCACACCGGCGGGGGTGCCCGGCGGCCGGCGCACACCCGGCGGCAGATCGACCGGGCCGAGCAGGTCTGCACCGTCGGGCAGCCGGGCCTCGTCGAGCAATGCTCCCACCGCGTCGGCGCTGCCGTCGACGGCTGCCATGTGCACGCTGGGCGGCAGCCCGACCTCGCTTCGAGCCGCCAGATCAGCCTCGGCGTGACCCACCGGATCCCACCGGATCAGCGATTGCACCGTCGGGATGACCGAGTCGGCGATCACGGTCACCACTCCGCCGTCGCCGCGGGATCGCACCAGCGCCGCAGCGGTCATCCAGCGCCACAGCGCGTCCTCGGCGGCGCGCAAATCCTGGCGACCCAACAGTGCCCAGGTATCCAGCAGCAGCGCGGCGCCGTACCCGCCGTCGGCGCGGGGTTCGGCGCCCGGCGTGGCGACCACCAGGGCCGGGTGGGCGGCCACCTCGGCCACGATCGCATCACCCGCCGAGGTGATGACCTGTGTGCCCGCGAAAGCGCGGCCCAGCTCCTCGGCGGTGCGCCGGGCCCCGACGACCACCGCGCGTACCGCATCCGACCCGCACCGGGCGCAGCGCAGCGCCGGTTCGGCACGTCCGCACCACCGGCACACCGCCCCGGGTCCGCGCTCTTGCAACGACTCGGCTAGTGAGAGGGGCCCGGTGCAGTGCCGGCAGCGAGCGATGGCGCGGCAGCGCCCGCAGGCCAGCGACGGCACGTAGCCGCGGCGCGGCACCTGGACCAGCACCGGCGCCCCGGACTGCAGCGACGAGCGGGCGGCGCGCAGCGCGATGGACGGTATCCGCGCGGAGCGTGCCGCCGGGTCCCGCTCGTCGGCGTAGCCGGTGTCGTCGAGGGCGACCACCCGCGGCGTGCGGGCCCGCACCACGGGCCGCGTCGCGACGATGTCGTGGGCCCAACCGCTGCGCACCAGGGCGTGGGCCTCGGCGGTGCGGGCGTAGCCGCCGATCAGCGCCGCACACCGGGCCTGATGCGCGCGCAGCATCGCCACCTCACGGGCATGCGGGTAGGGAGCCCGGGGCTCGGCCAGGCTGTCGTCGGCATCCGACCAGACCATGACCAGTCCCAGGTCGTCCAGCGGCGCGAAAACCGCACTGCGGGTGCCGATCAGCAATCGCGCCTTGCCCCGCAGCGCCGCCAGCCAACGCCGGTAGCGAGCCGCCGGCCCCAGGCCCGCCGACAGCGCCACCACACTGTCCTCGTCGATCCGGGCGGTCGCGGCCAGCCACAGCGCATCCAGATCCCGTTGATCGGGCACGATCGCCAGCGCCGCGCGCCCGGCGCGGAGCGTCTGCGCCGCGGCCTCGGCAAAGCGGTCCGCCCACTGCTCGCCCGGCAGCGCCTGCCACACGGCCCGCGCGGCACGCGACTCCGCCAGGGCGGACAGGAACTGGCCGCCGCGGCTGTACACCTCCCAGCAGGACGGGTCGACGGGCGCGGGGGTCGGCGCCGGCGGGATCGCGGTGGATTCCCGCTCCACCCTGGCGTGCCGGGCCGGGACGGCCAGCCGCAATACGTCCGGTCGCGTCCCGGCATAGCGCGCCGCCACGGCGTCGACCAATCGGCGGATTTCCGGGGTGAGCACCGGTTCGGCCGACACGACGCGATCCAACCAGCCCAGCTTGCCGACGTGGTCGGTGTCGTTGCGGCGTTCCAGCACAAACCCGTCCACCAGCCGGCCGTGAAAACGGATCCGCACCCGCACTCCCGGCTGGGCGTCATCGGATTGTTCGGCCGACACCAGGTAGTCGAACTCACGATCCAGATGCGGCACCGACAGCATCGGCAGCACCCGGGCGATCGGTTCCACTTCGACGGGCAGGCGCGCACCACCGGTCGCGCTCATCGCGCCCTCGAGTCGCCAAATACGTTGTCAGCCACCAATGTTACCGTCCGTGGCCACACGGTAGCGGCGGCCACCGACAGTTAGCCCGCGACGGGCCGGAGATCATGGTCGGGGGCGTCGGCGGCGTCGTCTCGACCGAAGAAGAACCCCGCCGTGATCAGGATCATCGCGGCGGCATACAGCCACCAGATCGGCACCGCGAGCGCGTCATGGCCCAGGATGAATCGGCTGATCGCGATCATCGCGTCCGATGTCATGAAACACACCGCGCCCACCGGCACCCAGATCGTCGGCAGTTGCGCCGCCAGCGCCGTGCACGCCATCGCGGTCAGCACGACGACGTAAACCGTCACCGGCAGCGTCAAGTTGTCCTGACCCAGGTGCGGCCAGAACCACACCAGCAATCCGACCGCGGCCACGCACAGCGCCACCATGACCGCGATGCGGGTGCGCGACAATGCCTCCCTGACCACCAACGGGAGCAACGCACCCATGAAGCACAGGTGCGCACACAGAAATGCCGCCAGCCCCAAGACGAACGACATGGTCCACCACGGGATCGCCAACAGCCAGTCGCCGGTCGCCGACAGCAGCAGCGCGGGCATCAACCAGCGCCGCTCGCTGACGATGGGGTGCGCGAACGAGGCAACGGTCAACAGCAACGCCATCAACGCCTTGAACGGCGGCTGCAGAACCCAATGCCCGGTGAGTGCAGTTCCCGGTGGGGAGTGCACCGCGATCACGGTCAAATAGACGCCGTAGGCGATGCCCGCCCAGCAGGCCGCCACCCAGCCTCCGGCCATGACGCGGGGTGCGTACGGTACCTGCATGCCCAGCTTTGACAAAGCCGACGAGAAACCTCCTATCGACCCCATTCTGCTGAAGGTACTCGACGCGGTTCCGTTCCGGCTATCGACCGACGACGGCATCGACGCTGCGCGCCAGCGGTTCCGCGACCTGCCGCGCCGGCCGGTGCACCCCGAGCTGCGTGTCGAGGACCGCACCATCGACGGGCCGGGAGGTTCCGTCGCCATCAGGATCTATTGGCCACCAACCGATTCCGTCGACAGCGCGATGCCCGTCGTCGTCTACTTCCACGGCGGCGGGTTCGTGATCGGTGACCTCGACACCCACGACGGCACCGCCCGTCAACACGCGGCGGGCGCCGACGCGATCGTGGTGTCCGTCGATTACCGGTTGGCGCCCGAGCACCCGTATCCCGCTGCCGTCGAAGACGCTTGGGCCGCAACGCTGTGGGTCGCCGAGCACGGCGCCGAGCTGGGCGCGGACACCACCCGGATGGCCCTCGCCGGGGACTCGGCGGGCGGCAACATCGCCGCAGCGATCGCCCAGCAGAGCCGCGACGACGACGGCCCGCCGATCGTCTTCCAGCTGTTGTGGTACCCCTCGGTGCTGTGGGACCCGTCGCTGCCGTCCTTCGCCGAAAACGCGACCGCGCCGATTCTCGACACCCGGGCCATCGCGCAGTTCTCCCGTTGGTACGCAGGCGAAGTCGACTTGTCCCACCCGCCGGTGCGCATGGCGCCGGGGCGGGCGAAGGACTTCACCGGCCTGCCGCCCGCCTACATCGGCGTCGCCGGGTACGACCCGCTGCGCGACGACGGCATCAGCTACGGCAAGCTGCTGGCTGACGCGGGCGTGCCTGCCGAGGTGCACAACGCCGAGACGATGGTGCACGGCTATCTCGGCTACGCGGGCGTGGTGCCCGCCGCCACGGCCGGGGCGGACCGGGGGCTCGCGGCGCTGAGGAATGCGCTACAGAGGTAAACACCGGGGGTACGGTGGACGAATGATTGAGCCGCCCCTGGCCCGACCGGGCATCGATCCGACGTTCAAGGCGTTGCTGGACGCCTTCACCGTGACATTCAATGCGGATGACGGCGTCGAGCTTGCCCGCACCCGACTGCGCCAGCTCAAGGTGCCGGAGGAAATGCTGCCGCCGATGCGCATCGAAGACCGGACGATCGGCCACGGTGACCTCACCGACATCCCGGTCCGAATCTACTGGCCGCCGGACACCGAGGCTCCCCCGCCCGTCGTCGTCTTCTACCACGGCGGCGGTTTCTGCCTGGGCGATCTGGAGACCCACGACCCGGTCGCCCGCGCGCACGCGCTCGCCGCCGAGGCCATCGTGGTGTCCGTCGACTACCGCCTCGCCCCCGAACACCCTTTTCCGGCCGGCGTCAACGACAGCTGGGCCGCGTTGCAGTGGGTCGGCGAGCATGCCGCCGAACTGGGCGCTGACCCGAGCCGGATCGCCGTCGCCGGTGACTCCGCCGGCGGCAACCTCGCGGCGGTGGTAGCACTGCTGGCCCGTGACAACGGCGGGCCGGCGCTGGCGTTCCAGCTGCTCTGGTATCCCGTCACCACCGCCGACCTGTCACTGCCCTCGCACACCGAGAACGCCGTCGCGCCGGTGCTGGACCGTGAAGTCATCGAGGCGTTCCTGGCCTGGTATCTGCCCGGCGTCGACATCGACGGCGATCCCAAGACGCTGCCCGTCACCCTGGCCCCGGCCAACGCCGCCGACCTGTCCGGTTTGCCGCCCGCCTACATCGGGACGGCCGAACACGATCCGCTGCGTGACGACGGGGCGCGCTACGCGGAACTGCTCAGCGCCGCGGGTGTGCCCGTCGAATTGAGCAACGAGCCCACCATGGTGCACGCCTATGCCAGCTTCGCCATGGTGATCCCCGCCGCCGCGGAGGCCACCGAGCGTGGGCTTCGGGCGCTGCGGAAGGCGTTGCATCCCTAGCGGCGACGCCGATGAGCCCGGAGATCAACGAGGACCCCGACTATCAGACCGTGATCGTCGGCGCCGGATTCTCCGGTATCGGCGCCGCGATCAAGCTCGACAAGGCCGGGCTCTCCGACTACCTGGTGATCGAAGCCGGCGACGGTGTGGGCGGCACCTGGCACTGGAACACCTATCCCGGTATCGCCGTGGACATTCCGTCGTTCTCCTATCAGTTCTCCTTCGAGCAGAGTCGGCATTGGTCGCGCACCTACGCGCCCGGCCGCGAACTGAAGGCCTACGCCGAACACTGCGTCGACAAGTACGGCATCCGATCGCGGATTCGGTTCAACACCAAGGTTTTTGCCGCCGAGTTCGACGACCAGTACTCGTTATGGCGTCTGCAGACGGATCAGGGTGGCACCCTCACAGCCAGATTCCTGATCAGCGCCAGTGGCGTGCTCACCGTGCCTAACCTGCCCGACATCGACGGCGTGGACTCCTTCGACGGCCTCACCATGCACACCGCCCGCTGGGATCACCGGCAAGACCTGACCGGCAAGCGCGTCGCGGTCATCGGCACCGGCGCCTCGGCCGTGCAGGTCATCCCGGAGATCGCGCCAATTGTCGCTCAGCTCACCGTGTTTCAACGTACCCCGATCTGGTGCTTCCCCAAGTTCGACGTCCCGATGCCCGCGCCGCTGCGCTGGGCGATGCGGATCCCCGGTGGAAAGACCGCCCAGCGACTGCTCAGCCAGGCGTTCGTCGAGGTGACCTTCACGATCGCGGCGCACTACTTCACGATGGTTCCGCTGGCCAGCCGGATGGGGGACGCCGGCCGCCGCTATCTGCGTGAGCAGGTCGACGACCCGGACGTGCGCGAGCAACTCACTCCCCAGTACGCCGTGGGATGCAAACGGCCCGGCTTTCACAACAGATACCTGGCCACGTTCAACCGCGACAACGTGCGGCTGGTCACCGAGCCAATCGACAAGATCACGCCCGCGGCGGTGGCCACCGCCGACGGCGAGCACCACGAGATCGATGTGCTGGTGCTGGCGACGGGTTTCAAGGTGATGGACGCGGACAACATGCCGACTTTTTCGATCACCGGAAGCGGCGGCACCACGCTGACCGAGTTCTGGAACAAACACCGCCTGCAGGCCTACGAGGGCGTCAGCGTTCCGGGATTTCCGAACATGTTCAGCGTCATGGGTCCGTACGGCTACGTCGGCTCGTCGTATTTCGCGCTGATCGAGGCGCAGACCCACCACATCGTGCGGTGCCTGGAGCAGGCCCGGCGCGACGGTGCGGCGCGGGTCGAGGTGACCGAGAACGCCAATGACCGCTACTTCGCCGAGATGATGCGCAAACGGCACCGCCAGATCTTCTGGCAGGACAGCTGCCGACTGGCCAACAGCTACTACTTCGACAAGAACGGTGACGTGCCGCTGCGTCCCGCCACCACGTTCCAGGCGTACTGGCGCAGCCGTCGTTTCGACCTCGACGACTATCGATTCACCGGCGCAGGCACCTGACCGCCACGAAGCGACGCACTAGAGAATCGCGTCCGCGAGACGATCGACCTGCTGGACCGCCTCGGTCGTCGGATGGAAGAGCAGCCGGTCGAAGCCGAGGTCCCGATACCGGCTGACGGTGTCGCAGGCGTCGGCCGCGGAGCAGACCATATCGGCGACGTTGACCTGTGCGTAGTCCGGCGCGAATCCGTAATAGCGCGCCAGATGGTCTCTCCCCGCCGCGACGGCGTCGGCCGGCCCCAGCCCGAAGTTCACCGATGCCTGTAGGTAGGGGCGCCCGGGCCGGCCCGCGGCCCGCCAGCCGGTGCGGATGCGTCGCGCCAACTCCGCCTGCTCGTCATAGTGGCGCACGGCACCGGCCGCCCAGCCGTCACCGATGGTGATCACCCTGCGCACCGCGGCCGCGGACCGGCCGCCGAACAGCAGCGGAATCTGCACGGGCACAGGGCATAACGCGGTGACATCGGCAACCGGTTCGCCGGCCCACAGCCTGCGCATGCACTCGACCTGCGCGTCGAGCATCCGGCCACGCCGGTGGAAGTCGGCGCCGGTGCTGGCATATTCATCGGGCCGGTTGCCCACGCCCAGTCCGACGACCAGCCGACTGCCGGACACTCGAGCCAGGCTGGCAAGCTGCTTGGCCAGCGGAACGACCGGATACAGCGGGGCCAGTAGAACATTGGTCACCAGGGTCAGCTCGTTGGTGGCGCCGGCCGCGGTGGCAAGCGCGATCAGCGAGTCGACGCTCGGATAGAACAGCCGGTCGATCGTCGCGACTGATTCGAAGCCAACCTCTTCGCTGCGACGTGCCCATCGGGCGACGGCGGGTCCGGGAACGTCGGCGATGTGGTTCGGCAGGCCGATTCCCAATTTCACAGCACATCCGCCGCGTCGATGCCGGTATTGAGGGCGGTCAGCATCGCGCAGTAGCGGCCCTCACGGTCGGCGTAGCGCACCGCACGGGCGGCTTCGACCACGACTTCGCTGGTGTCCGACTGCGCGGACAGCGCAGCGATGACCTCCGCGACGAACTCGTCGGCGTCCACCGAGTCGGCGCCACGAGGACTGTCCATCTCCGTGCGCACTCGCGGTGGCGCAATCTCGATGACCTGAATACCGCTTTCCCGCAACAGGATACGCAGCGATTCGGTATATGAGTGCAGGCCGGCCTTGGTTGCGCTGTAGGTCGGGGCGATGGCCAGCGGGACGAAGGCGAGCGCCGAGGTGATGTTCACGATCGTGGCGTCGGGCTGCCGCCGCAACGTCGGTAACAGCACTGACGTCAACACGATCGGGCCCAGCAGATTAGTCGCGACGATGGTCGTCGACACCGCCGGATCGAGGGTGTCAACGCTTTCCAGCTCCATCACGCCCGCATTGTTGATCAGCACGTTGAGATCGGGCCACCGGCGCTCGACCGTCGCGGCGAACCGCCCGACGGACTCGGTGTCGGTGACGTCCAGGGAGTGCCACTCGATACTCGGATACGCGTCGACGACGGCACGTAACGCGGCGGTTCGCCGACCCGCGATCACCACTCGGTTACCGCGCCCCGACAACGCGATGGCCATGGCCCGCCCGATTCCGGTACCGCCACCGGTCACCAGGATGGTGTTGCCGGACAGTTGCATTGAGCTGCCTCCGATGCTGGGAAGGATGTGACTCCATGGTCGGTGGCGTCGGCGAGCAGGGCCAGCAAAACCCCTCTTGGCGTCAGAAATAGGCCCGCCAATGGAGCTCTATGTAGAGTTTTCCTCACGATGCAAGCTCTCGACGGTCATATTCTCCACGCGCTACAGCTGTCGCCGCGGGCGCCGTTCCGGCGTATCGCCGAGGTCATCGGCGCCTCTGAACAGACCGTCGCGCGCCGCTACCACGCCCTGCGCCGCGAGGGCGTGCTGCGCGTCGTCGGCGTGGTCAACCCGCGGGTGTATGGCGAATGCCAATGGGTCGTCCGCGTACGCGCCAAACCCGACGACCTACCCCGGCTCGCCGAAGCGCTGGTCCGCCGGCCCGAGGTCACCCACGTCAACGTGTTATCAGGTGGCACCGAATTGGTCTGCGTTGTCCGCGCTCCCCTCGACAGCGCCGAGGCGGGGCTGTTGCACCGTCTGCCCCGCACCTCAACGGTCCTCGATATGCGGGTCGACTTGGTACTCAACGTGTTCGGCTCACCGATGCACGCGCACTGGACCGGCTACGGGCACGTCTTGGACACGCTCCAGGTCGCCGCGCTGCAGCCACCGGACTGCGCGCACCCGGATCGGCCCGCCGGACCGACGGCCGATGATCAGCCGCTGCTGGATGCGGTGGCCCAAGATGGCCGCATTTCCGACAGCGCACTGGCTGGGCTCACCGGGTGGTCGGCGGCCCGCGTCAAGCGCCGGTTGGTCGCCCTGCAGGCCGGCGGCACCCTTTCCTACGACCTCGACGTGCTGCCGGAGCGGCTCGGATTCATGCTGAACGCGATAATCTGGGTATCGGTTGCGCCGTGCCATCTTGCGTCGGTGGCCGAGCAGATTGTGCGCCACGACGAGGTCGCCTCGGTCGCCACGGTCAGCGGCCCCGCCAATCTGATGATCGTGGTGATCTGCCGCAGCGCGGCACACCTTTACCGCTACCTGGCTGAGCGTCTGTCGACCGTCGACCACATCCAGTCCTACGACGTCAGCGTCCGCAGCAAGCGGCTCAAGCAGGTGGGCTCGCTGGTCGCGCACGGCCGGCTGATCCGCGCCGGCTAGGTGTGCGCCGCTGCGTGACACACATGCGCCCCGGCTGCGCGACGCTAGGCTCGACGTATGGCAAAAGAGTTTTCGCGTCTCGACGAATCACTGCGAGAATTCATCGAGAGCCAGGCCATGTTCTTCGTCGCGACCGCGCCGTCCGAGGGCGGGCGAATCAACCTCTCCCCCAAGGGCTATCAAGACACCTTCGCCGTGATCGACGAGCACACCGTCGCATACCTCGATCTGTTCGGCAGCGGCGCGGAGACCATCGCGCACCTGCGCGACAACGGCCGGATCACCCTGATGTTCTGCTCATTCACCCGAAACTCGCGGATCCTGCGGTTGTTCGGCACCGGGCGTGCGGTGCGCCCGGACGACTCGGAATTCCCCAGTCTCCTAGCCCATTTCGGGGACCAGCATTCCGGTATCCGGGCCGCCATCGTCATCGATGTCGAGCGGATCGCCGACGCCTGCGGATACGCGGTGCCGTACTACGAGCTCGTCGACGAACGGCCGGTGCTCGACAAGGCCCACGCACAGGCCACCGACGAAAAGTTCGCCAGCGCCGTCGGTCGCAACCGGCACAGCATCGACGGCCTGCCCGCGCTGGACGCCGACCACCCACTGCCGTCCAGCATCGAACGCTGAGCGACAGCGCGCTTAGATGGCGCGCTTGAGCTCGTCGACCTTGTTCTCCTGCTCCCACGGCAGCTCCACGTCGGTACGGCCGAAGTGCCCGTACGCGGCGGTCTGCGCGTAGATCGGGCGCAGCAGGTCCAGATCGCGGATGATCGCGCCTGGTCGCAGGTCGAACACCTCGGGCACGATCTTCTCGATCTTGACCGGATCGACCGTCGCGGTCCCGAAGGTCTCGATGAACAGCCCGACCGGAGCGGCCTTGCCGATGGCGTAGGCCACCTGCACCTCGACCCGCTCCGCCAACCCGGCTGCGACGATGTTTTTCGCCACCCAGCGCATCGCGTACGCCGCCGACCGGTCCACCTTGGACGGATCCTTGCCGGAGAAGGCGCCGCCGCCGTGGCGCGCCCAGCCGCCGTAGGTGTCCACGATGATCTTGCGGCCGGTCAGGCCGGCGTCGCCCATCGGACCGCCGAGCACGAATTTGCCGGTCGGATTGACCAGCACCCGGGTCGACGACGCGTCCAAGGTGTCGTGAGCCAGCTCTTCCAGCACGGTCTTGAGCACGTGCTTGCGGATGTCGGGATCCAGCGTCTTCTCCAGGTCGATCCCGTCGGCGTGCTGGGTGGAGACGACCACGGTGTCCAGCCGGACCGGGACGTCGTCCTCGTAGGCGATGGTGACCTGGGTCTTGCCGTCCGGACGCAGGTAGTCCAGCGTGCCGTTCTTGCGGACCTCGGTCAGCTTGCGCGACAGCCGGTGGGCCAGCGCGATCGGCAGCGGCATCCGCTCCGGGGTGTCGTTGATCGCGTAGCCGAACATCAGGCCCTGGTCGCCGGCGCCCTGGGCGTCCAGCGGGTCCGCGGCGCCCTCGACGCGCGTCTCGTGGGCGGTGTCGACACCCTGCGCGATGTCGGGCGACTGGGCGCCGATGCCGATGTTCACCCCGCAGGTGGTCCCGTCGAAGCCCTTGTCCGACGAGTCGTAGCCGATGTCGAGGATCCGGGCGCGCACCGTGTTGGTGATGTCCGCGAACGCCTCTTTGGCGGTCGTCGTGACCTCGCCGACCACGTGCACCTGCCCGGTGGTGACCAGCGTCTCGACCGCGACACGTGAGCGGGGATCCTGCGCCAGAAGCGCATCGAGGACCGAGTCGCTGATGGCGTCGCAGATCTTGTCGGGATGCCCCTCGGTCACCGACTCACTGGTAAACAGCCGACCCTTTTCACTCACTGCGTCATCCTTCCGTACTGACTAATGTTAGTTAGGCAAATTATCTTAGGCGCCTTCAACTCAACCGGCTGGGGCGGACGATTGCAACCTAGCGTTACCCGCTGTCGCCGTGCAGAAAAGTGACGATCGCGTCAACGATGCGACTGGCCATCAGCGTCTTCGAACCGTGCTGCAGCGCCGCCTCGGTCCCGTCGGACGCCAGCAGCCAGCCGTCATTGTTGTCCACCTCGAACGCCCGGCCGTCGCCAACAGCGTTGACGACCAATAGGTCACATCCCTTGCGGCGCAACTTCGCTCGGGCGTGGAACAGCACATCTCCGTTGGCGTCGCCGGTTTCGGCGGCGAAGCCGACGATGGCCCGCATGTTGGGCAGTTCCCCGTGGGCTCGCGCCCGTACCGCGCCGGCCAGCACGTCGTCGTTGCGCACCAATTTGATCAGCGGCGGCTCGTCATGATCGCCCGGCCCTTTTTTGATCTTCGCGGCGGCAACCTGGGCGGGGCGGAAGTCGGCGACCGCGGCCGCCATCACCAGAACATCGGCATCGGGAACGTGCTTGGACACCGCGTCGGCGAGCTGCTGCGCCGAACTGATGTGCACCACTTCGACGCCGGCCGGGTCGATGAGCCCGACGGTATGGCCCGCGATCAGCGTGACCT
Organism: Mycobacterium sp. Aquia_216; assembly: GCF_026723865.1. NCBI lineage: Bacteria > Bacillati > Actinomycetota > Actinomycetes > Mycobacteriales > Mycobacteriaceae > Mycobacterium > Mycobacterium sp. Aquia_216. The sequence goes on along the minus strand of NZ_CP113529.1, from coordinate 2,717,831 downwards.
CGGCGCCGCGCTGGGCGGCGACTCGCGCGACGGCGTAGCCCTGCTTGCCCGAGCTGCGGTTGCCGATGAAGCGGACCGGATCGATCGGCTCGCGGGTCCCGCCCGCGGTCACCAGGAGCCTGCGGCCGGCCAGGTCGTAGGGCAACGCGTCGCCACGTTCCAGCAGCAGGTGGGCCAGGGTGGTGATCTCTTCGGCCTCGGGCAGCCTGCCCTTGCCGCTGTCCGCGCCGGTGAGCCGTCCGAAGGCCGGTTCCAGCACGACAGCGCCCCGGCGGCGCAATGTCGCCACATTGTCGACGGTGGCCGGGTGTAACCACATCTCGGTGTGCATCGCCGGCGCGAACAGCACCGGACATCGCGCCGTGAGCAGCGTCGCGGTCAGCAGATCGTCGGCGCGGCCCTGTACCGCGCGGGCCAACAGGTCGGCGGTGGCCGGTGCCACGACGACCAGGTCGGCGTGCTGGCCGAGCCGGACGTGCGGCACCTCGGGAACATCATCGAAGACGCCGGTGTGCACCGGCTGCCCGGACAGCGCCTCGAAGGTGGCCGCCCCGACGAAGCGCAACGCGGATTCGGTGGGGATGACGCGGACGTCATGGCCCGCCTCAGCGAGCTGCCGGACGAGGGTGCACGCCTTGTACGCGGCGATACCCCCGGAGACACCGACCACGATCCGCTTGCGATCCACCTATGCCGGCCCTTCTTCGTTGAAGCGGCTCTCAGACCTGATCACCGAGCCCGGCCCCGTCCTGCTACTCGCCCTCGGTGTGCTCGAGCAGGTCAGCGTGGATCTCACGCATCGCGATCGAGAGCGGCTTTTCCTGCAGCCCCGGCTCGACCAGCGGACCGACGTACTCGAGGATGCCCTCGCCGAGCTGGTTGTAGTAATCGTTGATTTGCCGAGCCCGTTTGGCCGCGTAGATCACCAGTGCGTACTTGCTCGAGACGCGGTCCAGCAATTCGTCGATGGGCGGGTTGGTAATGCCCAATGGGGTGTCGTAGGCGCGCGGCCCGCCCGCCGAAGGATCGAATTGATCCACGGTGGTCAGCGACGCGTCCGACTGCGGAATACTCACTTGAGATGTTCTCCTGGCGCGTAGAGCGGTTGAAACAGCTAGAAACTTGATTGATCGCGCCTGACGAGTCGGCTCATGCCGTACCAGGCGCGTTTCCCACCAGCAAGGATACCAATTCGGCGCACGCAGACTCCAATTGACTGTTGACCACGACCTGGTCGAAGTCGTCTTGAGCTGCCAATTCCACCCGGGCTGTCTCCAGGCGGCGCTGGATGGCTTCCGGCGTTTCGGTGCCCCGCCCGACGAGCCTGGCCTTCAGGTCCGCCCAGCTGGGCGGGGCCAGAAACACGGTGATGGCCTCCGGCATTGCCTTCTTGATCGCCCTGGCACCGGCCAGGTCCACCTCGATCAGCACCGGAAAACCCGAGCCGGTCGCAGCCCGTACCGGCGCCGCCAGGGTGCCCGATCGTTGCAGGCCACCGTGGATTTCGGCCCACTCCAGCAGGGCGCCCTCGTCGATGAGTTGCTGAAAGCGGGCCGGGCTCACGAAGTGGTAGTCGACGCCGTCGACCTCCCCGGGCCGCGCCGCCCGCGTCGTGGCCGAGACACTGAAATGCAGGTCCGGTATCCGCTCTCGCAGGCACCGGACCACTGTCGACTTGCCGACCGCTGAGGGACCGGACAGCACCACCACACGCCCCTTGCCTGATGGCTCGAGACGTGCGCGGTGCCCCGCGTCCGGTCCCTCGTCGACGTTCACTGGCGCCCCTGGTTTGGTGCGCCCACAGGCCAATCGGCCCGCATCGCCGCAGGTCGGCTCGGTTGGATGGCCCGCCTTCTCCTCAGGCCTTTCGGCCTGCATCGTCGGCGAACTAGGCGGAGCCGAACTTTTCCAGCAGGGCCTTGCGCTGGCGATCGCCGAGACCACGCAGGCGGCGGGTCGGAGCGATCTCCAGCTCGGTCATGATTTCCTGCGCCTTGACCTTGCCCACCTTCGGCAACGCCTCAAGCAGCGCAGACACCTTCATCTTGCCAAGGACTTCGTCACTCTCGGCGTCCTTGAGCACCTGGGTCAGGTTGGTGCCACCACGCTTGAGACGGTCTTTGAGCTCTGCTCGTGCTCGACGTGCGGCAGCCGCCTTCTCCAACGCGGCCGCGCGCTGCTCGTCGGTCAACTGGGGAAGGGCCACGATTCCTCCGTATCTAGATCAATCTCGTGTCTCTGCCGGGCGCTTGGGCCCAGCGGAGACGACCGTACTCAGGCTTCCTGACGAAATCTAACCCGACCCCCTGGTTAAGAGGTTAAATGCCCAGCTTGTCCTGCGCCCACACCTGCCGCCGGCGGCATGCTCCGGCATCGCTGGCAGCGCCCGGATCCGGCATCGCGGCCGCGGCCGCATCCTCCCGACGCCAGCCCAATTCAAGCCTTCTAGCTGCGGCTTTGCTTCTCCACGACGCGGCGCCGGAGGCCGGCGGAGGCGCCGTCGCGGACCGCGCCGGCCGATAGCCGCAGGGGCTCGTGCCGGGGATCACGATTTGCCATGGCGTGTCGCGCGTGTCGCGGCGCCGACAAACACCTGGTCGTCGGGCGGAAGTTGGTGGAAAAGATTCCGACGCTGTTAACCGGGGCCCCCCGCGCCCGCTACTTCACACCGAGATAGCCGACCGCGTCCAGCATTTGTTGGCCCGCCGCCCGCAGGTCCGGCACGCTCGGTCCGGCCCGCAGCACCTCGCGTGCCACCGCGGGCAGCAGCTGGCCCGGCAGGGCCCCACCGAGGCCGCCGAGGCCCTCGGGACGGCCGCCCTGCACGCCGACGCCGGGTACCAGCACCGGGCCGCCCAGCGCGCTCACATCGGGCGCCTCGAAGACGGTCGCGCCCAGCACCACACCGACATAGCCCGGTCCGGACGGGTTCGCCGACCGGTTGACCACCGCCGCCTGGTCAACGACCAACTGGGCCACGGTGCGGCCGTCGAAGGTGGCACGCTGCACCGTCCCGCCCTCCGGGTTGGAAGTTGCCGCCAGCACAAAGACTCCGCGGTCGTGCGCCGCGGCGACTTCCAGCAGCGGCCGCAGCGAGCCGAACCCCAGGTACGGCGAGGCGGTCACGGCATCTGCGGCCAGCGGCGAATCGCCGGCCCAGGCCGCGGCATAGGCCGCCATCGTCGTCCCGATGTCCCCGCGCTTGGCGTCGGCGAGCACCAGCACCCCATCCGAGCGCAGCGCGGCGATCGTGCGTTCCAGCACCGCGAAGCCGGCCGAGCCGTAGGCCTCGAAGAACGCCACCTGCGGCTTGACGACGGCGAAACCCGCAAACGCGTCCACACAGATGTCACAGAACTTGGCCAGGCCGTCGGCGGTGGTGGGCAGATCCCATGCCCGCAGCAGCTCGGGGTGCGGGTCGATGCCCAGACACAGCGGCCCGCGAGTCGACTTGGCCTCGGCCAACCGCGCGCCAAAACCGGTCATCGCGCGCCACTTCCCGGCGCGATCAGACTGTGCAGTTCCTGCAGCGACCGCACCCCGATATCGCCGCGGATGCCGGCCTCGATGCCCTGCACGGCGGCCGACGCGCCCTGCACGGTCGTCACGCAGGGAATGTTGACCGCCACCGCGGCCGACCGGATTTCGTAGCCGTCGACGCGCGGGCCGGAGTTGCCGTAGGGCGTGTTGATCACCATGTCGACCTGGCCTGCCCTGATCGCCTCGACCGCGGAGACCGCGGGGCGGCCGGGTTGCGGCGGTTCGAAATGCTTGCGAACCTCGTCACAGGGAATCCCGTTGCGGCGCAACATTTCCGCCGTGCCTTCGGTGGCAAGAACGCGGAACCCCAAGTCGGCCAGCCGCTTGACGGGAAACACCAACGAGCGTTTGTCGCGGTTGGCGACCGAGACGAACACGGTGCCCCGGGCCGGCAACGAACCGTAGGCCGCGGTCTGGCTTTTGGCGAAGGCAGTGCCGAAGTCACGGTCGATCCCCATGACTTCACCGGTCGATTTCATCTCCGGGCCCAGCAATGAATCGATGGCCGATCCGTCGGCGCGGCGGAACCGGTGGAACGGCAACACGGCTTCCTTGACCGCGATCGGGGCGTCCAGGGCTGCGTTGGCGCCGTCGCCGGATGCCGCCAGTATTCCTTCTTCGCGAAGCTGAGAGATAGTGGTGCCCAACATGATCCGTGCACATGCCTTGGCCAGTGGAATCGCGGTGGCCTTCGAGACGAACGGCACGGTGCGGCTGGCGCGCGGGTTGGCCTCCAGCACGTAGAGCACGTCGTCTTTGAGCGCGTATTGCACATTGAGCAGGCCGACCACGCCGATGCCGTGCGCGATCGACTCCGTCGCCCGGCGGACCTTCTCGATGTCGCTGCGGCCCAGGGTTACCGGGGGCAGCGCGCAGGCCGAGTCACCGGAGTGAATGCCGGCCTCCTCGATGTGCTCCATGATGCCGCCGACGTAGACCTCGGCGCCGTCACACAACGCGTCGACGTCGATTTCGACCGCATCCTCGAGGAACCGGTCGACGAGCACCGGGTGCTCGGGAGACAGCTGGGTGGCACGGGTGATGTAACTCTTCAGCGTCTCCTCGTCATAGACGATCTCCATGCCCCGTCCGCCCAGCACGTAGGACGGTCGCACCAGCACCGGGTAACCGATCTCATCGGCGATTCGGCGCGCCTGCGCGAAAGTGGTTGCGGTGCCGTACTTCGGTGCCGGCAGCCCCGCCGCACCGAGCACGTCGCCGAAGGCGCCGCGGTCCTCGGCCAGGTCGATGGCCTCCGGCGGAGTGCCGACGATCGGAACGCCGGCGTCGGCGAGCCGCTGGGCCAGCCCGAGCGGTGTCTGGCCGCCGAGTTGCACGATGACGCCGACCACTCCGGGGCCACCGCTGGCCGACTCCGCTTCGGCGCGGAACACCTCGAGGACATCCTCGAAGGTCAGCGGTTCGAAGTAGAGCCGGTCGGCGGTGTCGTAGTCGGTGGACACCGTCTCCGGGTTGCAGTTGACCATCACGGTCTCAAAGCCGACCTCGCTCAACGTCGTTGCCGCATGCACGCAGCTGTAGTCGAATTCGATCCCCTGCCCGATCCGGTTCGGCCCCGATCCCAAAATCAGCACCTTGGGCTTTTCGATCTGCGGTGCGACCTCGGTCTCGGCCGCGGGGTCGAGTTCGTAGCTGCTGTAGTGGTAAGGCGTCTTGGCCTCGAATTCCGCGGCACAGGTGTCGACCGTCTTGTACACCGGGTGGATGCCGAGACGTTCTCGTAGCGAGCGCACCCCGGCTTCGCCGGCCAATTCCGGCCGCAGTGCGGCGATCTGGCGGTCGGACAGTCCGCTGTGCTTACCGCGGCGCAGCAGGTCACAGTCCAGCACCGGGGCGGCGGCCAACTCGTCGCGCAACGCCACCAACGCGCCGATCTGCGCAACGAACCACGGGTCTACGCCGCTGGCCTCCGCGACCCGCTCCACCGAGGCGCCGAGCCGCAACGCCAGTTCGATGTCATACAGCCGACCTTCGGTCGGAGTGTTCAGCCGGGTCAACACTTCCTCGACGTCACCGTCGGGGTCGGGGCCCGTCCAGAAGCCGGCCCGGTCGGTCTCCAGCGAGCGCATCACCTTGCCGAGCGCCTCGACGAAGTTGCGGCCCAGCGACATCGCCTCGCCCACGGATTTCATCGTGGTGGTCAAGGTGGGGTCGGCCCCGGGGAACTTCTCGAAGGCGAACCGGGGCGCCTTGACCACGACGTAGTCCAGGGTGGGCTCGAAGCAGGCCGGGGTTTCCTTGGTGATGTCATTGACGATCTCGTCCAGGGTGTAGCCGATGGCCAGCTTGGCGGCGATCTTGGCGATCGGGAAGCCGGTCGCCTTGGAAGCCAGTGCGCTGGAACGGGATACCCGCGGGTTCATCTCGATGACGATCAGCCGGCCGTCGGCGGGGTTGACCGCGAACTGGATGTTGCAGCCGCCGGTGTCGACGCCGACCTCACGCAGGATCGCGATGCCCAGATCGCGCATCCGCTGGTATTCCCGGTCGGTCAGCGTCATGGCCGGTGCGACCGTGACCGAGTCACCGGTGTGCACGCCCATCGGGTCGACGTTCTCGATCGAGCAGACCACGACCACGTTGTCGTGGCCGTCGCGCATCAGCTCGAGCTCGAATTCCTTCCAGCCGTAGATCGATTCCTCGATGAGTACGTTGGCGCTGGGCGATTCGGCCAGCCCGGCCCCGGCCATCCGGTCGACCTCCTCGGCGGAGTTCGCCATGCCCGAGCCCAGCCCGCCCATCGTGAAGCTGGGCCGCACCACGACGGGCAGGCCGAGGTCCTCGACCGTTTCGCGGACCTCGTCCATCGTGAAACAGACTCGGCTGCGGGCAGATTCACCGCCGACCTTGGCGACGATGTCCTTGAACATCTGCCGGTCCTCGCCGCGCTGGATGGCGTCGAAGTCGGCCCCGATCAGCTCGACGCCGTAGCGCTCCAGCGCGCCGTTCTCGTACAGCGCGACCGCGGTGTTGAGTGCGGTCTGCCCGCCCAGGGTGGCCAGCAGCGCGTCGATCTTGTTGCCGCGCTGGGCCTGCTGCGCGATCACCTTCTCCACGAAGGCGGGCGTGATGGGCTCGACGTAGGTGTGGTCGGCGTACTCGGGATCGGTCATGATGGTGGCCGGGTTGGAATTGACCAGGCTGACTTGCAAGCCCTCGGCGCGCAACACCCGGCACGCCTGGGTTCCGGAGTAGTCGAATTCGCAGGCTTGGCCGATGACGATCGGCCCGGAGCCGATCACCAGGACATGACGCAGGTCGGTCCGGCGCGGCACTAGCGTGACTCCCTTGTCATCAGGTCGGCGAATTGATCGAACAGGTACTCCGCATCGTGCGGGCCGGCGGCGGCCTCCGGATGGTATTGCACCGAAAATGCCTGTCCGTCAATCAGTCTGACGCCCTCTACCACTCCGTCGTTGGCGCAGGTGTGGCTGACGATCGCCTGGCCGAACGGCGTGTCGAATCGCTGGCCGGCCTCACCTTCCAGCGCGAAGCCGTGGTTCTGCGCGGTCACCGCGACCCGCCCGGTGGCGTGGTCGATGACGGGGATGTTGATTCCGCGGTGGCCGAAGACCATCTTGTAGGTGGACAGGCCGAGTGCTCGGCCCAGGATCTGATTGCCGAAACAGATGCCGAACAACGGGATTCCGGCGTTCAGCACCTCGCGTGTGAGTGCGACGACATGGTCCGCGGTGGCCGGGTCGCCGGGGCCGTTGGACAAGAACACCCCGTCCGGTTTGATGTCGGCGATCTGCTCGAAGGTGGCCGATGCCGGCAGCACGTGGCTGCGGATTCCGCGCCGGGCGAAGTTGCGCGGCGTGTTGGTCTTGATACCCAGATCCAGGGCGGCGACCGTGAATTGTTGCGGCCCTTCGGGTTCGACGACATAAGCGCCCGGGGTGCTGACCTCCCCGGCGAGATCGGCGCCAAGCATCGACTGCTGGCCGCGCACCCGATCCAGCAGCTCGCCGGGCTCGGCGAGCGCATCACCCGAGAACACCCCGGCCTTCATCGAACCGCGGCTGCGCAGATGACGCACCACGGCACGGGTGTCGATGCCGGCGACACCGACGATGCCCTGGCGGATCAGCTCGTCCTGCAGTGTTGACGTGGCACGCCAGTTGGAGGCGCGCGGCGACGGGTCGCGCACCGCGTAACCGGCGACCCAGATCTTGTCGCCCCGGCTTTCGCCGTCTTCGCCGTTCCAACCCGTGTTGCCGATCTGCGGCGCGGTGGCCACCACGATCTGGCGGTGATAGCTGGGATCGGTCAGCGTCTCCTGATAACCCGACATGCCGGTGGAGAAGACGGCCTCCCCGAGGGTCTGTCCGATCTTGCCGAACGGCCTGCCGGTGAACACGCGGCCGTCTTCGAGTACCAGTTGCGCCGCTGTGGTCACGGGCACCGCTCCTTCTCGTCGCTTCGCTCTGCATCGTCGTCGGCGCGGGTCAAGCAGCCTCCTCCAGCCAGCCGTCGTATTCGTCGCGATTGCCGGCCCGGAATCCGGTGTCGATTTCGACGCCCGACGGTAGCCGCCATCGGATGGCCAGAACCCCATTGCGGGCCGCGAGCTTTCCGCCCATCACGCGTTCGGTGCGCACTTCGGTGATCGCGCTCTGCGGAATCCAAATCGGATTCGCGCGGCTGCGTTCCAGCAGGATGCCCTCGGGGTAGCGGCTCAGCACCGCTTTGCTCCGATACCCCAGATCGCCGGCCGTGACCCGTTCATTCCATTCCGGGGCCAGTGTGGAACCGACGTAGACGCCGCGCAGCGTGGTGATGGCCGCGCCCACCTCGATCGGCACCTCGGGCAGCTCACCGATCAGCTCCTCCTGGCGCAGCGCACGCCGGCGCCAGCCGATCATCATCAGCTGGATTACCACCGCGATCACCACCACCAGCACGGCCGCGAAGATCAGCGACCCCACCAGCGTCCCTGAATTCATGCCGGGCTCTTCCCATCCCGAGCGGTGATCTTTCCGCGCAGCAGTGTGGCCGTCACGGTGGCAGGCAAGGTCATCGATTCGTAAGGGGTGTTGGCCGAACGGCTGGCCAGGTCTGGCCCGGTGACCGTCCAGATCGCGTCCGGGTCCACCACGGTCAAGTTGGCCGGCTCCCCCACCTCCAGCGGGCGACCGTGATCGGGCAATCCGACTATGCGCGCCGGGTTTTCACTCATCACCCGGGCGACGTCGCGCCAGCTGAGCAGTCCGGGCGTCACCATCGTCTGCACCACCACCGACAGCGCCGTCTGCAGCCCCAGCATGCCGGGGCGGGCGGCACAGAACTCGACGCACTTCTCGTGCTCGGCGTGCGGGGCATGATCGGTGGCCACACATTCGATTACCCCGTCGGCCAGCGCTTGACGCAACGCGATCGCATCGGCCGCTTCCCGCAGCGGCGGAGTGACCCGATTCACCCCGTCGTAATTGTTCAGCCTGCTGTCGTCGAGCAGAAGGTGATGCGGAGTCACCTCGGCGGTGATTGAAATACCTTGACCCTTGGCCCATTTCAGAATCTCGACGGTTCCCGCGGTGGAGGCATGACAGATGTGCACGCGGGCGCCGGCGTCGCGGGCCAGCAGCGCGTCACGGGCGACGATCGATTCCTCGGCGGCCCTGGGCCATCCGGCGAGTCCGAGGCGCGCGGCGGTGGGGCCTTCATGCGCCACCGCGCCGATGGTCAGCCTCGGCTCCTCGGCGTGCTGGGCGATCAGCACGCCCAACCCCGTGGCGTATTCCAGGGCGCGGCGCATGATCAGTGGGTCGTGCACGCAGATGCCGTCGTCGGAGAACATCCGCACCTGCGCCGCACCGGCGGCCATCATGCCCATCTCGGTGAGCTCGGTTCCGGCCAGCCCGACGGTGACCGCGCCGACGGGGTGCACGTCCACCAGGCCGACCTGCTGCCCGCGGTGCCAGACGTGATCGGTGACCACCGGGCTGTCCGCCACCGGTTTGGTGTTCGCCATCGCGAACACCGCCGTGTATCCGCCCAAAGCGGCAGCTGCCGAACCGGTTTCGATGTCCTCGGCGTATTCGCGGCCGGGCTCGCGCAAGTGGGTGTGCAGGTCGACGAACCCGGGCAGCAGCACATGACCCGTGGCGTCGATGACATCGGCAAATTCCGGTATCGGCAAGCCGGCCCCGATTTCGGCGATCTGGCCGTCATCGACCCGAACATCGACCCGTTCGCCTTCGCCGTACAGCCGGACTCCGCGAAGCAGCACAGTCACGCTACCCCCTCACTACCCGTCTTTTCCGCCGTTTCGGTACCGACCAGCACATGGAACAGCACGGCCATCCGCACGTGCACGCCGTTGGAAACCTGTTGCAGCACCGCGGATTGCGACGAATCCGCCACCGACGACGCGATCTCCATGCCGCGCACCATCGGGCCGGGATGCAATACCGCGGCGTGCCCCGGCAACATTGCCTGGCGGCGCCCGGAAAGGCCGTAGCGCACCGCGTATTCGCGTACCGACGGGAAGAATCCGCCGTTCATCCGCTCGGCCTGCACCCGCAGCATCAGCACGGCGTCGGCGGCGGGCAGCTCGGCGTCGAGGTCATAGGAGACGGTGGCCGGCCAGCCGTCGACCCCGACCGGCAGCAGCGTCGGGGGCGCCACCAGCACCACCTCGGCGCCCAGCGTGGCCAGCAGCATCACGTTGGAGCGAGCGACCCGGCTGTGCAGGATGTCGCCCACGATCACCACGCGCCGGCCTTCGATGCCGCCGAGCCGCTGGCGGATGGTCAGCGCGTCGAGCAGCGCCTGCGTCGGGTGTTCGTGGGTTCCGTCGCCGGCGTTGATCACCGACGGGCCACCTTCTTGGCCGTCGGCGCGAGCGGTCCAGCCGGCCAGCAGGTGCGCGGCACCGGAGGCCGGATGCCGGATGATCAGCGCGTCGGCGCCGGCAGCGTGCAGCGTCAACGCGGTGTCGCGCAACGACTCTCCCTTGCTGACCGACGAGCCGGTCGAGCTGACGTTGATCACGTCGGCGCTCATCCACTTCCCGGCCACCTCGAATGACACCCGGGTGCGCGTGGAATTCTCGTAGAACATCGTGACCACGGTGCGCCCGCGCAGCGTCGGCAGCTTCTTGACCTCGCGCCCGACCAGAGCCTGCGCGAACCGGTCGGCGTCGTCGAGGATGGCGAGGGCGTCGTCGCGACTGAGGTCCCCGGCGGTCAGCAGATGTCTGGTCATGAGGCCCTCATCATTCGGAGTCCCTCCCGATGACGACGCCGTCGCGATCGTCGTGCTCGCGCAACTGGACGTGCACGCTCTCGTTACGCGACGTCGGCACGTTCTTACCCACGTAGTCGGCACGCACCGGCAGCTCGCGATGGCCGCGGTCGACCAGCACCGCCAGTTGCACGGCGCGGGGTCTGCCCACGTCGCGCAGCGCGTCGAGCGCGGAGCGCACCGAGCGACCGGAATACAGCACGTCGTCGACGAGAATCACCAGCGCGTCGTCGATGCCGCCGGCCGGGATCGCGGTGACCTCCAGCGGCCGCGGCGGCTTGATCATCAGATCGTCGCGGTACAAGGTGATGTCGAGCGCGCCATGGCCGACCTCGACACCGCTGAATTCACCGATGTGGGCGGCGAGGCGCGCGGCCAGAATCACCCCGCGGGTCGGGATACCCAGCAGCACCACGCGTGGCGAGTCGGGGCTATCCAGCGCGGTCTTTTCGATGATCTGGTGCGCGATACGGGAAATGGTTCGGCCGACGTCGGCCGCCGACATCAATTCGCGGCCGGATGCGGAATCACCCGCGGCACTCATGCGAAACCCTGACCTCCTTCTCCGCCTCTCGGGACGGATCGTTAAAGGATGTCGACTGTCGGGCAGCGTAGCACTCCGCGGCTCGCACGACGATGCCGGACGCGCCCCGCCCCGGGAGCCGACGGTGATGACCGTGCGACATCGCCGAAACAACCGATTGCCATTCACCGCAATCGCCGCCCGGCTGGACGGCTCAGAGAATGGCTGACTTGCTGACCGTAACTGTCTGCACTAACTCACGCAGTGCAAATTTATAGCAGACTGTTAAATATCCGTATAATAGCGTGATCGGGAGCGCGACGCGGCAAAATCATCCGAACAGAAGGTTAACCACGATGCACCGGTAGCTTAATCGACTCGCGCCAGTCAACCGGCCTTGGCCTGGGCATACGCTGAGCCGACGGAGGCCGCCCGCGGCATCGGAACCTGAGGCGCGGCCAGCGGAATTTCAACCCTGAATTCATCAATGTGACGAGACTAATTCATCAAGAATTATCTGTTGCAAATGTTTGAGCCCTATGCGAGGATTTTTCCGGCAGGTCATTCTGACCGCCATTTAATTTATGAATTGGAGTTGTCATGCGCGCCGCGAGTTCGCATGCTGACTGCATACAATCACGCTCCCAATCCGGTGCGCCGGCGACTCGTCCACGCGTCCCGCTGGCGGGCACGCACCGCCGCGATTGCGGAATTGAGTCCGCGCCGGCGCCCCGTCGCGGGGTCCGTGCTCGCGAAATCCGTTGTCAAGCCCGCGAACATCTGCTCGCTGCGGGTCTCCGATGCATCATCGGCGTTGTCGCGCAGGTACTGGTCCGGCAGCGACAACTTGGCGATGGTCCGCAACGTCTTGGCGTACTGCAACAGAAATGGGCCTGTGGTGTAAGGCAAATCGTATTTCGCGCACACCTGGCGCACCCGCACCGAGATCTCGGCGAGCCGGTTGCTCGGCAGATCGGGATACAGGTGATGCTCGATCTGGTGGCACAGATTGCCACTCATGAACCGCAACATAGGGCCGGCGTGAAAGTTGGCGCTGCCCAGGATCTGGCGCAGGTACCAGCGGCCTGTCGACTCGCCGACCATGTCCGACTTGGCGAACTTCTCCGCACCGTCGGGAAGGTGCCCACAGAAGATCACGGTGTGAGTCCAGACGTTGCGGATCACATTGGCCACGGCGTTGGCTTTCACGGTGGACTTGTACGTCGCGCTCGGCGACAGGGAGGTCAGGACCGGAAAGGCGACATAGTCCTTGAACACCTGGTGACCGGCTTTGACGCCGGCCTCGCGCAGCCGCACAATCGCGACCTCGCGGCCGATCTTGCCCTTGAAGGTTCTGCCGACCTCCAAGTGGTGCAACGCGATTCCCCATTCAAACGCGACCGCCATCGCCGTGATGTACATCAAGTTGAAAGCGTTGTACCGCGTCCAGCGCTGGTCTCGAGTGACGCGCAACGTGCCGAAGCCGACATCGTCGTCCATCCCGAGGATGTTTGTGTACTTGTGATGCATGAAGTTGTGGACATAGCGCCAATGCTTGGACGGTGCGACGATGTCCCACTCCCAGGTGGAAGAGTGAATCTCCGGGTCGTTCATCCAGTCCCACTGGCCATGCATGACGTTGTGGCCGATCTCCATGTTCTCGATGATCTTGGCCACACCCAGTGCAAGCACGCCGCCCCACCAGGCGGAGCGGCGCGAGCCGGCGGTGAGCAGCACCCGGCCGGTCACCTCCAGCGCCCGCTGCGCGGCGATGCTGCGGCGGATGTAACGGGCATCGCGTTCGCCGCGCGAATCTTCGACACCGCGGCGGATCGCATCCAGCTCGGCAGCCAGGCTCTCGATGTCGGCTTCCGTCAGGTGTGCAAATCCCGCTAAATCTGTGACCGCCACTGGCTTCCCTCTCTACAACCGCATGTTCAGGGCACCACCGCCTCAGAAACGTAATCGATTTTGTGGTTGGGCAACCCCCCATAAAGCGACCAATACTCAAACTTTGACGGAAGTTCAAGCGCATAAGGCAACGGTCATTTAATTATTGGTTACGTATCGTCGAAAAAGTCCCGAAATCGATCAGGTCTCATATAATCGATGCACACATCAGCAAATCCCGCTCTGACATCTTCCGCACCGCGCCACTTCGCTGCCACCCGGCTGGCGCCGGAACATCCCAGCGTCGACCACGAAGGCAGACCCGATCACCGATGCGGCGACCAAAGCAGTGCGCCGAGGCCCCGGGCGCGTGCGGCGGCCCGCAGCCATAGCATGAAAGCCGGGCCGCGGATTACCGAAATACCATACTGTACAGTGCTTCTCGTCACAGTCGATCGCACAGCTAATTCCGAGTTACGCTCGCGCGGCAGCACCATGCGAGCATTGAGAAGCCCATGCTCCGCGGCGGTGCGGGGCCTCTCGTCTCGCACCGCCGACACGTCTTACGTGACCGATCGAGGTGAGACGAGATCAAGCAGGCGCCCATGGGTGAGTCGAACAGCAAACACGGTGAGCACCGCAGCACATTCATTATTCAGTTGCAGGAATTCCCCTACGATGCGAAGATGTCAACCGCACGAAAAGCATATTCAGCCACTGCATTCGCGTTGACCGCGCACCTAAAGGGGTTGTCATGGGCACCAATATTTCGCTGGCAATGAATTCAGGCACGGAATCGCTTCCTTCGACCGGGCCGCTGGCCGTCACCGTTGCAACGCCGTCCGAAGACCTCTCGGTGCAGCCCATGCGTGGCATTCGTTCCGGGCGCATCGTGCGGAGCAGTTACCTGCGGTCGAAATCGCTGCGGCGCGAACAGCGCTCCGCGCTGATCGACCGGCTCTACGCGGTCTTCAGCGAGACCCTGCACGGCTGTACGCGCGACGAGCTGGAGGCGGTGATGTTCAGCGCCGGCGACATCGACCTCATACTCTGCTACGACGCGGGCGACGAACTCGTCGGTTTCTCCTTCGCCGGCATCGACTTCATCGAGCATGCGGGCCGCAGGTTCGCGGTTTTCACCGCGGGCGGGTTTTTCCGACACGGCTATCACGGCGGGGTTCGGAGCATTTTGTTCGGCCTGGGCCAGGCGACCCGCGCGAAGCTCCGTCATCCGCGCATCCCGTTGGGTTACCTGACCCGCTGTACGACACCAGCGGTCTACCGTCTGCTGGCCTCGAAGATGCCACGGGTCTACCCCAACCGCAGATACCAGACGCCCGCCGAGATCGAAGCTTTGGTGCAAACGATCAGTGCGAGCCGCCAATACACCGCGATCGGCGAAAACCCTTGGGTGGTGCGCTCGATCGGCAGACCGCATCACCCGTCGCGATTGCGCCGACTCGAATCCGATCCCGAGGTGCGGTTCTATACCGAACTCAACCCGCGGTTTGCCGAAGGCGAAGCGCTGCTGGCCTGGACACCGCTGGATGTGGCCAACATAGCCGGCGGATTCGCCCGGGCGCTGCGCGCGCGGCTGGCCCGATGAAGGTTCCATGACCGGCATTCTCCGACGCATCTGGGTACCGATCGTCATGCTCGTCGTCGTGACGGTCGGTGCCCTCACCGTTTCCCGGCTGCACGGGATATTCGGTTCCCATCAACATTCAGACAAGAGCAACGCCGACGCGATCATCGCGTTCAACCCCAAGCACGTCGTCTACGAGATCTTCGGCACGACCGGGGCGACGGCCACCATCCACTATCTGGATGCCAATGCGCAGCCACGGGAAGTCGACAACGCGAACCTACCGTGGTCGCTGCGCATCGACACCACGCTCAGCGCGGTGGTGGCCCACGTAGTGGCGCAGGGCGACAGCGAACGCCTCGGATGTCGCATCATCGTCAATGACGTTGTCCGCGATCAACTTACGGTGAGCTCTCACAACGCCGCGACGAGCTGCTTGGTCAAATCCGCATGAGCACCGATCCCGATGCGGGGCCGGTGCATACCGCTGCCCGGACCATCCGCTGGCTGGCACTGCCGGTCATTCTGTGCTGGGTGGTGCTATGCGCCGTGATGAACACGGTGACGCCACCGCTTGCCGAAGTCGCCGGAAAACATGCGGTCTCGTTCAGCGCTCACGATGCGCCGTCGTTGATCGCCATGAAACGTATCGGCAAGGATTTTCAGCAATTCGATTCCGACACCACGGCAATGGTGGTGCTGGAAGGCCGGGACGAGCTGCGCGAGAGCGCACACCGGTTCTACGACAGTCTGATCGCCAGGTTGGCACAGGATAGACGCCACGTCGAGCACATCGAGAACTTCTGGGCCGACAGCCTGACCGCGGCGGGCTCGCAGAGCACCGACGGCAAGGCCGCGTATGTCCAGCTGTACCTCGCCGGAGATCAAGGCAGCGCGCTGGCCCACGATTCGGTGGCCGCGGTCGAGCGCATCGTCGACGGCGTGCCGCCGCCGGAGGGAATCAAGGCCTATGTGACCGGTCCCGGCCCGCTCGAAGGCGACCAACACACCTACGGCGACCGCAGCCTGAAAAAGATCACCTTGATCACCATCGTCGTGATCGCGATCATGCTGCTCATCACGTACCGCTCGCTGACCGCGGTGCTGTTCGTGTTGCTCACGGTGGGGGTCGAGTTGCTCACGGCCGAGGGCATCATCGCCACCCTGGCCGACAACGACGTCATCTCCCTGTCCACCTTCGCCGTCAATGTGCTTGTGGCACTGTCGATAGCGGCTTCGACGGATTACATCATCTTCCTGATCGGCCGCTACCAGGAGGCGCGTGCGGCGGGCCTGGCCCGAGAACCCGCCTACTACGCCATGTTTCACGGGACGACTCACGTGATCGTGGCGTCCGGGCTGACCGTCGCCGGGGCGATGTATTGCCTGAGCTTTACCCGGCTTCCGGTCTTCAACACCCTCGGGTGGCCGTGTTCGCTCGCCCTTCTGGTGGTGACCCTGGCCTCCCTCACCCTCGCGCCCGCCGTGATCGCTCTCGCCGGCCGATTGGGAGCGTTCGACCCCAAACGTCAAGCGAGCAACCGACGTTGGCGCCGGATCGGCACCGTTGTCGTCCGGTGGCCCGGCCCGGTGCTCGTCGCGGCGATCCTGGTGTCGATGATCGGCTTGATCGCCCTGCCGATGTACCAGACCGGCTACAACGGGCGTTATTACATCCCCGCGGACACACCGTCGAACATCGGCTACGACGCGTCGGACCGTCACTTCGCGGCGGCCCGCATGGAGCCCGAGCTGCTGATGATCGAGGCCGATCACGACCTGCGCAACCCGACCGACATGCTCGTCCTGGACCGGGTCGCCCGAAGCGTCTTCCATACGCCGGGTATCGCACGGGTGCAAAGCATTACCAGGCCGCTGGGCTCCCCGATCGATCACGCCTCGATCCCCTTCCAGATCAGCACGCAAAGCGCCGTCACGATCGAGAACCTGAAGAATCTCCGCGACCGCGTCGCCGACATGTCCCGAATGACCGCCGAGCTGCAACACGTGATCGACATCTCGTTGCATATCCAAGACCTGACGCGCCAGCTCACCACCGTGACGCACGGCATGGCCACCGACACGCGAGAGATGCGGGACGACACCGACGAATTACGGAACCACCTCTCCGATTTCGACGACTTCTGGCGGCCGATCCGAAGCTACTTTTATTGGGAACGCCACTGTTTCGACATTCCGCTCTGCTGGTCGCTGCGGTCGTTGTTCGACGGCATCGACGGCATCGACAGACTCAGCGAGGACATCGGCAGCCTGGCCCGCAATACCGACCAACTCGACCGGCTGATGCCGCAGATGCTGGCGCAGATGCCCCCACTGATTGCCGCGATGCAGACCGTCAAGGATCTCGCTGCGACCGCGACGAGCACGTTTTCCGGCTTGATCACTCAGATGGACGCACTCACCCGCAACGCCACCGTCATGGGACAAGCCTTCGACGGTGCCAAGAACGACGACTTCTTCTACCTGCCCCCGGAAGCCTTTGAAAATCCGGACTTTCAGCGGGGCCTGAATATGTTCCTGTCCCCGGACGGCAGCGCGGCGCGATTCGTCATCACCCACAAAGGCGATCCGGCGACGGCGGAGGGTATCTCGCATATCGACCGTATCGGTCAGGCCGCGGACGAGGCGGTGAAGGGCACTCCCCTGGCGTCCGCGAACATCTATCTGACGGGCACGGCGTCCACCTACAAAGACGAGCGTGACGGTTCCCTTTACGACCTGATGATTGCCGCGATCGCGTCGCTCTGCCTGATCTTCATGATCATGCTGGCCATCACCGGCAGTGTGGTCGCCTCCTCGGTCATCGTGGGAACGGTCACCGTCTCGTTGGGCTCGTCGTTCGGGCTGTCGGTGCTGATCTGGCAACACATGCTGCATATGCCCCTGCACTGGCTCGTCCTGGCGATGGCGATCATCGTGATGCTGGCCGTCGGATCCGACTACAACCTGCTGCTGGCCGCGCGATTCCGGGAAGAAATCGGCGCCGGCCTCAAGACCGGCATGATCCGGTCGATGGGAAGCACGGGCGGCGTCGTCACCACCGCGGGGCTGGTGTTCGCGTTCACGATGGGCGCGATGGTGACCAGCGATCTGCGGGTCGTCGGCCAAATCGGCACCACGATCATGATCGGACTGTTGTTCGACACCCTGATCGTCCGCTCGTTCATGATGCCGGCCGCCGCGACACTGCTCGGGCGCTGGTTCTGGTGGCCCCGCCAGGTGAGCACCCACGCGGTGGCCCCGAACGCCGCTTCGGCTGCCCCCAGCCGCCGTGCGCGATCGCCGCTAGGTGCAAAAATATTGCCCGTTGAGCACACAATTCGACGGCGGCGAGTAGGAACCGGTCAGCACGCCCCTCATACCACCGGTGGCTGAACCACCAGGTGCAATGCTGCGATTCCAATTCGCCGGGGTGATCACAAAGTGAGTACCAGATTGCGTAAAGGTGCTATTCCACGTGTGCGAGAGACCTTCTCCCACCGGTAAGTCGAATTCGAGCCGCCAATCGGATAGCTGCGTCATGCTCGAGTTGGTGACGGTGAAGTGGGCGATGAAACCGGTCTGCCACGTATGTTCCACGGACAACGTCGCCGCGGCCGCCGCGGCCGCATGAGCGACGGGGGTGACGGCGAGTCCGAGGATGGCAACCATCAATGCCGATGCGGTTACGTGAAGCGCTGCGCGCCAGCGCTTCACGTAATTGTTCAGTCCGCCCATAGCAACCAACACTAAAGCCCAACGGGCGCCATCGGCCCGCGCATCGCGAGTAAGCTGCAATACCTTTGCTCAACCGAAACCTTCATGAAATTTTGGGCTCGATCCGCCGCCGCCACGGCCCTCGGCGTCCGAGCAGACGCTGTGCGCTCAACGCGCTGGCCGGGATCTGTGGCAACGGCCGGCCCCGGCTAGTCTGTGTCGCGTGGGTGACGACAGGCCGACCCGTCCGTTGATCGGGTTCATCACCGGCGATAATGCGCCGCAGATTACCCCGGCGTCCGTGAACCGGGAGTGGATGACAAAACAGTCGGAAGCGGATCAAGGTTGGCCGAGCCGGTGTTTGCCGATGCTCATCGCCAACCAAAGCGGCTGGGAGTTGCGCAATCCGAGCGCGTTCACCGCTACCTGGATCGCTCAAAAGGATGGCATCGATGTGCTGATCGAAGCCGATCAGTACGTGGCCAATCAGCTGCTTCCCGCCAGCCATTTCGGCAACGGCATCCTGACCTGGCGGCTGCCGATGCTGTTTCGCACTCCACCCGGCTACAACCTGTTGGCCCGCGGACCGGCCAACTATCCGAAGGACGCCGTGTGCCCGCTGGAGGGCATTGTCGAAACCGACTGGGCCAGCGCTAGTTTCAGCATGAGCTGGAAACTCACCCGCAAGCAGATGCCGGTGCGATTCGAGGTCGGCGAGCCGATCTGCATGATCGTCCCGCAGCGCCGAGGCGAGCTGGAAGAATTCGCACCCGAACTCAGGCCGATCGAGTCCGACGAGGATCTGGACCGCAAGCACAAGTTGTTCCTTCGCGAACGTGGCGCGGAAAAGCACGCCGAACAGATAGCGAGGGTCGCCGCGGGAGACCGGGTCCAGTGGCAAGGGGATTACACGCGCGGCGTCCACCGTGACGGCGAGGCCGGGGCGCCGGACCACCAGACGCGCCGTCGTCTTCGTCCTTTTGCTCAGCCGGAAGCCGAGCAGCGGCAGTAGGATTCTGACACGCGCTGTTGTCACGCGGGTGAGCACGTAAGACCTCCAAATCCCGCGCGTATTCAGCGAATTCGCAGATTTCCCGCCTAATCTGGCTCGCGTGAGTGAGACGTCCAATGGGACGGCCCGTCCGTTGATCGGGTTCATCACCCGTGACAACGCGCCGTCGATCACCCCGGCACCGATCAGCCGGACGTGGATGCCGGAGATGTCAAAGGCCCGCACGGGTTGGCCGCAGCGGTGCCTACCGATGCTGATCGCCAACCAGAGCGGCTGGGAGCTGCGCAATCCGTGCGCCTTCACCGCCACGTGGATGGGTGCGGAAAACGGCGTGGACGTGCTGATCAACCCTCATCGGCGCGTCACCGGTGAGCTGCTGCCCGTCAGTCATTTCGGCAACGGCATCCTGACCTGGCATTTGCCGATGGTGTTTCGCACCCCACCCGGCTACAACCTGCTGGTGCGCGGTCCGGCAAACTACCCGAAGGACGCCATCTACGCACTGGAAGGAATCGTCGAAACCGACTGGGCCAGCGCCAGTTTCAGCATGAGTTGGAAGTTCACCCGCAAGCTGATGCCGGTGCGGTTCGAGGTCGACGAGCCGATCTGCATGATCGTCCCGCAACGTCGAGCCGAGCTGGAAGAATTCGCCCCCGAACTCCGGCGCATCGAGTCCGATGAAGATCTGCATCGCAAGTACGAGTTCTTTCTGTGCTCGCGCAGTAGAGCAAGGCAACTCGAGCAGCTGGCGAGACTCAACGCCGGCGAGCAGGTGGAATGGCAGGGCGACTACACCCGGGGCAGGCACACCGACGGCGACGCCGGGACGCCCGATCACCAGACTCGCCGTCATCTTCGTTCCTTTGTTCAGCCGCAGCATGCGCGGCAGGAATAGACGTCCTGGTACCTACGCGCGCAACGACGCTGACGGGGCGCGGGCTACCCTGACCGGGTGAATCTCGATGGCAATCAGGCCTCCATCCGCGAGGTCTGCGACGCGGGCCTGCTCGCCGGCGCGGTGACGGTGGTGTGGCAGCACGGAGAAGTACTGCAGGTCAACGAGATCGGCTATCGGGATGTCGACGCGGGCCTGCCCATGCAACGCGACACGCTGTTTCGCATCGCGTCGATGACCAAGCCGGTCACCGTGGCGGCGATCATGAGCCTGGTCGACGAGGGCAAGCTGACGCTCAAAGACCCGATCACCCGCTGGGTGCCGGAATTGGCCGCCGTCCGGGTGCTCGACGACCGGCACGGTCCCCTGGACCGCACGCACCCGGTAAATCGGGCCATCCTGATCGAGGATCTGCTGACCCATACCAGCGGCCTGGCCTACGGATTCTCGGTGTCCGGACCGATCTCGCGGGCGTATATGCGGCTGCCGTTCAACCAGGGGCCGGATGTCTGGCTGACCGAGCTGGCCAAGCTGCCGCTGGTGCATCAACCCGGCGAGCGGGTCACCTATAGCCACTCGATAGATCTGTTGGGCGTCATCGCTTCTCGTGTCGAGGACAAGCCGTTCCACCAGGTGCTCGACGAGCGGGTTCTGGACCCGGCGGGCATGCCCGACACCGGATTCTTCGTCTCCCCCGAAGCCCGTCGACGCGCCGCGACCATGTATTCGCTCGACGACAATCACCAGCTGCGGCACGACGTGATGGGGCCGCCGCACATCACGGCGCCCGCGTTCTGCAACGCCGGCGGCGGACTCTGGTCGACCGCCGAGGACTACCTGCGGTTCATCCGGATGCTGCTCGGCGACGGGACCGTCGACGGGGTGCGGGTGTTGTCGCCCGAATCGGTGCGCCTGATGCGGACCGACCGTCTCACCGACGAACAGAAACGGCACGATTTCCTGGGAGCGCCGTACTGGATGGGGCGCGGGTTCGGGTTGAACCTGTCGGTGGTGACCGATCCGGCGAAGTCCACGCCGCTGTTCGGGCCGGGCGGCGTGGGAACGTTCAGCTGGCCCGGCGCGTATGGGACATGGTGGCAGGCGGACCCGACGGCGGAGCTGATCCTGCTGTATCTGATTCAGAACTTGCCGGACCTGACCGTGGACGCGGCCACCGCCGTCGCGGGTAACACGTCGCTGGCGAAACTCCGCACCGCGCAACCGAAGTTCGTCCGCCGCACCTATCAAGCGCTCGACCTCTAGCACCGTGGTCAGCTACCCACCCGACCGCATCGTCGGACCGCGGCTGGTCCTGCGGCTGCCTACGCTGGCGGACGCCGGTGCGCTGTTCCAGCGGGTCGCCCGCGATCGCTCGGTCACGAAATATCTGCTGTGGTCACCGCACCCCGACGTGGCGACAACGCGACGGGTGATCGCCGAGAAACTCAACGCCCGCGCCGACGAGCGAACCTGGGCCATCGAACTGCGGCACAGCGGCGACGTCATCGGGCTGACCAGCTGCCGGCGCTCGGCGCCCGAGTCGGTCGAAATCGGTTACTGCCTGGGCCGGCGGTGGTGGGGCAAAGGTTTGATGGCCGAGGCACTCGACATGCTGCTGGGCGCACTGGAAGGCGACCGAGACGTGTACCGCGTCTGGGCCACTTGCCACGTCGACAACGAGCGATCGGCGCGGCTGCTGGAGGGAGCCGGGTTCGTGCTGGAGGGCCGGCTGGCACGCCACGCCGTCTACCCCACCATGGGACCCGAGCCACAAGACAGCTTGCTCTACGCCAAGGCCCGGCCATAGCCCCACGGTCGTCAAGTGTGCCCGGGCGGCGTCGACCGTGGGAAATCGCCAGAGCTTACGCCCGGCGCGCACACTCAAAGCCCGGTGTGCGCCCGCGAGTCCCCTACGCTGGGCCGCATGGCAAAGCCGACCGTCCTGATCAGCGGCGCCGGCATCGCCGGTCCCGCGCTCGCGTATTGGCTCACCCGGACCGACCATCAGGTGGTGCTGGTTGAGGTTCACGACAGCATTCGCCCGGGAGGCCAAACCGTCGACCTGCGAGGTGCCGGGCGGGCGGTCATTGAGCGGATGGGATTGCTGGATGAGATGCGCGCCCGCAGCCTGGAGCAGCGTGGGATTCGTTGGGTCGATGCCGACGGGCGGCGCCGTGCCGAGATGCCGGTGGAGGCGTTCCACGGCAACGGTGTGGTCAGCCAGCTCGAGATTCTGCGCGGCGACCTGGCCGACGTGCTGTACCGGGCCACCGCCGCAGACACCGACTACCGGTTCGGGACCCGGATTACGGGGTTGACGCGGGATGACGACGCGGTATCGGCGACACTGTCCGACGGCACGTTGGTGCGCGCCGACCTGGTCGTCGGTGCCGACGGCCCGCATTCGGGGGTGCGGCGGCTGGCCTTCGGGCCCGAGGAGGAGTTCCTCAAGCCACTGGGCGGCTACCACGCCTGGTTCACCGCACCCGACACCGTCGGGCTGGACGGCTGGTTTCTGATGTACTTGGCACCAGGGGGACTCAACGCGTCGATGCGCCCCTCGCACGACCCCGCATTTACCAAGGCGGGACTCGCATTCCGCTCCGAGCCGCTTGAATACGACCGTCATGATATCGACGAGCAACGCGACCTGCTGGCCTCGCGGTTCCACGGCGCCGGCTGGCAATCCGATGCGCTGGTCGCGGCCGCACGCCAGGCCGACGACTTCTACTTCGACGCCTTCGCCCAGATCCATATGGACACCTGGTCGTCGGGGCGCGTCACGCTGGTCGGCGATGCCGGCTACTGCGCATCACCGCTGAGCGGCATGGGCACCAGCCTGGCGTTGGTCGGAGCGTACGTGTTGGCCGGAGAGCTTGGCCCTGCCGTTGGCGCGACCATCGACGCGAACCGGTTGGCGGGCGCCCTGGCCCGCTACCAGACGGTGATGCGTCCTTTCGTAGACCGATGTCAGACGCTGCCGAACGGCATCGACGGCTATGTGCCGAAGTCCACTTTCGACATCCGCATGGTGGGCATGGTGATGAAGTACATGCAGCGCCGGCCGTTCCGCGGTTTCGCCGAAAGGAAATGGTTCACCACCGCCGACGCCGTCGACTTGCCCGATTACGCCTTCTGGACTTCCAACGCCCGGCGCGCATAGGCCCGCACGTCGGCGTCGCTGTCCTTGAGCGCGATGCCGAGAGCATCGCGGGCGACGGCCTCACCCGCCCAGCGGGTCAGGCTGAGAACCGCCGCCTTGCGCACGTCCAGGTGTGCGTCGGAGAGCGCACCGGCCAGTCGTGGCACCGCGAGCTCGGTCGCGGCCCCGGCCAGCGCACGAGCCGCACCCTCCCGCACCTGCCACGCCGGCGCCTGCAACGCGCGCTCGACCGCAGCGAAATCATCTTGGCTGCAGCCCAATTCACCAAGCGCCGTCAGTGCGGCCGCGCGCACCAACGGATCGGGGTCGGTGATCAGCGCGCTGACGGCCTCGACACCGGCACCCAGCGTGGCCAGGCCCGCGGCCGCCGCGATACGGACCTCCCGGTTTTCGTCACGGGTTGCTGCTTCCACCCCGGCCACGTCGTCGACCGAGACCAGCGCCCGTACCGCCTCGATCCGCACTCGGTGGTCGGGATCGTCGAGCGCGCGGCGGTATTGGCCGGCCGCTCCGGCCCGGCGTGCGGCCAGCAGGTAAACCGTGGCCGCGCGCACGACCGTATCGGGCGACAGCAGATACGGTTCCGCATCGGCCGGGTCGGGCAGCACTTCGACCAGTTCACGGATTCCCTCGGCACTGGTGCGGCGCACGCCGGCGTCGGCGTCGTCGAGCGCGGCGAACAGGGCGGGCGCATAACCGTCGGGAATGTGCTCGGTCAGCGTTGCCACGGCGGTGCGACGCACCCCGGGATCGGCGTCGGCCAGATACGGTTGCAGATCGGCGATCGTCGGCTCTTCGAGGGCGAGGACCTCGGCGATCCGCGGCGACGGCGGCTCGAACGCGGTTGTCGCCGCGGCGATTCGCGATCCGGCGGCAGCCGGGGCTTTGCCGCCCACCAGGGGTGGCTGCTCCACCGCGTGCACCGTCTGGTCCACCGGCGGCAGGCCGTCCAGCTCCGGGACCGACACCAGGTACGGGGCAACGGGACGCTTGAGAAATACCATCTCGCCGTCGGACCCCTTGTGCAGGTTCAGGTGATAGCCCCACTGGCTGTCGTCGCGGACCGGCATGTCGGCCCGTTCATGGTAGAGGCCCCAACGGGATTCGGTGCGGGTCAGTGAGGATCGGGCCGCCATCTCGGCGCAGTCCCGGATGAACGACACCTCGACGGCCCGCATCAGCTCATGCGGAGTGCGTGCCCCCATCTCGGCGATCTCGGCTTGCATCCGGTCGAAGGTGCGCACCGCGATGGACAGTTTGGCTGCCGTCTTCGGCGGCGCCACATAGTCGTTGACGAATCGTCGCAGCTTGTATTCGACCTGCGGCTGCGGCGGCCCGTCCGGGTGCCGCAGCGGCCGGTAGATCAGCTCATGCGCGTCACGTAGCTGGTCATCCGGAAGTTGCTGTGGTGCAGCGACTTCCGTGCGCACCGAGGCGGCGTGGGTGCCGGCGAGGTCACCGAACACGAAGGCCCCGATCATGTAATTGTGCGGCACACACGCCAGATCCCCCGCGGCGTACAGCCCGGGCAATGTGGTTCGCGCATGCTCGTCGACCCACACCCCGGAAGCCGAATGCCCACTGCACAAGCCGATTTCGGAAATGTGCATCTCAATGTCATGCGTCCGGTAGTCATGGCCACGGTTGGCGTGGAAGGTGCCCCGGGTGGGCCGCTCGGTGGTATGCAGGATGTTCTCCAGCGCCGTGAGCGTCTCGTCGGCCAGGTGCGACACCTTCAGATAGATCGGTCCGCGTGCGGAGTCGATCTCGCTTTTGACCTCGGCCATCATCTGCCCCGACCAATAGTCGGAGTCGACGAACCGCTCGCCGTCCGAGTTGACCTGGTAGCCGCCGAACGGGTTCGCCACATAAGCACAGGCCGGCCCGTTGTAGTCCTTGATCAACGGATTGACCTGAAAACACTCGATACCGGAGAGCTCGGCGCCGGCGTGATACGCCATCGCGTACCCGTCGCCGGCGTTCGTCGGGTTCTCGTAGGTGCCGTACAGGTAGCCCGACGCAGGCAGCCCGAGCCGCCCGCACGCCCCCGTCGACAGGATCACCGCCTTGGCGCCGATCGCGACGAATTCGCCGGTGCGCGTGTTCAACGCCGCGGCGCCCACGGCCCGGCGCTGCCCAGAACTGTCGTCCACCAGCACCCGCACCGGCATCAAGCGGTTCTCGATCTGGATCTTCTCCCGCATCGACCGCTGCCGCAGCACCCGGTACAACGCCTTCTTGACGTCCTTGCCTTCGGGCATCGGCAACACGTAGGAACCCGAGCGGTGCACCCGGCGGACCGCGTATTCGCCGTGCTCGTCCTTCTCGAACTTCACCCCGTAGCGTTCCAGCCGCTGCACCATCGCGAACCCGCGGCTGGCGGTCTGATAGATGGTGCGCTGGTTGACGATTCCGTCGTTGGCGCGGGTGATCTCCGCGACGTAGTCCTCCGGCTCGGCCTTGCCCGGGATGACGGCGTTGTTGACCCCGTCCATGCCCATCGCCAGCGCACCGGAATGCCGCACGTGCGCCTTCTCCAGCAGCAGTACCTGCGCGCCGTGCTCGGCGGCCGACAGTGCCGCCATGGTGCCCGCGGTGCCACCGCCGATGACCAGCACATCGCAGTCCAGGCGCACCGGCGTGGTGGGATCTGGAATTTGCATCATGCTGCCACCGCCGAATGATCCAGTGCGGCAATGACTTCAGCGCGCAGCGCGGTGCGCTGCTGATCAACGCGCGGCTCCGGCACGTCGATGAGGGCGCGCAACGGCTGGCCGGCCTTGCCCAGCACGGCGATGCGGTCACCCACCAGCAGCGCCTCGTCGACGTCGTGCGTGACGAAGACGATCGTCGTCGGATGAGCGCTCCAGGTGTCGATCAGCAACCGCTGCATGGCGCCACGGGTTTGGGTGTCCAGCGCCCCGAACGGCTCATCCATCATCACCGCGCGCGGCGTTCCGGCCAGGCCGCGGGCCAGCTGGACACGCTGACGCATGCCACCGGACAAGCTCTTGGGCAGGTAGTCGCCGAAGCCGGTCAGGCCGAGCTCGGCGATCCAGCGGTCGGCCTCCGCGCGCCGGCCGGTGCGCGGCACCCGACGCAGTCGCAGGGCCAGCTCGATGTTGGACCGCACGGTGCGCCATGGCAGCAAAGCGTTGTCCTGGAACACCATCCCCCGGTCGCCCGAGGTGGTGGTCACTTCGGCGCCGTCGGCCAGGATCCGGCCGCTGTCGGGCCGCAGTAGTCCGGCCAGGGCGCGCAGCACGGTCGACTTGCCGCAGCCCGAGGGGCCGGTCAGCACCAGGATCTCTCCCGGACGCACGGTCAGGCTCAGCCCATCGATCACCGGATCCCCGGTGTAGGACAGACGAACTCGATCCAATTCCAGGCTCATTGCGTTGCTGGTCAGGGTCATCGTTGCTCCTCCTGTGCGCGCGGCAGCCAGCCGGTCACCCGACGACCCACGACTTCGACGGCCGCGGCGGTGCTGAATCCGAGCACGCCGATGGTGATGATGCCGACGAACACCTGGGGGTAGGCCAGCACGGTGTAGTCCTGCCAGGTGCGATAGCCGATGCCCAGCCGGCCGGAGATCATCTCCGCGGAGATCACACAGATCCACGCCACCCCCATGCCGACCGACAAGCCACCGAACACTCCCGGCAGGATCCCCGGTAACACCACCTGTTTCAGCACGTCCCACCGGTTGCCGCCGAGGGTGCGCACCGAGTCTTCCCACAAGGTCGGCAGCGCCCGAACCGCATGCCGGGTACTGACCATGATCGGGAAGTAGGCCGCGAGGAAGGTGATGAACACGATGCCGGCCTCGTCGGTCGGGAACAGCAGGATCGCCACCGGAACCACCGCGATCGCCGGGATGGGCCTGGCCAACTCGGCCAGCGGACCGAAGGTGTTGGCGAACAATCGGGAGCGGCCGAGCAGCACGCCCGTCGCGACGCCGATCACGGCGGCCAGCCCGAAGCCGGTGAGAATGCGGATCAAGGACTGCGCCAGATCGAGCCAGTACTCATAGGTTCCGAGTCGACGCTGCAGCGCGTGGACGATCTCGGTGACCGTCGGCAGCGTGTCGAAACGCAGCAACAGCCGCACTTTGTCGGCGGTGAGCAGCTGCCACAAGCCGATCGCGGCGGCAACCGAGGCGAGCCGCAACAGCCGCCACTGCCACGGCGAAGCGGTACGTCGCGGGGCGCCGGTTGCCGCGACGGCGTCGATCGCTTGGCCGGCGACCGGGGCTGCCGGATCGCCGGTCAGGAAAGCAGTCATACCGAACCTCCAAGGGCCTGTTGGTAATTCACGATGGCTCCGCCAGGGTGAGCGGCAAGATAGCGATGTGCGCCGGCCGGGGTGCCGAACGGCAGGTAGTTCTGCCCGTCTTGCACCCAGACCGCCTTGTCGGCGAACCAGCGGGTGCCCAGCTCGGCGTCGGGAACATAGGCGGCACGGACTTTGGCACCGTGAGCGGTCGCGTCCCGCACCGCCCGAAGCAGGTTGGTCGGATTGGCGAGCGTCTGGGTGGCGTCAGTTCCGTCCAGCCACAGTTCGCTCGCCAGGGCGGGGTCGCCGCTGAGCACCGACGGGTTGGCGGTCGCGGCCCGGGTCGTGTCGTAGTTCAGGCCGCGGGCACCGAATACCGCGCGCAGTGGCGCGTCCTGGACAAATCCGGGGACGTCGAGTTCGGCGAAGTCGCCGATCGACTTCAGGTACGGCACATCGTTTTCCAGCGCATCGACCAGTGACGGTTTGAGCGTGGTATCGAATGACGTGCCGCCGGGGCCGTTGTAGAGGTAAACCACTTCCTGGGGCAGCCCGCTTGACTGGGCGACGATGCGGGCCGCCTCCAGCGGCTTTCGGTTCAGGAAATCGGTGGCGTCCAGCTGCGCCTGCAGGAACGCGCCCAGCACCTCCGGATGAGATCCTGCATACGAGCGCCGCACCACCACCCCGTGCAGGGTAGGCAGATTCAGCTCGGCACCGTCGTACAGCAGTTTGGCCTTGTTCTGGAACACGAGCAGCCCGGGCCACGCGACGAACTGCGAAAGGCCTTGAACCTGACCAGATTCCAGAGCCGATGCGCCGACCTGTGGCTGCTGGTTGAGCACCTCGATGCCCTTGATCCCACCCCTATCCAGTGCACGCATCAACGTGCCGTGACCGGCCGAGCCCACGCTCGCCGAGACCTTCGAGCCGGCCAAGTCGTTCAGCGTAGTGGCCGACGAACCGGGCGCCACCACAACCATGTTGAGCGCGCCCTTGGGGTTGTAGCCGGTTATCGAGACGATTTCGGTTTTCGCGAGCGGATTGGCCTGCGTCTTGGAGCCGTTGATCAGCAAGGGGTAATCCCCCATCGAGCCGATGTCGATTTTCTCCGCCATCATCTGTGCGGTGATCGGGGCACCCGTGTCGTAATCCTGCCACCGGACCGCGTATTTGGTGCCGGTGCGGGTGGTGATGTCGGCGAGCCGGTGCTCCAGGTAGCCCTGGGCGCGCAGCAGTGTCCCGGCGGTCACGGTGTTGATGGTCTTGGACTGATAGCCGATGACGACGTTGACCACACCGGAGGACGCCGATAGTGATTCCAGCGAGCAACCGGACACGAGCGCGACGATCGAGGCCACGACGAGCCGAATGACGTGTCGTTTCATGAAAAATCCTGGGCTGTAGGGTATTTCAGCGAAGTAAATACGGCATATTGACGGTGACAGCGCCCGTGGGGCAGCGGGCGGCGCAGGGGCCGCAGTACCAGCATTCGTCGACGTGCATGAACGCCTTGCCGGTGTCGGGGTTGATGGCCAGCGCGTCCAGCGGACAGACGTCGACGCAGAGCGTGCATCCGTCGATACACAGCGACTCGTCGATCGTGACCGGCACGTCGACTCGGTTGTTGTTGACCAGCGTCATGGTTTGCTCCTTATCAGGTGGCCGCGCATCGTGATTCGATCGCCGCGCATCCGGATGTACTCGAGGTCGACGGGTGTGCCATCGTCGAGACTGGTGAGCCGCTCGAGCATGAGCAGCGGCGACCCGTCAGGCACGTGCAGAGTGGCCGCCGAATGCAGATCGGCGGGGATGGCCTCCAGCGCCAGCGACGCCTCGCCAAGCCGGTGTCCGCTGACCTGCTCGATCAGCGCGAAGAGGTCTTGCGTATCGAGGGGGTTTTCCAGCGGGTGATCCAAGATCTGGGTTCCGATATCCGGGGTGAGGTAGGTCAGGTCGAGGCTGAGCGGCAAGTCACCGAGGTAGCGCAACCGCTCGATGAACACCGCCTGCCCCCCGGGCTCCAGCTGCAGCCGCCCGGCCACCGCCGGCGGAGCGACCACGAGCGTCGCGGCGCGCACCTCGTTGCGGACTTCGCCGATGTGTTTGAAGGTCTCTTTCAAGCCCAGCAGGGAATCGATCCGGTGGTCGTATTTGCGCTGCGCGACGTGGGTGCCGACCTTGGGTCCGCGGTCGATCAGACCTTCGTGCTTGAGGATGCCGAGGGCCTCGCGAATGCTGTTGCGGGACACCGCGAACTCGGCCGCCAAATCGCTCTCGGCCGGCAGGCCGTCCGGATAGGCCCCTGCGTGGATCTGCTGCCGCAACACATCGGCGACCCGGCGGGCACGGTCGGCCCGGGGTCCACGAATGGGTATCGCCTCAGCCACGTCGTCACGCTAACGCAGCTCAGGGGCACATTTCGGGCGGGCGATCGGCGCCCGAGACGGCGGTTAGACGTATTGCGCCGGGTGCACTCGAGTGTCCACCAGCAGAAACCGGGGCCCCGGCGGCTATTGCGCCACCTGGGAAAACGCACCGCCTTTGCGATCCCGGTGAGCAGAAGTTACCGCCTCCGCAGGACATGACGTTTCGCCCGAAGGAGCCGCCGTCACCCAGACGTCAGGCGTCTTCGGTGACGGCCTTGACGCGGTCTCCATTACGTCCGCCGTTCAAAACGGATGCGTCCGGGGGCAGTTCGAAAGCCGGGAACGCCGAGCCGACCGCGGCGGTCGCCGCGCTTCGCTGGGCTTCCAGGCGGGCCAATGCCTCCGGCGTGAACACCGACAAGCCGAGATCCGGGTTATATCCGTGGATTTCCTTGACGTCGAGCTGGGCCAGGAAATACAGGATCTCCTTGGAGACGACCTGGCCAGGGACCAGCACCGGGAAACCCGGCGGGTAGGGCACCACAAACGTGGTGGACACCAATTTCCGGCCCTCCGCGATCCGCCGCCCGGCCCTGCCGAGCTGCACGTACTCACGATCGGACTCTTCATACCCCGCGTAGAACGCCGACCGCATGTCACCGAACCCGCAGGCGTCCACCGGACGGAACGCGATATCGAATTCGCTGAAGTCGGGAAGGTGCGGCAGATCCTGGGTGATCTCCTCGACGCGACGGTTGTGCAGCGTCCAGTCGGCCACACTGGCCAATTCCCGCTCCCGATCGAGGTCGGTGGCCACCCGGCGCAGCACGTCGAGCAGGTGATGCACGCTGGACCAGGTGACACCGATCGTGAAGATCAGCAGCACGCTGTTGATCGACGTCTTGTTGATCTGAATTCCGAAACGCTCCATCAGAATCTTCTCGCGGAAGTCGTATCCGTTCATTCCGGTGTTGCCGAGGAACAGGGTGACTCGTGTCGGATCCAGCACGAACTGATCGGACCGCCACGCTTCATTCCACTCCGCCAGCGCGCCCTGCCTGACCTCGCGATAAGAGCTGACCGCCGACGCCCGGAACTCCTCGGGCACCAGGTCGGCCTCGTCGAGGATGCGGAACCACTTGCTGATCAGCCGGTCCTTGCGGACCCGGTGCCGGAACACCAGCGCCATGTCGTAGACCTGCCGCACCAACTGGAATCCCTCGATGTCGACCTGCCGGCGCGCCAGATCCAGCGACGCGAGCAGCTGCTGGTTCGGCGATGTGGAGGTGTGGGTCAAGAACGCCTCGCCGAACGCGTCGCGGGCGCGCGAATTGAAGTCCCGGTCGCGCACGTGGATCATCGATGCCTGCCGGAACGCCGACAGCGACTTGTGCGTGGAGTGCGTCGCGTAGACCCGCACCCGCGCCTTGCCGGGATCGGGCAGCAGCCGGTGGTTGACCCACTCCGACCGGGGGATCCCCTCCATCGACGCGGCCCAATTGCGGTATTCCGCAGCGTATTCCGGCGACGCCAGCATCTGCTCAAGACGGTCAGCTGCCACCATGGCGGTCCGTTGCCGGGCCCACGGCACGGCGGTGGCAAACGCGTACCACGCCTCGTCCCACAGGAAGCAGATGTCCGGTTTGATCGCCAGCACCTCCTCCATCACCCGCAGCGGGTTGTAGACCACGCCGTCGAAGATGCAGTTGGTGACCAACAGCATCCGCACCTTGTCCAGCTGGCCGGCCGCCTCCAGATCCAGCAGTGCCTTCTTGATCGTCTCCAGCGGCACCGCACCGTAGATCGCGAACTGCGGCAGCGGATAGGCGTCCAGATACAGCGGATAGGCGCCGGCCAGCACCAGACCGTAGTGGTGCGACTTGTGGCAGTTGCGGTCGATCAGCACGATGTCGCCCGGCCGGGTCAGCGATTGCACGACGATCTTGTTGGCCGTCGACGTTCCATTGGTGACGAAGTACGTCTGGTTGGAGTGCCACGTCTTGGCGGCCTTGTCCATCGCCTTCTTGATGTTGCCGTGCGGATCCAGTAGCGAGTCCAAGCCGCCCGAGGTGGTCGAAGTCTCGGCCATGAAGATGTTGCGGCCGTAGAACTCCCCCATGTCCTGCAGTGACTTCGAGTTGAAGATACTGGCGCCGCGCGCGACGGGCAGCGCGTGGAATTGGCCGACCGGCGAATCCGCGTAAGCCCGCAGGGCATCGAAAAACGGTGTGGCGAAACGGCTTCGCAGACCGGCCAGCACCGTGCTGTACAGATCGGTGACGTCGTTGAGCCGGTAGAACGTCCGATCGTAGACGTCGTGTTCTTCGTCGTTGCCGGCCGCGATCGACTCGTCGGTGAGCAGGTAGATATCGATGTGCGGCCGCAGCTCACGGATCCATTCGCCACATTCGATGCAGTCGCGGTCGCGGCCGTAGTCGCGACTGACCGGATCGTCGCTGACGCCCAGCAGTGAGTTCATCAACGGCACCCGATCCCGCGAACGCAACGACACGTCGTGGCGGATGATCGCGGCCTGAATCTCGCCGTTCAGGGCGACGGCGGTGATGGCGTCCTCGACGCTCGGCACCACCAGCAGCTCGAATTGCACATCATCGGACGCCGAACGCAGCGCCCGCAGGGCCTCGGCCAGGCAGTCGGGTCCGGTGTTCGGCGAGTCATCGGCGAGCAACACGGTGTAGAACTGCTGCTGCTTGGCCTGGGCCACCAACTCCTGGTCCGCCAACGGTGCAGAAGTGTCGAAAAGTGCTGTGCGGTCCCCATATTCGGACAGTAGGCGCACCGCCAGCGACACCTCCTCGGCCAGCCGCACCGTCGACAGGCTTTCCAGGTGAGCGCGGTAGGTCGCCAGGTTTTCCGCCCCGGGATACAGCCAGTAGCGCTCGTAAGCCCCGAGGCGGTCCATCAGGCGCTTGACCTTCGCCAAGTCATGCGTTTTGTCCAGCCCGGCCAGGTCGACCTCGGCGAGGCGACGGCACGCGTCGTCGAGCAGGTTCCAGGTGTCGATGCGCGTGTACGACGGGTTGGCCACCGCCGCCAGGGCGGAGACGTGCAGACGTCGCGGGTAAGCACTGTAGGGATTCATGTCGTCACCTGTTCTTCTGGTGCGGGCTCGCGGCCGTCAGTGCATGTCACAGGCGGGCGGTGGTGTCCGATACTCCGCTACCGCCGTAAATATTCTCCGACACCGACCTGAACGACTCTCGTCCCATTGTTATCCGGTCCGGCCAGCGTTTGCGATCGTTTCGCTCACGATCGCCTGTGTTCGGTCAGCGCTCGGTTTCGTCACTGTCGACGACCCGCCGACCACCGCGGGTGTTGTCCATCCACCGCAGCATCGGCAGCTCCCGCCCGCGCCCCGGCAGCTCGGTGACATCGCTGAGCGAGCGCACCACGGCCTGGGTGAGACCCATCAGCGCGGCCATCACCGGCAGTAGCGGCTGCAGCGGCTTGGCCGCCGAGCGCACGGTGCTGATGCGGCGGGCGACAATCAGACGCTCGATCGAGTGGTACAGCCAGGCGCCCACACCCAGCGCATAGATCGCGAGCGCCGCGGCGACAATCGTCAGCCCGTACGCGGCACAGATCACCGCGCCCAGCACCACCGTCGCCGCCAGGAAGGCGGCGAGGAAGGCGCGGAGCTCCAGTCGGGTCATGACGCCGGTTCGGGATTCTCCGGTGTGGTGGCCGCACCCGTTCGCGTGGCTCCTTGGACGGCCTCGGCGGCCGCCCGGATCTGCGGTGTGACCAACATGATCTGTCCAAGTACGCCATTGACGAAGCCCGGCGAGTCATCGGTGGACAACTCCTTGGCCAGCTGCACGGCCTCGTCGACAGCTACCGGCTCCGGCACATCGCCGGCATAAAGCAGCTCCCATACCGCAACTCGCAGGATGGCGCGGTCGACCGCGGGCAGCCGGTCCAATGTCCAGCCCTGCAGGTGGGTGCTGATCAGGTCGTCGATATGGGCGATCTGATCGCCGACCCCGTGCGCCACCGCGGCCGTATACGGGTGCAGTGCCTTGACGTCGGGGTTGGCTTGGGCCAGCGCGGTGCGCGAGTCGGCCACACTGGACGGGCTCAGCCCGCGGGAATCGGCTTCGAACAGCAAGTCCACGGCGCGCTTGCGGGCGTGATGGCGTCCCTTCGCGGGCCTTGGCGATTTACCGTCCGGCATGGTCAGGCGTTGACCCGGCCCAGATAGCTGCCGTCGCGCGAATCCACCTTCAACTTGTCGCCGGTATTGATGAACAGCGGTACCTGGAGCTCCGCTCCCGTCTCCACGGTCGCGGGCTTGGTGCCGGCGCTGGACCGGTCCCCCTGCAGACCCGGCTCGGTGTGGGTGACCACGAGTTCGACCGACACCGGAAGCTCGAGGTACAGCGGCGCCCCATTGTGGAAGGCCACCTGCACCGGCAGCCCCTCCAGCAGGAACCGGGCGGCGTCGCCGACCAGCGATTCCGGCAGCGGATGCTGCTCGTAGTCCTGGCTGTCCATGAACACGAAGTCCGAGCCGTCGCGGTACAGGTAGGTGGCATCGCGGCGGTCGACGGTGGCGGTATCGACCTTTACGCCGGCGTTGTAGGTCTTGTCGACGACCTTGCCCGAGAGCACGTTCTTCAGCTTGGTACGTACGAAGGCTGGGCCTTTACCCGGTTTGACGTGCTGAAACTCGGTGATCTGCCACAGCTGGCCGTCGATCACCAGCACTAGTCCGTTCTTGAAGTCGGCAGTCGATGCCACGGTCGCTCTATCTCCTACAGGATGGCCAATTGTCGAGAGCCCGGGCTTTTGCCCGGTAGCGCGTCCCGGCTACGCCGGAACCGCAGTCAGCGCCTGGAAGCGCACGGGATGCAGCTTACCCGCGCTCGGGTGCGGCACTCACCGCGCCGCTAGCGGAGCTGCCCGGCGCCGCACAGGCCGAAAAGTCCGTCGTTGTTGTCGCACAGGTCCGTCGCGTTGGACGGCGCGACCATGTCGGAGGCGGGCGACGCAGGCAGGTGGTTCGCGGAGATGTTGCCGAGCAAACCCAGCGCAACGCCGACCGCGATCAGAATCGGGCCCCTCGGAGCCGCCCGGCGAACGGCCGTCGTCATGATGCCGGCCCCGTCAGTGTCGTCGCCGACGAATAACACCGCAGTGAGCCAGAGCCCGGTAAGAGCTGAAAAAGCGGCCGCTACGTAGACAGCAATGAGGGCTATGTAGGCCATATTCCCGAATCCTACGCAGCCGTCGTGGTTCCGGCAGCTCGACGAGTTATGGCCGCTCAGGCGGCTTTTTTGCCGTCGGGTGCAGCGCCGGCTAGGTCAGAATGGCCAGCTCTTTGGGAAACCGAGTCAGCAGCTCGGCGGTCTGCCCGGTGGTTTGCGACGCATCGTCAGCGACGACCAGGGTGTCCTCGATGCGGACGCCGCCGCGGCCCGGCAAGTAGACGCCGGGCTCCACCGTCACGACCGAACCCGCGAGCAACGTCCCGGTCGAGGTGGCGCCGATTCCCGGTGCTTCGTGGATCTGAAGGCCCACCCCATGTCCCAAACCATGGCTGAATTGCTCGCCGTAACCCGCGTCGACGATCACCTGGCGCGCGGCGCCGTCCACCTCGCGAAGATCGGCGCCCGGCCGCAGTGCCTCCCGGCCGGCCCGCTGCGACTCGGCGACCAGCTGGTAGATCTCCAGCTGCCAATCCGCGGCCTTGCCCAGCACGAAGGTGCGGGTCATGTCCGAGTGATAGCCGGCGACCAGCGCGCCGAAGTCGATCTTGACGAAATCCCCGTCGGCGAGCACCGCGTCGGTCGGCCGGTGGTGCGGGATCGCCGAATTGGGCCCGGCGGCCACGATCGTCTCGAAGGAAATCGCGTCGGCGCCATGATCGAGCATCAACGCCTCGAGTTCGCGGCTCACCTCGCGTTCGGTGCGCCCGGGCCGCAGACCACCCCGCGCCACCAGGTCTTTCAGTGCGGCGTCGGCGGCCTCGCAGGCCAGCCGCAGCAGCGCCACCTCACCGGCGTCCTTGATCTCGCGCAGCGCCTCGACCGTGCCGGCGGCCCGCACCAGCTCGGTCTTCGCGCCCAGCTCACCGACCTCGCCGGTCAGTGTGTCGAAGGCGTCCACGGTGACCACATTGCTTTCGAAGCCCAGCTTGGACACGCCCGCGGCGGCCGCCTGCCCGGCCAGATGGCGCCCGACGGCCCGCTCGATGGCGATTTCGAGATCGGGCGCCTGCGCGGCGGCCTGGGTGCGGTAACGGCCGTCGGTGGCCAAGATGGCTTCGCGATCGTCGGAGAAGACCAGCAACGCGCCGTTGGATCCGGAGAAACCTGACAGATAGCGCACGTTAATCAGGTCCGTGACCAGCATCGCGTCCAGTCCGCTGGCACCGATCTGGATTTTTAGATTTTCTCGACGCTGGGAATGTGTCACGACTCACGACGGTACTCGCTACGCTGGTCAGCCATGAGTAACTGGATGGTGCGGGGATTGGCGTTCGCTGCGTTGATGGTTGTCGTCCGGTTGTTTCAGGGGGCGATCATCAACGTGTGGCAGACGCAAGCCGGGCTGGTAAGCGTGGTGCTGCTTCTCGTCTTCATCATCGCCGTAGTCGTCTGGGGGTTGCTGGACGGCCGAGCCGACGCGAAAGCCAACGCGGATCCGGATCGCCGCCAGGACCTGGCGATGACCTGGCTGCTGGCCGGGTTGCTCGCCGGGGTTCTGAGCGGGGCCGTCTCCTGGCTCATCGCGCTGTTCTACAAGGGCCTCTACACCGGGGGCCTGATCAACGAGGTGACGACGTTCGCCGCCTTCACCGCGCTCTGCGTTTTCCTGCCCGGCATCATCGGTGCGGCCGTCGGCCGCTGGCGGGTGGACCGCAACCCCCCGCCCGACCGGGGAGCCGGACCGGACGAGGAACGCGCTGACACCGACGTGTTCACCGCCGCCAGCGCCGACGACGCGCCGACCGGCGAGGTTCCCGTGCAGCATCGCGGGGGCCAGGCCGAGGCACGGACGTCGTCGGTGGCCACCGCGGAACGCGACGCACCCACCGAGACGATTCCGACGGTCGAGCGGGAATCTCCGACCGAAACCATCGCCACCGGTTCCGACGATGCCAAGACCGAGGTGATTCGCACCGAAGGCCCGAAACACTCCGATCCGGAGTCGGAATGGCCGAGTTCGCAGTGGGGAAAGAAGGACTAGCGGCTCGAACTGGTCTCGACCAGGTAGCGCAGCGCAAGCAGGTAGCCCTGGACTCCCAGGCCGACGATCACTCCAGTCGCCACCGGACTGAGATATGAGTGACGCCGAAACTCTTCGCGGGCATACACATTGGAGATGTGCACCTCGATCAGCGGTGCACGCAGTTCGGCGCAGGCATCGCGCAGCGCCACGGATGTGTGGGTCAGTCCGCCGGCATTGAGAATCACCGCCTCCCCCGCGTCGGCGGCCAGATGAATCCAGTCCAGCAATTCGGCTTCGCTATCGCTTTGCCGTACAACGGCTTTGAGTCCAAGGCGGACGGCCTCACGTTGGATCAGCGCGGCCAGCTGGTCGTGCGTGGTGTTCCCGTAGACCTCGGGTTCGCGCCGGCCCAGCCGGCCCAGGTTCGGGCCGTTGATGACGTTGACCGTCATACTCATGGCGCACACACCCCCGCGTAGGCCGTCACCAGCAGACCCGGGTCCGGTCCCACCAACCGGCCCGGCTTGGCCAGGCCGTCGAGAACGACGAACCGCAGCACACCGGCGCGCGATTTCTTGTCTCCAGCCATGTATTCCAACAGCTGGGGCAGCGCGTCCGGGTCGTAGCTGACCGGCAGGCCCAGCGAGGTCAGGATGCTGCGATGGCGCGCGGCGGTGTCGTCGTCGAGCCGGCCGGTGAGCCGGGCCAGCTCGGCGACGAACACCAGGCCCACCGACACCGCGGCGCCGTGCCGCCACTGGTAGCGCTCGCGGCGTTCGATGGCATGCGCCAAAGTGTGCCCGTAGTTCAGGATTTCGCGCAGCTCGGATTCTTTTTCGTCGGCCGCGACCACCTCGGCCTTGACGGCGATCGCGCGACGGATCAGCTCCGGCAGCACATCACCCTTCGGGTCCAGCGCCGCCTGCGGATCGGCCTCGATGAGGTCCAGGATCGCCGGGTCGGCAATGAACCCGGCCTTGACCACCTCGGCCATCCCGGCGACGATTTCGTTGTGCGGCAAGGTTTCCAGGGTGGCCAAGTCGACCAGGACGGCCAGCGGCTGATGGAAGGCGCCGACCAGGTTCTTGCCGGCGTCGGTGTTGATGCCGGTTTTGCCGCCCACCGCCGCGTCGACCATGCCCAGCAATGTGGTCGGCACATGCACGATCGAGACACCGCGCAGCCAGGTGGCCGCCGCGAAGCCCGCGACATCGGTGGCCGCCCCGCCGCCGAGGCTCACCAGCGCATCCTTGCGGTCAATTCCAATGCGGCCCAACACTTCCCAGATGAAACCGACGACCGGCAATTCTTTTCCGGCCTCGGCGTCCGGGATTTCGATGCGGTGCGCGTCGACGCCCTTGTCGGCCAGGTAGCTGCGGATCGCCTCGGCGGTCTGCGCCAGTACCGGTTGATGCAGGATCGCGACCCGGTGCCGGCCGCCGAGCAGCTCGCCCAATTCGTTGAGCAAGCCGGTGCCGATCACCACCGGGTACGGCGGATCGACGGCCACCTGCACGGTCACCGGTTCGGTGGGTTCTGTCATGTGGCGGCCTTGTTGGCGGTCGGAGTGCCGGGGGT
The DNA here is from genome assembly GCF_026723865.1 of Mycobacterium sp. Aquia_216. Lineage (NCBI taxonomy): Bacteria > Bacillati > Actinomycetota > Actinomycetes > Mycobacteriales > Mycobacteriaceae > Mycobacterium > Mycobacterium sp. Aquia_216. The sequence goes on along the minus strand of NZ_CP113529.1, from coordinate 2,678,824 downwards.
GACCGGCTGTGGGGCGGGCTGTAGGGGCAGCCGGGACATGATGTAGCGGACCACCGCCCCGGGATTGCGGCGGTTGGTGTCGACCCGGATGGTCGCGACGCGCCGGTACAGCGGAATCCGTTGCGTCATCAGCGCACGGTACTTCTCGGCACGGTTTCCGCCGGCCAGCAGGGGCCGTGCCGAGGTGCCGCCGGTGCGGCGCACCCCTTCTCGGGCACCGATCTCCAAATAGATGACGGTGTGCCCGGCGAGCGACTCGCACACCCCCGGGCTGGTGACCGCGCCGCCGCCGAGCGACACGACACCGTCCTGCTCGGCCAGCGCCGCGCGAATCACGTCTTCTTCGATGCGGCGGAATTCCTGCTCCCCGTCGGTGGCGAAGATGTCGGCGATGGTGCGGCCGGTCTGCTGCTCGATCAGCACGTCGGTGTCGACGTAGCCGACGCCCATCGCCTTGGACAGCCGGCGCCCGATGGTCGACTTGCCCGAGCCCGGCAATCCGACGAGTACCGCCTTGGGTGACACGGCGTGCCTACCCGGACACCCGAGCGCGGGCAACCGGCATTTCGTGCTCGGCGACCGCACGCTGGTAGGCCTCGATGTTGCGCCGGGTTTCGGCCAGCGAATCGCCGCCGAACTTGTCCAGCGCGGCGCGGGCCAGCACCAGCGCCACCATGGTCTCGACGACGACGCCGGCGGCGGGCACCGCGCACACGTCGGAACGCTGGTGGATGGCGACGGCCTCGTCCCCGGTGGCCAGGTCGACGGTGGCCAGTGCCCGCGGCACGGTCGAGATCGGCTTCATCGCCGCCCGCACCCGCAGCGCCTGGCCGTTGGTCATGCCGCCTTCCAGGCCGCCGGCCCGGTTCGTCGAGCGGATCACGCCGTCGGGGCCGGGGTACATCTCGTCGTGGGCCTGGCTGCCGCGGCGGCGTGCGGTCTGAAAGCCGTCGCCGATCTCCACGCCCTTGATCGCCTGGATGCCCATGACGGCGGCGGCCAGCTGGCTGTCCAGGCGGTTGTCGCCACTGGTGAACGAGCCCAGCCCGATGGGCAGGCCCAACGCCACGACTTCCACCACGCCGCCCAGGGTGTCGCCGTCCTTCTTGGCGGCCTCGATCTCGGTGATCATCGCCCGCTCGGCGTCTTTGTCGAAGGCGCGCACCGGGCTGGCGTCGATCGCGGCCAGGTCCTCGGGCCCGGGGGGCGGTCCGTCGTAGGGCTGCGACGGACCAATCGCGATCACGTGCGAGAGCACCTCGACGCCGAGCGCCTGGCGCAGAAACGACCGCGCGACCGTCCCCGCCGCGACGCGGGCGGCGGTCTCCCGCGCACTGGCGCGCTCGAGCACCGGCCGCGCGTCGTCGAAACCGTACTTGAGCATCCCGGCGTAGTCGGCGTGCCCGGGCCGGGGCCGGGTGAGCGGCGCGTTGCGCGCCGAGTTTTCCAGGTCGGCCGCTCCTGCGGGGTCGAGCGGGTCGGTGGCCATCACGGTTTCCCATTTCGGCCACTCGGTGTTGCCGATCTCGATGGCGATGGGGCCGCCCAGGGTGACACCGTGGCGAACGCCGGCCAGCACGGTCACCGCGTCGCGCTCGAACTGCATCCGGGCGCCGCGGCCGTAACCGAGCCGGCGACGAGCCAATTGGTCGCCGATTTCGGTGGAGGTGACCTCCACACCGGCGACCATGCCTTCGACCAGGGCAACCAATGCCCGGCCATGCGACTCCCCCGCGGTGATCCAGCGCAACACCCGACTATCTTCCCACGTCGGCTCGCGGACCCGATTCACGAGCCTGACAGGGCCGAACGGGCGAGGCGGCGCCCCGGGACCGCCTCGAGTAGCGCGCGGGTGTACGCCGACGACGGCGCGGCGAAGACCGTCTCGGTCTCACCGCTGTCGACCACCCGCCCGGCCCGTAGCACCACCACCCGGTGCGACAGTCGGGCCACCACCGACAAATCGTGGGAGATGAACAGATAAGTGAGGCCGAGTTCGTCCTGTAAGCGCAGCAACAACCGGATGATCTGGTCCTGGGTCACCACGTCCAGCGCCGACAGCGGTTCGTCGAGCACCACGATCTGCGGGCGCAGCACCAGCGCGCGGGCGATGGCGACGCGCTGGCATTCGCCGCCCGACAGCTCGGTGGGCCGCCGATCCAGCTTGTCCTCGGTCAGACCGACGCTCGCCAGGGCCTCTGCTACGCGCAGGGCCCGCTGCCGCTTGTCGGCCAACCCATAGGAGCGCAGCGGGCTTTCCAGGACCTGCCGCACGGTCCAGCGTGGATCGAGCGCCGAATCGGGATTCTGGTAGACGAACTGGATGTCTTGCCAGTGCTCACGGCGGGCGCGTGCGGACAGCGCCGCGATGTCGCGGCCGAGCACCCTTACCGTTCCGCGGGTGGGGGTGAGCAGACCGATGATCATTTTCGCGGTGGTCGACTTCCCCGACCCCGACTCCCCCACCAACGCCAGCGTCTCGCCTCGCCGGACGGTGAAGGTGAGGTCGTCGACCGCCGTGTTGCGTGCCCGGCCGCCGAGCCCGAATTCCTTGCAGACGCTGGTGAGCTCGATGACGTCGTCGGCCTCGGATCGCGGAATGGCCGGCGTGGGTGTGCCGAGGCGACGGATCAGGTGCGCGGTGTATTCGGTCCGCGGCGCCGCGACGATCGACTCGGCCGCGGCATCCTCCACCACCGCGCCGTCGCGCATCACGACGATTCGCGACGCGTGATCCGTAGCCACCCCGATGTCGTGGGTGATGAACAGGACCGTGGTGCCGTTTTCGGTAACCAGCCGGTCGAATACCGCAAGCACGTGACGCTGGACGGTCACGTCGAGAGCGGAGGTCGGCTCGTCGGCAATCAGCAGCTCGGGGTTGAGCCCGAATGCCATCGCGATGAGCACTCGCTGACGCATCCCGCCCGAGAGCTCGCCCGGATACTGTTTGAGTCGCTGCTCGGGGCGGTCGATTTCGACCCGGTCCAGCAGATCGAGACAGCGGCGCCGGATCTCGCGCCGGCCGAGCTTGTGCCCTTTCAGCGGGAAGACCTCGGCGAGCTGAGATCCGATGGTGCGCACCGGGTTCAATGACGCGCCGGGATCCTGCGGAACCAATCCGACGGCGCTGCCGCGCAGCCGGCACCACTGGCGTTCGCTCAGGCCGACAGTGTCGCGGCCGCGGATGGCCAGCGAGGTCGCGGTGACCGTCGCGGTAGGCGGCAGCAAGCCCACCACGGTGTTCGCCAAAGTTGTCTTCCCCGAACCTGATTCACCGACCACAGCGACGAATTCACCGACCGATACCGTCAAGTCGATGCCGTCCAGGGCCACCTTGGGCACGGCGCCGCGATAGGTGACGGTGAGGTCGGACAATTCCAGCTGCGGTTCGGCCATCGTTTCGTTCTTTCCGGTCAGATGCGGGTGGACGTCAGCGCTCGCCGGGAGAGCACGCCGAGCGCCAGGATGACCAACAGGATCACCGCGCCGGGCAGGGAAGTGAGCCACCACGCGGTCGCCAGGTAGCGGCGGCCCTCGGCGACCAGCAGGCCCCATTCCGGGGTGGGCGGCGGAGCGCTGTAGCCGAGGTAGCCCAAGGCCGAGATCAACAGGATGGCCCCGCTGAGGTCGATGACGGCCAGCGCGATCACCGCCCCGATCGCGTTCGGGATGATGTGCCTGCCGATAACCGACCATCGGGTCTCCCCCGACAAGAAGGCGGCTTCGACGTAATCCAGCGCCCGCACCCGCAGTACTTCGGCGCGGAACACCCGGGCGAAGATCGCGATCGACCCGATACCCACCCCGATACCGACGGAAAGCGGCCCGGGTCCGTAAGCGGTGACGATCCACACCGATACCAGGAATCCGGGCAGTGCCAGCAGCACATCGGCCAATCGCATACCCACGGCATCGACGGCGGGGCCCGACACCCCGGCCAGAATGCCGACGAAGCTGCCGATGACCAGGCCGACCGCCACCGCCAAACCCGCTGTGGCGATGGTGTGCGAGGTCCCGTAGATCACGCGGGTCAACACGTCGCGGCCGAGATGGTCGGTGCCGAACCAATGCGTCAGGCTCGGCGGCCGGAACTTCTCGACGGGTCTGCCTTTCAACGGGTCTCGACTGGTGAACAGCCCGGGAGCGACCGCCCAGGCGGCGACCAGGAGCAGCAACGCTGTCGAGAGCCGCACCGACCACGACCCCGATCGCAGCGCCCGTGCGCGCGTCGTCAATTGCGTGCTCACCCGAACCTGCCCAGCCGGGTGGTGAATCCCTGGCGCTGCAATTTGGTGACGCGCGGGTCCAGCAGCGGATAGATCAAGTCCACCAACAGGTTTGCCGCCACGATGACGACGGTCGTCAGCAACACCAGGCCCTGAATCAGCGAGATGTCCTGGTTGGACACCGCCTGCAGCAGTACGGTGCCCAGACCCGGACGAGAGAACACGGTTTCGGTGACCACCGACCCGCCCAGCAGCGCACCCACCGTCGTTGCCGTCACGGTCAACGCCGGCCCCGCCGCGTTCTTCAGCACATGTCTGCGAATCACCCAGCCCGGTGTGCCGCCCTTGGCCCGGGCGGTGTCGACGTGCGGCAGCGCCCGGGTGGCATCGATGTTCTTCAGCAGCACTTGCGCGATCGGGGCCGAGATCGGCACGGCCAGCACCAGCGCCGGAACCAGCAGCGCGGCCACCGAACCGTCGGGAAACAAGGAGATCCATCCTAGGCGTACCGAAAAGATTTGCAGGACAACCAGTCCCAACCAGAACGTGGGGACGGCGCCGAATAGCGGCGGCATGGCACGGATGAACGACCTCACCGGTCCCACCGTCGTGGCCAGCGCCATGATGGCCAGGGCGAACGTCAGCGCGAAAACGGTCGCCGTCGCGGCCAGTTCCACGGTCTGGCCGACCACTCCACCGATCCGATCGGTGACGGACTGGCCGCTGGACAGCGAGAACCCGAAATGTCCGTGCAGCAACTGATTCAGCTGGGAGAAGTACTGCACCCACAGCGGGCGGTCGTAGCCGTAGAACGCCTTGACCTGGGTGACGATGTCGGGGTTGAAGTAGCCGTCGCCCTTGGCCACAAAGATCGACGCCGGATCGGTCGGCAGGATGCTGACCCCCCAGAAGACCACCGTGAAGGCCAGCAACAGCACGACCGCCGACTGGCCGATCCGGGTGAAAACGTAAGTCGCCATCAGGTTTTCCAGGCGCTCTGCAACAGCGGCTCGGTGTAGCGCGTGAACTCCACGTGGACGTTCGGGGCGGCAGCGTGCACCTGCACCTCGTCCCAAAGCACCAGCGCCAGCTGATCGTCGATGATCTTGCGCTGTTCGCGGGCGACGACATCCTTGAGCAGCGCCGGGTCGGTCTCCTTGAGTTCTTCGCGAGACAGCGCGATCAACTCGTCGTTCTTCGCGAAGGTCAAGTTGCTTTTCTGGCGGCCGAACAACAGGCCCAGACCGATGTTGTATTGGATCCGGGTGCCGAACAGCGGCGTCGCCGCGTCGGTGCTGGAGGCGTTGAAGAACGTGGTGTCACCCGCCCGGTTCTGCAGAGAAACCCCCAGCTCACGCCACTCGGATTCGATGAACTCGAACGCCGGGCGGAATACCACACTCTGGTTGGATGCCGCCAGCGTCAGATTCAGCTTCTTGCCGTCCTTTTCGCGCACACCGTCGCTGCCCACCTTCCATCCGGCCGCGTCCAGCAAGTCCGCCGCCTGCTGCGGGTGGTAGCCGATGTCGGCGCTCACGTTGGCGAACAGCGGATCGTCATGTCCCAGCACGGAATCACTGGCCCGATAGCTATCCGACAGCACGGTATCCACGACCGCCTGCCGGTCGATGCCCCATTGCAGAGCGCGACGCACCCGGAAGTCGCTGACCACCTGGTTGTTGATCCGTAAGCCAACCAGATTCGCGGTCTCCGCCGGTGCTGCGACCGGGAGTACCTGCAGCCCACCCTGTTTGAGCGCACTCTCGTCGGTGGGCTGGATTCCGCGCGCCACATCCACCTGATGCGATTGGACCGCGCCCGCGCGCAAGCCCGGTTCGGTGATCACCCGGAAGACGACCTGGTCGAGGTAGGCCGCACCCTGATTCGGGGACGACGCCGGCGGCCACGTATAGTCCGGACGCTTGTTGAGCACCACCTGCTGGTCGGGGATCTGCGATTGATAGACGAAAGGCCCTGAGCCGACCACATTTTCGATCTTGGACTGACGCTGGTAGTCCAGCGCCAGCGTCGACGGGGAGCGGATCCCAGAGCGGCTGTAGGACAGCACTTTGTAGAAATTCGCGTTGGACTGATTGAAGAACACCGTGACGACGTTTCCGTTGACCTCGCTGTGGTCGTAGCCCACGAAATCGGCGAAGGCGGGCATCTTCTTGGCCGGGTCGCCCTTGCCGAGCTGGTCGAAGTTCGCCTTGACGACATCAGCGGTCAGCGGCGTACGGTCGCTGAACGTCACCCCGTCGCGGATCGTGAAGGTATACCGAGTCGCATCGCTGTTGCGCGTGAATGTCTGTGCCAGCCAGCCGTACACCTTGTCGGTCTTCGGCTCGACGTAGACCACCCGATCGAGCACCTGGAACATCAAGTTGTTGGCGCTGTAGTTGGCCGCCATGGTGTCGGTCACGAACTGCACATCGGAGTACGTCAGCGTGCCGCCGCGCACCGGCGGCCCGGTCGGTCCGGCGCTGGGTGGGTGCCGGTGCGCAGCGCAGCTCACCGCGGCGGCCGAGACCACCGCGGCGACCAGCAGCGCCGCGTGCGTCCGCAACCCCACCATTCGGCCCCGGCTGATCAGAAGAAACTGGTGTCGGGCAGCGCCGCGCCGTTCACCGCGATGTCGCCGAGCACCCGCGCCTTGTAGATCCTCGGGTTGTGCGAGAACAGTGTTCGCAAGTTGCGCCAATGCCGGTCCAACAGCGCCGACTCTTGTATCGCGGATGCGCCGCCGGCATCGAAGATGCGTGCAGCCGCGCGTAACGCGGGTTCTTCGAGCGCGACCTTGACGCGGGCCGCGGCGATCGACGCTCTGGTTTCCAGCTCGGGGTCGATGCCGGTTGCGCGCGCGGCGTCCAGGGCGGGGGCGAGTTCGGCCGCGGCGTTGCGGACCAGCGCTTGCGCCGTGTAGGCCACCGCGTCGATCTCGCCGACGATCTCCAGCAATTGCGGGTCGGCCGTCGGCTGGTCGACGCTGGCGAAGGTATAGGTGCGGCGGCGCCCGCGCACCAGCGCCGCGGCATCGGCCGCCAGGGTGCGCACTATCCCGGCGGCGACAGCGTGCAGATACAGCTGCACCAGCGCCCCACGAGCGCGGTTCACACCGATCGTGGCGCCCAGCGGGAACACTTCGTCGTTCGCCACTTCGACGTCATGGAATACCGTGGTGCCGCTGCCTGTTTGGCGCTGACCGATGCCGTCCCAGTCGTCGACGTGCTCGATGCCGGCCCGGTCCACCGGAATCACCACGGCGGTCGGGTTGTCGTCGTCGTCCTGCGCGGTGATCCGCAGGTAGTCGGAGAACTGGGCGCCGGTGCTGTAGAACTTCTTGCCGCGCAGCCGCAATCCGTCCTGGGTGGACACCAGTCGGGTGTCACGCTGGTTGCCCCCGATCGCCTTCTGGCTCGGTTCGCTGTTGGCGCCCCCGATCAGCCCGCCCTCGGCGACCACGGCGATCCACCGGTCGCTGCCAGCGCGCTTCGGATGCAGCTGTAGTTCTTCGACCAGCGCGTAATGGATCCGCAGAATGTGCGCCAGATCCGGGTCGGCCGCGGCCAATGCGATGAGGTGGTCGAAGAATTCCGGCACCGTGTAGCCCGCGCCGCCGAGTTCGCGGGCCAGTCGCACCGCGCCCAACCGGTGGTCCCGGACGAGTTTGAGTCCACGCAGCGGCGGCTCGTTTCCGCCGTCGGCTAAACGCAGGCGGTAGTCCGCAGCGATTTCGGCCAGCACGTTGTCGATCGCGGCCGCATCCGCCGGTGTGTCCTGCTCCTGGGAGCCAACGGGCATGGGTGTCAGAACCTTTCCTGTGCATCGGTGCCGTCGCGATTCACGGCGACCAGCCCCCCAAGGTAGGCGGCGGCAAGTGATGCCGACAACGGTTTACTGCGTCACAATTTTTAAGCGAAATGCGTAGCCGTGCTTGGTGTTCTTTCGACCATGGTCGAGAGCAACAGTTGCATCATCTCCGCGCTGACGTAGGGTCGTGAGCCATGTCCTTGTCGGTCGGGATCGAGATCCCCGGCGACGCAATCGGCGAATCCTCCCCCGGCCCCGGTATCGCTGGTCTGGCGCGCCGATTGGAGTCCGCCGGTGTGCATTACTGGGTGGTGGGCGCCGGCCGCGGCGAGCCGGCCGCCGGCGGGAAAACCAGCCTCGACCCATCCTTGGTCGCCACCGTCGCGGCCCGACACAGTACCGATCTGGGCCTGGTCGTCGCCGCCTCGGCACACCGCGACCATCCGTACAACCTGGCCCGCCGTCTGCTCTCGGTCGACCACGCGTCGCGGGGGCGGCTCGGCTGGTTCGCCCTCGATGCCGACCGGCGCATCGAGTTGAACGCCAGCGTCGACACCTGGACCGGCTCGGTCCTCGGCCCGACCCACACCGCGGAGGCGATAGCGGCGGTGCGAACGCTTTGGCGCACTTGGCCTTATGCGTCGGTAGTCGGTGACCGCGTGACCGGTTTGTTCGCTGACGCCGCGCAGATTCGGCACGCCGACGTGCGCGGCACGTACCGCATCACCGGACCACTCAATGTCCCCGGATCGCTGCAGGGCGACCTTCCGGTATGGCAGCAGGCCGGTCCGGCCACCGGGGAGGCGGATCTGATCGTCGTCGAGGACGGCGACCCCGTGCCGCCAGGCGCCGTTGTGCGATTGCGCGCGGTCGATCGTGCGGCGCTTGACCGGGTGAGCGCCACCGCAACCGCGTCCGGGGTGCTGCTGCGGGTGACACCGGATGCGCTGGCGGCGGTGCTAGACGGTGTCCTGGTCTCGGCCCGACACCGAGGTGTGGTCTCCGTGCCCGCCAGTGGCGTTCTGCGACAACGGCTTCGGCTACCGGCATCCGCCGGCCCTGACTTATCGACGCATCGACGCGCCTTCGACGCGCCTTATCCAGGAGCCAGGTGATGAGCGCGCGCGAACGTCGTCTCACGCTCAACGTGAACGTGTTGAACCTGGGTATCCACACCGCGTCGTGGCGGCGGTCCACCGAGGCGCCCACCGCGTTCACCGATCCCGGCTATTACGTGCGGATGGCCCGAATCGCCGAACGCGGCACCCTGGACGCCCTGTTCCTGGCTGACGGACCCGCTCTGCGTGACCACCCGGCACTGCGCCCGTCGCAGGCCCTGGAACCCAGCGTGATCCTGGCTTCCGTTGCGGCCGAGACCGATCACCTCGGGCTTATCGGCACGTTGTCGTCAACATTCAACGACCCGGTCGAACTCGCGCACCGGTTGCTCAGCCTCGATCAGCTCTCCGGCGGCCGGTTGGCGTGGAACGTCGTCACCACGTACTCGCAGGCCGCGGGCGGCAACTTCGGCCTCGCCGATCTGCCGGACCGGTTGAGCCGTTACCGGCGGGCCGCGGAGTTCGTCGACGTGGTGCTGGCGCTCTGGCGTGACACGGCGGCCGACGGCGGCGGCATCGAGCACCGCGGCGAATTCTTCACCGTCACTGGCTCATTGCCCCAGGGGCCGTCGCCGCAGGGGTATCCGCTGCTGGTCCAGGCCGGCGGGTCGCCGCAGGGCCGGGACCTGGCCGGCCGGGTTGCGGACGCGGTGTTCAGCGCGGAACTCGACTTGGACGCCGGCCTCGAGCACTACCGCTACGTCAAGGACGCCGCGGCCGCGCACGGCCGCGGACACGACGCGGTGCGCATCTTGCCCGGGCTGATCACCACGATCGGCAGCAGCCGCGCCGAGGCCGAACGGCGCTACGAAGAACAGAACGCCCTGTTGCCCGCCGGGCATGACGTGCAGCGGTTATCACAGACCCTCGGTGAGGATCTCGCACAGCTTCCCCTCGACGAGCCCATCCCGGCGCATCTGCTCACAACCGTTCCGGATGACTCGAAAATCGTTGGCTCACTGGGCTTTCGCGAATCGGTGGTGCGACTCGTCCAGCGGCGCGGGTTGACGCTGCGGCAGACCCTCCGCGAGTTCAGCGGATCGGGTCATCGCGTGATCGTGGGGTCGCCGGTCGACGTCGCCGACACGATCGAACGGTGGTTCCTCGCCGGGGCCGCCGACGGTTTCAACCTGATGCCCGATGTCTTTCCCGACGGCCTGGAAGTCTTCGTCGACGAGGTGGTTCCGATTCTTCGCTCTCGCGGCCTGTTTCGCACGTCATACGCGGAATCGACACTGCGGGAACGGCTCACCGGGAACCGATACACCGCCGCGGCCTAATCACGGGAGGGCGCCCGGCGTTGGCAGACCAGCTCCTTTCGGTAAACCTGGCGCTGCACGCCGAACAACACGGCTGGGCAGGTGCCCTGATCGCGCACTTCGCCGGCGCGGCGGCAACACTGGATCGACTCAACGACTGCAGGCTGTTCGTCAACGTCGTCAGCTGTGTCGACGACCCCGTGGCCTACGGCGACGCCGAATTCGACAAAGCGCGCCGCTGCGACCGCACCCGCGAATTCATCCGGCCACTCGGCGGCCACCTGGGCTCAGCGGATCAACGCGCTTAACGCACTGGCCAGACACATCGACGGCCCGTGCGGCACCGTCGGGCCTGCCCGCCGCGCCAGCCAAACCATTCCCAGCAGCGTGGTCAGCAGCGGCGCGGCCAGCGCGGCGGCGAACCACGCGTGGACGCCGAAACATCCGGTGAACGCGCCCAGGCCGATCGCCAGCTTCACATCACCGGCCCCCAGGCCGGCCGGCGCCCTCAGATGCACCAGCAGATACGCGCCGGCCAGGGCCGCGGCCCCGGCCAGGGCAGGCAAGGCGCGCCCGGTGCAACAGGCGGTCAGCAGGACCGCGCCGGCCCCGGGCAACGTCAACCAGTTCGGCAGTCGGCGTTGCCGGATGTCGTAGCAGCTCAGCGCTGCCAGCCAGACGACCACCACCACCGCCGCTGTTGCCCGCATGCGCGGCACGCTAATCCAGCGCAGCCAGAGCGCAAGTCATCGCCTCACGCGGCGCGGGCAGCCCGGTGAACTGCTCCACCTGCGCGAAGGCCTGGTGCAACAGCATCTGCACACCGTTGATCACCCGCCCACCCGCCGCGGCCACCGCGGCGGCCAGCGGCGTGGGCCAGGGGTCGTACACCGCGTCCAGCAGCACCGGAATCGCCGCGAAGACGCCGGCATACTGTGCAGCCACGTCGGCCGGAATGGTGCTGACCAGGACCTCCGCGGCCGCGACCTCGTCGGCCAGGCCGGCGCCGTCCAGCCGGGAGAACCGCGCCGGTATGCCGGCCCGGGCCCCCAAGTCCACCAGCCGGGCCGCCTTTTCCGGGTTGCGCGCCACGACGGTGATGCCGGCGACGCCGAGCTGTGCCAAGCCCGCGACCGCTGCGGGCGCCGTGCCGCCCGATCCACAGACCAGCGCCCATCCCGAGGCCGAGCCGATCGCACCGCTGACGCCGTCGATGTCGGTGTTGTCGGCCCGCCAGCCGCGGGGGGTGCGCACCAGGGTGTTGGCCGACCCCACCTGCTCGGCGCGATCGGTGCGCTCGTTGGCGAACCCCAGCGCGGCGAACTTGCCCGGCGCCGTCACCGACACACCGACCCACTCCGGCCCGAAGCCGCCGACCACGCCCGGCAATTGTTCGGCGCCGCACTCGATGCGCTCGTAGGTCCAATCGTCCAGGCCCAGCGCGCGGTAGGCGGCCAGGTGCAGTTGCGGGGATTTCGAGTGGGCGATCGGCGAGCCGAGGACGGCCGCTTTGCGGGAAGGCGCCGCGCTAGCGGGGCGTGCTGTCGAGGACACCGTTGTGCTTAGCCTGCTCGATATTGGCCAGATGCTGCTTGTAGTCCCTGGTGAACAGCGTGGTCCCCTGGGCGTCGATGGTGACGAAGTACAGCCAGTCACCCGGCTCGGGATGCTCGGCGGCATGCAGTGCGTCGATGCCGGGCGAACAGATCGCGGTGGCGGGCAGACCCGGGGAGACGTAGGTGTTCCACGGCGTCTTCTGGGCCCGGTCGGCGTCGCTGGTGGCCACCTCGCGGCGGTCCAGCGGATAGTTCACGGTCGAGTCGAATTCCAGCGTGTGGCGCGCGTTCAGCCGGTTGTAGATGACCTGCGCCACCTTCGCGAAGTCCTGCGAGTTGGATTCCTGCTGCACCAGCGAGGCCACCACCAGGATGTCGTAGGGCGACAACTTCATCGCCTGGGCGGTGTCCACGAGTCCCGACTGCATATAGACCGAGGCTCCGGCGCTGATCAGGTTCGCCAAGATGTCCTGGGGTGAGGCCGACGGATCGACGTTGAAGGTCCCGGGTGCGATCAGGCCCTCGATCCGGCGATGATCGGTGCCCAGCTCGGTGACCGGCTGAACCGCCCAGGCCGGCACCGACAACACACTGGGCGGGGTGTTGCCCGCCGCCGCGCGCAGGTCGTCCACCGAGATGCAGTGCTTGTTGCCGTCGAGGTCCACGCAGCTGGCGCGGGAGATCAGCGTCAGGATTCCGGGGTTGGCCTTGTTGGTCTTCATATCGGTGGTGTCGTCGAGCTGACGGCCCTCCGGAATGACCAGCTTGCCCACCCGGTTGCCGGGATCGGTCAGGCGCGCGACGGCCGAATCGGCCGGGATCTCGGTGCGCACCCGGTAGAAGCCCGGCTGGATCGAGTTGATCGCGGCGTTGCCGTGCGCGGCGTTAATGAATGCCCGGATGGTCTTGATCACGCCCTGGTTGTGCAGCGTTTCGCCGACCATCGTCGTCGAGTCACCGGCTTGTATCTGAATGACGATGTCGCGCTTGCCGGTTCCGCTGTAGTCGTCCCCGGTGCCGAACACCGTGTGCCACATCTTGGAGCCGACGAATACCGCGGCCACCACGATCACGACGAGCACGCCCAGGACGATGCGGCCGGTGAAACGCCGCCGCTTGCGCCCGCGCTCGGCCCGGTTCCGGGCGATGCGGCTCATCCGGTGCCGGGGTGGCCCGACCGCGGCCGGCTCGGCCCGTTCCCGCCGCACGCTATCCACCATCGATGACATCCCCCGCCGCAGGCCGCGCCAGCGTGGCCCGGCGCTCGTCGAGCCAGCTTTGCAGGATCGCCACGGCTGCCGCCTGGTCGATCACCGCGCGCTGCTCCTTGGATCGCACTCCCGCCGCGCGCAGTGCCCGCTGCGCGCTGACGGTGGTCAGTCGTTCGTCGGCGAACCGCACCGGCGTGGGCGTCACCCGCCGGGCCAGCGCCTCGGCCACTTCGATCGCATCGAGCGCCGACGGGCCGGTGCGGTCGGCCAGCGTCCGGGGCAATCCGACGATCACCTCGACCGCGTCCAGTTCGGCGACGAGCTGGGCCAGCCGTCGCACGTGTTTGCCGGACCGGTCCCGGCGCACCGTTTCCACCGGCGTGGCCAGGATGCCGTCGGGGTCGCTGGCGGCTACGCCGATGCGCACACTGCCCACGTCGATACCGAGGCTTCTCCCGGGTCGGCGGCCCCGACCCGGATTGTCCTGATTAGGGTCGCCGGGCCGGTCGGGCACGCGATGCTCTGCCAATTCCACTCAACCGACCCGCGCTATCGCGGCGATCTCGGAGCGGACCGCCTCCAGCGCCGCGTCGACGCCGGTCGGGTCCTTGCCCGAGCCCTGCGCCAGGTCGGGTTTGCCGCCGCCGCGGCCGTCGACGGCCGTGGCGAGCCGTTTCACCAGGTCATTGGCCCGGATCCCGAGGTCTTGGGCGGCCGGATTGGCGGCGACGGCGTATGGCACCGTTGCGCCCTCGTCCCCCGGAAGGACAGTGATCAGCGCGACCACCGCGGGGTCGCTGCCGAGCTTGCCCTTGATGTCGACGACGAGCGTACGCAGATCGGCCGCGGTCATCCCGCTCGACATCCGCTGCGCCACCACACGGACGTTACCGATCCGCTCCGAGCCGGCCGCGGCGTTCACCGCGGCGGCCCCCGCGCTGGCCAGCCGCGCGCGTTCGAGCTCCTTCTCGGCGGCCTTGAGCCGCTCGACCAGATTGGCGACCCGGGCGGGCACTTCTTCCGACGGCACCTTCAGCGATGACGCCAGCCCCGCCATCAGCGCCCGCTCCTTGGCCAGGTGCCGGAACGAGTCCAGCCCGACGTAGGCCTCCACCCGGCGCACCCCGGAACCGACCGAGGATTCACCCAGGATCGTCACCGGACCGATCTGCGCCGAATTGTGTACATGGGTTCCGCCGCACAGCTCCAGCGAGAACGGGCCGCCGATCTCCACCACCCGCACTTCGTCGGGATAGGCCTCGCCGAACATGGCCATCGCACCCATCGCCTTGGCCTTCTCCAGTTCCTCGAGGAACGTGTGCACTTCGAAGTCGGCCTGCACGGCCTCGTTGGTCACTTCCTCGACCTGAGTACGCTGCTCGTCGGACAGCGGCCCCTGCCAGTTGAAGTCGAAGCGCAGATAGCCCGGACGATTCAGTGATCCGGCTTGAACAGCGTTGGGCCCCAGTACCTGTCGCAGCGCGGCATGCACCATGTGGGTGCCCGAGTGACCTTGGGTGGCACCCTTGCGCCAGCCGGGGTCCACGGCCGCGACGACGCTGTCACCCTCCACGAATTCGCCAGACTCGACGTTAACCCGATGCGCGAACAAGGTTTTGGCGATCTTTTGAACGTCGGTCACCGCGGCACGTGCGCTCTCACCGGCACCCGTCCCGCTGATCGTGCCGACGTCGGCGATCTGCCCACCCGACTCGGCGTAGAGCGGCGTGCGGTCCAGAATCAGCTCCACGCGATCGGCGCCGACGCCGTCGGCGTGCGATACCACCGGAACCCGCTTGCCGTCGACGAAGATGCCCAGAATCCTTGCCTCGGAGCTCAATTCGTCGAAGCCGGTGAACTCGGTCGGGCCAGCGTCGACCAGCTCGCGGTAGGCGGTCAGGTCGGCGTGCGCGTGTTTGCGTGCGGCGGCATCGGCCTTGGCGCGGCTGCGTTGTTCGGCCATGAGTTCGCGAAAGCCGCCCTCGTCGACCTGCAGGCCGGCCTCGGAAGCCATCTCGAGAGTGAGCTCGATCGGAAAGCCGTAGGTGTCGTGCAGGGTGAATGCGTCCGAGCCGGAAACCACTGTGGCGCCAGCCGCTTTGGTGGTGGCTGCGACCTCGTCGAACAACTTCGAGCCCGACGTCAGCGTGCGGTTGAACGCGGTCTCCTCGGCGACGGCGATACGGCGGATCCGGTCGAAATCGGTGACGAGTTCGGGATAGGACGGGCCCATCGCGTCGCGCACGGTGGTCATCAGGTCGCCGACGATCGGGGTGTCGATGCCCAACAGCTTGGCCGAGCGGATCACCCGGCGCAGCAGCCTGCGCAGCACGTAACCGCGACCGTCGTTGCCCGGGCTCACGCCGTCGCCGATCAGGATCGCGGCGGTGCGGCTGTGGTCGGCGATGATGCGGTAGCGCACGTCGTCTTCGTGGTTGCCGGTGTCATAGGCCCGGGGTGCGCGGCCGGCCACGGTGTCGATGACGGGGCGCAGCAGGTCGGTCTCGTAGACGTTGTGCACGCGCTGCAGGATGAAGGCGACGCGCTCGATGCCCATGCCGGTGTCGATGTTCTTGCGCGGCAACGGCCCCAGGATTTCGAAGTCTTCCTTGCTGGTTCCCTCGCCGCGCTCGTTCTGCATGAACACGAGGTTCCAGATTTCGACGTAGCGGTCCTCGTTGACGATCGGACCGCCCTCGACGCCGAACTCCGGCCCGCGGTCGTAGTAGATCTCCGACGACGGCCCGCAGGGACCGGGGATGCCCATCGACCAATAGTTGTCGGCCATGCCGCGGCGCTGGATCCGCTCGGGTGGCAGGTTGGCGATCTCCCGCCAGAGGCCGGCGGCCTCGTCGTCGTCGAGATAGACCGTCGCCCAAAGCTTTTCCGGGTCCAGGCCGTAGCCACCTTCGGAGACGCTGTTGGTCAGCAAGTCCCACGCCAGCGCGATGGCCTCGCGCTTGAAGTAGTCGCCGAACGAGAAATTGCCGGCCATCTGGAAGAAGGTGTTATGCCGGGTGGTGATGCCCACCTCGTCGATATCCGGGGTGCGGATGCACTTCTGGATGCTGGTGGCCGTCGGGTAGGGCGGCGTGCGCGCGCCCAGGAAGAACGGGACGAACTGGACCATGCCGGCGTTGACGAACAGCAGGTTGGGGTCGTCGAGGATCACCGACGCGCTCGGCACCTCGGTGTGACCTGCCTTCACGAAATGATCAAGAAACCTTTTCCTGATCTCGTGTGTCTGCACTCTTTTCCGCTTCTTCCTATATCGGGAGGCTGTCTAACGACGCGTTTCGACCGCTCACAGTACCGGTCCCGGCGGCGTCGCCTACCTGGCAGCTAACCCTCCAAAAAGCTCAACCGCACCGACCGCTGGGGGTTGTCCCGGTTGAGGTCGACCAATACGACGCTTTGCCAGGTTCCCAGCTGCGGCTCGCCCGACGCGACCGGCACCGTCACCGATGGCGAGACGATCGCCGGCAACACGTGGTCGGCGCCGTGGCCGGCGGAGCCGTGTGCGTGCCGGTAGCGCTCGTCGCGCGGCAACAGCCGTTCCAGCGTGTCGACCAGATCGTCGTCGGAACCGGCGCCGGTTTCGATGATCGCGACCCCGGCTGTCGCGTGGGGGACGAACACGTTGCACAGGCCGTCCCCACAGGAGAAGCAAAACCTGCGCACCGCGTCGGTCAGATCCACGATGCGACGGCCGCTGGTGTCCACCTCGAGCACATCCGTATGCATCCGATCAAGACTACGGCGCGGCGGCGCTGACCAGCCAATCGTTTGTGAGCGCGGCCACACGAGGCGGACACGCCGCCACCACGCCGCGCGGCCATTGCCACCGCTAAGCGGTAGGAGGAAGGTAGTCCGTGGGACCGGTGGCGCCACCGGGGGCGCTGCCCCGAACTAGTTAGGGAGCCATCGTGTACGCACGTTCTTTCACGATCGACGGGCAACCCCTGTCCGTCGACATCGGAATTGCGCATGTTCGAGACATCGTCATGCGGGAAATGCAAGAACTCGACGGGTTTGTCGGGTTGTCGCTGCTGGTCGACCGGCAATCCGGCCGCTGTATCGCCACCAGCTCCTGGGAGACGATCGCGGCGACGCGCGCCAGCGCCGAGAAGGTCGCCATCATCCGCGACCACGTCGCATTGATGTTCGACGGCAGCGCGAGCGTCGAAGAGTGGCACATCGCTTTGCTGCAGCGCCGCCGCCGGTCGTCCGAGGGCGCGTTTGTGCGAGCCACCTGGCTCAAGGTGGTGCCCGATCAACTCGACCGGTCCCTGGACTTCTTCCGGATGGCGGTGCTCCCGGAGATGGAGAGTCTCGAGGGGTTCACCAGTGCCAGCCTGATGATCGACCACCCGGCCGGCCGGCGCGCGGTCTCGTGCTCGACGTTCGCCAGCCAGGAGGCGATGGCCCGCAACCGCGACGCCGCCAGCGAGCTGCGCAGCAGGCGGGCGCGCGACCTGGGTGCCGAGATCGTCGACGTCGCCGAGTTCGAGCTCGCGATCGCGCACCTGCGGGTGCCCGAGCTGGTCTGAACATGCCGGGCTGGGCTAGGCGCCGAGATCGACGTTAACGTGCCGTCTTCCGGCGTGTCTTCGCGCTAACGTCGATGTCGGCGTACAAAGCGCAGAGAGCTAACCGCGTCTGCCGCGGATGATCGCGCGCAGCCGCTCCAGCCGTCCGGTGATCCCGCGTTCGACACCGCGTCCGGTGGGCCGGTAGTAGTCGACGCCCACCAGCTCGTCCGGCGGATATTGTTGCGCGACAACGCCATCCGGGTGGTCGTGGGCGTATTTGTAGCCCTGCGCGTGGCCAAGTGCGGCCGCGCCCGAGTAGTGGCCATCGCGCAGCTGGGCCGGCACCAGACCCGCCTTGCCCGCCTTGATGTCGTTCATCGCCGCGGCCAATGCGGTGGTCACCGCGTTCGACTTCGGCGCGGTGGCCAGGTGAATGGTGGCGTGCGCCAACGTCAGTTGCGCCTCTGGCATGCCGATCAGCGCGACCGTCTGCGCGGCGGCGACCGCGATCTGCAGCGCCGTCGGGTCCGCCATGCCGATGTCCTCGCTGGCCAGAATCATCAGCCGGCGCGCGACGAACCGCGGATCCTCCCCCGCGACGAGCATGCGGGCCAGATAGTGCAGCGCCGCGTCGACGTCGGAGCCGCGCACCGACTTGATGAACGCGCTGATGACGTCGTAGTGCTGATCGCCGTCGCGGTCGTAGCGGACGGCGGCTTGGTCCAGCGATTGCTCGACGGCCGCCACCGTCAGCTCGCCACCCGTCGCGACGGCTTCGGCAGCGACCTCCAGCGCGGTCAGCGCGCGTCGGGCGTCGCCCGCGGCCAACTGCACCACCAGGTCGACGGCCTCGGGCTGCACGCCGATCTGGCCGCCCAGGCCCCGCGGATCGTCGATCGCGCGCTGCACCACGGTGCGGATGTCGTCGGCAGTCAGCGGCCGCAGCTGCAGGATCAGGGATCGAGACAGCAACGGCGCCACCACCGAGAAGGACGGATTCTCGGTGGTCGCCGCCACCAACAGGACCACCCGGTTCTCCACCGCGGACAACAACGCGTCCTGTTGGGTTTTGGAGAACCGGTGCACCTCGTCGATGAACAGCACCGTCTGCTCGCCGGCAAGGAGTGCCTTGCGCGCGCTATCTATGACCGCCCGGACGTCTTTGACGCCGGCCGACAACGCCGACAGGGCTTCGAACCTGCGTCCGGTCGCCTGCGACACCAACGCCGCCAACGTCGTCTTCCCGCTTCCCGGCGGGCCGTACAGAATGGCCGAGGCCACCCCCGAGCCCTCGACCAGGCGGCGCAGCGGCGAGCCGGGTGCCAGTAAATGGTCCTGCCCGACGACCTCGTCCAGCGATGCCGGCCGCATCCGCACCGCCAGCGGCGCACCGGCCGACACGGCCAGGGCATCGGGAGCCGTCCGCGATTCGCCGGGGAGGTCAAACAGACCGTCGGACACGGTTTCAGGCATACCACGCAAACCGGACAGATACGCGCGCCGGCGGCTGCGATACAAACGAGGGCCCCGACACAGGCAAAGGCCAAACCTCGCCCCGTAGCCGCATATTTGCTAAGTTCCGGGTTGCCAAGTTCCGTGCGTGTGCCCTACAAGGTAATCCGACAGCAAATTAGGACGGCAAATGAGCCAGCCCCCAGAACACCCAGGCGACCCGGCCGACCCCGTCGGCGGCAACGAGACCCCTCCGGACTACTCGACCCCGCCCCGCCACGCCGCGCCCGGGTATGGCACGCCGCCTCCGCCTCCCCCCGGCTACGGCCCGCCGCCGGGTTACGGAACGCCGCCCGCGCCGCCGCCCGGTTACGGGCCGCCACCGGGTTACGGAACGCCGCCACCCGGTTACGGCGCACCGCCGGCCGGCTACGGCGCACCCCCGGCCGGCTACCCGCCGCAGCCCGGCTTCGGCGGCCCGGTCGGTGCTCCGAGCACCCCGCGGTTCGACGTCGGTGAGGCGGTGAAGTGGGCGTGGGCCAAATTCATGCAGAACCCCGCGGCACTGATCGTTCCGGTCTTGGCCTACGGCGCCATCATCACCGCCTTCGCCCTTATCGCCGCGCTGCTGCCGATGGCCTTCGGTGAGACCACCAGTACCAGCTACACCAACAGCTACGGCGAGACCACCAGCGGCGTCGACGTCACCTACGGCCCGGCCTCGATCGCGGTCATGGTGGTCGGCTACGTCCTGGTCTTCGTCGCCGCGATCTACATGCACGCCGGGTTGACGACCGGCGCCCTGGACATCGCCGACGGCAAGCCGGTGGGCATCGGAACGTTCTTCAAGCCCCGCAATCTCGGCCCGGTGTTCGTCGCCGCGCTGCTGATCGCGTTCGGCACCGTGGTCGGATCGATCCTGTGCATCATCCCGGGCCTCATTTTTGCGTTCCTCACGTTGTTCGCCATCCCGTTCGTCGTCGACCGGTCGCTATCTCCCGTGGAAGCCATCAAGGCCAGCATCGCGACGACGCGGGCCAACATCGGCCCCGCGCTGCTGTCGTGGCTCGTGCAGTACGCGGTGGTGCTGGTGGGCGAACTGCTGTGCGGGGTGGGCATGATCGTCGCCATCCCGCTCGCGGCGCTGATCCAGATCTACACCTACCGCAAGCTTTCCGGCGGTCAGGTCGTTCCACTGGAACAGCCCGGTTACCAGCCGGGACCTCCCGCCGGTCCGCCACCCGGGCAGCAGTTCGCCTAGCAGGGCGTCTTCGCCGGCGAAGGCCAAGAAACTGGCTTCGGACAATCCTCGCTAGCCGGGCGCATATTTGCTAAGTTCCGGGTGGCCAAGTTCCGCGCGTGCACATGAGGACGGCAGATGAGCCAGCCCCCCGAGTATTCAGGCGAAACCGCCGACCCGAACGCTGGCAACCAGGGCCCGCCGGGCTACCCGCCGCCACCGCCATCGGGTTACGGCGCACCCGGTTATGGCGCGCCGGGATATGGCACACCCGGTTATGGCGCGCCGGGGTATGGCACACCCGGTTATGGCGCGCCGGGATATGGCACACCCGGTTATGGCGCGCCGGGGTATGGCACACCCGGTTATGGCGCGCCGGGGTATGGCGCCCCGCCGCCGGGCTACGCACCACCTCCGGGGAATGCACCCCCGCCGGGTTACGGCGCACCCCCGCCTCCCGGCTACGGTCCACCGCCCGGCTATCCACCGCAGCCGGGCTTCGGGGCCCCGCCGGCACCGCAATTCAGCGTGGGTGCGGCGTTGCGCTGGGCCTGGAACACGTTCACCAAAAATGCCGTCGCGCTGATCGTTCCGACCCTGGTCTACGGTTTGCTGTTCGCCGCGGCGTCGACCCTGAACTTCGTGGGCCAGAACATGACCTCGAACGTGACGCCCTACGACTCCTCCGACTACGACTTCGCCTTCGCGGCGAATCTCAGTCCCACCGGAATGGCCATCGTCGGGCTCGGCTACCTCGTCTCCCTGCTTGTGACCGCGTATGCCCAAGCCGCGTTCCTGTCGGGATGCCTGGATCTCGCGGACGGCCGGCCGGTGAGCATCGGATCGTTCTTCAAGCCGCGCAACCTCGGCATGGCGTTTCTCGCCGCATTCCTGGTCAGCGTTCTCACCTCGATCGGCTACGCCGCGTGCTTCGTTCCCGGCGTCGTCGTGGGGATCTTCACCCAGTTCACCATCCTGTTCGTGGTCGATCGCTCGCAGAACGCCCTCAAGGGGTTCGCGTCGAGCTTCTCGTTGGTCGGGTCGAATTTCGGCAGTGCGCTGCTGGTGTGGCTGGTGACGCTCGCCACGGGCATCGTCGGTGCGCTGGCCTGCGGCGTCGGCCTGGTGGTGGCGGCCCCCGTGATAGCCCTGATCCTGACCTACGCCTACCGCAAGCTTTCGGGAGGTCAGGTCGTGTCGGCCGACCAGCCCGGTTACCAGCCGGGACCGCCGGCCGGGCCGCCGTCGGAGCCGCTGCCCGCGTAGCCAGGCCGGCTCCGCTGACCGGCGGCGCGCTGCGGCGTCGCTGCCCGTGTGATGAGATCAGCGGTTATGAGCATCAAAGTTGCGCTGGAGCATCGCACCAGCTACACCTTTGACCGGCTGGTCAGAGTGTTCCCGCACGTCGTGCGGCTGCGCCCGGCCCCGCACTCGCGCACGCCCATCGAGGCCTACTCGCTGCGCATCGAGCCCGCCGACCACTTCATCAACTGGCAACAAGACGCGCTCGGCAATTTCCTTGCCCGGCTTGTGTTTCCGAACCCTATGCGGCAACTGACCATCACGGTAGGACTCATTGCCGACCTCAAGGTGATCAACCCGTTCGACTTCTTCATCGAAGAATGGGCCGAAACATGGCCTCCCGCTTCGGGGTTGATCTACCCCAAGGCGCTCGCCGAGGACCTCAAGCCGTATCTACGACCGGTCGACGAAGACCCCGAAGGATCCGGGCCCGGAGAGCTCGCGCAGGCATGGGTGCGCAACTTCTCGGTGCCCGACGGCACCCGCACCATCGATTTCCTGGTCGCGCTCAATCGTGCGGTCAACGCCGACGTCGCCTACAGCCTGCGGATGGAACCGGGAGTGCAGACGCCGGATTTCACGCTGCGCTCCGGCGTCGGTTCGTGCCGGGACTCGGCATGGCTGCTGGTATCGATCCTGCGCCAGTTCGGGCTGGCCGCCCGGTTCGTGTCCGGCTACCTGGTGCAGCTGGCCTCCGATATCAAGGCGCTCGACGGGCCGTCGGGCCCCGCCGCCGATTTCACCGACCTGCACGCGTGGACCGAGGTGTACATCCCCGGCGCGGGCTGGATCGGGCTCGATCCGACGTCGGGACTGTTCGCCGGCGAGGGCCACATCCCACTGGTGGCCTCGCCGCATCCGTCGGGCGCGGCACCGATCAGCGGCAGCACCGACCGGTGTGAGACCACCCTGGAGTTCTCCAACACCGTCACCCGCATCCACGAGGACCCGCGCGTCACGCTGCCCTACACCGACGCGGCGTGGGAGACGATCTGCGCGGTCGGCCGGCGCGTCGACGAACAGCTCGCCGCCGGTGACGTCCGGCTGACGGTCGGTGGCGAACCGACGTTCGTGTCGGTGGACAACCAGGTGGACGAGGAGTGGACGACAGCCGCCGACGGCCCGCACAAACGGGAACGTGCCTCCGAGCTGGCCGCCCGGCTGAAATCGGTGTGGGCGCCGCAGGCGCTGATCCATCGCGGACAGGGCCGATGGTATCCGGGAGAGCCGCTGCCGCGCTGGCAGATTGCGCTGTACTGGCGCACCGACGGGGTGCCGATGTGGAGCGACGACACACTGCTGGCCGACCCCTGGACACCAGAGCCGGCGCGTTCGACAGCGGATAGCGAGACGGCCTACGAGGTGCTGGCCGGGGTCGCCGAGAACCTGGGATTGCCCCTGTCCCAGGTGCGTCCGGCCTTCGAGGACCCGTTGGCCAGGGTCGCGGCCAAAGTCCGCCTGCCAATCGGCGATGCGGTCCAGGCCGGCGACGACCTCAGCGCCGACGACGCCGCCGCTCGCGCCGCGCTGCTGGCTCGCCTCGACGAAACCACCACGGCCCCGGCGGCATACGTGCTGCCCCTGCACCGCCGCGACGATGACCTCGGCTGGGCAAGCGCGAACTGGCGGCTGCGCCGCGGCCGCGTCGTGTTGCTCGAGGGAGATTCACCCGCGGGGCTGCGGCTCCCGCTGAGTTCGATCAGCTGGAAGGCGCCGCGACCGACGTTCGACGTCGATCCCACCGCCCCGCGTGGCGCGCTGCCGGCCGAGGCGACCAGCGCGGAGGCGGTCGACGACGACAGCGCGCCGCCGACCGCGATGGTCGCCGAGGCCCGCGACGGGCTGCTGTACCTGTTCATCCCGCCCACCGAGGCGCTGGAACACTTCGTCGACCTGATCGCCCGCGTCGAGGCCGCGGCGGCCAAGGCGCGCAGCCCCGTCGTGATCGAGGGCTACGGCCCACCGCCGGATCCGCGACTGCAGTCGACGACGATCACTCCCGACCCCGGCGTCATCGAAGTCAACATCGCGCCCACCGCCAGTTTCGACGAACAACGACAACAGCTCGAAACCCTTTACGAGCAAGCCCGATTGGCCCGGTTAGCCACGGAGTCGTTCGACGTCGACGGCAGCCACGGCGGCACCGGCGGCGGCAACCACATCACCCTCGGCGGGGTGACGCCGGCCGACTCGCCACTGCTGCGCCGCCCGGATCTGTTGGTTTCGCTGCTGACCTACTGGCAGCGGCACCCCTCGCTGTCGTATCTGTTCGCCGGCCGCTTCGTCGGCACCACCTCGCAGGCTCCCCGGGTCGACGAAGGCCGCGCCGACGCGCTGTACGAACTCGAGATCGCGTTCGCCGAGATCGCCCGGCTCTCGGCTTCCAAGGACGGCCGGCCGCAACCGTGGGTAACCGACCGCGCGCTGCGGCACCTGTTGACCGACATCACCGGCAACACTCATCGCGCCGAATTCTGCATCGACAAGCTCTACAGCCCCGACAGCCCCCGCGGCCGGCTTGGGCTGCTGGAGCTGCGCGGGTTCGAGATGCCGCCCCATCTGCGGATGGCGATGGTGCAGTCGCTGCTGGTGCGTTCGCTGGTGGCCTGGTTCTGGGACGAGCCGCTGCGTGCTCCCCTGATCCGGCACGGCGCCAACCTGCACGGCCGATACCTGTTGCCACACTTTCTGATACACGACATTGCCGACGTGGCCGCCGATCTGCGCGCGCACGGCATCGCGTTCGAGACCAGCTGGCTGGACCCGTTCACCGAATTTCGCTTCCCGCGCATCGGCACCGCCGTCTTCGACGGTGTGGAGATCGAGCTGCGCGGAGCGATCGAGCCGTGGAACACCCTCGGCGAGGAATCCACCGCGACCGGTACCGCCCGCTACGTCGACTCGTCGGTCGAGCGTCTGCAGATCCGCATCATCGGCGCCGACCGGCACCGCTACGTCGTGACCTGCAACGGCTATCCGGTGCCGTTGCTGGCCACCGACAACCCCGACATCCACGTGGGCGGGGTCCGGTACAAGGCGTGGCAGCCGCCCAGCGCGCTACACCCGACGATCACCACCGACGTGCCGTTGCAGTTCGAGCTCGTCGACGTCACGTCCGGAACCGCTCGCGGCGGCTGCACCTATCACGTCGCCCATCCCGGCGGACGCGCCTACGACGAACCACCCGTCAACGCCGTCGAGGCCGAGGCGCGCCGCGCCCGCCGGTTCGAGGCGACCGGCTTCACCCCGGGCAAGCTCGACTTGTCGGACATCCGGGAGAAGCAGGCCCGGATATTCACCGATATCGGCGCGCCGGGCATTCTCGACCTGCGGCGCGTGCGTACCGTGCAGCAGTAATGGCGTTTGCGGACATGGCACTCGACCCGGTTGGATCATCGGCGGTTCCTGGTACCTCCGGCGACCGCTACGATGCCGATCGGCTGCTGGCCGGTTACCGGGCGGCGCGCGCCCAGGAAGCACTGTTCGACCTTCGCCCCCCCGGCTCGTACGGGGCCGGCTACGACGAGTTCCTCGACGAAAGCGGCCAGGTGCGCCCCGCCTGGACCGAGCTGGCCGACACGGTCGCCGAACGCGGCCGGATCGGGCTGAATCAGCTGCGCTCGGTGGTGCACAGCCTGATCGACAACGACGGGATCACCTACACCGAGGTCGATCCCACCAGCGGCCACGCGCTGGAACCGCGGGCGTGGAGCCTCGACACCCTGCCGATCGTGGTGTCCGCGACCGACTGGGAGATGCTGGAGGCCGGGCTGGTGCAGCGCTCGCGCCTGCTCGATGCCGTGCTCGCCGACCTGTACGGGCCGCGCACCTTGCTCACCGAGGGCATGCTGCCACCGGAACTGGTATTCGCCCATCCCGGTTACGTGCGCGCGGCCAGCGGAATCGAGGTGCCGGGCCGTCACCAGCTTTTCATGCACGGATGCGATCTCAGCCGGTTGCCGAACGGCAGCTTCGAGGTCAACGCCGACTGGACACAGGCGCCGTCGGGCGCGGGCTACGCGCTGGCCGACCGCCGCGTCGTCGCGCACGCGATTCCCGATCTCTACGAGCGAATTGCGCCGCGGCCCAACACACCGTTCGCGCAGGCGCTGCGGCTGGCGCTGATCGACGCCGCACCCGACGACGCCCAGGACCCGGTGGTGGTGGTGCTCAGCCCGGGCATCTACTCGGAGACGGCCTTCGATCAGGCCTATCTCGCTACGCTGCTGGGTTTTCCGCTGGTGGAAAGTGCCGATTTGGTGGTCCGCGACGGCAAATTGTGGATGCGCTCGCTGGGGATGCTGAAACGCGTCGACGTGGTTCTTCGCCGCGTCGACGCGCTCTACACCGACCCGCTCGATCTACGCGCCGATTCCCGGCTCGGGGTGGTCGGTTTGGTGGAGGCGCAACGCCGCGGCACGGTCACCGTCGTCAACACGTTGGGTAGCGGAATCCTGGAAAGCCCTGGGCTGCTGCGGTTTCTGCCCGAATTGGCCGAACGGCTGCTCGGCGAGTCTGCGCTACTGAACGCCGCGCCGGTGTACTGGGGCGGTATCAGCAAGGAACGCTCGCACCTGCTGGCCAACCTCCCGTCGCTGTTGATCAAATCCACTGTCGGCGGGGAAACCCTTGTCGGACCGACACTTTCGTCGGCTGAGCTGGCCGAGGTAGCGGCGCGCATCGATGACATGCCGTGGCAGTGGGCCGGGCAGGAGCTGCCCCAGTTCTCCTCGGCACCGACCGACCACGCCGGTATGTTGTCGTCGGCCGGCGTCGGCATGCGGTTGTTCACCGTCGCCCAACGCAGCGGCTACGCCCCGATGATCGGCGGTGTCGGCTACGTCCTGGCGCCCGGACCCGCGGCATACTCACTGACAACTGTTGCGGCAAAGGATGTTTGGGTCCGTCCGACGGAACGCGCCCGAGCCGAGACCATCACGCTGCCGACCGAGGCGCAGCCGGTGAAGACCGCCGCGGGCACGTGGGGAGTCAGCTCGCCACGCGTGCTGTCCGACCTGTTCTGGATCGGACGCTACGGCGAGCGCGCGGAGAGCACGGCCCGGCTGCTGATGGCCGCCCGCGACCGCTTCCACGTCTACCGGCATCAGCAGGACACGGAAGAGAGCGCAGTCGTGCCCGTGTTGATGGCCGCCCTGGGCCACATCACCGGCAGTGACACCGGAGCCGACAACGACCAGGCCGAGATGATCGCGATCGTCCCGTCGACGCTGTGGGCACTGACCGTCGACCCGAACCGGCCCGGATCGCTGATTCAGGCCGTGGAAGGGCTGGCGCTGGCCGCCAGGTCGGTGCGCGACCAGATGTCCAACGACACCTGGGTGGTGCTGGCCACCCTGGAGCGCGGACTCGCACACCCGCCCGAGCCGCCGCAGTCGCTGGCCGAGGCCGACACCCTGCTCGCCGCCGCGCATGCCCGCACCTTGGCCGGGATGCTGACCCTCTCGGGGGTGGCCAGCGAGTCGATGGTCCGCGACGTGGGCTGGACGATGATGGACATCGGCAAACGGATCGAACGCGGCTTGTGGCTGACCGCGCTGCTGGGTGCCACGCTCACGACGGTCCGTGCCGCGGCCGCCGAGCAGACGATCATCGAGTCGACGCTGATGGCCTGCGAATCATCGGTCATCTACCGCCGTCGCACCGTCGGCCAGGTCAGTGTCGCGGCGGTGACCGAACTGATGCTGTTCGACGCCACCAACCCGCGGTCGTTGCTCTATCAGCTGGAGCGGTTGCGGGCCAACCTCAAGGACCTGCCCAGCGCGTCGGGGTCATCGCGCCCGGAGCGCACGGTGGAGGAGATCGGCACGCTGCTGCGCCGGTCGAACCCCGCCGACCTGGAGGTGGCCGACGCCGACGGGCACCGCGCCGAGCTGGCCGAGCTGCTCGCCGCGATCCACGTCGAGCTGCGCGATCTGGCCGCGGTCATCACCGAGACGCAGTTGACCCTGCCCGGCGGCATGCAGCCGCTGTGGGGCCCCGACGAACGACGGGAGATGCCTGCCTAGCCGGCGACGGCAGCGGGTCCCTGCGCGGCCGACACCACCTCGTCGATCACGGTGTGGATGAACTGCATCTTGTCCAGCACCGCGACCGGCAGCACGAACGGGTACAGGTCGTCGCGACCCATCGACCGGTTCACCATGTTCAGTGACCACGACAACGGCAACCACATCTCGATGATGTTGGGAAAAGCACTGGGGCCCAGCGCCGGCCGGTCGAACGTTGCCGACGCCGGCGCGAAACCGCACCAGGCCGACGTGTCCAGGGTGTCCCGGATATGCAGGTAATGCGCGAACGTCTCCGCCCAATCCTCGGCAGGGTGCATGGTCGCATAGGACGACACGAAGTTCTTCTTCCAACCCGCCGGCGCGCCCTCGCTGTAGTGCCGATCCAGCGCCTGCTGATAGTCGGCGTCGGGATCGCCGAACAGTTCGTTGAAGCGCTTGACGTTCTCCTGCGACGGGGATATCAGGCGGTAGAAGTAGTAATGCCCGATCTCGTGCCGAAAGTGCCCGAGCAAGGTCCGGTACGGCTCGTCCATCTCGACCCGCAGCTGCTCGCGGTGGACATCGTCACCCTCGGCCAAATCCAGTGTGATGACCCCGTTCTCGTGCCCGGTTGTCACCTTCTCGCGGACACTGGACAGCAGCCGGAAGGCCAACCCGTAGTCAGGATCCTCCTGGCGCCCGATGATCGGCAATTTCAGCTCGTTCAGCTCCACGATCAGCCGCCGCTTGGCCGCCTCGGCCGACGCGAACTCCGCCAGGCCGGACGTGTCGGCATCGTTGGGTCGTTCGGTCGTCAGCGCGCACGACGTGCAGAGCAGCCGGGGGTTGTTGACGGGTACCAGCCAATTGCATTCGGCGACTCGCAGATTGGCGCAAAGTTGATAATCGCTGGCGTCAACGAATCCGGCGTGGTCGGTCGAATCACTGTTGGCGATCACCAGCAATGCCATCTGCTCGAGCGAAAACCCCAGCGCGCTACCGCAGTTCAGGCAAGTGGAGTTCTCGAACGCCAGCCGTTGCCCGCAGTTGGGACAATTGAAATCACGCATATAGCTCATCCCCTTCGAAGGGCACGACGTCGACGGCGACATCGATCACGCTGCGTTCCGAGTCGGTGTAGATGATGCCGCGCAGCGGTGGCACGTCCGCGTAGTCGCGGCCCCGCCCGACGATGATGTATCGCTGGTCGACCATTTGGTCGTTGGTGGGATCCAGCCCGAGCCATTCGAATTGGCCGGGCTCTTGCGGAGTCCACACGGCGGCCCAGGCGTGGGTCGCGTCGATGCCGATCATCCGTTCCTTTCCGGGTGGCGGGTCGGTGGCCAGATAGCCGGACACATAGCTGGCCGCCAACCCGTTGGCGCGCAGGCAGGCGATCGCCAGCCTGGCAAAGTCTTGACATACCCCTTCTCGGGCCGCCAGAACCTCATTGACCCCGGTGGAAATCGTTGTCGACCCCGACCGGTAGGTGAAGTCGTGGAAGATCCGCGAGGCGAGGTCGCGCAACACCTCGATCAGCGGGCGCCCGGGCACGAAGCTGGGCGCCGCGTAGTCGCGGACCTCATCGGTGATCTCCGGCGGATTCAGGTCCAGGGCGTACTCGGTGGCCAGTGCTCCCCTGCGCCCGGCCGGCCGGGCCGCCTCCCAGGGTTCGATCGCCGGCCCGTTGCTGTAGCGCTCGGGGGGCGCCGGATAGACGTCGACGATCGAGTCGCTGGTCACCGTCAGGGTGTGATGCGGCTCGGTGACGTGGAAGTAGGAGCTGATGTTGCCGTAGCCGTCGACGCTGGTGGAGCTGTCGGCGGGGACCGGGTCGATCGTCAGCCGGTGCGCCACGCAGAGCTGGCGCTGCGAGTCCCGCGGGGTGAGAAAGCCGCGGCCGTACGAACTGGTCACGACGTCCGAGTAGCGGTATTCGGTGCGGTGCGTGACGCGATGGCGGCGGGTGGCCGGGACCTCCGCTGCAGGGGACAACGAATTACCTCCTGACGCCTCCAGGTGGGTGCTCGGCGACCGATCGCCGATACGGCACCAAGCGCACCATAGCGGGAGCACAATCGGAAGGGTGGCCACCTGGGACGACGTCGCCCGGATCATTGGTGAGCTGCCACTCACCTCCGAGCAGTCACCGCATGACTGGCGGGTCGGCAAGAAGTTGCTGGCTTGGGAACGCCCGCTGCGCCCGGCGGACCGCGAGGCGTTGTCGGCGAATGGATCGGAACCGCCCGGGGGCGACATCCTCGGGGTCCGGGTGGCCGACGAGGGCGTCAAGTTCGCGCTGGTCGCCGACGAGCCGGGGGTGTACTTCACCACCCCGCATTTCAACGGCTATCCCGCGGTGCTGGTCAAGCTGGCCGAGATCGACGTGCGCGGTCTCGAGGAGCTGATCACCGAGGCCTGGCTGACACAGGCGCCCAAGAAGCTGGTTCAGGAGTTCCGGACCGGCTCGTTGTAGGGCTCTTCATGTTTGCCTCAGGTCGATCACCCGCTGCAGATCGTCGACGCATGCCACGACGACGTCGGCCAGCACCACTTCGGTTCTGTCCCGGGCGTTCGACAGCAGCGTCGCCGCGTCCCGGCGGGCGGCGTCGACATGGACGGTCGCGGCCATCGGATCCGAGTCGGCAAGTGCCGTCGCTTTCGCGAGGTCGTCCAGCACCGCCTCCGCGGGTTGCGGAAGGCGGTCGCAGCAGCCGTCGATCGCGGGCCCTACGGAGCGGGCCAGCTGTAGCACCGAGCCGGCCAGCAGGGCAACGTACCCGGCCTGATGGTCGGCGGCCCGGACCGCCTCACGAAGTCCCCAGCGCCGCGGCGCCATTCGCACGATCTGACGCGCTGTCGTCCGCGCCCGAATGAGTCCGCCCAGCTGTTCGTGCACCCGGTCGACGGCCGGCAACGGCCAGTCGTGGGCGGGAACTCCACGGCCGCAGGCGAGATCGCCGGCGCGGGACAGTACCGAGTGCAGCGTTCGCAGCACCTCGACGCGCGCGCTGCGCAGCACGAGCATCGGATTGGCCGGGAACAACAATACGGCGAAGACGATGGCCAGGCCCCCACCGATCAGCGCGTCGAAAATGCGTTCCCACCCGACACCGCTGCGGTACAGCGCGAGCACCAGGATCGACGACACCACGGTCTGGTTGGCGAACATCATCCCCTGGCCGATGTAGCCCTGACCGATGAAAACCGCGGCCAGAAGCGCAATCAGCGCCGCGATCGCGATGGAGTCGGCCCCGGGCCCGAACAGCGCCTGCACCAACGTTCCGGTCCCGATACCCAGGGTCACGCCGATCATCATCTGGATGGCGCGCTGCCCGCGCAGTACGTTGCTGGTCGACAAGGACACCGCCGCCGCGATCGGAGCGAAGAACGGTTGCGGGTGCACCAGCAGGTCGTGCGCGATGTACCAGGCCAGCCCCGCCGCGACCGAGGTCTGCACCAGGTAGAACCACACGCCGCGTACTCGTTTAAGACCCCCGACGACCGCTTTACCCGCGAACGGCCGCGTCAGCAGCGAAGTGCTCATGTCGCTTGCTTACCGCAGCGCCCGCGGATGCGGCAATGGGAGACGGGTCAGCCGCGCCGCAACTCGAACAGCGGAATGACCCGGCTGGTCTTCGACTGATAGTCGGCGAAGCCCGGCGCCACCGCGGCCACTTTGTCGAACAGCTGGTCGCGCTCGGCGCGGGGCAGTTCGTGGGCCGTCACATCGAACGCGTCGGTGCCGACCTCGATGTACGCCCGCGGGTTGGCCCGCAGGTTGTGCACCCAGGCCGGATCCTTGGGCGCACCCGCGAACGAGCCGATGATGATCAACCTGCCGTCGATGCGGAAGTAGGCCAGCGGCGACAACCGGGATTGGCCGGATTTGGCCCCCGTCGTGGTGAGCAGCAGCAGGTCGCCGTCTTCGAATGGGCCGCCGACCTTGCCGCCATTGGCCCGGAACTCGTCGACGATGTTCTTGTTGAACGCGTTGATCGTTTCGGTGTCCGGGAAGTCTGCCTCAGCCATGGCGCCGCTCCTCCTCATCGCTTCGTCCCCCGCGAGCGGGAGCTGCCCCCACTGCATCGTCGTCGTCGCGCATGCTCAGTCAACCTGTTTGGGTTTGGCATCTATTCCGGATTCCTTGCGCTGCTGCGCGGTGATCGGCGCCGGCGCGTCGGTCAGCGGGTCGACACCGCCGCCCGTCTTCGGGAAGGCGATCACCTCTCGGATCGAATCCACGCCGGACAGCAGCGCGTTGATCCGATCCCAGCCGAACGCGATGCCGCCGTGCGGCGGCGCGCCAAACGTGAACGCCTCCAACAGGAATCCGAACTTCTCCTCGGCCTCGCCCTTGTCCAAGCCCATCACCGCGAACACTCGTTCCTGGATGTCGCGGCGGTGGATACGGATCGAGCCGCCGCCGATCTCGTTGCCGTTGCAGACGATGTCATAGGCATCGGCCAGCACCGTGCCGGGATCGGTGTCGACCACGCCCTCGTATTCCGGCTTCGGCGAGGTGAAGGCGTGGTGCACCGCGGTCCACGCGCCGGAGCCCACCGCCACGTCACCGGCGGCGGTCGCGTCTTCGGCGGGCTCGAACAGCGGCGGGTCGACCACCCAGACGAAGGCCCACGCGTCGGGGTCGATCAGGTTGAGCCGGGTGGCGATCTCGCCGCGGGCGGCGCCCAGCAACGCGCGCGACGACTTCGCCGGTCCGGCCGAGAAGAAGATGCAGTCGCCGGGACTTGCCCCGACGTGGGCGGCCAGGCCGTCGCGTTCGGCGTCGCTCAAGTTCTTGGCCACCGGACCACTGAGCTCGCCGTCGTCGCCGACCAGCACGTAGGCCAGCCCGCGGTGGCCGCGCTGTTTGGCCCATTCCTGCCAGCCGTCCAGGGTGCGCCGCGGCTGCGACGCCCCGCCCGGCATCACCACCGCGCCGACATACGGTGCCTGGAAGACACGAAACGTGGTGTCGGAGAAGAACTCTGTGCACTCGACGAGCTCCAGCCCGAAGCGCATGTCGGGCTTGTCGGAGCCGAACCGCCGCATGGCGTCGGCGTAGCTGATGCGCGGGATCGGCGTGGGAACCTGATAGCCGATCAGCGCCCACAGCGCGGTCAGGATCTCCTCGGAGATCGCGATGATGTCCTCGACGTCGATGAAGCTCATCTCCATGTCGAGCTGGGTGAATTCCGGTTGCCGGTCGGCGCGGAAATCCTCGTCGCGATAGCAGCGGGCGATCTGGTAGTAGCGCTCCATGCCGGCCACCATCAGCAGCTGCTTGAACAGCTGCGGGCTCTGCGGCAGGGCGTAGAACGATCCGGGGTGCAGCCGGGCCGGCACCAGGAAGTCGCGCGCACCCTCCGGCGTCGAGCGGGTGATCGTCGGCGTCTCGATCTCGACGAAGTCATGCCGCGCCAGCACCGATCGGGCAGCGGCATTCACCTTGGAGCGCAACCGAATCGCTGCGGCCGGACCGTCGCGGCGCAGGTCGAGGTAGCGGTACTTCAGCCGCAGCTCCTCCCCCGCGGGCTCGTCCAGCTGGAAGGGCAGCGGCGCGCTTTCGCCCAGCACGGTCAGTGACGTGACATTGAGCTCGACATCGCCGGTGGGTATCTCGGCGTTCGCGTTGCCTTCCGGACGGATCTCGACGAGGCCTCGGACCGCGACGCAGAATTCGGCGCGCAACCGGTGCGCTTGTTCCAGCACGTCGGCCGCGCGGAAGACCACCTGCGCGATGCCGGACGCGTCGCGCAGGTCGATGAAGATGACGCCACCGTGGTCGCGGCGGCGAGCCACCCACCCCACCAGCGTCACCTGCTGGCCGGCGTCGCGATCCCGTAGCGAACCAGCGGCGTGGCTGCGCAGCACGAATACTCCCCTTTACGTTGGACGACTGATCAGTCTAAGGGGCGGTGTAACTTCGCTTTTATCGCCACAAACATCGCACTCGTGGGTCCGGGCGCTGTCGGCACGACGGTCGCCGCGCTGCTGTACCAAGCCGGGCATTCCGTGCTGGTCTGCGGTCGCACCGCCCGCGCCAATATCGAACTGCGGCCCGACGGCCAGGACGCGATCGTGGTGCCCGGGCCGGTGCACACCGATCCC
This sequence comes from Mycobacterium sp. Aquia_216, assembly GCF_026723865.1. NCBI lineage: Bacteria > Bacillati > Actinomycetota > Actinomycetes > Mycobacteriales > Mycobacteriaceae > Mycobacterium > Mycobacterium sp. Aquia_216. The sequence continues at coordinate 2,644,996 of NZ_CP113529.1, read as the reverse complement.
GCGGACGTCTCCGGCCCCGTCGACATCGTGATCCTGGCGGTCAAGGCGACCCAGAACGACGACGCGGCCGGCTGGCTGTCCCGCCTGTGCGCCGAGCACACCATCGTCACCGTGCTGCAGAACGGCGTCGAGCAGGTCGAGCAGGTGCAACCGCTGTGCCCGTCGTCGCCCGTGATCCCGGGCATCGTCTGGTATTCCGCCGAGACGCAGCCGGCGGGATGGGTGCGACTGCGCGGTGAGGCCGCGCTGGTGCTGCCGAGTGGGCCCGCGGCGGAGGCGGTTGCCGATCTGCTGCGCGGCGCCGGCTGCCGGGTGGATTGCGACCCCGACCTGATCACGGCGAGCTGGCGCAAGCTGCTCACCAATGCGCTGGCCGGATTCATGGCGCTGTCCGGGCGGCGGTCCGGGATGTTTCGCCGCGACGACGTCGCCGCGTTGTCGCGTCAGTATGTGGCGGAATGCCTTGCGGTCGCGCGCGCCGAGGGCGCCCGGCTGCCGGACAGCGTGGTCGACGAACTGGTCGACCTGTTCCGTCAGGCTCCAGAAGACATGGGCACCTCGATCCTGGCCGATCGGGAGCAGCGCCGGCGGATGGAATGGGACATCCGCAACGGGGTGATCATTCGCAAGGCACGCGCGCACACGCTGGCGACGCCGATCAGCGATGTGCTGGTGCCGCTGCTCGCCGCGGCCAGCGACGGCCCGGGATAGATCACGCCGACGAGGAGTTCCTGGCCCGGGAACCGTTCACGCGCATGGCCTTCCGGTTCAACGGATGCTCCACGCAAGCCGTCGCGGCTTTTGCCGAGGACCATTGCGCCGAGGCCATCCCGGGCGGTTGCCGGTCGACCTGGACGATGGCTCAGAAACCCGCCGGCCCGGCACGGCTGGCGATGGTCGTCGTGGGGCCGCTGCTGAACCTGAGGCTGCGGCGGTTGCTGGGCAACCTGCGCCGTTACACCGATACCCGATGCGCTGCTACGCAACAGCGTTAGGTGTGTGCAAAGCTGAATCATGACCTTCAACGAGGGTATGCAGATCGACACCAGCACAGCAGCGTCGTCCGGCGGTATGGGCGGCGGCCGGATGGCCCTCGGTGGCGGCATCGGCGGGCTGTTGATCGTGGTGGTGGCACTGTTTCTGGGCGTCGATCCCGGAAGCGTCATCAGCCAGCAGCCGGCGAACACCCGCGAGGACGTGGCGCCCGGCTTCGACCTGAACGTGTGCAGAACCGGCGCGGATGCCAACAAATACGTGCAGTGCCGGGTGGTTGCCACCGGCAACTCGGTCGACGCGGTGTGGCATCAGTTGATGCGCAACTACACGCGCCCGCATCTGCGCCTGTTCACCGGTTCGGTCAACACCGGCTGCGGACCGGCCACCACCGCGGTGGGGCCGTTCTACTGCCCGGTGGACCAGACCGCGTATTTCGATACCGACTTCTTCCAGGAGCTGGTCGATAAATTCGGTTCCAGCGGTGGGCCTTTCGCGCAGGAATACGTGGTCGCCCACGAGTACGGCCATCACGTCCAGCAATTGCAGGGGATCCTGGGCCGGTCGCAGCAGGGCGCGCAGGGCGCCGGCGGCAACGGGGTGCGAACGGAGCTGCAGGCCGACTGCTACGCCGGCATCTGGGCGCACTACGCGTCGACGGTGAAACAGGAGAGCACCGGCGTGCCGTTCCTACAGCCGTTGAGCGACAAGGATATTCAGGACGCGCTCTCGGCCGCCGCGTCGGTCGGCGATGACCGGATCCAGAAGGAGACGACCGGACGCGTCAACCCCGAGTCGTGGACACACGGATCCGCCGCGCAACGCCAAAAGTGGTTCACCGTCGGTTATCAGAGCGGCGAACCCAAACAGTGCGACACGTTCGCCGCAACCGACCTCTAAGTCAGCAACCCCCGCAGCTGCGCCCGGCCCTGCTCGTCGAGCGGCAGCAGCGGCGCCCGCGGGTCACCGATCGGGAAACCGAGCAGGTCGAGGCCCGCCTTCACGGTGGTCGCCAGGCCGCCCGCGACGATGAACTCCAGTAAGGGCTTGAGGTCGTCGTAGAGCAGCTGCGCCTTCTCCAGGTCGCCCGCGCGGACCGCCTCGTACAGGTCGATGCAGGGCTGGGGCCGCAGATTCGGCGCGGCCGTGCACCATCCGGAGGCACCCGCCTTCAGCGCGTCGAGCACCAGTGGATTGCTGCCGTTGTAGAACGGCAGTTGGCCCCCGGACAGTTCGGTGATGCGCTGCATGCGGGTCAGGTCGCCGGTGGATTCCTTGACCATCGTCACGTTGTCGATGGTCTCGAACATCTCGACCAGCAGTTCGGGGCGCATGTCCACGCCGCTGGTGGCCGGGTTGTTGTACGCCATGATCGGGATGTCGATCGCGTCGCCGATGCTGCGGTAGTGCGCGACGATCTCCCGCTCGGACAGCTTCCAGTAGGACACCGGCAGGATCATCACCGCGTCAGCACCGGCCTGTTGCGCATACCTGGCACGCCGAATGGTCTTGGCAGTAGTCACATCTGACACGCCGACGACGATGGGCACCCGGGCGGCCACGGTGGCGATCGTGGTGTCCACCACGGCGTCGAACTCGGGCTCCTCGAGATAGGCCAACTCACCGGTGCTGCCCAACGGCGCGATCGCGTGCACCCGGGACGCAACGAGCCGGTCGACCAGCGCGGCCAGCCGGCTGGTGTCGATGCCGTCGTCGAACGGAGTGACCGGGTAGGCGATGATGCCGTGGATCCTGGGCACAGGGCTCCTTAGCTCGTCAGGGCGTCGGGGTGGCGCGCCAGCGCGCGGCGCGCGTAGTAGGCGAAGTTGGCCTGGCTGCGCTTGGGCGTCAGCGTCCAGTCGTGGGCCTCGCGGGCCAGCTGCTCGGGCAGTGGCTTGACCCTGCCGGCGGCCATGGCCGCCAGCTGCAGTTTCGCGGCCCGCTCGATCAGGATCCCCAGCGAGCAGGCCTCCTCGACGCTGGCGCCGGCGATGACGTGTCCGTGATGCGCCAGCAGGACCGCCTTCTTGTCGCCGAGCGCGGCGCTGATGATCTCGCCCTCCTCGTTGCCGACGGGCACGCCCGGCCACTCGGCCAGGAACGCGCAGTCGCCGTAGAACGGGGTGGTGTCCATGTGGGAGACGACCAGCGGGACCTCGAGCATCGACAACGCCGCCACGTGGAAGGCATGGGTGTGCACGATGCATTGCACGTCGGGTCGCGCGCGATAGATCCAGCTGTGAAAACGATTGGCGGGGTTGGCTATTCCGTCTCCCTCGAGCACGTTGAGGTCCTCGTCGACCAGCAGCAGGTTGGCCGCGGTGATCTCGTCGAAACCGAGGCCCAGCCGTTGGGTGTAGTAGGTCCCGTCGGCTTCGGCACGCGCGGTGATCTGGCCGGCCAGCCCGGAATCGTGCCCGGCGTCGAACAGGGCCCGGCAGGTCAGCGCCAGCTTCTGTCGCGTGGTCAGCTCGGAATCGGCGATGTTGACCGCCAACTGCTGCTCGGCGCGACGCATCAGTGCGGATTTCGAATCGCGGAACGTGGTGACCATGACACTAAGGTAGCATCGAGGAAACTTTGTGTCATCGGGATCGGGAGGCCAGTCACATGACCGCACTATTGCGCGCGGTCCGCAGACAACGCGGCCTGACCCTCGAGCAACTCGCCGTCCAGACCGGGCTGACCAAGAGCTACCTGTCCAAGATCGAGCGCCGGCAGAGCACACCGTCCATCGCGGTGGCCCTGAAGGTTGCGCGGGCGCTCGAGGTCGATGTCGGGCGGCTGTTCTCCGACGAGGCGGCCGAGGAGAAGATCACCGTCGATCGTGCCGCCGGGTCCGACGGCCGGCGCTACCGGGTGCTGGCGTCCGCGCTACTCGGAAAGTCCATGTCGCCGTTCGTCCTTCGGCCGACGGCACACGTGGCCGACAACGCTACGCATGCCGAGCACACGGGTCAGGAATTCGTCTTCGTCCATGTGGGACCGGTCGAACTCGACTACGGGGATCAGACCATCGAGCTCGGCACCGGCGACAGCGCGTACTTCGACGCGTCGGTCAGCCACAAGATCCGCGCGGTCGGTGCCGAGCCGGCCGAGGTCGTCGTCGTGGCGCAGACCGAGCCGCGATGACCGAGCTGTTGTTCTCCTACGGCACGCTGCAGCTGCCGGAGGTTCAGCGCGCGACGTTCGGGCGAGAGGTCCCCGGCCGCCGCGATGCGATCGTCGGATACGACCTGGACTACCTGACGATCACCGACCCGCACGTGATCACGACCAGCGGTAGCGATCGCCATCCGATCTTGCGGCCCGCCGACCGTGCCGATGCGCATGTCGACGGGATGGTGTTCGAGATCAGCGAGACCGAGTTGGCCGCGGCCGACGAGTACGAGGTGGACGACTACCGGCGCATCGCGGTGCCATTGGCCTCGGGTGCGACCGCATGGGTCTACGTGTTCGCGGGCTGATTACCCGGGCCGGGCCGCGCAGGTGACGGTGGTGGTGGCGTCCTGGTGCACGACGACCTGGCCGTCCACCGCGATCTCGCAGTGAAACGAGGCCGGACCATTGCCCGAGTCCGGCCAGTGCAGCATGCCGCTGGCGGTGATGCTCGCCCACTGGTTCGGGTTTGCCAGCGTGGCCGTGTACACCACCGGCTGCCCGCTCAGCGGTGCCTGCACACTGGTCGAGAACTTCGACGGGTCCGCGTTGTAGGCGGCCTGGCTGGGCGGATCAGACGTCACGTACGAGACGGTGGCGGTCAGATTGTTCGGGCTCGAGATGGTGTAGGTCACCTGATGACCATCCGCATGCGCCGTGGCCGGCCCGAGAATCACTCCCCCGACCAGTGCAAACGTTGCCGACGCGACCGCGCTGGTCCCTTTTCGCAGGTTCGTCATCACGCTCGTCATATCGAAAACGCTACCGGATTCGTTACCACCGACGTTCACCGCTCGATATGCCACCGGTCGCCCGACTCGGGTATGAAGCATGCATGACCGACGACGCCGGAGCGGCCGTTCCGGCCAGCACGCCGGGCATCAGCCGCCGCAGGCTGTTGACGACCAGCGCCACCTCGGCGGCCGTCGGAGTGGGTGTCGGCGCCGGCGTCGGGGTGGGCGCCGCCGCCCTGTTGTGGTCCCACTCACCCGGGGCCGCCCTGTTGCGCCAGCCGGACCGCAACGGCGCACCGGCGGTTTTCGGGTTGCCTGCAATTCGGCCGCCACGCAGGCACCGAGTTGGTGGTGTCCTGGCATACCACCGAGGCGGTGCGTAATCCGCGCGTCATGCTCGGCACGCCGGGGTCCGGTTTCGGCCATACCGTTGCGGCCGAAACCCGAACTTACCGAGACGCGAAGTCCAACAACGAAGTTCGTGTCAACCATGCTCGCCTGACGAATCTGACCCCGGATACCGACTATGTGTACGCGGCGATGCACGACGGCGCCGAGCCGGAGCATGGCACCGTGCGGACCGCGCCAGCCGGTCGAAAGCCGTTGCGCTTCACCAGCTTCGGCGACCAGTCCACGCCGACACTGGACAAGATGCCCGACGGCACGTATGGCACCGACAACATCGGATCGCCGGCGGCCGCCGACATTACCCTGGCGATCGAACGCATCGGCCCGCTGTTCAACCTGGTCAACGGCGACCTGTGTTACGCCAATCTCGCTCGGGACCGCATCCGCACCTGGTCGAACTGGTTCGAGAACAACACGCGCTCGGCCCGCTACCGGCCGTGGATGCCGGCGGCGGGCAATCACGAGAACGAACTGGGCAACGGGCCGGTCGGGTACGGCGCGTATCAGACCTATTTCGCGTTGCCCGATTCGGGCGCGAGTCCGGAACTGCGTGGTCTGTGGTATTCGTTCACCGCCGGCTCGGTGCGGGTGATCAGCCTCAACAACGACGACGTGGCGTTGCAGGACGGCGGCAACTTTTACGTGCACGGCTACTCCGCTGGCGAGCAAAAGCGCTGGCTTGCAGCTGAACTCGCGGCTGCGCGCCGCGATCCCGATGTCGATTGGCTGGTCATCTGTATGCATCAGACCGCCATTTCCACCGCGGCCAAGGCCAACGGCGCCGACCTCGGAATCCGCGAGCAATGGCTACCGCTGTTCGACCAGTACCAGGTCGATCTGGTGCTGTGCGGTCACGAACACCACTACGAACGGTCTCATCCGTTGCGCGGCGCCCAAAACACCGACACCCGAACGCCGATACCGGTCGACACTCGCGATGAGGTGATCGATACGACTCGCGGAACGGTGCACGTCGTCATCGGTGGCGGCGGCACTTCGGCACCGACCAACGCAACGTTCTTCCCCGAGCCTCGGTGCCGGGTGATCACCGGGGTCGGCGCGTTCGACCCCGCGATCGGACGCAAGGCGCCGATCTATGTCCTCGAGGATGCACCCTGGTCGGCGTTTCGCGACCGCGACAATCCTTACGGCTTCGTGGCTTTCGAGGTCGATCCGGGTCAGCCGGGCGGCAACACCTCGATCAAGGCCACGCATTACGCACTGCGCGGGCCGCTGGGCGCGGTTGCCGTCGTGGAGGAGTTCACCCTGACCAAGCCCCGCGGGGACAGGGCCGCCTAGGTCAAAACAGGGTGGGCTGGCTGGGTTCGGGCTCGACGGCCTTGGGTGGTTGCGCGAACGGCCGGTGGTCGCCGGCCAGCCGGTGCTTGGCGATCAGCGGCGTGGCCCGGGCCCGCAGCATCTCGCGATAGTCCGGCGGCAAATAGGCTCCGCGCCGGTACAACTCGCGGTAACGGCCGGTCAGTTCGGGATGCGACCGGGCTAGCCAGGACATGAACCAGCCGCGGGTCGAACGACGCAGATGCAGGCCGAAAACGGTCACGCTGGTGGCTCCGGCCGCCGCGATCTGGCCGAGCAGCCCGTCGAGGTGCTCGACCGAGTCGGTGAGGTGTGGCAGCACCGGCGCGACCATCACATGGCAGCCCAGGCCGGCGTCGCGGATCGCGGCGATCAGGCCGAGCCGAGCCTGCGGTGTCGGCGTGCCCGGTTCGACGTCTCGCTGCAGCTCCGGATCGCCGACCGCCAGCGATACCGCGAGCGACACCGGAACCTGTTGGGCCGCAGCCGCGATCAGCGGCAGATCCCGCCGCAGCAGGGTGCCTTTGGTCAGAATGGACAGTGGCGTGCCGGATTCGGCCAGCGCGCCGATGACGCCCGGCATCAGGGCGTAGCGGCCCTCGGCGCGCTGATAGGGATCGGTGTTGGTGCCCAGCGCGACGGTTTCGCGTCGCCACGACGGACGGCGCAGCTCGCGGCGCAATACCTCCGCGACGTTGGTCTTGACCACCACCTGAGTGTCAAAATCGGTGCCGCAGTTGAAGTCCAGGTATTCGTGGCTGGGGCGCGCGAAACAATAGCGGCAGGCGTGGGAGCAACCACGATAGCCGTTGACGGTGTAGCGGAACGGCAGCGCGGCCGCGGCCGGAACCTTGTTGAGTGCCGATTTGCAGTGCACCTCGTGAAAGGTGATCCCCTCGAACTGCGGCGCCCGCACGCTGCGGACCAGACCGATCCGCGCCAGCCCCGGTAGTGCCCCGTCGTCGACGGGATTACCGTTGACGGCAACGGCCTGGTTCGCCCACCGCATCCCACTATTCGAACAACTGTTCGATACGATGTCAAGCGGCGATCTTCTCGCTCGAGGAAAATCGCTGGCCGAGACCAGAAGTGGCGGAGGGGTACTTGTCGAGTCGAGACTACGAAGACGAATTGCGGTCCGAGCAGAGCTATGTGGCGGGGCTCTATGCGCGGCTCGACGCCGATCGCGCGCGACTGAGGGGCGAGTACAAGCAAGCGCTGCTGGGCGACGGTGAGACGTCGATGGAACGCGACGTCCAGGTGCGTGCGCTGGCCAAACAGGTCAAACGGCTGGACGTGGTGGACAACGGGCTGTGTTTCGGCCGGCTGGATGCCGTTTCGGGTGAACGGTCCTACATCGGCCGGATCGGCTTCTTGGACGAGAAGAACGACTACGCACCGATGCTGCTCGATTGGCGGGCGCCCGCGGCGCGTGCCTTCTACGTCGCCACCGCGGCGACGCCGGAGAACATGCGCCGACGTCGCCAGTTCCACACTCGCGGGCGTCAGGTCGTCGACTTCACCGACGAGGTCCTCGGCCGCCCTGGTGACGGCAGCGAGCCGGCCGAATCAGAAGACTCGGCCCTGCTTGCCGCCGTCAACGCGCCGCGCGGCGAGGGTATGCGCGACATCGTGGCGACGATCCAGGCCGAGCAGGACGAGATCATCCGGCTCGATCACAACGGGGTGCTGGTGATCGAGGGTGGCCCCGGCACCGGCAAGACGGTGGTGGCGCTGCACCGCGTCGCCTACCTGCTCTACACCCAGCGGGAGCAGATGGAACGCCACGGCGTTCTCGTGATCGGCCCCAATCCGGCGTTCCTGAGCCACATCGGCCGCGTGCTGCCGTCGCTCGGCGAGACGGACGTGGTGTTCAGTACCACCGGCGAGCTGGTTCCCGGGTTGCACGTCGTCGCCGAGGACACCCCGCAATGTGTCGTGCTCAAGGGTTCGCTGAAGATCCTCGATGTGCTGGCGGCGGCGATCGGCGATCGGCAACGAGTACCCGAGCATCCGGTGACGATCGAACTGGCCGACGTCACGGTCCGGATCGACGCCGAGATCGCCGGGTGGGCCAGGGAGGAAGCGCGCAAGAGTCGGCAGCCACACAACGACGCTCGCGCGGTGTTCATCGACGTCATCACCTGGGCGCTGACCGAACGAGGCATCGCCCGGATCGGGCGAGGCCGGCTGACCAGGGAAGACCGGGTCGTGTGGGAGCGACTGCGCGCGGATCTGATCGACGAGCTCGACGACAACGAGGCGTTCGCCGCAGCGCTGGACGAGCTCTGGCCGATTCTGACGCCGGAAACCCTGCTGGCGGACCTCTACACGTCGCGTGAACGGTTGCACGCGGCCGGGGTGGATGAGTCGCTGTGGCGGGCCGACGGTCACGCCTGGACGGTGTCCGATGTGCCGCTGCTCGACGAGCTGGTCGACCTGCTGGGCCGTGACAAGTCGGCCGACCTGGCCGCCGAGCAGGACCGCAAGGCCGAAGCGGAGTTCGCCGCCGGCGTGTTGGACATCATGATCAGCCGCGAAGACCTGATGGACGACGAGGACCAGCTGCTCGCTCAAGACATGCTCAACGCCGAAGATCTCGCCGACCGCTTCCAAGAGCGCGACACCCGCGAACTCGCCGAACGTGCTGCCGCGGATCGCGATTGGACCTACCGCCATGTCGTGGTCGACGAGGCCCAAGAACTGTCCGAGATGGACTGGCGAGTGCTGATGCGCCGCTGCCCCGGCAAATCCTTCACGGTCGTCGGCGATCTCGCCCAGCGCCGGTCGGTGGCCGGGGCGACCTCCTGGCACGCGATGCTGGATCCGTACGTGCCCGGCCGCTGGGTCTACCGGTCGCTATCGGTCAACTACCGCACCCCGGCGGAGATCATGACCGTCGCCGCCGCGTTGCTCGACGAGTTCGCGCCCGGCGTCCAGCCACCGGAGTCGGTGCGGGCGTGCGGCGTGCGGCCCTGGTCCAGACGCGTCACCGACGACGAATTGCCCAGTGCGATTGAGGAATTCGTTCGGGACGAGGCCGGTCGCGAAGGAACCAGCATCGTCATCGGACCACCCGGCGTGCCGGGCACCGTGCCGGCATCGGCGACGAAGGGCCTGGAGTTCGACGCCGTGCTGGTCGTGGAACCGCGGCGGATCCTCGCCGACGGGCCGCGCGGCGCGGCCGAGCTCTACGTCGCCCTCACCCGCGCCACGCAGCGCCTCGGCGTCCTACACCAAGACCCGTTGCCGCAGGCGCTGTCCGGCTTGGCCGAATTCGAGACACGCGCTCAGGCCTAGAAGGGTGGCGGATCGGGATCGCAAGCGATATCGCGGGATCCCCAATCGCGAGCCCGTTCCGGCTTTCGGCGGGCGACGCGTGCGCTTCGGTTGCGCCGGCGCTCGGCGGTGATGCACGCGGTGCGGTTTTGTGCGCGAGTTTGGCGCCGTCTGGGCATCATCGCGGTCCGGTCACCGAGGTAGTCCGGTGGCACGTCCGCCTCGGGCGCCGGCACACCGCCCGTCGCCAAGCACAGGCTCGGAAATAGCAGCGCGCTGCCCGGTGTGGTGACGTAGGTGTGCGCAGCCGGCGACGTCAAAATCAGTGTCCCGTCGGGCAACTGCTTGTCACGCCATTCCCAGAAAGTCTTGACCAAATGATGGGTACGGCAGTAGCACTTGAGGTTTGACGCATGCGTCGGACCGCCGTCGGAGTACGGAATCGTATGGTCGAGGTCGCACTCTACTGCCGGCCGGTCGCAACCCGGCCAGCGGCACGTCAAGTCGCGGCATCGGATAAAGTCCTGCAGCGCCCTGGAAGGTACATACCCGGGCTCGGGCGGAGCGTCGGCGGGATGGACGAGCGGCACCAACCTGGCCGACTTAGCCAGTTCCGCAACGAGTTCCGGCGCGATCAGGCCATCAGCACTGAGCTGGGACGCGGGTACCGAGCCGCGACCATCGACGGTGGCCTGCTCGGCGATCACATGAATGACGACGGGCGTCGCGGCGGGACGTTTACCCGCTGTGCAGTCGGGTCGCCCACACCGGCAGCACAGTCGATCGGCCGCCGTCGCCAGCGCCCCCAACGCGTCGGCCCGGCGCTGCTCGCGGCGCCGGGGGTCGTGCTCACACACCGTGGCCGACAACGCATTCAGCCGCTTTTCCAGTGCACGCGCGTCGGGAGTCGACAAGGAGCCGTGGATCTCCGAAGTGCCATCGCCAACGTCTCCGATCCAAACCTCGCGGTCGGACTGGCGTTGCTCACGCCGCCGTACGGCATCCGCGTCAACCCGCACGACGATCTTGTCGACCTGCGCGGCCAGTCGGCCGTGGGTCATCGAGGGCCAACGCGGCACGTTGACAGCCAGCTCCGCATCGACCCCGGCCAGCACCGCGTCGTCGGTGAGTAGATCGGTGCGATAGACGAGGGTCTGAAACGTCCGATAGTCGATATCGCCGGCTCTGAATACCTCTGCGACCTTCGGCAGCCGTTCCCGCATCGCGCGGGCGTAGCGAAGGCGGCTGGCCGCCAGCCCCTGGCTTATTCGCAACGCCGCGGCCAGCTCGGCACTGACCGCCTCCATCGTGTCGACGGCCCACGCCTCGGTCTCCGCATAACGAGATAGCCGAAGGCCGAATAATGCCCCGATAGCCTCGAGTTGGGCGGCCGCTGCCCGGTTTTCGGATCGTGCGGACGAGCAGATGCGATCCACCACGGCCGCGGATTCACTCAGCTGATCGAACATACATTCGATCATGCCACTGGGGTACGACCACCCGCCTCGACTACGCCTCCTCGGCCAACGGCTCCTCGACATGAGGGGTGGCACGGGGGCCGGTCAGGACGCCCATCAGGCCGTCCTGGTAGGTGAACCCCGGCGGCCCACCCGCAGCGGCCGGTGCGTAGTCGGGCTTCGGGGTGGCCGTCGGCCAGGCCGGCGGCACCGACAACGACCTCAGCGACGGCGAAGTCCCCAGACCGGCGCACACCACGTGAACGCTGGAGAAGTCGCGAAACGATCTCACCGCCGGCGGGCTCGCGCCGCCTCGACTCTGCACACGTTCCACGGACGTCTCCTCACCCTGCGGCAGCGATCTTGGACGACCGTACAAGAAAATCAGCTAGTTTTTTGCGGATCCGTTAAATTGCCGATGACGGCGCGATGACGGCGCATTGAATTACCGCCGCCCCGGGATGACCCCTGTGACGACTACCCCTCGAAACGCGAAAGCACCTCGGCGACAACCGAATCGATCGGCACCGACACCTGATCCCCGGTCGCGAGGTCCTTGATGCCGATCGTGCCGGCCTCGAGATCACGATCGCCGGCGACCAGCGCGAGACGGGCACCGGACCGGTCGGCGGCGCGCATCGCGCCCTTGAGCCCTCGGTCGCCGTATGCCAGATCGACCCGGACACCGGCCGCCCGCAGCTGACCTCCGAGCACCGCCAGCCGCAGTTTGGCCGGTTCGCTCAACGGCACCCCGAAGACCTCACAGCGTGTGGTCTCCCCCACGCTGCGGCCCTCGGCCCGCAGCGCCAGCAGCGTACGGTCCACGCCCAGCCCGAATCCGATGCCGGACAGGTCTTGTCCACCGAGCCGGCGCATCAGCCCGTCGTAGCGCCCACCGCCGCCGATACCGGATTGCGCGCCCAGACCATCGTGCACGAACTCGAACGTGGTCTTGGTGTAGTAGTCCAGCCCGCGCACCATCCGCGGATTGATGACGTAGGGCACCCCCAGCGCATCCAGGTGGGCCAGCACCGTGTCGAAGTGCTGCTTGGCCTCATCGGAGAGGTGGTCGAGCAGCACCGGGGCCTCGGCCGTCATCGCCTTCACCTCGGGCCGTTTGTCGTCGAGCACCCGCAGCGGGTTGATCTCGGCACGGCGGCGGGTTTCTTCGTCGAGGTCGAGCCCGAACAGGAACTCCTGCAACAGTTCCCGATACTGCGGCCGGCAACTGTCGTCGCCCAGCGAGGTGATTTCGAGCCGGAAGCCGTCCAGCCCCAGCGACCGGAACCCGGCGTCGGCGATCGCGATCACCTCGGCGTCCAGCGCCGGGTCGTCGACACCGATCGCCTCCACACCGACCTGCTGCAGCTGGCGATAGCGGCCGGCCTGCGGGCGCTCGTAGCGGAAAAATGGTCCGGCGTAACACAGTTTGACCGGCAGGGCGCCGCGGTCCAGGCCGTGTTCGATGACGGCGCGCACCACCCCGGCGGTGCCCTCCGGCCGCAGCGTCACCGAACGGTCGCCGCGGTCGGCGAACGTATACATCTCCTTGGACACCACGTCGGTGGATTCGCCGACACCGCGGGCAAACAGCCCGGTGTCCTCGAAGATGGGCAGCTCGATATCGCCGTAGCCGGCCCGACGGGCCGCGCCAACCAACCCGTCGCGCACGGCGACGAACTGCGCCGAGTCGGGTGGGAAGTAATCCGGTACACCCTTGGGCGCCGAGAAGGACGAGAACTCCGTCATCCGGTCAGGCCTTCGAGGAACGGGTTGAATCGCCGCTCGGCGCCGATCGTGGTGGAGTTCCCGTGGCCGGGCAGCACGACGGTGTTGTCGTCGAGCACCAAGAGCTTGTCGACGATCGAGGTCAGCAAATCGCGGCCGCTGCCGCCGAACAGGTCGGTGCGGCCCACCGAGCGCTCGAACAGCGTGTCGCCGGTGAACACCACATCTTTGTCCCCGGCCACCCGGAAGACCACCGATCCCCGGGTGTGCCCGGGGGTGTAGTCGACGTTGACACTGACATTGCCCAGGTCGATCTTGTCGCCGTCGCGGTCCAGCTCGACGACCTGCCTGGGCTCGCGGAAGAACGCACCCGCCATCATCTGCGCCACTCGCGGCCCCAGGCCGTGGATCGGGTCTTTCAGCATGAACCGGTCTTCGGGATGAATGTAGGTCGGGCAGCCGTAGGTGTCGGAGACCTTCTGCGCGGACCACATGTGGTCGATGTGCCCGTGGGTGAGCAGCACCGCCGCGGGGGTCAGCCGATTCTCGTCGAGGATGCGCCGCAGCGGACCCATCACACGCTGGCCCGGGTCCACGATGACGGCGTCCGTTCCGGGCCGCTCGGCCAGCACGTAGCAGTTGCACTGCAACATGCCGGCGGGAAATCCGGTGATCAACACGATTCCCAGTTTCCCATGGGGGCCAGTTGACACGGCTTGTCGCACCCACATTAGCCTGGGCTGGCTACCCCGCCCCCGCTCACAACCATGGAGGCATACCGGCCGTGCCGACCAACGAACAGCGACGTGCCAACGCCAAGCGCAAACTCGAACGGCAGCTCGAGCGCCGCGCAAAGCAAGCTCGCATGCGCCGCGTCCTGCTCATCGTCGGGGGCGCAGTCGCCGCCGTCGCGGTGATCGCCGCGGTGGTGATCACCGTGATCAACACCAACAACAAGCACAAGGACAACACCGCAGCGCCGAGCACCGCCAACTCCCCCGCGGCGTCCGGCACGACGACTCCGCAAACCGGGCAGGTTCCGCCGGTTCCGCCGTTGCCGGCGTTCAAGCCGGCGGACAGCGTCGGCGCCAACTGCCAATACCCGCCGTCGCAGGACCCGGCCGCCAAGCCGGTCAAGCCGCCGCGGACCGGCAAGGTGCCGACCGATCCGGCCACGGTAAGCGCCAGCATGGCAACCAGCCAGGGCAACATCGGCTTGTTGCTGGCCAACAACGAATCCCCTTGCACGGTCAACAGTTTCGCGAGCCTGATCGGGCAGAAGTACTTCGACAACACCAAGTGCCACCGGCTGACCACCTCGGAGACACTGGGCGTCCTGCAATGCGGAGACCCCAAGGGCGACGGCACCGGCGGGCCGGGCTACCAATTCGCCAACGAGTACCCGAGCGACCAGTTCCCGCCGAACGACCCCAAGCTGCGGGAACCGGTCCTCTATCCGCGCGGCACGTTGGCCATGGCGAACGCCGGCCCCGGCACCAACGGCAGCCAGTTCTTCATGGTCTACAAGGACTCGGAGCTGCCGCCCCAGTACACGGTCTTCGGCACGATTCAGCCCGATGGGCTGGCCGTTCTGGACAAGATCGCCAAGGGCGGCATCAACGGCGGCGGTGAAGACGGAGCTCCGACCAGCGAAGTCGTCATCAAGTCCATACTGCTCGACTAAACCCGGGGTGCCGCAACATGAATCGCCACGCGATCGTTCGATTTATGCCATGAGTGGCCGACACCTTAAAGTCATTGCGTGGTAACGGAGTCATTCGGACATTACGAGCTGCGCGAGCTGCTGGGCCGCGGCGGCATGGGACAGGTGTTTCGTGCCTATGACAGCAGCACGGACCGAATCGTCGCGCTCAAGGTGCTGCCGGCGCATCTGGCGGAGGACGAGGAGTTTCAGCAGCGCTTCCGGCGCGAGGCGCGGATAGCGGCAAGCCTGAACGACCCCCACCTGGTGCCGATCCACAGCTACGGCGAGATCGACGGCCGACTGTACGTCGACATGCGCCTGATCGAGGGCCGCGACCTGCTCCAGTACATCAGCGAAAACGGCGGACGGCTCAGCCCCGAACGTGCCGTCGCGATCGTCGAACAGGTTGCGGCAGCACTGGATACGGCCCACGAGGTCGGATTGATCCACCGCGATGTCAAGCCGTCCAACATCCTGGTGTCCAGCCGCGACTTCGTCTACCTGATCGACTTCGGGCTCGCCCGCACCGCCGCCGACACCGCGTTGACGCGCACCGGACACACAATGGGCACGATGGCCTACATGGCGCCCGAGCGCTTCCGCGGCATGACCGATCACCGCGCCGACATCTACGCGCTGGCCTGCGTCCTCTACGAATGCCTGACCGGACACCTGCCCTACCCCGGCGACACCTTCGAGGACCAACTCAACGCGCACCTGAACACCCCGCCGCCGCAGGCCTCGTTCACCGCACCCGGCGTACCGCCCACCCTCGATGCCGTAGTTGCCCGGGGAATGGCCAAGGATGTCAACTACCGCTACCAAACGGCGATCGAGTTCGCCGAGGCCGCCAAAGCCGCATTGGCAGGCCACCGCGTCGCGATGCCCAGCCCGCCACCACCGCCGTACCCGGCAACAGCCGCCACCCCGCAGTTGCCGCCCCAAGCCGCCGCCACCCCCCCGCCGGCCGATACGCCGCAGCAACCCCAACAGCAGAAATCGAACAGGGCCCTGATTGTGGGCATCGTCGCCGCCTCACTGTTCACGCTTGCGATGGTGACGATCCTGGTCATCGCTTTGGTGACCAACGACCAGGCCGCCGAGAACAACACGGCGTCCAGCGTCGCGCCCCATCCCAGGACACCCAAACAAGGGCCCGCCATGGGCGGCCTCGGCGCACCGGCGACCACGGCAACCCCGAACGGGGCAACCGCGCCGCCGTTGCCGGCCTTCGCTCCGCCCCCCGACCTGGGCGCCAACTGTCAATACGTGCCCGTGGCCGCGGACTCGCCGGATGCGTCTCCCAAGCCCGTCGACCCACCCCCGTCCGGCAGGGTATCCACCAGTCCCGCGCAACTCTCGGTCACCATTTCCACCAACTTCGGCGATATCGGCATCGCGCTCGACAACGCCAAGTCCCCCTGCACGGTGAACAGTTTCACCAGCCTCACCCGCCAACAGTTCTTCAACAACACCCCATGCCCGCGGCTGACCAAGGCCGCCGACAGCGCGGTGCTGCTGTGCGGTGGCCCCGACAAGGACGGCGGGGGTGGCCCCGGTTACGAATTCGCCGACGAATACCCCGTCAACCAATACCCGCCCAACGATCCTGCGCTCCGGGCGACGGTGGTGTATCCGCGCGGGACCGTCGCCATGGCCAGCTCCGACCCCAACACGAACGGCAGCCAGTTCATCATGTTCTTCCAAGACACCGAGACAACTCCGGTGAGCACCGTGCTCGGCAGCATCGACGAGGCCGGCCTGGCGGTTCTCGACAAGATCGGCGCCGCGGGTGTCGCCGGCAACCGCGAGACGGGACTTCCTACGTCTCCGGTCACGATCAATTCGGTCCAGCTCAGCTAACCCCGGGCCGCAAACACGAGTCGCCACCCACGGTGGCGCTGCCACGACGCAGCGCACCCGACGGCTTATGGTCGTGGGGTGTCGACGGACGTATTCGGGCATTACGAATTACAGGGCCTGCTGGGGCGGGGCGGCATGGGACAGGTGTTTCGTGCCCACGACACCGTCACCGATCGGGTTGTCGCGCTCAAGGTGCTGCCGGCGCATCTGGCGGAGGACGAGGAGTATCAGCAACGCTTCCGGCGCGAGGCGCGGATAGCGGCCAGCCTGAACGACCCCCACCTGGTGCCGATCCACAGCTACGGCGAGATCGACGGCCGACTGTACGTCGACATGCGCCTGATCGAGGGCCGCGACCTGCTCCAGTACATCAGCGAAAACGGCGGACGGCTCAGCCCCGAACGTGCCGTCGCGATCGTCGAACAGGTTGCGGCAGCACTGGATACGGCCCACGAGGTCGGATTGATCCACCGCGACGTCAAGCCATCCAACATCCTGGTGTCCAGCCGCGACTTCGTCTACCTGATCGACTTCGGGCTCGCCCGCACCGCCGCCGACACCGTGCTGACGCACACCGGACACACAATGGGCACGATGGCCTACATGGCGCCCGAGCGCTTCCGCGGCATGACCGATCACCGCGCCGACATCTACGCGCTGGCCTGCGTCCTCTACGAATGCCTGACCGGACACCTGCCCTACCCCGGCGACACCTTCGAGGAACAGATCAACGCGCACCTGAACACCCCGCCGCCGCGGGCCTCGTTCACCGCACCCGGCGTGTCACCCGCCCTCGATGCCGTAGTCGCTCGGGGAATGGCCAAGGACGTCGAGCAGCGGTACCGGACGGCACTGGAACTGGCGCAAGCCGCTCGAGCGGCGCTCGCCGACGGCGAGACGGCGGCGTGGAGCATGTCGCCACCGCCAGCCCCCTCGCAACCGGTACCCCAGCCCGAACCCACACCGGCGGGCCCGTCCCAGCGGGACCCCCAGCCGACGAATCAACGGCGGGTGACCATAGCCATCGTCGGCGGATCCGTCCTGGTGCTGGCGGCAGTAGTCGCGCTGGTCGTTGTCCTCGTGACCCACAGCAGCGGCGGATCGTCGACGACCGCGACCAGTACCGCGGTGCGCTTCCCGGTCCACACCAGGGCGCCCCGGCCGGGAGTCGGGCCCGGCGCGCCCGTTCCGGCGTTGCCGGCGTTTGCCCCGCCACCCGACCTGGGTGCCAACTGCCAATACCCGCCCACTGCGGATCCGGCACTCAAGCCGGCTACCCCGCCACCGTCCGGCAGCGTGTCCACCGATCCGCCCGTGATCAGGGCGACGATCTCCACCAATGTCGGTGATATCGGCATCGGACTCGACAACGCCAAGGCGCCGTGCACGGTGAACAGCTTCGTCAGCCTGGTGAAGCAGCAGTTCTTCAACGGGACCCAGTGCGGCAGGCTGATCACCCAGTCCGACTTCGGGCTCCTGCAGTGTGGCGGTCCGGAGAACGAGGGAAGTGGCGGCCCCGGCTATCAGTATGCCGACGAGTACCCCGTCAACCAGTTCCCCCCGAATGACCCCGCGCTCAAAGAGCCCGTGTTGTATCCGCGCGGCACCTTGACGATGGCCAACGGTCTGGCGCCGGACACCAACCAGAGCCAATTCAACATGTTCTACAAGGACAGCGTGTCGGAGCCGACCTTCACCATCTTCGGCACGGTCGACGAAGCGGGCCTGGCGACGATCGACAAGATCGTCAAGGCGGGCGTTCTCGGCAACACCGACGACGGCCTTCCCTCCAACACGGTCACGATCACCGCGGTGCGGCTCGGCTGAGTCCGGGCAATGCCGCCCTAGGCGGCCCTAGGCGGCAGAAGTCACGCGGTAGACGTCGTAGACGCCTTCGACATTGCGCACGACGTTGAGCAGATGCCCGAGATGCTTGGGGTCGCCCATCTCAAAGGTGAAGCGGCTGATCGCAACTCGGTCACCCGAGGTGGTGACCGACGCAGAGAGGATGTTGACTTTCTCGTCGGCCAGCACTCGCGTGACATCCGACAGCAGCCGGTGCCGGTCGAGTGCCTCGACCTGAATGGCGACCAGGAACACCGAGGACGGCGACGGGGCCCAGAGCACCTCGATGATGCGTTCGGCCTGCTGCTGCAGTGACGCGGCGTTGGTGCAGTCGGTGCGGTGCACGCTGACGCCACCGCCGCGGGTGACGAAGCCCATGATCTGGTCGCCCGGCACGGGTGTGCAGCATTTTGCCAGCTTGCTCAGCACGCCCGGAGCCCCCGGAACCGAGACACCGACGTCATCGGTGCTGCGCGGACGGCGCAACATCGTTGTCGGCGTGGACCTTTCGGCAAGCTCCTCTTCGGCCTGGTCGATACCGCCGAGCTCAGCCAGCAGCCGCTGCACCACGTGACGCGCCGACACGTGTCCCTCACCGATCGCGGTGTACATCGCGGACACATCGGTATAGTGCAGCTCGCGGGCGACCGCCGACATGGAATCACCATTGACCAAGCGCTGCAACGGAAGTCCGCCTCGGCGCACTTCGCGGGCCATCGCCTCTTTGCCGGCCTCCAGCGCCTCCTCACGACGCTCCTTGGCAAACCATTGCCGGATCTTCGCCTTGGCCCGCGGCGACACCACAAACTGCTGCCAGTCCCGCGACGGCCCGGCGTTGGGCGCCTTTGAGGTGAACACCTCGACGACTTCCCCGTTTTCGAGCTTGCGTTCCAGCGCGACCAGTCGCCCGTTGACCCGGGCGCCGATGCACCGATGGCCGACCTCGGTGTGTACCGCGTAGGCGAAATCCACCGGCGTCGACCCGGTCGCCAGCGTGATGACATCCCCCTTGGGGGTGAATACGAAAATCTCTTGCGCCGCAAGGTCGTAACGCAACGACTCCAAGAACTCACCCGGGTCCGCCGCCTCACGTTGCCAGTCGAGCAGCTGTCGCATCCACGCCATGTCGTCGATCTCGGCGGCGGCATGCGGATGCGGAACACCGTTGCGGCCCTTGGCTTCCTTGTAGCGCCAGTGCGCGGCGATGCCGTATTCGGCGGTGCGGTGCATGTCGCGGCTACGGATCTGCACTTCCAGGGGCTTGCCTTCCGGCCCGACGACCGTGGTGTGCAGTGATTGGTAGACACCGTATCTGGGCTGGGCGATGTAATCCTTGAATCGTCCCGCCATCGGCTGCCACAGCGAATGCACCACGCCCACAGCCGCGTAGCAGTCCCGGATCTCGTCGCACAGGATGCGGACGCCGACCAGGTCGTGGATGTCGTCGAAGTCGCGCCCCTTGACGATCATCTTCTGGTAGATCGACCAGTAATGCTTGGGCCGGCCCTCCACCGTCGCCTTGATTTTCGACGCGTTCAGCGTGGCAACGATTTCGGCGCGAACCTTGGCCAGATAGGTATCCCGGGACGGCGCGCGCCCCGCGACCAGGCGAACGATCTCTTCGTATTTCTTGGGGTGCAGGATCGCGAATGACAGGTCTTCCAGCTCCCACTTGACGCTGGCCATACCCAGCCGATGTGCCAGGGGGGCAATGACTTCCAACGTCTCGCGCGCCTTGCGCGCCTGCTTTTCCGGCGGCAGGAAGCGCATCGTCCGCATGTTGTGCAGCCGGTCGGCCACCTTGATCACCAGCACCCGCGGGTCCCGTGCCATCGCGGTGATCATCTTGCGGATGGTCTCGCCTTCCGCGGCGTTGCCCAACTCGACGCGGTCCAGCTTGGTCACCCCGTCGACCAGATGGCCCACCTCTTCGCCGAACTCCTCGCTCAAAGCCTCCAGCGTGTAGCCGGTGTCCTCGACGGTGTCGTGCAGCAGCGCGGCCACCAAAGTCGTGGTGTCCATGCCCAATTCGGCGAGAATGTTGGCGACGGCCAGCGGGTGGGTGATGTAGGGATCACCGGAATGGCGCAATTGAGTGGCGTGGCGTTGGTCGGCGACCTCGAACGCCCGGTTGAGCATCGACAGATTCGCCTTGGGATAGATCTCCCGGTGCACCGCCACCAGCGGCTCGAGCACAGGATTGAGCGCGCTGCGCTGGGCGGTCATCCGCCGGGCCAGGCGGGCCCGGACGCGACGGGACGCGCTGCTGGCCGTCTTCAGGGTTTCGGTCGGTGGCTCCGGCGTCTCAACGGGCTGCGATACTGGCGACTCTATGGGCGGCGCAACAGCTTGCGCCGTGCTTTGCTCGTCCGCCACGTTAGTCACCTCCGACCTCGAGGATATCCCTAAGTCTCATCGCCCCACTCCCCCTCAAGCCGATCCGGCCCGAATCGTCGCGGGGCCTATACGCGGCTCAAGGTGTCTACCGGCAACGGCGCTACCGCCTGCCGACCGCCCAGGTCGGTGATTTCCACGAGCACCGCCGCACCGGTCACGTTCGCGTGGGCGCGCTCGAGCAACCGGTTGGCCGCGCCGAGGGTGCCGCCGGTGGCCAGAACGTCATCGATGATCACGATGCTGGTGCCGCGCAATTCGAGACCGTCGGCCGGGATCTCGATCGCGGCGGGACCATACTCCCGGATGTACTTCTCGCGGAGGACCGGCGGCGGCAGCTTGCCTTCCTTGCGGATGGACAGCACGCCCGTGCCGAGCCGGGCGGCGACGGCAGCGGCCACCAAAGACCCCCGGGATTCGATCCCGGCCACCAGGTCGGCGCCGCCGACGATCTCGGCCAGCGCGTCGATCACCGCGCCCATCGCCGTCCGGTCGGCGAACAGCGGGGTGAGGTCCTTGAACCGGACCCCCGGCTTCGGAAAGTCGCAGACGTCGCGGGTCAACGACTCGATGAGGTCGGCAAGCGCCGCGTCTTCTTGAATACCCGTCACTGCATCAAAGCCCATCGGTCCATGTTCCAGCCCGCGCCCCAACGGGTTGGATTCGCGCTGACTGCGTACATCTTCTTCGACATCAGCAACGTGCGCTGCTGCCGATAGAGGGGCAATGTCGGCATATCACCCCACAGTACCGGCGCTGCGTCGGCAAGCAGCCGAACGCGCTCGGCCGGGTCGCCAGACACCGCAAGGGCACCGATTACGCCGTCGACCTGCGGGTTCGCGTAACCCGACAGGTTATTGCCGTTGCCGCTGTGCAGGTCGTAGGCGTCCATCGCCGAGGATCCGGTGGATCCGCTGCCGCCGGCCCCGCCGGTGCTGGCCAGCAGGACGTCGATCTTTCCGTCCTTGAGCGCCTGCGGTCCGGACGTGTCCAGCGTGACGCCTGCGACGTTGATGCCGGCCGCGGCGCACGACTTCGTGATGGTCCCGACAGTGACCGCGAGCCGGGCGTTGGGGCCCTGGTAGCCGATCCGCACCGACAACGGCGCACCGCCCAGCGCAGCCCGGGCCGCGACGAGGTCCGCCTTGTTGAACGGGCCGGCCTCGGCGGCACCGTCGGCCTGTGCGACGGCGTCCTCAGCCACCGGAGACAGCCGCGAGTTGGCGATCGGGACTCCCGCATCGTGCGCGATCGCGTCACGGGGCGTACACAGCGCGAATGCGCGGCGGGCGGTGGCCTGCGCCAGCGGCCCTTGCGGCGCGAAGATCAGCTGCTCGATGCCCGCCGACGCGGAATCGGTGCGCTCGTAATTGTCCGGGGTCGCCAACGTTCCCGGAGACCCGGCCGCGACATCCACCACGTCGACGCTGCGGTTATTGACCCGGTCCTGGATGTCGGGGGCCTCCGGCGAGACGGTGATCCGCTTGGTGATGGCCTTGGGACCCCACCACCGGTCGTTGGCGACGAGCACCACGGCACCGTCGTCCAGGACGGATTCGATTCGGTACGGTCCCGACGACGGGAAGCGTTTGGCGATGTCGTCGTGTTTGAGACCGGGTTTGAGGTCCCACGTGGTGTTCCACAGTTGCGCGATCTGCGCGACCGAGGGCGCGTTGTCGCTGAGCAGCGTCGCGGTCACGTCGATATTCAGCTGGTCGGCGATGACGTGGGACGGCATCATCGTGGTCGCGGCGAACAGCTGGGCGTAGTCGACGATGCCGCGGTCCGGGACGAATGACACCCGCGCCTTCTTCTGCCCCGGTGTGCATTCGATGTTGGCGATGTCGACGTAGCCCGCCTGGGTGGCGGCGTCGAACCCGGGAAACCGGCCCGACTGAGCGGCCCAGGCGAGCACCAGGTCGTCGCAGGTCACCGGCTTGCCATCGGAGTAGACCGCGTTGTCGGCGATCTGATAGTCGAGCACCAGCGGGGAACCGCTCACCACCGAGACACTGCCGAAGTCGTGGTCGGCGACGACCTGTCCGTCGGGGCCGTGATAGCCGAACCCGGTCAGTGTGCGGGCAAACGCCTGCGCCCCGGCCGATGCGAAGCCGGCGGTGGTGTTGGCGTTGTAGCTGCTCAGCGGGCCGTCGACGACGTAGTCGATTTGCGAGGCGGCGCTCCCCGAGCATCCGGTCAGCGTCAACGCGACGGCGAGCGGCGTAGCCAGGGCAGCGGCCGCCGCCCGCTTCAGCATCTCGGCTACCGCCGGCCGGCGTTTCGCTTGCCGCTCGGGCGCCGGGTACCGGTGGGGCGCACGGGGCGGGCACCCGGTGCCGGCTTGCTTGGCGCGGGTCCGGCCGGCGCGGAGGCGGCTTTCTTGGTCTCCTGCGTGGTGTCGGATACGTCTTCGCCGGAGCTGCCCGCCTGCTCCGGGGTGCCGGGCTTGCGCCGTTTGATCACCCGGCGGGTGTGGGACCGCACCAGGTCCGTGCGCTCGCGCAGTGAGACCAGCAGCGGGGTGGCGAAGAAGATCGATGAGTAGGTGCCGACCAGGATGCCGACCAGCTGCACCAGCGCCAGGTCTTTCAGGGTGCCGACGCCCAGCAGCCAGACCGCCACCACCATCAGCGCCAGCACCGGCAGCACCGAGATCAGGCTGGTGTTGATCGAGCGCATGAAGGTCTGGTTGATCGCCAGGTTGGCTTCCTCGGCGAAGGTGCGCCGGTTGGTGTGCTGGAAGTCTTTGGTGTTCTCCTCGACCTTGTCGAACACGATGACAGTGTCGTACAGCGAGAACCCGAGGATGGTCAGCAGGCCGATGACGGTGGCGGGGCTGACCTCGAAGCCCACCAGTGAATACACGCCGGCGGTCACGGTCAGGTCGAAAACCATGGTCGTCAGCGCCGAGATGGACATGTAGCGCTCATAGCGCACCATGATGTAAATGCCGACCATCACCAGGAACACGCCCAGCGCGAGCAGCGCCTTCTTGGTGATCTGGTCGCCCCAGGTCTCCGATACCGCCGAGTCGCTGATGGCCGCCTTATTCGGCTTGCCGTCGGTGCCCTTGGGCCCGAACGCGTCGAACAGCGCGTTGCGCAGTTTGGAGGTCTGGTCGTTGGACAGCGTTTCGGAGCTGATCTGCACCGTCGCCGAAGCGCCGTTGCCGACGATGACCACCGATTGAGGGTCGCGGCCCAGCGTCTTCTTGAACACGTCCTGCACCTGCGACGTCTGCGTATTGCCGCGCGGGAACGAGACCGTGGTCCCGCCCTTGAAGTCGATCCCGAAAGTGAAGCCACGCAGCAGGATGCTGGCGATCGCGATGACGACGATCGCCGCGCTGATGCCGTACCACAGCCGCCGCCGCCCGACCACCTCGAAGGCACCGGTGCCGGTGTAGAGCCGGGAGATAAAGCTGTGCTGCGGGGGCTGCGCGGTCGAGTCGGACGTCAACTCAACCGCGTCGTCACTGGCTTCGGTGATTTCGGCCGCCTCGGTGATGTCGGTCGCGTTGGTCTCGGCCTTGTCGGTGTCGGCCTTGTCGTCCTTGGCCCCGGAGCCGGTCTTTCCTTGAGAGGTCATCGCGCTATCCCCGTCCCGTCTTCACTTTCGACGAAGCCCCGCGCTCGCGGGCGACCCGCTGGACAGCTCCCAGGCCGTTGTATGCGGGCTTTGCCAGTGTCGGAGATTTGGAGGCCAGGAACACCAACGGCCAGGTCACCAGGAACACCACCACGATGTCGAGGACCGTGGTCAGGCCCAAGGTGAAAGCGAATCCCCGCACCTGACCGATCGCCAGGGCGTACAGCACCGCGGCGGCCAGGAAGGTGACGGCGTTACCCGACACGATCGTCTTGCGGGCCCGTACCCAGCCTCGCGGCACCGCCGACCGGAACGTACGCCCTTCGCGGATCTCGTCTTTGATGCGCTCGAAGAACACCACGAACGAGTCGGCGGTGGTACCGATGCCGATGATCAGACCCGCGATACCCGCCAGGTCCAGGGTGTAGTTGATCTGACGGCCCAGGATCACCAAGATCGCGAAAATCATTGCACCGGAAGCAACGAGGGATAGCGCCGTCAGCAGCCCCAGCGCCCGGTAATACAGCAGCGAGTACAGCAACACCAGGATCAAACCGATCCCACCCGCGATCAGCCCCGCTCGCAGCGAGGTCAATCCCAGTGTCGCCGAAACGGTTTGAGCTTCCGACGACTCGAACGACAGCGGCAGCGACCCGTACTTCAACACGTTGGCCAGCTGCTTGGCGGTCGAGGCGGTGAACGGCGGATCACCACCCGAGATCTGGGTACGGCCGCCCGGGATCGCTTCCTGGATCATCGGCGCGCTGACGACCTGGGAGTCCAGCGTGAACGCGGTCTGGGTACCGATGTGGGCGGCGGTGAAGTCCGCCCACGTGTTCGCCGCGGCAGGCCTGAACTGAAGATCGACGACGTAACCGATGCCGCGCTGGTTCATGGTCGAGCTGGCGTCCTGGATCTGATCGCCGCTGATGATCGACGGCCCCAGCAGGTAAACGAACTTGTGGTCGGTCGAGCAGGTGATCAGGGGCAGGGTCGGGTCGTCGTTGCCGGCCAGAATGTCCTCTTTGTCGCAGTGGGCGGCGACCCACCGCATGGCAACCATCTGAATGTAGGGGTTGGCGCTCTGCCGAAAATCCTTCATCGCCTGGATGCGCTCGGCGAGATCCTTGCGCGGGTCGGGCGGCGCGGGCGCCTCGGGTGGCGGCGCGTCGGCGGCCGGTGCTCCGGGCGCCGGCGCCGGCGCACTGCCGCCCTGGGCCGGTGCGGGACTCGGCGCGGGGGTCGGCGGCGGGTCCTGCGGGTAAGGACGCGGTTGCGGCGCCGGCCGGCCGGCCGGCGGAGGCGCGGGCTGCCCGGCGGCCGGAGGCGCGGGCTGGCCGGCGGGCGGAGGCGCGGGCTGGCCGGGCGCCGGTTCGGTACCGGGCGCCGGAGCCCCCGGAACCCCGGGACCACCGGGCGGGGCACCGGCCGGCGGCTGGGCCGGGGGCTTGGGTTCGGCTGCTTGAGACGGACTGGAGTTGAGCACCGGGCGGATGTAGAGCCGGGCGGTCTGTCCCAGGTTGCGGGCCTCGTTGCCGTCGTTGCCGGGCACGGTGATGACCAGGTTGTCGCCGTCGACCACGACCTCGGAACCGGAGACGCCCAGGCCGTTGACGCGCGCGCTGATGATCTGCTGTGCCTGCGCCAGCGCGTCCCGGCTCGGGCGCGAGCCGTCCGGGGTACGCGCGGTCAACGTGACCCGGGTACCGCCCTGCAGATCGATGCCGAGCTTCGGGGCGGCATGCTTGTCCCCGGTGAGAAACACCAACAGATAGACGGCGATCAGCAAGAACAAGAAAACCGACAGGTAGCGGGCGGGGTGCACCGGCGCCGAAGACGATGCCACTTTCCTTATATCTCCTTGGTAATCGGTTTCTTACCCCGACAGAGCCTACGTGTCCGCTGCGCGGAAACCGCTCATCGGACCGGGATGGTCATTGATCTTTGGTCACGCGACTCCCGTCAGCGGGACCCTGAGCACCGTCGGATTCTTGCAAGTCGTCGTCCTCGTCGAAGTCGTCCTCCGGCAGGACCTTGTCGCGGATGGCCAGCTTCATCCAGGTGGTCACCACGCCGGGCGCGATCTCGAGCTCGACTGTTTCATCGGTCAGCGCGACGACGGTGGCCTCCATGCCGGACGTCGTGTGCACGCGATCCCCTGGCTGCAACGATTCGTGCAGGTCGATGGTGGCTTGCATCGCGCGCTTCTGGCGACGCGACGCCAGGTACATGAACCCGCCCATGATGAGCAGGAACGGCAGGAACAAAACCAAACTCTCCATCGAACGCGCCTGTCTTTCGTATCGGTATTGCTGGGTATTCGAGGGTCCAGTGTGCCCGTCCAGTCTGGCAGGCCACGGGTCGCAACCAACCGGCACCTGCGCGGCCCGCCCGGGCTGAGCGCTGGAGCCGAGTCCTCGGCAGGCGCCAAGACCCGTCCTACAGTTAGGCTTTCAGCGCGACGCGACACGCGCGCCGCCGGGAGGAGGATGCCGTGGCCAGCCTCGAACAGACCCGCCGGCTGGTTACCGAAATCCCCGGTCCCCGGTCGCTGGAGCTGAACAAACGCCGCAGCTCGGCGGTGTCCCATGGCGTGGGTGTCACCCTGCCCGTGTTCGTCGCCCGGGCCGGCGGCGGCATCGTCGAGGACGTCGACGGAAACCGGCTCATCGACCTGGGCTCGGGCATCGCCGTCACCACGATCGGCAACTCCTCGCCGCGGGTGGTGGACGCGGTGCGCGAGCAGGTCGCCGAGTTCACCCACACCTGCTTCATGGTCACGCCGTACGAGTCCTACATCGCGGTCGCCGAACAGCTGAACCGGATTACTCCCGGCGCGGGCGAGAAGCGCTCGGTGCTGTTCAATTCCGGCGCCGAGGCCGTCGAGAACGCCATCAAGATCGCACGGTCCTACACCCGCAAGACCGCCGTGGCGGCATTCGACCACGCCTATCACGGTCGCACCAACATGACGATGGCACTGACCGCCAAGTCCATGCCCTACAAGAGTGGGTTCGGCCCGTTCGCTCCGGAGGTCTACCGGGCGCCCATGTCCTACCCGTACCGGGATGGGCTGCTCGACAAGGAGCTGGCCACCGACGGTGAACTGGCCGCCGCGCGAACCATCAGCGTGTTGGACAAGCAGGTCGGCGCCGACAACCTGGCCGCGGTCATCATCGAACCGATCCAGGGCGAGGGCGGGTTCATCGTGCCGGCCGAGGGATTCCTGCCCACGCTGGTGGACTGGTGCCGCAAGAACAACGTGGTGTTCATCGCCGACGAGGTGCAAAGCGGATTCGCGCGCACCGGCGCGATGTTCGCCTGCGAGCACGAGGGCATCACGCCCGACCTGATCTGCACCGCCAAAGGCATCGCCGGTGGCTTGCCACTGTCGGCGGTGACCGGCCGCGCGGAAATCATGGACGCCCCGCACGTCAGCGGCCTGGGGGGCACCTTCGGCGGCAACCCGGTTGCCTGCGCCGCGGCCCTGGCCAGCATCGCGACCATCGAGAACGATGGTCTGGTCGAGCGGGCTCAGCAGATCGAGCGCCTGATCACCGACATCCTGTTGCGGATACAGGCCGGCGACGATCGGATCGGCGATGTTCGCGGCCGCGGCGCCATGCTGGCCGTCGAGCTGGTCAAGTCCGGAACCGCCGATCCCGACGCCGAGCTGACGAACAAGCTGGCCACCGCGGCGGGCGCCGCCGGGGTCATCGTGCTCACCTGCGGCATGTTCGGCAACATCATCCGGCTGCTGCCGCCGCTGACCATCAGCGACGACCTGCTCACCGAGGGACTGGACGTCCTGCGCCTGCTACTGGCCGACCTGTAGAGCGGCTCAGTGTGCACCAGGCCTCGCTCGACGTGAGACCCCGATTCACCAACGACATCCCCCCGCACGCCGACACCGAACAGCCATTCATGGCCCGGATGATCCAGCGGCTTGCGGTGCCCATCATTGTGGGCTGGTTGGGAGTTGTCGTCGTCCTCACTGTCGCGGTCCCCCCGCTCGAGGCGGTATCGGAAGAGCATTCGATCTCGCTGGTACCCAAGGACGCGCCCTCGTACCGGGCCACCAAGCACATCGGCGAGGTGTTCAAAGAAGGAGACTCGGACAGTTCCGCGGTGATCGTGCTGGAGGGTGATCACCCGCTCGACGACGCCGTGCACAAGTACTACGACGGCTTGATCCGCACGTTGCGGGCCGACGCGAAACACGTGCAGAGCATCCAGGACTTCTGGGGGGATCCACTCACTGCCGCGGGCGCGCAAAGCAATGACGGCAAAGCCGCGCTTGTTCAGGTAAATCTCGCCGGAAACCAAGGCGAATCATTGGCCACCGAATCCATCGAAGCGGTCCGCAAGATCGTCGACGGTTCGCCGGCACCGCCCGGGATCAAGGTCGGGATCACCGGGGGCGCCGCGTTCGCCGCGGATTTGCGCCAAAGGAGCGGCGCATCGATGCTCAAGCTGACGTTGACCACGGTCGCCGTGGTTTTCTTGATTCTGGTTTTCGTCTACCGCTCGATCGTCACCGTGATGCTGCTGCTGGTCACGGTCGGTATCGAATTGTCTGTGGCGCGTGGAGCCGTCGCGCTGATCGTGCATCACAGTGCGATGGGGCTGACCCCCTTCGCGGTCAGCCTGCTGACCTCGCTGGCCATCGCGGCGGGAACCGACTACGGGATCTTTATCATCGGGCGCTACCAGGAAGCCCGGCAGGCCGGTGCCGACTCCGGAGCCGGGTTCTACACGATGTATCGGGGAACCGCGCACGTCATCATCGGCTCCGGACTGACGATCGCCGGGGCGATTCTCTGCCTCACCTTCGCCCGGATGCCGTCATTCCACACTCTGGGCGTGCCCTGCGGCGTGGGAATCGTGGTCACCACGGCGGTCGCACTCACGCTGGGCCCCGCGGTCCTGGCCGTCGGCAGCCGTTTCGGTCTGTTCGAGCCCAAAAGACTGATCCAGGTTGGCCGATGGCGGCGAATCGGCACGTCGACCGTTCGTTGGCCGGCGCCGATTCTCGCCGCGACCTTGGCAGTCGCGCTGGTCGGACTAATGGCGCTGCCGGGATACCGGGCGAGCTACGACGACCGCGCGTATCTGCCCGCCTCGATCCCGGCCAACCAGGGATTTTTAGCCGTGGCACGCCATTTTTCCCAGGCGCAGATGAAGCCCGAGATTTTGATGATCGAGTCGGACCATGATATGCGAAATCCGGCGGATTTCCTGGTCTTGAATAAGCTGGCGAAGGATGTGCTGGCCGTCCCGGGAATTCGGCGGGTAAAGGCGATAACCCGACCTACTGGACTGCCATTGGAACACAGCACCTTGCCCTTTCAGATCAGTTTACGAAATGCCGCGATGCTGCAATCTATGAAGCAACAGCAGGACCGGATGAAAGATCTGCTGACGCAGGCTGACGACATCGCGGAAATGATCACCATAACGCAGCGTCTCCATGACCTGATGCAACAGCTCGCCAGCACAACTCATCATCTCGCCGGCGAAACCCATGACACGGTGGCGATCACGGATGAATTACGCGATAATATTTCAAATTTCGAGGACTTCTTCCGACCGATCCGCAGTTACTTCTACTGGGAAAAACACTGCTTCGATATTCCCCTCTGCTGGTCGATCAGATCGCTATTCGATTCGTTCGATGGCGTTGACGAGATCAGCGACAAACTAGCCGCTCTGGCAACAGACATCGATCGCATCGACGTGATCATGCCGCAGCTGAACGCCGAATTACCCGTGCTGATCTCGACCATGCGCAGCTTGCGAACCATGATGCTGACCATGCACAGCACCATGTCGGGCGTTCTCGCCCAGATGAACCAACTGAGCGAGAACCCGACGGCCATGGCACACGCTTTCGACGCCGCCAGGGACGACGACTCCTTTTATCTGCCGCCCGACGTCTTCGACAATAAGGACTTCCGGCGGGCGATGAATGGGTTCCTGTCGTCGGACGGACACGCGGCTCGTTTCATCATCGAGCACCGACAAGACCCCTCCACAGCCGAGGGCATCGCGCGTATCGAACCGATTCGTATAGCCGCGGAGGAGTCACTGAAAACAACGCCAGAGGCGAATTCCGGGCTTTACCTGACGGGAACCGCGGCCATCTTGAAAGATACGTCGGAGGGAGCCCAGTGGGATCTGCTGATCGCGGGCACTTCGTCGCTGTGCCTCATTTTCGTCATCATGTTGGCGCTTACCCGCGCCTTTGTTGCCGCTGCCGTCATTGTGGGCACGGTCGCGCTGTCCTTGGGCGCTTCCTTTGGGCTATCCGTGCTGTTCTGGCAACACGTGATGAGTTTCCCGTTGTATTGGCTCGTATTGGTAATGTCCGTCATCGTTCTGTTGGCCGTGGGATCCGATTACAACCTGCTGCTGGTCTCCCGATTCAAGGAGGAGATTCATGCCGGATTGAACACCGGCATCATCCGTTCGATGGGCGGCACCGGCAAGGTCGTGACGAATGCGGGCCTGGTGTTCGCGTTCACGATGGCGTCCATGGTCGTCAGCGATCTACGCGCCATCGGCCAGATCGGCACAACCATCGGTCTCGGCCTGCTGTTCGACACGCTATTGGTGCGCGCGTTAATGACACCGTCCATCGCGGCCCTGCTCGGGCGTTGGTTCTGGTGGCCGATGCGGGTGCGCCGCCGACCCGCCAGCGCTTTGCTTCGACCGTTCGGCACCCGATCGTCGGTCCGTTCCTTGGTGCACGGCGAATAGTCACCGAGAGATAACTCGGTATCCGCCCATACCGGTGGCGAAAAGCGCCGGTGTAGTCCAAGATTTTGACGACTATGTCAAATCCATTCGCAAATCTCGCAACTCCGTTAACGCGGTAAATCGCATGACCAACCCGTTGCCGTTCGTGCTCGCCGTGGTCGCCGCGTTCTTTTTCGCGTGCGCGGCGGTGCTGCAACACCGTGCGGTCACGGCCGAACCGGTCCCGCTGCCGGGTTCACGAGCGCTGCGCGGCCTGCGCGACGTCACGCGCAGTCCGCTGTGGCGGCTGGGTCTCCTGCTCGCCGCGGGCGGCTCGACACTGCACGCCATTGCCCTCGTGTTCGCGCCGCTATCCGTGCTCCAGCCGGTCGGGGTGCTCGCCGTACCCATCGCGGTCATCCTCGCCGCGGCGCATACCCACCGCAAGCCCACCGCCGGGATGCTCGTCGGCGTCCTCCTTTCGGCGACCTGCGTAGTGACGTTCGTCACGACCGCCGCGGGCTCCGCGGTCAGCACGCCCGCGACCGGATGCGATACCGCACTGGCCGGTCTGGTCGTCAGCCTCGTCTTGCTGATGCTCGCGGGCGTCGGATTGGCCTGTACGGGGTGGGTGCGCTGCGTGGCCTGCGCCATGGCCGGCGCGACGGCCTTCGGGCTGGTCTCGGCGCTCGTGCGGACCGTGTCCCAGACGATCACGTCCGGGCGCGTCAGCATCCTGGATCCGACCGTCGCGACAGGTGTGGCGGCCGTCGCGGTCGCCATCCTCACCGGCGGCTGGCTCGTCCAGCAGGCTTTTGCCTCCGGGCCGCCCGAGGTCGTCGTCTCCTGCCTGACCGTTGTCGATCCCTTCGTCGCGGTGCTTTTCGGCGTCATCTTGCTTGGCGAGGGCAACGCGCTCTCCCCCACCCAGTGGGTCGTGCTCATCACCGCGGCGATCGGCGCCATCGTCGGCGTGGCCGTACTCGCCCGCCACCATCCCGAAGCCACCGCCCGCTCAGCCCTCGAGATCCGCGCGGATCCGATCCGGGTTCAGCAGGTTTCACCGTCCCACCACCGGTGACCGCAGCCCGGTGGGCCCCAGCTCTCGAGAGGATCCGATTTCGTGCCCTCCGCGTTGCGCGTGCTCATCGCTGCCGAGACCTACCCGCCCGACGTCAACGGCGCCGCCCGGTTCGCCGAGCGATTAGCGGGCGGCCTCGCTGGCCGCGGGCATGACATCCACGTCGTCGCGCCGTCGCCGGACGGGACGCCCGCCACGACCGTCCAGGACGCCGACGACAGCAAAGTTACCTTGCACCATGTGCGGTCCCGCCCCTACTTCCGGCGGCCCGACTTCCGGATGTGCACACCGTGGGACGCGGGCCGGGCGGCCGCGGCTTTGACGGCCAAGATCGACCCGGACGTGGTACACACCCAGACGGCCTGGATGGTGGGCCGTTACATCGTGCGCGCCGCCGTCCGCAGCGACATTCCGCTGGTAGCGACCCACCACGTCGTCCCGGAGAACATCAGCGCGCACGTACCCATCCCGCAGCCGCTGCGACCGTTGGCCTACCGCCTGCTGTGGAAGGACCTCGCGCACATCCTCCGCCGGGCCGACGTCGTCACGGCGCCGACACCGCGCGCTGTTGAGCTGCTCATCGGCTCGACGGGGCTCAGCGACGCGATCCCGGTCTCCAACGGGGTCGACCTCGCGCACTACCAGCCCGACCCGGGGCCCGGCTCGGGGCCCAACATTCTGTATGTCGGCCGGATGGACCGGGAGAAGCGGGTCGACGAACTGATCAGGGCGTTCGCTGAGCTGCCCGACGACCTTCCCGCCACCCTCGAGCTGATCGGGGACGGGCCCGAACGGGAAGCGTGGACTGTGCTGACCCACGATCTCGGCGTGGTCGATCGCGTCCGGTTCCACGGATTCGTGCCCGAGCACGAGCTGGTGGCCGCCTACGCCCGCGCCGCGGTGTTCTGCATGCCCGGCATCGCGGAACTGCAAAGTCTCGCCACGCTGGAGGCGATGGCATCGGGCAAGCCGGTGGTCGCGGCAGAGGCGATGGCGCTCCCGCATCTGGTGCGCCCCGGCCGCAACGGCTGGCTGTATCGGCCCGGTGACGTCCACGAGCTCTCACGGCACCTCGCTACGCTGCTCGCCGACCCGGCGCTGCGCAGCCGGATGGGCGCCGCAAGCCGGGAGCTGGTGAGCGAGCACGCCATCGAGGCCACGCTCGATCGCTTCGAGGGGATCTACCGCGACCTGATTGCCCGGGGTCGGGTCACCCGCGGTGTCGCCTGACCTGGACCGTCCGCCGCAGCAGGGTCAGCAACACCTGCGCCGAGCGCTCCCACGAGTAGTGCGCGGCACGCTTGCGGGCCTTCGCGGACGCGACAGCAAACGTCGCATCGTCGTCGAGCGCGCGGACCGCACGGACGAACCCCGCGACGTCGTCCGCATCGACGTAGGTGGCGGCGTCCGCCCCGACCTCTCGGAACACCGGGATGTCGCTGACCACCAGCGGGGTCCCCAACGCCATCGCCTCGACCAGCGGCAGTCCGAACCCTTCCGCACGCGAGGCCGTCACCAGCGCGGTCGCCCCGAGTAGCACCTCACGGTAGGTGGCGTCGTCGGCGCCATCGTGGAACACCAGGCGGGGGCCGCCGGAACCCAGCGCCGTGAGGCGGTCGCGCTCGGCCGCCGAGACCCGGCTCATCAGGTGCAACTGGTAACCCGGCAGCAGCGCAGCCGCCCGCACCAGCGTCTCCACGTTCTTGTAGGGCATGAACGAACCCATGTAGACCAGCGAGCGGGTGCGCGGCAGCCGCATCGGGTCCGGCACGGGATCGGCCGCGTTGGGCACGACGGCGACCGGCCGTCGGGTCAGGCGGTGAGCCGCGATGAGCCCAGCCGAGGTGTCGGAGACGGTGACCACGGCGTCGGCCCGGTCCAGCAGCAGGCGCTGCGGCCACCAGGCCAGGTGGTACAGCCGCCACAACAGCCGGATCGGGGCGGCGAACTCCGGCGGCGGTGTCCGGTGCTGGTAGTAGATGAGGTCGTGCAGCGTGAGCACCAGCGCGTAGCGCCGCCCCCACGTGCCCATGGTCTGCATCGGCGAGAACACGACATCCGGCTCCAGCCGGTTGACCTGGCGGGCCACCAGCGGTTCCCGGATGCTCGTGGGTGCGCTGAGGCGCGCCCACGGCATGTCCGGCAGGTGTGCGAGCTGACGTTCGTCGCTGATCAGCATCGTCAGCGGATGCAGCCCGGCAAGCGCGTGCACCAGCCCGGTCGTGTATCGGCTGATGCCGTTGTGCCGCTCGGGCGTGACGTACCGGCAGTCGACTACGAGCCGCACGCGAACTCCATGATCGCGGCAGCCACGGCGGCCGGGGCCTCGTAGTGGGCCAGGTGCCCGACTCCGGGCACGACGACGAGCCGCGCGTCGCGGAACCGCCCGACGAGGGCGCGCTGTGCGCGCAGGGGCGCGATATCGTCGCGCTCGGCGGCCACCAGCATCGTCGGGACGGCGATGTCAGGGGCGAATTCTCCGACGTCGTGCCCGATCGACGCGTGGAAGGCCTCCAGCAGCACCCCGCGGTTGGCGAAGCCCGCGAAATAGCGGCCGTGTTCGGCGTGGATCCAACGACGCAACGCCGGATCCGGCGTGGTGGCCATGGCGGCACTTGCGATCCGGGTGAGCAGCGGGTGCCGCAGCAGTGCCGTGCCCAAGGACTCCGGCAGCGCCGCAGCGAGCCGGTGATAGCCGACGGTCAACCGGGTCAGGCCCCGACGGGGGCCGTGCAGGGCCGAGGTGGCGATGGGATTGACCAGGACCAGCCCGGCGATGCCCGCGGCCCGCGCCGCCGCGGCGGCGGCAACGATCGAGCCGAATGAGTGACCGACCAGCACCGGCTCGCCGCCAAGCTCGGCCAGCAGCGCGAGCAGCCACGACGTGTAGCCCGCGATGTCGTGCCGGTCGTAGCGCAGCGGCGGCGAGGCGCCGAAGCCGGGCAGATCCGGCACGACCACCCGTAAACCGGTGAGGTGGGCGACGATCGGCTCCAGCCCGTGATGGTCGCCGCGCAACCCGTGCAGGAACACCAACGTGCACGGGGCGTCGTCCGGGCCGTAAG
Organism: Mycobacterium sp. Aquia_216; assembly: GCF_026723865.1. Classification (NCBI taxonomy): domain Bacteria; kingdom Bacillati; phylum Actinomycetota; class Actinomycetes; order Mycobacteriales; family Mycobacteriaceae; genus Mycobacterium; species Mycobacterium sp. Aquia_216. The sequence goes on along the minus strand of NZ_CP113529.1, from coordinate 2,609,642 downwards.
TCCAACAGCCCGTCACCCCGTGCCGCAGGGTGCGCTCCTCACCCCGCACCTGAAGACGCTCGACGAGCCGGGCGTAGGGGGGGCGGTCGGCAGCAGGCACTCTAGCCATGTCCCACCTCTTGTAGCACTCCGATCCACACTTCACCGTTCTTCCCTACCGCCAGGTGGCGCAACTCACAGCAGACTGTCAGGCGAAAGCCGTTGAGGAATACCTTTAGCTTCGCTAACGTTCTATTCATTAGCGCAGCGTGGCGCCCAACAACCTGAATTTCTCAGAAATGCAAGGAATTGCTATGCCGACTACTACTCGTGAAGAGCGGCTCGAACGCCGCATTGAGGTTCTGACCGCTAACGACCCACAGTTCGCCGCCGCCAAGCCGAACCCGGCCGTCGCCGAGGCCCTCGAGCAGCCTGGACTGCGCCTTCCGCAGATCATCCAGACAGTGCTCGATGGCTACGCCGACCGCCCGGCCCTTGGCCAGCGTGTCGTGGAGTTCGTCAAAGACCCCAAGACCGGCCGCACCGTCGCGGACCTACTCCCCCGCTACGAGACCATTACCTATCGGCAGCTGAGCGAACGTGTCGGCGCGCTGGCCCGCTCGTTGACCGCCGACTCGGTGCACGCCGGTGACCGCGTCGCCGTGCTGGGCTTCAACAGCATCGACTTCACCACCATCGACGTCGCGCTGGCCCAGATCAGCGCCGTCTCGGTGCCGTTGCAGACCAGCGCGGCGCTCACGCAACTCAAGCCGATCGTGGCCGAGACCGAGCCCGTCGTGTTAGCGGCGAGCGTGAACCAGCTGTCCGATGCCGTCGACCTCATCTTGAGCAGCAGCCACCAGCCCACCAAGCTCGTGGTCTTCGACTACCGTCCCGAGGTCGACGACGAGCGCGAAGCCGTGGAGCGCGGCCGCGCGCGGCTGGCCGACACCACGGTCACCGTCGAGACACTGACCGACCTGCTTGAGCACGGCCAGGCACTACCGGCCACACCGGCGGCCGCGGCCGGCGACGATAACCCGCTGGCATTGTTGATCTACACCTCCGGCAGCACCGGAGCACCCAAGGGTGCGATGTATCCCCAGGCCAACGTCGGCAAGATGTGGCGTCGGTCGAGCCGCAACTGGTTCGGCGAGACCGCCGCCTCGATCACCCTCAACTTCATGCCGATGAGCCACGTCATGGGACGCGGCATCCTCTACGGCACCCTCGGCAACGGCGGAACCGCGTATTTCGCGGCCCGCAGTGACCTCTCCACCCTGCTGGAGGACCTCGAGCTGGTGCGGCCCACCGAAATGAACTTCGTGCCGCGCATCTGGGAGACCCTGTTCGCCGAGTACCAGCGGCAGGTCGACCGCGGGGTCGACCAGGCGCAAGTGATGGACGACATGCGCCAGTACCAGCTGGGCGGACGGTTCATCTTCGCGATGACGGGGTCGGCGCCCACCTCCCCCGAGCTGAAGAACTGGGTCGAGACCCTGCTCGACATGCACCTGCTGGACGGCTACGGCTCCACCGAAGCCGGCATGGTCCTGTTCGACGGCGAGGTCCAGCGTCCGCCGGTCATCGACTACAAGCTGGCCGACGTCCCGGATCTGGGCTACTTCGCCACCGATCGGCCGTACCCGCGGGGCGAGCTGCTGCTCAAGACCGAGAACATGTTCCCCGGCTACTACAAGCGGCCCGAGGTCACTGCCGGGGTGTTCGACCCCGACGGCTACTACCGCACCGGCGACGTCGTCGCCGAGATCGCGCCCGACAAGCTGGTGTACGTCGACCGCCGCAACAACGTGCTGAAACTGGCGCAGGGCGAGTTCGTCACCGTCGCCAAGCTGGAGGCGGTGTTCGGCAACAGCCCGCTGATCCAACAGATCTACGTGTACGGCAACAGCGCCCACCCCTACCTGCTGGCCGTCGTGGTGCCGACCGAAGAAGCGTTGGCTCACCACGAAATCGACGCGCTCAAGGGACTGATCGCCGATTCCCTGCAGGACGTCGCGAAAGAGGCCGGCCTGCAGTCCTACGAGGTGCCGCGCGACTTCCTCATCGAGACGACGCCGTTCACGCTGGAGAACGGTCTGCTGACCGGTATCCGCAAGCTGGCATGGCCGAAGCTCAAGGCGCAATACGGCGAGCGGCTCGAGCAGCTCTACGCGGACCTGGCCGCCAGCCAGGCCGACGAGCTGAGCGAACTGCGCCGCAGCGGGGCCGAGGCCCCGGTCGTGCAGACGGTGAGCCGGGCCGCGGCCGCGCTCCTGGGTGCGGCCAGTAGCGACCTGTCACCGGAAGCTCACTTTACCGACCTGGGCGGAGACTCGTTGTCGGCGTTGACATTCGGCAACCTGCTGCACGAGATCTTCGACATCGACGTGCCGGTGGGTGTGATCGTCAGCCCGGCCAACGACCTGGCCGCCATCGCCGCTTACATCGAGACCGAGCGTCAGGGCACCAAGCGGCCCACGTTCGCCGCCGTGCACGGTCGCGGCGCCGTGGAGGTGCACGCCAGTGATCTGACGCTGGACAAGTTCATCGATGCCCCGACGTTGGCTGCCGCGCCGCAGCTGCCCGCGGCCGCCACCGAGGTGCGCACCGTGCTGCTGACCGGCGCGACCGGCTTCCTCGGGCGCTACCTGGCCCTGGAGTGGCTCGAGCGCATGGACCTCGTCGACGGCAAGGTGATCGCGTTGGTCCGCGCCAAGGATGACGCCGCCGCGCGGGCCCGGCTGGATGCGACCTTCGACAGCGGCGACCCGAAGCTGCTGGCCCACTACCAGCAGTTGGCCGCCGACCACCTCGAGGTCATCGCCGGCGACAAGGGCGAGGCCAACCTGGGCCTGGATCAGCAGACCTGGCAACGGCTGGCCGACACCGTCGACCTGATCGTCGACCCTGCCGCGCTGGTCAACCACGTGCTGCCCTACAGCGAGCTGTTCGGCCCCAACGCCCTGGGCACCGCCGAGCTGATCCGCATCGCGCTGACCGGCAAGGTGAAGCCCTACACCTACGTGTCCACGATCGGGGTGGGCGACCAGATCAAGCCCGGCTCGTTCGTCGAGGACGCCGACATCCGCCAGATCAGCGCGACCCGGCAGATCAACGACAGCTACGCCAACGGCTACGGCAACAGCAAGTGGGCCGGAGAGGTGTTGCTGCGCGAGGCCAACGACCTGTGCGGCCTGCCGGTGGCGGTGTTCCGCTGCGACATGATCCTGGCCGACACCACCTACGCCGGTCAGCTCAACGTGCCCGACATGTTCACCCGGATGATGCTGAGCCTGGTGGCCACGGGCATCGCGCCCGCGTCCTTCTACGAGTCCGACGCCGACGGTAAGCGGCAGCGTGCTCACTACGACGGGCTGCCGGTGGAGTTCATCGCCGAGGCGATCTCGACCCTGGGTGCCCAAAGCGCTGACGGGTTCCGCACCTTCCACGTGATGAACCCCTACGACGACGGCATCGGCATGGACGAGTTCGTCGACTGGCTCATCGAAGACGGCTGCGCGATCCAGCGCGTCGACGACTACGGCGAATGGCTACAGCGGTTCGAGACCAGCCTGCGGGGGCTGCCCGAAAAGCAGCGCAACGCATCGCTTTTGCCGCTGCTGCACAACTACCAGAAGCCGGAGCACCCGATCCATGGGTCGATGGCACCGACGGACCGGTTCCGTGCGGCAGTCCAGGACGCCAAAGTCGGCCCGGACAAAGACATTCCGCACATCACCGCGCCGATCATCAACAAATACGTCAGCGACCTACAGCTGCTTGGTCTGCTTTAACCACCGCGTCAAGCCGATCGCCAGCCCGTTACGGGCTGGCGATCTGCTTTGTCTCGGACCAGAATTCAACCAAAGTCCGCTCGATGGGATCGGCGTCCAGCAGTAGCGGCGCGACCCGGCCGCCGCCCGAGATCACCCCGGTGCGCGCGTCGGGCATGGTCGCGCAGGCCGCCGCGGCCACCCGCAACGGCCAGCCTTCGTTGTCGTCACGGGCCGCCAGCATCAGGGTGGGAGCGACGACACTCGGCAGGCGATCGCTGAGATTGGGCCGCTTCAGCATCATCGAGCGCATCGCGTGATACATCGCGGAATGGTCGGCCTCCCGGAATGCGTCGATCACCGCGGCGGCCGGACCGGGGTGCGTCGCGATGGCGTGCGGCCCCAACAGGGCGTCGGCGAGGGCGGCGCACAGAAATCCAGCCGGACCGAGCAATCGGTACGCCGCCACCAACGGCCAGGCGCGCGTCACGCGGTATCGGGTACTCAGCGCCGGAACGGGCGTGCTGATGGTGGTCAGCGTGCGAATCCGGTGCGGCTGTGTCGCGGCGAGCAGGATCCCGACATGCCCACCCCAGGCGTTGCCGACCCAGTCGACCGGCTCGTCGATTCCCAGCGCGTCCAGCGCCTCCAGCGCGGCGTGTACGCATTCGCCGAAGCTGAAATCGCGGCCGACCGGGTCGCTCATTCCGTGCGAGGGCCCGTCGATAGCGACCACCGTGCGGTGATGCGACAACGCGTTGAATAGTGGCCCCCAGGACCGTGAATCGACGAACAGGCTATGCCAGAGAACTGCGGTCGGCCCGGTTCCGGCTCGCCTCAGGTGCAGTCGGCCGAGGGACGTGGCTACGAAGTTTTCGTCCACGATGGCCATCAGAACTCCAATTACTTCGGAAGCCGAAACTTCGGTAGCCGTAGTATTGTCTGATCGCATGACGACGTCAAGGGAGCTGCCGACGGACCGACAAGCGGTCGGCCAGCTGCTGGTGCGGTTGACGCGACAATTCCGCCAAGACCTCGCCGCGCCCCGCACCGACCGCGGCTACGGCGATATCCGCGATCCGCACCTGCAGATCTTCGGCAACATCGGAACCGGAGGCATCCGACTCACCGAACTGGCCGCTCGGGCGCAGCTCAGTCTCGCGGCTGCCTCCGAACTGGTGAACGACCTCGCCGCACTTGACTACCTGACTCGGCGGCCGGACCCGCAAGACGGGCGGGCTAAGCTGATCGACCTCACCGATCGCGGCCGACGCTTACTTGCCGACGCGGGCGACCGGGTGGCCGACATCGAGGCGCGGTGGTCGGAATTGGTGGGCATCGACGATTTCGCGCACATGTGCGCCACTATGCAGCGGCTGCTCGACACCCTCGACCCCGAGGACGCACGCCGGTAGCGTATTGCCGCTCAGCTCTGCGGATGCGGCCAGCGCAGGTATGACGCACCCGATGCGGGCGCGGCGTCCGCGCGGTGCTTCTTGCGCCAACCGCCGGTCTTCGGGCCTTCGGGGGACTCGTAGTGGCCCGCCCCCGGCGTGGTCAGGGCATCCGGTGACACCTCACGCTGCGGCTCTTCCAGCCCGGACATGTAGACGGGCTCATTGGCCGGCGGCGCCGCCGACCGCACTCGCGCGAGGGCTTCGATATCGCTGGCCAGCCGCACCGCCAGGCGTGCGAGCGCGACGCCACCGACGAAGACGATCAGGGCTCCCAGACCCGAGAAATACGAGATCTCCAGTGCGGCCCGCTTACGCGCGGTTGCGGCGATCGGGTCGCCGACGGATCCGATCCCCACGATCGGAGCGACCTCACCACCGATCACGAACCAGACCCCGGCCAGGACCGCCAGCCAGCCGCCCACGATCGCGGTGATCCGATTTCCGGAAAAGATCAGCAACAGGCCGCCCAGCGCGGTGACGCCGCCCGGTAGGACCTCGAGCCAGCCACGAGCCGTGCTCCATGCCCACTGCCTGTCGGGTGTGTAAGCGAAGTTGAAATGCGGACCGACGAACGGGATCAGCGCACCCCAAGCACCGAGGATGACCAGGACCAATCCGCAAACCGCACCGCGGGAGCGTGGCATCCACAACCTGCCTGGCTGACCTTCTTTCGCGTGGTTCATTACATCCCCCTATAGACGCCGGGCTACTTCAGCATCGCGTGGATACCCGGCGGTGTCGGGGATGTAACCCCAGTTACGTGGTCAGGCCGAGCACCAGCAGCACGATCGCGATCAACGGAAACGCGCCCTGCGTGACCGCGGCCCGGGCCTTGCCCGGTGCCGACACCAGGAGCACGACCGCGGCCGCGGCCATCGACCCGATCCCGGCGAAGACAAGCGCGGCTCCGACCGCCCGGTGTCCCGTCGCGACTTCAGCGATCCCGATGCCCCCGACGATCGCCAAGAAGAGGTTGTAAAAGCCCTGGTTGAACGCGAGCAGCTTGGTGGTCTCGGCCTCCTCGGGCGTCGTACCGAAGGTGGCGCGGGTCCGGGGTGAAGTCCAGGTCAACGACTCCATCGTGAAGATATAGACGTGCAGCAACGCCGCGAGCGCGGCGAATACCAATCCGGCGGTGATCATGGCGCCTCCTACTCGAATAGCCCCGGTTGGGCCAACCCGGTGACCCCAGCCGGCGGTGTCATGCCCAGGTGAGTCCAGGCCTGCGCGGTGGCCACCCGGCCCCGCGGCGTGCGCGCGACCATTCCGGCGCGGACCAGGAACGGCTCACACACCTCCTCGACGGTGGCCGCCTCTTCCCCGACCGCCACCGCGAGCGTCGAAACGCCGACGGGACCACCGCCGAAGCTGCGGGTCAGCGCCGACAGCACCGCCCGGTCCAGCCGGTCGAGCCCGAGCTCGTCGACGTCGTAGACCTCCAGCGCGGACTTGGCGACGTCACGGGTGATCACCCCGTCGGCGCGCACCTCGGCGAAATCGCGCACCCGGCGCAGCAGGCGGTTGGCGATCCGCGGCGTGCCCCTCGACCGGAGCGCGATCTCCGCGCCCGCGTCGGCGCCCAGCTCGATGCCGAGGATCCCGGCCGAACGGGCCAGCACCCGCTCCAGATCGGCCGGCTCGTAGAAATCCATGTGCGCGGTGAAACCGAAGCGATCACGCAACGGTCCGGTCAGGGCGCCGGACCGGGTGGTCGCGCCGACCAGGGTGAACGGCGCCACCTCCAACGGAATCGACGTTGCCCCAGGGCCTTTGCCCACGACGACGTCGACCCGGAAGTCCTCCATGGCGAGGTAGAGCATCTCCTCGGCCGGCCGGGCGATGCGGTGAATCTCGTCGATGAACAACACATCGTGCTCGACCAGATTGGACAGCATCGCGGCCAGGTCGCCCGCGCGCTCCAGCGCCGGCCCCGAGGTCACCCGCAACGAGGACCCCAGCTCGGCGGCGATGATCATCGCCAGCGACGTCTTGCCCAGCCCCGGCGGCCCGGACAGCAGGATGTGATCCGGTGTGCCGCCACGGTTTTTGGCCCCCTCGAGGACGAGCTGCAGCTGTTCGCGGACCCGGGACTGGCCGATGAACTCCCGCAACGAGCGGGGCCGAAGACTGACGTCGACGTCGCCCTCCCCAGACACCAGCGCCCCGGAAACATCGCGCAGGTCGCGATCCGAATAGTCCTCGGAATCGTCGTCGCTCATTTGGACCTACCCAGTAGCGACAGTGCGGCCCGCAATGCACCGGAAGTCGTTGCCTGCTCGCCTTTTTCGCGGCTGGCCGCCAGCACGTTGTCGGTGGCGTCCTCGGCCTGCTTGGCCGCGAAGCCCAGGCCAACGAGCGCCTCGACCACGGGACCGCGCACCGCGTGGCCGTTGACGGTAGCGCCCGCGGGTGCCGCCGCGGAGGCACCGGCCGGGTAGATCTTGTCGCGCAACTCCAGGACCATCCGCTCGGCGCCGCGCTTGCCGATGCCGGGCACCCGGGTCAGCGCGGTGATGTCGCCGTCGGCCAGCGCTTGACGCAGCGCCGCGGCGTCATGCACGGCCAGGGTCGCCATGGCCAGCCGCGGGCCGACGCCCGACACGGACAGCAGCGTCAGGAACAGGTCGCGGGTCTCGCCGTCGACAAAGCCGTACAGCGTCTGCGAATCCTCGCGAACGATCATCGCGGTGACCAGCCGGGCCTCGCTGCCGTGGCGCAGCGTGGCCAGCGTCGACGGCGTCGCGTTCACCCGGTAGCCGACGCCGGCGGCTTCGATCACGACATGATCGAGTGCGACCTCGAGCACCTCGCCGCGCACCGAGGCGATCATCGGGCCGCCCCCGCTTTGGCCGCCTTGGCCTTGGCGGCCAACTTGGCCCGGTAGGCCTGGCGCTGCTGGGCGGCCATCGCTTCGGCCGCCGCCATCCGGGCTAGCATCGGCGCTCTCCAGCAATGGCAGATGGCCAGCGCCAGCGCGTCGGCGGCGTCGGCGGGCGTCGGTTTGGCTTGCAGCTCAAGGATTCTGGTGACCATCGCGGTGACCTGAGCCTTGTCGGCGGTACCGTTGCCGGTGACCGCGGCCTTGACCTCGCTGGGGGTGTGGAAATGCACGCCGATATCGCGTTTGGCCGCCGCCAGCGCGATCACGCCGCCGGCCTGCGCGGTGCCCATCACGGTCGACACATTGTGCTGGGAGAACACCCGCTCGATCGCGATCACGTCGGGACGATGCGTGTCCAGCCAGTACTCGACGGCGTCGCTGATCGCCAGCAGTCGTTGCGGCAGCGCGGCATCCGACGGGGTGCGGACCACGTCGACGTCCAGCGCGACGACATGTCGGCCGCGCCCGCTTTCGACGACCGAAAGCCCGCATCGAGTCAGTCCGGGGTCGACGCCCATCACGCGCATAGCATGCTCCAACTTCGTCGACTTCTTGAAAATACCGTGGCCCGAACAGCTGTTCGATAGCGTAGCGGTCGGGTCCGACCGCTACGAACTCCGACACGCGGCGCCCGGGCCACTTTCGGGCCGGGCAGGTTGCGGCTCCGGACCCGGCAAAAGCTGTTAACTTAGGCCCACGTTCGCTCCACGGCCGCGGCGACGGGAGGGTCTGGTTGGGAACAGTGCTGGTGGTGCTGGCCGCGGTGCTGTTCATCGCGTCCATCATCGTGCTTGTCGTGGCGTCCCGGCGCCCCAAGGCGGCTGCCGGGCCGCGGGGACGCCGTGATCCCCTGGCCTTCGACGCCATGCCCCAGTTCGGGCCCCGGCAGCTGGGGCCGGGCGCCATCGTCAGCCATGGCGGGGTCGACTACGTGGTCCGCGGGTCGGTGACGTTCCGCGAGGGACCGTTCGTGTGGTGGGAACACCTGCTGGAGGGCGGCGACCGGCCGACCTGGTTCGCCGTCGAATCCGACGACGGGCGCCTCGAATTGGTCATGTGGGTTACCCGCAAGGACGTCACGTTGCAACCCGGCGACCAATACCTGGTCGACGGGATCTCGTTTCAGGAGTCCGAGCGCGGCCGGGCGTCCTACACCACCGAAGGCACGACGGGCCTGCCGGCCGGCGGCGAGATGGAGTTCGTCGACTGCGCGAACGCCGACGAAAGCGTGCTGCTCTCCTTCGAGCGCTGGGCACCCGGCACACCCTGGGAGATATCGACGGGCAAGCCGGTGCTGCCGGGGGAGCTCACCGTCTACCCGGCGCCCGCGCCGGGCTCCCCGTAGGGCCGCCCGGTGCCGCTCTATCAACTCGCCGTAGCTCCGGCCGACGTGTCCGGAAGAAGGCTGCGGCTCGCACTCAACGCACCCGCGCCGCCGCTGCTGGCGAGCCATTCGCTGCGGCATCCCGACGGTGGCGCACTGCGGCTCGGGGTGCTCGGCGCCTCACATCTCGTCACGATCGAGCACGCCGCCAGCACCTTCTCCGAGCAGGTGTCGTGCACCGCCGACAGCGACACCGGCAAGCTGCCCGAGCGCGCCGAAGCCGGCGGCTATTCGCTGGAATCGGCCACCGGTACGTACGACGAGACGACGTTTCGGCGATTGGCGCGCGAACTGCGCGACCGGTGCCGGACCGAAACCGGTTGGCTCGGCGGCACCTTCCCCGGCGACGACGCCGCACTGACCGTGCTGGCCGCCGAACCCGACGGCACCGGCTGGCGCTGGCAGACGTGGCACCTGTACCCGCGCACCCCGCTTGGCTCCGGCGGCGAAGTGGTCCACACTGCGAGCCGGTGGCGGCCGTGAGCCGCAAACACCTGTTCTGGCTTGCCGGTGGGCTGGCCGCGGCGTCGGTGGTGTGCTTGGTTGCCGGAATCATATTGCTGCAGAAGAATATTGCGTCGTATATCGCGAGCAACTATCGCGAGTACTCCCGCGATGCCAACGGAAAGCGATACCTCTGCAGCGGATCGCCGGACCAGGTGGCCGACACGATCGCGGACTATCAGGAGCCCGAGGCGCGCGCGGACAACGACAACACCGAATACCTGCGCTACAGCGACAATATCGTGACCGTCGGCCCAGATGGCACCCACCCGTGCAGCATTCGCGTCGAAAGCCTCGGCGCCGGATACAGCCACGGCTCTTACATCTTCCTCGGTCCCGGCTTCGGTCCCGGATCGCCGTCCAGCGGCTCCGGCGGTAGTCCCGGCGGCCCCGGCGGAACGAAATAACAAAGGAGACAACCATGTACCTCGCCTTCGATATCGGAAACGTGGACCTCGACCCCGTCCTGAAAGGCGTCGTCGCTTCACTGCTGTACTTCGTCGTCGGAATGGCGGTGCTGATCGTCGGCTTCTACACGGTCGACGTGTTGACTCCGGGCAAGCTGCGCCAGCTGGTGTTCGTCGATCGCCGCCCCAACGCCGTAATCGTGTCCTGCGCAATGTATGTCGCCCTCACCACCGTGATTGTCAGCGCCGTCGTCGACAGTTACAGCCAGTTGGGTCAGGGCCTCGTCGGCGTTGCGGTGTACGGGTTGATGGGTGTGATCCTGTTGGGCATCGCGCTACTGACGCTGCGTCTGGTGATCCCGGGCAGCTTCCACGAGCACATCGACGATGCCGAGCTGCATCCCGGGTCGTTCGCGGTGGCGGTGATGCTGTTGGCCGTCGGAGGAGTAACGGCCGCCGCGGTGTCATGACGACCACACGGGAAGCGGCACGGCCCGCGGAGACGTCGATACGCTGGCGAGCCCTGCTGCTCGCGGCCGTCGCCGCGTGCGCGGCGTGCGGCATCATTTACGAACTGGCGCTGCTGACGCTGTCGGCGAGCCTGAACGGCGGCGGCATCGTCGCCACCTCACTGATCGTCGCGGGCTACATCGCGGCGCTGGGTGTGGGCGCGCTGCTGGTCAAGCCGCTACTACGGCACGCGGGCATCATGTTCGTCGCCGTCGAGGCAATGCTGGGCATCATCGGCGGGCTGTCCGCGGCGGCGCTGTATGCGGTGTTCGCGTTCCTGGACGGCGCGATCGGGTCGACGTGGGTGCTGGCGATCGGCACCGCGCTGATCGGCGGCCTGGTCGGCGCCGAGGTGCCGTTGCTGATGACGCTGTTGCAGCAGAGACGAACCGCCTCCGTAGATCCGGCGACCGACACCGGCCGCACACTGGCCAACCTCAATGCGGCCGACTATCTGGGGGCGTTGGTCGGCGGATTGGTCTGGCCGTTCGCGCTGCTGCCGCATCTCGGGATGATCCGCGGCGCGGCGGCCACCGGCGTCGTCAACCTGGTCGCGGCGGCCATCGTGGCGATGTTCCTGCTGCGGCGCGTTATCTCCACAGCACAGCTGGCAACGGCACTGTGCGCTCTCGCCACGGCCCTCGGGCTGCTAGTGGTGCTACTGGTGCACGCGCATGACATCGAAACGACAAGCCGCCAAAGGCTTTACGCAGACCCGATCATCGCCTACCGGCATACCGCCTACCAGGAAATTGTCGTGACTCGACGCGACAACGACACCCGGCTCTACCTGGACGGCGGCCTGCAGTTCTCCACCCGGGACGAATACCGATACACCGAAAGCCTCGTCTACCCCGCGCTCGGCAAGGGCGCGCGCTCGGTGCTGGTACTGGGCGGTGGCGACGGCCTGGCAGCACGAGAATTACTGCGGCAGAACAGAATCGACAAGATCGTGCAGGTCGAGCTCGACCCCGCCGTGATCGAGATCGCCCGCACCACCCTGCGCGAGGCCAATGCCGGCGCGCTGGACAACCCTCGGGTTTCCGTCGTGATCGACGACGCGATGCGCTGGCTTCGGGCGACGCATCCGCAGTTGCGCCCGGCCGGGGGCTTCGACGCCGTCATCGTCGACCTGCCCGACCCGGACACACCAGTGCTGGGCCGCCTGTATTCAACTGAGTTCTATGCCCTTGTCGCGCATGCACTTTCACCCGATGGACTGGTCGTGGTCCAGGCAGGCAGCCCGTTTTCCACGCCGACCGCGTTCTGGCGAACGGTGTCCACCATGCGGTCCGCGGGGTATGCGGTCACGCCCTACCACGTGCATGTGCCGACGTTCGGCGACTGGGGTTTCGTGCTGGCGCGCCCCGGCCCGGACGGTACGGCCGCGCCGATACCCACCATGCCCGCCGACGCCCCGCCGCTGCGCTACCTCAGCCCACCGGTTCTGCAAGCCGCGACGGTGTTCTCCGACGACATCGCGCCGCGCCCGCTCGAACCGTCCACACTGGACAACCCGCGCATCGTCGAGGACATGCGGCACGGGTACGACTAGCCGGGCCTGCTGCGTCACCTCTGCCACTCCCGTACCCAACGGGAGGCATAGAGGTCTTTGCCCGCCTCTGAGCGACACGGTGGTTTGTCGCTCAGAGGCGGGCAAAAAGTGTGTCACCTGAGCCAGAGACGCGTGGGACAGATGTGCCGAACTACTCCTCGTCGAGAGCGGCCAACACCTCGTCCGACAGGTCGACGTTGGTCCACACGTTCTGCACGTCGTCGCTGTCTTCCAGGGCGTCCACCAGCTTGAACACCTTCCGGGCGCCGTCGACGTCGACCGGCACGCTGACCGACGGCTGGAAGCTGGCCTCGGCCGAGTCGTAGTCGATGCCGGCGTCCTGCAGCGCGGTGCGCACCGCGACCAGATCGGTCGGCTCCGAGATCACCTCGAAGCTGTCACCCAGGTCGTTGACGTCTTCGGCGCCGGCCTCCAGCACCGCCGTGAGCACGTCGTCCTCGGACAGGCCGTTCTTTTCCAGCGTGACGACGCCCTTGCGGGTGAACAGGTAGGACACCGATCCCGGATCGGCCATGTTGCCGCCGTTGCGGGTCACCGCCACCCGGACCTCCCCGGCCGCGCGGTTGCGGTTGTCGGTCAGACATTCGATCAGCACCGCAACCCCGTTGGGCCCGTAGCCCTCGTACATGATCGTCTGGTACTCGGCGCCGCCGGCTTCCTCGCCCGCGCCCCGCTTTCGGGCCCGCTCGATGTTGTCGTTGGGCACCGAGGTCTTCTTCGCCTTCTGAATGGCGTCGTACAGCGTCGGATTGCCCGCCGGGTCACCGCCGCCGGTACGCGCCGCGACCTCGATGTTCTTGATCAGCCGGGCGAACTCCTTGCCACGGCGCGCGTCCTTGACGGCCTTCTGGTGCTTCGTGGTGGCCCACTTGGAATGGCCGCTCATAAAAAGTCCTAGCCGTCCTATCTCATCGCTCTTTGTCTACAGGCCAGACGATTCTACTTGGACGATCGGGGCGGGCTCCGCGGCGACTTCCCCATCCGGCGCAGAACCCCCAGCCGGCACAGGAAACCCGGGCTATGTCCGGCCGCCGAAGCGATATCGCATGCGCTATCGCTTTTCGCACTCATCATCACCCCGCGCCGCTGGTGCTGATGTGGCTGGATGTGCACTGGGTTTCGAAGCGCGAGGTTTGGGAGAACCTGGAGAACGTGAATCAGCCGAAAGAACCCGAGGACGCGACGAAGTCGACCGAGGAACAGCGTCAGGTGCAAGAACAGTTGGAGCACCAGCACGACGACCCGGACGCACCGGGCTTGCACCAGTCCCAGCGCAACACCCCGGATGAGAGCACGCGCTAGTTCCGGCCCCTGACGATGTCGACGAACAGCTGGTGGATGCGCCGGTCCCCCGTCATCTCGGGATGAAATGCGGTCGCCAGCACGGCCCCCTGCCGGACCGCGACTGCGTGTCCCGCGGCCCGGGCCAGCACCTGCACGCCGTCACCGACTCGCTCGACCCACGGTGCCCGGATGAACACCGCCCGCACCGGGCCGTTTAGACCCGTGAACTCGACATCTCCTTCGAACGAATCGACCTGACGTCCAAAAGCGTTGCGCCGCACGGTTATATCGATCGCGCATAACGGCAGCGCCTGCCGTCCGTTGACGCCGGCGTCAAGGATTTCGCTGGCCAGCATGATCATGCCGGCGCACGCGCCGTAGGCCGGAAGCCCGTCGGCCAGCCGCGCCCGCAACGGTTCGAGCAGGTCGAGGTCGAGCAGCAAGTGGCTCATCGTGGTGGATTCCCCGCCCGGAATGACCAGCCCGTCGATCGCCTCGATCTCGCTGCGGCGACGCACCGGCAGCGACTCGGCTCCAGCCTCGCGCAGCGCTGCCAGATGCTCGCGAGTGTCGCCTTGCAGCGCCAACACGCCGACTCTCGGGCGGCTCACGGCTGGTATCCGCGCTTGAAGCGGGTCAGCCCCTCCTGCATGACCGCCGCGACCATCTCGCCGGACTGGGTGAAGATCTTTCCTTGGCACAGCGAGCGGCCGCCGCTGGCCGACGGCGAGGACTGGTCGTAGAGCAGCCACTCGTCGGCCCGGAACGCCCGCATGAACCACATCGCGTGATCCAGCGAGGCGACCTGCAGATGCTCACGCACGTCGAGGTGCGTGACCTGCGCGGAGCCCAGCAGCGTGAGGTCGCTCATGTAGGCCAGCGCGCAGATGTGCAGCACCGGGTCGTCCGGCAGCGGATCGCGATGACGAAACCATACTTGCTGCTGAGATGCCTTGCCGGGCAACAACTCCAGGCGTTCCCGCGGGACGATGCAGACGTCCCACTCCTCGAACTGCTTGAACCCGGCATCGTCGAAAACCTTGATCGAGTCCAACCCCGGCAGACCGTCGGGTGGCGGCGCGGCCGGCATCGGGTCCTGGTGGTGGATGCCTTCCTGATCGGTCTGGAAGGACGCCCCCATGCTGAAGATGATTTCCCCATGCTGAATGGCGTTGACCCGCCTGGTGGCGAACGAGCCGCCGTCGCGGGTGCGCTCGACGATGAAAACCGTTGGCTCTCTGGGGTCCCCGGGCCGCAGGAAGTAGCCGTGCAACGAGTGCACCTGGTATCGCGCGTCCACCGTCCGCACGGCCGACACGAGCGACTGACCGGCCACGTGTCCGCCGAAGGTGCGTTGCAGAAATCCCGCTGCCGGGCTGAAGATGCTCCCCCGGTAGATGTTGACCTCGAGTTGCTCGAGATCGAGGATCTTTTCGATCGACACGCTATCGCCGTCTGCTCTTCGCGCGAGCGCTCATCGCCGTTACCAGCCGCGGTCGGCCAGGCGATGGGGCTGCGCGAGCTGCTCGACGTTGATGCCCACCATCGCCTCGCCCAGGCCACGAGAGACCTTGGCCAGCACGTCCGGATCGTCGAAGAACGTGGTGGCCTTGACGATCGCGGCGGCGCGCTGCGCGGGATCGCCCGACTTGAAAATCCCGGAACCGACGAACACTCCCTCGGCGCCGAGTTGCATCATCATCGCGGCGTCGGCGGGAGTAGCGATGCCGCCGGCGGTGAACAGCGTGACCGGCAGCTTGCCGGCCCGGGCCACCTCGACAACGAGCTCGTAGGGTGCTTGCAATTCCTTTGCCGCAACGAATAATTCGTCTTGCGCCAATGACGTCAGGCGACGGATCTCGCCGCCGATGGCGCGCATGTGGGTGGTCGCGTTGGACACGTCACCCGTGCCGGCCTCGCCCTTGGACCGGATCATCGCCGCGCCCTCGTTGATGCGCCGCAGCGCCTCGCCGAGATTGGTCGCCCCGCACACGAACGGCACGGTGAACTTCCACTTGTCGATGTGGTGGGTGTAGTCGGCGGGCGTCAGCACTTCGGATTCGTCGACGTAGTCCACGCCGAGGCTCTGCAGGATCTGCGCCTCGACGAAATGCCCGATGCGCGCCTTGGCCATCACCGGGATCGTGACCGCCGAGATGATGCCCTCGATCATGTCGGGGTCGCTCATCCGCGAGACGCCGCCCTGGGCACGGATATCGGCGGGTACTCGCTCCAGCGCCATCACCGCGACGGCGCCGGCCCCCTCCGCGATTCGGGCCTGCTCCGGGGTGACGACGTCCATGATGACGCCGCCTTTGAGCATCTCGGCCATGCCGCGCTTGACGCGCGCCGTTCCGGTCACTGCCTGGCTCGACTGTGCGCCGATGTCCACTAGCCCCTTCTCTCCTCGAACCATCGCGCCTCCACTCTAGTGGTGGGTGACAACCGAGTTTTCCCGCCGTTTCCGAAGGACGTTCGACGTCTGTGCAACAGGCGGGTGCGGCGACGGCCACATTGTGCTACATATTGCGTCAGCTGTTTGCGCAGGCTGTCGCTGCTGGTGCGAACCATTGGGTGGCGTCCCTGGTCACACCTGCCGTGGCGGTTGGCCGAGAAGAGGTCCCGGATGTTGCCGGATTTCGTACTGTTGCCGCCAGAGATCAATTCCGCGCGGATGTACGCCGGACCGCGCTCGGGGACGATCCGGGCAGCGGCGGCGGGCTGGGACGCGCTGGCCATTCAGTTGGCGTCGTCGGCAAGTTCGTTCCAGTCGACGGTTTCGACGCTGACCGGCGGAGCGTGGCAGGGTCCGGCGTCGATGACGATGGCGTCGGCGGCCGGCCCGTATGTGCAGTGGCTGTCCGCGACGTCGGCAAAAGCAGAGTCGGTGGCCGTCCAGGCTCGGTTATCGGCGGGTGCGTTCGAAACGGCGTTCACCGCCACGGTGCCCCCCGAAGCTGTGGCGGCCAACCGTGCCCTGCTCGCGACGCTGATCGCGACGAACATCTTGGGTCAAAACACCTGTGCGATCGCGGCGACCGAGGCCGAGTACACCGAGATGTGGGCCCAGGATGTGGCGGCCATGACGGGCTATGACGCCAGCACCACGGCGGCCCAGGCCGGATGGACGCCGTTCAGCGACCCGCCGCTGACCCTGACCGGCCTGCCCACCCCGACCTACACCTCCTTCCTTCAGCAGCTGTTGGACTCGCTGTTCAATTCGCTGACCCAGCAGCTGATGAACCCGATGACGCAGCTGCAGATGCTCTCGACGCCCGCGCAGTTCGCGATGGAACCGATGCAAATGGCGATGGGCCAGCTCATGTCCGGCGCGAATCCGTTGCTGAGCGGTGCCGCCGGCGTCCCGGTAATGGATCCCTTCCTGGCGTCGGCGGTCAGTCCGGCTGCGGGCGGTCCGGCCGCGGCGCAGCTCACCGGCAGCGTGGTCACCGCGGGAATGGGCCGGGCCGGTTCCCTCGGCGCGTTGTCCGTGCCGGCGAATTGGGCCGGCTCCGTGCCGGCGGCAGCCCCGACTCCAGCGGTCGGCGCGGTGTCCGGTGCCGCGGTGAGCCCACTGTCGACCAGCCCGCCCGCCACGTCGCACTCGCCCCCGATGAACATGCCCGGGCGATTGATGAGCGCGGCCACGCCAGCGGTCGCCGCGCAGCGCGCGGGTGGGGCACCGCGCCGGGTGCCGGACTAGCCAGGGGCGCACCCGATGCCGTACGTGATCACCGACCCTGACGCCATGGCGACGGCCGCCAGCGAACTGCAGGGGATCGGTGCGGCACTCGAAGCGACGAACGCGGCCGCGGCGGCCCCGACGACCGGAGTGCTGCCACCGGCCACGGATTCGGTCTCGGTGCGCACGGCCGCGTTCCTGGGTGCCCAGGCCGCGCAGTATCAGGCCCTGAGCGAGCAGGCGGAACTGTTCCACAACCAGTTCGTGCAAACCCTGATCACCGCGCAGAACGCCTACGCCGAAACCGAGCTGTCCAACGCGACCGCCATGCAGTCGGCATCGGGCAACAAGATCGCGCTGATCATGGGCGGCACCGGGAACCCGACACCGGACCTCAACTACATGACGTCCATCGAACAGGCGTATCTCGCCCAGACTTATCCCGGCTACACGCTGGTGAGTCTGCACACGCCGGAACAGTTTTGGCCGGTCACCGGCATCAACGACCTGACCTTCGGCAGGTCGGTCTACCAAGGTCTGGCAACGCTGAACAACGCGATCCTGACGCAGACCACCGTCGGCAATCGTGTTGTCGTCGTGGGGTATTCGCAGAGCGCCACGATCGCCAGCCTGGAAATGCGCTACCTGCAAGCCCTGCCGGCCGCCCTGCGGCCGAGTTCGGACCTGCTGAACTTCGTGTTGCTGGCCAATCCGAATAATCCGATGGGCGGCATCCTGACGCACTTCATCCCGGGCTTCGGTACGTTCCGCTTCGCAACTCCGTTACTGACGCAATACGCGACCTCGATCTTCACGCTGCAATACGACGCCATCGCCGACTTCCCGCTGCACCCGTTGTGGCTTCCGTCGGACCTCAACGCCCTTTTCGGCTTCCTCGATCTGCACTCCACGGTTCCCTATCTCTCCGCCGCGCAAGTTGCTTCTGCCATCCAAACGCAGATGGGCAACCTGAGCATCTACTTCATGCCCACCGCGCAGTTGCCGCTGCTGGATCCCCTGCGGATGTTCCTGCCCATCCTTGGCAACCCACTGGCCGACCTGCTCCAGCCGTTCCTCAAGCCGATCGTCGACATGGGCTATGCGCCCGGACTGCTGCCGGCCTTCAACCCGCTCAGCGTTGCCGGCTACGTGAGCCAGGGCGCCACGGCCGGGATTGCGAACCCGCTGGTCGCAAGTTTGCCACCGCTGGTCTCCAACGGCGTGGCGAGCGGGTTCTAGCTCACCGAATGGACTGCAGCTGGGGCAGCCGACCCGGTGCATCGTTGTCGGCCACCGCGATCGCATCGGCAAGCAGTTCGGAAAGCTGACGCGGGTATACGGTCTGACCCGCGGCGACCAATTCGGCGATGTCGTCGGCGTCGCACCAGCGGTGGGTGTGGATGTAGCGGCGTTCCAGTTCGGTGCGGCCCGTGCAGGTCGGCTCGAAGCGTTGCGCGCGGCGCACGAAGAAGAACTCCTCGCTGTCGATCAGCGCGCCGTTGAATTCGAAGACCTCGTCGCGCCGCCAGATCGGTCCGACCATGTCGGCCGACGCGACCTGTAAACCGGTCTCTTCGGCCAACTCTCGCGCGGCCGCCGCGGCCAAGCGCTCGCCCGGACGTACCTCGCCGCCCACCGTGAACCACCACCGGGGTGCCGACGCGTCGCCGATCGCTGGATCCGAGCCGCACAGCAACAGGACCGCGCCGGTCTCGTCAAGCAACACCACCCGCGCCGAGGTGCGGTGTTTGGGCACCCGGTGGCCCGTGTACGCCAGCGCGTGCGGGCCCTCGACGATCTCGAAATAGCTTGGCGGCACGGCTGTTCCGCCGAGCCGAAGGGCACGCACCGGACGCCGCTCGGCCAGCGCGAGGGTGTCGCGAACCGCGTCGTTGTGGAACCGGCGGGCCAGCAGCACCCGTGCTTCGGCGTCGGCCAACTCGGCGATGAGGCCGGCCGGCAGCGCCGCCGGGTCGACCCTCGCCAGCGCCGCCGACAGCTCGTTCTCGGCGTTCTCCCGCGCGTGACGGGGCGCCCGCTCGGCGGCACCGGCGAGCGCGGAGAGCCGCCGGCCCTCCGCGGCGCCGCCGTACGCGTCGATCGCGACGGCGCGCGCCACTACCGCACGCCGTGCCAGCGCACCGTCGAGGGCCTGCCAGGACAGGTCGTAACGGACGTTCAGCCGGTCCAGCCGGTTGGCCGTCTGGATGGCCCAGACGCCGATCAGCGCCAGCACGATGAGCGCCGCGACGATGACCGCGAGCAGCCAGGTCATCAGCTGGCCACCTGAACCTTGATTCCCGACCCGGCGACCGTCTCGTACACCCGCATGATCTGGCTGGCCACCACCGACCAGTCGTAGCGGGTGACCTCTTCGGAACCGGCGGCCACGTAACGCGCGCGCAGCGCGTCGTCTTCCAGCATCTCGACAAGCCCGTCGGCCAGCCCGGCGGCATCGCCGACCGGCACCAGACGCCCGACCGCACCGTCGCGCAGCACGCGGCGGAAGGCATCCAGGTCGCTGGCCAGCACCGGCGTGCCGACGGCCATCGCCTCCACCAGGACGATGCCGAAACTCTCGCCGCCGATGTTGGGCGCGCAGTAGACGTCGGCACTGCGCATCGCGGACGCCTTCCCGGCGTCGTCGACCAGGCCGAGAAAACGGAGGTAGCGCGCCATTTCGCCTGCCTGCGTACGCAATTCGTCCTCGTCACCGGGCCCGACGATCAGCACCTGCAGATCGCCGAAGCGTTCCACTACCCGCGGCAGCGCCTCGAGTAGCACCGCCATCCCCTTACGGGGTTCGTCGTAGCGGCCCAAGAACAGCACCGTCTTGCCCGGCCGCGGGTACCCGTCCAGCGGCGGTGCCGAGGACAGCGCATCGACGTCGACCCCGTTGGGAATCTCGACCGCGTCGGTCCCCAGCGCCTCCATCTGCCAGCGCCGGGCCACGTCGGAGACCGCGATGCGCCCGACGATCTTCTCGTGCCACGGCCGCAACAAGCCCTGAAAGACCGACAGCGTCAGCGATTTGGTGGTCGAGGTGTGAAAGGTGGCCACGATCGGGCCCTCGGCGATCCGCAAGGCCCACATCGACAGGCTGGGGGCGTTCGGTTCGTGCAAGTGCAGCACGTCGAAATCGCCGTCCGCGAGCCAACGCCGGACCCGGCCGTGTACCGCGGGGCTGAATTGCAGCCGCGCCACCGAACCGTTGTAGGGAATCGGAAAGGCCTTGCCGGCGGAGACGACGTACTCGGGCAGCGAGACGTCGGGCGACGCCGGTGCCAGCACGCTGACCTCATGGCCCCGGGCGCGCAACACCTCGGCCAGCTGCAGGACATGCGACTGCACCCCGCCCGGCACGTCGAACGAGTACGGACAGACCATCCCGATTCGCATCAGGCTTCCTTCAGCCAGGCGCGTCTGTCATCGGAGAGGTCGGCCAGCCACTGCGGCTGCAACATGTGCCAATCTTCGGGGTGGGCGGCGATGTTCTGGGTGAAATGATCGGCCAGCAACTGGGTGACGGTCTTGACGTCGCCGCTGGAACAATCCAGCGGGAGGGATATAGAGACGGGCCAGCCGTCTGGCTCGTTCCAGCAATGCGCCGCGCACAGCGCCGCCCCGGTTTCGATCGCGAGCTTCGCCGGCCCGGCCGGCATCCGGGTGGGTTCACCGAAGAAATCGACTTCGACACCGGTGCGGGTGAGATCGCGTTCGGCCATCAGGCACACCACCCGGTTGGCCCGCAGCCGTTCGCACAACACCTCGAAGGGTGGCCGGTCGCCGCCGGACAGCGGCAGCACCTCGAAGCCGAGGCTTTCCCGGTACTCGATGAAACGCCGGTACAGCGACTCGGGTTTGAGTCGTTCCGCGACGGTGGTGAAGGTGCCCCGGGTCTGCGCCAGCCACACCCCGGCCATGTCCCAGTTGCCGCTGTGCGGAAGCGCGAGCACAACTCCCCGGCCGGCGGCCAAGGCCGCGTCGATGTTGTCGGCCCCCCGGAACGTCTCGTCGATCTGACGCGCCAGCACCCGGTGGTCCATCGTCGGCAGCCGAAAAGCCTCGCGCCAGTAGCGGCCATAGGACGCCAGCGAGGCTCGCATCAGCGTGTCCGGCACCTGCGCCGGCGATACACCGACGACTCGGGCCAAGTTCTTGCGCAGCTGGTCGGGGCCGCCATTGCGGGCCGCGTAGCGGGCTCCGGCGTCGAATACGTTGCGCGCGGCGAACTCCGGCACCGTTCGCACCGCCATCCAGCCGGCGGCGTACGCCCAGTCGCTGGCGGTCCTGGTCAACAGGTCGCGTGGTGCCGTGAGAGCCTTCAGGCCGGCTGGAGTGGAGATCACGGCGTGCCCGCTTCGCGGCTTCCCGGATGGGGCGGCAGCGGTTCCGCCGCGCCGGGCGAGGTCCGCACCCTGTGCAACCGCTGCACGCAGGTGACCACGCTGGCCGCCGCCAGCACCCACATCGCCACCGGCAGCGCCGGCGGCCAGGCGACGAACGGAAAGTCCGACACACCGGCGCCACCCAGCACGATGATCAGCCGCTCGGGCCGTTCGATGATGCCGCCGTCGCCGCGCAGCCCGCTGGCTTCGGCCCGGGCCTTGATATAGGAGATCACCTGGGAGGTGACCAGGCAGATCAACGTCGCTGCCGCCAGCGGTTTGTCATGCAGGCCAAAGACAATCCACCACAGCAGCCCGCCGAACACCGCACCGTCGCTGATGCGGTCGCACGATGCGTCCAGCACCGCACCGAAGCGGGTACCACCGCCCCGTTCCCGGGCCATCGCCCCGTCGAGCATGTCGAACACCGCGAAGAACCAGACCACACACGCACCGGCGAACAGCTTGCCGATCGGGAAGAGCGTCAGCGCCCCCGCCACCGACGCAACGGTGCCCAGGACGGTGACCGCGTCCGGGGTGAGACCGAGTCGCAGCGCCGCCCTGGCCGTGGGAGTGGTGAGCCGGGCGAACGCGGCCCGGGACAGGAAGGGCGCCTTGCTCACGACTGTTTCGCCCACTCGGTGGCCAGCAGCTGACGAGTGTCGCGCAGCAACTGCGGGATCACCTTCGCACCGCCGACGATCGTGATGAAGTTCGCGTCACCGCCCCAGCGCGGCACCACATGCACATGCAGGTGTTCGGCCAGCGACCCGCCCGCCGATGTTCCCAAATTGAGGCCGACGTTGAAGCCGTGCGGCCGCGATACGTTCTTGATCACGCGAATCGCCTTCTGGATGAAGGCCATTAGCTCCGCGCTTTCCGCGTCGGTCAGGTCCTCGATTTCCGAAAGCCGCCGATACGGCACCACCATCAAGTGTCCGGGGTTGTACGGGTAGAGGTTGAGCACGGCGTAGACGAGCTCACCGCGAGCGACCACCAGACCGTCCTCGTCGGGCAGTTGCGGAATGTCGGTGAACGGCTGATCGGTCTTGCCGTTGTCGCGTTTCGTTGGCGCTTCGGCCAGATAGGTCATCCGGTACGGCGTCCACAGCCGCTGCAGGTGGTCTCGCTCACCGACGCCTCTGTCGAGAATGGCGTCGTCACCGCGATCGCCGCCGTCCTGCTCACTCACCGCCGGCTACCTTCACCAGTTCTACTGTGGGAGCAGCATTCTCGCGGTCCGCGATCCACTTCACGATGGTATCGACCGCGGCCTCGACGGGCACGCCGTTGATCTGAGTGCGGTCGCCGAACCGGAAGCTGACCGCCCCGGCCTCGACGTCGCGGTCACCGGCCAGCAACATGAACGGGACGCGCTGCTGGGTGTGGTTCACGATCTTCTTTGCCATCCGGTCGTCGCTGGTGTCCACTTCCACCCGGACGCCCCGCGACCTCAGTTGCGCGGCAACGTCTTCCAGGTAAGCCGCGTGATCGTCGGCGACCGGAATTCCGACCACCTGAACGGGCGCCAGCCACGCCGGGAAAGCCCCGGCATAGTGCTCGGTCAGAATGCCGAAGAACCGCTCGATCGACCCGAACAGCGCACGGTGGATCAGCACCGGCCGCTGCCGGGTGCCGTCGGCGGCGGTGTATTCCAGCTCGAATCGGTCCGGCATGTTGAAGTCGAGCTGGATCGTCGACATCTGCCAGCTACGGCCCAACGCATCCTTGACCTGCACCGAGATCTTGGGGCCGTAGAACGCGGCGCCACCTGGATCGGGCACGAAATGCAATCGGGATGCCTCGGCGACTTCCCGCAGGACTTCGGTGGCCTCGTCCCACATTTCGTCGGAGCCGGAGTACTTTTCCGGGTCCTTGGTGGACAGCTCCAGATAGAAGTCGTTGAGCCCGTAGTCGGCCAGCAGATCGAGCACGAAGCGCAACAGCGAGGTCAACTCGTCGCGCATCTGGTCTCGCGTGCAGTAGATGTGGGCGTCGTCCTGAGTCATGCCGCGCACCCGGGTCAGCCCGTGCACCACACCCGACTTTTCGTAGCGGTAGACGCTGCCAAACTCGAAGAGCCGCAACGGAAGCTCGCGGTACGAGCGACCGCGGGACCGATAGATCAGGTGGTGCATCGGGCAATTCATCGGCTTGAGGTAATAGTTCTGCCCCGGTTTGCGCACCGTCCCGTCCGCGTTGAACTCCGCGTCGAGATGCATCGGCGGGTACATGCCGTCGGCGTACCACTCGAGGTGACCCGACGTGATGTACAGCTGCTCCTTGGTGATGTGCGGGGTATTGACGAACTCGTATCCGGCCTCGATGTGCTTGCGCCGCGAGTACTCCTCCAGCTCCCTGCGCACCACGCCGCCCTTGGGGTGGAAAACCGCCAGGCCGGAACCGATTTCGTCGGGGAAGCTGAACAGGTCCAGCTCCACGCCCAGCTTGCGATGGTCGCGGCGCTGGGCCTCCTCGATCAACTCGAGATGCTTGTCGAGCGCCTCCTGCGACTCCCAGGCGGTGCCGTAGATCCGTTGCAGGCTGGCGTTACTCTGGTCGCCGCGCCAGTAGGCGGCCGAACTCCGAGTCAGTTTGAACGCCGGGATGTGCTTGGTGGTCGGGATGTGCGGCCCGCGGCACAGGTCACCCCAAACACGTTCTCTAGTACGAGGATTGAGGTTGTCATATGCGGTGAGCTCGTCGCCGCCGACTTCCATGACGTCGGGGTCGCCGGACTTGTCGTCGACGAGTTCGAGCTTGTAGGGCTCGTTGGCCAATTCCCGGCGCGCTTCGTCTTTCGACGCATAGACCCGCCGGTCGAACGGCTGCCCGTCCTTGATGATCTGGCGCATCCGCTTTTCCAGCTTGGTCAAGTCCTCGGGCGTGAACGGCTCCGCCACGTCGAAGTCGTAGTAGAACCCGTCGGTGATCGGCGGCCCGATGCCCAATTTGGCCTGCGGGAATATGTCTTGGACGGCCTGGGCCAGCACGTGCGCCGTCGAATGCCGGATGACGCTGCGACCCTCGTCGGTGTTGGCGGCGACCGGGATCACCTCGGTGTCGGCCTCGGGCACCCAGCCGAGATCGCGCAGCTTGCCGTCGGCGTCGCGGACCACCACGATCGCGTCGGGCGAACCCCGCCTCGGCAGGCCCGCCTCGCCCACCGCGGCGGCCGCGGTAGTCCCGGCAGGAACCCGGATCGGGGCTTGCGGCGATCGCAAGCCCGGCGCAGCCGGGTGCTGCGGGTCGCCGCCGTCGGCTCCGGCGGCGGGGTGGGCGGGGACGCTCATCGGTGTGGTCTCCAGGGGTAAAGGTGAGGCGGCAATCGGCGATTGATCCTGATTGGTCGTTGCCATGCTATCGGGGCGGTCCTCAAAGAGCCCAAGGCATTACTGCCGTCAGGGTTGGCCGGGCTTGAGTTTCACGAACAACGCATCGGCTTCGGTCAGCAGCGTGTCGCCGTCGGTCAACCGGCCCGACACAAAGATTTTGCGGCCCTCCGCCCGGTCGATGCCGGCGTCGAACTGCAGCTCTTTTTCGATCGGCACGATATTGCGGTAGTTGATTTTCAGGTACGCGGTGCGCTGGCGGGGGCTGCCGGTGAGCACCGACGCGGTCAGGCCGAGCACGGTGTCGAACAGCATGCCCAGCGACCCGCCATGCACGGCGCCGTTGCGCCCGAGGTGAAATCTCGCGAAGCGCGCCCAGCCCTCGATGCGGCCGTCCTCGGTCTTGCGCGACCCGATCGGGACCGTGAGGATGTTGCCGCGCACCGGCAGGTCCATCCGGCGGCCCGACGGCGACGCCCATTCGTCGGCGTCGTACGGGCTCAGCAGCGCGGACAGCTTCTCCAGCGTGTCCGCGGCCTCGGTGATGACCTCGTCGGGCGCGTCGACGGCGCGCGCGTGGTCCTGCAGCTTGCGTACCGCGTCGATGAACCGGCCGTAGTCGGGCCCGCCCTTAGCCGTCGGTTCGGGTGGGTTGAATCCCCCGCCGGGGTGTTGCTGATGCTCGCCCACCAGAACACCGTATTGGGTGGTCGCTTACTGCGCTCCGGCAGCCGCCAGGGTCTCGAACTCCTCGTCGCTGAGCGTGATCTCGGCGGCGGCCACGTTCTCCTCCAGGTGTGCCACTTTCGAGGTGCCCGGAATGGGCAGCATCACCGGCGAGCGCTTCAGCAGCCAGGCCAGCGCCAGCTGCGACGGCGTCGCGTGGTGATCGGCCGCGATGCGTTGCAGCGGGCCGTCGGCAGCCGCCAGCGGGCCGGCCGCCAGCGGGAAATACGGGATGAAGCCGACGCCCTGTTCGGTCGCGGCGTCGAGCAGCGGTTCGGCCCGGCGGACCGTCAGGTTGTACATGTTCTGCACCGACACGACCTGCGTGATCGCCTGCGCCTCGTTGAGCTGGTCGACGTTGATCTCGGAGAGCCCGATGTGGCGGATCTTGCCCTCGTCCTTAAGCTTGGCCAGCTCGCCCACCTGGTCGGCCAGCGGCCACTTGGGGTCGACGCGGTGCAGCTGCAAAAGGTCGATGGTCTCCACACCCAGGCGGCGCAGGCTCATCTCAACTTCCTGCCGCAGGTAGGCCGGGAAACCCATCTCGATCCAGACGTCCGGACCGGTCCGCAAAAACCCGGCCTTGGTCGCGATCACCAGGTCGTCGTAGGGGTACAGCGCCTCGCGGATGATCTCCTCGGAGATGTAGGGGCCGTAGGAGTCTGCGGTGTCGAAGAGGTCCACGCCGAGTTCGACGGCGCGTCGCAACACCCGGACGCATTCGTCGCGATCGGCGGGTGGGCCCCAGACGCCCTTACCGACGATGCGCATCGCCCCGAACCCGAGACGGTTGACAGTCAAATCGCCGCCGAAGGTGAACGTTCCAGACGCTTGGGCAACAGTTTTCGAGTTTTGTGCAGTCACGCCTACGAAGGTACGCCGGAAGCGCATTCGCGCACCCTGGCGTGGCAAGCTGGGCCGGTGGACCTAGCAGCGCTCGAGGAACTTCCGCTGAGTTACTCCGAGGTGGGCGCAACTGCCGCGGGCGAGCTGCCCGCGGGATACGGCCATCTTCACGTCGAGAAACAGATCGGCACCGGCCAGCAGCGCTTCGACCGAGCCGCCGAGGCGGTGATGCGGTGGGGCATGCAGCGCGGCGCCGGGCTACGGGTGCGGGCCAGCTCCGAGGTCGCCGCCGTCGACACGGTGGTGCTGGTGCGAATGGGTTTTCTGCCCGCGCCGTGCCGCGTCGTCTATGTGATCGACGAGCCCGACATCCGCGGTTTCGGCTACGGCACGCTGCAAGGCCATCCCGAATCGGGCGAGGAGCGGTTCGCCGTCCGCCGCGACCCGGCGACCGACGCGGTGTTCGCCGAGGTGTCGGCGTTCTCCCGGCCCGCGACCTGGTGGAGCAGGCTCGGGGGCCCGGTGGTGTCGGTGGCTCAGCGCGTCATCGCCAGGCGCTACCTGCGCGGGGTGTGAGCGCTAGCCGCCCCAGCCGGCCAGCAGCCGTTGCGCGCCGGTGCACATCGCGTCGATGACCTCGGCCACCGACGCGTCGTCGCGGATCATGCCGACGCCCTGGCCGGCGTCGACCGGGGCAATGCTGCGGTCGTCGGCGTCGATCGCGGCGGCCAGCTCGTCGCACGCGGGCGCATCGAGTGCGTCCTCATTGCCGGTCCAGCGCGCGACGAAGTCGTTGCTCAGCACCCGCGCCGGGAACCGCGCCGGCCACGGCAGGCCCTTGGCGACGTCGAAGGCCCGGGTGACCGCGGTGTCGGTGGACCGGGCCGCGATCAGCGCCTGGCGGCTGCCGTCGCCGGTCAGCGCCTCCGGACACGCCGCCAGGCGCGTGCCCACCCAGGCGCCGCTGGCCCCGGCGGCCAGCACGGCGGCCAGGCTGCGCGCCGATGCGATGCCGCCGCCGGCGAGCACCGGCACCGATACGGCATCCAACACATCGTCGAGCAACGGCAGCGTCCCGAGTTTCGTATCGCCGTGGCCGCCGCCCTCGGCACCGCGCGCGACCAAGACGTCGACGCCGGCATCGACCGCCGCACGGGCGCCGAGAGCATCGTAAACCTGTGTGACAGTAGGTATTCCGGCTGCGTGGGCTTTTGCGACCCACGACCAGTCGGTGCCGAAGCTGACGGATAGCAGGACGGGCCGCGCGGCCAGGGCGTCGTCGAGCAGCCCCGCCTCGTTGCGCATCACCCAGTCCACCAGGCCGATCCCGAACGTGCCGTCGACGTGTTGCAGCTGGGTCTGCAGCAATTCCCGCGTCGCGACACTGCCCATGCCGACCATGCCCAGACCGCCGGCGGCGCTGACAGCGGCGGCCAGGCGGCCGCCCGCGACCCCGCCCATCGGGGCGTTGACGATGGGCGCACGCAGGCCGAAATCCCTTGACCAAGGCGTGGATAGCATGTCAGCTAGTGCTCAGCACCGGGCTGGCTTTTCAGCACGGTCAGGATGATCACGGAATCGTCGACCGCGTGCAGGGCATGCCGTTGCGGCGGAATCGCGACATAGTCACCGGTTTTGCCGTCCCAGGAGTCGCCGCCGGCGGTCAGGCGCACATGCCCCCGCAGCACCTGCAGGGTCGCCTCGCCGGGACTGTCGTGCTCGGACAGGTCGTGGTCGGCGAGTAGCGCCAGCACGGTCTGCCGGAGTTCATGATCGTGGCCGCCGTGGATGGTGTGGGCGGCCCGTCCGCTGTGCGACTGCCGGGCCTCGGCCAACTTTTCAGTGGCCAGTCCGGTCAGCGAGATTGATTCCATTGGTGCGTCCCCTCGGTGCGACGGTGGGCTGACGGTGGTCTCGAGCGGTCAAGACGGTGGTCTCAGGCGGTCAATAGGAGTATCCCCGCCACGAGCAACGCCACCGCCTTGACCACCTCCAAATCGATGTAGGCGTAATGGGCGCGGGAGCGGGGTGCATCCGATCCGGCGAGCACCAGCTCCGAGCGGCGGGTCAGCCGGGGGCGTACCGCGATCAGCTGCACGGCCAGCGCGGCGAACGCGACGGCAAACGCGATGGCGACCCGCGTCGGCATCGGGCCGTCCACCACGACCGCCAGGATGACGATGGCGAACGCGACCTCGATGGTGTTGAGCGCCCGAAAGACCAGGCGCCCGATACCGAGCCCGATCTGCAACGTGACGTTGGGCGCCCGGAATTTCAGCGGGGCTTCCACGAACGAGATGGCCAGCACCATGCCGAGCCAAACGAAGGTGACCGCGACGGCGACGGCCATTTCCGTGCTCATCTTCAGGCCTCCTGCAACTCGAGGTGCGCCAGGCACAGGTCGGGTTCCACGAACGCATCGAGGCGCTCGACGGTAACCGGGGCTCCCCAGGTCTCCAGTGCGCCTTGCATGAGCCCGAGATGGACGGGACAGACGACGGCGGTTCGGCTTTCGGCGAGTTCGAGGAACGGGCAGTGTCGCAGGCCGACCTGTTGGTCCCCGTCGGATCGCCGTCGCTCGGGCGCGAATCCGAGTCGGTCGAGCACGTCGACCAAGCGGCCGATGGCCTTGTCCGGGCTCTGGGCATCGCCCGCCGACGGCGCCGCGCTCGAATCCAGCTGCCGTCCCCACGCTCGCCCGGCGGCCAGCGCCTTGGCGGCGGGATCCTTGTCGGTCGCGAACGCCATCGCCAGTATCTCGGCCAGCAGTCGGTAATGCCGCGTCCCGCCGCGATCCATCTGCCGGACCGCGCGGAACATCAGCGCCGGACGTCCCGGCCCCTTGCGGCCCGGCTCGACCTGTTCCACCTGGCCGTCGCCGACCAGGCTGTCGAGGTGGAAGCGAACGGTGTTGGGATGCACGCCCAGCGCGCCGGCGATCGCGACGATGCTCATCGGATCCCGCGACGCTCGCAGGATCCGCAGCACCTCACGGCGTCGGCTTGCGGATTCCCCGGTTGCCGTGGCGATTCGGCTCACGCTCCTTCGGAAACGTCGGCTTTCGGCTGGGCGGCCACCAGGGGCGCATCGACACCGAGCGCACCCAGCTTGGCCGCTCCACCCGGTGACCCCAGCGGGGCGTCGCGCCCGGGCAGGGTCTCGGAGAAAAATGCCTCATTGTCGGCCAGGTGCGGCTGCAGCTCGTCGGGCAGGTCGTCTTCGTAGTAGATGGCCTCGACCGGGCAGACCGGCTCGCACGCACCACAGTCCACGCATTCGTCGGGATGGATGTAAAGCGCCCGGCCGCCTTCGTAGATGCAGTCCACCGGGCATTCCTCCACACATGCCCGATCCATCACGTCAACGCAGGGCTTTCCGATAACGTACGTCATGCGATAGAGTTTACACAATCATGATTGTGAAAACTAGAAAGGACGGAAAGGCTATGGCGCCCATGTCAAGTCGCGCCGACGACAGCGTCCAGGGCCACTGGCTGCTGGCGCGGCTCGGCAAACGAGTCCTTCGCCCCGGCGGCGTCGGGCTCACCCGCACCATGCTGGCCGGCGCCGGGGTGACCGACGTCGATGTGCTCGAGCTGGCGCCGGGCCTCGGCCGCACCGCCGCCGAGATTCTCGCCCGTGCGCCGCGGTCTTACGTCGGCGCCGAACAAGACCCCGAAGCGGCCGAGACGGTTCGTGACGTGATCGCCAGGGCCGGTTCCGGGACGGTCCGGGTCGCCGACGCGGCGGACACCGGGTTGCCCGACGCCAGCCGTGATGTCGTGATCGGCGAGGCGATGCTGACGATGCAGGGCGATGCCGCCAAGCACGCCATCGTCGCCGAGGCCGCGCGCGTGCTGCGGCCGGGCGGCCGCTACGCGATCCACGAACTCGCGCTGACACCGGACACCGTCTCCGAGGAGATCAGCACGGAGATCCGGCAGTCGCTGGCCCGCGCAATCAAGGTGAACGCGCGCCCGCTGACCATCGCCGAATGGTCGCAACTGTTGTCGGACCACGGACTGGTCGTCGACCGCGTCGTCACCGCGCCGATGGCCCTGCTGCAACCACGCCGGGTGATCGCCGACGAGGGGCTCTTCCGCGCGCTGCGCTTTGCCAGAAACCTGCTCCTCAACCCGGACGCCCGCAAGCGGGTGCTGACGATGCGCAACACGTTCCGGAAGCACCGCGAGCGACTGACCGCGGTCGCGATCGTCGCTCGCAAGCCGGACGACGGGTAAGGTCGATTGCTGCAGACGCGAATTAGCCACGGCGTCGAAGAAGTCGACAAATTGGTCGACGGGCACCGACAAAGCCGTCGAACTTAATCGACATTATTGTTGGTTTTAATCAACAATTTCCCTGGCATATATCGATGTACCCCTAGGGTATGTGCGTGTCCGACCCCTCGGCGTACACCGGCTATGCGCATGCCTCGCGCGGCCGTCGTTCGTCGCATCACTCCGGTGACGACCGCGAGAAGGCGATTCTGGCCACCGCCGAACGGCTCTTGGAAGAACGCCCGCTCGCCGATTTCTCCGTAGACGATCTGGCGAAAGGCGCGGGTATCTCCCGTCCCACCTTCTACTTTTATTTCCAGTCGAAAAACGCGGTGCTGCTGTCGTTGCTGGACCAGATGAACCACAAGGCGCACGCGGCACTGAAGACGCTTCGCGCCAAGCTGTCCGGTGACCCGGCGACGCTGTGGCGCGACCGCATCGAGGCGTTCTTCGAGGTGTCGGGCTCGCACCGCGCGGTCGCCGTGGCGGGAGCGGCGGCCAAGGCCACCAACCCCGAAGTCCGGCAACTGTGGTCGACGCTGATGCAGAAGTGGATCTCGTTCACCACGCTCGCAATCAAGGCCGAACGCGCGCGGGGCGCCGCGCCGGACACCATCTCGGCCGAGGATCTGTCGATCGCGCTGAACATGCTGAGCGAGCGGGTGATGGCCGCGACGTTCACCACCGAGGAACCGGCGATCCGCGAGGACCGGGTGATCGACACGCTGGTCCACATCTGGCTGGCCAGCATCTACGAGGAGGGCAACGCCCCTGCCGGGCACGCCGCCGTGGCACTTCAGGGCATGCCTGTCGAAGGCTCACGGCCGCTTGCCGAGTATCCGCTCGGCGCGACCTAGTTTCTCGTCGATCCACCGGTCCACGGCGCCGAAGTAGGCCGGCGACGGCGGCTTTTCTCCGAGGTCGGCGACTGCGCGGGAGTCTTGCCCGATTTGGGTTCGGCCTTCACCGCCGAAGCGGCCTGGCGCCACGAGGTCGCCGGGCTGCCGGCCGACTGAAGGTCACAAGTTCATATCTACCGGCGACACTCGACGTTTGCGCGCGGGATCGCCGGGGCGGCCAGCTTAGCCTGGCAAAGGTTTGAGGCCCCGCAGACTTCAGGAGTGCGCACGTGACCGAAATGGACCGGCGGCGGTTCCTGGTTGCGCTGGCAGCAACGGTAGCGGTCACGGGGATCTCGTGGTCGTCGGCGAACGGCCCCAAGGAGACGGTGGCCCGCGCCGACGTGATCGGATCCGCGCCCAACCCGGTCGCTCCGGCACCGCCGAAGTTGTTGCCGCCGCCGGGCCCGGAGGCGCGTGTCACGCTGCCCGGCGGCTCGGTGCTCAAACAGCTTCCCGGCGACGGCGATCTGTTGGCGTGGACGGTCGATGACGGCGTCGACACCGATGTGGTGCGGGCCTATACACAATTCGCCAAAGACACCGGAGTGCGGCTGACCTATTTCGTCACCGGCGTCTTTCGCTCCTGGACAGAGAATTCCGCGTTGCTGCGACCACTGGTCGAATCCGGGCAGATTCAACTCGCCAACCACACCTGGACGCATCCCGACCTGACGAAACTGGCGCCGAAGCAGATTGCCGAGGAACTCAAGAGCACGGACGTGTTCCTGCGCGATACGTACGGGGTGGACGCCGCGCCGTACTTCCGTCCGCCGTACGGCCATCACGACGCCGTGGTCAACGCGGTGGCCGCCGATCTGGGATACCAGGTTCCCACGCTGTGGAGCGGCGACTTACGGGATTCCGCAGTGCTTTCCGAGGACCAGATCGTCAGGATGGCCGACCAGTACTTCACGCCGCAGAACATCGTGATCGGCCACCTCAACCACGCGCCGGTCACCCACGTCTACGGTCAGCTGGTGGAGATCATCCGGGCTCGCCGGCTACGCACCGTCACACTCAACGACGTCTTCCTGCGGCCGGAGATCCCTTACCGGACACCGAGTTTCGCTAGCTGAGAAAGCTTGCTCGGCCCAGCCGATCGAGCCGCGGTGATGCCAGTCGCCCCACCCGCCGCTGCCCGACTGGGACGGACAAAGTGCCCGCCTTCGAGCGACAACGCCGTAGCCGCGACACGACTGGCGCCGCCAACTCCTCGGTTGTCGCTCAGAGGTGGGCATAACGCATACCGCCGCGAACGGAGGCCAGTGTGACGGCACCCGGGAGTGCGGGTCTCACAGCACGCTCAGGACCGACGCGCCGAGTAACCCCGCCGCGACGACCACGACTGTCGCGGTCGTGACGGCCTTCCATCCGAAGCTGCGGGCGACCATCGCGAGACCGGGGACGCCGCCGCGCGCGTGACACCGTTGCGCCGCAACGTGACAGAAAGTCGTGGCCGCATGCCACGTCGGACCGTCCCCGGCGCGCACACCACCGACCGCGAGGATGCTCGATCCCGACCAGTGATGAGTCCGCTGCGCCGTCAGGGCTTTGCCGAGGTAAGGCGTCCACTTCGCCCAAAGCAGCCCGATCACAACCACACCCAGCGTGACCAGAGCACCTATCGAGACCCGCGCGCAACCGCCGACCCGAACTCGATTGCTTGTCACGGTCAAATATCCTGTGCGGCTTGAGCTTTGGCCCACCGATAGTCGGCCTTGCCGGACGGCGACCGTTGCAGATGGTCGCGGAAGACAATTGCCTTCGGCAGTTTGTAGCGCGCGAGATGGCGAGCGGCTTCGGCGAGGATGCTATCGGCCATTCCTTCCTGCGCGGTCCGTTCCCCGTCGGCCAGCGCAACGATCGCGACCACTTCGTTTCCCCAACGGGTGCTGGGCCGGCTCGTCACCACCACGTCGTAGACGTCCGGGTGCTCGGCGATCGCGGCCTCGACCTCTTCGGCGAAGATCTTCTCGCCACCGGAATTGATCGTGACCGAATCGCGGCCCAGCAGCTCGATCTCACCGTCGGCGAACCAGCGGGCACGATCGCCGGGCACCGAATGCCGGATCCCGTCGATGACCGGGAACGTCCGCGCGGTCTTCTCGGGATCGCCGAGATAGCCCAGCGGTATCAGGCCCTGCTGGGCCAGCCAGCCGATTTCGTCGTCGCCCGGCGCCAGAATCCGGGTCATGTCTTCGCTGACCACCACCGCGCCCGGGTTCGGGGCGAACCGGCCGCTGGCGTCCTGCTGACGACTGGAGACCTGACCCATCTGGTTTCCGGATTCCGACGACCCTCCTGCGTCCAGGATCGTCAGCTGCGGCAGCAGGTCGAGGAAACGCTGCTTGAGTGGGGCGCTCAGGGCCGCTCCGCCGGTGACCAGGATCAGTAGCCCGGACAGGTCGTAGTCACCGGACTCGAGCGCGTCGACCAAGGGCCGCCCGAAGGCGTCGCCGACGAAGGACAGCGACATCACCCGTTCCCGGCTGGCCATCGCCCACGCCTCGGCCGGATCGAAGTGTGTGGTCGTCGGGGCCATCACAAACGGCCGGCCGCTGCACAAGTTGATGAACGCCGCCCACTGTGCGGCGCCGTGCATGAGCGGCGCGCACGTCATCGAACCGGGTCCCTGCAGGTGTGATCGTTCGACGACGTCCTCCAGACTGGTCACCGGTTCGCCGCCGAACGGCGGCCGGCCGCCCATCGCGTTCAGATAGATGTCGTGCTGGCGCCACAGCACCGCCTTGGGCATCCCGGTGGTGCCGCCGGTGTACAGGACATAGAGGTCGTCGGGCGACAGCGCGAGGTCCAGCGGCTCATCGGACACCGACGCCAGCAGCTCCTCGTAGCGCACCGCCCCGGGCAACGGGTCGTTTCCGGACTCGTCGTCGACGTGGATCAGCCGCATCGGCGGCAGCTGAGATTTCTCCGGCGCGGTTTCTAATGCCAGGGCCAGGGTTGGGGCGAACCGCGCCTGGTACATGACCGCTTCCGCTCCGGCATTGCCCAGCAGATAAACCAATTCGTCGGCAACGTAGCGATAGTTCACGTTGAACGGCGCCACCCGCGCCATATACGCGCCCAGCATGCCCTCGAGGTACTCGTTGCCATTGGCCAGGTACAGCCCTAGGTGGCTTTGGCCCGATTCGTGTGCGGCCAGCTCACGGCGCTCCCGATGCGCACCGAGCCCCCACGAGTGCAGCGCCCGGGCGAGTCGGCGGGAGCGTTCGGCAGTTTGCGAGAAGGTGAATCGTCGGTGTCCGAATACGATGCAGTCGCGGTCGGGGTTGGCGGCTGCCACTGCCGAGAATACTTGGGCGAGATTGAATTCCACTGACTCTCCTCATGCCGAGCGACCCGGCGTGAGCCACGCTACAACAGCGTTTCGCGGCGGATGTCACGCACCGGAATTCGGATCGGGTTTAGTCTCGGGGTCGTGTACGGAGCCAGTGCGGCCGGATACCGCCGATACGTCGCCATCGGTGATAGCCAGACCGAGGGCCTCTGGGACGGTGACGAAACCACCGGCCTGCTGGGGTTTGCGGACCGACTCGCCGTCATGCTCGATTCGCTTAACCCCGGGTTGCAGTACGCAAACCTCGCGGTCCGCAGCAAGCGGCTGGGCGACGTGCTCCGCGAGCAAGTCCCGCAGGCGCTGGCGATGCAGCCGGATCTGATCACCGTCTGCGCCGGGATGAACGACGTCATCCAGCCCGGCCGAGCCTTCCCCGGTGCCCTTGCCGAGCTCGATGTCCTCTACGCGGCGCTCGCCGAATCGGGAGCGACGGTGGTGACGACGACGTTCCCGAACGTCGCGCAGTTCCTACCGTTCGGCCGGATTGTGTCGAAGCGGTTGGCCCGCATCAACAATGCGATCGTCGTGGCCGCCGAGCGTCACGGGTTCCGGCTCGTCGATCTGTTCAACGCGGCCTCGATGCGCGATTGGGACACGTGGAGCTACGATCGCGTTCACGCGTCCTCGAAAGGGCACATCCTGTTTGCCGCCGCGGCCGCGGAGGCTCTGAATTTGCCTGACAGCAACCATGATTGGGCCATGCCGCACCCCGATCCCACGCGGTTGACGGTCACGCCCGGCGGCTACGGAAAGCTGCGCTGGACGCAGGAAAACTTCTTCCCCTGGGTGTGGCGCCGGATGCGGGGCTTGTCTGCGGCCGACGGCCGGTTCCCCAAACGCCCGGAGTTGGAACCCGTCAGCACGCCGTGCGACGCCGCGCCAACCGAAGACATTGCGGCGCGCGGCCAGCATCCCTGAGGCATCCTTGACCCATGAACGTGGAGGCTTTGCTGCAGTCCGTCCCGCCGCTCGCGGTGTACCTCATGGTCGGGGGTGTGGTCGGGGTGGAAAGCCTGGGTGTGCCGCTTCCTGGCGAGATCATTCTGGTCAGCGCCGCGCTGATGTCGTCTCATCACGACCTTGCCGTGAACCCGATCGGGGTCGGCGTCGCCGCGGTGATCGGAGCGGTGATCGGCGATTCGATCGGCTACTCGATCGGGCGCCGCTTCGGCATGGGGCTCTTCGACAAGCTGGGACAGCGCTTCCCGAAGCACTTCGGTCCGGGGCACGTCATGCTGGCCGAGCGCTTGTTTGATCGCTGGGGAATTCGGGCGGTGTTCTTCGGGCGCTTCATCGCACTGCTGCGGATTTTCGCCGGTCCACTGGCCGGAGCGCTGAAAATGCACTACCAGCGCTTCCTGGCGGCCAACGTCTCGGGCGCCATCTGCTGGGCGGGCGGCACGACCGCGCTGGTCTATTTCGCGGGGATGGCGGCCGAACGATGGTTGGAGCGGTTCTCCTGGATCGCCCTTGTCGTCGCGATCATTGCCGGCGGGATCGCCGCAATCTTGCTGCGTGAACGCACATCCCGCGCCATCGCCGAGCTCGAGGCGGAACACGAGCGCACAACCGGAACTACCGCCGCATGACCGGCCGGACGAGCTAGCCGGCCGCCTCCCCCATCTCCACGATCGTGTCCGACCGGTGTTGCTCGATCAGCAGGATGGCCATCTTCTGGGCGCGCCGGGCGGCGTCCAGGTCGCCCACGGCCGCGAGAACGATGGCCCCCTTCATCAGGATGTGCCACGACGAGGCGAAGTCCTCGACATCGGTGAGCCCCGCCGCGAGGGCGCGACGGCGCACGATGTCGCGGACGTGGTCGATGTGCGCGATGCTGGCCTGCCCGGCGGGGTGGTCGGCGCCCAGCTCGAGCAGCACGTTGATGAACGAGCAGCCTTCGTAACCGTCGCGGAGCTGAAACCACTCGTGCATCACGTCGAAGATCGCCAGCAGCCGTTCCTCGGGCGTATCGCCGCGCTGCTCCGACTGTGCCTCGATCAGCCCGTGCGTCCAGATCTCTTCGCGGCGGTCCAGGACGGCCAGCACGAGGTCGTTCTTCGTCGCGAAATGCCGGTACAGAGTCGCCTTGGCCACGCCGGCCCGCTCGATCACCTCATCGGTGCCGACCGCACGAATCCCACGCTGGCTGAACAGCTCATATGCCGCATTCAAGATGCGTTCATGGGCACACGGAGCGGCCGGCCGGATATCGGAGGTTGCCATATTTCGGCTTACGATACTCTTAACCGTCACGTGTAGACAGACCGCCCTGTCTCGTTATAGTTAGGGTGTCCGCACGTCGCGGAAAGTCTGTCTTTAGACCCAGGACGGAACATCCATCACGGCGCCAGGGGCGCCGGATTAGGAGTCCACCATGGCGACCATTGCCGAACCGACCCGATCAATGTCGAGCCCGCGTCTGATGCTCAGCACGCGGCTGGTCTACGACCTCGGTGATCCGCACAGCACGCTGCGGGCGACCACGGATCGCCGCGGCCCCGCGGTGCTCATCTATGCGGGCGGCGAGATCGACGCCTGCAACGAGCAGACCTGGCGCCGCCTGGTCAGCGAAGCGGCCAACGCCGTCGAGGCCGCCGGATCGTTGATCGTCGACGTCACCGGACTGGATTTCATAGCGTGCTGCGCGGTCGAGGTGCTGGCCGACGAAGCAGAAAACTGCCGCCGGCGCGGGGTCGAGCTACGGCTGGTCAGCCCGCAGCCGATCGTCGCCCGCATCGTCGACGCGTGCGGGCTCAGCGGCGTGCTGCCCATTTATCCGACCGCGGATTCAGCCCTGGCTCGGTAGTCGCGGTCGACAGAGCTGGATGAACCCCCTACCCAGCTTCGGTGTGGAGGAGGAGTTTCTTCTCGTCGTTCCCGAGACTGGCGAACCGGCCCCATGCAATAGCGACGTGGCCGCGGAGGCCGAGCGCCGGGGCGTCACGCTCCAGCTCGAGCTCAGCAGCTGCCAAGTGGAAACGACCTCCAGCGTGGCCGCCAGCAGTGCGGAACTCGCCTCGGAACTCCGACGGCTGCGGCGCGCCGCGGCCCAGGCCGCCGAAGCCACCGGGGTTCGGCTGCTGGCCCTGGGGCTCCCGCCGATCACCCCGCACGAGTTCCCGGTGACCGACACCGAACGTTATCGGCGGATCGGCGCGGAGTACGGGATGGTCGCGCACGAGCAAGGCATCTGCGGGTGCCACGTGCACGTCGAGGTACCCAGCCGGGCGGCTGCCATCAAGGTCAGCAACTGGCTGCGGCCGTGGCTGCCGTGTTTGCTTGCGCTATCGGCGAATTCGGCGCTCTATCGCAATACCGACACCGGTTACGCGAGCTGGCGCAGCATCCTGTGGCGGCGCTGGCCGGCCGCCGGTGCGCCGCCCTTCTTCACCTCACCCGAGCAGTACGACCGCACCGTGGGGATGCTGATCGACAGCGGGGTGATTCTGGATCAGAAGATGATCTATTGGGACGTGCGCCCGTCCGCAAGCTTCCCGACGGTAGAGGTGCGGGTGGCCGATGTGCCGGCGACGGTCGAGGAGACGGTGCTGCTGGCCACCCTGATCAGGGCTGCGGTGATGACGGCGCTCGACGCGCAGGGCCGCGGCGATGACGCAGGCCGGCTGCCTCCGGCGGCCCTGCGGGCGGCGTACTGGAAGGCGGCGCACGACGGAATGTCCGGGCACTTGCTCGACTCCCTGCACGGCAGCGGCGCGGTGCCGGCGCGTCAGCAGTTGGATGCGCTGGTGCAGCGGGTGCGCGCGGCGCTGGACGCACTCGGCGAATACGACCTCGTCACCGAGGAACTCGACCGCATCGCGTCGGAGGGCAACGGTGCGATGCGACAACGGAAGGTATGGCAACGACGCCGCGACATGATGGACGTGATCGACGAGGCCGCGGCTGCCACCTTCGGCTGAATGGCGCTATACCGTGACCAGACGATACAGGCCGATCAGGCCGATCACGATGATCGTGGCGCGCAACGCATTCGGCGACAGCCGGCGTCCATAGCGTGCGCCCAACCATCCGCCGATCAGCGAACCCGCCGCGATCAACCCGGCGACCAGCCAGCTGATCCGATCGAAGGCCACCAACGTATAGCCAACCGCGGCAACAACATTCACTAACAGCGCCAGCAAATTCTTCGCTGCGTTCATACGCTGCACCGACTCGGGCAGCAGCGCGCCCATGACGCCGACCAGCAAGATGCCCTGCGCGGCGGTGAAGTAGCCGCCATACACCCCGACGGCGAAGGTGCCGAACACGAGCACCGCCATCCGCGCCGGCGTGACGTGTTCGGGAGATCGCCCGGCCGCTTCGGCCCGCCGGCGTGCCCAGGACTGAATCCTTGGCCCGAGCAAGACCAGCAGCATTGCCAGCACCAGCAGCACCGGCACAATCTCGGCGAACACCGTCTCGGGCAGATGCAGCAGCAGGAACGCGCCCAGCGCGGCGCCCGCCAGCGACGCCGGGATCTGCCAGCGCAACCGATCCCACTGTCCGCTCAGCTCGCTGCGATACCCCCAGGTGCCCGATACACTGCCCGCCACCAAACCGACCGCGTTCGACATCGTGGCGGTCACCGGCGGATAGCCCAGCGCGACCAGCGTCGGGAACGTGATCAAAGTTCCGGATCCAACGAGTGCATTGATTGCACCGGCGGCGAACCCGGCCAGGGCAATCAAAGCCATATGGGAAGGCGACACTTCCGAAGACCCTAGCGCGCCGTCCGTTTGCTCCGACAATCGCGCAGCTGGACGGCTTTTCGTCAGACCCCAGGCGCCTCGGAACCGCGGGCCACCCCGGTGCGC
Organism: Mycobacterium sp. Aquia_216; assembly: GCF_026723865.1. NCBI lineage: Bacteria > Bacillati > Actinomycetota > Actinomycetes > Mycobacteriales > Mycobacteriaceae > Mycobacterium > Mycobacterium sp. Aquia_216. Next base: position 2,569,557 of record NZ_CP113529.1, on the reverse strand, counting down.
AGCTTGACCGAGGCCGAATACGCGAGAGTTCGGAAATGCAGCACCGGGTCGTCGGAGGGTTCGATGCCGTCGGTGACGCGCATCGGGTCGAAGACGACGATGTCGCCGCCGTGCTCGCGTTCGGTGTCGAGGCCGGTGATTTCCAGGGTGCCGACGGTGACCGTCTCGATGCTGCGCCACGGCGCCGACGGGTCGGTCGTCGAGTCCTGCGGTCCCGCGACTTGCACGCGGTAGTCGAACCGGACCGGCCCTCGTGCCAGACGCGTATTCAGCTCGTCGGTGAGGAAGTCGGCGCTCACGCCGTGGGCATCGGATCCCGAGAGGTAGCTTTCACCCGCGGCGGGGATCAGGTGGTAGCGAACAAATCTGGCGTTGCCGTCGGCGCCGATCCACCGGAAGGCATGCAGCCCGTGGTATTCGATGGTGGCGTAGCTGGCGGGCACCTTGTTGGCGTCGCGCACCACCGGCAACGCACCGAGTAGCCGAGGATGCGTGACGAAGTACTTGGCCATGCGCAGCGGTGTCGTCAGCCCGGGTCGCATCGCCTGGAGCAGGTCGACGAATCCCTCCGGCTTGCTGGAGACGAACAGCCGGGCGGTCTGCGTCGACACGTCGGTGGTGGATCCGTCGGGCAGGGTGAACTTCACCGCCATCCCGCGCACTCCCGGCGAGCCGTCGGGTTGGCTGGGGTTGCCCGATCCGTTGGAGAACCGGATCAGCGCCGGAACCTGCGCGCCATCGAGATGTTGCGCCCGAGAGAGTCCCGCCGCGTCGCGGGTTGCGGTAAACGTGCCGCGGTACAGCGTGCCTTTCGCGTGCAACGCCCGGGCGCCGGGTTGCGCTCCCCCGGTACCTCGAATCGCATCGATCGCGTCGTCGGGAGAAACGGGGCCGCTCATGGCCGAATCCTAAAGGCATCAATCAGGAAAACCGAAGAGTTTGACGACCCCGTGATCGCGGCCCGCGGTGTAGCCGCCGTCGACGGCGATGGCCTGACCGCTGACGAATGACCCGTCGAGCGACAACAGGAACGCCGCCATCGCCGCGACCTCGTCGGGCCGGCCGAGCCGCTGCAGCGCATGCTCCTCGGTGATGGAGGCCAGCGGACCCTCCATCCCCGGCAGTCCGAACACGCTCTTCGCCATCGGCGTATCGATGAAGCCGGGGCAGATCACGTTCGCCCGGATGCCGCTCGGACCGTAGTCGAGCGCAATGTTCTTGGTGAGCAGGACAACCCCGCCCTTGGCGGCGTTGTAGGAACTGCCGCCCGCGGTACCTTCCAACCCCTCGATGCTGGCGACGGTCACGATCGACCCGCGTTCGCCGTCGACCCTGTCCTGCTCGATCATCTTGGCCAGCGCCGCCTTGGCCACCAGGAACGTGCCGGTCAGGTTGATCCCGATCACCCGATCCCACTCCGCGCGGTCGAGCAGATGGACCGGGCCGCCCCCGGCGACACCCGCGGCGTGGAAGACCCCGTCGAGGCGGCCGGGCACGGCGGCGAGCACCGCCTCGATCGCATCTTCGTCGGTCACGTCCGCCGTCACGAAGTGGAAGTCGGGACCTAAGTCGGGCGGGGATTCCAGGTCGGCTCCGACGACGTTTCCGCCCTCGGCCAGCAGGCGCCGCGCGGTAGCCAGGCCGATGCCCGACGCCGCGCCCGTTACGACGAAGGTGCGAGAACGGGCACGATCAACGTTGACCATGTGGAAATTCCTTCGTCGCAGGGTTGGCCCAGCAATGGTTACATATGTTGTCAGCACGATTCTGCTAGGCCGTAACTCCCAGTGTCGCACTAACATTTTTTATGTGGAGTTGCGTCATCTTCGTTATTTCGTAGCGGTCGCCGAAGAGCTGAATTTCGGTCGCGCCGCCAAGCGCTTATGCATTGCCGGACCGTCGCTTTCACAGCAGATCAAGGTCCTCGAGCGGGATCTGCGGGTGCGATTGTTCGATCGCGACCGGCGCTCGGTCACCCTCACGGCGACGGGTGCGGCGTTGCTTCCCTCGGCCCGCACGCTGCTGGATCAGGCAGATCAGTTGCGCCGGTCGGCAATCGGGCTGTCGCTGGCCGAACCCGTGCGGATCGGCTATGCGCAGTGGCTTCCCCCGGACCTGCCCGACCGGACGGCAGCGGTGGCGAAGGTGCACATCGACACGTGGGTGCTGCCATCGCACGCGCAGGTCGCCCGGGTCGCCGAGGGCGGCGTCGATTTGGCGATCTGCGGAGTGCGCTCCTCCGACCTGGACCGGCATGGCCTGAGCGCGCATCTCATTGGCGCCGAACAGCTCTTTGCGGTCAGCGTCGGTTCGGACACCTCCGCGGTCGACGCGGCCGACATGGTCGTGTTGCTCGACGCCGACTCCGGCAGCTGGTTTTCCTGGAACCGGTACGGCGAGCAATTCGCCAGGGAGACCGGTGCTCGCACGGTACGGATCAGCGACGGCGGGCTCGCTGCCCCAATGTTTTTCGAACACGTTCGCCGGCTGGGCCGGCCGGTGCTCAGCTCCCCCAAGGCCCAGACCGCCGCATTGCCGGCGGACCTCGTGCAGCGCCCGATTGCCGCACCCGCGCCCTTCTGGACGTGGTCGCTGGTGTGGCGCCGCATCGAAAACCGCGAAACGGTGCGTGGGGTGATCGACGCGCTGACAAGCGAGGCAGAGCTGCCCGACCTCGACGAGGCGTGGTTGCCCTTCACCGACCCTTACCGATCGCGAATCACCTTGGCAACCGCGTGAATACGCGTCTCATACCGTGTAGCTGACGCGCTCCGTTATGCCCAGCATCGACTTTCCGTAGACCTCGTAGCCGACGGTTGCCTGCATGCCAGCATGGCGCGCCGCGATGTTGGCATCACGCCAATACTGTTGCAGTGGATTGGATTCGGCGAAGCTTCCCGCTCCGTGCGCGTCAACCAGGATAGACAGCGCATCGATCACCTGTTGGGCGGCGTAGCCAAGCCGGGCGCGGAACTCCGCACGGGCGGCGTAACCGACGGTTCGCCCTTTGGCGGGCGCGGCGTCCATGGTGGCGGCCATGTCGTACGCGTGCAGTCGCGCCGTGGACAGTCTCATCGCCGCCTCAGCGATACGTATCTGCAGCCCAACGGATTCCCGCTGTGGCGCAATCGTGGTTCCGGCCAGCGGTTTGGTCTGCGCGTTGTCCACCACGAAACGCAGCGCCGCGCGACCGACTCCCAGCAGCGGACCCAGCAAGGGCACCATCACCGCCGGCACCGACGGCAGCCGGTACATCGGCTCGTCGACCGGCAGCGGCCAGTCCTCCTCGGCTAGCGCGCCGAGGGAGACCGCCCGATCGTCGGGGACGAACACCTCGTCCCCGACCCACGTGTCACTGCCGGTTCCCCGCATACCGACAGTGCGCCAGGAGTTTTCCAGGGTCAGCTCGGCGGCCGGCATTGCGCACAGCATTGCCTCCTCCGGCTCGCCGGGGACGGCTGCGCCCAACAATGCCCAGTCCGCGTGGTAGGCGCCCGACGCGTAAGGCCAACGCCCGGAGACGGTCAGCCCGCCCGGCACCCGGCGGGCCCGCCCGGGGTGGGTCGAGCCCGCGAACCGTGCGTCGGGATTTGCGCCGAAGAACTCCTCTCGCGCCGACGGCGCGTACCGAGCGGCCATCCAGCTTCCGGTCGCGCCGAGCACAACCAGCCACGACACGGAGGCGTCGGCCTCTCCCAGCGCCTCGCCCACCTCCAGGACGGTACGAGCGCCGACGCCGTAGCCGCCGAATCGGGTGGGCGTCTGCAGCCGAAACATCCCGGCCTCGACGAGGGCGGCATTGATCGGATCGGGTAGCCGGCGAAGCGATTCACCCGCGGCGGCGTGCTTACGCAATGTCGGTTGCAATGCGCGGGCTTGGGCGACGACCTCCTCGTGTGTCGGGAGGTCGTGGGCCAGGACAGTGTGACTCATCGCAACTGATCATTCGCTGCGTACGGGGGGTTTCGCCACGACCGGCTTGCTTGCAGGACGGAGTCCATAGCTCTCACGAACCGGCTGTGGACAGGATGGCTAGCCTTGGTTTGACTGAACCCGGGAACCCACGGACTTCGATGAGCGGAGAAGTAATGCCACCAGCCGACGTCAGCACCGGCACGACGAAGACGCTCGTCGGAATGGTCCACCAGCACGCCGAGCTTCGTCCCGACGATGTAGCGATCCACTTCGGTGAGCGGCAGTGGTCGTGGGCGCAGTGGGCGTCGCGGATTCGCCAGACCGCCGGAGCGCTGCGGGATGCCGGTCTGCAGCGTGGCCGGGTGGTGGCCTTCCTGGACAAGAACCACCCCGCCTGCCTGGAAACCCTGCTGGCGGCCACGTCGATCGGCGCGGTAGCCACGATCGTCAACTGGCGGGTGATCGGCGACGAGCTCGCCCACGTCCTCAATGACAGCGGCGCACGCGTCCTTGTGGTCGGCGCCGAGCTGGCGCCCGCGGTCGAGGCGATCCGCGCGAAAGTGCCGGGCGTGGAGCGCGTCATCGTGGTGGGCGGCTCCGATGACGAATACGAATCCCTGATCGCCGCGGCCTCACCCGTCGATGTCGATCCCGAGGTCTCCGACGCCGATACCGCCCTGACGATCTACAGCTCGGGCACCACCGGGCGCCCCAAAGGTGTTCAGCTCACCCAGCGTGCGCTGGTCAACCACATCGTGAATCTGTCTCCGCCGTTCCCGTTCTCGGACGGCGACGCCAATCTGGTGGCGATGCCGCTCTTTCACGTCGGCGGTATCGCCTACGCGTTCTTCGGCATTCGGGCGGGAGTACCCACGTTCCTGACGCGCGAGCCCGAAGCCGCGACCCTGATCGGTGCCGTGAAAGCCGGTGCGACGCATGCCTTTCTAGTGCCTCCGGTGATTGCCCGGTTCCTGGACGCCGGAGAGGCGGCAACCGCCGCGCTGTCCGGTTTGCGCTACCTGGTGTATGGAGCGGCGCCGATGCCGGTGCCGTTGCTGCAGCGCGCGCTTGCCGCCTGGCCCGAGATGAACTTCGTGCAGGTGTACGGGCAGACGGAGCTGTGCGGCGCGATCACCGCGCTGGACGCCGATGACCATCGCGATTCCAGTCGGCCCGAACTGCTCATGTCAGCGGGAAAAGCCGCGCAGGGCAACGAGATCCGGATTGTCGATCCCGAGTCGGGTGAGCAGCTGCCACCCGGCGAGTCCGGCGAGGTCTGGGTGCGCAGCAATCAGCGGATGATCGGCTATCTGAATCGGCCCGAGGCGACCGCGGACACGATTACCGCCGACGACTGGGTGCGTACCGGCGACATCGGGCGCCTGGACTCCGACGGCTACCTTTTCATCGAGGACCGGTTGCGGGACATGATCATCACCGGCGGTGAGAACGTGTACGGGCCCGAGGTGGAAAGCGTGCTGCTCGAACATCCCGGGATCGCCGATGCCGCGATCATCGGTGTGCCCGACGACCAGTGGGGCGAATCGGTCAAGGCGATCGTCGTGACCAGTGCCGACCTCGAACCCACCGAGATCATCGAGTTCTGCCGCAAGCATCTGGCCGGCTACAAAAGCCCGCGAACTGTCGACTTCGTGGACGAGCTGCCCCGCAACGCGAGCGGCAAGATCCTGAAAAACCAGCTCCGCGAGCCGTATTGGAAGGACCGCGCCCGCAAGGTGTGATGCTGGTAAAACGATCGACGACGAAAGGGCGATATGAGTAGGCCGTTCGAATCCATCAGCACCGGCGTCGCCGCCCATATCGGCAAGTACGCCGACGCGGTGCGCATACCGGCGGGCGCCGAGATCGTCTACACCTCGGGCACGCCGGGTTTGCGCAAGGACGGAACGCTGCCCAAGGATTTCACCGACGAGGCCATCCAGGCGTGGCGCAACGTAGAGGAGGCGCTGCAGCGGGCGGGGACGGCATTGACCGATATCGTCAGCGTGCGGCAGTGGCTGACCGACGCGGCCGACATTCCGGCCTATGCGGCGGTGCGGTCGTCGGTGATCAGACATGAACCCGTATTCATGCTGGCGGTGGTCCCGGCGCTGGTTTGGCCGGATATCCGGGTGGAAGTCGAAGTCACCGCGATCCGCCGACCCGCGATGTTATAGCCTGCACTCGACCCGATCTCGATTCCGCGAATGCCATCAGGGGCGACATGGGCGAGGCAGTAGAGGCGCAGCGACGGGACGGCGCGATCGCTGTGCTGGGTGGCCCCACGACCGTGATCGACATCGCGGGCCGCAGGATCGTGATGGACCCGACCTTCGATCCGCCCGGCCCCCACGACTATTTGACGAAACTCGCCGGTCCGGCAGTCAGCGCCGACGACCTCGGGCAAATCGACGTGGTACTGATCAGCCACGACCAGCATCCCGATAATCTGGACACCGCCGGCCGTCGGCTCGCCGAAGCAGCGCCGCTGATCGTCACCAACCCCGGCGCCGCGGGCCGCTTCGGCCCTCCGGCGGTGGGTCTGCAGCCGTGGCAGTCGTACTACCTGCCGGGCGGGCCCGGACGCATTGCGGCACAAGCGGTTCCGGCCGTGCACGGTCCGGCCGACGGGGTGCGCGACATGGAGGGCCACGTCAACTGCGAGGTAACGGGGTTCGTGCTCTACGGACCCGGCCTGCCCACCATTTATCTCAGCGGCGACAACGCCTCGATGAGTGCGGTCGGCGAGGTAGCCGATCGTATCGGCGATATCGACGTGGCGGTGCTCTTCGCGGGGGCCGCGACCGTGCCGAGCAAGGAGCGCGGGCGTCCGCTGACCCTGACGTCGGCCCGCGCGGCCGCGGCCGCCGAAGTCTTGGGCGCCAAGGTGGTGATACCGGCACACTTCGACGGCTGGGCCCACTTCAGCGAGGGGCCGGCCGAACTCGCCGCGGCGTTCGACCAGGCGGGTATCAAACGCGTGCTGCGCACCGCCCCGCATGGCGAGTGGATCGACCTGAAGAACTAGGCGCGCGGCCGCGTCACAGGCGTCCCTCGGTCTGTAACTCCGGATGCACCCAATTCGGCGAACGCCGCTCCTTGAACGCGCGGACGCCTTCGCGTGCCTCCGCGTCCGTCAGGCTGCTGGTCATGCCGATGCGGTCATACAGGCCCAGATAGTCGTCGATGCTGGATTTGATGACGTTGCGGGCGCGCGGCGCGGTCCGGCAGCTTTGCGCGAGCAGGTCGCGGGCGGTGGCCGCCAGATCGTCGTGCGGGACCACCCTGGTCACTAGGCCCCAGTCGAGCGCTTCCTGCGCGGTGAGCACCCGGCCGGTGAACATCAGGTCGCGGGTGCGGACCGGTCCCACGACACGCAGCAGCATCTGGCTGTAGTAGGTGTCGGCGTAGCCGCGGAACAGCTCGGGAACACGGAAGGTCGCGCGTTCGCTCACCACGGACAGGTCGCTACACAGCGCGATCTGCATGCCGCCGCCCTGGCACAGCCCGTTCACGGCGGACACGACGGGCTTGGCCGAGGTCCGCACCGCGTCGAACGGGGTGACATCCATTCCCAACGCGGCGCCGAAGGTGATCCAGTCGTCGACGCCTCCCCCGCCGGTCATGTCGCCGCCGGGCGCGAAGACATCGCCGGTCCCGGTGATCAACAGCCCGGCCAGGCCGGGGTCCCCGTTGACAAGGCCTACGGCGTAACGGATTCCGAAGTACATCGCGGGCGTCATCGCGTTGCGCGCCTCGGGGCGATCGATCGTGCACACCGCGATCGGTCCCTGACGCTCGAACGACAGATAGGGCGTGCCCAGCCAGTCTCCCTCCGGGGGGCGGGGTGGGTTCTGGGTCTGCGCCACGGGACTCCTCTCGGGTCGGCGCCGTGGAACACGGCACCGCGGACTCGCTACCTACACAAAGGGCAGCGTGGCGACTTCGATGGTCTCGGACATGCTGAAGACCAAATTGCGATGCTTGTCCTGAAGCGCGGTCGTGGCCTCCGCCACCGGCCTGTCGCACTGGCTACAGCGGGTGGTGAACTGCGGCTGGTCGGCTTCGTCCGGCCAGAACCGGCGCGGCCCGACCTGGGCCCCGGGGTCGAAGACGACTTGCTGGTGTGGCGCTTCCTTGAGGATTCTGCCGACGGGATGGCGTTGCGGGCATTCGAGTTTCAGCGTGCCGATCCCTTCTTGGTTAATGCTCATCGTTGCGCTCCTTCAGGGTTGGATCTCGCTCTCGTGCTCTCCCATTGTCGTCCTCAGGTGCTGGGCGTGAACGTGTAGGTCTCGCCGTGGGCGAGATAGACGAATTTCGTCATCGCCGACGAGGCCTCGGCGGCCTTCTTGAAGTCGTCGAGGCCTGAGAGGAACACCGAGAAGTCGTTGTAGTGGATCGGGATCGCGGTGCGCGGTTTGGTGGTCTCGACAGCCTGGTCACGGCGGCCGCTACCTCGGCAATCGCCTCACGCGGCACCGCAAACACGCCGGTCACGGCACTATTGTGCTGGGAACCCAGCAAACTAGATGTCTTAAGACAGCAGCGCTCAACTGACCGATTAAGCCTCCGGTGCAGCCGAATGTTTCTGTGGCCGTTGCAATCCGACCAGCACCAGCCCGCAGGCCACGCCCAGCAGGGCGACGACCGCGGGCAGCAACATGGACTGAGACATCGCCGTCGCGAATTCGTTGCGGTATTCCGGCAGCGGTATGACTTCAGGCCCCCGACCACTCGCGTTCACGCCGGTGATGATCGGCGGTTGCTGTCGGCTCACCAGCCAATGCATGAAGCCGGCCATGCTCGCGGTGCCCAATACCGTGCCCACCTGACGTGTCGCGGTGAAAACACCGGAGCCCGCCCCCGCCAGCTCGGGTGGGAGATTGCGGATCGCGGTGACGGCCAGCGGCGCGCCGAGGAATGCCACGCCCACGCCAGCGGTGAGAAACGGCGTCAATAAACGCCAGACGGGTGTCGCCGGGGTCATCTCGAGCGACAACCAGCCTAACGAGAGGGCCAACACCGCGAAGCCACCGCCGATGACGCGACGGGGGTCCGAGCGGTCCGCGACCCAACCCACCACCGGCGCCAGCACCGCGGTCAATACTGCCAGCGGCGCCGTCAGAAACGCCGCGTGCATCGCCGATAGCCCGCACCCCAGCTGGGCGAAAAACATGAAGGGCAACACCATGGCGGTCCAGGCAAAGGCGAGCACCCCTACCCCGAGACTAGAGACCGAGAAATTGCGATCGCTGAACACGCGCAATGGAATTAACGGCTCACCTTTGTTAGCGGCCTGCCAGTACACGAACGCCGCCATGGTGACCAAACCGGCGCCGAACATCGCCCAGATCCAGGGCGCCCCGCGCTGGGATCGGGCCTCTTGCAACGCGAACACAATCAAGAAAAGACCAACCCCGGACAGCAGGACACCGATGACGTCGAAGCGATGTCGCCTCTTGGGCAGGACCGGAATCAGCCAAACGCCAAGCACGGAAGCGACGATTCCGACGGGCACATTGACGAAAAAGATCCAATGCCAATCCAGCTCGTCGACGAGCACGCCGCCGACCAGCGGCCCGGACAAGGTTGCAATCCCGACGGCGGATCCCCGCAGACTCGTTGCGACGCCGCGCCGCTCGGACGGGAACATGCGGGTGATCATCGACAACACTTGCGGGGTGAGGAACGCGGCTCCGATGCCCTGGACGACCCGCGCCACCACCAGCATCTGGATGGAACCGGATAGCCCACACCACAGCGATCCCGCGGTAAAGACGGCTAGCCCAACCAAATACACCGTCTTCGGGCCAAACTGGTCGCCAAGGCGCCCGGCCACCAGTAGTGGCACCGCGAACCCGAGCAGGTAGGCGCTGGTCACCCACACGACGGAGTCGTAGTCGGTGTGCAACGCCGTCATGATCGAAGGATTGGCAACCGAGACGGCAGTCCAGTCGATCAGGGTCATGAAGTAGCCGACAAGCATCGCGCACAGCGCCGCCCAAGGGCGCATGGTCGCCGTTTCAGTCATCAATGAACGCGATGCCGAGCGGGGCTATCGCGGGGGTCGCACTCATGGAGGTCGGTATGCCCACCTGCAGACGATAGCGCGCAACCGGCTGGACCCGCCGTCTGACCTTGGTCCTTCCCAATTCGGTTGTCTGCAAGCTGATATGGCCACCGTTCACGGCAGGCCAGCCCTGCAGGCCCGCACGGTGTCCAGTTGGCGCCCCGAAGGGCCGAGGGTGATACTTCGGAAGTGGTCGACGTGCGCGAAGCGACAGCAGCAGACAAGATGGCCGTCGCCGAAGTGCACGTCCGATCCTGGCAGCAGGGCTACCGAGGTCTCGTCGCACAGGATTTTCTCGACGGGTTGCGTCCCGAGGACATGGCTACTCGATACACATTCGACGGGATGGACCTGCCCCGCGGTCCGTACACAATGGTCGCGGTTGAAGGCGACACGATACGCGGCCACACCACTATCGGCCGATCGCGCGACGACCACACGGTCGATGCCGGAGAGATCTGGTCGCTGTATGTCGACCCGGCGCACTGGGGCTCAGGAGTCAGCGACGCCCTGCTCGCCGCCGGGTGCAACCGACTGAGTCAGGCCGGCCACGAAGAGGCCCTCTTATGGGTCCTTGCCACCAACATGCGTGCCAGGCGGTTCTACGAACGCCATGGGTGGACGACCGACGGAGTGCAACAAACCGTGGTCCTCGGTGGAGCGTCCGTCCGCCAGATCCGGTATGCCACTCCGCTAGGGCGCCAGACGTAACACGCCCAAACGGACCAGCGGCGCGATCACACCGACTTTCTCTTCCCCGGTCAGGTCTCCGGGGAGTTCGCGCACATAGAAGTCGGGGGTTCGGGCGATGAAATCCAGAGCTTCCAAAGCCAATTCGTTGACGGAGAGCACGGTGTTGTCGCTGTCGTCGCTAAGGTGGGCGGTGTTGTCGTCGACAGTGACAGTCAGTGTCCCGGCCTTATCGTTGACGACACGGCGGGACGGAGCGACACTGCTGTCGTCGTACCATACGGCCGGCAGCGGCTGGCCGTACAACTCCTCGTATCGTTGACGAAACTCGTTGAAGGAAGCTTCTTTTGGCGAGCGACCTGCGGTCTCGGTGCGATCGACCGTCTGGTAATTGTCGGCGGGCGAATGGTGGACATAGTTTCCGAAGTAACGGCGACCGTATTCCGTGTACTCGGCCGTGAAGAGGATGAAAGCGTGCCAGGCTTCGTCCACGATCGCCGAGCACATGCCAAACGTCATGTCGGGAGTCGCCTCGCACAGCACCAGGTACTTCTTCGCCTCGGTGAACAGCTCTTCGGCGAATGCCGGTGTGTCGGCGACCCGATCTTTGACCAGTCGATCGATCACGAAGGGTGCATTGAAGGCCAACGCCTCTTCAAGTCGACCTTCAAGCACCACAACAGTTTACCGAGCCTGCGCAAAGGCAGGGTTCGCGTCGGAAGACACGCAGAAGCACAGCATTTCGGCGGAGCGTCCTGCGGGGCTGGCGATGGTGAGTCGGCCGACGGTGACGGTCGTGGAGGCTTTCTTCGTGGTGGTCATGCTGGTTCCTTCCAGTTGTGGGGCCGGTCTCCCCGAAGCCCTATGGATGTAAGTATCGCAATGTGTGAATGCATTGTCTGTCCCCCGACCGGACGACTGGCAGGGGGACCCCGTTGTCCACCAATCGGGGGACAATGCGTAACCGCCCCGCCTGCCTCCACCCAAGCTGCCATTGCGTATCGCGACAGCTGATCGCCCGGATCATGAGCACTTTCGGCCCCTCGCTGGCGGGCACCCGGGTCGAGCAGGTCGACCAACTTGCCCGACGGGCGCGGGGTCAGGGACGAATAGGTGTACGGGCCGCGCACCCCGACGAGCGAGGCCCGCGCCTAGATCAGCGCGGGTGCAATCTACTACGCGCACGGCAGCGACTACGCGGTGTGCAGGCCAAAAACCCAACCGGCGCTTGGCATCCTGGCTGTCGTCGCTGACCGACCTGCCGGTGTCGGTTCGCCGAAGTGATCGATTGCCCACTGCTCGAGCCCGGCGAGGTCGTCTGCGCACACTTTCACATACGGTCCAGTCCACGGGTGACTGGCCCCGGTCGCGGCGACCGGCAGCCAACTCCCCCGGCGGGACTGAGCTGCGAAAATGGATTGTGGTCCCGGCTGGGATCGAACCAGCGACCTTCCGCGTGTGAAGCGGACGCTCTTCCACTGAGCCACGGGACCGGCGCCGAGAGGCGAACGAGGGAGAAGACTAGCACGAACCGCCAGCAACCAGCACGTGACTTATCCGCCCCTGGGACCGCCCTATACGCTAGAGCGACAACGTACCAAGAGATTTGTGTGTGCCCGCGTAGGTGGACTATCGTCGTCCTTCGCACCGGGCGACGATCTCGCCCGTTGCGCGCGGATGTAGCGCAGTTGGTAGCGCATCACCTTGCCAAGGTGAGGGTCGCGGGTTCGAATCCCGTCATCCGCTCGAAGGTGCAAGAGGCATCAATCCCCGCGGTGGAGTGGCCGAGTGGTGAGGCAACGGCCTGCAAAGCCGTGCACACGGGTTCGATTCCCGTCTCCACCTCCAAATTTTTCTCCCAGCGCGATTAGCTCAGCGGGAGAGCGCTTCCCTGACACGGAAGAGGTCACTGGTTCAATCCCAGTATCGCGCACCAGCTTTGGCAAAGCTCAGAGGCACAATCTGAGACAATTAGCGGGCCGAGTGAAGTATGCGTCAACTGGCCTTCCGGGGCGCTAGCAACCCATCTGAGAGGTAGCTAGCCACGAACATGTCCAGAACCTAGTGCCGCGGTGGACTCCCCCACATAGGACGGTCCAGTCACGACAACCGCCATCACCCCCGCCCTGATGTCCCACCTGCCCGCCGGAATCGAAATGGCCGACACGCTCGACGGGCGACCTGACGTTGCGGGGAACCAGGCGCGGTATTTCGCGTCTGAGTAGCTATCGGGCCGTCCCTTGCTCTGCTGGGGACTGCCCGTTTCTTTATCTCCGGCTGCTTCGGAAAAAGCGGGGCTGGGCAGAATAGGAATATGAGCAGTCAACCCGAGGTTCGGCACGACAGGATTACAGCGCCGGAACGCCTTCCCAGACTCCATGTCGAGGCCCTCGCGATGCAAAAGGCGCAGAGGAAGTCCCGGAACCGGTCGGTGGTCGACCTGCAACTCGGCGATAGCCATCCAGTTGGGGGCGACAGGGAGTGGTCTTTCAGTTACCGACTTGGCCCACAGCGCGGCCAGCCCGGCGACACACGTCCCAAGACATGGGAGCGTTAGCCGAGAGTCCATCGCCGGTGCGGCCAATCTGACGGCGCCTCGCAGGGGATAGCCGAACGCGAGTGCGCCGCCGCTGGCCCCGAGTCCCACAAGCGCCGCACGCCGCGTTGACCCAGGCGCTGCGAGCCCCAATGTTGCTGCCGCAACTTGGATAACGTCACGCTGGCCTGTCCGGTGGACATGGCGCTTTTCGGTCTCGCTCGACCCTCGGCGCTATGGCCGAGGGGTGTGCGGGGGCGTGGGTGCGGGCGATTGCGGAGCGGGTCCCATCGTCGCGCCTGGCATCATCTCGCCTGGTTTCATCGGTCCATTGGGAGCCATCATCGCGCCAGGCCTCATCGCCTCGCCTTTTTTCATCTCGTCGCAGCAAGCCATCGGTGCCGGACTCCGATGTCCACCCGACGGACTGCCGTCCAAGCTCCAACTGAGGAAAAACCCCGAGAAGAAAACCGCCGCGACGACAAACAGGCCGCCGGTGACTATGCCCACCCATGCCAACGCCTGGTTCAGGCGGCTGGGCCGGGACTGGGAGTTCTTGGAGTGCTCGGTCGCAAGGCCGGAATCTTCTGTCGACGGGGAGACGTCGTTGGGATTCGCCATGGGATGAAAACCTCCTGCGTGAGTGGATTGGCATTCGCGATGGTACCCCACCCGGGGTGGGGTGGGGTAAGCTACGGATAGACAAAGGTCACCCGGGGGTGCATGCGCACGGCTTAAGCCGGAAGGAGATGGTGGTGACTCAAGAGCTGACGGCCAAAAAGAGTGCGGCACTCAATCGGCTAAAGACGGTGCGAGGTCATCTCGACGCGATCATTCGCATGCTCGAAACGGACGCCTACTGCGTGGACGTGATGAAGCAGATTTCTGCGGTGCAGTCGGCGTTAGAACGCACGAATAGGGTGATGTTGCACAACCACCTGGAGACCTGCTTTTCACAGGCCGTCTTGGGCGGCCAGGGAGCAGCAGCCATCGACGAATTGGTCGATGCGTTGAAGTTCAGTCCCGCTCTGACTGGCCCCGACTCGTGCCTAAACGGCACCGCCGCCGACGAGGCCGTGGCAGCCGGGACATCCTGATGCGCCATCGGGCATGTTGCCGGCCACCCTTTCCTCTCCTGGGGCGGCCCGATCACGTCCAGAACGCCCCCCATGTCGGCGAAAACCGTCACCAGTTGCCGCTTCCCCGCATACGCTCTCCAGCTCATGACCAGGGGGAAGAAAGTCTTGCTTGCGCTGCTGCTCGCGTTCGCCGTCTCAACGACGTCGGTGAGCTGCACACCTAGCGGAATCACCTGCCCCGCGGGCGGCGGCCCGGTCGGCTGCTGATCACCAGCGCCGGTCGCGCCACGTGCCCACGCCCGCTTGGTGGCGTGAAGGCGGCGCCTTTCAGCCCGTGCGCGCCGCCGGCACCAGGGTCCCGAAGCTCAGCTCCCACGACCGTACGGTGTTGATCCGCCAGCCGGCCTTGGCGAACGGCTCCTCGGCAGCGATGGCTTCGGCTTGGTCGCGAGAGTCCGCCCGAATGATGCACAGGCCGTCCATAGGTCCCGCCGGGGTGCGATCGAGAGGACCGACGGCCAAAAGTCGGTTGTGGTCCTCTAACTCGACCAGGTAGCGCAGATGCTCGGTGAGCAGCGCGGCACCCTGCGCCGTATCGGCACGTTCAAACGTGTCGGTAGCGCGCATGAATATAGCGAACAGCGGGATCTTTGCCGCCCGTTCCTCCAGCTGCTCAAGCTCGGCGGGTAGGCCGCTCATGCTTCCTCCTCGACCGTTCCTCTGATCGCCTGCTGCGGTCCCAGTATCGCGCAGCATCGTTCTTGCGGGTAGGCAGATTTGCCCGGCTGATTCGATTAACCACCGGCCGAAGTCAATCGTTGACGTGACGACTGCAGTTGGGGCAGCAGGTATTCCAGCTGCCCGACCTCTTCGATGTTGTGCTTCACCCACGCGCGGACCATGTCGTCGGGGAAGCGCTTGGACGCGACGCGATTGATCGGCGCGAACAGCGGACTCCGCGCCCCGATATCGAGCACCGTCACGTAGTGGGCGCCGTCGGCGCCCGCCGACCAGGTGTGCTCGAGCTGCAAAACGATCACGCCGGCGATGCGCGTCACCAGCCGAATGCCCGTCTCGTCGAGCTTCTCGACCCGGTCGACGACGTCGACCCGGTACTCCGGGTGCGCACCGAAGGCCTCCACGATCCGGAAGCGCGCCCCCTCGGCCGCCCCACCCCCGGGCGCCGGGCGGGCGAGCTCCCAGCGGATGTGATCGATCGGGTGCCACGCGAGGTAGCGGTCGACGATCTCGCCGCCGTACGTCATCGTCTCGCCCAGGTGGGTGAACCAATCGAGCAGTATCGCCGGGGTGACACCGGCCAGCGGTCGATGGTCGATGGTGACGCGGCGGCGGTGGTGCGGAGCGTTGGTGAATCGCACGGCGGCGGTATCGACCGAGCGCAGCGGATACAGGACCGGACGAGACGGCATGGCGACCTCCAAGATACGGTAACGTTTCTTGCAACAAACGCTAGAGTATCGATGTAAGAAACGCAACCGTTTCTCGGAGGGATTTCGAATGCGGCGACGCCACGGTGCGGAACTCGACGCGGCGATCCGGGCCGCGGTGCTGAGCCTCGTCGGCGAGCACGGCGCCGCCGGAGTCACGATGGAGGCCGTCGCCGCCGCCGCCGGCACCAGCAAGCCGGTGCTCTACCGGCGGTGGCCGGACAGCCGGGCACTATTGCGCGACACCCTCCTCGGGACCGCTGCCACAGCGATCCCGCACCGGGACACCGGCAGTTACCGCGAGGACATGCTCGCAGTCCTTCGCGGCTGGGCCGAACTGTTCACCGGACCACAGTCGGCCCTCATCCGGGCCGGAATAGCCACGGCCGCACACGATTCCGAACTCGCCGAGACATTTCGCACCGACGTCATCGGCTGGCGGAAAAAGGAAATGGCCGACCTGCTGGCCAGGGGCATCGCCCGCGGCGACGTGCGCGCCGACATACCCGTCGACATTGCCCGCGAACTTGGCCAGAGCGTGCTGTGGCACCGCCTCCTGGTCACCGGCGACCCGATAACCGACGACCTGATCGTGCAACTCGTCGACGAGGTGCTCGTGCCGTTCGTCGCGCCACCCGGGTGACTCAGCCGGTGAGGATCGTGGGGAAGGGGCTGCGGTCGGCCGGCAGATCGGGGGGAAAACACGGCGAGATCGCCTGGAGAGTGGGCGGGTACTGGGGTTCATACCGAGCGACGATCTGCAGGATGTAACCGTCGGGGGCGTAACCGAACCGGTTGGGCTTGTAGAAGCCATCTCGTTCGTATACCTGCCAGCCCCAGCTCTTCCAGATGTCGCCGGTCTTGGCGACGATGGTGTTCGTGTCGATGCCCGTCGGCAGCGTGAGATCACCGTTTGTCGAGAATTCCATTGGTGGAGTACCGGTTTCGACGTCCTTGCACGGGTGAATGGTGCCACCGCTGCTGTAGCGGCTGGCGTCCAACGTTATTCCGGACGGGAGCGACTGCAGTGTCTTCTTCAGGTAGCCGATCGCCGTATCCTGGGCCTGCTGTTGGGTTTTCGGGACGACGGGCTCGAGCTTCCAGCCGGGCGGGGGCGGTGGTGTTGATTCCATAGGTGCTCCTCCGAGTGCGGTGGCGCCTGTCGGCGTGGGCGGCCCCAGCGGGCGGTCGTGGCTGCAGGCACCGACGACCATGACGATCAACAGAGCACCGAAGACTCCGGATCGCCGGCTGACACGGCTCATGACGCTTAGCCTCCCCCACCATTCGCAACGGTTTGGGGAGGCCGAATGCCGGCGATGACGGCGCCCAGATTGCGCAACGCCGGGTTTCCCTCGCTCCAGTAGCTGCTGTGGGCCGCAACGCTCGGGGTCAACCCGAGTGGGTCGCTACTGGGTCCGGGAGCCGCATACAAGCGTGTCGCACCGAAGTCGTTGGCCACCGGATCGTGGCCCAGCGTCATGTCGGTCACCAAATCGATGATGTCATTGCGGGCCCGCATCGCATAGACATTCGCACCAGGATCCAGATTCAGGTCGCCCGCACCATGGACGAGCATTCCGGGGCTGCCGACCGCGACGACGTTGTCGGCGTCCAGATGATGCCCTCCGGATGCGGCCGCCCCGACCAACGTTGAGCCATAACTGTGCCCGATCACCGTGTCGATCGACGGCGCTCCGGTGTGCGAGGCGCGCTGTCCGCTTTCGAACGCGTCCAACGCACCGGCGCCCGCCCGGGCCCGATCGGGCCACGCCGCTTCGAAGAGATTCATCGGGCGGTCGTAGCCCATCCAGGTCGTGACCGCCACATCCCCCGGCCGCAAATTGGGGCCGGCCAACATCGCGGAGTTGTACATCGCCAACGATTTCAGGTCGCTGCCTTCGAAGGCCGCGAGGTCCTGGCCTGTGCCGGGCACCAAGATCGCATTGCGCTTGGCGTAGTCCGGGTTTCCGATGGCGACCGCCGCGTGGCCGTTGTCGTCGATCAGGCCCAGGTAGCGCCGCACGCCGTTGCGGTTCAACGCGGCCTGCACCGCCTTATAGCCGTCGAGGCTGTGTCGGGCCGCGAGCAGTTGAGGTGCCAGAGCGTTGAATTCGCCGGTCGTCGCTTCGCTGTGGTCGCCCATGTAGATCTGGCTCGCCAGCTCGTCGACGCGGTGCTGCAGACGGTCGACGTCGGCTTGCGCTTGTTGCTGCAGCTCCGGCAGATGAAGCCGGTTGTAATGATCCTTGCCCAGATGGTCCGGCGGATCCCACGGCATGCCGGAGTGATTGCCGACGTTGTGGTCCTGGTTGTAGAGCCAGTCCTTCTCCTCCGGCGTGAGTTTGTTCCAGAGGTCGGCGAACTGCTTGGGATCCTCCGGCAGCGGCTGGGACAGTGCCCGCTGCACGTCCGGTCGGTTGTCATGGGGCCCGGGTGGAATGGGTGCGTCGCCGTCGGCCATGTTGATCGCCGTCGCCAGCTCCTGGTCGACGGCATTGGCCTCGGCCACAATCGCGCTCAATCGCGTCTGTAATTCGGCGCGCCGCACCTGCAGCTGCGCCCATTCGGCTGCGGTGTAACGCAATTGAGGAATGGCCACCACCTGGCTGGTCGCGGCGTCGACCTGTAGCCCGGCGGCGGCCGCGTCGGCACGCAATTTCGCGAGGTCGGCCTTGACCTTGTCGATCCCGCCGGCGGCGTTCTCGGCGGCCCGGGCGACCGCGAGCGCCTCGTTACCGTGCGCGTCGAGGTCTTGTCGAATTGCCGCGTTCTGATGCGCGGCGGCATCGCGCGATGCGCCCTCCCAGGTCGCGAACACCGACAGCGACGCCAACTCGCGGGAGGCGCCGAAAGCGCTCTGTGAGCGCGCGGAAGCCGCGTGAAACACCTCGCGCACCGCCTCGGCGTTCCACCGGTCAATGTCTGCGACCGATAGGGTCATGCCCCACGTGTCTCAGCCGCGACCACTGACCGCCGCGGCCCGAGCAGCAACATCGGCGAGCGCCTTCGCGCGCTCGGCCTCGGCCGCCGCGTGCTGCACAGCGGCGTCGTGTAGCGCGAAACCGTGCTCCCCGACCCTGCCCACCAACGCCCGCGATGCCGGCAGCCACCGAGCCGCCCGGGCGCTCAGCGCAGTCGCCGAAGTACCGGCCCAGCCGTACTGAGCCGCCTCCATCCGGTTATCGGCCGCCACCAACCCCGTCGCCAAATCCTCCGCCTGCCCGCTCACCTGACTTCCCGAAGACGCCAATTGCTCCACATTGATATTGATGTCAGACACCGTCGGATCCCCCTCCCGGCTGGTGAAAGCGCCGCTACCGCGTGTCTGGTGTGACAGCGATCGAGGGCCTGCATCAGTAGCGGGAAGCGTAAGCGCACCGGGCGCCGCACGCACTTCACCTTCAAGACCCTTCCAGCCGTCGCGACACGCGTCGATCTACATGGCGACGGTTGCAGCTTTCCGGCAGAAACGAGTCCGTAGGTATGAATTTCGCGAGAAGAACATCTTTGAGGTTTATCCCTAGGCCCATTCGCCGGGAGCATGACACACATCGGTATGGATTCCTTAATCCGGGCAGACTGGAGGATTTATCAAGAATTTATTGGTGCCGTAAATGCTATGAATTCCGGTGAAATTTCTTGATTTTGGCGCATTAGATGCCATAGGTTTGTCGTACTCCGGCAGCTAACAATCACGGTCCTAGCAGGAGGGGAAAATGCAGACGATAGCGCTAGTGGTCGTGGCGTTGGTTGGTGCGTTCCTGCTCTTTTTCGGTATCGGCGACGTTGGCTGCTTCAGCGAATGTGTAGGTAGCGCAAGCGGATTCCACTGCACCTCCTGCAGCTCTCCGTCAGACGGGCAGACCAAGCTGGGGTACCCGCGGTAGCCAAGCCCCGCCCGGCACCGGCGGATCAACGCCGGCACTGCGCACTTTATTCGTGTATTCGTGGTCAATTCATCCAATCGTGATTGACGATCTTGATCACGAACCGTCATCTTCCCTCAGCCTTTACGACCCACCCGACGCGTCGTCCGCCCCATTGCCAGCACGGCTGACCACGATCTCGTCGCCATACCACTAACTGAGGGAAGCTAATCGATTAAGTTCTGCCAATTATCCCGGAAATCAAGATCGATTTCCGGCACCCGCCCGAGAGGTTGATTTTCGTCAGATGATCTGCGATTCGCGCGGTGCGCCGAGCCGAGGCCGTGGTAGCGCGCGGGGCGCGTGAACAGCGCGAGATTTCGGATTCGCGAGGAATGGCATTGGACGGTTTCGCCCTGCTCGCCACTACAGCGGCTATCGGCGTTTCGGTTCGGCAGGCGCACGCCCACTCCGAGGATTTGCCTCAGCAATAGCCTTGAGACACAAGAAGATTCGGAAATGCAAGCTTGTAATCGCGAAGACCTGCGAGTCGCAGAGCGAAAGGGCATCGGCCGAAAATTTTAGTGAAGCGGCCACCGAGGATCCTCCCGGTGGCCGCCTCGTCGGCCATTAAACGATGCTAGCTTCCGCTCCCGATTCGCGTGCCGTTTTCGCAAGTTCTTGCTCAGATCCCGAACCGGCGCCGTAGACGCGCGCATCGGCGCAGGTCATGGCTCTTTGCAGCCGCGGTCCCGTGGGGAAATCGTTCACGTTCAATCAAAGGGGCCGATTGGTGGCATCTTCCAAGCCACCGGCTCCCACCTCGCGCGGCGCCGGGTCGAGCGCACTGCGTGATGCCGGCGCGGCTGCGCGTCTTTCAGCGGGCCAGCGGCTTGTAGAACACCACGCCGTTGCCCTTGTTGTCGTACACCACGGCGCGGCGTTCGTGGGCGTCGTCGTACGGGCCCTTCACGATGCCGCCACCGCTGGCCTCGACCGCCTTGGCCGCGGCGTCGACATCCGCGGTCTTGATACCGACGACGACCTGCCCGGGTATGGGATGGTCCACGTCCGTCGCCAATGCGAGAGTGACCGGCCCGCCGTCGAGGGCCGCGAAATGGGCGCCGTCGCGGAACTTCAGTGACATGCCCAGGGTCTCGCTGTAAAACCGGATCGATTCATCCAGGTCGTCGGTCGACAAGATGATCATCTTTACTTCGTGCTCGCTCAACGGGTGCCTCCTCTGCACAGTCGCTTCCACCCTAAGCGGCGAGTGCACCGCGGGTTCAGCGGCGGAAGACCACCCATCTCATCGCGCTGTACATGTACACCGCTTCGCACATGCCCGCCACGACCCGCGACAGCTGGTATTGCACGCCGATGGCCGACAACAAGCTCGTCACGCCGAGGATGAAAGCCAGGTAGTTGACGGCGACCACCACGACATAGACGGCGACCTGCGGTCCGACCGCGCCATGCGATTGGAAGTTGAAGGTGCGATTGAGCACGTAGCTGAGCGCGAAAGCGCACGCGTAGGCGACCGTGACGGCGATCGGCACCGGCAGGTCCAGCCCGCTGCGCAGCGTGGTGAGCAGCGCCAGATCCACGCTGAACGTGAAGCCGTTGATCACGCAGAAGCCGAGAAATGTCGGGGCAATGACCGAGCTGAGCCCGAACGGAAGCCGGCTGACGACCGCCTCACAGAGCTTGTGGAACCGGTCGACCGTGCGTGACGGGCTGACCCGCGATTCGGCTGGCACGCGGCTACCGTGCCATGACCGGGTATCCGCCATGTGATCAGTTGGCCAACTTTTCGCGGACCGTCTGCAAGCCGGGCATTATTTCGCCGGCAGCTTCACCACCCGATCGCCGGTGTAGTCGGTGACGTAGAGGTTGACGGCGCTGTCTACCGCGATGCCGCTGGGGTGGTTGAGGCCGACGAAGGGCAGCACGCTCTGCCTGTCCGACCCGGCCTCCATTTTCAGCACGCGATTGTTGGTGTAGTCGGTGACGAAGATGTCGCCCCCGCCGTCGACCGCGACCCCGCTCGGGTCCCCGGGGGTGAACAGGCCGGAGAACGGCACCACGGTCTGACGGCTCGCATCGATCGCCAGCTTCACCACCCGGCTGTTGCCCGAGTCGGCGACGTAGACGCTGCGAGCACTGTCCACCCCGACGCCCTCCGGCCCGTTGAGGCCGGTGAACGGAAGCTCGACCGGCGTGTTCGACCCGGCCGCCAACTGCAGCACCCGATTGGCGTCCGTGTCGGCGACGTAGAGAGCGCCCGCATCGTCCGTCGCCACTCCCTCGGGCCGGTGCAGGCCGGTGAACGGCAACACGATCGGCGTGGTCGAGCCCATCTCCAGCTTGAGCACCCGATTGTTGTTGGTGTCGGTGACGTAGACGTTGCCCGCGCCATCCACCGCCACGCCCTCGGGATCGTTGAGGCCGTTGAAGGGAAGCTCGCTCGGGGCGGTGGCGCCCGCCGTCAGCCTCAGCACCCGATTGTTTATGTCATCGGCGACATAGATGTTGCCTCGGGAATCCACCTCCACATCGGCGGGGTGGTTGAGCCCGGTAAACGGGAGGGTGATTTGCGGACCGTACGGAGGATCGTGGTGCTCAGCGTGCGGAGCGGTCCGCGGGCCGTGCGACCGGTTCACGGCAATGACCGCGGCGGCCGCAACGACGGCCACCGTCAACAGGGCAGCCGGAATCACGATGACCGGCCGGCGCCACCACCGGCGCGGCGGCGGGGCAGCGGCGCGCGGCGGCGCCGGCAGCTCAAACGGTTCCAGTTCGGACCATTCGTCGACCGGCGTTGGTTGGGGCGCCCCGAAATCCGGTTCGACGGCGGGTGCGGCCTGTTCACGTTGCGGTGGGTTCGTCGCCGGGGGTGCTTCCGCACGCGGGGTGGGTACGCTCACCGGCGCGGCGATGGCGTCGCGGGCCGCGTCGGCCAGCTCGGCGGCGCTCGCATACCGGTTGGCGGGGTCTTTGGCCATGCCGGTGGCGATGACGTCGTCGAGGCGCGCGGGCACGCCGGGCCGGGTGGCCGAGGGCCGCGGCGGCGGGGTGCTCAGGTGCGCGGCGAACAGCCAGGTGTCTCCGGCGAAGGGCGGTTGTCCGGTCAGGCATTCGTACAGCACGCAGGCCAGCGAGTAGATGTCCGCGCGGGCGTCGGCGTCGCGGGCCCCGGACCGCTCCGGCGCCATGTAGTGCCAACTGTCAATCTCGTTGTCGGATTTGGTCATTCGTGTCTCGTACCACGGCGCCAAACGGGCGATCCCGACATCGACCAGATAAGCGAAGTCGTCGTGATCGAGCAGGATGTTGGCGGGTTTGACGTCGCCGTGCACCAGCCGGACGTGGTGCGCGGCGTCCAGCGCCTCGGCCACCTGCTCGATGATGCGCACCGCGCGGGCCGGCTCGATCGGCCCGTCCGCCAACACCTCTTTCAGGTTGCGGCCTTCGATCAGCTCCATCTCGATGTAGAGCTGCTCGCCGATTTCGCCGTAATTGCGGATGGGAATGATGTGCCGGTTGTTCAGCCGCGCGGCGGCTGCGGCTTCCCGGCGGAACTGCTCGGTGATCGTGGGGTCGGCGGCCAGCTGTGGCGGAAGCAGTTTGATCGCTGCGGTGCGGTCGCCGGCCTCGGTGTCATAGGCGCGCCACACCTCGCCCATATCGCTGCGGCCCAACAACTCGACGAGCCGGTAGCGACCAAACTCCTTTCCCTCCACCGGCTCACCATACCCAGCCGGGCAGGCAATTGGAGGTCAAGTTCTGGCCGTTCCTCGATGGCGCGCCAACCCCCGATATCCGGTTCCCCGCAGGGCTATTGGGATCGCTACAACGCGCGTTCAGCAAACTTCGCGACAAATAACATCACGGTCACCAAAATCCGCGGAGAGCGACCGAAATGCCCGAAACGCTGCGGTCCGAGTTACGACTTGGGCGGTGTGTTGGAGTCGATATCCATGTCGGGGCAGAACGCCTCGACCGCGGCGAAGGCGATCTGCTTCGTCTGCTGCTTGCTGTAGCCCAGGTTTTGAATCCGCTGCAGCGCTTGGTCGGGCGGGAGCATGTTGTTGCGCAGCTCGTTGCACAGGTTGGTGCCCACGTGGACGATCGTTTCGTGGCTGCTGTACTTGATGTTGTTCTGGTCGAGGTACGCGATGTAGTCGGGTGTGTTGTCCGGGTCGGCGTTCGCGACTGCCGGCACTGAACACAGCAGTGCGGGCAGGGCGATGAAGGACGCCGCTAGTGCTGGTTTCATGGATCCGAGCATAGATTCACGGCCGAACTTTTGAGTGAACTACAGGCAAACGACTGCCTTCAAAGCAGGGGTTAGCAACAATCGGCAGCGCGAGTCGGGCCGACAGCGCGAAGAGGATGGCTAGAGTTCCTCTGTTAATGGCACGACTGAAAGACCTCGCCCCACCCGCCACCCGGGCGACCGTCAGGAACATCGCGGCCGGGCTGCTGTGCGCCGCGGGCGTACCGGCGTTCGCCCGAAGGCGCCACCGCGACCTGCTCGCGATCGTGATGTTCCATGGCGTGGCAGACGAACCGCTGTCGCCGGCGTGCTGGCATGTCCTGGACTCCCCGATGTACCGCCGTCAGCTGGAATACATCCGCAAGCATTTCAACGTCCTTGCGCTCGAGGAGGCCCTCGAGCGGCTTGCCGCCGGCACGCTGCCGCCGCGCGCGCTGGCGATCACCTTCGACGACGGCACCCGCAATCTCGCCACCCACGCGGTCCCGGTGTTGCGCGAGCTGGGGCTGCCCGCGGCGATGTTCCTGGCGACCGGCCCGATGGGCAGCAACGAAACCCTTTGGCCCGACCGGCTTTGGCTCGCGATCGCGCACACCACTGCGACCGCGGCCGATCTGACCGCACTGGGGCTGGGCACTCGTTCACTCGAAGGGACCGCCGACCGCGGCAAGGTTTACGCGGACGCGGTCGCGCGGTTGAAGGATCTGGCCGACGCGCAGCGGATCGCGGTGCTGGACGAGGTTTGCACCGCACTCGGCTATCGCGGCAGCGGCGACGGCGGTCCGTTCCGGATGCTGTCCTGGGACGAAGCGCGTGAGATGGCCGACGGCGGCCTGGTGACGCTGCATCCGCACACGGTGACCCACCCGATCCTGTCGCGCTGCAACGACGACAAGATGGCGCGCGAGATCACCGATTCGTGTACCGCGCTCGAACGTGAGACTGGCCGAGCACCAACGGTTTTCGCCTATCCCAATGGCAGAATGCAGGATTTCGATGCGCGCGCCCAGGACGTGCTGCGCCGCCGCGGCGTGCGCTGGGCATTGTCGACCACGCGGGGATTCGCCGACCGGCATTGCGACCCGCTGGCGTTGCCACGGCTACCGGTGGGCAGCGATTCGTCCTTCGGCTACTTCCGGCTCATGGTCTCCGGCGGCCTGCCCCGCCGTTAGCACGTCACCGAGATGCGGCGGCGAGCCACAGGTCATGCAGCGCCTCCCGCCAATGGGCGACGTCGAATTCTCCCGCACGCGCATACGCCGCCGCCGCCAGGCGATTACGCAGCTCGGCATCGACGATCAAAGACTGCAGCGCCGCCGCCAGCTGCTCGGGTTCGCCGGGACTGATCAGTACACCGTGTACTCCGTCGGTAACGACTTCGGGTATCGCCCCCACGGCGGTGGTCACCGGCACGACCCCGGTGGCCATCGCCTCCAGCACCGCCATCGGAAGACCTTCGCTGTAGCTGGGCAACAGAAAGATCGCCGACTCGGCCAACAGCCGATCCCGTTCGGCGGGACCGACCCAGCCGACAACGGCGATGGTGTCCTCGAGTCCGTTGGCGCGGACAAGCTCGCGCACCTCTTCCACTTCCCCATCGCCGGCCAGGGTGGCTCGCAGGTTGGCCCGAATGTCGTTGGGCAGCATGCCGATAGCACGAACAAGGTCGTAGCTGCCCTTGTTTTCGCCCAACCGGCCGAGCGCCACCGCCCGTAGCGGCTGCCCGGTGCGCGGTGAAGGTGCCACGGCAGGTACCACCACGGGGTTGTACAGCACTCGGGTGTGCGACTCGTCGAAGCCGAGGCTCGCGCACGACTCCTTGACGTGGAATTGGCCGAGCACCACCGAATAGTCGGCATGCAGCGCCAGGCGTACAGCGCGGCCCGCCGGCCGCGGCAGCTCGTCGAGCCAGGAGAAGAAGTACGTGGTGTGGCCGTGGACGATGGTCGGGACGCCGCGCAGCCGCGCGACCAACAGCGGCACGGCCTTGCGGACGATGCTGCCACGCCACGAATAGTGGACATGGAAGACGTCGACGAACCCGAACAGCAGCAGCGCGGATGCCCTGAGCACGCCCGAAATTCCGGTCCACAGCCGCAGCGCCAGGGGTGCGTCGTTATAGGTGGGCACCAGGCGGATGCGAAACCGCGAGTCGGTGTCCTCGATCAGCAGGCGCATCATCGTCGCCATACCGCCGCGGCTGTTCGGTCCGGCCGGGGCATTGCCGATCGTCAGGACCCGGATCGGCCGGCGCGCCGCCCTCACCTGCGTGTCACCCCGGGGTACTCCCGCTCACGCTCGCCTCACCACAGGACACTGCGGAATAGTAGGGCGTCCGCTACCAGCCCAACCCCGAAAACCAGGAACAATATCCGCACCGAAATCGGGCCGTAGCGAGTGAGTCCACGCACGATCGCGCGCTGTATCCGGACCGCTCGGGTGGTCTTTCGTGTGGCCAGAAACAAAATCAATATCGACGGCGTGAGCGCCAGCCCCCAGTAGACGTAGATCAGCAGCGGCCAGACGCTCGGTCGCGGATGCAGGGCGGCGAGCATGGCCAACCCGGTGATGTAGGGGATCGAGGTCGGCGCCTGACCCATGCCGACCGCGGCGCCGAGAATTCCGAGCAGCCAGGGACGTTTCCGCATGGCCGCCAGTGCCCATCCCGGAGCCGACGTTTGCGCGGTCAGCGGGAAGTAGGCCAGGCACATCAGCACCACGCCCAGTAGCAGCTGACCCCAAAACCGAAGTGCCGGTGTGATTCTGAAGTCGACCCAATTCGTCAAGAATTCAAGTCCGAGTACGGTGCCGACACCGAACGTGGTGGTGACCGCGAATAACCCTGCGATGAAGCTCAACCCGCCCGGGACTGGCGAACGGCGATCGAGTCGGCTGGCGTAGACGACGGCTGAGACGACGCCCACATTCAGGACATTCAGCGAGTCGAGGAAGGCCAGACCGGCAAGCGCCAGCAGAAGAGCTTCCATGATCGCACCGAAGTTACTGCATCGGATCCTTGACCGCCTTCAGGTGACGACACAAACGCGCGTTCGCTCAGGAAATAAGGCAATGTTAAGACGCCGATCGCGCCCGGGACTCTGATCCCCCCTGGTGTCATATCAGCCATGGCTGTACTGTTTCCTCCATGCTGACTTGTGAGGCGCGGGAGTCGGCGTTGGCCCGGTTGGGGCGAGCGCTGGCCGATCCGACGCGGTGCCGGATTCTGGTGGCGTTGCTCGACGGCGTGCGCTATCCGGGTGAATTGGCGTCCCAGCTGGGCCTGACCCGGTCGAACGTTTCGAATCACTTGTCGTGCCTGCGCGGTTGCGGCTTGGTGGTGGCCACCTACGAGGGACGACAGGTCCGGTACGCGTTGGCCGACGCGCACCTTGCCCGCGCACTGCGGGAATTGGTTCAGGTGGTGCTCGCGGTCGACAGCGATCAGCCGTGCCTTGACCATCCCGCACCGAGCGAAGCGGGCACGGCGCGATGATCAACGAAGACGCCTCGAACCGGGGTGGGCCGTCGTTACCCCTCTCGACGCCGGCGACAGACTGCTGCAGTGACGGATGCTGCAGCGCCGAAGCCACGAATATCGTTGAGCCACAACGGCGTGCTGTGTTGTCGCGACGGGTGCGCCTGCTCGTCTCGGCGACGATCACCTACAACATCATCGAGGCGGTCGTCGCGCTCTCGGCGGGCACGGTGGCGTCGTCCGCCGCGCTGATCGGGTTCGGGCTGGACTCGATCATCGAGGTCTCTTCGGCCGCCGCGGTGTACTGGCAGTTCTCCGGAAGCGACCCCGAGGCCCGCGAACGCGTCGCGCTGCGGGTCATCGCGGGGTCATTCTTCGCATTGGCGGCGTACGTGACGGTCGAGTCGATTCGGTCGCTGGCCGGCGGTGAGACCGCTGGATCCTCCACCGCCGGAATCGTTTTGGCGGCTGTGTCATTGGTGGTCATGCCGCTGCTGTCATACGCGCAGCGACGCGCGGGCCGAGAGCTGGGTTCGGCCAGCGCGGTCGCCGATTCCAACCAGACCCTGCTGTGCACCTACCTGTCCGGCGTGCTGCTGGTAGGGCTGCTGCTGAACTATCTGTTCGGCTGGTCGTGGGCCGATCCGGTCGTCGCGCTGGTGATTGCCGCGGTGGCAGTCAACGAAGGCCGCACCGCCTGGCGGGGCGAGCACTGCTGCTGACTTTAATTCGCTGTGCTGCAGCGCTTTTCGTAACCTAGCTGGGGAGCCCGGCTTTGATGGCCGCGTCCTGCTTGCGCGCCACGTCGAGGACGATGTCCGCCGGCACCAGGTCGTTGGGCGCGCTCTCGAACTCGATAAGAGCGACGACCTTGCCTTCGCCGAAGATCACGGACGTCTTCGCCTTGGCGCCGTCGGCCGAGGGCCCGGAAATGATCGTGCCGCCGACGCCCACGTCCGCCGGAGCCGGTGCTGCACCCTTGATGGCGCCGTTCTGCGGATCGATGTAGGACTTGGTCAGCGAGTCGCGGTCCTTGTCCGCCGCGCCGGGGTCGGGGTAAACCAGCAGCGAGTCGACGATGCTGCGCGAACCGGCCTGATTCGCGAACACGCCCTCGATGCCCGGCGCCGGGTCGGTCAGCGGACGCGTCTTGGGCGGGTTGAAGCTATCGCCCGGCACGACGATGTCGGCGGCCTTGATCAGCAGGTTGCTGTAATCCGAAGGCTGCGCCGCACCGCTGCTCGATGTCGGTGCCGCCGACGACGAGGAAGTCGCGGAAGAAGTCGACGTCGACGATTTCGATGACGACGATGGGCCGGACGACTTGTCGCCGCCGCACCCCGTGACCGCCACCCCGACCACCAGAGTGGTTGCCACCAAACCGGCGGCGGCCACCGATACCTTGTTCACCATGGACTCCTCTGAGTGTCGTCGCGATTTGCTAGCGCCTCGCGCAACATAGCGGATCCTGAGTGAACTGGAAATGAATCACCTTAAATAATTTCCCAATTAACAAACCACACCCCGGCGTCGACGGCCACCACGAAGGCATCGATCGCATTGCGGAAATCCGAATGGAGGCCGACGGTCTCGCGGCGGATCAGTCTCTGCGGAATCGCCCGCGCATTTGCGGGTCGTTCTCCCACCACAGTCCCGACGGCGCGGCCTCTTCGCCGTCGTCGGCCGCGTCCGTCCTGTCCAACTCGGCGTCGACCGCAACCGCGTGCTCCCGCTCGTCGCGCGACAAGGCGCGCATCAACAGCAGCACGAACGGCAACCCGACCACGTCGCCGAGAATCCACAGCACACCCGCGCCAATGGTCTGGTCGAGCCGCTGATCCGGACCCCAGGAGCGGTGCAACGCCGAGTAATACGCCGCGGCGATCAACGAGCCCTGCCAGATGACCAACCCCAGGACCCCGTCGCCGAGGGTCTCGGCAACCGAGATCAGCAGCGAGATCAGCTGCGAGTACCGGCGAGGCACAGGGTCAGCCTGCAGCCGCGCATAGAAGTAACCAAACCCGATGCCCACCAATACTATTCGCGTAGGAGCGCCGACCAATTCGTTCTCTAGAGCCGCGGTGTACCAGGGCGTCAGATAGAGCAGCCAGGGCGTGGCCAGCATCGCCAGCGACGTCGTCAACGGGTGCACGAGCACCCGGGCCCATCGTGTCGTGAGCAGCCGCTCGATGCGCCCGCGACCGCCCGGGCCGACCGCGTCGAGCAGGGCGGTGACCGGCTTGCCCTGCGCGAGGAAGAACGGCACCACATACAGCAGCAGCAGTACCTGCAGCGCGCGCATCCAGAACAGGTAGTAGGCGTAGCTACCGATCGCGCCGACGGTGGCCACCGCCCACAACGCAATGCCGGTGCCGAAACACGCCGCTTCGCCCGCTCGCGCGCCGCCGCGTGTCCGCCGATAGCACCACGCGTACGTGCCCGCGACCAGCACGAGCACCGTCGCGGAGGTCAGGTCCAGATGCCAGGTCTGGACTAGGGCGCCCCATCTCAGCGGACCCGGATCAACGGGCATTCCCCCAGCGTATTGCCGCGCTCACTCGCCGGGAGCGCCCTCGGGCTTGGGCCCGCGCCCCTCGCCGGTCAGGTAATGGGGGCAATACGTTCCGGCCGCGAGTGCGGTGAACTTAGCCGCGCCGTTATCGGCAAATCCGGGATTGTGCAGCTGGAGGTTGTTGACGATTTCCTGGTCCGAGTGTCCCGCGTCGACGAGCTCACACACCGTCTTGCCGGCCGATATCGCGGCGGCGGGATCCTGGAAGGTGAGCCCGGCGTCTTTGAGCTCCTTGAGGAAGGCGGCGTCGGCCGCCGGGTCCGGCGCCGGGCTGGGGCTCGGGCTGGGGTCGGCGTGCGCGGGCACGGCCAGGGCAATTGTGGTGGCGACACTGAGCAGCATCACGAGGCGTCTCATGGCTCCACAATCCCAGAGATGTGTCGGCCACGCATCCCGCCTAGTCGCCCATGCGAGCCCCGTTCGGATGGTGTTGGCTAGGACGACGTGGCTGCCATCTTGATTGTTCTCGACGTCTTTCTCGGCATCATCGCTGTGGTCGGGCTGTTCGCCACCTGGACTCGGCTACGCACCCGCCGTCGAAGGTGGGGTGCCAAGGGCGTCGTCCTGGTGATCGATCGCCTCGCACCGCGCCGCAGGAATACTGCCCGCCTGCAGGTGAGCCTGCGGATGGCCGGACCGACCGTGCGCTACGAGGTCGGGCTCGATCTCGAGTCCGACGGCAAACCGTTCGACGTGTCGGCTCCCAAGCCTGCGATACGTCCGTCGATGGGCTGCGAGGACGAGGAAATGTCTTGGGGCTTCGAGGTTTCCGAAGACGAACTGGACAACGTCTGGGTCATCGCCTCCTGGATGGCCGCCGACAACGCCCACCTCCGCATGGCCGCACTCGCGTCGAATCTGGGCACGGCGGAACTCTACGAGTGGCGATGGGCGGCCGACTGGCGCATCTCGGGAGCCGGCCACTGGGGCAAGCGACGGAGCCCGACGACTCCCCCACGCAGCGTCGCGGGAATGGGCCCACTGGAACTGGGGCGAGCACCCGGCCCGCGCCGCACACCGCAACCCGCCACCGACACCGCGGCAGAGGCGTAGCGCGTCGTTACTGGGGGCCGTTGCTGCCCGTGGTGCGCGGCAACGCACTGGGGCAATAGGCGGTGGCCGCGATGGCCGCGAACTTAGCGGCGTTGTCCTCGCGGAGTCCGGGGTTACGGTCTTCCACGGTCTTGACGACATCCACCATCTGCGTGCCCTGGCCGACCGCTTGGCACACCCACTTGCCTGCCGCGATCGCCCGGGCCGGGTCCGGAAATGTGACGCCGGACGCCTGCAGCGCGGCGAGGAATTGGTCGTCCATGCCGTCGGCGTTTGCCGGGGCGGCCAGGCCGACCATTGCGACGGCACTTACCAGCATCAGGAGGCGTCTCATAGCCCCCTGATCGTCGCAGACCAGGGCAAAATCCGCATCTCACCCGCCAGCCCTGACCCGTCCGCTGGTCAAGGCCGCTGAGCGGGCTCGGTGAAGGCCGGTCAACCCCTCCCGCTCGCGACGGCCGGTGTGCGATTATTCGAGGATGCGCCGCTGGCTGATCGTCCTGTCGACCCTGCTCGTCGCCGCCGCGAGCGTCACCGGCGGCGGCTTTGCCGCTCCGCGGGCGTCGGCGCAGGACGCGCCGATCGGCCACATCGGCGACACGCTGCGGGTAGACACCGGGACCTACGTCGCCGACGTCACCGTCAGCAGCGTGGCCCCCTGCGACCCGCCGCCCGGATTCGGCTACACCCGCAGCGGCGTTCCGATCAAAAGCTTCCCCGGCAGCACGCCTAACCGTGCCGACGTGACGGTCCGCGCGGTCCGGGTGCCCAACCCGTTCGTCATGGCGACCGCGTTCCGCTTCGACGGGGTGACGCCGTTCGCCGACGCCTACAACCCGCGGGCCACCGACGCACCCGACGCCCTGGACAACGTGCTCGTCAACGCGCCGAACGGGGCGATCGTGCGCGGCGGGGTGTACTGGGACGCCTACCGCGATCCGGTCTCCAACGTCGTCCTGCTGGACCGGCAGACGGGCAAGCACCTCGCACAGTGGAACCTCTGACCCTCGCCGTCCACCGCGTCGCGACGGATTCCGTCGATGTCGCAGAACTGGCTAACGTTGCGGCTCTTACCTTTCCGTTAGCATGTCCGCCCACGGCGACGCCGGAGAACATCGCGTCCTTCGTCGACGCCAACCTCTCTGCGGCGCGCTTCGGCCAGTATCTGCGCGATCCGGCACGGGTCATTCTCGTCGCGCGGCGCGACGGCCGGATTGTCGGTTACGCCATGGTTGTCCGCGGCGTCTCCGACGACGCCGGTGTCCAGCAGGCCGTCGACATCCGCCCCGCGGCGGAGCTGTCGAAGTTGTACGTACTGCCCGACCATCACGGCAGCGGGGCGTCGGCGGCGCTGATGGAACATGCGGTGGCCGTCGCGGCGGACTGGAACGTGGGCTGCGTGTGGTTGGGCGTGAGCCGGGCTAACCAACGCGCACAACGCTTTTACGCCAAGAACGGATTTACGATCAACGGCACCAGGACGTTTCAAGTAGGCGATCATCTCGAAAACGACTACGTCATGATTCGCGAGGTCGGGTGGCCGCGGCGGTCAGCGCCAACAACCGCGAGGTAGCCCGCAGGTACTTCTTCCGATAGCCGCCGGCCAGCATCTCCGCACTGAAGATGGTGTCCAGTTTCGCGCCGGACGCCACCACCGGAATGCCGGCGTCGTACAGGCGATCGGTCAACGACACCAGCCGCAGCGCGACGTTCTGATCGTCGATGCCATGCACTCCGGTCAAGAACACCACCGTCACGCCCTCGATCAACGTCAGGTAGCGCGACGGGTGCATGGTGGCCAGATGCGCGCACAGCGCATCGAAGTCGTCCAGCGTCGCCCCGTTTACGCCGGCGGCGCGCGCGACGACCTCGTCGTCGGACAGGGGCTGCGGCGCGGGCGGCAGGCCACGGTGCCGGTAGTCGGGGCCTTCGATGCGCACCGTCGTGAAAATGCTTGCCAGCGTGTTGATCTCGCGCAGGAAGTCCTGAGCGGCGAAACGGCCCTCCCCCAGCTGCTCGGGCAGGGTGTTGGAGGTGGCGGCCACCGAGACGCCGCGCTCGACCAACGACGACAGCAGACGCGAGATCAGCGTGGTGTTGCCCGGGTCGTCCAGTTCGAACTCGTCGATGCACACCGCCGTGTAGTCGGCCAGCAGGTCGATGCATTCGGCGAAGCCGAACACCCCGGCCAGCTGGGTCAGCTCCCCAAACGTCGCGAACGCCTTGGGATGCGTCTTGGGTTGGGTCTTGGATTGGGTCGAAGCGTCGGGCGCCTCGCCCGGCCCCGGACCGGGCAACTGGTAGTAGGCCGAGGCGAGCAGGTGCGTCTTGCCGACCCCGAATCCGCCGTCCAGGTAGATGCCCACTCCGGGCAGCACCGCCCGTTTGCCCAACAGCTTTCGCCGGCCCGCGCGCCGCTCGGTGGCCTGCCGGCAGAAGTCCTGACACGCCACCAGCGCCGCGGACTGTGTCGGTTCCGCCGGATCGGGGCGATAGGTCGCAAAGCTGACGTCGGCAAACGTCGGCGGCGGCCGCAATTGGGCGACGAGTCGTTCCGGCGACACGCTCGGCTGCCGATCCACCAGATGCTCCACGTGCGTGACACCGTCTCTGGAGGTGGACCCGTGCATGCGAAAACTCTAGCGGCGTGCTGCAATCGTCCTCATGCCCGACGCTGGCACCGGCAGAGCTGCCGAGATTCCGTTGACCCTGCTGGGGTCGGGCCGCGAACTCGACGACGGCGAACTGCCCCGGCTCTACGGCTACCCGGACGGGGCCAAGACCTGGGTGCGAGCGAATTTCATCACCAGCATCGACGGTGGGGCCACCGCCGACGGCAAATCGGGCTCCATGGCCGGGCCCGGCGACCGCGTCATCTTCAACCTGCTGCGCGAACTCGCTGACGTCATCGTCGTCGGCGCGGGCACCGTCCGGGTCGAGGGTTATTCCGGAGCGCACCTCGGCGTCGCCCAACGCCAGCAGCGCCAAGCCCGGGGGCAAACCGAAGTCCCGCAACTGGCCATCGTCACCAAGGCCGGTCGCCTGGACCGGGATTTGGGGGTGTTCACCCGGACCGAGGTGGCACCCCTGGTGCTCACCTGCACGGCCGCGGCCGGCGAGACACGCGGCCTGCTGGGCGACCTGGCCGAGGTCGTCGACTGTTCCGGCAGCGATCCCGGCAGCGTCGACGAGGCCGCGCTGCTGGCGATCCTGCGGGCCCGCGGCCTGCGTCGCGTGCTGACCGAAGGCGGGCCGATGCTGCTCGGCTCGTTCATGCAGCGGGACCTGCTCGATGAGCTGTGTCTGACGATCGCGCCGTATGTCGTCGGCGGGCTGGCCCGGCGCATCGCGACGGGCCCCGGTCAGGCGCTGACCCGGATGGACTGCACGCACCTCCTGACCGATGAGGCCGGGTATCTGTACACGCGCTACGTGCGGGCTCATGCCTAGCCGGGTGAAACCGGGTGGGATGGCTACTGTGGTCGGCATGAGTCGGCACATCAGGTCCGCGACGACCCTGGTCCCGTTGACCATCGTCGTGACCGTGCTGCTGACCGGCTGCGTCCCGGGCCTGGCCGCCGACCCGAGGTTTGCGACCAACGCCGGCGCCCGACCACAGGGCGCGGCCACGACCAAGCCCCCGCCGAGCGGTCCGCCCCCGATCGCCGCGCCGAAGAACGACTTGTCGTGGCACGACTGCACGTCGAAGGTGTTCAACGATGCCGGCGTTCACCCCGACTCCGCCGGCGTCCAGCTGGATTGCGCGAACTACGACGCCGACCTCGACCCGGTCAACGGCGGGTCGGGAACCGTGACCGTCGGCGTGGTACGCGCCCGGTCGAACCAGACCCCCAAGGACGCGGGCCCCGTCGTCTTCACCACCGGTTCCGACCTGCCGTCGTCGACGCAGTTGCCGGTGTGGCTGTCCCGGGCGGGTACCGATCTCGTGGCGGCCCACCCGATCGTCGCCGTGGACCGCCGCGGTATCGGCATGTCCAGCCCGATCGACTGCCGGGATCGTTCCGATCGCCAGGCGATGCGCGATCAGGCGCAATTCCAGAGCGGCGACGACCCGGTCGCCAACCTGTCGGACGTCTCCAACACCGCCACCACCAACTGCACCGACGCCATCGCGCCGGGTTCCAGCGCCTACGACAACTCCCACGCCGCCTCGGACATCGAGCGATTGCGCAGTCTCTGGGATGTGCCCTCGGTCGCGTTGCTCGGAATCGGCAACGGCGCCCAGGTCGCGCTGGCCTACGCGGCGTCGCGTCCCGACAAGGTCGCCCGCCTGATCCTCGACTCGCCGGTGGCGTTGGGCGTCAACGCCGAGGCGGCCGCCGAGCAGCAGGTCAAGGGACAGCAGGCCGCGCTCGACGCGTTCGCCGCGCAATGCGTCGCGGTGAATTGCGCACTGGGTCCCGATCCCAAGGGCGCCGTCAGCGCGCTGCTCGCCGATGCCCGGGCCGGCAGGGGGCCCGGCGGCGCGTCGCTGGCCGAGGTCGTCAACGCCATCACCGTCGCGTTGGGCTTCCCCTCCGGCGGCCGCGTCGCCGCCGCCACGAGCCTGGCCAACGCGCTGGCCGCGGCCCGCTCCGGTGACACCAACCAGCTGACCAACCTGATCAACCACGCCGACGCCACCCAGGACACCGACGGGCAGTTCGTCAACTCCTGCAGCGACGCGATCAATCGTCCGACCCCGGACCGCGTCCGTGAGCTCGTGGTCGCCTGGGCCAAGCTCTATCCGCAATTCGGCACGGTCGCCGCGCTCAACTTGATCAAGTGCGTGCACTGGCCCACGATCTCGCCGCCGGCACCGCCCAAGGACCTCAAGGTCGACGTCGTGCTGCTGGGCGTGCAGAACGACCCGATCGTGGGCTCCGAAGGCGTCGCCCAGACGGCGGCCACGATCATCAACGCCGGCGCGGCCAGCCGGCGGGTGATGTGGCAGGGCATCGGCCACGGAGCGAGCATTTACACGCCTTGTGCCGTCCCGCCGCTGGTCGGCTACCTGGACAGCGGCAAGCTGCCCGGAACCGACACGTACTGCCCCGCCTGATTCTCCGGTCCGGCGCGCCGGTGTACGGTGCGCTGGTGACGGCAGCTGACTCGACTCGGACCGGCCTGCGCGACAGGGTGCTGACCCCCTTCCGTACCCCCACCGGGCCACCCAGCACCGCGACGCTTTTTCGGTCGGCGCTCTGGCCCCTCGCCATCTTCTCGGTACTGCACCGCAGCATCGTGCTCACTCTCAACGGCAACATCACCGACGACTTCAAGCCGGTCTACCGTGCGGTCCTCAACTTCCGGCACGGCTGGGACATCTACAACGAGCACTTCGACTACGTCGACCCGCACTACCTGTACCCGCCCGGCGGCACGCTGTTGATGGCGCCCTTCGGTTACCTGTCCTTCAACCCGTCGCGTTACCTGTTCATCCTGATCAACACCGTCGCCATCCTGATCGCCTGGTACCTGCTGCTGCGGTTGTTCAAGTTCACCCTGTCCTCGGTGGCCGCGCCGGCCCTGCTGCTGGCCATGTTCTGCACCGAAAGCGTGACCAGCACGTTGGTGTTCACCAACATCAACGGCTGCGTCCTGCTGGCCGAGGTGCTGTTCTTGCGCTGGCTGCTGGACGGAAAGGTGGGCCATCAGTGGTGGGCCGGGTTGGTGATCGGTCTGACGCTGACGCTCAAACCCGTGCTGGCTCCGCTGCTGTTGCTGCCACTGCTCAACCGGCAGTGGCGGGCGCTGGTGCCGGCGTTCGTCGTGCCCGCGGTCGTCAACATCGCCGCCTGGCCGCTGGTCAGCGATCCGATGGACTTCGTCACCAAAACGCTGCCGTACATCGGGGGCACCCGGGACTACTTCAACAGCTCGATCGAGGGCAATGGCGTGTACTTCGGCCTGCCCACCTGGCTGATCGTGTCCCTGCGAATTCTGTTCATCCTGATCGCGATCGGCGCGCTGTGGCTGCTGTACCGCTACTACCGCACCCAGGACCCGCTGTTCTGGTTCACCAGCTCGTCGGGTGTGCTGCTGCTGTGTTCCTGGCTGGTACTGCCGCTGGCCCAGGGCTACTACTCGATGATGCTGTTCCCGTTCCTGATGACGGTCGTGCTGCAGAACTCGCTGATCCGCAACTGGCCGGCCTGGCTGGGGATCTACGGCTTCATGACCCTGGACGACTGGCTGATTTACCGGTTTATGCGGTACGGCCGCGCGCTGCACTACCTGAAGATCACCTACGGTTGGTCACTGCTGTTGATCGTGGCGTTCACCGTGCTTTGCTTCCGCTACCTGGACGCCAAGGCCGAGAACCGGCTGGACGAGGGCATCGATCCGGCCTGGCTGCCGGCCGCACGCCATTCGAGCTAGCGTGGACGCATGACTTCCCCCGACTTGTCGCAGCCCAAGGTGCAACTCACCGATGACGAGTGGCGCAAGAAACTCAACCCACAGGAGTTTCAGGTGCTGCGTCGCGCCGGCACCGAGCGGCCATACGTCGGCGAGTACACCGACACCAAGACCCAGGGCGTCTACGAATGCCGGGCGTGCGGTGCTGAATTGTTCCGCAGCACGGAGAAATTCGACTCACACTGCGGCTGGCCGTCGTTCTTCGACCCGGCCAACTCCGACGCGGTGATCCTGCGTCCCGATCATTCGCTGGGGACGACACGCACCGAGGTGCTCTGCGCGAACTGCCACAGCCACCTGGGTCACGTGTTCGCCGGCGAGGGCTACCCGACGCCGACGGACCAGCGGTACTGCATCAACTCGATTTCGCTGCGCCTAGTCCCCACGGACGCCTAAGCGGTCGAACGTCGACTTGCTGTCGCGATCTGGGCCGGATTGGCCCGACAAGTCGATGCCCGGCGCAGGGCCTGAGCCGCACACTTCCCGGCTGCCGCACACCTTTCGCCGGCTCGCCAGGCGTTGTACCGTTGCGCCAACGGTATGGTGTTCAGCTAGGGATCGGGAATCAGGCGAATATGACTAAAGACGACATGATCCTGATCAGCGTCGACGATCACATCGTCGAACCGCCGGACATGTTCAAGAATCACCTGCCCGAGAGGTACGCCGCCGAGGCGCCACGGTTGGTGCACAACCCAGATGGCAGCGATAGCTGGCAATTTCGTGATGTGGTGATCCCGAACGTGGCTCTCAACGCGGTGGCGGGCCGGCCGAAGGAGGAGTACGGGCTCGAACCCCAGGGGCTGGACGAGATCCGGCCGGGGTGTTGGCAGATCGACGAGCGGGTCAAGGACATGAACGCGGGCGGGATTTTCGCCTCGATCTGTTTTCCGACGTTTCCCGGGTTCGCCGGCCGGCTGTTCGCCACCGAGGACCCCGAGTTCGGCCTGGCCCTGCTGCGGGCCTACAACGACTGGCATGTCGAGGAGTGGTGCGGGGCGTATCCGGCCCGATTCATCCCGATGTGCCTACCGGTGATCTGGGATCCCGAAGCATGCGCGGCCGAGGTGCGGCGCAACGCCGATCGTGGCGTGCACGCGTTGACGTTCACCGAGAATCCGGCGGCGATGGGTCGTCCCAGCTTTCACGACGACTACTGGACGCCGCTCTGGGAAGCGTTGGTGGATACCGACACGGTGATGAACGTACATATCGGCTCCTCGGGAAAGCTGGCCATCACCGCTCCTGACGCGCCGATGGACGTGATGATCACGCTGCAGCCGATGAACATCGTGCAGGCCGCCGCGGATCTGCTCTGGTCGGCGCCGATCAAGAAATATCCCGGTCTCAAGATCGCGCTGAGCGAGGGCGGCACCGGGTGGATCCCGTACTTCCTGGAGCGCGCCGACCGCACCTACGAGATGCACTCGACGTGGACGCACCAGGACTTCGGCGGCAAGCTGCCCAGCGAGGTGTTTCGCGAGCATTTCTTGACCTGCTTCATCAGCGACGACGTCGGAGTACAGCTGCGACACCATATCGGCATCGACAACATCGCGTGGGAGGCCGATTACCCGCACAGCGACTCGATGTGGCCCGGCGCTCCCGAACAACTGTGGGACGTTCTCACCGGCCACGGCGTCTCGGACGCCGACATCGACAAAATGACCCACGAAAACGCCATGCGCTGGTATTCATTCGACCCGTTCGCCCACCATCCGCGCGAGCAGGCCACGGTCGGCGCGCTACGTCGGGCGGCCGAAGGCCATGACGTGTCCATCCGCGCGCTGAGCCATCACCAGCAGGGTGACCGGATTACGAACGCGCTGGCCGACGCGACCCGCGGCAACGTTTAGCAACGAACGTCAGTCCGCTCGGGTGGCGTGGACTTCCCAGAACGGGGCATGCACCCGGCCGTTGACCAACCACGGCTCCATCGCGCGGAACCGTGCCCGCATGTCCTCCACCCGATCGGCCATGTCGGGATTGCGCGCCGCCATCATCTCGATGGACTCGGCGCTGATGTTGACCTGGTAGGTCGTCGTGCCCAGATAGGTGATCTCCCAGCCGCCTAACGGGAGCACGTCACGAAAGTCCTTCTCCGACAACGACCGCAGCATCGTGAAACCGTTGACATCATGTTGGCCGAACTCGAACATGTACAGCCGCGCGCCCGGCTTGGTGGCCCGGCGCAGCGCCTGCGCGTAGGACTTCTGCAGCTCGGGTTCGGTGCTGAAGGTGTGGTAGAACGCGCAGTCGACGACGGTGTCGAACCGGTTCTCCAGCCCCTCCAGCTTCGTCGCGTCGGCCAGCTCGAAATTCACTGAGACCCCGGCCTTTTGCGCGTTTTCCCGGGCCCGCTCCAGCGCACCTGCCGAACCGTCGACGCCGGTGGCCGAGTACCCGGCCGACGCGTAGTAGATCGCGTGGTGCCCCGGGCCGGTGCCCGGGTCGAGCACCTCCCCCTTGATCGCACCCAGCGCGACCAATTGCTGGACCACCGGCTGGGGGCCGCCGATGTCCCACGGCGTGGCGGCCGGCAGGCCGTTCGACAGCCGGTCATCGCGATACATCTGCTCGAAACGGGTGGGGTCGGTCGGGTCGACTGTCGTCATCTGGCGCCGCTCCTCCTCATCGCTTCGTCCCCCGCGAGCGGGAGGTGCCCCACTGCATCGTCGCCGGCGCGGGTTGTCATGGCAGTGCATTCACCAGCTGTTCGACCGCCACCCGCGGCCCGGTGAAGAACGGTGTCTCCTCGCGGGTGTGCCGGCGGGCGTCGGTGGCGCGCAATTCGCGCATCAGGTCGACGATCCGGTGCAGTTCGGGCGCCTCGAAGGCCAGGAGCCATTCGTAGTCGCCCAGCGCGAACGCCGGAACCGTGTTGGCGCGCACATCCTTGTACTCGCGGGCGGCCATGCCGTGCTCGGCGAGCATCCGGCGGCGTTCCTCGTCGGGCAGCAGGTACCACTCGTAAGACCGCACGAACGGATACACGCAGATGTAGGCGCCGGCCTCCTCGCCGGCCAGGAACGCGGGGATGTGGCTCTTGTTGAACTCCGCCGGGCGATGCAGCGCCACGCTGCTCCAGACCGGCGAGCTGGCCCGCCCGAGCGCGGTGGTGCGGCGAAAGTCGGCGTAAGTGGCTTGCAACGCCTCGACCCGTTCGGCGTGTGTCCAGATCATGAAATCGGCGTCGGCGCGCAGACCCGCGACGTCGTAGAGGCCGCGGACCACGACCCCACGTTCTTCCTGCTGCTTGAAAAACCGGGTCGCTTCGTCGACTACCGCGTCGCGCTGCTCACCGAGCTCGCCGGGCTCGACCGAGAACACCGAGAACATCAGGTAGCGAATCGTCGAGTTCAGGGCGTCATAGTCAAGTTTGGCCATGAGACCTATCGTGCCACTTCCGCGTTCATGGCCTCGACGGCCCTGATCACCCGGTCGACCGCCTTGCCGGCCGCGCCGATACAGGCCGGCACGCCGATCCCGTCGAGGTAGCTGCCCGCCACGGCGACGGTCGCCGGCAGGCCGGCGCG
Organism: Mycobacterium sp. Aquia_216; assembly: GCF_026723865.1. Taxonomy (NCBI): domain Bacteria; kingdom Bacillati; phylum Actinomycetota; class Actinomycetes; order Mycobacteriales; family Mycobacteriaceae; genus Mycobacterium; species Mycobacterium sp. Aquia_216. The sequence goes on along the minus strand of NZ_CP113529.1, from coordinate 2,528,612 downwards.
CAGCTGCGCGACCACGTCGGCGTGGCCCGGCCCGTACTGGGGCATCGCGTCGATCCACCGCTGCACGCGAGCATCCACCGGTTCGACCGCCAGCCCGAAAACCGTGGCCAGGTCGTCGAGCGCCCAGGCCAGGAGCTCCTCGTCGGAGGCGGTGGCGGCCAAGTCGTCACCGAATCGCCCGAACGACAGCCGCAGGAATTGCAGCTCGCCCGGTATGCCCCGATTGCGCCCCCATTTTTGGGAAGACAGCGTGATCGCCTTGCCCCGCAACTGCTCACCGCTGGCCACCAGCACCCCGGAGCACTCCGGGAACGCCGTGTCGCCCGGCACCGCGAGCGCGACCACCACCGACGACGCACTCGTGATGCGGCTCGCGGCGGCAAACGTCTGCGGAGCCACGCGAGAGATCAGACGCGCGAGCCGCGGGGCGGGGATGGCCAGGATCACCGCGTCGGCATTCCAGTCGGCCCCGGTGTCATCGCGCAGCACCCATCCCTGCCCGGCGCGCTCGAGCCGTTCCACCGCGGCCCGCACCCACCGCGACCGGCTGCGTTCGACGAGCTCGTCGATCAGCACCCGATAGCCACCGTCCAGCGCGCCGAACACCGGGGCGCCGGTCGCCGGCGGCAGCCCCTGCCGGACCGCGTCGGTCAAGCTGGGGGCGCCGCGATCCAGCGCCGCCGCCACACTGGGGGCCGCGGCGCGTAGCCCGATCGTGGCCGCCGAGCCCGCGTACACCCCACTCAGCAACGGGTCGACGGATCGGGCCACGGTCTGCTCGCCGAACCGGTCGCCCACCAATTCGGCTGCGGCCGGGTCGCTTCCGGGTTGCCAGTCCAACCGGCGGCCGGGCTCGGCGTCGATGCGCGCGACAGTGGCGTCGTCGACCAGTCCGGCCACCGACGCCGCCGAGGAGGGAATCCCGACGACCGTGGCCGTGGGCAGCGGGTGCAGCACGGCCTGGCTGTAGATCAACGGCCGGGCACCGGTGGTACCGAGTTGGCGATCCGACAGGCCCAGCTCGGCCAGCAGTGCCGGCATCTCGGGCCGGCGCAGCACGAACGCCTCGGCGCCCAGGTCCATCGGCCGTCCGCCGACCTGCTCGGTACGCAGGATCCCGCCCAGCCGCTCGCCCGGCTCGAACAGCGTGATGCTCGCGTCGTCGCCGGCCGCCCTACGCAGCCGGTAGGCCGCGGCCAGGCCGGAAATCCCGCCGCCCACAACGCAATACGACTGCGGGGTCATAGCGAGTGGACCAGTGCCACCAGGTCGGTCAGCACGCCGGGGTCGGTCTCGGGCAGCACTCCGTGACCGAGATTGAAGACGTGGCCCGCGGCGCCGGCGTCGACGGCGCGGCGGCCGTCATCGACGACGGCCCGCGCCGCGCGTTCCACCACGGGCCAGCCCGCCAGGACGACCACGGGGTCGAGATTGCCCTGCAGCGCCGTGCCGGGCCGCACTCTGCCGGCGGCATCGGTGAGCGATGTTCGCCAGTCCACCCCGACGACCGACGCGCCCGCTTCGCCCATCGCGCCCAGCAACTCGGCCGTCCCGACCCCGAAATGCGTCATCGGCAGGCGGTGTTCGGCCAGCGTCGCGAACACCCGGGAGCTGTGCGGCAGCACGTATTGGCGGTAGTCGGCCAGCGACAGCGTTCCCGCCCAGGAGTCGAACACCTGGATGGCGTCCACCCCGGCGTTGATTTGGCCGCGCAGGAACTCCACGGTGAGATCGGTCAGCTTCGACATCAGCGCGTGCCAGCTCGCCGGTTCGGCCAGCATCATCGCCTTGGTGCGGGCGTGGTTGCGGCTGGGGCCACCCTCGACCAGGTAGGACGCCAGCGTGAACGGCGCACCGGCGAAACCGATCAGCGGGACGTCGCCGAGTGCCTCGACCAGCAGCGAAACAGCCCGGCAGACCGGCTGAATCGCCTGCGGGTCAAGGGGTTTCATGGCTTCGATATCAGCCTCGGTGCGGATCGGGTGCGCGATCACCGGCCCGATGTCGGCGACGATGTCCAAGTCGATGCCCGCGGCGCGCAGCGGTACCACGATGTCGGAGAACAAGATCGCGGCGTCGACGTCGTGGCGCCGGATCGGTTGCAGGGTGATCTCGCAGACCACCTCGGGCTCAAAGCACGCCGCCAGCATGGTGTGGTGTTCGCGCAGCGCCCGGTATTCGGGCAGCGAACGGCCGGCCTGCCGCATGAACCACACCGGCACCCGGCCGGGCTTGCGGCCGTTGACGGCGGCCAGGTAGGGCGACTCGGGAAGTTCGCGACGGGTACTCATTGGACTCAATGCTGCCACGGCGCAGGTACGAGGGCCGGGCGGTGGCCCGGGAGCACCTGGTGCCCGCTGCGTAACATCAACCCGGTGTCACTAGCCCCGATCTCCGTCGATTACGACGAATTCCCCAGCCTCCGCTTTGAACCCGGCGACAACGGCGTCCTCACGGTCGTTCTCGATGCTCCCGGGCTGAACTCGGTCGGTCCGCAAATGCACCGCGATCTCGCCGATGTCTGGCCGGCCATCAATCGCGACCCCGACGTACGAGTCGTCCTGATCCGCGGTGAAGGCAAGGCGTTTTCCTCCGGCGGCAGCTTCGAGCTGATCGACGAGACCATCAACGACTACGAGGGCCGGATCCGCATCATGCGCGAGGCCCGCGACCTGGTGCTCAACATCGTCAACTTCGACAAGCCGATGGTTTCGGCGATCCGGGGCCCCGCCGTCGGCGCCGGTCTGGTGGTGGCGTTGCTCTCCGACATCTCGGTGGCCGGACGGACCGCCAAGATCATCGACGGGCACACCAAGCTCGGCGTCGCGGCGGGCGACCACGCCGCGATCTGCTGGCCACTGCTGGTCGGCATGGCCAAGGCCAAGTACTACCTGCTCACCTGCGACACCTTGCTGGGCGAGGAAGCCGAGCGCATCGGCCTGGTGTCCACCTGCGTCGATGACGACGACGTGCTCCCGACGGCAACCCGGATCGCCAATGAACTGGCACACGGAGCTCAAACCGCGATCCGATGGACCAAACACAGCCTCAACCACTGGTATCGCATGTTCGCGCCCGCCTTCGAGACGTCGCTCGGCCTGGAATTCTTGAGTTTCAGCGGCCCCGACGTGCAGGAAGGCCTCGCCGCGCATCGCGAAAAACGCCCGGCCAGATTTACGGGCTGAGCAGGCCTAACGTGGTTTGATCACGATGTGCTACATCCTGATAACAGCTTGGTCGCGACGGGTTTGGAAATCGGCGCGCCTGTCGCGGGGGGTCCGGCCATGGGTCTAGCGTCGATCGTTGTGACCCCCGCAAACGACGATGCGGAGCGGGAGCGACGAGGAGGAGTGGCGCCAGTGACCTCAGTCGAACCGGCCCCATTCCGCGAGGCGGTGGCGGCGATGAACGCCGTCAATGCCCGGCCGGAGATCGAACTGGGCCCGATCCGGCCGCCGCAACGCCTGGCACCCTTCAGCTACGCGCTGGGCGCCGAAGTCAAGCACCCCGACCTCGAGATCGTCCCCGAGCGATCCGAGGGCGACGCATTCGGCCGGCTGATCCTGCTTTACGACCCGGACGGCGCCGACGCCTGGGACGGCACCACGCGCCTGGTCGCCTACATCCAGGCCGACCTGGACCCCAGTGAAGCCGTCGATCCCCTGCTGCCGGAGGTCGCGTGGAGCTGGCTGGTCGACGCGCTGGAATCCCGGACCGACCAGGTCACCGCACTGGGCGGCACCGTCACCGCCACCACCTCCGTGCGCTACGGCGACATCTCCGGGCCGCCGCGTGCCCACCAGCTCGAGCTGAGGGCGTCGTGGACGGCGACTTCACCCGCCGTGGGCGGGCATGTCGAGGCGTTTTGCGAGGTGCTGGAGCACGCCGCAGGTCTACCGCCGGCTGGGGTCACCGACCTGAGCTCGCGGTCACGCGCCTGACATGGGCGAACCGGCGGCCCCCGGGCCCGACCGCAGCGAGCCCGATAACACCGAACCCGCACCCGCCCCGCTCCTGCACCCGGCCGAGGGCGTGCCCGAACTCTCGGTGACCGTCAGCCAGATCGCGGAAGCCGCGCGACTGCTGGACCGCGGGCACGGTCCGTTCGCGGTGGACGCCGAGCGGGCGTCGGGTTTCCGCTACTCCAACCGGGCCTACCTGATCCAGATCCGGCGGACCGGCGCCGGCACCGTGCTCATCGATCCGGTCAGCCATGGGGCGGATCCCCTGACGGCGCTGCGGCCAGTCGCCGAGGTGCTGAGCACCGACGAATGGATCCTGCATGCCGCCGATCAGGATCTGCCCTGTCTGGCCGAGGTCGGCATGCGGCCACCCGCGCTGTATGACACCGAGCTCGCCGGACGCCTGGCCGGATTCGACCGGGTGAACCTGGCGGCGATGACCGAACGGCTGCTGGGTCATGGGCTGGTCAAGGGGCATGGCGCGGCCGACTGGTCCAAGCGGCCGCTGCCCGCGGACTGGCTCAACTACGCCGCCCTGGACGTCGAACTGCTCGTCGAATTGCGAGCGGCGATCGCCGCGGAGCTGGCCGAGCAAGGCAAAACCGATTGGGCTGCACAGGAATTCGACTACCTGCGGGCCTTCAAAACGGGAGAGGCCGGCAAGGAGGCGCTGCCTCGACGCGACCGCTGGCGGCGAACATCGGGTATCCATAAAGTGCGTGACCGCCGCGGCCTGGCCGCGGTGCGCGAACTGTGGACGACCCGCGACAACATCGCGGCGCGCCGCGACATCGCACCGCGGCGCATTCTGCCGGATTCGGCGATCATCGACGCCGCGCTCGCCGATCCGAAGACGGTCGAAGACCTGATCGCGCTGCCGGTGTTCGGTGGGCGCAACCAACGGCGCAGCGCGGCCACCTGGTTGAGCGCGCTGGAAAGGGCCCGTACCAGCCAGGATCCGCCGGAAGACGCCGAGCCGCCGAACGGGCCGCCGCCACCGGCGCGATGGAGCAGACGCAAGCCGGAGGCCGCCGCCCGACTGGAGGCGGCCCGGGCCGGGCTGTCGGAGCTCTCGGAGCGGGTGAAGGTCCCGACGGAGAACCTGGTTTCGCCCGACCTGGTGCGACGATTGTGCTGGGACTGGGCGGACGCGCCAGATCCGCTGGCGGCCGTCGAAGACTTCCTGTGCGCGGGCCAGGCGCGGGCGTGGCAACGCGAGCTCGTGGACCCCGTTTTGGCCGACGCGCTGCAACCGCCGCACGAGGCTTAGCGATCCGCCGAGATCGACGCTAGCGCGCAGCACGCCGGCGTGTCGCCGCAGAAACGTCGATGTCGAAGTGCCGGGGCGAGCCCGCTACGCGTCAACTAGTCGAGGTGTTCGCGGATCTCCGCTTCGGACTCCGAACTGGCCAGCGCGGCAACCCAACCGGTGATTCGGCGGGCCACGCCCTGGTCGGTCAGTCCGAGGTCGGCCAGCACCTCTCCCCGTGACGCGTGCTCGTAGAACACCTGGTCCAACCCGACATCGCGGCACGGCAGGTCGATCTCGGCGCGCCGCAGCGCCGCCGAAACCGCGGACCCCACACCGCCGTTGACGCCGTTGTCCTCACATGTGACGAGCAGCTTGTGCTGCACCGCCAGTTCGAGGACACCGTCGGACACCGGCAACACCCACCGCGGGTCGACCACCGTCACACCGATCCCCTGGTTGTGCAGACGCTTGGCCACCGCCAGCGCCATCGGGGCGAACGCACCGACGGCCACCAGCAGCACGTCGTGGTTCAGCCCATCGGCAGGCACCGCCAGCACATCGATTCCCGACCGCCGCTCCAGGGCCGGAATATCTTCGCCCACATCACCTTTGGGGAACCGTAGCGCCGTCGGGCCGTCGTCAACCTCCAGCGCCTCACCGAGTTCCTCGCGCAACCGAGTCGCGTCGCGCGGTGCGGCGACCCGCATGCCGGGCACGATGTTGAGCATCGAGAGATCCCACATGCCATTGTGGCTGGGACCATCGGAACCAGTGACCCCGGCGCGGTCGAGCACGAGGGTGACGGGCAGCTTATGCAGCGCCACGTCCATCATGATCTGGTCGAAAGCCCGGTTGAGGAATGTCGAGTAGATGGCCACCACCGGGTGCATCCCACCCATCGCCAGCCCGGCCGCCGAGGTCATCGCGTGCTGTTCGGCGATGCCGACGTCGAACAACCGATCCGGGAATCGTTGCCCGAACGCCGTCAGCCCGGTGGGGCCGGGCATGGCCGCGGTGATCGCGACGATGTCGCGGCGCTTTCTCGCGTACCCGATCAGTGCCTCGGAGAAGGTCGCCGTCCAGCCCGGGCCCGGGATCTTGGTGGCCTGGCCGGTGACGGGATCGATCACGCCACAGGAGTGCATCTGCTCGGCTTCGTCGTCTTCGGCCGGGGCGTACCCCATGCCCTTGCGGGTGGCGACGTGCACGATCACCGGGCCGCCGAAACCGCGGGCCCGCCGCAGCGCGGCCTCCACCGCGCGTTCGTCGTGACCGTCGACCGGGCCGACGTACTTCAGCCCCAGATCGGTGAACAGCAGCTGCGGCGCCAGCGAGTCCTTGATGCCCGCCTTGACGCTGTGCATGAAGTGGTAGCAGATCTCACCGATCAGCGGCACCGCACGCACCACGTCGCGGCCCTTTTCCAGCGCCTGCTCGTAGGCCGGCTGCAGCCGCAGCATGGCCAGGTGGTCGGCGACACCGCCGATGGTGGGCGCGTAGCTGCGGCCGTTGTCGTTGACGACGACGATGACTGGGCGACCCGACGCCGCGATGTTGTTCAGCGCCTCCCAGCACATACCGCCGGTCAGCGCGCCGTCGCCGACCACCGCGACCACGTGCCGGTTGCGGTGCCCCGTCAGCTCGAACGCCTTGGCCAGGCCGTCGGCGTAGGACAACGCCGCACTGGCGTGGCTGGACTCCACCCAGTCGTGCTCGCTCTCGGCGCGCGACGGATACCCCGACAGGCCGCCCTTTTTGCGCAGGGTCTCGAAGTCCTGGCCGCGCCCGGTCAGCATCTTGTGCACGTAGGCCTGGTGGCCGGTGTCGAAGATGATCGGGTCGTGCGGCGAGTCGAACACCCGGTGCAGCGCCAGCGTCAGCTCGACGACACCGAGGTTCGGTCCCAGGTGCCCCCCGGTAGCAGCCACCTTGTGGATCAGGAACTCACGGATCTCCTGGGCCAGATCGCGGAGCTGCTGCTGTGAAAGGGGCTGCAGATCGGCAGGGCCGCGGATCTGTTCCAGCATCCCGACAGTCTACGCAGCGACACGCAGGAACAGCAGGTAAGCAATCGGGCTACGAAGGGCCGAATAACTCGGCAAGGGTGTCGTGAAGTTCGGGATCTGCCAGCACGACGACCTCGTCACCGGCCTGAAATTCGGTGTCGCCGCGCGCCGCCACCGGGCCGGTACTGCGCACGACGATGCTCACCCAGATGTCCCCGGCCCGGTCACCGAGATCCTCGATCGTGCATCCCTCGGCGGCCGACCCCGCGGCAACGTGCAGGCGATGGACCCCGTGCGGTTCGTCCTGGAGCCGCACCGCTATCTGCCAGGGCCGCGTTTGGACCGTACGCATGGGCAGGCGCAACAGCTTCGCGATACCGGGCACCGAGCTGCCCTGCACCAGAACCGAGAAGGCGACGACGACGACCACGATGCCGTACAGACGTTCGGCATCCGCGACGTGGGCGGCGCGCAGGAACTCGCCCAACAGGATGGGCACCGCACCCTTGAGGCCGGCGACGAGTATGAAAAGTCGTTCGTTGCGCCGCAGTTGAACGGGAACCAGGCAGCCGCCCACCGCCAACGGCCGAATCACGACCGTCAGGGCCACCCCGAGCAGGAGCCCGGGAATCCATACATCGCGGTGGGCCAGCACGTCGAGGTCGACCGTCAAGCCCAGGACGGCGAACGCGACGATTTCGGCCAGGCCGGACAGAGCGGCATGGAATCGCTTGATCTCCGGCTTGTAGGGCGCGCGCGCGTCACCGATGATGATGCCGGCGACGAACACCGCCAGAAATCCCGAGCCATGCGCAAGAGTGGCGATGCCGTACAGCATCAGAATGGATGCCAATGTCCGCAGCGGATAGAGGCCTTCGCTCGGTAATGCCACGCGGCGCATGAACACGAGCAGGGCGCGGCCGCCAATCACCCCGACGGCCAGGCCGACCACCATTTGCAGAGCGAATTCGACTCCCACGCTGGCGAATCCGGCTGCGCTGAGGCCACCGGCGGCGATCAGGCTGGCCATCAGGGAGATGCCGACCGGATCATTGGCACCCGACTCGCCCTCCAGGATGGTGCTACTGCGACCGGCAATCTCGCGTTTGCCGAGGACCGAGAAAACCACCGCCGGATCGGTGGGAGCCACCGCGGTGGCCACCAGCACTGCCGGGAACCAGCCGACTCCGCAGACGTAGTGCAGCATCAGCGCCGCGCCGGCAACGGTGAGGCCCGTACCCACGACGCCGACCGACAGAATGGGCAGAGCCGCCGCGCGGAAGCGCGACAGCCCGATGTGCATACCGCCGTCGAACAACACCAGCACCAGCGCGATGGTGATCACCCGCTCCACCGTCCGCTCCGACGGTTGCTGCACCACCGGCACGGTGTGCACCGCCACGGCGGCTCCGACCAACACCAGCAGGGCCACCGGGACTTTCGCCCGTTCGGTCAGACGGTTCGCCAACACTGCGACCAAACCGACAGCGCTGCAAAACAAGACGATCAGCGCGTACCGCAGCGGCTCGTTCACGAGGGCGAGCGTTCGCGGGTCAGCAGCGCAACGCATTCGGTGTGATGGGTCAGGGGGAACGCGTCGAACACCTTGATCTTCTCGACCGCATAGCCATGGGCCAGGTACAGGCCGATATCGCGGGCGAAAGACGCTGCCTCACAACCGATGTGCACCACCCGCGGAATACCGGCGGCGGCCAGCAGGTCGATGACGTCGCGTCCGGCGCCGGACCGCGGCGGATCGAGCACCGCGACGTCGGCACCCGTGCGTTGCGTCGACACCGCCCGGCGGACCGAATCGGTGACGACCTCCACCTGCGGCAGATCGACCAGAGCGGCCCGCGCTGCCCGCGTCGACGCGCGCGAGGTGTCGACGGTGAGCACCCGCCCGGACTCCCCGACCGCATCACCAAGGGTGGCGGCGAAAACGCCCACGCCGCCGTAGAGATCCCACACGGTCATGCCGGCGCCGGGCTGGGCCCAGTCGGCGACCAGACCGCTGTAGACCCGCGGCGCGTCACGGTGCGCCTGCCAGAATGCGGTCACCGGCACCTGCCAGCTGCGCCGCCCCACCCGCTGGGTGGTCTCGTAGCCGCCCTGCACCACATTGGTCGCCGCCCGTCCGCCTTGGCGCAGGGTGCGCACCACGTGCCGGTGACCGTCATCGTCGAGGGCGACGTGCAGCTGCGCGGTCGGCGACAGGTCGGCCGCCGAACACGCCTGCGCCAGTCCGTCCAGCATCCCGGCCGGCAGCTGCGCGCAACGCAGGTCGGTCACCAGCTCGTCGCTGTGGTAGCGGTGGAAGCCGGGCCGAGCGTCCGCGCCCACCTCGAGGCGCACCCGGGTGCGCCAGCCGGTGGGACCGGTGTCCGACAGCGGTTCCGCCTCGCCGCTCCAGCCGTGGCCGCCCAGCCGTTCCAGCTGATTGGCGACGACCTGTGCCTTGAGCGTCCGCACTGCCTCCGGTGTGGCGAATGCCAGATCACAACACCCGGCGCCGTGCACCCCGGCGATCGGGCACAGCGACTCGGTCCGATCCGACGATGGCTCGATGACCTCGACAACCATTGCGTGCCAATAGGATCCGCGATCAGCGGTAACCCGCACCCGCACCCGCTCGCCGGGTAGGGCGTAGCGCACGAACACCACCCGGCCTTCGTGGTGAGCCACGCAGCTGCCGCCGTTGGCGGGAGCACCGGCGACCAGGGTCAGCTCCCCGGCTGACGGTGACGGTGACGCCTCGGCATTCACTACGTTTTCCTCGCCGAGGCGCTTCAGTCGAAGATTCCGCGGCGGGCGTCACCGGGAGCCGCGTGCGGCTGCAGGGTCTTGAGCCGCTCCGACGAACTCAATTGCCACGGAACCGAAGTCACCATCACGTTGGGCATGAACAGCAGCCGGCCCTTGAGCCGAAGCGCGCTCTGATTGTGCAGCACCTGCTCCCACCAATGGCCGACGACATACTCCGGGATGAACACCGTTACCACGGTGCGCGGTGATTCTTTGGCGACCCGTTTGACGTAATCGAGTACCGGGCGGGTGATGTCGCGGTACGGCGAGGCGATGACCTTCAGTGGCACGCTGACCTCGCTATGCTCCCAATCATGCACCAGCGCACGGGTTTCCACGTCGTCCACGCTGACCGTGACGGCCTCGAGCACGTCGGGACGGGTCGCGCGCGCGTATGCCAACGCCCGCAGGGTCGGCAGATGCAGCTTGGACACCAGCACCAGCGCGTGGTTGCGGCTGGGCAACACCACGTCGTCCTGGGCGGCTCGTTGTTCCTCCAGTTCGCGGCTGACGGTGTCGTAATGCTTGCGGATCATCTTCATGATGACGAACAGCGCACCCATCGCGACGATCGCTATCCACGCCCCGGCAAAGAACTTGGTGACCAGGACCACCAACAGCACCGCGCCGGTAGACAGCAGGCCGACGGTGTTGATCACGCGCGAGCGCACCATCTGGCGCCGCACCCGCGGATCTGTTTCGGTGCGCAGCAATCGGGTCCAGTGCCGGACCATGCCAATTTGGCTCAGCGTGAACGATATGAACACCCCGACGATGTAGAGCTGGATCAGCGCGGTCACCTCACCACGGAACGCGATGACGAACGCGAGAGCCGCCGCCGACAGGAACAGAATCCCGTTGGAGAACGCCAGGCGGTCTCCGCGCGTGTGCAATTGGCGCGGCAGGTAGCTGTGCTGCGCCAGCACCGAGCCGAGCACCGGGAAGCCGTTGAACGCGGTGTTGGCCGCCAGCACCAAGATCAGCGCGGTCACCGTGGCGATGAGTAGAAACCCGATGCGGAAGCTGCCGAACACCGTCTCCGCCAGCTGAGTAACGAGTGTCTTCTGCAGGTAGCCGGCCGGGATTCCGCCCAGCTGTGTGGCGGGATCGTCGACCAGCTGCACGTGGATCTGCTGGGCCAGCACGATGATGCCCATCAGCAGTGTCACCGCGATGGCGCCGAGCATCAGCAGAGTCGTTGCGGCGTTGCGCGACTTGGGTTTCTCAAATGCCGGCACTCCATTGCTGATCGCCTCGACACCGGTCAGCGCTGCACAACCCGACGAGAACGACCGGGCCAGCAGGAACGCAAACGCGAAACCGACGATCTGGCCGTGCTCGGCATGCATCTGGTAGCCGGCGGATTCGGCTCGCAGCGGATTGCCCAGCAGGAAAATCCGGATCAGCCCCCACCCGATCATCACGACGATCCCGACGATGAACGCGTAGGTAGGGATCGCGAAGGCCACCCCGGATTCGCGGATCCCACGCAGGTTCAACGCCATCACCACCACGATGGCGACCACGCAGAACCACACCTTGTTCTGGGCCACCACCGGGACCGCGGAGCCGATGTTCGCCATCGCCGAAGAGGTCGAAACAGCAACGGTGAGAACATAATCCACCATCAGGGCGCTGGCCACGACCAGGCCGGCGGTCTCGCCCAGGTTCGTGGTGACCACCTCGTAGTCGCCACCGCCGGACGGGTAGGCATGCACGTTCTGCCGGTAGCTGGCCACCACCACCAGCATCACCGCGGCCACCGCAAGCCCGATCCACGGCGTCAGCGCGTACGCCGCCGCGCCGGCCACCGACAGCATCAAGAAGACTTCCTCCGGCGCGTACGCGACCGAGGACAGTGCGTCGGAGGCGAACACCGGCAGCGCGATGCGCTTGGGCAGCAGAGTGTGGCTCAGCCGGTCGCTACGCTGCGGCCGCCCGATGAGCAACCGGCGCGCTGCGGTTGAAAGTTTGGACACGAGAGCCAAGAGTAAGCGCAACAGGCCTTGCCGGTAGCGTTCCGTGGGCGAGAATGTTCCCGACCGAAATCGGCTGGCCACACAGGTTTGCCGATGGAATGACACAGACTTCGACCCAGCCGAGAGGACCTGACGTGCGGGTGGTTGTGATGGGCTGCGGCCGGGTGGGCTCTTCGTTGGCCGACGGGCTGTCCCGTATTGGCCACGATGTCGCGGTGATCGACCGCGACAGCTCGGCGTTCAATCGGTTGAGCCCCGAGTTCGCCGGCGAGCGGGTGCTGGGCCAGGGCTTCGACCGCGATGTGCTGCTGAAGGCTCGCATCGAGGAGGCTGACGCCTTCGCCGCGGTGTCCTCCGGCGACAACTCCAACATCATCTCGGCCCGGCTGGCCCGTGAGACGTTCGGCGTCAAGCGGGTGGTGGCCCGGATTTACGACGCCAAGCGTGCCGAGGTCTACGAACGCCTCGGCATCCCAACGATTGCCACCGTGCCGTGGACCACCGACCGCCTGCTCAACGCGCTCACCCGGGAGAGCGAGACCGCCAAGTGGCGCGACCCCACCGGCACGGTCGCCGTCGCCGAGGTCGTCCTGCATGAGGACTGGGCGGGCCGGCGCGCCACCGATCTGGAGCAGGCCACCGGCGCGCGGGTGGCCTTTCTGATCCGGTTCGGCACCGGCATCCTGCCCGAGCCGAAGACGGTCATCCAGGCCAGCGATCAGGTTTACATCGCCGCGATATCCGGCCGCGCAGCCGAGGCGGTGGCCATCGCTGCCCTGCCGCCCGCCGACGACATCGATTCGGGGGCGGGGCATTGAGCCCGCGCCGCCCGACCGCGACTAAGGAGCGCCGCACATGAAGGTAGCTGTCGCCGGAGCCGGCGCGGTCGGCCGCTCGGTCGCTCGCGAGCTCCTCGAGAACAACCACGACATCACCCTGATCGAACGTAACCCCGACCACGTCGACGTCGACGCGATCCCTGCCGCGCACTGGCGTCTCGGCGACGCCTGCGAACTGAGCCTGCTGGAGTCGGTGCACCTCGAGGATTTCGACGTGGTGGTCGCCGCGACCGGTGACGACAAAGCCAACGTGGTGCTCAGCCTGCTGGCCAAGACCGAGTTCGCGGTGCCCCGGGTGGTGGCCCGGGTCAACGACCCCCGCAACGAATGGCTGTTCACCGACGCCTGGGGTGTGGATGTGTTGGTGTCCACCCCGCGGATGCTCGCTTCGCTGATCGAAGAGGCCGTCGCCGTGGGCGATTTGGTGCGCCTGATGGAATTCCGGCGGGGCCAGGCCAACCTGGTCGAGATCACCCTGCCCGACGACACGCCCTGGGGCGGCAAGCCGGTACGCCGGCTCGACCTGCCCCGGGATACCGCGCTGGTGACCATCCTGCGCGGGCCGCGCGTCATCGTGCCGGAAGACGACGAGCCACTGGAAGGCGGCGACGAGTTGCTGTTCGTCGCGGTCGCCGACGCCGAAGAGGATCTGCGCAAGCTGCTGCTGCCGGCGGTGGTGCCGCCCGCCAGCTAGTCGCCGACGGTGTCGGCGTCGAGCTGCACGGACGCCGGGCCGAATCCGATTCCGGCACCGGCCATGGCGCGCTGCGCGGCCTTGATCGCCCCGTAGGTCACCAGCGCGGCCAGCGCGGTCAGCGGCCAGCCCATCCCGATGCGCGCCGCGGCCAGCCAGCCGGTCTGGTCGGCGTCGTAGAGCAGCCGCTGCACCACGAACCGAGCCCCGAATACCAGCACCCAGCACACCGTCGCGACGTCGAACGCGTAGACGGCGCGCGGGACGTCGCGCCAGGCCCGGTCGCGCCCGGTGGCCCAGCTCCAGGCGTAGCCGACCAGCGGCCGTCGGATCAGGACGGACAGGGCGAAGACCACAGCCCACAACAACGAGATCCAGATGCCGAGCAGGAAGTAGCCCTTGGATGCTCCGACGATGTAGGCGATCAGCGCGCAGACGGCTACTCCGACGAACCCGGAGAACGCGGGCTGCGTGGAATCCCGTCGGATCAGCCGCCAGACGAGGACCAATGCGGCCACACCGAGTGCCGCCCCGATCGCGGGCAGCAGGCCCAACAGGCTGGAGGCCGCCACGAAGGTGACGACGGGCAGCGACGAGTAGATCAGACCGCTCATGCCGCCTAGCTGGCTCAGCAGGCGTTCTGGATTGATGCGATTGGACGTGTTACCGGGCAGAGTCAACGCTGAATTTCGTAGTGCGGGTTGTAGATGGCCTTGGTTCCGTTCTCCAGCTTGCCCATCCGGCCGCGCACCCGCAAAGTGCGTCCCGAGTCGATACCGGGGATGCGGCGCTGGCCCAGCCACACCAGGGTCACGGTGTCACTGCCGTCGAACAGCTCGGCCTTGACGCCGCCCGCACAGCCTTTGCCGTTACATTCGACGCTGCGCAACGTGCCAACCATCGTGACCTCCTGGCCACGTTCGCAATCGATCGCGCGCTGTGCGCCCGTGCTGGCGACCTCGTCGGACAACTCCTCGGAATCGCGCTGCTCCGGGTCCTCCGTCAGCCGACGGGTGAGGCGGCGCAAATATCCTTGAGCCCCCATGGCCACTCCTGACAATTCCGAAAAAGCTGCGGTGCTTTCACCTATGCCAACGGACACCGTAGACCTGTTGGTTCCCCGGCGCCAACCGAATCAAACTGTGATTTTGGAACATTCGTCGCGCCGGGCAGTATCGGGGCGTGGGTGTCGATCTGCGCGGAGTCACGACCGTGCTGTTGCCCGGAACCGGATCCGACGACGTGTACGTCAACCGTGCGTTCGCCGGGCCCATGCGCGACGCCGGCGCACGGTTGGTCACCCCTGCGCCGCGGCCGGATCGTCTGGTCGACGGTTACCTGTCCGCGTTGGACGACGCCGCCCGCGAAGGTGCCATCGCGGTCGGCGGAATCTCGATTGGAGCTGCGGTGGCGACCGCCTGGGCACTCGCGAATCCAGGCCTCACGGTCGCCGTGCTGGCCGCGCTGCCGGCCTGGGCCGGAGCGCCGGGCTCGGCACCGGCTGCTCTGGCGGCGCGGTATTCGGCATCCCAGCTACGCGCCGATGGCCTGGCCGCGGCGACCGCACGGATGCGCGCGTCGAGCCCGGCCTGGCTGGCCGAGGAGCTGACCCGGTCCTGGCTTGCCCAGTGGCCGCTGCTGCCCGACGCCATGGACGAAGCGGCCGCCTACGTCGCGCCGAGTTGTGACGAACTCAACACACTTGTCGCTCCCCTCGGGGTGGCCGCCGCGGTCGACGATCCGATTCATCCGCTGCAGGCCGGCGTCGACTGGGTGGCCGCCGCGCCGCGCGCGGCCCTGCGGACGGTGACGCTCGACCAGGTCGGCGCGGACAGTGCCACGCTCGGGGCGGCCTGCCTGGCGGCGCTGGCCGACGCCTAGTGGTTGCGGGGTCCGGCGCACGTCACGTCGCATCAGCCCACGTCCGGCCCGTCGCGTGCGCAGTCACGGCTTTCGGAATCACTGTTCGGTCGGGCTAGCCGCCGGTGGTGGTGCGCAACTGCTGCATAGCCGATCCGTCCACGCTGCGGCGGGCCGCCGGTTCGTTGAGCGGCTGCTCCCCCTCGGCCTGTTCGGCGGCCTGCTGCGCCTCGGCCTGCTGCTGGGCCGCCTGACGCAACTGCTCGGCCATCGGCTCGGGGAGGTTCACCGCCAGCGGCGTCCGCACCGGCAGCGGGGTGTCGCCGCGGCGAACCACCGTGTCCGCCAACGCCGCACGCGCCTCCTGCTCGAGTGCCTCGATGGTCTCGTGCGGGCCGTTGATGACGCAGCGGATCATCCAGCGGTAGCCGTCGACGCCGATGAAGCGCACCACGCCCGAGGCGGTACCGACCACCTCGCGACCCCACGGGCCGTCCTTGATGCTGACATCGGCCGAATCCTTGCGCAGCGAGTCGGCGAGCTCGCCGGCCACCTCACGCCACAGGCTACCCGTCTTGGGGGCGGCATAGGCGGCGATCGTGAAGCGGCCATTGGGCGTGACGACCCAGACCGCGCTCGGGATGCCGGTCTCGGTCAGCTCGACCTGCAGCTGGCCGGCCTCCGGCATCGGGATGAGCACCGAGCCCAGATCGAGCCGGGCCAGCTCCGCGACCG
The DNA here is from genome assembly GCF_026723865.1 of Mycobacterium sp. Aquia_216. NCBI lineage: Bacteria > Bacillati > Actinomycetota > Actinomycetes > Mycobacteriales > Mycobacteriaceae > Mycobacterium > Mycobacterium sp. Aquia_216. The sequence continues at coordinate 2,512,480 of NZ_CP113529.1, read as the reverse complement.
AAGGGTCGTCGAAGTCGTCGATGTCGAACGGGCCCTCCACCTCTTCGTCCAACTCTTCGCCGGCCTGCTCAGCGGCGGCCCGCGGGTCGGCGGGCGCCTCGGCCGCGTCGTCGCCGGACGGCGCGGCGGAAGTGTCGTCGCTGTCGTCTTTGCCTGAACGTCTACCGAAAGCAGCCATCAGCGCCGTTCTCCCCCGCACGCGGGTGGTACCCCCACCTCATCGCGGACCTCCTTGTGCATCGTCACCGGCGCTCACAAACTCGCATGTCCGCCGGAGGAACCGTGGCCACCGTCGCCACGGGATGTTTCGGCCAGCCCGGCCTCGTCGAACGACGCGACCTCGACCAGCTCGACTAACTCGACCCGTTGCACCAGCAACTGGGCGATGCGATCGCCGCGGTGCACCACGATCGGTTCGGCCGGGTCGAGGTTGATCAGCGCAACCTTGATCTCGCCGCGATAGCCTGCGTCAATGGTACCCGGAGTGTTGACGATCGAAAGTCCAACCCGCGCAGCCAATCCCGAGCGAGGGTGCACCAAACCGACCATTCCGTACGGGACGGCGACCGCCACGCCCGTTCGGACCAGGGCGCGTTGCCCGGGGTCCAGCCGGACGTCTTCGGCGCTGTAAAGATCAACCCCCGCGTCGCCGTCGTGGGCACGGCTGGGCAGCGGAAGCTCGGGGTCGAGGCGGACAACTTTCACTTCAAGGCCAGACTGGTCGACACGGGGCCACAGACTACCCTTGACCGCGTGTCCGGTACGCGCGTCGCTCCGCACAGTGTCCGATATCGCGAGCGACTGTGGGTCCCATGGTGGTGGTGGCCACCGGCCTTCGCGCTGGCGACGTTGATTGCCGTCGAGGTCAACCTGGGCGTCAAGGCACTCCCCGACTGGCTGCCGTTCGTGGTGCTGTTCATCGTCGCCATCGGAGCGCTGTTGTGGCTGGGCCGCATCGAGATCCAAGTCACCGCCGGCGACGACGGGGTGGTGCAACTGTGGGCCGCCGAAGCCCACCTGCCGGTCACCGTGATCGCCCGGTCGGCGGAAATCGCGCCGTCGGCGAAGTCGGCGGCACTGGGTCGTCAGCTCGACCCCGCGGCGTATGTGCTGCATCGCGCATGGGTGAAACCGATGATTTTGCTGGTCCTCGACGACCCAGACGACCCGACGCCGTACTGGTTGGTGAGCTGCCGTCACCCCGACCGGGTGCTGTCGGCCTTGACAAGCTGAGTGCAGCTATCAAGCTGCGCAGTCGGTGCAAATCATCACACCGTTCTTCTCGCTGGCAAGCCGGCTGCGGTGTTGCACCAAAAAGCAGCTCGAGCAGGTGAACTCGTCGGCTTGTTTCGGAATGACCCGAACCGATAGCTCCTCGCCGGACAGGTCAGCGCCAGGCAGTTCGAAATTCTCGGCGGACTCGGATTCGTCGACGTCGACAACAGCCGATGCCGCCTCGTTCCGTCGAGCCTTCAGCTCCTCCAGCGAGTCCTCCGAAACGTCGTCAGTTTCGGTACGCCGTGGAGCGTCATAGTCGGTAGGCATCGTCCAATCCCCTCACATGCCTGCGTTACCTCAAGCAACGCTTTGTACCAGCGTCGAACGCATCCACCAAACGATTCGTGCCCGCAACGCGGTTAGATGGGTTGTGATTTACCTCACACTCCCGAATTCACCCGCGTATTCGCCTCTAAACAGTGGATTTAGTGTGCGGCTAGAGTGCCTGCTGTGGTCGCACAAATCACCGAGGGTACAGCCTTCGACAAGCACGGTCGGCCCTTTCGGCGACGCAATCCCCGGCCGGCGATTGTCGTGCTGGTTTTCCTGGTGTTGGTCACGGGTGTGGCCTGGACCGTGGCGCTGACCCGGCCCGCGAAAGTTCGCGAAGCCGAAGTGTGCAACCCGCCCCCACAGCCGACCGGGTCGGCGGCACCGGCCCAACTCGGCGAACAAATGTCGCGCAGCGCGATGACCGATGTGTCGCCCGCCAAACTCAGCGACATCAAGGTCCGCGTCCTCAACGCCAGCGGCCGCGGCGGCCAGGCCGCCGACGTCGCCGGCGCGATGAAGGATCTGGGCTTCGCGCAGCCGACCGCGGCCAACGACCCGATTTACGCCGGCACCCGCCTGACGTGCCAAAGCCAGATTCGCTTCGGCACGGCCGGGCAGGCCAGCGCCGCCGCGGTGTGGTTGGTAGCCCCGTGCAGCGAGCTGTTCAACGACAACCGCGCCGATGACTCCGTGGATCTGGCGATCGGCACGGAATTCACCGCCCTGGCCCACAACGACGACATCGACTCCGTCCTCGCCAGCCTGCGTCCCGGGGCCACCGGGGCATCCGATCCCTCGCTGCTGTCGAAGATTCACGCCAGCAGCTGCTGACCTCAGTCCGCGATCGGCCCAAGGGCGTCGAATTGGTTGAGGGCCGCCAACAGCTGATCGGCGATCCCGGGCGCGGCCGCCACCACCAACCCGGCACCACCGACCGGCCCGTCCGGCGGCGGCACCAACACCCGCGCCCCGGCCTCGGCGGCGATCAGCGCACCCGCCGCGCGATCCCACACCTGCAGCCCGTGCTCGTAGTAGGCGTCGAGCCGCCCCGCCGCAACCATGCACAAATCCAGCGCCGCCGAACCGATGCGACGCACGTCGCGAACCAACGGCAGCAGCTGCGCCAGCAGCGCCGCCTGGGTGGTGCGGCGTCCGATCGAATACCCAAATCCGGTGCCCAGCAAGGCCATCGACAAATCGTCGACATCCGCGCACCGCAACGGGTGCGTCCCCTGCTCGTCGATGAAGTGTGCGCCGAGTCCTTGTGCCGCGGAATAGATCCGGCCCCCGACGACGTCGGCGACGGCGCCTGCCACCGACGCGCCGTTGACCTGTGCCCCGACCGACACCGCGTAGGCCGGGATGTCGTAGACGAAGTTCACCGTGCCGTCGATCGGGTCGAGCACCCAGGTGACCGCATCGCCGGATCCGGCTCCCGGCTCGGCGGGCCCGCCGCCCTCCTCCCCGAGAATCGGGTCCCCGGGCCGCAATTCGGCCAACCGATCGCGCAGCAGCCCTTCGGTCTCGGTATCGACCACCGTCACCGGATCGGTCGGTGTGCTCTTCGACCGCACCGCGCCATTGTCGATCGCGCCCGGGTGGGCGCCGAACACCTCGGCGCGTCGAGATCTCACGAACTCGGCGGCCTCGGCGGCGAGCGTTTCGGCCACTGAGCGCAGCGCCGCGGCCTGGTCGTCGAGTCGGGTCACCGGTCCATCGCAACACAGGCGCCACCCGCGGCGCAGGGCGGCAACGCCCCTGTCGCATTGCCCGACCGCAACGCCCATCGTCGCCAGCTAAGGTGTGAACCAGCCCAAATCTCGCCAAGGAGATGTCGATGACCAGCACCGACTCGGCCACGGACGCACCCGGCACCGAGGCAGCTTCCGGCCCGCCGCAGCGTCGTGGATTCGGCATCGACGTCGGCGGAAGCGGAATCAAAGGCGGAATCGTCGACCTTGACACCGGACTGTTGGTCGGCGACCGGGTCAAACTGCTGACACCGCAACCCGCCACCCCGTCGGCCGTCGCGAAGACCATCGCCAAGGTCGCCAACGAATTCGGGTGGACGGGTCCGCTCGGCGTGACCTACCCCGGCGTCGTCACCCACGGCATCGTCCAGACGGCCGCCAACGTGGACCGCGCCTGGATCGGGACCAACGCGCGCGACGTCTTCAGTGCCGAGCTGGACGGCCAGCCGGTCACGGTCCTCAACGACGCCGACGCGGCCGGGCTCGCCGAAGAGCGGTACGGGGCGGGCAAGAACAATTCGGGGTTGGTCGTGTTGCTCACCTTTGGAACGGGAATCGGCTCCGCCCTGATTCACCATGGGAAGCTGATACCCAACACCGAGTTCGGCCATCTTGAAGTGGGCGGCAAGGAGGCCGAGAAACGCGCGGCGTCGTCGGTCAAAGAAAATAAGGGGTGGAGCTACAAGCGCTGGACCAAGGAGGTGACCAGGGTGCTGATCGCCATCGAGAACGCGATATGGCCCGACCTGATCATCGCCGGTGGTGGGATCAGCCGAAAGGCCGACCAATGGGTGCCGCTGCTGGAAAACCGGACCCAGGTCGTACCGGCGGCCTTGCTCAATACCGCCGGTATAGTCGGCGCCGCGATGGCCTCGACCACGGACGTGACGCACTGAATTTTCCCCGCTAGGGCGGTACGAGCGCGCACTGTCGTTACAATGGTCCACGGCGGCCGCCCGACAGATAGCGTGCGAGCAGTCACGCTGATACCAACGCCGACATTCGACATAGCAGACACTTTCGGTTGACCATGCCCAAACCCACCGAAAAGTGATTCCAACCGAAGGGGTGTAAGTGGCAGCGACCAAGACGAGCCCGGTAACCGATGAGCCGGTGAAGCGCACCACCGCCACGAAAGCCCCCGTCAAGCGGCCCGCGGCAAAAGCCGCCAACGGCACCGCGCCGGCGAAACGCGCGACGAAGACTGCAGCGGACGACGACACCGAGGCGACCCCCGAGACCGGCGCCGCCAAGAAGAGCCGCACTCCCGCCAAGGCCGCCGGCAAGGCGCCCGCGGGCCGCGGAACCAAGGCCACTGCCAAAGGCGACGACGACGAGAGCCCCGAGGGCGTCGAAGAGAACGTCGCCGAGGACCTCGACGGCGAGCCGGATCTCGAAGCCGAGCCCGTCGAGGACCTGGACCTCGACGTCGTCCTCGACGACCTCGAGGACGACGTCGAAGTCGTCGCCGACGAGGCCGACGCCGGCGACGGGGACGACGCCGAGGAGGGTGTGATCGCTGCCAAGCCGGCCGCGGTCAAGAAAGCGCCCGAGGAGGACGAGGAGATCGCCGAGCCTTCCGAAAAGGACAAGGCTTCCGGCGATTTCGTGTGGGACGAGGACGAATCCGAGGCGTTGCGGCAGGCACGCAAGGACGCCGAACTCACCGCATCCGCGGACTCGGTCCGGGCCTACCTCAAACAGATCGGCAAGGTGGCTCTGCTCAATGCCGAGGAAGAGGTCGAGCTCGCCAAGCGGATCGAAGCCGGACTGTATGCCACCCAGCTGATGACCGAGCATGCGGAGCGCGGCGACAAGCTGCCCGCCGCTCAGCGCCGCGACATGATGTGGATCTGCCGCGACGGCGACCGCGCCAAAAACCACCTGCTGGAAGCCAACCTGCGACTGGTGGTCTCGCTGGCCAAGCGCTACACGGGCCGCGGGATGGCCTTCCTCGACCTGATCCAGGAAGGCAACCTGGGTCTGATCCGCGCGGTCGAGAAGTTCGACTACACCAAGGGTTACAAGTTCTCCACCTACGCGACGTGGTGGATTCGTCAGGCGATCACCCGCGCCATGGCCGACCAGGCCCGCACCATCCGCATCCCGGTGCACATGGTCGAGGTGATCAACAAGCTGGGCCGCATCCAGCGCGAGCTGCTGCAGGATCTGGGCCGTGAGCCCACACCCGAAGAGCTGGCGAAGGAAATGGACATCACGCCGGAGAAGGTGCTGGAGATCCAGCAGTATGCCCGCGAGCCCATCTCGCTGGACCAGACCATCGGTGACGAGGGCGACAGCCAGCTCGGTGACTTCATCGAGGACAGCGAAGCGGTCGTGGCGGTCGACGCGGTGTCGTTCACGTTGTTGCAAGACCAGTTGCAGTCGGTGCTCGAGACGCTCTCGGAGCGTGAAGCCGGCGTAGTACGGCTGCGCTTCGGTCTCACCGACGGCCAGCCTCGTACCCTCGACGAGATCGGCCAGGTCTACGGCGTGACCCGCGAGCGCATCCGCCAGATCGAATCCAAGACCATGTCGAAGTTGCGCCACCCCAGCCGCTCCCAGGTCTTGCGCGACTACCTCGACTAACACTCGTCCGCCAAACTTGTTGCCGGACAAGACAAGTCGAATTCGGCCGAAGGTGTTACGCCGGAAATCCGGTCGGGCACAGGGAAAATCGGCTGCGCAGCCTCGGCCGTCGCCGTAGTGTGACGCCCATGTCCGCCATCCGCAGGCTCGTCTCGTCAGGATCCGACTACGAATCGACGGTCGGTTACTCGCGCGCGGTCCGAGTAGGCCCGTACGTGGCGGTCGCCGGCACCACCGGCACCGGACCCGCGGGTGATATCTCCGCGCAGGCCCAAGACGCCTTGCGCCGCATCGAGATTGCGCTCGAAGAGGCGGGCGCTTCGCTGACCGACGTGGTGCGCACCCGGATCTACGTGACCGACATCTCCCGGTGGCGCGAGGTCGCGGCCGTGCATGCGCGGATCTTCGGGGAAATACGACCCGTGGCGACCATGGTCGAAGTCTCGGCACTGATAGCACCCGAGCTGCTGGTCGAGATCGAAGCCGACGCCTACCTAGGGTCCCGAGAAGGGTCCTGAGCACCGGCGACCGGCGCGAAGATTCCCCCTGGCCCCGGCACATAAACGGTGACCCATTTCACAGCGGCGACCGGCAGCGGCCCGTACAGGTGCGGGAACAGCATCGCCTCCGGATCGGTTGGCACGCCCGGCTCCCAACGCACCGGCGCGTCCAGCAAAGCCGGGTCGATGTGCAGTAGCAACAAATCCCGGCGCCCGCGGAAGAGCCGGTTCGCGGGCAGATGCACCTGCTCAGGCGCCGAGAGATGGATGAACGGGGCAGTGCCGTCCGCCCCCGGCGCCGGGGGGTGGATCGCGCCGCGCTCGCGGGCGCGAGACCACTCGTCGACCGCACACAAATGCACCAGTACGTCAGGAGCTGAGACCACGATCGGTCACCTTAAAGCGCCCACCTTCCGAGGGTCGACAAACCCGTGAGAAACGACACACCCGATAACGATCGGGGAACAACGCTAAAACGCCGAACGTCTGAGAAAGTGGACACACGAGAACGGAGAAGCCCATGAATGCAACTCTGACAACACGCGAGCTGACTCGAGCCGACCGCTGCGATCGCTGCGGTGCCGCAGCTCGTGTACGCGCCAAGCTGCCTTCTGGAGCCGAGCTTCTCTTCTGCCAACATCACGCGAACGAGCACGAGGCGAGGCTCGTCGAACTCGCCGCCGTGCTGGAGGTCAGCGAAAGCTAGGTCCAGCGAAACTCACCCACTCACAATGTGAGGTGTGGGCGAACTCGTCGGTAATGCTGGACCCGTATGAGCGAGCAGACCGCAAAGCCGTCGCGCCACCACATTTGGCGAATCAGCAAGAGGGCTCTGGTAAAGAGCTGGGACGACTCGATCTTCGCCGAGTCCGCGCAGGCGGGTTTCTGGTCGGCGCTGTCCACCCCGCCACTGCTGTTGGGGATGCTCGGCAGTTTGGCCTACGTCGCACCGCTTTTCGGCCCGGACGCCCTGCCCAGCATTGAGAAGAGCGCAATCTCAGCGGCGCACAGTCTGTTTTCCAGCAGTGTGGTCAACGAGATCATCGAGCCCACCGTCCGCGACATCACGGCGCACGCCCGCGGCGAGGTCGTCTCGCTCGGTTTCTTGTTGTCGCTGTGGGCGGGGTCGTCGGCCGTGTCGGCGTTCGTCGACTCAGTGGTCGAGGCGCACGATCAGACGCCGCTGCGTCATCCGGTGCGGCAGCGGTTTTTCGCGTTGTTCCTGTACGTGGTGGGGCTGGTGGCCGCCGTGGTGACCGCACCGGTACTGGTCGTGGGCCCCCGCACGGTGTCCGAGCACATCCCGGACTCCCTGGCCAACGTGCTGCGTTACGGCTACTACCCGGCGCTGGCCCTCGGGCTGATGATCGGGGTCGTCATCCTGTATCGGGTGTCACTGCCCGAACCGCTGCCGACGCATCGGCTGGCCATCGGCGCCATCCTGGCCACCGCGGTGTTCGTGATCGCGACCCTGGGCCTGCGCGTCTACTTGCGGTGGATCACCAGCACCGGCTACACCTACGGCGCGCTGTCCACGCCGATCGCGTTTCTGTTGTTCGCATTTTTCGGCGGCTTCGCGATCATGCTCGGTGCCGAACTCAATGCGGCGGTCCAAGAAGAATTCCCCGCGCCCCGGACGCACGCGCACCGGCTGCGCAACTGGTTGTTCGCGCGTTCGCCCGCCCTGAAGCGAACGGCGGCATCGTTGTCGAATCCCGTGACGACGAATCCGGCCACACAGCAACGCGATGTCGAGCCGGCAGAGCCGCCGGCCTGATCAGCCCTTCTTGAGCTGCTCGTAAACCTTCTTGCAATCCGGGCACACCGGTGAACCCGGCTTGGCTGCCCGCGTCACGGGAAAAACCTCACCGCACAACGCGACCACGTGGCTACCCATCACCGCGCTCTCGGCGATCTTGTCCTTCTTGACGTAATGGAAGTACTTGGGAGTGTCGCTGCCGGTCCCGTCGTCGACGCGTTCGTCGGCGTCGGTGCGTTCGATCGTCTGCGTCTGCATACCCCATATTGTGCACTGCCCAGCTGCACCGAAAACCGGCTGCGCCGGAATCGGTCGGGTGTGGGACAGTGGAGTGATGAAGCGCGGCTCCGATCTGGGGTTCGACGACAATGGGCACCCGGTGCTCATTACCGCCGCCGAGCCCTCATACGAGGAGCAGCATCGCGCGCGGGTGCGTAAGTACCTGACCCTGATGTCCTTTCGGGTTCCTGCGCTGATCCTGGCGGCCCTCGCCTATGGCGCCTGGCACAACGGCCTGATCTCGTTGGCGATCATCGCCGTATCGCTGCCCCTGCCCTGGATGGCCGTGCTGATCGCGAACGACCGCCCGCCGCGCGCCTCCGGCGAACCTCGGCGGTTCGACGATGACCGGCGGCGCACTCCGCTGTTCCCGACGGCCGAACGGCCCGCGATCGAGGCTCGGCGTCACCCCGAGCCACGACACCACTCCCCAGGCTCCGGGTACGACGCCGGTTCCGTCTGACGGTCACTGAGCGCTCTTCTCAGGACATTCTCAGGTCGTCGGCACATTTGTGCACGTCAAGGCGTGTGAGATGGCGACCGGATGGGAACTCTCAGGCCTGATCTGTCGTTACACACTATGACAGCTACAAAGCCAATCGGGAGGCCGCCATGGCGAATGCCATCACAGGCAGGATCGACACCAGCGATCTAGATGCTCAGAGCCCTGCAGCGGACCTCGTGCGCGTATATCTGAACGGCATCGGGAAGACGGCGTTGCTGACCGCCGCGGACGAAGTCGAGCTGGCGAAGCGCATCGAGGCCGGACTGTATGCCGAGCATCTGCTCGCAACGCGTAAACGCCTCGGCGAGAACCGCAAACGCGATCTTGCCGCCGTCGTTCGTGATGGTCAGGCGGCGCGCCGCCACTTGCTGGAAGCAAACCTGCGGCTGGTGGTCTCGCTGGCCAAGCGCTACACCGGCCGGGGGATGCCGTTGCTCGACCTGATTCAGGAGGGCAACCTCGGTCTGATCCGTGCGATGGAAAAGTTCGACTACACAAAGGGATTCAAGTTCTCGACGTACGCGACGTGGTGGATCCGTCAGGCCATCACCCGCGGCATGGCCGACCAGAGCCGCACCATCCGGCTGCCCGTTCACCTCGTCGAGCAGGTCAACAAGCTGGCGCGGATCAAGCGGGAGATGCACCAGAACCTGGGACGTGAAGCCACCGACGAGGAACTGGCCAACGAGTCCGGAATCCCGGTCGAGAAGATCAACGATCTGCTCGAGCACAGCCGCGACCCGGTAAGCCTGGACATGCCGGTCGGCTCCGAGGAAGAAGCCCCGTTGGGCGACTTCATCGAGGACGCCGAAGCGATGTCCGCGGAAAACGCGGTGATCGCCGAGCTGCTGCATACCGACATCCGCAGCGTGCTGGCCACTCTCGACGAACGTGAGCACCAGGTGATCCGGCTGCGTTTCGGCCTGGACGACGGACAGCCGCGCACGCTGGATCAGATCGGCAAGCTGTTCGGTCTGTCCCGCGAGCGGGTCCGTCAGATCGAGCGCGACGTGATGGCCAAGCTGCGCAACGGAGAACGCGCCGATCGGCTGCGCTCGTACGCGAGCTGAGCCGCCGACCCAGGCAGCCCACCCAGCAGTAGCAGGACAGTATGCCCGCCGCAAACGCGCGGCGGGCATACTACTTGCCTAGGAAGCGTTGAACCCATTTCGGCAGCTGGCCAAGTAGACTCGGCGTCAATGGAGGGTGCTGAATGAACGACCTGGTTGATACCACCGAGATGTACCTGCGGACCATCTACGACCTCGAAGAAGAGGGCGTCACGCCGCTGCGTGCCAGGATCGCCGAACGGCTCGACCAGAGCGGGCCGACCGTCAGCCAAACCGTCTCCCGGATGGAGCGCGACGGTTTGCTCCACGTGGCCGGCGACCGGCACCTAGAACTCACCGACAAGGGCAGGTCCCTGGCCATCGCCGTGATGCGCAAGCACCGCCTCGCCGAGCGACTGCTGGTCGACGTCATCGGGTTGCCGTGGGAGGAAGTGCACGCCGAGGCATGTCGGTGGGAACACGTGATGAGCGACGATGTCGAGCGCCGGCTGGTGAAGGTGCTCAACAACCCGACCACTTCCCCGTTCGGCAACCCGATTCCCGGTTTGGTGGACCTGGGATTGGGTCCTGATTCCGGCGCCGAAGACGTCAACCTGGTGCGGCTGACCGAGTTGCCGGCCGGATCGCCGGTCGCCGTCGTCGTCCGCCAGCTGACCGAGCACGTGCAGGGCGACATCGATCTGATCACGCGGCTCAAGGACGCCGGCGTGGTGCCCAACGCGCGCGTCACCGTCGAAACCGGGGCCGTGGGGGTCACCATCCTGATACCCGGGCACGAGAACGTCACCCTGCCGAACGAGATGGCACACGCGGTCAAGGTCGAGAAGGTCTGACTCGGCTCGCGACGACGCGGCCGGTGACGGCCGCTGAGGAGTGGGGCCATCCCGCCAAGCCCTAGCCCGCGCAGCGGCCGAAAACCCGCTGTGGCGGCAGTTGCACGCCGAGTCGCTTGGCCAGCCGGTAACCGGTCGCCGCGAGTTCACGGATCTGCTCCGGTCGCAGACCGGACTGCAGCGCCGTATCCAGCATGCCCGCCATCCGATGGTCCGGATCGCACCGCAACGCCGCCTCCAGTGACACCCCGGCCAGCGGGCCGTCGCCGCGAACGTACGCACTGAACGCCAGCAACACCAACGCCTCGACGCGCCACGGCGCCGGCAGGGTGCGGGCCAGCGACGCCCACAACGTCTCGGCTTCAACGGCCTTCTCGCCGACCGCCAGGGCGTACAACGTATCGCGCACCGCCACGTCGTGCAGCGCACAGCCCAGCGCGACCAGTTCGGTGTCCGACAGTGATCGCCCGCCGCCGACGCGGCCGGCCGCGGCCAACGCGGCCTCCACATCGCGGCGGCCGCAACCCGCCGGATCCGCTCGATGCGCCTGCGCGCGCACGGCCGCCTGCCGGGTCAGGACACCGGCCAGCGCGGCACTGCGGGCCGGATCCTCGACGGCCACCACGGCCTGCAGGTCGGCGCGACGCGAATAGAGCCGCCGGCCTTCCAGCACGGCCGCGGCGGCCAGCGGTGACGCCGACGGATCGTCGACCGTGCCGCACGAGCCGCAGCCGTCGACGCAATGCCAGCGTCCGCCGCGGGCCACCCGGTCCACCACATGTGCCGCCCACAGCTCAATGTTGTGCTCCGACAACACCTCTGCCAGCATCGCGCACAGCTGCCGGTACTCCTCGTTGCATTGCGGACAGTGGGCGCCGTCCTCGTCGACGATCACGGCTATCGCGGCCTCGGGCGCCGCCGCGGCGGCAACCTCGACAAGGTGTCCGACCCGGTCGGCAAGTTCGGCGCAGAGGTCGACCCGCATCACCGCGCCGAGTTCGCCACGGTCCAACGACACCAAGACCAATGAATTCTCCGGAACGAAGCCAAGAACGGCGGGTAGCGCGGCGATCAGCGCGCCGGGGCGGTTCAGTTCGAAATCGGGTGAATGCGGTGTCATGAGGCCCAACGCTGATGGCCGCCACCGTCAGACTGCGCTCGCGCACCCCAGTCGGGCCCATCGTCTGTGGAGAAAGTCTCGACTGTGGGCTCTATCGTCTATCGCATGGGATCGATGCAGGAATACGACATGGTCGTGATCGGCTCGGGGCCCGGCGGCCAGAAGGCCGCCATCGCCTCGGCCAAGCTCGGCAAATCCGTCGCGATCATTGAGCGCGGCCAAATGCTGGGCGGCGTGTGCGTCCAAACCGGCACCATTCCGTCGAAGACGTTGCGCGAAGCGGTGCTCTACCTCACCGGGATGAGCCAACGGGAGCTCTACGGCGCAAGCTACCGCGTCAAAGAAAAGATCACCCCGGCCGACCTGCTCGCCCGCACCCAGCACGTGATCGGCAAGGAAGTCGACGTCGTGCGCAACCAATTGATGCGCAACCGGATCGACCTGCTGATCGGGCACGGCCGGTTCATCGACCCGCACACCATCGAGATCGAAGACCCGTCCCGACGCGAAAAGCTAACCATCAGCGGCAAATACGTCGTGATCGCCACCGGCACCAGGCCGGCACGGCCGTCCGGGGTGGAGTTCGACGAAGACCGAGTGCTCGACTCCGACGGGATCCTCGACCTCAAGACACTGCCCACCTCGATGGTCGTCGTCGGCGCCGGCGTGATCGGCATCGAGTACGCGTCGATGTTCGCCGCGCTGGGCACCAAGGTCACCGTCGTGGAAAAGCGCAGGGACATGCTCGACTTCTGCGATCCCGAGGTCATCGAGGCACTCAAGTTCCACCTGCGCGACCTGGCGGTGACGTTCCGGTTCGGCGAGGAGGTGACCGCGGTCGACGTCGGCGCCGCGGGCACCGTCACGACCCTGGCCAGCGGCAAGCAGATTCCCGCCGAGACGGTGATGTATTCCGCCGGGCGGCAAGGACAGACCGACCACCTCGATCTGCACAACGCCGAGCTGGAGGCCGATAACCGCGGCCGGATCTTCGTCGACGACTATTTCCAGACCAAGGTGCCCCACATCTACGCCGTCGGCGACGTCATCGGCTTTCCCGCACTGGCCGCCACCTCGATGGAGCAGGGGCGGCTGGCCGCCTACCACGCGTTCGGCGAAGCGTGCGAAGGCATCACCGACCTGCAGCCGATCGGCATCTATTCCATTCCCGAGGTCTCCTACGTCGGCGCCACAGAGGTGGAGCTGACCAAGGACTCGATCCCCTACGAGGTGGGCATGGCCCGCTACCGGGAGCTGGCCCGCGGCCAAATCGCCGGCGACTCCTACGGCATGCTCAAACTGCTGGTGTCCACCGACGACCTCAAGCTGCTCGGGGTGCACATCTTCGGCACCAGCGCGACCGAGATGGTGCACATCGGGCAGGCGGTGATGGGATGCGGCGGCACCGTCGAATATCTGGTCGACGCGGTGTTCAACTACCCGACGTTCTCCGAGGCTTACAAGGTGGCCGCACTCGACGTGATGAACAAGGTGCGCGCGCTCAACCAATTCCGCCGCTGACGTCAGCGGCGATCGCGGGCGCGGCGACGCCGGGCGAATGGGGCACCTGCCGCTTGCGGGAGGCTCGCCCCCATCGGGTCTAGCAGGTGTCGTCCAAGTCGACCGGCACCGTATCGCCCGGGCCACCGGCCTCGGCGCGGGCCAGTAGCTCGGTGATGTGTTCGTCGAACGGTGCGGAGTAGGACACGTTCTCGGCGCATCCCCCGCGTTCGAGTCCACCGATCAGGCCGACGACGGTGGTGCCGCTGACCCACGGCGCGCCGCTGGTGCCGCCGACGAGCCCTTGGCAGACCAGTGAGGGAAATCCGCCGTCGGTCACCGCGGTGCTGCCCTGGCAGCCGATCGGCGAGCCGCCCACGCCGCTCGGATACCCGACGACGGTGACGTGACTGCTGGGCGGCGGGGCCATGCCCAGGGTCAGCGCCAATCCCGCGCGCGACTCCACCGAACCACCGTGGTCGCTGTTGACCCGCGCGATTGCGTAGTCGGCGTGCGGATCTTTGCTGGCCACCCAGCGCGGATCCAAATAGACGTTGTCGGCCGTCCAGAGATCCGGGGGCGCCCCATCACCGGACAGACCGGGCACGAAAGTGATCTGGGCAGCTCCGGCCAGGCAGTGCGCGGCGGTCAGCACCAGGTTGCCGGCCGTGGAATGCAGCACCGAGCCCGTGCACACATGCTGGGCGCTGCCGTCCAAAAAAATTGCTCCCACCCGCCGGTCCGGATCCACCGGCTCCGCAACCGCGCCCGGCTCGGGCTGGCTGAGGCGCTGCACCGAGTTGCTCGTTTTCGGTGCCGGCGTTCCGGTAGGTACCGAGACGTGCAGCACCGGGCGACCGCACGACGCCAGTAACGTCGCGAGGCCGACAATCGGGCAGAGCAGCAGCATCGGGACGCGCATCGATTTCCATCATGCCCGACCACGCCGATGGAAGCTGAATTCGACGCATCGCGCTGCCGCTGTAGATTTCTGGGAGATCCGGTGCCCCCGGAATTGTTCCGTCCGGATTACGTTCGAGCGTCATCCTGTTTCGATTATGGGTGCCTATAAATTCGGGGGACACTGGTTAAGGCACCCTGGAGAGACCCCCGGGAGGAGGCAAAACCCGATGTCCAACGAGCACAACGACGACGACCTGTACTACCAGCCGGGACAACCCGGCATGTACGAGCTGGAGTTTCCGGCGCCCCAGTTGGTGACATCGGACGGCCGCGGCCCGGTGCTGGTGCACGCTTTGGAAGGCTTCTCGGACGCCGGCCACGCGATACGACTGGCCGCTACCCACCTGAAAGCGGCCCTGGACACCGAGCTGGTCGCGTCGTTCGCGATCGACGAGCTGCTGGACTACCGGTCGCGCCGGCCGATGATGACGTTCAAGACCGATCACTTCACCAACTACGACGACCCGGAGCTGAGCCTGTATGCGATGCGCGACAGCATCGGCACCCCATTCCTGTTACTGGCCGGCATGGAACCGGATCTCAAGTGGGAGCGGTTCATCACGGCGGTGCGCCTGCTGGCCGAGCGGCTGGGCGTGCGGCAGACCATCGGCCTGGGCACCGTCCCGATGGCGGTGCCGCACACACGTCCCATCACCCTGACCGCGCACTCCAACAACCGCGAGTTGATCACCGATTTTCAGCCGTGGATCTCCGAGATCCAGGTCCCCGGCAGCGCGTCCAACCTGCTGGAGTACCGGATGGCTCAGCACGGGCACGAGGTGGTCGGTTTCACCGTCCACGTCCCGCATTACCTGACGCAGACCGACTACCCCGCCGGTGCCCAGGCGTTGCTCGAGCAGGTGGCCAAGACCGGCTCGCTGGAGCTACCGCTGGCCGCGCTGACCGAGGCAGCGGCCGAGATCCGGGCCAAGATCGACGAGCAGGTCGAGGCGAGTGCCGAGGTCGCTCAAGTGGTGGCTGCACTCGAGCGCCAGTACGATGCCTTCATCGACGCTCAGGAGAACAGGTCGTTACTAACGCACGACGAAGACCTGCCTAGCGGCGACGAGCTTGGCGCCGAGTTCGAGCGATTCCTAGCCCAGCAGGCCGAGAAGAAGCGCGACGACGACGACCCGGCTTAAACGTCCAAGGGGGCGCGACAACAAGGGTGACGAGATGACTGAGCGCAAGCGCAAGAGCAATCTTCGCCCGGTGCGGGAAGTGACTACCCCCCGGCTCGAGTTCCGCACCATCCACGGGTACAAACGAGCGTTCCGCATTGCCGGCTCCGGGCCGGCCATTCTGTTGATTCACGGCATCGGCGACAACTCCACGACGTGGAATACCGTGCAGGCCAAGCTCGCTCAGCGGTTCACGGTGATCGCCCCCGACCTGCTGGGGCACGGGCAATCCGACAAACCCCGCGCCGACTACTCGGTGGCCGGCTATGCCAACGGGATGCGTGACTTGCTGTCCGTGCTCGATATCGAGCGCGTGACGATCGTCGGTCATTCACTCGGCGGCGGGGTGGCGATGCAATTCGCTTATCAGTTCCCGCATCTGGTCGAGCGGCTGATCCTGGTCGCCGCGGGCGGTGTCACCAAGGACGTCAACGTCGCCTTCCGGTTGGCCTCGCTACCGATCGGGACGGAGGCGTTGGCGCTGCTGCGGCTGCCCCTGGTGCTGCCGGCAGTTCAGCTGGCGGGACGGCTCGCGGGCCTGGCCATCGGATCGACCGGTTTGGGCCGCGATCTGCCTAATGTGCTGCGCATCCTGGACGACTTGCCGGAGCCGACGGCCTCATCGGCATTCAGCCGGACACTGCGGGCAGTGGTGGATTGGCGCGGGCAGATCGTCACCTTCCTGGATCGATGTTATTTGACCCAGGCCATCCCGGTGCAGATCGTCTGGGGGACCAAGGATGCGGTGGTCCCCGTCCGTCATGCCTGGATGGCACACGCCGCGATGCCCGGCTCGCGGCTGGAGATCTTTCAGGGCTCCGGTCACTTTCCGTTCCACGAAGACCCGGCTCGCTTCATCGACGTCCTGCAGCGCTTCATCGACACCACCGCGCCCGCCGAATACGATCAGGCCGCGCTTCGTGAATTACTGCGCACCGGCAGGGGCGAACGCACGGTCACGGGCTCGGCCGATACGCGCGACGCGGTGTTCAACGCGATCGGCTCGGACGAGCGCAGCGCTACTTAGATAATTGCGTTGACCCGGGCCGTACAGTCGGGACATGGGTATCGATGTGACGGTGTTGCGGGTCTTCACCGACCGCGACGGCAGATTCGGCAATCCGTTGGGCGTCGTCGAGGCCAACCAGGTCGCTCCCGCCGATCGCCAACAGTTGACCACCCAATTGGGTTACAGCGAAACGATATTCGTCGATCTGCCGGCCGCCGGCTCAACCACCACGCAAGCCACCATCTACACGCCACGCACCGAGCTTCCGTTCGCCGGGCACCCGACCGTCGGCCTGTCGTGGTGGCTGCGGGAGAACGGCACGCCGATCAACACGCTCGCGGTCCCGGCCGGCATCGTGCAGGTGCACTACGACGGCGATCTGGTGGGCGTCACCGCGCGCGCCGACTGGGGCCCTGAATTCGCAATTCACGAATTCGATTCCGTTGACCAGCTTCTCGCGGCCGAGCCCAGCAACTTCCCCGACGACAGCGCGCACTACCTGTGGGCCTGGATCGACCAGTCCACCGGTTCGTTGCGCTCCCGGACGTTCGTCACGAATCTCGGTGTGCCCGAAGACGAAGCGACCGGCTCCGCCGCGCTCCGGATAACCGAACATCTCAGCCGCGACCTGAGCATCACTCAGGGCAACGGGTCGAGGCTGGAAACCGTGTGGAGTTCCGATGGCTGGGCGCGCGTCGCCGGCCGCGTCGTCAACGACGGTGTGACACAACTGAACTGAGCGGCGGCCTCAGGATTTTCGCTGCAACACCGCGGTGAGATGATGCTGCAGGGGTTGCCCGACCGCGCCCATCCGCACCGAGTACGACAGCCGGCCGCCGTCGATGCGGAAGGAACGGCCAAGCGCGGACACTTCTTTGGCGGTCGGAGTCAGTCCGACCGACGTGGTGGCCAACTCGATTTCGATGACATCGCCGGTCACTTCATAGGAGCCGACCTCGATTTCGGTGACGCCGCTGGGGTGCGCCAGCACCAGCTCGACGTGACCGGGCTCCGGCACCCGCAGATAGCCGGTCTCGGCATGCAGCGGTTTGCCGTCGGCTACCCCTTTGGTCTTTTGCGCGTAAGCCAGAAACGGTTTGCCCACATGGGAAAACACCACTTCCTCGAGATACTCGAAGGGCTGGATCGTCGGGTACTCGCCCGCGCCACGACCGGCCCAGGTGCCGAGCAGCGGCGCGAGCGCCGCGAGATCGGGATGCAAGTCGCCAGGCATGCCGTCAGCCCGGTGTCGATACTTTGCGATGCTTGCGAAGCGCCGCGATCTCGCGCTCGAAATCGTCGGCCGAAGAAAAGGACCGGTATACCGACGCGAAGCGCAGGTAAGCCACCTCGTCCAGGTCACGCAACGGGCCGAGGATCGCCAGGCCGACCTCGTGACTGGGCACTTCCGGCGAACCGGCCGCACGCACCGTATCTTCCACCTGCTGGGCCAGCAGATTCAGCGCGTCCTCGTCCACCTGACGGCCCTGGCACGCCCGGCGAACGCCCTTGATGACCTTTTCGCGGCTGAACGGCTCCGTGACGCCGCTGCGCTTGACCACGGCCAGGACCGCGGTTTCTACCGTGGTGAAGCGCCGCCCGCACTCCGGGCACGACCGACGCCGCCGAATGGCTTGGCCTTCATCGGTTTCCCGCGAGTCGATCACCCGGGAATCGGGATGGCGGCAGAACGGACAATGCATGACCGCTCCTTCGCTGTGCCGGCATCTCGCGGAACACTCCGAGCGTACCTGGGCACGACCGCGCCGGGCCAATGCAGCCGCGACACGCGTGGTGATACCGGAGGATGAACTGAGGAGCCTTGGCGTAGAGCGGTTTTCGCCATCACCGGCGCGGCGTCAGCCGACCGGCGCGATCAGCGTCTGACCCGCGGCCAGCGCCGGCGAGCTCAGGTTGTTCAGTTCGCGGATACGGTCGGCGACCGCGCGGACCGGGGCTTCCGGGGCCACCCGGTGCGCCACGTCCTGTAGCGATTCGCCCGGCTCGACCTTTACCACGGACAGCCGGTCCGGCACGGGAGCGGCCGCCGCGGCGGAGTCGCCGTTGGCGATCTGACCGAGATTCGCAACCAGGCCCAGCCAGAGGGTGATGATCCCGGCCATCAGGGCCAGACCGATCGTCGTCCCGACCGTCGCCGGGCGCCGGCGGTGCGGCGCGGCCGACATCGCGACGCCGGTGCCCCGGTAGCGCATCGGAGTCCCGGCCGGGCGTGACTGCCCGGCGCGGCGCGACCGCAGTGCGCGTTCCTGGTCATAACGAGGCCGTCCGACCAGCCCGTCGCTCGGGCGCCGCACGTTGTTGGTCCGCGGTGAGACTGTGTGCATGAGCGTCATGTGCGTTCCTCCGGTCAACTAATCCTCGCTCGTGCGTTCGACCCTATCGCTCGTGTGTTCGAAATCCGAACATTTGAGCGAAGCGTGTCGCACGAGCAAAACGCTAGACCATGCCACCGACAACTTGTCCCGGTCGCTATCGATGCCATAAAGCACAAGTACCCGGTCTTTTCGAGAGTTACACCATTGTTATTCGCAGAGTGCCGCGAATCACTTCTCCGGGCCGCCCCAGGTGCGACACGCCAGTCGAACACATGTTTGATTCTTGGATTCAGGCGGGCTACATTCAGTGCCATGAGCGACAGCAACGACACCTCAGCAGCCGGACCGGACGGCCGGTTGCACGCCGTGGATTCATCGCTTACCCAGCGGCAACGCACCATCTTGAACGTCATCCGCGAGTCGGTGACCACCCGCGGATACCCGCCGAGCATCAGGGAGATCGGCGACGCGGTCGGCCTGACGTCGACATCCTCGGTGGCTCACCAATTGCGCACCCTCGAGCGCAAGGGATTCCTGCGCCGCGACCCGAACCGTCCCCGGGCCGTCGACGTCCGCGGCGCCGACGAAATGGTGGTGGCAGCGCCGGCCACCGAGGTCGCCGGGTCCGACGCCTTGCCGGAACCCACGTACGTCCCCGTGCTTGGGCGCATCGCGGCCGGTGGACCGATCCTGGCCGAAGAAGCCGTCGAGGATGTCTTCCCGCTCCCCCGCGAGCTGGTCGGCGAGGGCACGCTGTTTCTGCTCAAGGTGGTCGGCGACTCGATGGTCGAGGCGGCGATCTGCGACGGCGACTGGGTGGTGGTGCGGCAGCAGAACGTCGCCGACAATGGCGACATCGTCGCGGCCATGCTCGACGGTGAGGCCACCGTCAAGACGTTCAAACGCGCGGGCGGTCAGGTCTGGCTGATGCCGCACAACCCCGCGTTCGATCCCATCCCGGGCAATGAGGCGACCGTGCTCGGCAAGGTCGTCACGGTGATCCGCAAGGTATAGCGCCGAGCGGACCGGCGTTCAGTCTGCCTTGATGAAGCCGTTGACCAGCGCGGCTTCCTCGCTGGAGAACCAGATTTCGGCCAGCGTGTCGTGGTAGAGGTCGCTATCCGGCGTGTAGTACAAACCGAAGCGGGGGCTGGCCTTGATCGGATAGCCGTCGGGCATCTGGTACGGGTCCTCTAACGGCAAATGGATCGTCGGACGGCCGGATTGCCCTAGTGCGCCGATAGCCGCGGCCGGCGCGAGGTCCGCCTCGTCATCGGTGTCCGCTGCGGCGTGGCGCCCTCCGCCTCTCGGTGCGGCCCCGGACGCGACGCCGAGCGCAGCCGCCAGGCCGGATGCGGCCCCACCCGCGGCGGCAGCACCGGACGCGGCCGCAGCACCCGATGCGGCGTCGCTCGCGGCAGCGAGATCGGGCGGCGTGTGCGGCACGGCGACGTCGGGATAGGCCGCCTCCTCATCGTCGGCTCCGGGGTAACCCGCGTCCGCGTACGCGGCATCCTCGTCGGCGTAATCCAGATAACCGGCCTCGTCGGCGACGGCAGCGTCCGGGTAGGCGGCTTCCGGGCCGGCGGCATCGGTGTAGTCGGCATCGGTGTAGGCGGCATCGGCAAGGGCATCCGGATAACCGGGCACGTCGGCCTCGTCGCGGTAGCCGGCCTGCGGGAGCTCGTCGCCGTACCCGGCCTCGATCAGATCTTCCGCCGACACCACCGGGATGGAATCGGTGTCGACCGAGTCGGGATCCCGCTCGTCGACCCCTAGCTGATCCCACTCCTCCTCGGAAACGGATGCCCGGTGGTCGTACCCCTCGTCGTCGGCCAGCTCGGCGGTTTCGGGTGCGTGCGGCCATCTGGCTCGCGGCACCTCGTTGGCCTCGTGGTGCTCCGGTGCGTTCAGGTCGCTGAATGACAGGTGCTCGGTGGAGGCCTCGGCGTAATCGGGCCCCCAGCGCGGCTCGCCCGTGTCGTCGTAGCCGCCGACATCGACGTCGCGCTCGATGTCGTAGGGCGCCGTCTTACGGCCGGCGCGATGCCGGCGCCACCGCACCGCCACAAACACCGCGAGCAGCACCAAAACCAGCAGCGGGACCAGGGCGAACACGTACCACCAGCTCCAGGTGAACCACTTCTTGGCGTGCGGAGGCATCGCCGTGCTGCTCGGCTGGTTCTGGCCCGACACCTGCAAGCCGGACAACAGCGGGGCCAGGTTGGCCGGGTCGGTGGAGAAGGTGTTCTTTGCCCGATTCCACGAGATCTTGCCGCCGGTGAACTTCTGCGAGATCACGTCGCCGTCGACGGTCTGGTCGCCGAGCGGCGCGCCGAGCTTTCCGGTGGCGCCGCGCAGCTTGTCCCAGGCAGCCTTCATCGCGCCGCGTACGACGAACGCGCCGTGATCTGAGGTCCAGAAGATCACCGGCTTGTCGGCCGCCGAGAACGTGGCGATCCGGCTGTTGGGACTGACGCCGCCGTCGGACTCGTTGGCGGTCGGGAAGCCCAGGTCACTGCTGACCGGGCCACCCAGCGACTCGTACTTCGTCAGAATGTCGCTTTCGATCGCGGCCGCACCGGTTGCCGGGCTGAAGAACACCTTGCCGCCGGCGAAGTTCTGGGCGATGCCGTCGCCACCGATCGGATACTGACCACCCTGCTTGGCGCCCAGCTGACCGCTGGCGCCGCCGGCCGCGCGCCAGGCCATGTTGATGGCCGCGGCGGGATCGATCGCTACCTGCAAGCCTTTCAGCTGATCGGCCAATCCCGCTGGCTCAGTGGTGAATTCCTTGGTCTTGCGGTTCCAGGAAATCTGGCCGGCGCCGAACTTCTGGGTGGACACCTCGCCGTCGTACGTCTCATCCGCGACCGGGGCGCCGAGGACACCGCCCGAGCTGCCGAGCTTGTCCCAGGCGGCGTTCAGCGCGCCGCGCACGACGAACGCCCCATGGTCGGGTGTCCAGAAGATCACCGGCTTGTCGCTGGCCGAGAACGTCGCCACTCGGCTGTCCGGCCCCGCCAGACCGGGAACCTCGTTGATGGTCGGAAAGCCCAGGTCGCTACCGGCCGCACCGCCCAGCATGTCGTACTTATCCAGGATCGGCCCGTAGATGAATCTGGCACCGGTGGCGGTGGTGAAGTACATCTTGCCGCCGTCGAAGTCGCACGCGAAGCCGTCGGCGACGGGGTAGACATCGCCCTTGCGGGCGCCCAGCGGCGAGGTGTCGCCGCCGGCCTTGCTCCACTCCGCCATGATCGCGGCTTCGGCGTCACCGATCGGAGACGCTGAGACGGTAGGTGCCAGTAGCACGATGGCCAACGCTGTGGTCGCCACGCTGATCAGCGCCCGACCGGCGAGCCTGCGCACGTGACCTCTCTTCCCGTTCACCAAGCCTCCCAGCCGACGGATATGCCCTTATGTATGGCCATGCCCGTACCCTGCGGCCCCTGCGCGAGCTTGGTCCCCCAAACGCGCGTTACGAACCCCACCGAGGTTCGTATTATCGCCGAGCTCGCATAACTTTGCTCCAGCGAACAAGAAATACGAAGGCAATTCGCGAATATTACGAAAACGGATACCACTCCGATGTCGAAATGATGCCGGACGACGATCGTGTCGCGACCGGTCCTGCCTCAGAACACACCGGGGGTGGGTGATTCCGCGCTCGACGTGGTCGAAAGGCATGCGCCGACCGTACGCGAAGCGCCGGCTATCCACTCGAGCAAAGAAGCATTTCATGGGCATCGACTATTTTGCCGCAAATCCAAGCAATGACAGCGTAAGCAGAGGAGTTGCGCTTCGTTCGTGTCACCGCCCGCGCGGGCTGCGCGCGGATGTCCACGATTCGTTGTTGCGTGACAGCGAGATTGGTTCACCACCGCCGACGCTAGCCGACGGGGTGCGAGCACGCGGCTAGACCCCGAGGCTGCGCCCGATGATCTCCTTCATGATCTCGGTCGTGCCACCGTAGATGGTCTGCACCCGTGCGTCGAGATAGGCACGCGCGACTGGGTATTCGCGCATGTAGCCGTAACCGCCGTGCAGCTGCAGGCAGCGGTCGATCAGGTGGACCTGCTTCTCGGTGGAATACCACTTGGCCATCGCGGCCTGCTCGGCGGTGAGTTTGCCCTCCAGGTGCAGCGCGATGTAGTTGTCGACCATGATGCGCACCACGGTGGCCTCGGTCGCCAGCTCGGCGAGCACGAAGCGGCTGTTCTGAAAGCTGCCGATCGGCTTGCCAAAGGCCTTGCGCTCCTTGGTGTACTGCAGCGTCTGCTCCAGCACGCTCTCCATCGATGCGGCTGCCATGATGGCGATGTTGATCCGCTCCTGGGGCAGGTTCCGCATCAGGTAGATGAAGCCCTGGCCCTCCTCGCCCAGCAGATTCTCGGCCGGCACGTGCACGTCGGTGAAGGACAGTTCGGCGGTGTCCTGTGCATCCAGGCCGATCTTGTCCAGATGCCGGCCCCGCTCAAAGCCTTCCATGCCGCGTTCCACGACGAGCAGCGAAAACCCTTGAGCGCCTTTGTCCGGATCGGTCTGGGCGACCACGATGACCAGATCGGAGTTGATCCCGTTGGTGATGAACGTCTTTGACCCGTTGAGCACATAGTGATCGCCCTGCCTGACCGCGCGAGTCTTGATGCCCTGCAAGTCGCTGCCGGTTCCCGGCTCGGTCATCGCGATCGCGGTGATCAGTTCCCCGGTGCAGAACTTGGGCAACCAACGCTGTTTCTGCTCCTCGGTCGCCAGCGACAACAGGTACGGCGCCACGATGTCGTTGTGCAAGCCGAACCCGATGCCGTTGTAACGCCCGGCGGCGGTTTCCTCGGTGATGACCGTGTTGTACCGAAAATCGGGATTGCCACCGCCGCCGTATTCTTCGGGCACCGCCATGCCGAGGTAGCCCTGCTTGCCTGCCTCGAGCCAAACGCCCCGATCCACGATCTTCGCCTTGTCCCATTCGTCGTGATACGGGGCGACGTGGCGATCCAGGAAAGCCCGGTAGGACTCGCGGAACAATTCGTGCTCGGGCTCGAACAGGGTGCGCTGGAACTTGACGGCAGTGCTCATCGATGACCTCCGGCGAATGGGATTCTGCCGCCCAACATATACCAACCAGACGGTTGGTAGGCAGACGGCGTCGCGCTCAGCGAGTGGAGAAGTCTCGCAGGCTCGCGGCCAGCGCGACCGGAACCCGGGCCTTGATCCGCGTCCCCTCGGAGTTGTGCTCAGCCTGCTGGACGCGACCGTCGGCGTGCACGCGCGCCACCAGATCACCGCGATCGTAGGGAATCACCACGTCGACCGCGGTGTCGGTCGGAGCCGCGAGCTCCGCCATCCGCCGGCGCAGCGCGTCGATGCCGTCGCCGGTGTGCGCGGAGACGAACACCGCACCGGGCAGCCCGTGCCGCAGCTTGGCCAGCATCAGATCGCTGGCCGCGTCGATCTTGTTCACCACCAGCAGTTCGGGCGGCGGATCGCCCTTATGGTCGGAGACCACCTCGGAGATCACCTGACGCACCGCGTTGATCTGGGCGGGCGGGTTGACGTCGGAACCGTCCACGACGTGCACCAGCAGATCGGCGTCGACGACCTCCTCCAGTGTCGAGCGGAACGCCTCGACCAACTGGGTGGGCAGGTGCCGCACGAATCCGACGGTGTCGGTGATCGTATAACGCCCGGCCGCCCCAAAATCGGGGCCGAATTCGGCGCGCCGGGTGGTGGGCTCCAGGGTGGCGAACAGCGCGTCCTGCACCAGCACCCCGGCCCCGGTCAGCGCGTTGAGCAGGCTGGACTTGCCGGCATTCGTGTAACCGACGATCGCGATGGACGGCAAGGCGGCGTGCAGCCGGCGGCTGCGCTGGGTGTCGCGGGCCTGCTTCATGTCCTTGATCTCGCGGCGCAGCTTGGACATCCGCTCGCGGATGCGGCGCCGGTCGGTCTCGATCTTGGTCTCACCGGGACCACGCAGACCCACACCGCCGCCGCTGCCGCCGGCGCGGCCACCGGCCTGCCGGGACATCGACTCACCCCAGCCGCGCAGCCGGGGCAGCATGTACTCCATCTGAGCCAGCGACACCTGCGCCTTGCCCTCGCGGCTGGTGGCGTGCTGGGCGAAGATGTCGAGGATCAGCGCGGTGCGGTCGATCACCTTGACCTTGACGGCTTTCTCCAGCGCGGTCAGCTGCGCCGGGGACAGCTCGCCGTCGCAGATCACGGTGTCGGCGCCGGTGGCCAGGACCACCTCCCGCAACTCCTGTGCCTTGCCGGAGCCGATATAGGTCGACGGGTCGGGCTTGTCGCGGCGCTGGATGAGCCCTTCGAGCACCTGCGAGCCGGCAGTTTCGGCCAGGGCGGCCAGCTCGGCCAGGCTGGCCTGGTTGTCGGCCGCGCTGCCGTCGGTCCACACCCCCACCAACACGACGCGCTCCAGCCGCAGCTGTCGGTACTCGACCTCGGAGACGTCGGTGAGTTCGGTGGAAAGGCCGGCGACACGCCGCAGCGCCGATCGGTCTTCGAGGGCGAGTTCGCCGACGCTGGGCGTCGAATCTAGCGAGCCCGGGTCGGGCGAATCAGGAAATGTCATAGCCACTTTCGATGGTGGCACGTCGCGGGCGGCATTGCATCTGCATTACAGCGCGCTCCACCAGGCATGGCTGATCTGCCCGCGGGCGACCAGCACCGATGGCCCGCGCAGGTAGCTGGTGGCCTCGGTGATGGTGACGACGACGTCGCCGCCGGGCACGCGCACGGTCAGCGTCCCGGTGTCGGCCCCGGCGTCGGCCAGGGCGGCCACCGCGGCCGCGACCGTTCCGGTGCCGCAGGAACGGGTTTCGCCCACCCCGCGCTCGTGGACCCGCATCCGCACGACGCCCCCGGCGGCCGGGGTGAGCACTTCGACGTTGACGCCGTCCGGGAACTGCGCCCGGTCGAACTGCACCGGCGCAGCGACATCCAGCGCGGCGAGCTCCTCGCTGCTCAGCTGCGGGTCGACGCACGCCAGGTGCGGATTGCCGACGTCGATCGCCAACCCGCGCAACCGCCTGCCGCCGACGACCGCCTCGAACGCCGGTCCCCCGCTGCCCAGCCGGTTGGCCTTGCCCATGTCGACCGTGACATCGGCGTTGGTCGCATCGACGTGGTGCACGGTGACCGGCCGCGGGCCGGCCAGCGATCCGACGACGAACTCGTCGCGGGCCTCCAGGCCGCTGGCCCGCAGGTAGTGCGCGAAGACCCGGACGCCGTTGCCGCACATCTGGGCGATCGACCCGTCGGCGTTGCGGTAGTCCATGTACCAGTCGCCGGCGCTGACCCCGTCGGGCAGCCGATCGAGCACACCGGCCCTCGTCGCGGCGCCCGCGGTGGTCACGCGGAGCACGCCGTCGGCGCCCAGCCCCCGGCGCCGGTCGCACAGCGCGGCCACCCGTGCCGCGGTGAGCGGCAGCTCGGCGTCGACGTCGGGCAGCAGCACGAAGTCGTTCTGGGTGCCGTGCCCTTTGGTGAAGATCACCAGTTCAGAGTACTTGCCGCCACACCTGCAAAGCCTGCTCGACCAAACCGGTATCGGCGGCGTCCACCCAGTGCACCCGGTGATCGCGCCGAAACCACGACCGCTGCCGTCGCGCATAGCGCCGGGTGCCGACGAACGTCTGCTCCTGGGCGTCGCGCAAAGCTTCGGGGTCGTCGGCCTCGAGAGCGGCGAGCACCTGCGCGTAGCCGAGCGCGCGCGAGGCGGTGACTCCGTCGCGCAGACCCTCGAGCAGCAGCGCGCGCACCTCCTCGACCAGGCCTTGCTCGAACATGGTGTCGGTGCGCCGGGCCAATCTCTCGTCGAGAATCGTTGTCTCGCAGTCCAATCCGACGATGACAGTGCCCCAGCGCGGAACGCCGATGCGGGGCGCGGACGCCGCGAACGGCCGGCCGGTGAGCTCGACCACCTCGAGCGCGCGCACCGTGCGCCGGCCATCGGTGGGCAGGATCGCCGCGGCGGCGGCCGGGTCGCGGCGGGCCAGTTCGGCGTGCAGCACACCCACCCCCACCTCCGCGAGGCGCTGCTCCCAGCGCGCCCGCACCGCGGGATCGGTCGCCGGGAACGACCAGTCGTCGAGCAGCGATTGGACGTAGAGCATCGAACCGCCCACGATGACCGGTACCGCGCCGCGGGCCGCGATGGCCTCGATATCCGCGGCGGCGTCGCGCTGATAGCGGGCGACGGTCGCGGTCTGGGTGACGTCCAGGACATCGAGCTGGTGATGTGGGATGCCGCGCCGCTGTTCGACGGGCAGCTTGGCGGTCCCGATGTCCATGCCGCGGTAGAGCTGCATAGCGTCGGCGTTGACGATTTCCGCACTCACCTCACCGCTGAGTCGCTCGACGACGTCGAGGGCCAGCCGCGACTTGCCGGTCCCGGTGGGTCCGATGATCGCCAGCGGTCGCGGGGCTGGCCTCACAGCTGCCAGGCTCCGGCGAAGTACCCCACTCCGTAGGGCGCTCCCCGGTACAGCTCCTTGGCCGAACGCGGCCCGGGCTCGCTCAGCCCGGCCAGCACCTGGAATGCGACCCGCCCGAGGATCCGCTCCGGCAGCCGGGCCAGCGCGGCCGTGTCGCCGTTTGCCAGCGCGTCGTCGAGGGCCAGCTGGGCATCGGGACTGTCGGGGTCATAACCGCCGGGAGCGCCGGGTGTCAACGAGTTCGCACCGTCGGCGACCACCAGCACGCCGACCGGATCGGGCGCCCGGTCGATCTCGGTGCGCAGCTGCCTGCCGCGCGCCAGCGCGGTGTCGACGTGATGGTCGCCGCGGTAGACACGCACCTGCGCGCCGGCCTCGGGCCGGGCGTGGCCGCGCAGCCAGCCGGCGATCAGCGCACAGAGCGGGAAGTCGGCCACCGGCTCGCGGGGCGCGCCGGTGGGTGGCGAGAGCCGGACCCGCACGTCGGCGCCGAAGCCCCCGAAGCTGCCGATCCCGTCGGGGCCCACGACCTCGTCGGTGTCGCCGGTGCCGATCACGACCCACCGCGACGGCAGCAGCGCGGCCGCCGCCAGCACCGCGGTGGCCAGGTCGGCGACCTCGGCAGCCGCTGACCCGGTGAGCTCGGGAACAAGCAGCGGTGTGGCGGGAACGATTGCGATGGCGCTCAGCACGCCACCCAAACTAACCGACGGGTCGGCGCCCGCTAGGCCAACAGGTAAGCGGTCAGCCGCTGCACTTGGCCTCGGCCAGGCGTACCTCGGCGGATCTGCGCAGTGCCTTTTTGGCCAGCTTCTCCGCGAAACTGGTCGACATGGTCGCGGCCTCACCCCGGGCCAGCGCGATGGTCGCGACGACCACCACCACGACTCCGAAGGCAAGAACGACCTTGGCCGTCCCGTTGCAGTCCAGGTACTCACCGAGCACGGCCATGCCGAGGATCGAACCGACGACCGGCTTGGCCACCACGGAGGTCGGCAGTGAGGCGGTCAATGCGCCGGCACGGAACGACGACTGCTGAAAGATCATCCCCGCCAGCGCGGCAGCTATCCACGCGTAGAATTCCGGCGCCGTGAGTAGCGCGCCGACACCACCTCTGACGACCTCGACGACGGCCTTGGTCAACACCGCGAACAGCGCCAACGACGAACCGGCCACGATGGCCAGCAGCACCGCGGCTACCGAGCCGGGCCACTTCCGCGCGCCCCACACGCAGAACACCAGCGCCGGGCCCATCACCAGGGCCACCACCATCCACGTTTGCACCGAGCCACGCGAGGCACCGGGATCCGGATCGCCGACGACGACCACGACGGCCAACGCGGCGGCCAGCAGCAGCGCCCAGGTCCATTCCCAGCGGGTGACCGCGCGCCGGGTCATGCGCGCGTAGATCGGCAAGGCGAACAGCAGGGCCGTCACCTGCAACGACGTGACCAGCATCACCGAGCCCAGCGTCAGCGCGGCGGCCTGCAGTGCGTAGTTGCCGATGGCCCCACCCGCCCCCAGCCACCACTTGGAGTCGCGCACCGACATCCGGAAGAGCTCCAGGTGGCCCACCGGTTTGTCCGTGATCTCCTGCGCTGAACGCTGACGGACGACATTTCCCAGTGCCGACGCGAAGGCGGCGAGCAAAGCGAGGACAACCGCGACATCCGTTTTTGTCATTTGCGACCCCCTCCCCGGCGCGGCCCGTGGGCCATTATCTGCGACGGGTATTCACTACCCGTTTCGAAACCGTTTCCGACGTGTGTGCGCTGTAACTCCCCATATCTAGGACGGACAGCCACGCACTCGATGGATCCTCAATACTTAAGTTCACAAACCTATGCAGAACCTGTGGCACGGCTGTGTCTGGTGGCTGACGCCCGATAGGACCGGAGAACCGCTCCCAATGGTGTCACAGCCGGGCGGCCGACCGCCTGCCCATGTTTGCTCGCCGACAACGATTGTCGCTGGTCCGCCACCGACCGACGCGGTCGTCGCAACGACCAAACCTTCGCTCTCTTGACACGCCCCCCTCTAACCCCACAAGTAACAACAACACCACTTGTCTTGTCACGGTACCGGGTGCCGCGAAGTCGCCAAATGGCCCCGGTGACGGTGCAATCGAACTGTTACCCGAGGCGGCGCGGACGTACTACGCCGGTTGACCGGCGGCACCCTCGAGCGCCATGGCCGGCCCGCGGGTTGCCGACCGTGACGATCGCGTTCACCGCGGCGAACAGCAGCGACAGCACCAGCAACGCCTGCACCAGCAGCAACGAAACCTGGTTCTGCACACCGCCTGCTTCCCGATCAGGATCAGCACGCCCACCGCAGATTGCGTGCCAGCTTGGCGAACAGCTGCACTTGGCCGAGCGGCGGGTCGATAATCCGGTGTGTCGCACGTTGCTGGCAGATGCCGCCGATCGCGACGCACAACCGCCGAACTCCACGCGAGCAAAGCGGCGATATCCACCTTGTCCGTAAGCGGATTCTCTCCGAAGTCGAGACGGGTGGTGAGTAAACATGCTGGGTGCACCCACTGTTACACAGCCGGCTGTCCCAACGGTGACCATCAGGTTGCGGCATCCGGCCCGCCAAGCTGCTTGAATACTGGTGGAATCGGTGACGGAGCAGCTGCTGATAGGCCGCAAAGCCGCACAATTCTCCAGACGGTACGGGTGCCGCTACGCGCGGCAGGTGCGCGGGACAGCGACCGCGCGAAAGGGTGTGACCAGCGCATGACCGACGACGAGCCCCGCTCCAGCGACGCGCCCAAGCCGGCGCCACGTCCCGGACCACGTCCGGGTCCGCGTCCCGGTCCAGGGCCGACACCGCGCCCGAGCGCTCCCCCGGTGGTGTTGCCGCCGGCCAGCAATCCGCACAAGTTCGGACGCGTCGACGACGACGGAACGGTATGGCTGATCAGCTCCGCCGGCGAACGCATAATCGGCTCCTGGCAGGCCGGCGACCGGGACGCCGCGTTCGCCCACTTCGGCAGGCGATTCGACGACCTGAGCACCGAGGTCACGCTGATG
This sequence comes from Mycobacterium sp. Aquia_216, assembly GCF_026723865.1. Lineage (NCBI taxonomy): Bacteria > Bacillati > Actinomycetota > Actinomycetes > Mycobacteriales > Mycobacteriaceae > Mycobacterium > Mycobacterium sp. Aquia_216. Next base: position 2,482,037 of record NZ_CP113529.1, on the reverse strand, counting down.
GAGGAGCGACTGGCCTCCGGAAGCGGCGATGCGCGCAAGATCAAAGCCAGCGCCGTCGCGCTCGCCGAGACGTTGCCGACGGCCTCGGTGCTGGGCGATATCGACGGGCTCGCGCGCCGGCTGAGCACCCTGGTCGAGCACGCCGACGCCACGGTGGCCGCTGATCGCTCCCGGCGCGACGAGCACCGGGCCGCTCAGACCGCCCGCAAGGAGGCGCTGGCCGCCGAGGCCGAGGATCTGGCCGCCAACTCGACGCACTGGAAAGTCGCCGGCGACCGGATGCGCGAGATCCTCGACGAGTGGAAGACGATCAGCGGCCTGGACCGCAAGGTCGACGACGCGCTGTGGAAGCGCTACTCCGCGGCGCGTGAGGCGTTCAACCGGCGCCGGGGTTCTCACTTCGCCGAGTTGGACCGCGAACGCGCGGGCGTGCGGCAGTCCAAGGAACAACTCTGCGAGCGGGCCGAAGAGATGTCCCAGTCGACGGACTGGGCCGGCACCAGCGCCGAATTCCGCAAGCTGCTGAGCGAATGGAAAGCCGCGGGGCGCGCCACCCGGGAGGTCGACGACGCGCTGTGGCGTCGCTTCAAGGCCGCCCAGGACTCGTTCTTCAGCGCCCGTAATGCCGCGACAGCGGAAAAGGACGCGGAATTCCAGACCAACGCCACTGCCAAAGAGGCGCTGCTGGCCGAGGCCGAGAAGATCGACACCAGCAACCACGAAGCCGCCCGAGCGGCACTGCGGTCGATCGCCGACAAATGGGACGCGATCGGCAAGGTGCCCCGGGAGCGGTCGGCCGATCTGGAGCGGCGGCTGCGCGCCGTCGAGAAGAAGGTGCGCGACGCCGGCGAAGCGAATTGGGCTGACCCGGAGGCGCAGGCGCGGGCCGAACAGTTCGCGACCCGTGCCGAGCACTACGAGCAGCAGGCCCGCAAGGCGGCCGCGGCCGGCCGGACGAAGGAAGCTCAGGAGGCACAGGCCAACGCCGAGCAATGGCGGCAATGGGCCGAAGCGGCCGCTGCGGCGCTGACCCGCAGGTCCTAGCGGCCCGCCGCCTGGTCCCCAGGCGCCCCCGCATCGGGGGTGTCCTGGTCACCCAGGGTTTCCAGCAGCGTCCTGGACTGCTGCTCGGCACTGATACGGCGCCGCTGCTCCTCGGCGGCGAGTTGCACGATCGTGCGCGACCACACCACGCGGGCCCAGTGGAACGTCAACAGGATCACGGTGATCCATGCCACGAACAACCCGACACCCGGGCCGGGATGACCGGCGGCCACGGTCTGGCGTGACCACACCGCCAAGAGGCCGGTCGCGCTGGCCAATGACGAGCCCGCCAGCGCGATCCAGGCCAACGCCCAGCGACGCGTCAGCAGTGCCAGCATCGAGAATCCGACACCGAAAACCAGTGCCAGCCAGGAGAACACCTTCGAAGGCAGCGACAACGCGGCCACGCCGGCGCCGTGGCTGCTGAACAGCACATCCCAGCCGCGCACCTGGCCGGTATGCGGCAGGATGAACGATGCCAGCAGTACGAACACCAGGATGGCGACGATGAACGCCCTTGGGCCGGGGTCGATTTCGCGTGCTACGCGACGCTCTGCGGCCTCGATCTCGGCGCGCAGGGCGTCAAAGCCGGTGTCTTCCTTCGTCATCGGGCACATCCAAGGGGTTCGGTTGGTTTGGCGGCCGGCCCGATACCGGGCATGCCCAAGCCGGTACCGCGCGGTCGCTGTCCGGCGGCGTGCGCGTCGCCGGCTCTGGTACGACGGTGGGTCCGGATGCCGGCATCGGCGATCAGGTGGTGCGGCGCGGCCTCGGTGACCGCCGTGGTGATGATGTCGCCGGGCCGCACCGGTGTGTCGGCGGCATCGTTGCAGGCGAAGTGCACCAGCCGGCCGTCGCGCGCCCGCCCGGTCATGCGGGCCGTGCGAGCGTCTTTGCGGCCTTCGCCCGTGGCGACCAGCAATTCGACACTCTGACCGATCAGCTGGCGGTTGCCCTCCAGGGAGATTTGCTCCTGCAATTCGATCAGCCGCTCATAGCGTTCCTGCACAACGGCTTTCGGTAGCTGCCCGTCGAGCTCAGCGGCCGGGGTGCCGGGCCGCTTGGAGTACTGGAAGGTGAACGCGGCCGCGAACCGCGCCCGGCGCACCACATCGAGGGTGGCCGCGAAGTCCTCTTCGGTCTCACCGGGGAATCCGACGATGAGGTCGGTGGTGATGGCCGCGTGCGGCATCGCCGCTCGCACCCGGTCGACGATGCCGAGGTAGCGCTCGGCGCGGTAGGACCTGCGCATCGCGCGCAGCATCCGGTCGGAGCCCGACTGCAACGGCATATGCAGCGCGGGGCAGACATTCGGCGTCTGCGCCATCGCCTCGATGACGTCGTCGGTGAATTCGGCCGGGTGCGGCGAGGTGAACCGCACACGTTCCAGTCCGTGGATACCTCCGCAGGCCCGCAGCAGCTCGGCGAAGGCGCCGCGGTTGCGGGGCACTGCCGGATCGGCGAACGAGACGCCGTAGGCATTGACGTTCTGTCCCAGCAGCGTGACTTCCAGCACGCCGTCGGCCACCAGCGATCGGACCTCGGTCAGAATGTCTGCCGGGCTGCGGTCGACCTCCTTGCCCCGTAGCGACGGGACGATGCAGAACGTGCAGCTGTTGTTGCAGCCGACGGAAATGGAAACCCAAGCGGCATAGGCTGATTCGCGAGCGCTGGGTAGCGATGACGGAAACTCCTGCAGCGCCTCGACGATTTCGACCTGGGCGACCTTGTTGTGCCGGGCCCGGTCGAGCAGCGCGGGCAGCGAGCCGATGTTGTGCGTGCCGAACACGACGTCGACCCAGGGCGCCTTGCGCAGCAAGGCTTCCCGGTCTTTCTGGGCCAGGCAGCCGCCGACCGCGATCTGGAAGTCGGGATTATCGCGCTTGCGCGGAGCCAGGTGGCTGATGTTCCCGTAGAGCTTGTTGTCGGCATTTTCGCGGACCGCGCAGGTGTTGAAGACCACCACATCCGCGTCGGCGCCCTCGGCAGCGCGCTGGTAGCCGGCCGCCTCGAGCAGGCCCGCCAACCGCTCGGAGTCGTGGACATTCATCTGGCAGCCGTAGGTGCGAACTTGATACGTGCGCTTCGACCCCGCCACGGGCCCGCTGAGGCTCGCGGCACCCGGCGCCACTGTCGAAGTCACGTGACCATGCTACGGCGACCGATCGGCGCGAAACCTGCCGGATGAACCCCCAGCTAGACGCGGCGGCGTTCCCGCTCAGCGGCCAACTCGGCGAGGACAACCTCGCAGGCGAGGTTCTGGCTGTAGCCACGGCGGGCCAGCATCCCCACCAGCCGACGAGTGATCCGCACGTCGTCGGTGCTCAGCGTCTCGCGCCGCAGCTTGGCCCGCACCAGTTCCTCGGCCCGGTCTCGCTCGGCACCGGCGTCGATCCCGGCCAGCACCGTGTTGATGACTTCGTTGTCGACGCCCTTGGTGTGCAGCTCGGTGGCCAGGGCGCGCCGGCTCTTTCCCGCCCTGGCGCGCCGGGACTGCACCCACTGTTCGGCGAAGTCCCTGTCATCCACCAGCCCGACGTCGGCCAGCCGGTCGAGCACCCGGGCACTGACGTCGCCGGGGTATCCACGTTTCGCGAGCTGGCCGGACAACTCGGCCCGGGTGCGCGACCTCGCGGTGAGCAGGCGCAGGCACAGCGCCCGCGCCTGCTCTTCGCGGGCAGGCTCAGAAATCGACGGGGGTGGGCAGGACGTCATCGGTCACCACCGCCCCAATGCCGAGCTTTTCCTTGATCTTCTTCTCGATCTCGTTGCCGATGTCGGCGTTCTCCATCAAGAAGTTGCGGACGTTCTCCTTACCCTGGCCGAGTTGTTCGCCCTCGTAGGTGAACCAGGAACCGGACTTGCGGATGAAGCCCTGGTCCACGCCCATGTCGATCAGCGAGCCCTCCCGGCTGATGCCGCGGCCGTAGAGGATGTCGAACTCGGCCTGCTTGAACGGCGGCGCCACCTTGTTCTTGACGACCTTGACCCGGGTGCGGTTGCCGACCGCGTCGGTGCCGTCCTTGAGCGTCTCGATCCGGCGCACATCCATGCGCACCGACGCGTAGAACTTCAACGCCTTTCCGCCCGTGGTGGTTTCGGGACTGCCGAACATCACCCCGATCTTCTCGCGGAGCTGGTTGATGAAGATCGCGGTTGTTCCCGAATTGTTCAGCGCGCCAGTCATTTTCCGCAGCGCCTGGCTCATCAGCCGGGCCTGCAGACCGACATGGCTGTCGCCCATCTCGCCCTCGAGTTCCGCGCGCGGCACCAGTGCGGCGACCGAGTCGATGACCAGAATGTCCAGGGCGCCGGAGCGGATCAGCATGTCGGCGATCTCCAGGGCCTGCTCACCGGTGTCGGGCTGGCTGACCAGCAGGGAATCGGTGTCGACGCCCAGCTTCTTGGCGTAGTCCGGGTCCAGGGCGTGCTCGGCGTCGATGAACGCCGCGACGCCGCCGGCCGCCTGGGCATTGGCCACCGCGTGCAGGGCGACGGTGGTCTTACCCGAGGACTCCGGGCCGTAGATCTCCACGACCCGGCCGCGGGGCAGGCCGCCGATGCCCAGGGCCACGTCCAGTGCGATGGATCCGGTCGGAATGATCGAGATCGGCTGACGTGTCTCGTCGCCGAGACGCATCACCGAGCCTTTGCCGTAGCTCTTCTCGATCTGGGCCATTGCCAGTTCGAGGGCTTTTTCGCGGTCGGGGGCTTGCGCCATGGCGTCTCTCCTGTAGTCGTTGTTCTCTGACCGGTATCGGTCGGTTGGCCGTGACACTAGAGAGACCCACCGACAAGTCATCGTCGAACGATCCCCACAGTAGACGAACACCTGTTCGATTCAAGTTCGACACGCCGCGGGAGTTCCGTGTGGCAATATCGGCTACCGAAAGGGCGTCGACGGGCCTGCACGAAACGCTGAGGAAACCGGTGCGAATCCGGTGCGGTCCCGCCACTGTGATCGGGCACATCCTGACCCGAGAGCCAGATACTCATCGTCGGCGCTCCCTCACTGGACGCTGGGGCGGATCTCCCCGGAGAGGGTGGACGCGCACGCATGGACATCTCCGGCGAGCTTGCCGAAATATCAACCTACAAAGGGTTTTTCGCGCTGACCGTGGGCGGGACCGGGACCGGATGGCACCCGGTTCGCCAGGACTACGCCGACGGCTTTACCGATTTGATCGGCGCCACCGTGCGGCGCTACCGCTCGACGGACTTACGGATCGGCGCCTCGCTGGTTCACCTCGGCCATGCCACCCGGCTGTGGTCACCCGTGCTGGCCTGCGCATTGGCCCACGGCATCGTTCCGGTCCTCAACGATCTCGAACGTGCCGACGACGGAGCGCAGCTGCGCCTGCCTGAGCCCCTTGGACAGGCGGTCGAGGACATCTCGGCGGGGTTGTTGTATCGCGTTGTGGTGCAACACCACATGCAGCCGTTCGCGGCCGGCCTGCAGGTCAAGCTGGCGCCCGCGCTGCTGGCGGGCAACATCGCGTCCGCACTCGTCGGCGCATCGCGCGCACTGCTGGCGGTCCGGCCCGACTTACGCGCGCGGATCGTCGAGATCACCGACTCGCTGCTGGACACCGGCGTGCTGTCGGGCTCCGGCGTGATCACCGGCTCACATCTGGGCTTCCGGCGCGACAGCTGCTGCCTGTTCTATCGGCTGCCCGGGCGAGCCGTGTGCGGCGACTGCGTGTTCCGCGAGGCACCGCGGTCCACTCGGAGATGAGTGTGCGGCGGCGTTGCGGGTAAGCGGGTAAGCGGGTTCACCACTGGTCGCGGGGCACGTCGAAGTCGACGCACAATGCCCGCCAGACGTCGCGGGGCTCGACGCCGTCCTCGATCGCCTGGGCGGCGGTCCGCCCGCCGAAACCGGGCAGCACGTGGTCTACCAGTACCGATGCGCCGTACGCGGCGCCGAACCGCAGCACCACCCGCTCGTTGAACTCCGTCAGCCGCACGCCAGCCAAGATACCGAGCCCGGTCACCCGGCGAGCGCCAGCGCTTGATGGCATACCCGCACCGGGTCGGCGACGCGGTGGAGGCCGGCCGCGGCCGTGCGCGCGGCCTCGCGGTAGCGAGGTGTCGACAACACCTCACCCACCGCCCGGACCAACGCATCGGGGGTCAACGGACGAATCAGTCGCGCGCTGCCCTGGCGCATCACCCGGTTGGCGATCTCCCACTGGTCGCCGCCGCCGGGAACCACCACCAGCGGCACCCCGGCCAGCAGCGTCTTGGCCACCATTCCGTGGCCCCCGCCGCAGATCGCCAGGTCGGCGTGCGCCAACAGCTCGTCCTGACGTCCCAGGCCGACGGCCGCCCACGGCGGCACCGGAAGATCCGGTCCACCCAACCGCGATATCAGCAGGCGCGACCCCGCCGGCAATGTCTCCCCCGGCGTCAGGCACCCCAGGGCAACCTCGGCCAGACCTTCGGTCCCGATCAGGGCGGTCGACGGCGCGACGACCACCACCGGCCCCGCGCCGTCTGGAACCTCGAGGATGTGATCGGTCGGCTCGAAGTGCAGCGGCCCCACCACGACGGCCTCGGCCGGCCAGTCCGGGCGGGGCACTTCCAGTGCGGGCAGTGTGGCGATCAGCCGCCGCAGCGGGCCGGGATCGCGCGCCGGCAGACCGATCTCAACCCGGGATATCTCGCGCTGTCGTAGGCCGGCACGCACGGATCGCGCCGTCAGCGCCCGCATCGTCGTATCGCGCAGCCGCCCGCGGATGCCGGTACCCGGCGCCAGACCACTGCCTATCGGCGGCAACCCTTTCGACGGCAGATAGAGCGGATGCGGGTTGAGTTCTATCCACGGGATCCCCAGCAGCTCGGCGGCCATGCCACCGCCGGCCGTGATGACGTCGGACACCACCAGGTCGGGTTCCAGGTCCCGCAGCACCGGCACATTGAGCACGGCCATCCGGGCGGCGCGCCGGTGAATTCGGGCCCCGGCGTCGAGGTCGTCGTCGGTGGCCACCAACCCGTCGAGTCCGACCGCCTCGATGCCGGCATCACGGGCGGCCCGGATCCATTCCTCGCCGGTGAACAGGGTGGGCTCGTCGCCCGCGTCCCGGAAACGCTGACACAGCGCAATCGCGGGAAACGAGTGCCCGGGATCCGGCCCGGCGACCACGGCGACTCGCACCGCCTTACCCTGCCACAGCGCCCGGCCGGCACGCGCCTACGCTGACACCATGACCGAGCTGACTGGGACAGCCGTCGCGAACACGCGCACGGTCGAGACATTTCTCCACGCACTGCAGGACGAGGACTTCGCGACCGCCGAGGCCACGCTGGACGACGACCTCGTCTACGAGAACGTCGGCCTGCCGACGATCCGCGGCCGCCACCGGGCGATCAAGTTGTTCCGCGGGATGGAGGGTCGCGCCTCGTTCGAGGTGAAGATTCACCGGATTGCCGCCGACGGCGCCGCGGTGCTCACCGAGCGCAGTGATGCGCTGATCTTCGGCCCGCTGCGGCTGCAGTTCTGGGTCTGCGGGGTGTTCGAGGTCCGCGACGGGCGAATCACGCTGTGGCGGGACTACTTTGACTTCTTCGACATGACCAAGGCGTTGCTGCGCGGTGTGGCCGCGTTGGCGATCCCGTCGCTCAAAGCGTCGTTCTAACGCGGTGGACGGCACCGGAAAGCGCACGAAGCCGAACGCTCTTGCCTACATCCGTTATTGCTGCGGCGGCCGGCTGCCCGACTCGATGCGGGACTGGGTGCGCAACGACCTGGCCGGTAAGGGCGCCGCGCGCCGGATGATGACCCGCGTCGCGGTGCCGGCGGTCCTGATTCTCATCCCGTTCTGGTTCATCCCGACGACGCTGGTCGTCCACCTCAGCATGACGCTGCCGATCCTGATTCCGTTCGTGTACTTCTCGCACGCGCTGAACAAGGTGTGGCGCCGCCACATGCTGCAGGTGCACGGTCTGGACCCGGATCTCGTCGACGAACTCGCCCGCAAGCGTGACGCCCACATCCACCAGGCCTACATCGAGCGCTACGGGCCGCGGCCGGAAGCCGGGCCTCCGCAGTCACCCGATCACTGACGGCGCGGTAACCCGCCGAGTTCGTCGAACGCCTGAGCCCAACCGGTCAGGCGATCGGTAGCCTCGACCAGTTCGGCCCGGTAACGCTGGTGTGCCGCGGCGAGCCCGACATCGGCATCGCCGTTCGCCGAAGAAACCAATTGCGCTGCGGCGGTGACCATTTCGTTGTATTGCCGGACGCCGGCGCTCAACTGCGCGGTGAACGCGTTGATGGTCGGCACCAGATATGCCCGCGACGAGTCCGAGTTGTGCGCCGCGCGCTCCATCGACACCACCTCCGCGGCGGTGGCCGCCATCGCCGCGGAGGTCTTGTTCGCCGCCGCGGTCAGGTCGCCGATCTCGACCGCCGGCAGCATCGCACCGCGCTCGATCACGCCCAGCAACGAGAAGAACCCGCGCTCGGAGGCGCCCAGCGCGTACATCGCGGGTCGGGCCGCGGAACCCGGGGGCGGCAGGCGACGGGCGTTGACGGGCCGGCTCGCCGGCAGCGGCTCCGACTTCAGCCAGTGGTAGCGGAAGAACAACAACGTCGCGGGAATTACCTCGAGGACCGCGATCGCGCCGGTGATCTGCAGGAGCAACACGAACCAGCCCCACCACGCCAGCACCGCGGTCACCAAACCCCACAACACGCTGCCCGCGGTGAAGATCCAAGCCCACCGCAGGGCGCGGCGGCGGCGGCGCAGCAGCCGCGCCCGCGGGTCGGCGGCCGCGCTGATCTTCTGGGCGACGAAGCCGGATAGATCGGCGGCGATGTCCAGGCCCTGCTGCAGCAGTGCCCGAAAGGCCCCGCGCTGCGTTGCCCTTACCGCCATGTCACACCGACCGACCGGCTACTGACCGAAGGGTTTCTCGGCCACCTGTGCGCCGGGGTTCTCGGCGGGCACGGGCGTAGCCGGCGTGGCGCCGGGAGCCGCAGGTGTCCCGCCTGTCGGCAGGGCTTCGCCTCGCATCGACGCGCGAATTTGCTCGAGCCGGGAATGACCCGCCATCTCCACGCTGGCCTGCTGGACCTCGAGCATCCGGCCCTGCACGGAGTTCTGCGCGAGTTCGGCGGAGCCGATCGCGTTGGCGTAGCGCCGTTCGATCTTGTCGCGCACCTCGTCGAGGCTCGGGGTGTTGCCCGGGGCGGCGATCTCGCTCATCGACCGCAGCGACGCGCTGACCTGTTCCTGCATCTTGGCCTGCTCGAGCTGGCTGAGCAGCTTGGTGCGCTCGGCGATCTTCTGCTGCAGCACCATGGCGTTGCGTTCGACGGCCTTCTTGGCCTGCGCCGCCGCGCCCAGCGCTTGGTCGTGCAGCGTCTTGAGGTCTTCGACGCTCTGCTCCCCGGTCACCAGCTGGGCCGCGAACGCCTCGGCGGCGTTGGTGTACTCGGCGGCCTTGGCGGCATCTCCGGCGGCGGTGGCCTGGTCAGCGAGCGTCAGCGCCTGACGCACGTTGACTTGGAGCTTCTCGATGTCGGCCAGCTGCCGGTTGAGACGCATCTCCAGCTGGCGCTGGTTACCGATCACCTGCGCCGCCTGCTGCGTCAACGCCTGGTGGGTGCGCTGGGCTTCCTCGATGGCCTGCTGGATCTGGATCTTGGGGTCGGCATGCTCGTCAATTTTCGAGTTGAACAGCGCCATGACGTATTTCCACGCTTTGACGAACGGATTGGCCATGAGTTAGCTCCACCTTCGCTTCTGTGTGCCGGACCCCTGATAGGCCCTAGCAATCACCCTGCCGCTCAATTTATCGGGTCGTCGCCGATCGCCGCACCCCTGTGGCGCGATCGGCGTTGCCCGGTAGTTCACGCACTCAGGCCACCACGAGCGAGGCTACCGGCGGGATGACGACCTTGGTGCTCGCGTCGATGGTGGTGGCGCTCGCCGCGCCATTGGGCATGCTGCGGGCCGCGCGTTCTTCGTCGGCCATCCGCTCACCCGCGTCGGTGAGCACCGTCGACAGTGGGACGTCCAACGCGTCGCAGATCGCGTTCAGCAGCTCACTGGAGGCCTCTTTGCGGCCGCGCTCCACCTCCGAGAGATACCCGAGGCTCACCCGCGCGGCGTCCGACACCTCGCGTAGCGTCCGGCCCTGTGACGTTCGGGCCAGGCGCAGCACCTCGCCAATGACCTCGCGCACCAATGGCGACATCCTGCTCTCCTTCGTCCGGCAAAGCTGCTTCATCAGGTCAACGCCGGCAGCCGCCGTCTAGGTTCCCGTCCGCCGCACTTCCCTGACGGTCGAGGCTACGTAATCGATTCCGGTGACCACGGTCAGCACGATCGCGGCGGCCATCACCACCGATGCCGCCACCAGGAACGGTCCCGACACCGGCAACACGAACAGCCCGATGGCCACCGCCTGGACGAAGGTCTTGAGTTTGCCGCCCCAGCTGGCCGGAATGACGCCGCGGCGAATCACCGCCAGCCGCAACAGCGTCACCCCGACCTCGCGGGCCAGGATCAGGGCGGTGACCCACCAGGGCAGATCGCCGAGCATCGACAGCCCGACCAGCGCCGACCCGATCAGCATCTTGTCGGCGATCGGGTCGACGAACGCACCGAATTCGGTCGCCATGCCGTAGTTACGGGCCAGCAGGCCGTCCAGCCGGTCGGTGATGCAGGCCACCGCGAACACCACGAAGGCCACGATCCGCGCCACGGTTTCGTGGCCACCCCCGGCGAACAATGCGAGCAGGAAGATCGGAACCAGCACCAGGCGCAATAGCGTCAGGACATTGGCCAGGTTGGCGATGCTGACGCGTCCGGCCACGGGTCCTGTCTGCGGCTGCCCCGACACGGCAACAGAATAGCGGTTGACCAGCACCCCCGCCCCAGATGTCAATACTGTTACCCGTGACCGAACTTTCTCGGGATAACCAGAAGGTCGTCGTCCGGCGCGCACGAGCCTCCGATATCCCCGCGATCAAGCAACTCGTCGACACCTATGCGGGCAAGATCCTGCTGGAAAAGAACCTGGTGACGCTGTATGAGGCCGTCCAGGAGTTCTGGGTGGCCGAGCTCGACGGCCGGGTGGTCGGCTGCGGCGCGTTGCACGTGTTCTGGGCAGATCTCGGTGAAATCCGCACCATCGCCGTCCACCCCGCGGCGACCGGCCACGGCATCGGCCACGCGATCGTCACCCGGCTGCTCGACGTCGCACGCGAACTGCAGCTGGAGCGGATCTTCGTGTTGACGTTCGAGACCGAGTTCTTTGGCAAGCACGGGTTCACCGAGATCGAGGGCACGCCGGTGACCGCCGAGGTGTTCGAGGAGATGTGCCGCTCCTACGACGTCGGTGTCGCCGAGTTCCTGGACCTCAGCTACGTCAAGCCCAACATCCTGGGCAACACGCGGATGTTGCTGCTGCTTTAGTCGCCGTCGTCGTCGGATCCGTCGGCGTCGGCTGATCCGGCCCCGCCGCGGATCAGCGCCAGCGTCCCGGCCAGCTCGTCGGGCTTGACCAGCACCTCGCGCGCCTTGGATCCCTCGCTGGGCCCGACGATGCCCCGGGTCTCCATCAGGTCCATCAGCCGGCCGGCTTTGGCGAAGCCGACCCGCAGTTTGCGCTGCAGCATCGAGGTGGAACCGAACTGACTGGACACCACCAGCTCGACCGCCTGCAGCAAGACGTCCATGTCGTCGCCGATGTCGGGGTCGACGTCGGTGCGCTCGCCGGTGGGCTTGGCGGCGGTGACGCCCTCGGTGTATTCGGGTTCGGCCTGGTCCTTGCAGGCGGTGACGACGGCGTGGATCTCCTCGTCGGTGATGTAGGCGCCCTGCAGCCGGATGGGTTTGTTCGTGCCCATCGGCAGGAACAGGCCGTCGCCCATGCCGATCAGCTTTTCCGCGCCCGCCTGATCCAGGATCACCCGGCTGTCGATCAACGACGACGTCGCGAACGCGAGCCGCGACGGCACGTTGGTCTTGATCAGCCCGGTGACCACGTCCACCGACGGGCGCTGGGTGGCCAGCACCAGGTGGATGCCGGCGGCGCGGGCCTTCTGGGTGATCCGGACGATGGCGTCTTCGACGTCGCGCGGCGCGGTCATCATCAGGTCGGCCAGCTCGTCGACGATCGCGACCACGTACGGGTAGGGCCGGTAGACGCGCTGGCTGCCCAGCGGCGCGGTGATCTCGCCGGAGCGCACCTTGGCATTGAAGTCGTCGATGTGGCGCACTCGAGAGGCCTGCATGTCCTGGTAGCGCTGCTCCATCTCCTCGACCAGCCAGGCCAGCGCGGCCGCGGCCTTTTTCGGCTGGGTGATGATCGGCGTGATCAGGTGCGGAATGCCTTCGTACGGCGTCAGTTCCACCATCTTCGGGTCGATCAGGATCATCCTGACCTCTTCCGGGGTGGCCCGGGTCAGCAGCGAAATCAGCATGGAGTTGACGAAGCTGGACTTACCGGATCCGGTGGAGCCGGCGACCAGCAGGTGCGGCATCTTGGCCAGGTTGGCCGAGATGAAGTCGCCTTCGATGTCCTTGCCCAGCCCGATGACCAGCGGATGGTGATCGCGCCGGGTTGACGGGTCGGTGAGCACGTCGGCCAGCCGCACCATTTCCCGGTCGGTGTTGGGCACCTCGATGCCGACCGCGGATTTGCCGGGGATCGGGGCGAGCATCCGGACGCTCTCGGTGGCCACCGCGTAGGCGATGTTCTTCTGCAGGGCGGTGATTTTCTCGACCTTGACGCCCGGCCCCAGCTCCACCTCGTAGCGGGTGACCGTGGGACCGCGGGTGCAGCCGGTGACGGCCGCGTCGACCTTGAACTGGGTCAGCACCTCGCTGATGGCGTCGGCCATCTGCGTGTTGGCCGCGCTGCGTTTCTTCGGCGGGTCGCCGGCCACCAGCAGGTCCATCGACGGCAGGTGGTATGGGCCGTCGACGACCCGGTCCAGCACCTGGGTGTCCTGCTTCTTGGCGGCGCGACGCCGGGTCTTCGCTTCTCCGGTCTTCAGGGCGGATTCGGGAATGGTGGGGGTTTCGTCCGGCACCGGTTCGTCGAGAACGACGGGGGCCTCGTCCGCCGACGGCCACGCCTGTGGTTCCCTGCCGAATGCGCCGTCGTCGTAGTAACCGTCGGAAAAGTCTTCGCGCGGTTGGGCATCGGCGTCGTGGCCGGGCTCGTCCGCGTAGTCGTATCCGTAGTCCTCGTCGACGAACCGGGTGCCGAACAAGGCCCGCATCATCTCGGGCAGCTCGCGCAGCGTGGTGCCGGTCAGCAACAGCAGTCCGAACAGTGCCCCGATGAACAGCAGTGGCGCGGCAATCCAGGGCGTCAACCCCTCCGACAACGGACCGCCGATGGCAAACCCGATGAATCCTGCTGCGTGACGGCGCAATTCGGGGTCTTCCGGCGAACCGGACCACAGGTGGCGCAGACCGAGCAACGAGAAGCTGATCATGCTGGCGCCCAGGATCAGCCGCGGGCGCGCCTCCGGATTGGGCTGGGTGCGCATCAGCACCCCTGCCAGCACGCCGAGGACGGCCGGCAACGCCAGGACACCGGCGCCGATGAAGGTGCGCAACACCGCGTCGACCCACGCGCCGACCGGCCGCGCGGCGTCGAACCAGGAGCTGGCCGCGACCACCACGGCAATGCCGAGCAGCACCAGGGCGATTCCGTCGCGGCGGTGCCCCGGATCGATGTCGCGGGCCCGCCCGATCGACCGGGCCGCACCGCCGGTACCCCGTGCCGCCAACAGCCAGGTGGCGCGCATGGCGCGCCCGCAGGTCACCCCGGTGGCAACCAACAGCGACCGGTTGTGCCGCTTGGCCGGTCTGCTCACCTTCTTGCGGGCAGGTGCCGGTCGCGCACTTCGGGACCCGCCGGCGCGCGAAGTGGCTTTTGACCTGCTCGTTCGGGCTCCGGAGCGGGCAGCGGTCTTACTAGCCATGGGGTCCAGCCTAGTCGCAGTCGCCCCATATTCACCATCTGCCACACGGGTCACAAAAGCGTGACAGTTCGGTGGTCGGCCGGCTCTACCATGCCGAGATGGCCGAATCCGCCCCATTCGCCGTCGTGGCCGCGGCTCCGACCATTCGGGTGGACGCGGGATGATTCGCGTCGCGGGCCCCTGAGTAGGGTGGCTTGGTGTGATCGTGGGTGACGAAAGTCACCCCGTCAACCACCCCGTGAGCTGCCAGGAGGCCCCACATGCCCGTCGTCGTCGTCGCCACCTTGACCGTCAAACCCGAGTCCGTCGACACCGTCCGCGACATCCTCAAGACCGCGGCCGAAGAAGTGCACGAGGAGCCCGGCTGCCAGCTGTATTCGGTGCACGAATCGGGTGAGACCTTCGTCTTCGTCGAGCAGTGGGCCGACGAAGAGGCGCTGAAGACGCACAGCTCGGCTCCCGCGGTGGCCAAGTTGTTCACGGCGGCCGGCGAGCACCTGACCGGTGCACCCGACATCAAGATGCTGCAGCCGGTTCCCGCGGGCGACCCGGACAAAGGCCAACTGCGCCGGTGAGTGACCAGCGCCCGCTGGAAGGGAAAGTCGCGCTGATCACCGGCGCGGCCCGCGGTCAGGGCCGCGCGCATGCGGTGCGGCTGGCCAGCGACGGCGCCGACGTGATCGCCGTCGACATCTGCGCGCCGATCGCCAGCGTGCCGTACGCACTCGCCACCGCCGAGGACCTGGCGGCCACCGTCAAACTCGTCGAGGACACCGGAGCCCGCATCGTGGCCAGGGAAGCTGACGTTCGCGACCGCGCCGCGCTGTCGGCCGCGGTGCGCACGGCCGTCCACGAGCTCGGCCGGCTCGACATCGTGGTGGCCAACGCCGGCATCGCGCCGATGCAGTCCGGTGACGACGGTTGGCGCGACGTCATCGACGTCAACCTCACCGGCGTCTACAACACCATCAAGGCCGCGATACCGACCATGGTCAAGCAGGGCAGCGGCGGGTCGATCGTACTGATCAGTTCGGCCGCGGGACTGGCCGGCGTCGGCAGCCCGGACGCGGGCTCCGTCGGCTACGCGGCCGCCAAGCACGGAGTGGTCGGACTGATGCGTGTCTATGCGAATCTGCTTGCAAGGGAGATGATTCGGGTCAACTCGATCCACCCGACGGGCGTCGAAACACCGATGATCAACAACGAGTTCACCCGCGGATGGCTGGCCCAGATGGCCGCCGCGACCGACACGCCGGGAACCATGGGCAATGCGATGCCGGTCGAGGTGCTGCAGCCCGAAGACATCGCGAACGCGGTGGCCTGGCTGGTGTCCGATCAGGCTAAATACATCACCGGTGTGACGTTGCCGGTCGACGCGGGCTTCTTGAACAAGTAGCAGCCATGGCCCGAAACCCCGCAGCACAGACCGCTTTTGGTCCGATGGTGCTGGCCGCCGTCGAGCAGAACGAACCAGCCGGGCGGCGGCTGGTCGACGATGACCTCGCGGACCTGTTCTTGCCGGCCCCGCTGCGCTGGCTGGTCGCCGCGACCCGAGCGACGCCGATCCGCCGCCTGATGATTCGGGGATCGGAGTGGACCGGCCCCGGCCTATGGGCAAACTTGGCCTGCCGCAAGCGTTTCATCGCCGACAAGATCACCGAGTCGATCGGTGACATCAATGCGGTGGTCGTCCTGGGCGCCGGACTGGACACCCGTGCCTACCTGCTGAACCGGCGGGTCCGTATCCCGGTCTTCGAGGTGGATCTGCCGGTCAACATCGCCAGGAAGGCCAAGACGCTACAGCGGGTGCTGGGCGGTCCCCCGCTGTCGGTTCGGTTGGTGGCACTGGATTTCGAGCGTGATGACCTGCTCACCGCGTTGGCCGAGCACGGCTATCACACCGACTACCGGGCGTTCTTCGTCTGCGAAGGCGTGACCCAGTACCTCACCGAGGGCGGCGTGCGGCGAACGCTGGACGGACTGCGCGCGGCTGCCGCGGGCAGCCGGCTGGTGTTCACCTATGTGCGGCGGGACTTCATCGATGGGACGAATCGATACGGCACCCGCACCCTGTATCGCAAGGTCCGTCGGCGCCAACAACTTTGGCATTTCGGCTTGGAGCCCGACGAGGTTGCCGGGTTCATCGCCGAGTACGGATGGCGACTGGTCGAGCAGGCCGGACCGGACGAACTGATTGCGCGCTACGTCGAGCCGACCGGCCGCAAACTCAAGGCCTCGCAGCTGGAATGGTCGGCTTTCGCGGAGAAGATCTAGATTTCGATGACCGTCGGCACGATCATCGGATGCCGGCGATAGGTTTCGCCCACCCATTTGCCGACGGTGCGGCGCACGCCCTGGGCGATCCGGATCGGGTCGGTCACCCCCGACGCGACCAGCGCTTCCAGCTCCTCCTCCACCTTGCGCACGGCGGGCTCGAGCGCCTTGGGATCCTCGGAGAATCCCCGCGAATACAGGTGCGGCGTCACGGCCGCACGCCCGGTTCCACGGTTCAGCACCACGGTCACCGCGACGAATCCCTCGGACAAAATGAGCCGCTCGCCCAGGGTGATGTCGCCGACATCGCCGGTGATCAGCCCGTCGACGAACATCTTGCCGACCGGCACCGCTCCCGCGATCGACGCCCTGCCCCCGACCAGGTCGACGCTGACACCGTTCTCGGCCAGCAGGATTGACTCTTCCGGCACCCCGGTGGTGGCGGCCAGCTTGGCGTTGGCGCGCAGCATGCGCCAGGTGCCGTGCACGGGCATCACATGGCGGGGCCGCACCCCGTTGTACAGGAAGAGCAGTTCCCCGGAGTAGGCGTGGCCCGAAACATGCACCCGGGCTTGGGCATTGGTGACGACTCGGGCGCCGATCTTGGACAGCGCATCGATCACCCCGTAGACCGCCTCCTCGTTACCCGGGATCAACGACGACGACAGCACGACGAGGTCCCCCGCGGTCAGCGTGATACTGCGATGCTCGCCACGCGACATCCGCGACAACGCGGCCATCGGTTCGCCTTGGGTGCCGGTGGTGACCAGTACCACCCGCTCGGGCGGCATCAGCTCGGCGGCCCCGATGTCGATCAGGTCGGAATCGGCGACCCGCAGGAAGCCCAAGTCCCGGGCGATGCTCATGTTACGGACCATGGATCGCCCGACGAACGACACTCGCCGACCCAAAGCGACTGCGGCATCGATGATTTGCTGCACTCGGTCGACGTTGGAGGCGAAGCACGCCACGATCACTCGACCGTCGGCGCCGCGGATCAGCCGGTGCAGGGTCGGGCCTACCTCGCTTTCGGACGGCCCGACGCCAGGATGCTCGGAGTTGGTGGAGTCGCACAGAAACAGGTCCACACCGGCGTCGCCGAGCCGTGACATGCCGGGCAGGTCGGTGGGCCGGCCGTCCAGCGGGGTTTGGTCGAGCTTGATGTCGCCGGTGTGCAAAACCGTTCCCGCGCCGGTGTAAACGGCAATGGCCAGCGCGTCCGGGATCGAGTGGTTCACGGCGAAGTATTCGCACTCGAACACGCCGTGCCGGCTGCTCTGCCCCTCTTTGACCTCGACGAAAACCGGCTTGATGCGGTGCTCGCGACACTTGGCGGCGACCATCGCCAGGGTGAACTTGGAGCCGACGACCGGGATGTCGGGCCGCAGCCTGAGCAGGAACGGGATCGCGCCGATGTGGTCCTCGTGCGCATGCGTGAGCACCAGCGCCTCGATGTCGTCGAGCCGGTCTTCGATGTGACGCAGATCCGGCAGGATCAGGTCGACGCCGGGCTCGTCGTGGGTGGGAAACATCACCCCGCAGTCGATGATCAGCAGCCGGCCCAGATGCTCGAAAACCGTCATGTTGCGGCCGATTTCGCTGATCCCACCCAGCGCAGTCACCCGCAACCCACCTGCGGTCAACGGACCGGGTGGGCGCAGAGCGTCGTTCACCTGTCGATCACCTGAGTACCGAGGCCGCGCGCATGTCGGCGGCCAACGCGTCGATCTGCTCGGGCGTCGCCGGCACCTGCGGCAGCCGGGGATCACCGACGTCGATACCCTGCAGGCGCAGACCTGCCTTGGACAGCGTCACCCCACCCAGGCGGCCCATCGCGTTGCACAGCGGCGCCACCGCGACGTTGATTTTGCGGGCCGTGGCGATGTCCCCAGAACCAAAGGCGGACAACAGCTCTCGGAGTTGACTTGGCGCGAGGTGCGAAATCACACTGATGAAGCCGGTGGCGCCCATCGCCAGCCAGGGCAGATTGAGCGCGTCGTCCCCGGAGTAGTAGGCCAATCCGGTTTCCGCGATGATCTGACCGCCACTGTGCAGGTCGGCCTTGGCGTCCTTGATACCGACGATGTTCGGGTGCGCCGCCAGCGCGCGGATGGTGTCGGGCTCGATCGGCACCACCGACCGCGGCGGGATGTCGTAGAGCAGCACCGGCAGCTCGGTCGCGTCGGCGACGGCGGTGAAATGCGCGAGCAGCCCGCTTTGCGGTGGCCGCGAGTAGTACGGCGTGACCACGAGCAGACCGTGTGCGCCCTCGGCCGCGCTGGCCTTGGCCAGCTTGATGCTGTGCGCGGTGTCGTAGGTGCCTGCGCCGGCGATCACGCGAGCGCGGTCGCCCACCGCTTCCAGCACGACGCGCAGCAGCTCGAGCTTCTCGTCGTCGGTGGTGGTCGGCGACTCGCCGGTGGTCCCCGAGACGACCAGGCCGTCGCAACCGGCGTCGACCAGGTGATTTGCCACCCGCGCCGTCGCAGCGGTGTCGAGCGAGCCGTCGGCGCCAAACGGCGTCACCATTGCGGTCAGCAAGGTTCCCAGACGCGCGGGGGCATCGAATCCGACGGAACTCACGGCTCCCAGATTACCTGGCGGCGCCAATCGGATTTCGCCGCCGCGCCTGCGGGGCGGCAGCTGCGCGCGAGAGTGCGTTGAGGACCGCGAGTGTGTGGTGCTGGCGCCCTCGACGCACACTGGGCGCCGGGAGCCGCCTCAAGCTTCGGTGGCCAACGGACTGGTCGCGACCTCGGTCCCATCGGCAAGAGTGGAGATCTCGAAATCGGCGAACACCGCCGGTGCGACCTCGACGAGCTGGCGCAGACATTCGATGGCCAGGCGCCGGATTTCCACGTCGGCGTGCTCGCTGGCGCGCATCGCGATGAAGTGCCGCCAGGCCCGGTAATTCCCCGTCACGACGATGCGGGTTTCGGTGGCGTTCGGCAGCACGGCGCGGGCGGCCTGCCGCGCTTGCTTGCGCCGCAGCGCCGCGTTGGGTTGGTCGGCGAACTTGGCTTCGAGCTTGGCCAGCAGTTCGGTATAGGCGGCGCGGCTGGCGTCGGCGGCCGCGGCCAGGATCTGTTGTAGTTCGGGGTCGTTCTCCAGACCGGGCGGCACGACGATCTGCGAGTCCGCCTCGGGCACGTAGCGCTGCGAGAGCTGCGAGTAGGAGAAATGCCGATGCCGGATCAATTCGTGGGTCAACGAGCGCGAGATGCCGGTGATGTAGAACGACACGCTGGCGTGCTCGAGCACCGAAAAGTGCCCGACGTCGATGATGTGTTTGATGTAGCCCGCGTTGGTCGCGGTCTTGGGATTGGGTTTCGACCAGCTCTGGTAGCAGGCCCGGCCGGCGAACTCGACCAGCGCCGCCCCGCCGTCGGCGTCGGTGGTCCACGCCACGTCCGGCGGCGCCAAGAACTCCGTCTTGGCGATCAGTTGCACGCGCAGCGGCGCGGTCTCGGCCACGGCGCCTACCTTAGCGGGGGTCTTGCTTGATCCGGACCGTGCCCGACATCAGCAGGGGCAGTATGGCGTCGCGGAAGCCGGACAGCCGCAGGGATTCGCCGCGCCGCGTGTGGCACAGCCCACCCAGACTGGTGATCGTCTGGGCCGCATCGGCGGTCAGCCGGCGAACGTCGCGCACCGCAACGTCCATCAGGTCGCGCGGCGCGATTCGCTGGTGGCTGGTCGAGGTTCCGACGACCTGCTGCTGCAGGCCCTGCGAGACGTCGCGTTGCCGTACCGCCGCCCACAGCGCCGACGTGGCGACACCGGTGGGTTCGAGCACGACGAATTCCGTACTTGCCACTGCCATTTCGGAGGGCAGTTGCGCCACATTCCAGATACGCGGAATCCGCGGGTTCAACTTGGCGAACAGCACACACGGTCGCGACAGCACGAACTTGCCGCTTCGCACGGATGCACCGTCAACACACGCGGGTGTGGCGCCGTCGTCGAACGCCGGAAGGCTGAAATGCGCGACGATGTCCCCGAACTGTTCCGGCCCGCGCACCACCGTCGACCGTTGCGCCAAGGTCGACAGCGGCACGTAGTCGGAGATCCGTTCGACAAGGGCGACCATCAGGTTCTCGGCGGCCGCGATCACCCGCTCGTTGGCGGCGAGCTTGTCGTCGAAAGCTCCGAGTAGCTTGGCAATCCGCTGTCGCTGGCGTCCCGGGACCGGGCACACCGACACGTCACGCAGAATCGCCTGATTGAGCAGCGGCTGCCCCGACCCTGCGCGATGATCGCCCAGCCTGCAGGTTTGCAGCGCGTAATACCAATATCTGGTCTCCGCAGGCTCTTTGGCCCGGCACACCAACGCGTTGTCGGTGACCCACACGTCGGAATCGCAATAACGCACGCTGCCGCAATACGATCCGACGCGGCCGAGCACGATCAGCGGGCCGCTGGCATTCGGTCGCGCCGCGTAACCGATCGTGCCGTTGGCGCCGTAGACGGGAAACCGCCCGTCAGGCACCCGCACCGGCGAACCACCTCCAGTGCTGAAGTCGAGATACTCCCCGAGCGTCGCGGTCACCACAATCGACGCACCTGCTGGCGCACCACCGTCTCCAGGCGCGCGGACTCATCCAACGCCGCCAGCAAGTCCTCGGTCAGCCGCGCAATCTTCTCCTCGGCGGGCTCCGCGTCATCCTCGGCTGCGGGAGCACCGACATAACGGCCCGGTGTGAGCAGGTAACCCGCGGCGGCGATTTCGTCCAGCGATGCCGATTTACAGAACCCCGGAATATCCTGGTAAGCAAGGTCTTTCGTGACCGATGACGCGCTCCACGCGTGATAGGTGTCGCCGATACGGACAACCTCCTCGTCGGTCAGTGCGCGTTCCGCGCGATCGACGAGATAGCCGAGGCCGCGGGCGTCGATGAAAAGCACCTGTCCGGACCGGTCACCCTTGTCCATGGCAAAGAACCACAGGCACACCGGGATTCCGGTGCTGCGAAACAGCTGCGCGGGCAGCGCGATCATGCAGGAGACCAGATCCGCGTCGACGATCCGCGCGCGAATGTCGCCCTCGCCGAGCGCGTTCGACGACATCGAGCCGTTCGCCATCACCACGCCGGCCACACCGCCCGGAGCCAGCTTGGCCAGGATGTGCTGAATCCAGCCGTAATTGGCGTTCGCGGCGGGTGGAATCCCGAAGCGCCACCGCGGGTCGTCTTCGTCGCGCGCCCAATCCTTGATGTTGAACGGCGGATTGGCCATCACGTAGTCCATGCAGACGCCGGCGTGCAGGTCCTCGGCAAACGTGTCGCCCCGAGCCAGACCCGCATTGTCGATCCCGTGAATCGCGAGGTTCAGCTTCGCCATTCGCCAGGTCTGCTCGACGCTCTCCTGACCGTAGACGCAGAAGTCCTTGAGGTCGCCGTCGTGGGCGGCGATGAAATTCTCGGTCTGCACGAACATCCCGCCCGAGCCACAGCACGGGTCGTACACCCGCCCGCCCACCGGCGCCAGCACCTGCACGATCAGTCGCACCACGCTGGGCGGTGTGAAGAACTCCCCACCCCGTTTACCCTCCGCGCGAGCGAAATTGCCGAGGAAGTACTCGTAGACCTCCCCCATCACGTCGCGCGGACGCCCGTCGTCGCGCAGCCGCAGCCGGGCGCCGTCAAGCAGCCGCACCAGCTCACCGAGCCGGCGTTGGTCGAGGGCTTCGTACAGCCGCGGCAGCATCCCGGCAAGCGCCGGGTTGGCCGTCATCACGGCGGTCATCGCATCGTCGACGAGCTGACCGATGTTGCCGGCTGTCGCATTGTCCGCCAAGATGTTCCACTGCAAGTCGGACGCGTGCTTCAAGAACACCAGCCCGAGCACGACGTCCTTGTACTGGCCGGCCGACAGGGAGCCACGCAGCTTTTCGGCCGCCTTCCACAGCATGGCTTTGAGCTCTTTCGGCGCCGCCATCAGCCGACCCGCTTGGCGGCGGCGCGCAGTTCCCCGGCCAAATCGCCGCGGCCCGACACGGTAAAGGCGCCCAGGCCAAGCCATGACGCCATCGACCCCAGCTCGCCGGCCAGCGCGGCCGCCGCCCGGGAGCGCGGCACTCGGTCGGCTTGGGAGGGCTCCCCGAACGCGCCCACCACCCGCAGCGTGTCGGCGGCGCGGTCGGCCTTGAGGTCGACGCGCGCCATCAGCTCACCGTCCACCAGCAGCGGCCACACGTAATAGCCGTACTGGCGCTTGGCCGCCGGGGTGTAAATCTCGATGCGGTAATGGAAGCCGAACAGCCGCTCCACCCGCGGCCGGAAGAAGATCAGCGGGTCGAACGGGCACAGCAGCGCGGTGCCGCGATCCAGCCGCGGCACCGACTGGCCGGCACGCAGATACGCGGGGGCGGACCAGCCGTCGACGCTGACCGGCTCGATCGCACCGGCGGCCACCAGCTCGGCGACGGCCGGTTTGACCTGCTGCGCGGCCAGCCGAAAGTAGTCGCGAAGGTCGGCCTCGGTGCCCACCCCCAGCGCGGTGGCCGCCCGCAGGGTGAGCTCGCGAATGGCTTCGGCGTCGTCGACCTGGCGGGCCAGCACGCTCGCCGGCAGCACCCGTTCCACCAGGTCGTAGTGACGGGCGAAACCCACCCGGGTGGCCGTGGTGAGCACACCGGAGGCGAACAGCGCCTCGGCCACCCATTTGGTGTCGCTGCGACTGCCCCACCAGCTTCCTTTGGGCCCGCGCGGTTCGGCCTCGAGATGGGCCTCGATCTGTCCGGCGGTGCTGGGTCCGAGTTCGCTGACGGCGGCGACGATCTTGTCGGCGAGTTGCGGATTGGCCTTGACGACGTGGGTGCCCCACCGGCCGTGCCGGTACTGGCGCATTCGCCAGCGCAACAGCGGCCAGTCGTCGACGGACATCAGCGCGGCCTCGTGTGCCCAGTACTCGGCCAGCAGCCGCGCCGAGCGCGGGCCCCAGGCGGCGCGATCCAGCACGTCGCGGTCGTAGGGGCCGAGCCGGCTGAATACCGGCGCGTAGTGGGCACGCACCGCCACGGAAACCGAATCCAGTTGCAGCACTTGAATTCTCGAGATCAGCCGGCGAAGGTGCGCCCGGGTGATCTCGCCACCGGGCCGCGACTCGCTAAACCCTTGAGCCGCAACGGCTATCCGCCGAGCCTGCGCGGCGGTCAGCCTCCTGGTCGACACGCGCCGAGAATACCGGTCTTTGGGCCGCCGCTAGCGCAGGCTCACCCCGCGTTGACTTTTTCCTCCACCGGCACCGTGGCACCGGGTTCCGGCGGTTGCTGTCGTTCGCGGTACGCCGACTCGAGAGCGGCCGGAACCGTTTCCAGGTCGCGGTACACGCCCATCAGTTGTTCCAGGACTTTGACCCGTCGCTCGCTCGCCGCGGCCACCGCCCGCCGGGCCTCTTCGCGATCGCGGTCGACTCGCTCCTTGGCTTCGGCGAGGAGCTGCTCGCGCGCGTGCTGGGCGTCATCGCGCATGCTGGCCAGTTCGGCCTCCAGCGTTTCCTTGGTTTCGCGATACTCGGCTTCCATGGCCTTTTGCTGCGAGGCCAGGTCCGCCAACACCTGTCGGTGCTTTCGCTGCTCGGCCTCGATTTCCGCCTCGGCCGCCCCGATCAGCGCCTCCGCCTCGGCCCGCGCCTCGGCTTGCATCTCCGAAATCTCGTCGACCGCACGTGCCAGCATCTTCGCCATCCGTTGCTGCATCGCGTGGGGCGTGGGTGAGGTGTCGGAGAGCACGGCCACCTCCTTGCGCAGCGCGGCCGCCTCCTCACCGGACTCCTTCAGCCGGGCTCTGAGGCTCTCGACATCGTTGAGCAGCAGATTCTGCTTCGTGGTCAGCATCTCGATGTGGGCATCGACCGCTGCCGAGTCGTAGCCCATGAACTTGCGGGTAAACGCCGCTGCGGGCTCGGTTATCACTGCCAATTTCCCCTCCCTGGAAATGCCGTAAATCCCATCACGTCGACCCCACCGACGCATTCGAGTATGTCAGGTCAGGCGAAACGAGCGCTCAGGACCGACGATAGCTGTGGAAGCGATAGCGCAGGCCAGAGCGGCTGACCTGCCATTCCCCCGTCTCGCCGAGCCATGCCTCGTCAAGCATCGGGGCCAGTGCGTCCTCGTCGTCGAGCACCAGGTCGATCTCGATCTCGGTGACCTCGCACCGGGTGGCGCGCGGCAGCGCGAGCAGGTAGATCTGGGCGCCGCCGATGACCCACGCCTCGGGGTCGGTCAGGGCGGTGTCCAGGGAGTCGACCACCTCGGCTCCGTCGGCCTCGAAGCCGGCTTGGCGGGACAGCACGACGTTTCTACGGCCGGGCAGCGGGCGCACCTTGGCCGGCAACGAGTCCCAGGTCCGCCGGCCCATGACCACGGTGTGGCCGACGGTCACCTGCTTGAAGCGGGCCAGGTCTTCGGGGACGCGCCAGGGGATGTCGCCATTGCGGCCGATGACACCGGATGTGGACTGAGCCCACACCAGACCGACTTCGGTCATGCGCGCCACTTCTCGACCCCACCTTGAAACTTCGGCGAGCCGGCGCCATCGTCGTCGGCGTCGGTCATACAGCGACGGGGGCTTTGATCGCCGGGTGCGGATCGTAGTTCTTCACCACGACGTCGTCGTAAGTGTAGTCGAATATCGAATCACGTTGGGCCAGAAAGAGTTCCGGGTAGGGCCGGGGATCGCGACTGAGCTGGGTCCGCACCTGGTCGACGTGGTTGTCATAAATGTGGCAGTCGCCGCCGGTCCAGACGAACTCGCCGACACCGAGGCCGGCCTGGGCCGCCATCATGTGGGTCAGCAGCGCGTAGCTGGCGATGTTGAACGGCACGCCCAGGAACAGGTCGGCGCTGCGCTGGTAGAGCTGGCAGCTCAGCCGCCGGTCGGCGACATAGAACTGGAAAAACGCGTGACACGGCGGCAGCGCCATCTGCGGGATTTCGCCGACGTTCCAGGCCGACACGATGTTGCGCCGGGAGTCCGGGTCGGTGCGCAGCAATTCCACCGCGGCACTGATCTGATCGATGTGCTCACCCGAAGGCGTCGGCCAGGATCGCCACTGCACGCCGTAGATCGGGCCGAGATCGCCTGTGTCACTGGCCCATTCGTCCCAAATCGTGACGCCGTGCTCCTGTAGCCAGCCGACGTTGGAGTCGCCCCGCAGGAACCACAGCAACTCATAGACCACGGATTTGAGATGGACCTTCTTGGTGGTCAGCAGCGGGAAACCGGCCGACAGGTCATAGCGCAACTGCTGGCCGAACAGGCTGCGGGTTCCGGTCCCGGTGCGATCCGATTTGGCCGAACCCGTCTCGAGGACCAGGCGCAGTAAGTCCTCGTAGGGCGCGGCGATCGACACGCGGTCAGCTTAGCGGCGATCGCGAGCGCGGCGAAGCCGGCGCGCGTGGGGGCACCTCCCGCTCGCCGGGGAGGGCCGACGCCGATTAATTGCGCCGCGATTGCGCGGAGTAGAACGGGTGCCATGCCGAACATCACCGACACCATCACCACCGCCGACGGGACCTGCACCGTCCATCTGTTCACTCCCGGAGGTCCGGACAGCCAAGTGCCCCACCCCGGCGTAATCATGTACCCCGACGCCGGCGGAGTGCGCGACACCTTCCAGCAAATGGCGGCCAAACTGGCCGGGTTCGGTTACGCCGTGCTGCTGCCGGACGTGTACTACCGCGACGGCGACTGGGCCCCGTTCGACATGGCCAACGTGTTCGGCGACGAACAAGAACGCAAGCGGCTGTTTTCGATGATCGGCAGCCTCACCCAGGACAAAGTCACCAGCGACGCCCGGGCGTTCTTCGACTACCTGGCGGATCGCCCCGAGGTATCCGGCGAACGTTTTGGCGTGTGCGGCTACTGCATGGGCGGGCGCATCTCGCTGACGGTGGCCGGCCGTGTTCCGGACCGCGTGGCCGCCGCGGCGTCCTTCCACGGCGGCGGCCTGGTGAGCGACACCGCGGACAGCCCGCACCTGCTGGCCCACCGGATGAACGCCACGGTCTACGTGGGCGGCGCCGAGAACGACGCGTCGTTCACGACCGACCACGCCGAACAACTCGACAAGGCGCTGACGGCGGCCGGTGTGCGGCACACCATCGAGTGGTACCAGGGGGCCCACGGCTTCGCGGTCCCGGACAACGCGCCGTATGACACGGCCGCCGCGGAGCGGCATTGGGAGGCGATGGCCGAGGTCTTCGCCGCGGCGCTGCCGCGCTAACGCTTTTCGCGGTTCACCGCGTCGAGCAGTAACTTCGCGGCCACAGTCGCCCCGTCGGCGCGGATCGCGGCCGCCACGGCCCGCGCTTGCGCGCGGGTCTCGTCCGACAGGGTCACCTCGAGGGCGGTCGGCAGGGAGCCAGGGGGCGGAGTCGGGCCGTCGCACGCGGTGCCGATGCCCAGCTCGGCCACCCGGCAGGCCCAGTACACCTGGTCGGCCCCCTGCGGCACCACCAGCTGAGGCGCGCCGGCTCGGGCGGCCGTCGTCGTCGTGCCGGCACCGCCGTGGTGCACGACCGCAGCCACCCGGGCAAACAGCGCCTGCTGGTTTACCTCACCGACGCCCATGCAGTCCTCGCGGTCATCGCTGAGAGCCAGTTCGGCCCAGCCCTGCGACAGCAGCACGCGCCGGCCCTGGGCGCGGATCGCCTCGATCGCCATCGGGACGACCTCCTTGGCACCCCACAGTGGCATGCTGCCGAACCCCAGGTACACCGGTGGTGTGCCGGCATCCAGGAACTCCTCCAGCTCGGCCGAGAGCGGGCGTTCGTCATGCAGCAGCCACGCCCCGGTTTGCACGACGCCCAGGTCGACCAGCGGCTGCCAGGGGCCCAAAGTCGGGTCGGCGGCCAGCCACGGCTGGGCGGTGTAGGCGTAAGCACGCACGTTGTCAACGGGGGCCAGGCCGATCGCCGCGCGGTGACTGTTGAGCGTCGGACCGAACAACACATTGGCGTTGTGGGCGTTGTGGTTCCACATCATCCGGTTGTCGACCTCGCTGACGCCCATCCCGCGGCCGACGTATTCCGGGGGCG
Source organism: Mycobacterium sp. Aquia_216 (assembly GCF_026723865.1). NCBI lineage: Bacteria > Bacillati > Actinomycetota > Actinomycetes > Mycobacteriales > Mycobacteriaceae > Mycobacterium > Mycobacterium sp. Aquia_216. Next base: position 2,454,723 of record NZ_CP113529.1, on the reverse strand, counting down.
GGTGGTACGGCGACGGCAGGTGGGTCGGGTGATAGCTCGCGTAGACGTAGTGGATGCCGAGCTTGTCGGCCACTGACCGCGCGCCGGCCGCCGTCCACATCAGCCCGGTCGACACCAGCGCGTCGCATCCCTGCGCGGCGGCGGCAACCGTGTCGAATTGCGCGGCGAGCAACCCGAGCATGTGCTCGCGCACGTCCTGCTCCGATGCCCGCGCCGCCCCGGTCGTCATCGCGCGCACCGACGGACCGAATCCCACCAGCGCAACCCCGAAACCGGCGGCCCGCTCGGCGAATTCGTCGTCCGGCGGCGCGCACAGCAGCACCTCGGCGCCGAGTGCGCGCAGCTGCACCGCGAGTCCCAGCAGTGGTTCGACGCCACCGCGCGAGTCGTATGTCGACAACAACACCCGCATGGCGCTCAGCCGGCCGGCAGGTCCACCAGGCGGCCCAGGCGGGCGCGATGGCGGTAGGCGGTGCCGAAGGCCAACTGATCGCTCTTGGCTCGCTTGAGGTACAGGTGGGCCGGATACTCCCAGGTCATGCCGATGCCGCCGTGGAGCTGCACGCACTCCTCGGCCGCGTGCACCGCGCTGCCGCTGCAATAGGCCTGCGCGATGGCCGCGGCGATGCTCGCGTCCGGGTCGTCCCGGGCGCAGGTGTCCGCGGCGTAGCGTGCGGCCGCCGTCGCCGCACCGACGTCAAACCACAGATCCGCCAACCGATGCTTGATCGCCTGATAGGAGCCGATCGCGCGGCCGAACTGCTTGCGCTGCTTGACATAGGCAAGTGTGGTCTCGAAACACCACTGCGCCACCCCCAGTTGCTCGGACGCCAGTAGCGCCGCACCGACCTCCAGCGCGGCGTCCACGGCCGCGTCCGCCGGTCCGACGGGTGTCGACGACACCGCCGAAAATTGGATATTCGCAAGGGGTCTCGTCATATCCAGGGCCAGCAACGGCGACACCTGAACCCCCGACGCTGCGCTGGAGACGGTGTGCAATTCGAGCCCGTCGGCGCCCGCGACCGGCACCACCAATACGTCGGCTTCGGCGGCGCCGGCGACGCTGGTGACCGTCCCGGTCAAGCCGTCGGCACCGACACCCACTCCCGCGATCGGATCGCCCGGCGCCGTGGACAGCGGAACCACCAACGCCGCGGTGAGCTCGCCCTCGGCGAGGGCAGAAAGGGTTTCGGTCTCGCCGGCCCGCAGCAGCGCGACCGTGGCGAGCACCGCGCTGGACAAGAACGGCACCGGCGCGACAGCATGGCCGATCTCCTCCATCACCACCGCGGCTTCGCGGGCACCCGCGCCGGCACCCCCCAGCGATTCCGGTACCAGCAGGCCGGCCACCCCCAACTCGCCGGCCAGCCGTCGCCAGACATCGGAAAAGTCTTGTGGTGCAGGGTCATAGGACTTTATCACCGCCTCGGGTGCACACTCCTCGGCGAACAGATTGCGGACGCTGTCGCGCAACGCCTCCTCGGTATCGGAGTAAAGCAAGTCGCCAATGCTCATCGGTTTAGGTCCTTCCAGGCGACATCCTTGTCGACGCGGTGTTCACCGGGCAGACCAAGAATCCGCTCAGAAATGGTGTTGCGCAAGATTTCCGACGTGCCGCCCTCGATCGAGTTGCCGCGCGCCCGCAAGTAGCGGTACCCGGGTTCGCGGCCGATCAAGTCGACGACTTCTGTCCTGCGCATCGTCCAGTCGTCGTACTGCAGGCCAGACTCGGCGTGCAGCTCGATGTCGAAACCCGAAAGGGATTGCGCGAGTTTGGCGAAGGCGACCTTCATGCCGGCGCCTTCCGGTCCGGGCTGGCCCGCTACCGCCTGCTGCCCCAGCCGCTCCCCGGCCAACCGAAGGACTTCCGCATCAACCCAGAGCCGCATCAACTCGTCGTGCATCGCGCCGTTGCGCAGCCCCGGATCGTCGCGCCAGGCCCGGGTGATCTTCCCGATCATCCCGCCCTCCCGCGGGCCACCGGAGCTGGCACCGATCGCGACGCGCTCGTTGTTGAGCGTAGTGGTCGCGACTCGCCAGCCACCGCCCACCGCGCCGAGCCGATTCGCGTCGGGCACCCGGACATCGGTGAGGAACACCTCGTTGAATTCCGCCTCACCGGTGATCTGACGCAGCGGGCGGACGTCCACGCCCGGTTGCGTCATGTCGCAGAGGAAGTAGGTCAGACCCGCATGTTTGGGCGCCGTCGGGTCGGTGCGGGCGACGAGGATGGCCATCTGGGCGTGCTGCGCCATCGACGTCCACACCTTCTGCCCGTTGACGATCCAGTCGTCACCGTCGCGGACCGCGCGGGTGGCCACCCCGGCCAGGTCCGATCCCGCCCCCGGTTCGCTGAACAGCTGGCAGTACACGTGCTCGCCGGTGAACAACGGGCGCAAGAACTTTCGCTTCTGCTCAGCGGTGCCGAAGGCGGCGATGGTCGGCGCCGCCATGCCCATCCCGATGAAATTCTTTGGGGTGCCGCCCACCGGCGCGCCCGCGACGGCCAGCCGCGCGTTCACCGTTTCCTGCGCCTTGCGCGGCAGCTCCAGTCCGCCGAAACCCGGCGGCAGGTGCACCCAGGCCAGCCCGGCATCGAATTGCGCGCCAAGGAAATCGCGTGGGTCGGTGGTCGCCGGGTCGTGCTCGTCCAGCAGCGCCCGCACCCGCTTGTCCAGGTCGGCCGGGAAGTCCGGCGCGCTCATGGTTTGCCCTCGGGCCGCATCTGGAAGCCCTGCGCGGCGCCCAGCAGCAGGCCGCCGTCGATCACCATCGTCTCACCCGTGATCCAGCTCGCCGCGTCGGAGACCAGAAACGCCACGGCGTTCGCGACGTCGCTCGGCTCACCGATGCGCCCGAGCGGAATCGACGAGCCCAGCGGATCTTCGTGGTCCTTCCACAGCGCTTCGGCGAGTTTGGTGCGCACCACCCCCGGCGCGATGGCATTGACCCGGATGCGCGGTGACAGTTCGAGGGCCAGTTGTTTGGTGACGTGGATCAGCGCCGCCTTAGTGGCGTTGTACATCCCCATCGCCGGAGACTGGTGCAGGCCGCCGATCGAGGCGGTGTTGACGATCGCGCCCCCATGCTCCCCCATCCACGCCTTGACAACCAGCGACGTCCACAGCAACGGGGCCCACAGATTGACCTCGAAGATCTTGGTGAACCGCGCGTGATCCTGGTCGATCAGCGGGCCGTATGCCGGATTGGTGCCGGCGTTGTTGATCAGGATGTCGACGCTGCCGAACCTTTCCAGGGTGAGGTCAACGCAGCTGCGCGCGGCGTCCTCGTCGACCGCGTGTGCGCCCACGCCCAATGCCCGCTCGCCGACTTGCGCCGCGGCCTGCTCCGCCGCCTCCTGTTTGCGAGCGGTGAGCACCACATTGGCGCCGGCGGCCGCCAGCTGTTGCGAAATCGCCAATCCGATTCCGCGCGAAGCGCCGGTGATGATCGCAGTACGGCCGGTCAGATCCAGTGAGGTCACGTTGGTACGCCTTTTGTTGAGTAGCGGGCCCGGCTTCGCCAGCGGAGAGCGTCGAATGCAACCAATCTTGCGAGAGAGGTTTTGTACGCGCGCGTGCGTGGGTATGCGAGTCGCATGTTAGCGAAATTAACCTTCATGAAACCACTGGTGGTCGGCGGCGCCGTTGCTGCGGCGATCGCCGCTGCCCCGTTGGCCGGTGCGGATAGTTTTGCGACCGGCTTGTCAATGACCGGCCCGACGCCCACTCACGTTGTCTTCAAGGACGACCCGGGTGGCGGTGGCTGCGACGCCAACGGCAACTGCGGCTCTGGCGGGCAGTACAACGGTCCGGGCGGCGGTCCGGGTGGCCAGGGCTGCCTGCCGGGCGTCGGCTGTGGCTCCGGCGGGCAGAACGCCGGCCCGGGTGGCGTTCCGGGTGGTACCGGCTGTCTGCCGGGCGTTGGCTGCGGTTCCGGCCACGCCTGATAACCCTTCGACACGACCCTTCAGGCTCCCGGCAACCTGGTGATCCAGGCCCGGGAGTCTGAGGGGTCTATTACGTCGTCGAGCTCGAACGTCGTGGCGGCCCGCAGCGCTTTACCGTGCTGGTAGGCCGCCGCGACAAGCTTCTCGAATAGGTGCTCACGTTCGCCCGGATCGGCCGCGGCGGCGAGTTCCCTGCTGAAGCCAAGGCGTACCGCGCCTTCCAATCCCATGCCGCCGATCTCCCCCGTCGGCCAGGCGACGGTGAACTGCGGCGCATGAAAAGAACCCCCGGCCATGGCCATCGCGCCCAGCCCATAGCCCTTGCGCAAGATGATCATTCCGAGCGGCACCGTCAGCCGCGCACCGAGCACGAACATCCGGCCGAACCGGCGGACCGCGGCCTGCTTCTCGGCATCCGGCCCGACCATGAAGCCCGGTGTGTCGCACAACGAAATCACCGGTAGCCGAAACGATTCGCACAGTGTGAGAAAGTCGCCCGCCTTGTCGGCGGCCTCGGCGTCGATCGCGCCGCCCAGATGGTGACTGCTGTTGGCGATGAGCCCGTAGGCCACTCCCTCTACCCGAACGAGCGCGGTGACGATGCCGACGCCGTAGTCGGGGCGCAGCTCGAGGACGGAGCCGATGTCGACGATCGACTCGATCGCCCGACGCACGTCATAGGCACGTAACCGGTTCTCCGGCACCACATGTCGCGCCAGCCGTGGCTCGGGTGCTGCCCAGTCGTCGACGCTGCCCTGGAAATACGACAAGTACTGTTTGGCCAGCGACACCGCGTGGCCCTCGTCACGCGCGACCAGGCTCACCACTCCGTTGTGCCGCTGCACGTCGATCGGTCCGATCGCCTCGGGTGGGTACACCCCGAGCCCCCCGCCCTCGATCATCGCCGGCCCGCCCATTCCGATGTTGGCGTCCGGGGTCGCGATGATCACATCGCACACCCCGGCCAGGGCGGCATTGCCGGCGAAGCAACGCCCGGAGACGACGGACACCAGCGGCACCCGGCCACGCAGTCCGGCGAGCACCCGGAAGGTCGGCACGTCCAGCCCGGCCGCGCCGCCGGCGTCGGTGTCGCCCGGCCGTCCACCGCCACCCTCGGCAAACAGCACCACGGGCAGGCGTTTTCGGGCGGCCAGGTCGAAGACACGGTCCGTCTTGGCGTGGTTACGCATGCCCTGCGTCCCGGCTAGCACGCTGTAGTCGTAGGACACCACCACCGCCTCGGCGGCCGACCGCCCGAATCGGTCGGCGCCGATCGTCGCCAGGCCGGCGACCAGGCCGTCGGCCGGGGTGTTGGCGATCAGATCGTCGTCGGTGCGCCGGCTGCGTTGCGCGGCGATGGCCAGCGCGCCGTACTCGACGAAGCTACCGTCGTCGATCAGATCGGCGATGTTCTCCCGCGCGGTGCGGCGACCCCGGTCGTGGCGCTTGGCCACTGCCGCTGTACGGCCCTCGTCGAGGGTGAGCAGATGTCGTCGCCGGACCTCGTCGAGGTCCGCGCGTGGCCGGTCGAGATCGACTGCCGCAATGGCGGACTCGCTGCCGACGCCGGCTCCGGTGCGCGTGAAGACCACCAGCGGATCTCCGGTGCCGACGACCTGGCCGGGCGCCACGAGGTTGCGGACCGTTCGCAGCGCATCCGGTGCGACGAGCACGTGCTGCATTTTCATCGCTTCGAGCACGCCCAGTTGCTCACCGGGAGAAAGCTCGGTGCCCTCGGCCGCCATCTCCACCACCGTGCCGGCGAGCTGCGCACGCAACGCTTCCTCACCGGGATACAACTCGACGGGCGCGACCCGGGTGTCGTGCTCGTGTGTCAGCGCCGCGGCCGCCAGCTCGGGAAGCTTCGCGTCGAGGAAGCCCGTCGTCACCACACCCGACTGAATTTTGCTGTGGGACAGCAGCTCCTGTAGGAAATTGATGTTCGTCCGGACGCCCTCGACACCGAATTCGGCGAGCGCGGTGCGCGACTTGCGCAATGCCGCCGAGAACGACGAGCCGTGAACGTGAGTGACGACCTTGGCCAGCAGCGAGTCGTAGCGCGCACTCAACGTCAGGCCGGTGCGGCCGAAGGTGTCGACGCGCACTCCCGGGCCGCTCGGCGGCGAGAACACCGTCAAGGCGCCCGCCGCCGGCACCACGGTCCCGTCCGCAGTCAGGGTTTCCATGTTGACCCGAGCCTGTATCGCGATGCCACGCCGGGCGGCGGGCTCGCCGATGACTTCGTCACCGTCAGAGGCGATGCCGGATGGCAATCCCAGCTGGTAGTAGGAGGCGCCGGCGGCGATGGCGAGCGCAGCGGCCACCAGGTCCACTCCGGTGGTCTCCTCGGTGATTGTGTGCTCCACCTGAATGCGGGGGTTGATCTCGAGGAAGACGAATTCCTCACCGGCCACCAGGAATTCGACGGTGGCCAGGCCGCGCAGGCCGGCTCTGCCGCACAGCCGGGCCGCCGCCACGTGTAGTTCACGCCGCACCGTATCCGAAAGCCCTTGCGCGGGCGCGATTTCGACGAGCTTCTGGTAGCGACGCTGGATGCTGCAGTCGCGATCGCCGAGGGCGAGCGCATGCGATCGGGGCCCGGCCGCCGCGGCCACGATCTGCACCTCGATATGCCTGGCATCATCGAGCAGCGCCTCCGCGAACACCGCCGGATCGCCGAAGCCCAGTCGCGCCTCCGCGGCGCACTGGCGGTAGGCATTGTCGATCTGATCGGCGTCGTCCACCCTGCGCATACCGCGGCCGCCCCCGCCGGCCAGCGCCTTGATCATGACCGCGCCGTCGTGGGCGGCGAAGAAGGCGCGGACGTCCTCGACACTGCTGGGTCCAACGGTGGCGGGCAGCACCGGCACGCCGGCGGCGATCGCGGCGGTGCGCGCCGAGGATTTGTTGCCGACCATCTCGAGCACGTCGGCGTCCGGCCCCACGAACGTGTACCCGGCGGCCGCGCATGCCCGCGCGAAATCGGCGTTCTCGGAAAGGAAGCCGTAGCCCGGATGAATCAGCTGCGCGCCGGCATGTTTCGCGGCCGCCAGGATCGACGACTGGTCCAGGTAGGCCTCGGGACCGCTGCCCGGCAGACCGATCGCTTCGTCCGCCGCATGCACGTGCGGGCTCTCGGCGTCGTCCTCGGCGTAGACCGCGACCGTTGGCATGCCCAATTCGGTTGCGGTGCGGATTATCCGAAGCGCGATCTCGCCACGATTGGCGATCAGCAACGTCGCAGTCATCGGAGCGGGGCACCCCACTGCACTTCGCCGCGGAGCCGGGCTTTGAGTAGCTTGCCACCGGCGTTGCGCGGCAGCGCTTCTGATACCACCGTGACGTATTGCGGAATCTTGTAGTCGGCAAGCCGCCCGTGACAATGCTCGAGGACAGCCTGCACATCGATCCGCGACTCGCCGCCGAACAACACGGCTCCCACCTTCTCCCCCATGACCTCGTCGGGCACCGCCAGCACGCAGGCATCCGCGACGTCGGGGGCGGCCAGCAGCACGGCCTCGACCTCGACACTGGAGACGTTCTCTCCGCCGCGATTGATGATGTCCTTGAGCCGGTCGACGATGTGCACGCGGCCCGCGGCGTCGACCCGAACCACGTCACCCGTGTGCAACCAGCCGTCGACGATCGTCGCCCCGCTGACCTGCGGCCGATGCCAGTATCCGCCAGTCAGATTGGCCCCGCGCGCCACCAGCTCGCCGACGCCTGCGTCATCTCCGCTGGGGATCACGCCGAGGTCCACCGAGGGGACGGCATAGCCCACCGAGTCGGCGTGTTCGATCGCGTCCTGATCGGGCAGCACGGTCATCAGCGAGGCGGACTCGGTCATGCCGTAGCCGTTGAACACCGTGGCGTACGGGAAGGCGTTCTTCACCGACCGCACCAACGTTGGCGCGATGGGCGCTCCGCCATAGCCCACCCAGCGGACACCGGATACATCGGTGTCGGCGAACGCCTTGTGCCGCAGCATTAACGAGTAGATCGCTGGGACGGTCACCATCAGCGAAATACGCTCGGCGGTGAGCGCTGCGATCAGCTCGTCCAGGTTGAGCGCGGGCATGATCACCGAGGTTCCGCCGACCCGAATAGCCGCCAAAAGCTGTGAGTTACAACCGGTTACGTGAAAAAGCGGGACAGAGATCAGGGTGCGCAGTCCGTCGCCGATATCCCTGGGGAACCCCAAGCAGCGGATCCCATTCTCGGTGTTGGTGACGAACGCCTCGTGGGTCGTTGGCACGCCCTTGGGCTGGCCGGTCGTTCCCGAGGTGTAGAACAACGCGGCGATGTCGGCCTTTTCGAGCCCCTCGGCGACATACGGTTGCCCGTCGGGCAGCGGCGTCTGGGCGGACAGGTCCGCCCGCGCGCCCGCGTCGGACAGCACGAACTCGATCTCGGGCTGCGCCGAGCGCGTATTGACGGCCACCGCAATGCCGCCGGCCATCACCGTGCCCCAAAACGCCAGCACCCAATCGATTCCCGCGGGGTAGCGCACCGCGACGCGGTCGCCGGGTTGCACACCGGCCGCGCGCAGCCCACCGGCGACCCGCGAGGCGCGGTCCCACAGCTGCCGGTAGGTCAATCGGCCGGCACCGATTTCGACCACGGCCTCGCTGCCTGGGCGGCTATCGACGTGCTCGGCCAGCATGTCCAGCAGTGTGGCCGGCACATCGTCGTACCGCGGGATGCCGTCGCGGTCGCGGGACACGCCCGTCATCGAGAACGGGTTGGCCTCGCGTGAAACGCCGACCACCGCATTCGGTTCCGCCACATCCAGTCCTTTGTCAGTACGGAGACGCAGAGCCCATTGAACCACTCCGGTTTCATGTCTACTTCGGGCTTTGGCCACCCCGGCCGGCCGACGATGGCAGTTCTGTGGGATAGATGGCCGGTAAGACACCCGGGAAGGGATCGATGGACCGGCGCGGCCGTAGCCTGAGCACCGTCGAAGCCGGACCCCGCAGCTTGCGGCGCGAAGCCGAGGACGTCGCGGCGGTCGCCCAAGCCGCAGGGAGTCTTTGCACGTTGCCGAGTCGATCGCACCTACCGCCGTCCGCGTGCTTGCGGCGATCGACGCCGTCCAGCCAACGGACCGGCTCGCCGACATCACCGTGCCGGCCCGGATGCTGCTCGGCGCCCGGAGTCCAGGCTATTTGCGCGCCGCCACGGCGGCTGCCGCCGCTCGAATCCCAGGCACCACCATCGTCGCGATACCAGGCCAGGGCCACCAGGCGACCGACCACTACCCGCAACAATCGTGCGTGCAGCGGTTGACTTCGCTGCGCACTAGATGCCGGAACCAGGGCAGCTTCGGCGTGTGTCCTATCGTGATGCGGTGACGATCGAGGATTCCGCCATCACGCCCGAGGCGTTCTTCACTGCCGACGGCGACACCTATATTCCGGGCCCGCTGACGCAGGGGCCCTGGGGTGCGGCGATGGGCGGCCAGATCGTCGGAGGTTTGTTGGGTTGGGGCATAGAACAATCGGGCATCGATCCCGAATTCCAGCCCGCCCGCCTGACCGTCGACCTGTTGCGGCCAGCGCTGCTGCGGCCGGTGCAGATTCAGACCTCGATACAGCGGGAAGGCCGCCGCATCAGGCTGATCGACGCCGCCCTGACACAGCACGGCACGATCGTCGCGCGGGCCAGTGCGCTGTTCCTCCGCCGCGGCGATCACCCCGACGGCCAGGTGTGGTCCTTTCCGGTGCAGATGCCGCCGCTGCCGACGTCCTCCGACGGCTTCCCGGCCGACACGCCGTTTCTCATCTGGGGTTACGGAGCCACCTTCGAAGGCAGTCCCGGTATCGCCGCGGGTGAGTGGGAGCAGTCCCACGCGCAGAAGTTCGCCTGGGCGCGGGTGTTTCGCCCGATGGTGCACGGCCACCCGCTGACACCGTTTACCCGCCTGGCCTTCGTCGGCGACATCACGAGTTCGCTCACACATTGGGGCACAGGCGGATTGCGCTACATCAACGCCGACTACACCGTCACCGCGAGCCGATTGCCCGACGGCGAATTCGTCGGGTTGGCCGCCCAAAGCCATTACGGCACGGACGGTGTGGCCACCGGGGCGGCGACCCTGTTCGATCGCCACGGGCCGATCGGCACCAGCTCCGCACTGGCCGTCGCCCAGCCCGCCGACGCGTTCAAGCCGACCTACGCCTAGGCCGCCCGCGTCGCGGCGCGGTAACGCAAGACGGCATGCGCACCATTCACCTGCGCATCGGTCGACGGCTGGTCGCGCTGGCGGACCATCGGGTGTTCGAAGCCGCGCGCCACGTCGAGCCGACTGCGGCACCTTCGGGCCGACGGATATTCACTCCATCAGCTGGGCGGCGATTGTCGCCCCGAGGTTCCAGCACGCTTCGACGTCGTCCTTGCTCGGCTTACCTGAAACCACCACGATGTCAGCGGCTTTCACCCAACCCAGCCCCGTCGTGATCCCGTCGACCGCGCGCTCGGCGCCCTCGGTGCCCTCATTGCCGTGCAGGTACAAGCCAAAGGGTCGGCCACGGGTCGTGTCGAGCAATTGGTAATAGGCGCAGTCGAATGCATGCTTGAGAGCGCCCGAAATATAGCCGAGGTTGGCCGGCGTGCCCAGCAGATAGCCGTCAGCCTTCAGCATTTCGACTGGCGACACGGTGAGAGCCGGCCGTCGCACGACCTCCACACCTTCGATCTCGGGGTCGGTCGCCCCGGCCACCACCGCTTCGAACATCTCCTGCGTATGCGGCGACGGCGTGTGGTGCACGATCAGCAGTGTCTTGCTCACGGGCGCCCCTGCAGCTCGACCGCCGTCTTCATGGCTTCTCGGGCGCGGCGACGATCCCCGGCGTAGTCGTAGGCCCGGGCCAACCGGTACCAGTTCCGCCAGTCGTCGGGGTGGGCTTCCACCTCGGTGCGCACCGTCGCGAACAGCTCGTCGGCCGCATCGCGCCGGATACGACCCGACGGCCGCCGCGGCAACGCGCTGGCATCGAGTTCCATCCCGTCTTCGGCGATCAGACGGGCCAGCTTCTGGTGCGCGAATCCGGCCCGCAGCGTGGTGATCATCGCCCACAACCCGATCACGGGCATGATCAACACCGCCAGACCCAGGCCGACGGCGGCGGCGCGGCCCGAGGCGATCATCGCGACGGCCAACCGCCCCAGCAGGACGAAGTACAGCAACATCGCCGCGCACAGGAAGGCGATCAGCAATTGCGTGCGCAGCGCCCTGTTCATTGCAGGTTGAGCAGGGGCTCCAGCCCCACCGTCAGCCCGGGGCGTTCCTGAACCCGGCGCACCGCCAGCAGCACGCCCGGCACGAAAGACGTGCGATCCAGGCTGTCGTGGCGGATCGTCAGCGTCTCCCCCTCGGTGCCGAACAGCACCTCCTGGTGGGCGACTAGCCCGGCCAGCCGCACCGAGTGCACCGGGATGCCGTCGACGTCGGCGCCGCGCGCGCCGGGCAAGCCGGTGCTGGTGGCATCGGGGTTGGGCGGCAGGCCTTTTCGAGATTCGGCGATCAGCTTGGCGGTGCGAGTCGCGGTGCCCGATGGGGCGTCGGCTTTGTGCGGGTGATGCAGCTCGACGACCTCAGCGGACTCGAAGAAGGGCGCGGCCTGCTTCGCGAAATGCATGGACAGCACGGCCCCGATCGCGAAGTTCGGCGCGATCAGCACCGAGGTTTCTGGGCTGTCGGCGAGCCAGGTCTCGACCTGCCGCAGCCGCTCGGCGGTAAAGCCGGTGGTCCCCACCACAGCGTGAATTCCGTTGCCGATCAGGAACTCCAGGTTGCCCATCACCACGTCGGGGTGGGTGAAATCGATCACGACCTCGGTGTCGCCCTCGGTCAGCAGACTCATCGGGTCGCCGGCGTCGACTTCGGCGGACAAGGTCAGGTCCTCGGCGGCCTGCACACCGGCCACCATCGCCGACCCGACCTTGCCCTTGGCTCCCAGCACTCCTACCCGCATGGCCTTCACCCTAGACGGACGGTCCCGCGGGTTTTCTCCACAGTTGAGCGTTGATGCACAGGCTGCGCCTTTACCGTAGCCCGGGGCGATAATCACCAATAAAATTCGAACATGCATTCGATTGAGGTTTCGTCAGAAGTATCCGCTGCCCTGGACACGCTGGACACCGGCGACGCTGCGATTCGCGGCCTGAACTTCGATGTGCTGACTCCCGCTGTCCGGCTGCTGGTGCTCGAACGGATGGAGGCCTCGCAGCGACGACAGATCGCGGCGAGCCACGACGTGATCGCCAGCCTCGCCAAGGAGGATCCCGCCGACGTGGGTGGCCCCGTCCACAAAGTCATCGGCGACTCGCTGCGGATCAGTTACGCCGAGGCCCGCCGCCGGCTGCACGACGCCGAACAGCTGTCTGAGCGTTTGACTCTCACCGGTCAGGAATTGCCGCCGGAACTGCCGGCTACCGCGAAGGCTTGGCGGGCGGGCGAACTCGATGCGCAGCACCTGCGGGTGATTCAGGGATTCTTCCGCGACCTTCCCGACGCGACACCCGCCGACGTCGTCGACCAGGCCGAGCGATTTCTTGCCGAGCAAGCCGCCAAACTGCGCCCCGATCAGCTGGAAAAAGCCGCGCACCGGCTCGCGCTGCATCTCAACCCCGACGGCAACTTCTCCGATTCCGACCGCGCACGCCAGCGCGCCTTCACCTGGTGCGGGCAACGTAGCGACGGAATGAGCATCGGAAGGCTCGTCGCCTCGCCGGAACTGCGCGCCAACATCGACGGCTGGCTCGCGCGATTCGCCGCACCCGGCATGTGCAACCCGGATGATGAAGCACCCGGTACGGCAGACGAACCCGCCGATGAGGCCACCCATAGGGATGTGCGAACGCCCGGCCAGCGTCGGCACGACGCGCTCAATGCATTGGTCCGCAGCCAGTTGGGTGACCCGAAACTCGGCCGGCACAACGGATTGCCGGTGACCGTCGTCGTGTCAACCACGCTGCAGGAGCTGACGACGGGCACCGGCCGGGCGGTGACGGGCAGCGGAACGCTGCTGCCCATGCGTGACGTGATCCGGATGGCCAGTCACGCCTACCACTACTTGGCCGTATTCGACGAGCATCAAAGCCGACCACTGTATCTCGGCCGTTCTCGCCGCGTCGCCACACCGGATCAACGGGTCGTCCTGTACGCCAAGGATCGCGGCTGCACGCACCCTGGCTGCGACACCCCAGGCTATTGGTGCGAAGTCCACCACGTCGACGACTGGGCAGGCGGCGGGTCGACCGATGCCGACCAACTCACGTTCGCCTGCAAACCCCACCACAAACTCGTCGGAATGGGCTGGCGGACAAGGAAACTAGCGAACGGCCGCACCGAGTGGATTCCACCGCCGCAGTTCGACGTTGGCACGGGAACCAACGACTACCATCACCCCGAGCGCCAGTTCCCCACTCCTATCAGCGAGGGCTAGTCCCAGCCGCCAAACGTCGCCTGGCGAATCAAGAGACGAAGACGCGGCTCATCCTCGTGTCCGGCGTAGGCGTCCAGCCAGGTCCACAGCCGTGCCGCCAGCCAAGCCTCGACCCTGGCGTCCACGCGGGTGACCGCGTCAAGAAGTAGGCAGATCGCGGCGAACGTTTCCCCCACGCCGATCGCGACAAACACCTCATTTCGCTGGGCGGCGTCGAGATGACGGCCCGCAATGTCGGCAAACGACCACGCTAGTTCCGTCTCGGCGGAACCGCTTCCGAGCCTCGATGGCTTCCTGCCGCAGTATCCCCGGCCACGGCCGTAGCTTCGGCGTCGACGCGTGTCGCCGTCGCTCAAAACTGCCTCTGGCGCTGGGTTGGTCACTTCCACTCCACAGATCGCTCGGTGTGCTACCAGACGAATGTATGCAGATTCTGGAGCATTCGCGCGTAGCCCGGACGATGTCCGCACGAAGCAGTACGGTTTGCGAACACCGAAGGGCCGCTTGGGCTGCGCACTCTACGCCCAACGCAGGGCACGCGCATATCGAGATCGGCGCAAGGTCTGTGCGGGGTTTTCGCCGTATCGAGCGGCATGTGCGGCCGCGAAACGACCCGGATTGGTGAAACCCCAACGCGAGGCTATCGATTCGACCGTTTCCAACGATGGGTCCGAATCCAGCAGATCTTGGTGTGCGCGGCGCAGCCGCACCTGCCGCAGGTAACTCATCGGAGACAATCCCATATGGCGCTGAAAACCCTGTTGCAACGCACGTGTGCTGACATGGCTGCGTGCCGCTAACGAGGACACTCGCAACGGCAGGTGCGGCTCGGCTTCGATGATTTCGACCGCGGTCCGTATCGTCTGGGGCGCCACGTGTCTCGCCTCGGCCTCCAGAATCCCGCGGTAAGGGTGATCGGTGGCAAGCAGCAATCCATGCACCAGGCTTTCGATGAATGGACCCGAGACGAGCGGTTGACAAAGCGCGTTGTCAGCCTTGAAGAGTTCGTGATTGAGCATCAACACCATCTGCACCCAGCTGCGCGCCGCACCCCGAGTGGTGAGCAGGCAGGGCTTGAAGGCAACCTGCGATGTCATCTCCTGGCCGACCGCGTCACTGAGCGCATCCTCGACGACATCGCGGTCGACCCGCAGTGTGATCGTTCGGCCACCGCCCGCCCACCGCGATACCAACAGCTCCCCCTCCGGCAGGCACAGAGCGGCACGACCAGGTCCCACCGCGATCGATGAGTCCCTGTGCAGCAGCTCAATTGCGCCCGCGAAGGGAACGCTGACCATGTAGTAGGGACGTTCGTCGAGGCACCGGATCCAGGTATCGGTGCCGAACGCCAGGTCGAGGATGGTCAACGGTCCCAGATGCCCGACACGTTGGGTCAGTGAGAACTGGTTGTCGCGGTTGACCAGGCCCACGGAATCCTGGAACGGAAAGACGGCACGCAGATCTTCAAGCGAATGATGGGTCGTCCGGTCATGGGGTGGCGTATCGGAGTTATGCGCAATCACTTCCGTCCCTTCGTATTCGTTTCAGCGAGTGAACGGTCGCGTGCACCTACCCGCTAGAGCCGCAGACGAGCGCTGTGCGGTCGAATCCTCGCGTAGGGTTGGGAAACATGACTCCGGAGTCTGAGTCGAAAAAAATGGACTTGCAAGTCCAAAAGCTGACCAGAAAGGGCGCCGCCACGCGGCGCCGAATCATCGAGGGCGCCGCCGAAGAGATCCGTGCCAACGGTGTGGTGGCGACCACCTTGGACCACATCTTGGCCCGAACCCGAACGTCGAAGAGTCAACTGTTCCACTACTTTCCCGGGGGCCGGGACGACTTGCTGCTGACGGTGGCTGAGCACGAGGCCGATTTGGTGTTGGCCGAACAACAGCCGTACCTTGGCGAGCTGACCTCATGGGCCGCGTGGCAGCGGTGGCGCGACGCCGTCGTCGAGCGCTACCGCCGTCAGGCACGGTCCTGTCCGATCTCCGTGCTGATATCCGAACTGGGTCGTTCCTCCCCCGACACCCAGGCCGTCACGGCGAGACTGATCCAGCAATGGCGTGACCAGATCACCGCGGGCATTCGGTGCTTGCAGGATCAGGGCAAAATCGATCATCGCGTGGACGCCAACCGCAGCGCTGCCGCGCTACTGGCCGGCATTCAGGGGGGAGCCGGAATCCTTTTCGCTACCGGCGACGCGAGTTTCCTCGAAGCCGCGATCGACGGCGCCATCACCGCTCTGCGGACGGCTACCAAATAGCCGCGACCAGCATATATCGGCCAAAGACCTTCGCAATCAGGACATTACCGTGCCGAGTGTGTCCTAGTAGGTAAAAAATGGCCGCGGCCGGTTGTAGCTTCTGTTGATGCTTGGTGATGCGCCGTTGGGTCGATGAGTTGACCCACCAATGAACGACGACGGCCAGCTGCTTCAGCCCGAGCCCGCGGATTTGCGGATATGGGCGTCACTGATCGAGGTTGCGACGACAGCGTCGATGGGCAAACAGGCTGTCACGTTGGCGCTCATCGAGCGTTGGCACGATCAGATCGCCACCGCTATCCGCAGCTTGCAACGCGAAGGCGCGGTCGACGCCGGGCTCGACGCGGACCGGAGCGCGGCCGCACTGGTCGCCGGAATCCAGGGGGGCGCCGAAATACTCTTGGCCACAGGAGATCCGAGTTATCTGAAGGCCGCAATCGACGACGGCATCCATGCGCTTCGAACCACCCGTGACTAGCAACTCTTCGGGCTGGGGGAAGATCGTCTGCTTGCACTAACCCGCCGCTCGCAGGCAATCGATTAGGATCGGCCGATGGCGCAGCGGGCGACCCGGCAGGTTTCAAAGGCCGGAATCGTGGGCCGGCGTCCGAACCGGCGCGGCAGCGCAACTCGCGAGAACATGCTGGAGGCCGCGTTGCGGTCACTGGCCTCGGGCGAGCCGGGCTCGGTGTCGGCCAATCGCATCGCCAAGGAGATCGGCGCCACCTGGGGCGCCGTGCAGTATCAGTTCGGCGACACCGATGGGTTCTGGGCGGCCGTGCTGCACCGCACCGCCAAGCGACGCGAGGCGACGTTCTCGACACTGTCGACACCGGTCCGACCGAGCGCACCCCTGCGCGAGCGCGTCAGCGCCATCATCGAAACCCTCTACCGGGGCCTGGCGGCGCCGGATTCACGCGCGATCGAAAACCTGCGCGCCGCCCTGCCCCGCGACCCCGACGAGCTCGAGCGCCTCTACCCGCGAACGGCCGCCGAATTGTTCTCCTGGGGCAAGAGCTGGCTGGAAACCTGTCAGAACGCCTTCGCGGGGCTCGACGTCGACCCCGACCGGGTACGCGAGGCCGCCGCACTCATCCCGGGCGCGATGCGGGGCCTGGTATCGGAGCGCCAGCTGGGCTCGTTTGCCGATCTCGATATGGCCCGGCGCGGCCTGACCAACGCCCTGGTCGCGTATCTGGAGCACTCGCGGACGAGATGACCTTAAGGTGGCCGTGTGAAGTCCAAGGACGTCAAGATCCGTAGAGCCGGACCAAGCGATTTCGAGAAGGTCGCGGCGATGCACTATCCGGTGTGGCGGCAGTCGTTGGCCGGAATCCTGGAGGATCACGTGCTCGACGTGATCTCGACACCGAAATTGTGGGCCACGGTGAAGTACCCGGAGGCGCTGAATCAGCCGGGCTGGGGCATGTGGGTCGCCGAGGCCCGCGGCAGGTTGCTGGGGATGACGGTCTTCGGACCCGACGCTGCCAATCCCGATGACTTGAAAATCGACGCCCTCTATACCGCAGAGGAGGCGAAGGGGCTCGGCGTCGGCGTGCGCCTGCTCAACAAAGCCGTACGCTCGAATCCCTCGGGTGACGTCATCCTATGGTGCGCTGAAGAGAACGCCGAGGCACGACAATTCTACGAAGACAACGACTTTCAACTTGACGACCGCAGCCTCGACTGGGTGCCGCTGCCCGGTGTGCGCGTGTCCCACGTGGGCTATCGACGTCGTCAGTCGGCGCCCGAAGGCTGATGCCCTTAAGCGTCGATGACGAGCCGGTCGGCTTCGGCCCGCGACACGCAGACCAGCATCTCGTCGTCACCCACGGCCGTACGACCGCGGTGATCGACCTGTCCGGCAAGCACTTTGACCTTGCACGTCCCACAGAAACCCTGCTGGCAGGAATACGGGGTCGTCGGATCGAGGTCGCGCATGACATCGAGCGCGGAGCGGTTGGCCGGAACGCTGAGCAGTCGCTGCGACCGCGCGAGCTCGAGTTGGAAGGGAGCTCCGTCGACGACCGGCGGGGGGCTGAACCGCTCGTAATGCAAGGGTGCGTCGGCGTGTTCGTTTCGGGCCAGGCGGACCGCCTCGAGCATGCCGCTCGGGCCGCACACGTAGACGGCCGTCGCCGGCCCGGCATCGGCGAGCAGGTCGTCAACGGTGGCGCACCGGCCGTGTTCATCGTCGGCCCACACGGTCAGCCGCTCGGGCGCCACCGCGACCACTTCGTCCAGTAGCGGCATGTAGTCCCGGCTACGCCCGGCATAGACGGCACGCCAATCGATTCCACGCTGCTGGGCCACCTGGATCATCGGCAGAATGGGCGTGACGCCGATGCCGCCGATCACGAATAACACGTCGCGCTCGGCCGTGCCGAGATAAAAGGCGTTGCGCGGACCCTCGAATGCCAGCATATCGCCCACGTCGTACGAGTCGTGCATTTCGATCGAACCGCCACCGCCGTCGGCGATTCGGCGGATGGCGATGCGGTAGTCCGTGCGCCGCCCGGGCGGACCGCACAGCGAGTACTGGCGTCGCCGGCCCGAAGGCAACACCACGTCGATATGCCCGCCGGGTGTCCAGGATGGAAGCAAACCGCCCTGCGGGTCGGCCAAAGTCACGGCGACCACATCGGGCGCGACGAGCTCACGTTTCGTGACGACGGCGGTCTGGGTGCGCGGCACCGGCTTGACCCGCGACGGCTCCCAGCGCGACACGGAGGTGAATCCGTCGAACAATATTCGGATGCCCCACAGTACGGTGCCGAGCCGGTCACGGTCGCGCCGGCCGTACAGGTCGGCCGGCCTACTCGTCCAGATGCTTTCCCGCACAGGCAAATCCCTCACGTTGGCCGTAAGTCCAACCGCGCGAGCAGCCGAATCGCCGAGGGGCTGATCCGACGCATCGCGTAACCGATTCTGGACTCCGCGGCGATCGGCAACACGGCCGGACCGGTCTTGACGGCCTTGACGATCGCCTCGGCGGTGGCTTCCGGCGTGTAGTTGCGTCGCCGATAGGCCGCGTCGGCCTTGTCTCGGGCGCGCGCCTGCTCGTCGGTCGACATGCCGGCGTAGACGGTGTTTTTTGCGATGTCGGTGTTGACGAATCCGGGGCACACGGCGGTGACGGTAATGCCCTCGTCGGCGAAGTCGGCCCGCAGCGATTCGCTGAACCCCAGCACCGCCGCCTTCGTGGTGCTGTAGGCGACCATGGATTTCGAGGGGAGGTATGCCGAGGCGGACGCCACGTTGATGATCGTCCCGCCCTCGCCGCGCTCGACCATCTGCGCACCGAATGCCCTGGTGCCGGAGATGACGCCGCGCAGATTGACCCCGATGATGTCTTCCCAGTTTTGCGAGCTCGTCTCCAGGAATCGACCTGCCATCCCGATACCGGCATTGTTCACCAGGATATCGACCACGCCGTGGTCGATAAGGACCTGTGCGGCAAGATCATTCATCGACTCCTCGTCGCTGACATCGACCTGGTACACCGCGGCCTCGGCGCAGGCGGCCCGAACGGCGTCCGCGGTTTCGTTGGCCGCCGTGAGGTCTCGATCGACGATGACCACCTTGCCGGCACCGTGGCGCGCCAGCTCCACCGCGGTGGCCCGGCCGATGCCGGCACCCGCACCGGTGATCAAGGCGAGCTTGCCCGGTATCTCGTGTGGGCCGCCCGGTGTCGACGGCTCGCTTGCGGCGAGCGGGCCGCCGGCGCTTCGCTCGACCCACTCGCTGGTCAGCCGGGCCACGACATCGGGACGCGAGGTCACGACCCAATGACCGCCTTCGATCGAAACCACCCTGCCCCCAGGGGGAATCGCGCCGGTGAACCGTTGCAGGGCCGGAGTCACGAACAGGTCTTTGCGCGGTGCCAGCACCTGGACCGCGACGTTGGTCTGCGGCAGATCGCGCCCGGGCAGCAGCATCGGCGCGGGCATGTTGGCCCGGTACAGGTTCAACCCGTTGACGTAGTCGGCGATCGACCGCGGCGTTGCGCGACGTTGACTTCGGGTGCTCGATCGGCCGATACGCTCAACCGCCTCAACGACCTTCACGCCGATTCCGGAACGGAAGGCGACCTCGGGCACGACCGGGCAGAGAAAGAAGCCGATGTACATCGACGCCAGCAGCTGCCCGAGGACCTGGGCCAGCGTCCGGGGATTGCGCCCCGACCGCAGGAACCTGCCCGCGTATTGCAGATGCGGGCCCGAGATCGAGGTGAACGAGGCGATCTTGTCCATCACCGAGTCGTCGGTGATGGCGGCCCAGGCCTGAATCGAGCCCCAGTCGTGCGCGAGCAGGTGGACCTGCTCGACCCCGAGGCTGTCGATCACCGCGCCGAGGTCCGACACCAAATGCTCGAAGGCATACCCGGATTGCTTTGCCGGACGCGATGATTCACCGGCACCGCGCACATCGTAGGCCACGAAGTTGTATCGGCCGGGGTAGCTCTGCGCGAACTCTTCGGCGATCGGGTCCCAGACGTGGTGATTATCGGGCCAACCGTGAATGGCGAGGATGGTCGGACGCGCTGCGTCGATTTCGGTGTAGCGATGCACGGCCAGAGCGACACCATTGGATGGCGTGAATCCGAAGTTGATGCTCATAGGTCAGTGCGATGCCCTCGCGGCAGGTGATACGGCCAGATAGTCGACCGCCAGCCCGAGCCCGCCCAACTGTGACGGGTGGAAGCCCGGCCGGTAGTAATCGGCGATGCCGCGCACGAATCGCAGCGGGCCGGGCAGCAGGCCCCGACGGGCTGCGTTGACGTAATCGCGCCAGCGCGGCTTGGCGCCCGGGGGCAGTTGTGGATCCACGGAATACAGATACCGCACACCGCGAATCCACAACAGCAACATCGCTGGCGAGACGACCAGCTGCGCGCGCACCTGCCGCCAGTACCCGGCCCGCAGATGCTTCATGGTGTCGAACGCGACCGCCTTGTGCTCGACCTCTTCGGCGCCGTGCCAGCGCAGCATGTCCAGCATCACCGGATCGGTGCCGATCCCGTCGTGCGCGGGGGTGTTCAGTATCCACTCGCCCAAGATGGCCGTGTAATGCTCGATCGCGGAAACGAACGACACCTGCTCCAATAGCCAGCTGTCCTGTCGGCGTTTGCTCCACCCGGGCCGCGGCCCCAGGATCTTCTCGAACATCCACCGGATCTGGCCGGTGTAGGGCGTCACGTCGATGCCCTGAGCGTCGAACCGGGCGAGCACCCCCGAATGTGCCTGAGAATGCACCGCCTCCTGGCCGATGAACCCCTGCACATCCAGTCGCAGCTGGTCGTCCTTGATCAACGGCAGTGCTCGCTTGAACACCTCGACGAAGAATTCCTCACCCGCGGGCAGCAGCAGGTGCAGGACGTTGAGCATGTGAGTGGTGAACGGCTCGTTGGGCACGTAGTGGACCGGAAGCTTCGCCCAGTCGAATGCGACATCACGGGCCTCGAGCACGAGCCGCTCGTGGTCGAGTGACGCGTCGTGCGGACCTGCGGCCTGGTCGTCGACGGTGAACATCGTGGCCCCCTACCTCAGCGTGACACCGAGCATCGTCGTCTCGGTGAACATCGGGCATGGCAAGTATAAGTTCGCCGACCGAATATGCGAAACCGCCGGTACCGGGTTTTCTCCAGGCCGTATAGATGGGCGGTCTTAGATGGGCGCGGCACCGCGGAGATGTTCGAAGATCAATGAGGTCTGGGTCCCGGCGACGTCGGCGTCGGCGTTGAGGTTCTCCACCACGAAGGAACGCAGGTCCTCGGTGTCGCGGGCCGCGACGTGCAGGAGGAAATCGTCTGCCCCGGCGAGGAAGTAGACATCCATCACCTGCCGCCTGCCCCGAATCTGGTGAATAAAGCTGCGGATCTTGCCGCGCGCATTGGATTGCAGGCTGACCGAGATCATCGCCTGCAGCGGCATGCCAGCCGCGACCGGGTCGATGTCGGTGTAGAAACCCCGGATGACACCGAGGTCCACCAGCCGCCGCACCCGGCCATGACACGTCGACGCAGCGATCCCGACCGCGTCAGCGAGCGCGTTGTTCGTGATCCGCGCGTCGGCGTGCAGCAGACTCAGAATTCTGCGGTCCACGTCGTCGAGGTCGGCAGGCCGAACATTCTTCGGCGCCTTCCTCAGTCTGTCCGCGATATCCGTTGACCTATCAGTCATATACCGATCTTATGGAATTAACATCAGCCTGTTTGCCGGTTGGCCGAAATTTCTTCACAATTGAGGAATGCGAGTCGGCATTCCCACCGAGACCAAAAACAACGAGTTCAGGGTGGCCATCACCCCGGCAGGCGTCGCCGAATTGACGCACCGCGGCCACGAGGTGCTCGTCCAGGCCGGCGCCGGTGAAGGGTCGGCGATCACCGACATGGAGTTCAAGGCGGCAGGAGCCCAGGTGCTCACCTCCGCCGAGCAGGTGTGGGGCGACGCCGACCTGCTGCTCAAGGTCAAGGAGCCGATGGCGGCCGAATACGCCCTGTTGCGGTCGGGGCAGGTCCTGTTCACCTACCTGCATCTGGCCGCGTCGCGTGCCTGCACCGACGCGCTATTGGCTTCCGGCACAACGTCGATCGCCTACGAGACCGTCCAGAGCGCCGACGGCGCACTTCCGCTGCTGGCCCCGATGAGCGAGGTCGCCGGCCGGCTGTCCGCTCAAGTCGGGGCGTACCACCTGATGCGGACGCAGGGCGGCCGCGGCGTGCTGATGGGCGGGGTGCCCGGCGTCAAGCCCGCCGACGTCGTGGTCGTCGGCGCCGGCACCGCCGGTTACAACGCGGCCCGGGTGGCCAGCGGCATGGGGGCCAGTGTGATGGTGCTCGATCTCAACATCGACAAGTTGCGATTGCTCGACGCCGAGTTCACCGGGCGCATCCAGACCCGCCACTCGTCGGCCTACGAACTCGAAGGCGCCGTCAAACGCGCCGACCTGGTGATCGGGGCCGTCTTGGTACCCGGTGCCAAAGCGCCGAAGCTGATCACGAATTCTCTTGTTGCACAGATGAAACCGGGCGCGGTGCTGGTGGACATCTCGATCGATCAGGGCGGTTGCTTCGAGGATTCGCGACCCACCACCCACGACAACCCGACGTTCGCGGTGCACGACACGCTGTTCTACTGCGTGGCGAACATGCCCAGCTCGGTACCGAAGACGTCGACGTACGCGCTGACCAACGCGACCATGCCATACGTGCTGCGGCTTGCCGACCAGGGCTGGCAGGCGGCCTGCCGGTCGAATCCCGCTCTGGCCAAAGGCCTCTCGACGCACGAGGGTGCGCTGCTGTCGCAGCGGGTGGCCGCCGACCTGGGCTTGCCGTTTACCGAACCGGCCGGCGTACTGGCCTGACGCTCAGCCCTGCCCGGTCAGCCATCCCAGCACCGACCTCGTCACCTCGGCGATCAGCGGCCGCGAAAAGCCCGATGTACGCGTGGTAGTGGTGCTCGAGCTCGGCCGGGCGGTCATGGACCTGCGCCGCGCTAGTCGTTGGGCGCGAGGCTCGCGACGATATCGGCCACCGGACCGGGCTGCGCCTTGCGGAACGACGTTCCCGCCCAGAGGTTCATCCCATGCGGATCTTCCCGCTCGGTCGCGGCCTCCCGAATCGGCAGCGTCATCTGATTGACCTCGGGATAGCCCAGCGGCGCCACGTTGTCGAAGAGACGAATGAACTCGTTTTCCAGGCCGCGCGCATACCGGCCCGAGAACGCGCGCGTGACGATGGTCTTTCCGAAGAGTTGATTCTGCATGGCAGTGCGATGGGCCTGGCTGGTGCCGGCTTCGTCGCTGAGCAGCAGCGCGGTTCCCAGCTGTGCGGCCACCGCTCCCCTGCGCAGCACGCCCGCGACATCCTCGGCGGTGCCCAGCCCACCCGCGGCGATCAGCGGGACGTCGCGATGCGCCCGGTGGATGCGGTCGATCAGCTGGTGCAGCGTCTCGCTGCCGGGGTCCATGTCGGGCGCGAAGGTGGCGCGGTTCCCCCCGGCATCGGGGCCCTGCACCACGAGGCTGTCCGCACCGGCGGCGACGGCCACCCCCGCCTCGTAAAGCGATGTCACCGTGACCATCACCAACAGCCCGAGCGCGCCGAACCGCCGGATCACATCCGGCGACGGCACTCCGTAGGTGAAGGACACCAGCTCCGGGCGGAGGTCGGCTACCACCTCGAGCTTGCGCGCCCAGTCGTCGTCGTGGCCGTACTCGGGCCGGCCGACGTGAACCTGGTAGTGCTCGGCGACGCCTTCCAGCTCGTCTGCGTAGAAGTCCAATGCCACCCAGTCGGCGACACTGGGTTGCGGCACAAGCAGGTTCACACCTAGCGGTCCGGTGGTGGCGGCGCGCGCCGCGGCGACGTCTTCGGCAAACTGCTCCGCGCTCAAGTACCCACCGGGGACGAATCCGAGTCCGCCCGCGTTGGACACCGCCGCCGCCAACGCCGGGCTGCCGGGTCCGCCCGACATCGGGGCGCCAACGATCGGCACCGCGATGTCCCAAAAACCCAGTACCATCCGGCTAGTCCAGCGACGGCGAGCGCCGGCACGGCGCGAGTGAGGAGGCGGACATTGAGCTACCGTACCATCGCCCGAAGTTGTTGCGGCAGAGATCGTTTCGAAGCATACGGACCCAGGACAGCGGCACCGAAGCGCTTGGCCAGCAGCTGGCCGGCCACCGCGTTGACCTCGTCGACGGTGACGTCGTCGATCTGCCGCAGGGTGTGCTCGATGCTGCGGTGCTTCCCATAGTTCAATTCGCTACGACCGATGCGGCTCATACGAGAACTGGAGTCTTCCAGGCCGAGAACGATCCCGCCACGCATGGAGCCCTTGGCGATGCGGCATTCCGCCTCGGTGATGCCGTCGCGTGCCACCGATTCGAGCACGTCGCTGGTCACCCGCATCACGTCGGAGAACCGCTCAGGCAAGCACGCGGCATACACCGACAGCGCACCACTGTCGGAAAACATGTCGACCGACGAGTAGACCGAATAGGCCAGCCCGCGTAGTTCGCGAACCTCTTGGAACAGCCGGGAACTCAGCCCGCCACCCAGGGCGGTGTGCAGCACCGACAACGCCCAGCGATGTTCCCAGGTGCGTCCGGGAGTGCGCACGCCCAGCAGCACGTGCGTCTGCTCGGCATCCCTCTTGGCCACCGAAAGTCCCGGGTGGCCGCTCACGCGTCCGGCCCCTTTGCGCGGCGAAACCGGCTGGCGCCCGCGCACCAAACGCGATCCGAAGTGCTCCCGCACCAACGCGATCACCTCGTCGTGGTCGACATTGCCGGCCACCGCGACGACCATCCGTTCCGGCGTGTAGCGCCGCATATGGAAGGAGTGCAGCTGGGCCCGGGTCATCGCCGACACGGACTGCGCGGTACCGATAACCGGACGCCCGACCGGATGATCACCGAAGAGCGCCGAGAGGAACATGTCACCCAGCGCGTCCTCCGGGTCGTCGTCGCGCATCGCGATTTCCTCGAGGACGACGCCGCGTTCCACCTCGACGTCCTTGACGGCGCAGCGGCCGTTGAGGACCACGTCGGCGACCAGGTCGACGGCCAGCTCCAGATCGCTGTCGAGCACGTGCGCGTAGTAGCAGGTGTGCTCCTTGGCGGTGAACGCGTTCAGCTCACCGCCGACGGCATCCATCGACTGGGCAATGTCCACAGCCGTCCGCGTCGGCGTCGACTTGAACAGCAGATGCTCGAGGAAGTGCGCCGCACCGGCAACGGTGGCGCCTTCATCTCGCGATCCGACGCCGACCCACACCCCGACCGACGCGGAGCGCACCGCGGGCAGATGCTCGGTGACCACTCGCAGCCCGCCCGGCAGCATCGTGCGCCGCAAACCGGCCTGGTGTTCGGGTTTTGCTGCGGCGGTGTGCTTGCCCCGCCGCAGCGCTGGATCAGCTGCTGGCCTTCTAGACTGAGCTGGCGGCATCGGCTGATGCGGTCTCCGGGGCAGGAGCGTCGGGGGCTGACCCATTCTCGGCGCCATCATCCTCGGCCACCAGGACCAGCGAGATCTTGCCCCGCTTGTCGATGTCGGCGATCTCCACGCGCAGCTTGTCGCCGACGTTCACCACGTCCTCGACCTTGGCGATGCGCTTACCCCTACCGAGCTTGGAGATGTGCACCAGACCGTCACGGCCGGGCAGCAGCGACACGAACGCACCGAAATCCGTTGTCTTGACTACAGTTCCGAGGAATCGCTCCCCGACCGTCGGCAACTGCGGATTGGCGATGGCGTTGATCCTGTCGATCGCGGCCTGCGCCGAGGGACCGTTGGTGGCGCCGACGAACACGGTGCCGTCGTCCTCGATGGAGATCTGCGCGCCGGTCTCCTCAGTGATGGAATTGATCATCTTGCCCTTGGGGCCGATGACCTCACCGATCTTGTCCACTGGGACCTTGATGGTGGTCACCACCGGCGCGTACGGGCTCATCTGGTCGGGCTCGTCGATGGCCTCGGCCATCACCTCGAGGATGGTCAGCCGGGCGTCCTTGGCTTGCGACAGCGCACCCGCGAGCACCTGCGACGGGATTCCGTCGAGCTTGGTGTCCAGCTGCAGCGCCGTCACGAAATCCTTGGTGCCGGCGCACTTGAAGTCCATGTCGCCGAACGCGTCCTCGGCACCCAGGATGTCGGTCAGGGTGACGAAGCGGCGCTCGGTCGATTTCGTGCCGTCTCCCGCCTCGATTTCTATGTCGTCGGAGACCAGGCCCATCGCGATGCCGGCGACCGGCGCCTTCAGCGGCACACCGGCGTTGAGCAACGCGAGCGTGGACGCACAGACCGATCCCATCGACGTGGAACCGTTGGAGCCCAACGCTTCCGACACCTGGCGGATCGCGTAGGGGAATTCCTCGACGCTGGGCAGCACCGGGATCAGGGCCCGCTCGGCGAGCGCACCATGCCCGATCTCACGCCGCTTGGGCGAGCCGACCCGGCCGGTCTCGCCGGTGGAGAACGGCGGGAAGTTGTAGTGGTGCATGTACCGTTTGGAGGTTTCCGGCCCCAGCGAGTCGATCTGCTGGGCCATCTTGACCATGTCCAGCGTGGTCACACCCAGGATCTGGGTCTCGCCGCGCTCGAACAGCGCGCTGCCGTGCGCGCGGGGAACGATGGCGACCTCGGCCGACAACGCGCGGATGTCGGTGATGCCGCGTCCGTCGATGCGGAAGTGGTCGGTCAGGATGCGCTGGCGGACCAGCTTCTTGGTCAGCGACCGGAACGCGGCACTGACCTCTTTCTCGCGGCCCTCGTAGGTCGCTGAGTCCCCGGTGAGCCGGTCGAGCACCTCGGCCTTGAGCTCGTCGGTGCGCGCGTCACGCTCGGCCTTGCCGCCGATGGTCAGCGCCTTCGCTAGCTCGTCGGTGGCCACCGAAGCGACCGCGTAGTAGACGTCTTCCTGGTAGTCCGGGAATGTCGGGTACTCACCGACGGGCTTGGCGGCCGCGTCGGCCAGTTCCTGCTGCGCGGTACACAGCGCGGCGATGAACGGCTTGGCGGCCTCCAGGCCTTCTGCCACAACGGTTTCCGTCGGCGCCTGAGCGCCGCCCTCGACGAGCTCGATCACCTTTTCGGTGGCCTCGGCCTCGACCATCATGATGGCGACGTCGGGCTTGCCGTCAGCGTCGGTGCCCACGATGCGGCCGGCCACGACCATGTCGAACACGGCACCCTCGAGTTGCTCGACGGTCGGGAACGCGACCCAGGTGCCGTCGATCAGCGCGACCCGCACGCCCCCGATGGGGCCGGAGAACGGCAGCCCACTTATCTGGGTGGAGGCCGACGCGGCGTTGATCGCCAGCACGTCATACAGGTCGTTGGGGTCCAGGCTCAAGATCGTCACCACGACCTGGATCTCGTTGCGCAGGCCGGAGATGAACGACGGCCGCAGCGGACGGTCGATCAGCCGGCAGGTCAGGATCGCGTCGGTGGAGGGCCTGCCCTCACGACGGAAGAACGAGCCGGGGATGCGGCCGGCGGCGTACATCCGCTCCTCGACGTCGACCGTCAGCGGGAAGAAGTCGAAGTGTTCCTTGGGTGACTTGCTGGCGGTGGTCGCCGACAGCAGCATGTTCTCGTCGTCGAGGTAGGCGACGACGGCCCCGGCGGCCTGCTGGGCCAGCCGGCCGGTCTCGAAACGAATGGTCCGGGTACCAAAGGTCCCGTTGTCGATTGTGGCGGTCGTCTCGAACACGCCTTCATCAATTTGAGCTACAGACATAGGTGTCCGTACAGCCTCTCTGGGTTATTCAGCTTTTTCGCGTGGTCACACGCAACCCGCAGAGGGTTCGGAGCAACCCTCGCGAAACTAAAGTCTGAATGCGGCTACGGCCATCGATCGAAGCGGCCGACCTGCCCCAGATCCGGAGAGCCCGGCTGCCACTACCGAAGACCGCCCGATACAGACCGGGCTGCTTCCGTCGTGACACGCTGGAACGGAACACACGGATCTGTGCGCACCGCACCATTCGTTCAGGCCAGACTGGCCCAGAACGCTCCCACTCTACACCGGCGAACTTGGCCCGCCAGGTCGGCGTGGGATGGGCCCGGCGTCAGCGACGCAGGCCCAGCCGATCGATCAGCGAGCGGTAGCGCTCGACGTCGATCTGCGAGATGTACTTGATCAGCCGGCGCCGCCGCCCGACCAGCAGCAGCAAACCGCGCCGCGAGTGGTGGTCGTGCTTGTGCAGCTTGAGGTGCTCAGTGAGG